>CAVWFX010000010.1:0-909292 GCA_963754375.1 uncultured Solirubrobacterales bacterium
CAGTGCCCTGCGCTCGTTTGTCGCCGATGGCCATGCCGCGGGCGAGCCGGTGCTGGCCGCGCTGCCGGCCGACAACGTCGAGGTGCTGCTGCGGGCGCTGGGCCCGCTGACGCGGGACGTGCGCTTCGAGGACATGGCCGTCGTGGGACACAACCCCAACTGCGTGCTCGATCTCTATCAGGAGTGGATCGACGCCCACGACGGCCCGGTGCGGATGATCGGCGAGCTGATCTGGCCCGGCCGCTCATACCCCGAGGTGGTCGAATGCCTGCGCCATGAGGCGCTGGTCAACCACGAGCTCGCTGGACTGCGCCGCCAGCATCCTGTGCCCGTTCGACGCCGAGCGGCTGGAACCCGCAGATCCTGCTGGCGGCCGAGCTGACCCACCCGAGCCTGGTGGAGGGGGACGGAAGCCGCCGGCGCAGCTCGCGCTACGGCGAGCCGATCGAGCTCTACGCCGGCCAGCGCTGGCCGCAGGCGGAGCCGACCCCGCCCGTCTCCGAGATCGACTTCAGCGGCGATCTGCACCTCTTGCGCGAGGCCGTGGCCTGCTGATCCGGTCGTGGCCACGCTCAGCTCGGAGCGTCGTGCCGACCTTGTCTTCGCCGTCAACGAGGTCGCCACCAATGCCGTCCGGCACGGGGACGGCATCTGCACGACCCGTATGTGGCGCGACGGACCCGCCGTGGTGGCCGAGCTGCGTTGCACTTCGATGTTCGACGCCGCCGCCGGACGCCGCCGGCCCTCGCCCGAGGCCTCGCCGGACGTGGACTGTGGCTCGTCAACCAACTCTGCGATCTGGTCGAGTTCGCAGCGCCGAGGGCGGGACCACGGTCCGGCGTCCATGTTCGCGGTGGATTGGACGGCTCAGCGGTGGGTAACGACCTCCGCTGGATCAGCCGTGTGAGCCGGGCTCGGCCCTGGTACCGGGCTGGTCCGATCGATTAGATTGGAGACAGCGCATGCCAGAACCTGAATTCGAGCGTGAGGAAGAGGAGGCCGCGGCCGCTGAAGCGGCAGCGATCGGCGGCCGGGTCAGCTACGACCCTGAGGATGGCGATTCCGAGGTCGATCCGGCGCGGGCACCGCTGATCGAGGCCGGCGAGGGCGAGGCCGAGGGCTTCGAGCTGGCCGAACAGGAGCTCGAGGAGCACGCCAGCCACGGCGACCTCCACGCGGCCCGGCGGGTGCTCGAGGACGCTCCCGACGAGTCCGACGATTCGCGCGCCGCGTCCGCAGGCGAAGCCGACGTCGAGGCCGACCCGGACTCCTAGCGCTCCGCTGGGTCAGGATCGCGCAGGCGCTGCAGCGACTTGCGCAGCAGCCGCGAGACCTGCATCTGCGAGACCCCGACCCGCTCGGCGATCTCGGTCTGGGTGAGGTCGGCGCCGAAGCGCAGGAACAGGATCTGACGCTCGCGCTCGGGCAGATGCTGGGCGGCGGCGAAGATGGTGGCCTGATCGTCGACCAGTTCCAGGCGGTCGTCCTCGTCTCCGATCGCCTCCAGCCGGCTGACCGGGCTGTCGTTGTCCACCGGCCGCGGCGCATCGAGCGAGAGCGTGTCGTAGGCCTCGGCCGTCTGTAGGCCGTCCAGCACCTCCTCGCCGCTCAGCTCGAGGTACTCGGCCAGCTCGTGGACCGTCGGCGACCGGCCCAGGTCGGAGCTGATCTCACGTTGGGCGTCGGTGATCTTGCGGGCGCGCTCCTGGGCGCTGCGGTCGACGTGAAGGGCCCACGCGGTGTCGCGGAAATAGCGCTTGAGCTCGCCGACGATGGTGGGCACCGCAAACGAGGTGAAGGCGTAGCCCCGCGTCGTGGGTCAAACCGCTCAACCGCTTTGACCAGGCCCGAGGCTGGCCACCTGAACGAGATCGTCATAAGGCTCGTTGGACGAGGCGTACCGCCGCGCAAGCTTGCGGGCCAACGGAAGGAACCGCTCGATCAGGACGTCACGAGCGCTCCGGTCGCGCTTGCGTTGCCACCTGTCAAACAGCTCCGATGAGCCGACGGTCGTGCTGCGTACGGCCGGTGTGGGCTGACACCGACATCGCTGACCTCCCTGAAGTCGCAGACACGAAATTTCTATCACAAGCCTCTCGCACGCACTCCTTGTGGGCGGGCGTCAGTGCCGGCGATCAGCGGTCGTTTCGGGCCACATCGTGCGCGACCGCCGGCGAACCTCGGTCGTCGTGAAGAAGGTCGAGCACGGCCCGCTCCAGGCGGGCGCGCCGCCGATCGTCGGGTCCGTTCAGCGACCCGATCCGGTCAACCTCGGCGCCGATCGTCCAGCCCGACAGATAGCGATCGAAGACCCGCGGATCGATGTAGGACCGGCGGGCGACCGCCGGGGTGTTGCCGAGCACCTGGGCCACGCCCTTCACCGCCCCGTCGATGGCCCGTTTGCGGGCCCGCTTGGAGCTCGGCGCCGCGGCCATCGGCGGCCAGCGAGACGGCCGCCAGCACGGTCGCGTTCCAGGTTCGGAAGTCCTTGGCGCTGTACTGCTCGCCGATCTGCTCCTTGAGGTACTCGCTGATCTGCTCGGAGCGCACGTCGTGCCAGCGCCGCCGGTCGCGGTACGCCAGCAGCTGCTCGCCCCCGCCGCGTCTGCGCTTCAGCCCGCGCACCACCGCCTGGGAGGTGGGGTCCCGCACCGCCTGTACGCGGTGCAGTGCCGCCCTTGGCCAGGTAGTCGAACACCACCTCGTCGTGGTCGATGCGCACGTTGTCCTTGGTCACCGTGGCCAGCCCCACGCCGCCCTCGTCATCGGCGTATTGCTCGCTGCCGATCCGGAACAGACCCACGTCGAGCAGGCGCACGGCGCATGCGAGCACCCGCGGTTGGTCGAGCTCATCGCCCTCGAGATCGGACAGGATCCGCTTTCGCAGCCGAGGCAGCGCTTTGGCGAAATCGACCATGTGATCGAACTTCTGACGGTCGCGGAGCTCGCGCCAGCGCTCGTGGTACAGGTACTGCTTGCGCCCGGCGGCGTCGATGCCGGTGGCCTGCAGATGCCCGCGCGAGTCGGCGCAGATCCACACCTGCACCCACGCCGGCGGAATCGCCAGCCCCTTGAGGCGCAGCAGCTCGTCCGGGTCCTTTACCGGGACGGCCGTCTGTGATCCACGTAGCTGAAGCCGCGTCCCCGGCGGATCCGCGCCAGTCCGGGCCCGGAACAGTCCGAGCGCCGTAACCGGGGTCGGCGACGGAGTGGGCTTGGCTGGCGCGAGGACGCTCATCCGGCGTGAGGTCGGCTTCGCCGGGCGGCGTCAGTCGTCGAACGCTTTGAAGCGCGAGGTCAGCTCGGAATCGGAATCGTCAGCGGAATCGTCCTGGCCGGACTCCTCCTCCTGAGCCTCTCCGTCCTCGTCTGAGTCGTCCTCTGTCTCGGGGGCGTGATCGGCGTTTGCCTGTAGGACCACGCTCTCGAGGAAGTGATGGAGCTTGTCCTCCATCCCGGGGGGCGACACCGGACACCTTGATCCGCTCTTTGCGGAGCTCCACCGTGTCCCACGTACCCCCGCTGCCCAGCATCGCGGCGATGGCGGCGAAGGTCTTGTTCCAGCCCTTGGGCCGTTCGCCGTCCAACCCGACGGTGAGAACCCCGTTCTTTACTTCCGCGCTTGACCAATTGAGGCTGGCTTGCTCCACATCAGGCTCTTACCCACTCCGGCGGAGGTCTATCTTCACCGGCGGCTTGGAATACTCAAAGACGTGACCCCGGCACCGTTTACATCCGAGCTCGCCGCCGAGCTGGCCCCAGATCTGATCGACCGCTTCCAGCGCTACGTGCGGATCGACACGCAGTCCCGGCGCGACCGCACGCGCTCTCCCAGCACGCCGGGCCAGCTCGATCTGGCCCGGGTCCTGGTCGAGGAGCTCCGCGAGGCGGGACTGACCGACTCGTCGCTGGATGACAACGGCTACGTCACCGCCACCCTATCCGCCACCAACGGCCCCGGCCCGGAACGGGTGGTGGGGCTGATCGCCCACATGGACACGTCGCCCGATGCTCCCGGAGCCGGCGTCGAGCCGATCGTCCACCGGTCCTACGACGGCGGCGTGCTGGAGCTTCCGCGCGGCGGGACTCGGCTCGACCCCGCCACCATGCCCGAGCTGCTGCCAAAGCGCGGCCACGACCTCGTGACCAGCAGCGGCGACACCTTGCTGGGAGCCGACGACAAGGCCGGCGTGGCCGAGATCATGTCGGCCGTGCTCCACCTGGCGGCGCACCCGGAGCTGCCGCGCCCGACCCTGCGGGTGGGCTTCACTCCGGACGAGGAGATCGGGGAGGGCGCCACCCTGTTCGACATCGAGCGCTTCGGCGCCGCTTGCGCCTACACCCTGGACGGCTCGGAGGTGGGCGAGATCCAGAACGAAACCTTCTCGGCCGAGGAGGCGGTGGCCACGGTGCGCGGGGTCAGCGTCCACCCCGGCATGGCCAACGGCAAGATGGTCAACGCGCTGCGGCTGGCGGCGCAGATCGTGGCCGAGCTTCCTGCCGAGGGGCTCACGCCCGAGACGACCAGCGGCCGGCAGGGGTTCATCCACCCCTACGAGCTGAGCGGCGATCCCGCCTGCGCCGAGATTCGCGCGATCGTGCGGGACTTCGACGACGAGTTGCTGCGCCGGCACGTCGAGCTGTTCGAGCGCACCGCCCAGGCGGTGGTGAGCCGCGAGCCACGAGCGTCGGTGGAGATCCGGGTCCGCAATCAGTACCGCAACATGCGCCGCTACATCGACGCCGTTCCTGAGATCATCACGGTGGCCGAGGAGGCCATCCGGGCCGAGGGTGTCGAGCCGGTGCGCAGCCTGATTCGAGGCGGTACCGACGGCTCGCGGCTGAGCGAGATGGGGCTGCCGACGCCCAACCTGTTCACCGGCGGCCACGAATTTCACTCCGTACGCGAGTGGGCCTCGGTCAACGACATGGCCACCGCCGCGGCCACCATCGTCCGGCTGGCCGAGGCGTGGACCCGCGTGGGCGATTGAGCGTCCACTAGGCTGCGCCGCATGACGGCTCCCGGACCCAGTTCCCTGGCCTCGCTCGACGGCGAGGTCATGCTCGCCACCGAAGCGATGATCCCGGCCACCGACGAGGGCCTGATCCGGGGCGACGGCGTGTTCGAGGTGATCCGCGTCTACGGACAGCAGCCCTACGCCTTCGAGGAGCACCTGGCTCGGCTCGAGCGCTCGGCGGCCAACCTGCGGTTGGCGCTCGACCTGGAGGCCGTCCGGGCCGACGCCCACCGGCTGCTGGCTCAGGCCGGCGGCGGCCCCGACCACGAGACCCTGCGGATCGTCCTCACCCGCGGCGGTCGGCGCCTGCTGCTCACCGAGCCCATGCCCGACACGCCGGAACGGGCCCGGCTGATGACCGTCACCTACTCCCCGACTCGCATCCTCGACGGGGTCAAGTCGCTCTCCTACGCGGCCAACATGCTCGCCGGCCGTCTGGCCCGGGAGGCCGGTTTCGACGAGGCGCTGCTGGTCACCCCGCACGGGCGGGTGCTGGAGGCGCCGACCAGCTCGGTGTTCTGGATCGACGGTGATGAGATCCTCACCCCGCCGCTGGACGACCACATCCTGGCCTCGATCACCCGCGCGCTGGTGATCGAGATCACCGGCGCCCAGGAGCGCGAGTGCCCGCTGGAGACACTGCTCGGCGCCGACGAGGTGTTCCTGGCCTCGACGGTGCGCGAGGTACAGCCGGTGGTGGCAGTCGACGACCGGGAGTTCGACGCGCCCGGGCCAGTCGAGCCGGCGGATCGCCGACCAGGTCCAGGAGCGCATCGGCGCGGAGCTGCGCTCCTGAGAGGTTCTCACCGTAATCGGCAACCGTCCGCAGTTCATCAAGGCAGCGGCGGTGTCGCCCGGGCTGCGTGAGGTGCACGAGGAGGTGCTGGTCCACACCGGCCAGCACTTCGACGATCGGCTGTCGGCGATCTTCTTCGCCGAGCTCGGTCTGCCCGCACCGGACCGTGAACTGCGGGTGGCGCTGGGCACGAGCACATCGCAGACCGCGCGCATGCTCGAGGCGCTGGAGCCGGTGGTGCTCGAGGTCGCGCCCGACGCGGTGCTGGTCTACGGCGACACCAACTCGACGCTGGCCGGCGCGCTGGCCGGCGCCCAGGCCGGGCGTCCCGTGGTCCACGTCGAGGCGGGCATGCGGTCGTTCGATCGCACCATGCCTGAGGAGCTCAACCGCGTGCTGGTCGACCACGCCAGCTCGCTGCTGCTGTGCTCGAGCGAGGTGGCGATGGCCAACTTGCGGCACGAGGGCGTGGTGGGGGCGAGCGAGCTGGTCGGCGACGTGATGGTCGACGTGGCCCTGGAGGCCCAGCCCCGGGCCCGCGAGCGGGCCGATCTGGTGCCAGGCTCTGGGCCTGAACCCGGGCGAGTACGTGCTCGTCACCGCCCACCGCGCCGGCAACGTCGACGATCCACATCGCCTGCGCGAGTTGGTCGAGCTGTTGTGTCGAGCTGCCGCTGCCGGTGCTGCTGCCGCTGCACCCCCGCACCGCCGCTCGTCTGCACGCGGCGGCGCTCTACGAGCATCTGGCCGACGCGCCCTGGTCCACCTGGTGGAGCCGCTGGGCTACTTCGAGACGGCGGCGGCGCTGTGCCATGCCCGGGCGGTGCTGACGGACTCCGGCGGGCTTCAGAAGGAGGCCTACCTGGCCGGCGTCCGGTGCATAACCCTGCGTCCCAGCACCGAGTGGACCGAGACGGTCGAGAGCGGCTGGAACGTGTTGGTGGACCTCGACCGGGTGGCCGCCCTCCGCGCCCTGGAGGGCGAGCCGCCCGCGCTGCGACCGCCGCTCTACGGTGACGGGCACGCCGGTGAGCGCGTCGTCGCCGCGCTTACACTGCTTGACCGATGACGGGCGCGACGCGATGACAGATCGGCCGCTTCGCGTCGGCGTTGCCGGCCTGGGCTACTGGGGTCCCAATCTCGCCCGCAACTTCGCCGCCGTCCCGGGCGCCGAGCTGGCCTGGTGCTGTGACCCGGATCCGGACGCACGCGCCCGTGCTCGCCCGCTCGCATCCCGAGGCCCGGACGTCGTCGTCACTCGACGAGCTGCTGGCCGACCCGTCGCTGGATGCAGTGGCGCTGGCCACCCCGGTTCCGAGCCACGCCGAACTGGCCGTTGAGGTGCTGGCGGCGGGCAAGCACTGTTTCGTGGAGAAGCCGCTGGCCCAGTCGGTGGCCGACGCCGAGCGCACGGTGGCCGCCGCCACGGCGAGCGGACGCGTGCTGATGGTCGGACATCTGCTCGAGTACCACCCCGGGGTTCGGCAGCTGAAGGAGCTGACCGATTCGGGCGAGCTGGGCGATGATATATTTTATATTTACGGCAACCGGCTGAACCTGGGCAAGCTGCGCGCCGACGAGAACGCTCTCTGGAGCCTGGGTGCCCACGACGTCTCGGTGGTTCTGCTACCTGGCCGGCGAGGAGCCCTGTGAGACGGTCGCCCACGGCGCCTCCTACGTGCGCGAGGGCGTCGAGGACATCGTCTTCTGTTTCCTGCGCTTTCCCTCCGGCCTGACTGCGCACCTGCATCTGAGCTGGCTCGATCCCCACAAGGAGCGCCGCTTCACGGTCGTCGGCTCCCGGCGGATGGCCACCTTCGACGACATGGAGCTCGAGCGCAAGCTGACCGTCTACGACAAGGGCTTTGACGAGGACGCTCGCGGCTACGGCGAGTACATCACCCGCAGCGGGGACATCTTCTCGCCCCGGATCCCCAACCTGGAGCCGCTGCGGGTCGAGTGCGAGCACTTCGTGGAGTGCTGCCTGACCGGCGAGCGCCCGCGCTCCGACGGGCTGTCCGGGTTGCGGGTGGTGCGGGTCCTCGAAGCCCTGCAGCAGTCGCTCGATCGCTCGCGGGTCAAGGTCGGGCTGGATGGCTGAGTGGCAGCTGCGCGACCGCGCCCACGTGGCCGCCGGCGCCACCGTGGCCGACGACGTCGAGCTCGGTCCCGGCACGGTGGTCTGGGACGGAGTCTCGATCGGCGCCGGGTCCGTGGTCGGCGCCGCCGCGGTGATCCATGCCGGGACCGAGCTGGGCGCTGACTGCCTGGTCGAGGACGGCGCCGTTCTCGGCAAGCGACCACGGTTGCGCCCGGGCTCCTCGGCGGCGGGCTCGGTGGGCGCGCTGGTCGTCGCCGACGGTGCCACCGTCTGCTGCGGCGCCGTGCTCTATGCCGGGGCCCGGATCGGGGCCGGATGCATCATCGGCGACCAGGCCGGTGTGCGCGAGCGTGCCGTGGTGGGAGCTCGGTCTGTGGTCGGCCGCGGCTCGACCGTCGACTTCGACGTGGCGATCGGCGCCCGGGTGTTGATCCAGACCTCGGTGTACGTCACCGGCGGCTCGGTGGTCGAGGACGACGTCTTCATCGGCCCCGGCGTGACCACCACCAATGACCATGCCATGGGCCGGCACGCCGCCGGCGAGCCGCTCCTGGGGCCGACCCTGCGCCGGGCCTGCCGGGTCGGAGGCGGGGTGGTCCTGACTCCCGGCGTCGAGATCGGCGAGGAGGCGTTCGTCGCCGCCGGCGCCGTGGTGGTGCGCGACGTGGGCTCCCGAGAGGTCGTGATGGGCGTCCCGGCGCGGGTCGTGCGCCGGGTCAGCGACGAGGACCTGCTCGAGCGCTGGACCTAGCGCTGCGCACCTCCGCGTTGGTGAATAAACGGCAGTAACCCTTAGTTAGATGAAACTTTTGCGTGTCGGCGCCGGCGCCTCGTAAGGCGCAATCGCGTGCCGCGTATGACACCTGACGGAAGAGGCGTTACCATCAGGCAGAGTTCCTCCGACGCTTAGACCGGCAGCGATCACAGGGGGTAGGGGCAGATGGATTCGGATGAGCGGGTGAAGCCCTCCGACGAGAGGGGAAAAGCGCGTGCGGCGGTGTGGGCGGTCGTTCGGAAAGCCACCTCGGGGATGACCGCCGTCATCGTGGCACTGGCAACGCTGGTCACCCTCCTCGGTGCGATCGGAGTATCGACTGGAATCTTTCACTCCTCGAGTCCGCCTATCAAACTGGAGCGAAGCGATGTGCAAATCCGCGTGCCTCAGCACTCTCCGCACGGGAAGTTGCTCGACTTGACCGTTACCAACGTCGGTAAGCAGACCGCCGTGATCACGGGGCTGAGCGTCACCATCGTCGCTGACGCGACACTCGGCGTCTGCTTCGGTGCCGGCGGCAGTGGATACCTCCCCCCGGCACGCCTCGCGATCAAGATTCCCCCGACCGCGCACCCCGGCCAGACCTACGCCACAGACGATCCCCACTACGCGATCGCCCCGGGTGACGCTCAACGATTCGTGGTCAACATCGACAGCACTCCGGCCGGCCTCAAAGGAACGGCGGGGCTTGTGCAGCACGTGTACGACCTCGCCGTACGCGTGATCAGCAATGACCAGGCCAAAACCGCCCCCCTCGGCAGGGTCATGCTGTCGATCCCAGACGATCCCTCGGCCCCTGACCAACTGTGGACTAGCCGGCTGAACGCGAACCCGCGAACCGCGCTCGACCTCTTCGGTGCGCACATCCCGGGCGACACTCTTCAGTGCTACCGCCACAACGACGCTGCACTATCGCGTCTGCTGGCTCTGCCCGGTGCACGAAATCCCGCACTCGCCACGGTACGCGCGCAACTGGCGGCGCCGGCGCCGAACTTGTAATACCGGCTAGGCGGCCGGCGTCACGTGCGGGCCGGCTGCCGCCATCCCGTTGGCGCTCTCGGTCCAGATCACCTGCTCGCGTCCCGGGCCCACCCCGACCAGCGCGACCGGCACGCCCACGAACTCCGAGATGAAGCGCAGGTAGTCCCTCGCCGCCGTCGGGAGCTCGGCTTCGGTCGTGCACTCGGTGATGTCCTCGCTGAACCCCTCGAGCTCCAGGTACTCCCCGGCGGCGTGATGCAGCACGGTCTGGTGGTAGGGGAAGTAGTCGAACTCGGCGCCCTCGTCGTTGCGGTAGCGGGTGCAGACGCAGAGGCGATCAAAGCCGCTGAGCACATCCAGCTTGGTGATGGCCAGCGCGGAGAGCGAGTTCAGCCGCGAGGCGTAGCGCAGCGCCACCAGGTCAAGCCAGCCCACCCGGCGGGCGCGGCCGGTGGTGGTGCCGTACTCGCCGCCGCGCTCGCGGATCTCGTCGGCGAGGCCGCCGTCGAGCTCGGTCGGAAACGGGCCGGCGCCGACCCGCGTCACATACGCCTTGGCCACGCCCCACACCTCGTCGATGTCCCTGGGTCCCACGCCGGCGCCGATGCAGGCCGCGCCGGCCACCGGGTTCGAGGAGGTGACGAACGGATAGGTGCCGTGGTCGATGTCCAGCAGCGCGCCCTGGGCGCCCTCGAATACCACCATCTCGTTGTCATCCAGGCGCTCCAGCACCAGCCGTGAGGTGTCGGCGATGTAGGGCTCGAGCACATGGCCGTAGGTCAGGTACTCCTCGGTCATCGCCTGCAGGTCGAGCGCGGGATCCTTGGCGAACGGGCGCAGCGACTGGCGCTTGGGCTCGAGCGCGGCCACGATCTTCTTCTTGAGGATCTTCTCGTCGAGCAGGTCCTGGACCCGGATGCCAAGCCGGGCGGCCTTGTCGGCGTAGCACGGGCCGATCCCTCGGCGGGTGGTGCCGATCTCGAGCTTGCCGAGCTTGGCCTCGCCGGCGTGGTCGAGCATCAGGTGGTAGGGCATGATCAGGTGGGCGTTGGCCGAGATCCGCAGGGCGCGGGTGTCGACGTGGCGGCGCCGCAGCTCGTCGAGCTCATCGGTCAGCACCTTGGGGTCGATCACCACCCCGTTGCCGATCACGCACAGCTTGCCCGGATGCAGGATCCCCGACGGCATCAGGTGAAGCTTCCACGTCTGCCCGTCGCGAACGATCGTGTGCCCGGCGTTGTTCCCCCCTGGAAGCGCACGACGGCATCGGCACGCTCGGCGAGCATGTCGGTGACCTTTCCCTTGCCTTCGTCGCCCCATTGGGCGCCTACGACCACTATTCCTGGCATGGCAAGGAATGAGTGTAGGGCGGCGCCAGGCCGCTATCGCCCGGGCACTCGGTTGATGCGGCGCGAGTAACGGGACGTATGGAGGGTGTCGCGTAAATGAGCGGCGCTATACGAGCTTGATGACCAGCGGGAGCGCTGGACCCCCGTTGGGAGCGGCCAGCGAAGCGGACTGCTTGCGCCGGCGCCGTTCTCGCGAGGCATGCCGTAAAACCGGCCATATGTTCCGGTTTCACGGCTGGGTTCAGGCGGCCGGCGACGGATCGTCCGGCCCACGTCCTGCCCTCGGCCTGCGGGCCCAGCCGGCAGCACAAACCCGTCAAATGTGGCGGGAAAGGGCTGCCAGCCGACCGCTACACCCGTCACGCGCGACTGGCCGGCAGACCCCCCCCAGCTGGCAGCACAAACCCGTCAAATGTGGCGGGAAAGGGCTGCCAGCCGACCGCACACCCGTCACGCGCGACTGGCCGGCAGACCCCCGCCCAGCTGGCAGCACAAACCCGTCAAATGTGGCGGGAAAGGGCTGCCAGCCGACCGCTACACCCGTCACGCGCGACTGGCCGGCAGACCCCCGCCCAGCTGGCAGCACAAACCCGTCAAATGTGGCGGGAAAGGGCTGCCAGCCGACCGCTACAGCGCGCCGGTTCAATCGCCGGCGACAGCTGGGACCTTCGCATTTACGCCTCGGCGCTCCTACCGGGCGCCGAGCGGTCCTCAGCAGTTGATAACGAGCCGCCTACGCGCCCGATTTATGCGACGGGCTCAACGTGTCTCGTTATCCAACCCGCCTCCGCCGGTCAGGCGGTGCGCAGGTCCATCCGGTGGTCGTGACCGAGCAGCGGCAGCTCGTCGCACATCTCGGTCAGCCGCGACACCGTCCGTGGCGTGATCTGCTCACACAGCGCCTCGCGATCGAGGCTGTTGGTGGTGAGCACGATCGAACGCTCATCCTCGTAGCGGCCGTTGACGATCGAGTACAGCTCTTCGAGCACCCAGTCGGTGGTCCGCTCGGCGCCGACGTCGTCGATGTGCAGCAGATCAATGGCGATCAGCCGGTCCAACAGGCCGCTGGCGCCGTGCACGTGATACGAGTCCCGGATCTCGTTCAGCAGGCGGGGCAGCGAGTAGATCGCCACCGAGCGCCCCGCCTTCAGCGCCGCTTTTGAGACCAGCATCGCCAGGGTGGTCTTCCCGGTGCCAGGGGGCCCCATGAACCACAGGCCACGACCGGCATCGAGATGATCGTCGATGCGATTGCTGAACGAACGCACCGCATCGACGATCCGGCGAGGCTCGATCTCGCTCACCGGCGGGCGGTCGAACGACACGTCCCGGTAGCGGCGCGGGATCACCGCCGACAGGCTGCGGGACTTCGCCTGCGACACCCGCTGCGGCCGGCACCGGCAGTCGTAGGCCGTGTTGGTCGGCTCGTCGTAGCGAAATCCGGTTCCGTCGCACAGCCCGAACGGGCACTCGTCGCTCATCGCCGAGCCCCTGCTGCCCGGACTTGCCCACGCGCACCCATCACGTGAACCGCTCCCCGCGTAGTTCATGAACTTCGGGTACTCCTTCTGGAAGGTCAGCACCACGTCCCCGACCGGCCCATTGCGGTGCTTGGCGATGATGATGTCGGCCTCCCCGGGCCGCTCGGAGTCCTTGTCGTAGTACTCCTCGCGGTAGATGAACATCACCAGGTCCGAGTCCTGCTCGATCTGCCCCGAGTTGTGGGTGACCACGCCGTCGGCCAGCCACGATGCGGGGCCTGGGACAGTGAGGTCGTAGACATCCTCCTCGCCCGCCGGCTCGATCGACACCACGCGATCCCAGAAGAGGTCGCTTTCACAAGCCGACTTCAGGGTGGGCGATGCGAGAGCGACCGCGTAGCTGGCGATGGTTTGACGCGACGGGGCGAAGCGGAAATGTGACGTGCCCCCGTACGAGGTGCCACGCAGGCTCGCCATCGCACGGTGAGTAACTCCGCGCTGGCGCATCTCGGCCCGGACGATCGTCCCAAGTCTGAACCGGCAGCGTGTCGACGTTGGTGGTGGCGGCTGGGAGCAGGGCGTCGAGCACCTTGGCCTGGGCCGCGCGTGGTCCGAAGCCCCCGACCAGGTCGAGGAAGCGCCGCTGGGCGGCCGCCCCGGACACGTTGACGTTCCAGATGCGGCCCTCTCCACTGGCCACGGTGCCGACCCGCGCCACGATGCCGAGCCTCAACAGCAGGGCGGCGACGTCAAAGGCCAGGCCCTCGCTGATGGTGGCGTAGTAGACCCGAGTGGCCAGCTTGCGGCGGGCCACCGGGCCTGCCCAGATGCATCCATCGGTAGCCCACAGGTGACGGAGGAGCAGGGCGATCTGATCATCCGCCAACCGGTAGGCCTCGGCGGGCACGCGTTTCTGATGCGAGCGCTGGCCGAAGACACCCAGCTCCTTCAGCCAGCCTCCGACGCCCGCCGGCCGCCAGCGATCCCCGTTGCCCGAGATCAACAGCTGATGCCACGATCGGCGGCCCGCGTAGCGCGTGACGCGAGCGTCGAACTCGCGTCTGGCCGCCTCGGCCACCGCTGCGCTGTTCTCCTCAGAGGCGGTGGTGTACCGCAGCGGCGCGCTCTTCAGGTAGCTGCCGTCGCCGATCAGCTGGCCGAGCAGCACGACGCGGTCGTCCGGCCAGCGCTCAGGCTCGACCGGCTCTGGAGCGTGCCTGGCCAGCGCCACGCGGTCATCCGGGCCGAGCTCCGCCAGGCGCTGCCAGCCGCCTCCGGCCAGCACCCGATGGTCCGGCGTTGCCACCAGGGTTCTCCCGGACGCCAGCCGGAGCCTTGCCACCGCCCTCCGTCCGACCCGCCAGACCGCGTCGCTGCGTGCGGTTACCACCCGCTGACGCTCGTCGATGGCCAGCACCTCCGGCGTGGTTCCCGCCAGCTGCCCGATCGGCACGCGCTGACCATCGGCTAGCAACACCAGCGTGTCGCCCGTGACGCACTCGCGCAGGTCGGAGAGGATCGGCTTCTTCTCGCCGCCGCGCTGCTCGACGGCGCGGCTGAGCTGGGACAGGGCGATCACCGGGACCTCGAGCTCGCGGGCCAGGCCCTTGAGCCCGCGGCTGATCTGGCCCACCTGTTCGACGCGGCTCTCGACCCGGCCCTCGTGGCGCATCAGCTGCAGGTAGTCGATGATGATCAGGCCGAGGCCGCCCTCGATCTGGTGGTGCAGCCGGCGGGACTTGGCCCGAACCTCGAGCACGCCGGTGTCGCTTGAGTCATCGACGAACAGGGGAGCGTCGGCGAGGCGCTGGCAGGCCTCGAGGATCTTCGGCCAGCGCTGCTCGGCCACCTTGCCGCGGCGCAGGTCCTCGCCCTTGATCCGGGCCTGGGAGGCGACGAAGCGCTGGGCCAGCTCGGACTCGGACATCTCCAACGAGAACAGGGCGACCGCCTTGCCGGCCAGGACGGCGTTCTCGGCGATGTTGGCCACCAGCGCCGACTTGCCCATCGACGGGCGGGCGGCGATCACGATCAGGTTGCCGGGCTGAAAGCCGCCGGTCTTCTCGTCGAGGTCCTTGAAGCCCGACGGGGTGCCGGTCAGCGGCGTCTTGGCGACCGACAGGCGGTGCAGCTTGTCGGTCTCCTCGTGCAGGATGTCGGCGATCGAGCGGATCTTCTTCTGGCGGTCGTCGTGGGCGACCTCCAAGACGGCGCGCTCGGCCTGCTCGACCAGCTCGCGGGCGGGCGCATCGCGGGCCACCAGGCTGGCCTGGATCTCGTAGGTGGTGCTCAGCAGGGCGCGCATCTGGGCGTTGTCGCGAACGATCCGGCCGTACTCGCGGGCGTGGCCGGCGGCGGGCACCCAGCCGGCCAGCTCGTCGATCGTCTCCACGCCGCCGATCTCCTCGAGCTTGCCGTGCAGGCGGAGCGTCTCGGCCACCGTCAGGTGGTCGATCTTGCGGTCGTTCTCGTACAGCGTGAGCATGGCCTCAAATACGGCGCCGTAGTGCTCGCGATAGAAGTGCTGGGGCCGCAGCTGCTCCTCCACCAGCAGCGAGTGCAGGTGGCGCTCGTCGAGCAGCACCGCGCCCAGCACGGACTTCTCGGCCTCGAGGTTGTGGGGCGGGACGGCGATGTTCTGGACGGTGCTCATGGACGCTGTCCGAATATATGTTCGGGAGCGGCGGCGCCGCTCGGACTGTTCCCGCTCGATGCGGGCTTTGCTCTAGATGAGGTTCGGACGAGCTCTGTCTCGCCCTCGGCGCTGCCGTCAGCCGCGCCGGCCGATGCCCCAGAAGAAGGGGGTGACGTCGTGCATCTCAAACTCCCAGCCCTGGGCGGCCAGCCGCCGCTGCAGCGCCTCCGCCGTGTGAGGCATCTTCACGACGCGATGGCGGCTGCCGTCCGACAGCGTGCGGCGCACGATCGGTGAGCCGGGGCCGTACACAAGCTCCTCCTCGGAGCGCAGGGCGTCGTCGATGAAGACCACGTGACCACCGGGGTTCAGCGCGTCAGCGACCGTCGACCAGAAGCCCTCGAACCGCTCGTCGGGGACGTGAGAGAGGAAAAAGCCGAAGAACACGCCGTCATAGCATCGCTCAGGCCGCCACTCGAACAGGTTTGCCGTGACGAAGCGCACGTGCTCGCCCGCGGCCCGTTCGGCGGCCAGGACCAGCATCTCCGGCGCGCCGTCCAGCGCGGTCAGCGTTCGAGCACGTTCGGCGAGCATCCGGGTCCAGGTCCCCGGCCCGCAGGCCAGCTCCAGCACGTCGCCGGTGAAGTACCGGTCAAAGCAGGCGGCGAGCTCGGCCGTCAGCGCCTGCGCCTGCCGGTCCGACGGCGGCGATATGGCTTCCTTGAAGTACTCGGGCGCCCGAGCCCGGTAGTAGTCCTGCTGCTCACGAAGCAGCTGGTCGACCGCCGCGCGGTTGATGGCGTCGTCTACGACGACGCGACAACCATGGTCTTGATCGTCGCTGTCACGTCGTCGGTGACCTCGACCACGACCATGTAGGTGCCGATGTTGCGGATCGGATCCTCGAGGTGGATCTTGCGCCGGTCGACGCGGATTCCGCGTGCGTCCCGGATCGCGTCGGCGATGTCCTGGGTGGTGACCGACCCGAACAGGCGACCGTCGTCGCCCGCCTGCTGGGGGATGGTCAGCACCGTCCGGCCGAGGACGGCGGCATTGTCGCGGGCGCGCTCCTCGGCCTCCCGCTGCGGCGCGCTCGGCATCCTGGCGGCGTTTCTCGGCCGCCTTGACCGAAGCATTGGTGGCCGGCTCGGCCAGCTTGCGCGGCAGCAGATAGTTGCGCAGGTAGCCGGGTGAGACGTCGATGACGGTCCCGCGCTCGCCCAGCGACTCGACATCTTGGAGCAGAATCGCCTGCGGCATCGTCTTACCTCCGGTTCAGCGGTCGCGGTCGCGGTCGCCGCGGTCTCCGCGATCGCCGCGTCCGCCCCGGTGCTCGCTGCCTTCGGCGACGTACGGGAGCAGCGCGAGCTCGCGGGCGCGCTTGACCGCCCGTGCGACCTGACTTTGGTGGCGACGGCAGGCGCCGGTGATCCGCCGCGAGCGAATCTTGCCGCGCTCGGAGATGAACCGGCGCAGCATGGACAGGTCCTTGTAGTCCACCTGATCGATCTTGTCGCGGCAGTACGGGCAGGACTTCCGACGGGTCGAAGTCGGCCCGCCCTTCCTGTCGCGCCGGCGCACCGGACGTCTGCGTTGCTTTGCCACTGCGAATCAGCCTAGCTGGTCTTTGGATCTCTCGATGTCAAGTGGGCACCGCCGTTGCGGCGGCGTCCACATTAGAAGGGGATGTCTTCGTCTGCGCCAGCGCCCACCGGAGTGCGCTCGAAGTCGCCGGTGTCGATCGGGACGTCGCTCTCGGTCGCGGGGGCGCTGCTCGAGAACCCGTTCCCGTTGCCAGCGTCGTCGCGCCCGCCGAGGAACTGCACGGTGTCGGCGATGATATCGACCGCTGAGCGCTTCTGCCCGGTGTCCTTGTCGGCCCATTCGCGCCAGCGCAGGCGGCCGTCGATCGCCACCGGGCGGCCCTTGGAGAGGAACTTGTGGCAGTTCTCGCCCTGAGCGCCCCACACGCTGACGTCGAAGAAGTTGGGCGCGTCCTCCCAGACGCCCTCGCTGTTGCGGCGCCGGCCGTTGCAGGCGATGCGCAGTGAGCACACCGAGGTCCCGCCGCCGGTGGAGCGCAGTTCCGGATCGCGCGTAAGGTTGCCGGTGATAACCACACGGTTGATGTTGCTGCCAGCCATTTCCGATGGCTCCTTTCCTCAAACGTTGAAGCTCGCGACCGAGTCTATGACCGGGTCAGGCGGCAATCCGCGCCCTCAGCGCAAAATGGTCGGAAACGTTGCGGGCCGGACACGGACTCGGCCCACGCCGTCGCAGTCTCGTCACAGTTGTCGGGTGCGGCGGCCTGGTCGGCCCGGGACCTACGCCTCGGCGGGCGCTCGCTCGGTCCGCTCAGCCCGCTCATACCGATCGGGCCGCTCACCCCGATCGCCCCGATCCGGGCGCTCGGGTCGCTCGCCGGCCGCGGACACGACCGGCGGGGCACTGTCGGGCGCCGGCGGCGTGCCCGGCACCACCTTGATGATCCGGAAGCGCAGCACGGCGTCGTCGATCCGCAGGCTGTGCGAAAGGTTCTCCAGCAGCTCCGGCGGCCCGTTGAGCTGGATCAGGTGGTACTCACCCTCGGACTGGTGGCGGATCTCGTAGGCCAGCGGGCGCGTATGCCAGTCGTCGTTGCGCGCGATGGTCCCGCCTCCGCTGGAGATCTGGGCCTCGACGTCGGAGAGGATCTTGGCGCGCCGATCGTCCTCGACGGTGGTCGAGATGACCAGTACCAGGTCGTATAGGGGGGCTTGATCGGCCATCGAAAAAAGAGCCCAAAGCGGGCGGCGGCCGACTATAGCGGGCCGGGCGCTGCCACCATTACGGCATGGCTGAGCACCGCTCACCAGATCAACTCGAGGTCGTGCAGATCGCCGACGAGACGGCGTGGGAGCAGTGGTTGGACCGCCACCACGGCGACTCGCCCGGCGTCTGGTTGAAGATCGCCCGCAAGAGCGCGCCCGTCACCACCGTCACCCACGCCGAGGCGCTGGACGTAGCCATCTGCCACGGCTGGATCGACGGTCAGCGGCGCGGCCTCGACGAGCAATTCTTCCTACAACGGTTCACGCCCCGCAGACCGAAGAGCAAGTGGTCGCAGATCAACCGCCAGAAGGCCACCGAGCTGATCGAAACGGGGCAGATGCGACCGCCGGGGCTGGCTCAGGTACAGGCGGCCCAGGCCGACGGTCGCTGGGATGCCGCCTACGCCCCTCAGGCAAGCGCGCCGGTGCCGCCGGACATGCAGAGCGCCCTGGACGAGAACCCCGCGGCGGCCGAGTTCTTCGCCACCCTCACCGGCTCACGCCGCTACGCCTTCCTGTACCGGCTGCATCACGTCAAACGACCCCGCCCGACGCGCGAGCCGGATCGCCGACTACATCGCGCTGCTCAGCGAAGGCCGGACGCTCAACTGATCACCCACGCCTTACCGGGCCCGGAGCGCGTGCTCCTTGGCCCGGATGTCGGCCAGCTGATCGTCGATCCAGTCGCCCGGATCGCGCCGGGTGACGATTGACTTCAGCCCCTCGTGGCGCCGGCGCCGCTCCTCGACGCTCATCGTCAGGGCGGCGTGGAGGGAGTCCGCAAGCTCCTGGATGTCGAACGGGTTCACCGACAGGGCGTACTCGCTGAGCTCCTCGTGGGCGCCGGTGTTCTCGGACAGGATCGAGACCCCGGCCCGCTCGTTGACCATCGGCCCCTCCTTGGCCACCAGATTCATGCCGTCGAACATGGCGTTGACCATCAGCACGTCGTAGTGCTTGTAGGCCGCCACCGCTTCCTCCAGGTCGTCGCGGAGCTTGAGCTGGATCGGCATCCAGTCCGGCGTGCCGTGGCGGTGGTTGACCACCGCCACCACCGCCTCGATCCGCTCCAGGTACTCCGCGTACTCGCCGATGTCGGTCCGGGACGGCATCAGCTGGGCGATGAAGGTGACCTTCTCGCGAAACTCGGGATGCTGCTCCAGGAAGGTGTCGAATGCGCTGAAGCCGCGCAGGACGTTCTTGCTCAGGTCGGCGCGATCGACGCGCAAGATCAAATGGTCACGCCGACGGCGCAGCAGCTCGCCCTCGAACTCGCGCACCCGCGGCCGGGCCGCCACCGCCTGCACCGCCCCGGAGATCGATCGGCAGCGGATAGGCCCGCACCCACACTTCGCGGTCCTCCAGCTCGACCACGCCGCTCTCGAAGTCGACGTCCAGCCCCATCAGGTCCCGGCAGCACTGCAGGAAGTTGTTGCGATAGGAGCGGGTGTGAAAGCCGATGATGTCGTTGGACAGGATTCCTTCGTAGATCTCGTTGCGGATCACCGTCGGCAGCACGCGCCAGGAGTCCGACTGGCTCCAGGGGATGTGGACGAAGTGGTGCAGGAAGACATCGGGACGGCTGCGGCGGATCAGCCCCGGCAGCGTGTAGAGGTGGTAGTCGTGGACCATCACCACCGGCTTGTCGATGTCCTGCGACCTCCTCCAGCACCGCCCGCGCCAGGTCCTCGTTGACCGCGTTGTAGCCGAACTCGAAGGCCTCGGTCTCGTTGCGGCGGATGTCCGGCGCGTTGCTCAGATCCCACAGGTAGTGCTGGATGAACCACAGCAGCGGGTTGGCGATGATGTTGTAGAAGCCGTCGTAGGCGTCGTTGTCGGAGGCGACCAGCTTGACCATGTAGTCGTCGCCCTCCGGCGTCTGGACCGGGAACGGGCCGGCCGTCGTGGCGCTCGGCCTCGACGACGTCCTCGTCGGTCATGGCCGAGGCCACCCAGGTCACGGGCCGGTGCGAGGCCAGCCCGATCAGCGCGGTGACCAGCCCGCCGGTGCCGCGCTTGACCTCGCCCCCCGCCTGGAAGGTGACGGGGCCGCGGTTGGAGACGAGAACTAGCGGAGTATCGGAGGACACTGCGGGAGCCACTATTGCATCAAGCTCCGATCTGCTCCAGCAGCTCAAGCCAGTCGCGCAGCAGCCTGGGCGTTAAAAAGCGCCGCCGCGCGGACTCCTTGCCGGCCCGTCCCAGCCGCTGTCCCAGGCCCGGATCCTCCAGGATCTGCAGCGACCGCTCGGCGCACTGCTCGACGCTTGAGACCAGGAATCCCGTCTCGCCGTCGGACACCTGCAGCGGGATCCCGCCCACGTTGCCGCCCACGAACGGCCGGGCCTTCCAGATCGCCTCGGTGACGGTCAGCCCGAAACCCTCGCGGGTCGACTTCTGGATCACCACATCGCAGTGCGACTGGAAGGCGTTGACCTCGATCGCCCCGACGTTGTTGAGGTTGTTGAGGATGTGGATGTCGGGGTCGCCGTCGGCGTGAGCCACGGTGGTGTTGAAGTAGTCCCAGCCCTCGGGGTCGTCGGTGGCCATCGAGCCGACCAGGGCCAGCTGAACCTGCGGGATCTGCTCCTTGACGATCCGGTAGGCATCGATCACTCCGAGCGGGTCCTTCCAGGGGTCGAACCGCGACACCTGGCACAGCAGGGGTCGGTCGACGTCGATCCCGAACTGGTCGCAGATGTAGACCGCGTCCTCGGGCGAGAAGGCCATGTTCTTGGGCGCCAGCGGGTCGATCGCCGGCGGCATGATGTGGGCGCGGCCGTTCACCCCGGAGGGCACGTACTCGGGGATGTGGAACACGGCGCGCTCGTAGGGGTCGAGATGGGGCAGCAGCCGGGCCAGCGTGGCCGGGTTGGGCGTCGACAGGTCGATGTGGCAGCGCCAGATCCAGTGGCGGGCCTTGTCGGTGACCAGGGAGGCGATCGCCGCCGGCTGAGGGTCGTGGACGATGCACACGTCCCAGTCGCGCGCGAGCTCGGCGGCGTTGATCTCGTTGTAGCGCATCCAGGTCTCCCACTGCTCGGCGTCGAGATCCTGAGGGTTGCCCTGCAGCGCGTTGTGCATCACCTTGGTGGCGTTGAAGAACTCCTCGCGGCCGTAGATCACGTCCCACTCGCAGTCGAGGCCGACGTCGGTCATCAGCGGTACCAGCGTGTAGAGGATCTCGGCCACGCCGCCGCCGAAGGCTGTCGCCGACAGGTGGAGGATCCGCTTGCCCTGCAGCCGGTCGGCGCGCTCACGGATCTCATCGATCAGGGCGCGGCCGACCAGGCTGGCGTAGTCGTTGAGGTGCTTCTGGGCGAGGGAAACGGGTTGGAGCATTCCTGCGACCGTGGGTCTGCCCTAAAGAGCGGTTCGGCAACCCTGCCGGCAGAAGATAACCGGAGGGTCAGCCGTAATACTTGATCAACCGCTCGACGCCGGCGTCGACGGCCCGCACGAAGGTGCGCGTGCAGCTCCTCGTTGGCGGCCGAGATCGACGACATCTGGAACTCGTGGCCGGTGCCGAGCAGCCGCCGCCGGTCCAGTGGCTCGCCCCAACCGTCGCTGACGACGCCACCGGCCTCGGTCAGGCACAGCCACGGCGCGGCCAGGTCGTACGGGGAGTTGTTGAGGATCTGTCCGCCGCCCACCCGCTCGAACTCGGCCCGCATCCCGGGGACGTCGTCGATCATCCGGGAGCCGACCTCGATCACCGCGTCCAACTGGCCGGTCACCACCCTGGTCATCGAGAACGCCTGTGACCCCAGCTCGAAGGTCCCCCCAGGCACCGACGAGCCGTCGATCAGCTCGGCCAGCACCTCCGTCGTGGGACGTACCGGGCGGCCGCGGAACCCGTAGCTCCAGAACATTCGCCGCGGGTCGGTGTTCGCGCTCAGCCGGGCACGGGCCCGGCGCCTCCATCAGGCCCTGGCCGCGCGCGGCCAGAAACCAGTCGCCGGACTTGATCTCGACCACGCAGCCGGCGCTGACGTCGCCCATCGTCGGATCGCCGTCGCCCAGCGGCGCCAGCGCCACCGCCACGCACGCCGACTCCAGCCCGGCCAGCGCCGGCCGGGTCCCGTCGATCGGGTCGACCACCAGCACCTCGGTGGCGTCGCCGTCGGCGACCAGGCCGCGGTCCTCGGAGTAGAACGCGACCCGCGGCGCACGCTCGGCCAGGAACTCAGCCAGCGACTCCTCGGCCACGGCGTCGACCGCGAAGGTGATGTCGCCGCCGGCCCCGTCGCCTGCGTGGGCGCGCCCGGCGTGCGAGCCGAGCTCGGGCAGGACCCGCTCGCGCAGTCGCAGTCCGAGGTCGCGCACCAGCGTCAGGCGCGCTGAGCTGGAGGTCAGCGAGTCCGCCACGACCGCAACGCTAGCCGTCCTCGGCGTCTCAGTGAATCTCAACTGAATTGCTAGAGTTTGCGGCCCACCATCGGAACCGACGCCAAAGGAGCCCCGCCCGTGAGCACGACTGATGAGCTACTGGCCAACAACGAGCAGTACGCAGCCTCGTTCGACAAGGCGGACCTGCCGTTGCCGCCGGCCAAGAAGGTGGCGGTGGTGGCCTGCATGGACGCGCGGCTCCACGTATACGGAGCGCTCGGGCTCAAGGAGGGCGACGCCCACGTGATCCGCAACGCCGGCGGGGTGGTCACCGACGACGAGATCCGCTCGCTGGCCATCTCCCAACGGCTGCTCGGCACCGAGGAGATCATCCTCATCCACCACACCGACTGCGGCATGCTCACGTTCAAGGACGACGACTTCAAGGCCTCGATCGAGCAGGAGACCGGGATCAAGCCCGAGTGGGCGGCCGAGGCGTTCTCCGATCTCGACGGCGATGTGCGCCAGTCGATCGCGCGCATCAAGGCGTCGCCGTTCATCCCCCGCAAGGACTCGGTCCGCGGCTTCGTCTACGAGGTCGAGACCGGCCGACTGCGCGAGGTCAAGTAGCCGGCGCGACGAGGGCCCGGCTCCCGCGTCGACTACGGTTGCGCGCAGGGATGCGCGAACACGACGTAATCGTGATCGGGGCCGGGCCGGCGGGGGAGGTGTGCTCCGGTCGTCTGGCGAGCGAGGGGCTGGACGTCGCCCTGGTCGAACGCGAGCTGATCGGGGGCGAGTGCGCCTACTGGGCCTGCATGCCCTCCAAGGCACTGCTGCGTCCGGCCGAGCTGCTGGCCGAGGTCAGCCGCGTCCCCGGTGCCCGCGAGACGGTCACCAAAAAGCTCGACGCGGAGATCGTCCTCGCCAGGCGCGACGAGGTGATCCACGGCCTCGACGACGCTGCCCAGCTGCCCTGGGTGCAGGAGCGTGGGATCACCTGTCGTCCGAGGCCAGGGCCGGCTCGACGGCGAGCGACGTGTGATCGTCGACGGCGAGCTGCTGCAGGCTCGCCGCGCGGTGGTGATCGCCGTCGGCAGCGGCGCCGCGATGCCGCCGATCAGCGGCCTCGAGGAGATCGCCCCGTGGACCAGCCGCCAGGGCACGACATCGAAGCAGGTGCCGGCAAGGCTGACGGTGCTCGGGGGTGGGGCGGTCGGGTGCGAGCTCGCCCAGGCGTGGGCCTCGCTCGGCGCGACGGTGACGCTGGTGGCGGCGGCGCCGAGCCTGATGGTCGAGCGAGGAGCCATTTGTCGGCGAACAGCTGACCCAATCGCTGCTGGACCATGGTGTCGAGATCCGGCTGGACCAGAGGGCGACCCGAGCGCAACGGGACCCAGACAGCGGCGAGATCACGCTCACGCTCGCCGACGAGACCAAGCTGACCAGCGACGAGCTGCTGGTGGCCGTCGGTCGCAAGCCACACACCGGCGATCTCGGCCTGGAGACGGTCGACCTCGAGCCCGGGGCCACGATCGCCGTCGACGACCTGATGCGGGTGCCGCGGCGCGACTGGCTGTACGCGATCGGGGATGTCAACGGCCGGGCGCTACTCACCCACGCTGGCAAGTACCAGGCGCGAGTGGCGGCCGCGACGATCATGAACCGGCCCGCGCAAGCGGTCTGGGACGGCGAGCTGTCGCCCCGCGTGGTGTTCACAGAGCCGCAGATCGCGGCCGTCGGGCGAACGCTCGCCGACGCGCTCGATGCGGGGATCCCCGCCCGCGCCGTCGACGCCGACATCGCCCGCACCCCGGGGGCCAGTTTCGTCGGCAAGGGGGCCACCGCCACCGCCCGGATCGTCGTCGACGAGCGGCGTCGGGTGCTGATCGGGGCCACGTTCAGCGGTCCCGATGTGTCGGACTTCCTGCACGCGGCGACGATCGCGATCGTCGGCGAGGTGCCGCTGGAGCGCCTGATCCACGCGATCCCGGCGTTTCCCACTCGCAGCGAGGTGTGGCTGAAGCTGCTCGCCGACTGGGACTTCTAGCCTGATTACTTCACGCGGATAAACATTTGCGCGGCGAAACGGTCGCGGGGCGGGGCGGGCGGTCCACGCTCACGCGTCCGGGCGGCGGCGCTGAGCCCCGAGGGGTGCCTTCGGTCATCCTGGGCAAGCTGCCCCAAGCTCACCTCCCGGCGAGAGCGTCGTTGCAGTCTCGACGCACGCCGCCACAGTTTCGCCAGGTTTCGGGTCCGGGTCCGGGACGTGGTGCATCTAGCTCGCGTATATGACGAGTCAGACGACCCACGTCCGCTGGCTCGCCGGTCCCGGGGCTCAGGTCGGGATCTCGAGCGTGAACACGGTGTCATCCTCGGAGGAGGAGTGCACGGACAGCTTGCCCCGCATCTTCTCGGCCAGCTCCGAGGCGATGGCCAGCCCCAGCCCCGACCCCTGGGCATCGTCGGCGGTGTAGAAGGGCTCGAAGATCCGTCGCTGGGCCTGCTCGTCGATGCCCTCGCCATCGTCGCGCACGGCCAGCTGCACGCGGCCGTTGTCGCGCCCGGCGGTGACCACGATCTTGGTTCCGGGCGGCGTGTGGGTGAGCGCGTTGTCGATCAGGATGCGCATGATCTGCGCCACCCGGACCGGGTCGCACTGGGCTTCGATCCGCCGCGCCGGCAATCGCAGCTCCAGCCGCGAGTCATGCACGGCCAGCGACGGCTCGAACTCCCCGGACACCGACCGCGTCAGCTCTGAGAGGTCGACCTCCTCGGGCCGCAGCTCCAGCGAGCCCGCCTCCAGCCGCGAGAGATCGAGCAGGTCGACCGACAGCTTGCCCAGCCGCCGCACCTGCTCGCGGACCTGGTCCAGGAACCGGCGCCGGGTCTCGGGATCGAGCTCCTCGTCCTCCAGCAGCTCGACGAACCCGCCCAGCGAGAACACCGGCGTGCGCAGCTCGTGCGAGGCGGTGGCGATGAACTTCTTGCGCGCCAGGTCGAGCTGGGCCAGCTGTTTCTGCATGTCGTTGAAGGCCATCGCCAGCTGCCCGAGCTCGTCGTTCGAGTCGACCGGGATGGGGTGGCTGAACTCACCGGCGGCCACCCGCTTGGCGGCCAGCTCGAGCCGTTTGACGCGTTGTGCCAGGGCCCTGGCCACCAGGTAGCCGACGACCAGGGCCAGCAGCAGCGCGATCCCGCCGGCGACCAGAATCTCGTGGCGCACCGTGGTGACGGTGTTGATGATGTCCGAGACCGGTGCCGAGTAGACGATCACCGCCACGACCCGGCTCTGGTAGATCACCGGGTCGGCGGCCTCGGCCACCATGCCCGCGCGGCTCGAGGCCGTCCCGGTGCGCACATGGCGCTGGGCGATGGCCCGTTGGGCGACGCGGTAGAGGATGGCGTCGTCCCCGACGCTGCCGCTCGAATCGGACTCGGTGGTCAGCTGCAGCGCGCCGAGGACCTGGTTGATCGACATCAGGGTGACCCGATCCCCGGTGATGTCGCTGGTGTGCACGACGAGCTTGCGCACCTGCGGTAGCGGTGTCGAGCTGCCCACCGTCCCCCGGATCGGCCCCGAGTACTCGCGGGCCACGATCGTCAGGTCGTTGAGCTTGGCCGACATCAGCCGGTTCTGCAGCCCCGGGACCACGAACAGGTACAGGCCCCCGACGGCCAGCAGCGTGATCCCGAAGAACAGCAGCGCCAGCCGGTTGCGCAGCGACAACGGGTGGCGCAGCGACAGCCGCCTGCCCATCGTTAGAACTCCGTGTCGCGGAACCTGTAGCCGACGCCCCTCACGGTGAACAGGTAGTCCGGATCCTTGGGGTCTCGTTCGATCTTCTCGCGCAGGTGACGGATGTGGACGTCGATCGTGCGCGGGTCACGATAAGCGGAGTCGCCCCAGATCCGCGCCAGCAGCATGTCACGCGTGAACACCCGGCCGGGGGCGCGAGCCAGGGCGGACAGGATCTCGAACTCGACGTAGGTCAGCTGGGCATCGTCGCCACGGACCCTGACGATCCGTTTGGGAAAGTCGATCCGGACCTCGGCGATCTCGAGGGGCGCCTCGTCGGGCGCTGTCTCCGCCGGGCGGCTCATCTCCGCCCGCCGCAACGCCGCCTTGATCCGGCTCGAGAACTCCCGCAGTGAGAACGGCTTGGTGATGTAGTCGTCGGCCCCGAGCTCCAGTCCCACCACCTTGTCGATCTCCTCCGACTTGGCCGTCAGGATGATGATCGGCACCGAACTGCGGCTGCGCAGGCGGCGGCAGACCTCCAACCCGTCGAGCCGCGGAAGCATCAAGTCGAGGACCACGAGGTCGAAGACCTGCTCGTCGAAGCGCTCCAGCGCCTCTCTACCGTCGGTGGCCTGGACCACGTCGTAGCCCTCCTTGCGCAGTGGATAGGAGAGCAGGGTTTGGATCGACTGCTCATCGTCCACGAGCAGGATGCGCGCTGAATGATCGGGCACGATGGAGCTTCTTTGTAGTGCAACCAAAGAGTAGAGGGCCGTTCCGGTTAACCTTGCGGCGATGCTCGATCCGCGCATCTACCGCACCGGGCTGGTCGTGGTTGCGCTGGCGGTGGTGGTGCTGGCGTTTTCCTTCATGGACCAGCAGGGAGGGCTCTCGTCCTCGCTTGCCCCTGACGCCTTCAACGGCCAGAACGTCTACACGAACATGAAGCAGATGGCGGGCGCCTACCCGGACCGCCGTCCCGGATCGGCCGGCGACGATGCGCTGGCCACCCAGGTGGCCAAGAGCTTGCACCAGTACGGATTCGGGGTCTCGACCGACGCGTTCACCGGCCGCACCGCTGACGGCTCGCAGACGCTGGAGAACGTCGTCGCCACCCGGCCGGGCATGGAGTCGGGCAGCGTCGTCGTCGTGGCCGCGCGCGACGCCCGCGGCTCGCCGGCCACCGCGGGCCTGTCGGGCACCGCCACCCTGATCGAGCTCGCCCGCGATCTCGAGGGCGAGACGCTCAACCGCACCGTGGTGCTCGCCTCGACCAGCGGATCGCAGGGCACCGCCGGCGCCATCCGGCTGGCTTCCACGCTCAGCGGGCCGATCGACGCGGTGCTTGTGCTCGGCGACCTCGACGGCGCTCGCACCCACGAGCCGATCGTGGTGCCCTGGTCCAGCGGCACCCAGGTGGCGCCACCCGCACTGCGCAACACGGTCGCCGCCGCGCTCGGCGCGCAGGCCGCGCTTGGCGCCGGCGGCACCGGCCTCGGCGGCCAGTTCGCACACCTGGCGTTCCCGTTCACGACTCCCCGCAGGGCCCGTACGGCGCCCACGGCGATCCGGCGGTCCTGATCTCGCTGGCCGGCGAGGGCGGACCGGCGCCCAATGAGGCGACCGGCGGCGTTGCCCTGGTCACCTCGATGGGCCGGGCGGTGCTGTCGACGATCACGGCGCTGGACGGGGGGCGCACGATCCCGGCGCCGTCCGCCTATCTCCTGCTCGACGGCAAGGTCGTGCCCGGATGGGCGATCTCGCTGTTTGTGCTGGCGTTGATCGTGCCCGTGCTGCTGACCACGATCGACGGTGTCGCTCGCGCGCGGCGCCGCCGGCGTCCTGTGTGGGCCTGGCTGGCGATGGTTCTGGCGGCGGCGACCCCATTCGCGCTGGCGGCGGCGGTGGTCAAGTTGGCCGGAGCGGTGGGCTGGATCTCGGACGCCACACCGGGGCCGCTGCCCGCCGGGGCGGTGCCGTTGCACGGCGGCGGCACCATCACGCTCATCCTGGCCGCCTGCGTCGCCCTCGGCGCGCTGGCCATCCTGCGTCCGTTCGTGGCTGGGCTGGCGTCCCACGACCACGCCAGCGAGGGCGCCGTTCCCGGCCTGTTGATCGTGCTGGTGGCGGTGACGATCGCCATCTGGGTCTACAACCCGTACGCCGCGCTGCTGCTGGTGCCGGCGCTACATCTGTGGTTGCCGGCGCTGAACCCCGGCTCGCGGCTGCCGCTGGTGGCGCGGGCGGCCCTGCTGGCACTGGGCGTGGTGCCGGTGGTCGCTGCTGGTCGGCTACTACGCGATCACGCTGGGCTTCGGTCCGCTTGACGCCGTGTGGTCGGCGGCGCTGCTGATCGCCGGCGGAGCGGTCACGCCGCTGGCCGTGCTCGAGTGGAGCATCGTGCTGGGGTGCATGCTGAGCGCGGTCGCGATCCTCGCCCTGACCGCTCGCCAGCGCCACCCCGAGTCGGCCCCGGTCACGGTTCGTGGGCCCGTCACCTACGCCGGGCCCGGCTCCCTCGGGGGCACCAAGTCCGCGCTGCGCCGCTGATACCCGCAGCCCGTCGACGGCCTCTGCGTCGCAGATCTTCGCCGCCGCTTCGGCCGCCGTGGCACCATGAACGGGGATGCGACGGCTGATCCGCGACATCTCCTCGGTGCTGATCCTGTCGGGGCTGCTGCTGGTGCTCGACGCCGGCGTCACCCTGGTCTGGCAGGAGCCGGTCACGGCGGCGATCGGCTTGGTGCTCCGCACCCAGATCAACCAGCGCTACCTCAGCTATGGCACCGCGCCGCTGACCGTGGTCGATCAGCAGGCGCTCACCGGGCTGCCGTCGGTCAACGAGCGGATCGAGTACCTGGCCCGCCGGGAGCAGAACCAGGTCAAGACCGGGGACGGCATCGGCCACATCGACATCCCCAAGATCGGCGCCAGCTACACGATCATCCAGGGGACCGACGAGCTGAGCCTCGAGAAGGGGCCGGGCCATTATCCGGCGACCGCATTTCCCGGGATGGGTCAGACGGTGGCCATCGCCGGGCACCGAACCACTTATCTAGCGCCGTTCCGCCACGTCGACGCGCTCAAGCCGGGCGACAAGATCATCGTGAAGATGCCCTACGGGCGGTTCACCTACGGCGTCCAGTACCACCGCATCGTGCTGCCGACGGCGCTGTGGGTGACCAAGAACGTCGGCTACGAACGCCTGGTCCTGTCGGCGTGCAACCCGCTGTACAGCGCCGCCCAGCGGATCATCATCTTCGCCCGGCTGATGTCGGTTGCGCCGCTGGGCCCGGCCCGCGTGTCGCTCACTTGAGCCCTGTCACTCCGCGGCCTCGTCAATAGTCCTGTTTTTAGTGCCCGTGGACCGTATGTCCAGTCCTCGTCTGCACACGTCTAGTACCCCGCCGCGGCCGCCGACATTGTCGACATAAGTGTCACGGTCTGCCACGCCGATAGGGGAAGGGAAGCCCGTCATGCGTCTGGACGAACTTCAAGCCCAGGTTGGGCGCGGGGAGTATCGGATCGATACCCAAGCGGTAGCCGATGCGATTCTGCGTCGCCTGGTCCACGGGCACGGTCCTGAGGGCGCTTCCGAGCGCCCTCAGGCCAAGTGCTCGTAGCCTGAGAGTTCACCCGGAGCATCCGGGAATGAGAGGCCGGCAGGGGCCTCGGCGACACTCCCGATCCAGGTGATTCGGGGGAGGTCTCCAGCTGTGCCCCCGTCGCGCCAGGCCGCCTCGACGGCACCGCGGGCGGCGGCCGGAATGCAGGCGCACAGCTCGTAGTCCTCGCCGGCGGTGGCCGCGAAGCGGCGCGGATCCACACCGAGCTGCGCGGCCACCTCGGCCACGCCGTCGGCCAGCGGCAGCTCGGCCAGCGACAGCTCGATCCGTACCCCGCTGCGGCGGGCCAGGTGCCCGGCATCGGTGGCCAGGCCGTCGGATACGTCGATCATCGCCGTGGCCCCGCAGCCGGCCAGCGCGGCGCCGGCCGCCAGGCGGGGCACCGGGCGGGCGTAGTGGTCATGCAAGCTGTCGAGCGTCGAGCGCGGCATCCGATCGCCGTCGGCTCGCTGCTGCAGCAGGGCCAGACCCGCCCCCGATCCCCCCAGGCTTCCGGTGACCGCGACCAGGTCGCCGGGACGGGCTCCGTCGCGCCCGACCAGCTGACCGGGATCGGCGGCCCACCCGACTACCGTGACCGCCACCATCATCGCCGGGCCGCCGCTGACGTCTCCGCCCGCGATCGTCACCCCGCAGTCCGCGGCCAGCGCCTGAGCCCCGCGCACCAGCGACAGGGCGTGATCCAGTTCGGTGCCGGGCGGGAGGACGAGGGCCAGGTAGGCCTCGCCCGGCGACGCCGCCATCGCGGCCAGGTCCGACAGCGCCCCGGCCAGCGCGCGATGCCCGATCTCCTCGGCGGTCAGGCGCTCGCGCTCGAAATGGACCCCGTCGACCATGGTGTCGATCGAGGTGACCGCGTAGCCCCGCGCGCGCACCACCGAGGCATCGTCGCCGAGCCAGCGCAGCACGCGCGGGCCGCCTGGGGTCAGCACCTGCTGCAGGGACTCGATCAGCTCGAGTTCGCGCACGCTCCCAGGGCGCCCTGCGGTGGGCGCACCCCTAGCGGTGGCGGTAGACGATCCGCGCCCGGTCCAGGTCGTAGGGCGAGAGCTCCACCCTGACCCGGTCTCCCGGGAGGATCCGGATCCGGAAGCGGCGCATCTTCCCGGCCACGTGGCCGAGGACGACGCGGTCCATGTTGTCGAGCTTGACGCGGAACATCGCGTTGGGCAGGGCCTCGACGACCTCGCCTTCCAGCTCGACTTTTTCTTCCTTGGGCATCCGCAGTTGACCTTGTTCGACTTGCGCGCAGCGCGCAGTTAGGGCGCCGACAACGCTACCAGCCGTGGCGCGATGCCAGGCTCAGTGGTGCTTGGCGTGCGCCGCTGACCGCCCCGCCGCCGGTCCCCGGCGTGGGGGACGGGCTCGGTGTCGTCGGCTGCGAGTAGAGCGTCGGGTTGTTGTACTGGTTGTTGGACGTCCCGCCAGCGGTGCCGCCGGTGGTACCGCCGGTGGCGCCTCCGCCAGTGCGCTGGTGCCGCCGGTGCCGTTGGCGCCCGGGGCCAGCCCGCTGTTGCCCGAGACGGTGTTCGATCCGCCGGTCTGGGCGAAGTGACCGAAGTAGGCGGTGCCGTGGAACGGGTCCGTCGGCTGGGGGAAGTCACCGCAGTACCCGCTGCTGGCCGACTGCATGTAGTCATGCCAGATGGGGGCGGCCAGGGCGCCGCCGAATCCGTCGGACATCGGGATGTTGCCCTGCGGGTAGCCGACCCAGACGGCGGTCGACATCCGGGGGGTGTAGCCGACGAACCAGGCGTTCTCCAGATTGTTGGCGGTGCCGGTCTTGCCGGCGGCGGGGCACCCGTAGCCGGCGGCCGTCCCGGTGCCGCTGGTGATCACCTGCTTGAGCACCTGGGTGGCGGCGTAGGCCTGGCCGTCGGGGAACACCCGGGTCTGCTTGGGATCGCCGAAGTTGTCCGAGCTGCCGTCCGGGAACACGACCTTGTTGATGATCGTGGCCGCCAGGTGGGTGCCGCCGTTGGCCAGTGTGCCGTAGGCGTCGGCCATCTCCAGCGGGGTGACGCCGATCGCGCAGACCGCCGATCACCTCGGACGGGTTGCCGTCCAGCGGCGAGGTGATGCCCATCGCGTGGGCGGTCTGGTCGAGTCGGCCCCAGCCCACGTCGGCGGCCAGCTGGGCGTAGACCGTGTTGTCGGACAGGATCGTCGCCTTGGTGATGCTGATGTTGCCCTGGTAGGTGTCCTCGGCGGTGTGCACCGACCAGGTCGGGTCCTCGGAGAGCCATCCGGCGGGCAGGAACTTCGAGGTGTAGTAGGTGCTGTTGGGGTCGCCGTTGTAGTCGTGGATCAGCGTCATCAGCGCGAACACCTTGAACGACGAGCCCGGCTGACGGTGGGCCTGGGTGGCGTAGTCAAACGTCGTCTGGCTGTAGTCCGACGAAGACGCGATCGCCAGGATGTGGCCGTTGGTGGGGTCGATCGAGGCCAGTCCGGCGGCGGCCGCGCCCGGGCCGCCCTGCTCGGCCAGCGTCGACTCGTTGTCGAGGATCGCCTGCTTGGCCAGGGCCTGCTTGCGCAGATCGATGGTGGTGTAGATCTTCAGCCCGCCGTGGGTGAGCGTCGGGCAGCGGCCGGGGCTGTTGGGGCACAGGTCTTGGGCCACCGCCTGCTGGATGTAGTCGAACACGTACGGCTGCTGGCGCACCTCGTAGATGGTGTCCTTCTTGACCTCCAGGTGCTTGCGGGCGGCGGCGTTGGCCTGGGCCTGGGTGATGTAGCCGGCTGTGACCATGGACTGCAGGACCTCGGCGCGGCGCCGGCGGGCGGCGCCGGCGTCGATGAACGGGTTGTACTGGGAGGGCGCCTGCGGCAGGCCGGCCAGCAGCGCCGCCTGGGCCAGGTTCAGCTTCTGGACCGGCTTGTCGAAGAACATCCTGGAGGCGGCGCCCGACGCCGTACGCGGTCTGGCCGCCGACCGTGCCGTAGGGGACGTCGTTGAGATAGCTGGTCAGGATCCAGTTCTTGGTGTGCTTTGACTCCAGCTGCTCGGCCAGCTTGGCCTGGATGATCTTGTACTTGAGGTCGCGCTGATCGCGCAGGCGTCTGGGGCAGGTAGACGTTGTCGACCAGCTGCATGGTCAGCGTCGAGGCGCCCTGCAGGCGTGCCGCCGTTGAACGCGTCCTTGATCGCCGCACGGACGATGCCCTGGTAGTCGAGCGCCCCGTGCTGGTAGAAGCGCCGGTCCTCGATGGCGATCGTCGCCTCCTTGACGATCTGCGGGATCTGGGTTGCCGAAACCTGGTTGTGGATGTCGGGCGACCAGATGTACCCCAGCGACGTGCCGTTGGCGGCGAACACCTGCGAGGGCGACCCCGGCGTCACCGGCTTCAGCGTCGTCAGATCGGGCGCCGACTGGGCGACGTTGACCACCCAGCCGGCGACCGCGAGCAGCCCCGACGACGACCGCCGACAGGATCAGCACGGTGGCCAGTGCGAAGCACCCGGAAGAGCGGGGATCCACGGTTGCGCCGGCGGCGCCGCTGTCGTTCGCGTCGGCTCATAGATCGATCTTGGCGGGACGGCTCCGGGTCGCTGGTGGACGCGCGCGACCGTTGCCGGACGGCCGATCCAGTGTAGCTGCCAGGCTTTTTCGGCCCGCCGGTCCGGGGTCCTGCAACTGCTGCCAAGATCGCACGCCGCCATGCGACACCCCCGCTGATCCGTCCCGGCGCGCGCTCCTGGTCGACGCGCTCGGAACCCTGGTCGAGCTGCCGCCGCCGGCGCCCGCGCTGCGCGAACAGCTCTCGGCGCGGTTCGGGATCGACATAGGGCTCGATCAGGCCGATGCTGCTCTGCGCGCCGAGATCGCCTACTACCGCTCGCACCTGCAGCAGGCCCGCGACGCCCACAGCCTGGCCGACCTGCGCCGCCGCTGCGCCGAGGTCCTGCGCGGCGCGCTGCCGGCTCGCGGCCGGCTCGCCGCCGTCAGCACCGAGGCGCTGACCGAGGCGCTGCTGGCCGCGCTGCGTTTCCGGGCCTTCGCCGACGCCCGGCCGGCGCTGATCGCGGCCCGGGCGCGCGGCCAGCGCGTGATCGTGGTCAGCAACTGGGACGTCTCGCTGACCGAGGTGCTGGAGCGGATCGGGCTGGCCGCGCTGGTCGACGACGTGGTGATCTCGGCGGTGATCGGCGTCCGCAAGCCGTCGCCGGGCATCTTCGAGGCGGCGCTGAGGCGGGCCGAGGCTGGTCCCGGAGAGGCGATGCACGTGGGCGACAACGTCGAGGAGGACATCGACGGCGCGCGGGCGGCAGGGATCGAGGCCGTGCTGCTGCGCCGCGACGGGAGCCCGGGGCCCGACGGCGTGAGAACGATCAGCAGCCTGACGGAGCTGGGGTCCGGGGCCTAACCTCCTTTCGCGCATGCCGACCGTGCCCTCCTCTCCGGCGCCCCGGCGTCCGCCCGCGGGGGCTGACGTTCCGCCCTGGCCGGTGTGGACCGCGCCCGGCGGGCTCGCGCTTGGTTTCGCCTTCGGCGGCCTGGCCACGATCCTGGTCGACATCATCGCCCAGGCGGGCGGCTCGAGCCTCAAGCATCCCCCGCCGGCGGTCAGCATCGTCGGGGACGTCGTCTTCGACCTCGGGTTCGTCGCCGCGGCGCTGTATCTGGCCTCCCTGCGGGGGTTTCCCGGCACGGCCGCGTTCGGCTTCCGGCGGGTCGGCCTCTGGCTCGCGGTCAGAACGGTGGCGATCGCGGCGGTCAGCTACTACGTCCTGACCGCCGTCTACAGCACGGTCTTCGCCCTCCACGGCAGCGACAAGCTGCCCAGCGAGCTGGGCGCCGAGCACAGCACCACGGCGCTGGTGGCGGCGTCGATCTTCGTGTGCGTGATCGCGCCGATCGCCGAGGAGTTCTTCTTCCGCGGCTTTCTGTTCGGGGCTCTGCGCCAGATGCGGATCCCGATCGCCGGGCACGACATCGGCACCTGGGTGGCGGCGCTCATCACCGGGATCCTGTTCGGGCTCGCGCACCTGGGCTCGGCGTCGCTGCAGTACCTGATCCCGCTGGGCTTTCTCGGGTTCGTGCTGTGCCTGATCCGCTGGCGGACCGGCTCGCTGTATCCGTGCATGGCCCTGCACGGGGCCAACAACGCGCTGGCGCTGGGGGTCAACCAGCTGAGCTGGAGCGCGCTCGAGATCTTCGGGCTGGTGCTGGCCTCGTGGCTGCTGATCGCCGCCATCGCCGGGCCCATCGGCTGGCGCAATCCCGCGTTGGCCCAATAGTTGCGGCACCGGATTTTGTTGACTGGTTTACTTTCGCCGCATGCGCCCTCATCGCCTGATCTCAGCCGCGGCTCTGGCCGCCGCGATCGCGACCTTCGGCACCGCCGGAGTCGCGCTCGCCGACGGTTCCGCAGCGACGTCGGGTAACAGCGTCGCCACCGCCAGCTCGTCGGCCACGGCGACGACGTCGAGCACGTCGGCCACGAGCAGCTCCTCGAGCTCGACCACGCCCACCAGTCCCACGACGACCAGTCCCACGACGACCAAGCCCGGCTCGACCAAGCCCGGCACCAAGCCGAGCCAGGGCAAGCCGGCGCCGCGCCGACCGCGGGCGCGGCCAAGGCGACCGCCGGCCTGTTCCTGCCCAACATCTTTGTCGTCAGCAAGGGCGCCGTCACCGTTCCCGGCCGGCTCGTCCAGGTCCACGGCGTGGTCAGGCCCTACGTCGCCGGGGCAGATGGTGCAGGTCAAGGAGTTCCTCGGCAGGCGTCAGTTCAAGACCGACACCCTGCGTATCAAGCCGGCGCCGGGTGGGCGCTCGGGGGTGTTCACCGAGAAGCTGCGCAGCCCCGGCGCGGGACTGGCCAAGGTCCAGGTGACCCACGCGCGCACGCCGCAGATGCTCGGCTTTGAGGCCGTGCGCCGGATCGCCGTGCTCTCCCCAAACGCGGGCTTTGGCTCCACCGGCAAGTTCGTGCAGCTGGTCCAGCAGCGGCTGGCCGCGCTGCACATCTACGTGATCCCGTCCGGCGTCTATGACCAGCACACCGGGCTGGCGGTCGACGCCTACCACCGGCTGCTGGGCCGCGGCACCTCCCAGAGCCTGGACGGCGCCACCATCAGCGACCTGCTCAACGGCGTCGGCGCCTTCAAGCTCCACAACCCCGGGGATGGCACGCACGCCGAGGGCAACCTGAGCAAGCAGCTGCTGGCCCTGGCCGAAGGGTCCAAGGTCGAGTGGATCTTCCCGATCAGCTCCGGCAAGCCCTCGACGCCCACGATTCTGGGTCACTTCCATGTCTACGAGCGCACCCCGGGCTACCTGCCGGACGGGATGTACTACTCCGACTTCTTCTACGGCGGCTACGCCATCCACGGCTACGACCCCGCGCCCGACTACCCCGCCAGCCACGGCTGCATGCGGCTGCCGATCACCGACGCCATCTTCGTCTTCAACTGGCTGAACTACGGGGACGCCGTCGACGTCTACTACTGATCCGGTGAGCGGGTGACTCAGTCCCTGCCCGCCGAAGCTCGCGAGCGCCTGCTGCACGAGCTGCGTGAGCACGCCCTGGTCATCGGCGAGGTGGTGCTGACCAGCGGCGCCACCGCCCAGTACCTGGTCGACGCCAAGCGGGCGATCCTCCTGCGCCCCGGCTTCATGGCCCTGGCCGAGCTGGTCGCCGCCCAGGCCCGGGCGTGGTCGGCCACCGCGGTCGGCGGGATGACCATGGGCGCCGACCCGATCGCCTGCGCCGCCCTGGCCGGCGGCGCCGACGTCAAGGCCTTCTTCGTGCGCAAGGAGGTCAAGGACCACGGGCTGGCCCGCCGGATCGAGGGCCCGCTGCTGGCGCCCGGGACCGAGCGTTGCATGCTGGTCGAGGACGTCATCACCACCGGCGGCTCCACCATCCGCGCCCTGGAGGCGCTGCGCGACGAGGGCCACGAAGTGTGCGGCGTGCTGGCCATCTGCGACCGCCTCGCCGGCGGGGCCGAGGCGATCGAGCGCGCCGCCGGCGCGCCCTACCTCGCGCTGACCACGATCGACGACGTCTACCCCGAGCGCCCCGACCGGACCGTCTGAGTCGTTCGCTGGGTCTGAACTTCAGGCTTTCGAAGGGACCGGTTGCGGGCGAGCCTCGGGACCTATCTGGCTTTGTTGCCAATATCGCATCTAATCCAGATACCCCCAGGGGTCACGACGCGGTCGGCAGCGACCGGCACGCCGGGCTCACCTGGTGCATGGCCTGGATCAGCCACCCGTTGGGCGTCGGCGTGAACAGCACGATCGGGTTGCCGTGGCCGATCGCCTGGCCGTACTTGAAGCCCACCTTGGCCACGTTCACTTCGAGCGTGTAGGCCAGCATCGTCTGGTACTCGAGCCGGGTCAGCGGCTCGCCGCAGCCACGCAGCCGCGCGTCGCCGCCGAGTGCGTTGATGGCCGGCTGCAGGCGGTTGATCTCGGCGGTCCGCAGCCGCTGCTCGCGCAGGTCCTTGTGCTCGCTGCGGGCGTGCGAGAGCGCCGAGGGCAGCAGCGCGACGAGCAGGACGGCGACCAGCGCCGGCCCGGCCCAGCGTGCCCACGCCGGCGCCCGCGGCCACAGTGAGCCGACCTCGAGCAGCCAGCCGACGGCCACTCCGGCCAGCACCACCACCACGGCGGCGGCCTCGAACATGTATCGCGCCAGCCCCGGCCAGCCGTGCAGCGCGAACGCGATCTCGACGAACACCCACAACACGACACCCACGGCCAGGCCCAGGACGACCCAGTTGCGGCGCACCGCGGCGATCGCGACCGCCACCAGCGCGGCCAGCTGCACGGCCAGCACGTTGAGGCCGGTGAAGCGGCCCATGGTGCCGAACACCTTGTCGTTGGTCAGCCGGCGCCCGGAGCCGAGCGCGTTGCTGGCGGCCACGAACGGGCTGCGTGACGTGAGCGCCGGAATCCCGAACCACAGCAGCACCACCACCGCCCAGCCGCCCACCAGCAGCCAGCGGGCCTCGCGCACCGCCCGCCAGGCCCAGATCGAGTACAGGGCCAGGAACGGCCACACCTCGGGCCGGCCCAGGGCCGCCAGCGCCCCGAGCACGAACGCGGCCCGGTAGCGCCGGTAGAGGTGGCAGTCGATCGCGCCCAGGCGACAGCGAGACGATCATCGGATCCGACTGCGAGCTGAGGATGTAGTGCATGTAGTCCTGCAGGCCGAGCAGCGCCAGCCCGGCGAACACGGCGGCGACGACCGCGGGCCAGCGCCGGCCTCGGCGCCGCCACGGCCGCCCCGGACGCCGTCGAGCGTCAGCCGGTAGGCGATCCGCCCCGCGAACACGCACCCGGCCAGCGACACCGCCACCACGGTGATCATCCACAGCCGCAGCTCCAGCCGGTGCCCGGCCAGCGCGTAGGGGACGGTGAAGATGTAGGACAGCGGCTTCCACGACGGCGCGGCATTGGTGTCCAGCGACCCGTGCAGCGTCTGGTGCCCCCACACCAACCAGCCGTAGGGATCAAACCCCGGCCTGGTCTCGGCCCAGTAGACCAGCACCGTCGAAAACAGCACGAGCGCCACCGACACGCTCCACCAGGGGTGCTGGCGCATGAACAGCCGCAGCGTCCAGGGCTGCGGCTCGGCGCCGCCCTCGGAATTGCTCTCATGCGCCGGGGCCGGACTCGGCGGGGCTTCTTGCAGTGTCACGGTTCGAAGATTCGCTGGCATCCGCCCGGCCACCGGCGGCAGGCGCCGCGCCGAGCGTGCTCTCGGACACGAGGACGCGCTGACCGTAGCACGGGGCCCCGGCGCACCCTCGCACCACCCCGAGCACCGGACCGGTACCGCGGCCGGCCGTTTTCACGAGTGAAGGAAATCGTGCGCCAGAGGCCCCCAAGACGCAGGAAATCGTCCATCAGACCGAGCAAAATGCCCCCGGCAGGAATCGAACCTGCATCCCGCGCTTAGGAGGCGCGTGCTCTATCCGTTGAGCTACGAGGGCGCCGCGGCGCAGGTTATCTGCACGTCGTATTTGCGGGAGATTGTGCCTGGCCTCAGATCCTTGACAGCCCCAAACGCGCATGTGAACATCCGCGCCCTGTCTGGGGGTCCCTATCGAGGAGTGCTCATGCGTCGCAACCATGCACTGAACGAGGGCCAGCCGACCGGCGTGGCCCCTCGACGTCCGTTTCCAAACCGCAGCCCGCGTAGGCTCTTAGCCGCTCTCGCGGCTATGGCCGCGATGGGCCTGCTCGTCGCCGCCTGCGGAGGCAGCAGCAGTAGCAGCAGCAGCAGTGGCAGCAGCAGTGGCGAGCAGCAACGCCAACAACGCCAACACCGAACAATGCGTCGCTGGGCACCGTGCTCTACGGCACCCTGCCGCCCGTCGGCACGCCCAAGGCCGGCGGGGTCATCACCCAGGGCCAGCTGACCGGCCAGACGCCGACCTACATCTTCCCGATCATTCCCGGCGCCAACGTCTCCACCGGGACGATCTCGTTCGAGACCTCGCTGTTCATGCCGCTGTACGCCGGCCCGACCGGCGCCAAGCCGAAGATCGCCTACAACCTGAGCGCGGCCAGCGGCCCGCCGGTGCCCAGCGACGGGAACAAGACGTACACGATTCCGCTCAAGACCGAACCTGAAGTGGTCCAACGGCAAGCCGATCACCGCCAACGACTTCATCTTCTTGCTACTACCTGCTGAAGGCGGCGGTCAAGGAGAGCCCGGCCAACTGGGGCCAGTACGTCCCCGGCGAGTTCCCGAACAACGTGACCAGCATCACCGCGCCCGAACAGCCACACCGTCGTGATGAAGCTCAACCAGGCCTACAACCCCGGCTTCGTCCTCAACAACCAGCTGTCGGACACCAACAACGTGTTCCCGATGCCGAGCACCGACTGGAACGTCGACTCGGCCAACGGCCCGCACCTGACCAACTGGAAGGATCCGGCGGTCGCCAAGAAGATCTACGACTACCTCAACAAGGCCGGCGGGTCGGTCGCGACGCTTCGCCACCAACCCGCTGTGGAAGGTCGTCAGCGGGCCCGTTCAGCCTGAAGAGCTTCAGCGCCACCAACAGCTCCTACGCGCTGACCCCGAACCCGAGCTACGGCGGCACGCCGAAGTCGCAGGCGTCCGAGGTCGACGTCAACACCTACACCGGGTTCACCTCGGAGCTGAACGCCATCAAGAGCGGCAGCCTCGACGTCGCGGTCGGGATCGACCCCTCGCAGCTGGCCGAGGCACCGGCCCTGAAGTCGCAGGGCATCACCGTCTTCGGCGGCCCCGGCTGGGGCTGGTTCGGCGGCATCATCAACTTCAAGGACACCACCAACCACTTCGACAAGGTGATCGCCCAGCGCTACGTCCGCGAGCGCCATCGACCACCTGATCGACCAGCCCGGCATCATCAAGGGCGTCTACAAGGGCGCGGCGGTGACGGCCTACGGCCCGGTGCCGTCGGCGCCCGACGTCGCCGTACGCGCCGGCTGACGCCACCACCCCGCCCTACGCCTACAGCCCGTCGACGGCGGTCTCGCTGCTCAAGGCCCACGGCTGGAAGGTCGTGCCCAACGGCCAGACCACCTGCCAGACGGCCGGCACGGCGCCGAGCGAGTGCGGCGCCGGCATCCCGGCCGGCACGCCGCTGAAGTTCGTCTGGGCCAACCAGCCCGAGTCGGCGTCGACCACCGGCGTCCTGGAGTCCGAGGCGCTGGCCTCGATGGCCAAGCAGGCCGCCGGGATCAACATCGTGCTGCAGACCAAGACGTTCAACTTCCTGACCTCCAACTACAACAACCAGAACCCGGCCGCCGCCAAGTACACCAACGACTGGGGCGTCAACAACTACGGCGGCCTGTACATGGACTACTACCCGACCCAGGACGGGGTCGACAACCCGGGCGGCGGCTTCAACATCGGCGACTACAACGACTCCGACCGCGAACGCGCTGATCCACACCTCGAAGTTCGGCGGCGATCCGGCGGCGGTCAAGAACGAGGCGTCGTACCTGACCAAGAGCCTGCCGGTGTTCTACTTCCCCGCTCAGGACTACCTGCTGGCGGTCAACACCAAGAAGGTCGGCGGTCCTGCCGACGGCTGGACGGCCATGACCCAGCAGCAGTGGTTCCCGCAGTACTGGTACCAGATCGGCTAGGCGGTATCGACCGAGTCGTCAAGGACAACGCACGGGCGCCGTGATCGGTACGTCGCCTTCGGGTCAGGCGTATTGTGTGCGGCGCGCCGTGCGGAGTCTGAGGATTGAACGAGGAGGGCCGCGCGGATGATCGGCTACATCATCCGGCGGCTGCTCGTCGCGATCGTCGTCGTGATCGGGATCGCGCGCGATCTCGTTCGCCCTGCTGTACCTGCTGTCGCCCAGCCCGGTGTACGCCGTGCTCGGGGCCAAGGCGCAGCCGGCCGCGGTCAAGGTCTGGAACGCCCAGCACGGCTATGACCGTGGCGAGATCGCCCAGTTCCTCACCTACCTGGGCAACCTGGCTGCACCTCAACTTCGGCTACTCCTACAAGCTGAGCCAGAGCGTCAGCGCCCTGTTCAAGGAGAACGCCGGCCGCAGCGCCTACCTGACCGGAGCGGCGCTGATCCTGTCGCTGGTCATCGCCATCCCGCTCGGCATCGCCCAGGCGGTCAAGCGCAACAGCATCGGCGACTACGCCGCCACCTCGGTGAACTTCATCCTCTACTCGATGCCGTCGTTCTTCCTGGGGCTGATCCTGATCCAGATCTTCGCCCTGGACCTGGGCATCTTCCCGCCGACGGTCAGCGACAACATCACCACCGCCTGGCGGGCGTTCACCCATCCGCTCCAGCTGACGCTGCCGATCATCACGCTGGCGGCGATCAACGTCGCCTCGTTCAGCCGCTACATGCGCTCCTCGGCGCTGGACAACCTCGGCCAGGACTACATCCGCCTGGCCCGGGCCAAGGGCTTGTCCCAGCGAGCGGTGCTGTTCCGCCATCTGCTGCGCAACGCGTGCCTGCCGATGATCACGCTGGTCGGCCTGTCGATCCCCAACCTGCTGGCCGGAAACCTGCTGATCGAGGTGCTGTTCAACTACCCCGGCCTCGGGCTGCTGTTCTACAACGCGCTGGGGAACGAGGACTACAACATCCTGCTCGCCTACACCATCCTGGGTGGGGTCCTGACCGTGGTCGGGAACCTGATGGCCGACGTGGCCATCACGGTGGCCGATCCGAGGGTTCGCCTTGGCTGATCCCGCCTCCAAGCCCCTGCTCGAGGGGCTGACGCCGCTCGGCTCCCCCGACGCGGTCACCACCGCGCCGGAGGGCGGCGAGGTCCAGTTCGTCGCCAGCGGCTGGCGCCTGGCGCTGCGCGAGTTCATGGACAACCGCCTCGCGGTGGTGGGCGTGGGGATCCTGGTCTTCTTCGTGCTGTTCTGTTTCGTCGGTCCGCTCGTCTACCACACCAACCAGACCCTCACCAACCCGCTGGTCACCGACCTGCCACCCGGCGCCGGTCATCCGCTGGGCACCGACGAGAACGGCTTCGACGAGCTCGGCCGGATCATGGCCGGCGGGCAGACGGCGCTGGCGATCGGGTTCTTCGCCTCGCTGATCGCCACCGTGATCGGGACGCTGTTCGGCGCCATCTCGGGTCTGGCCGGCGGGCTGGTCGACGGCGCGATGATGCGCTTCGTCGACATCCTGCTGTCGATCCCGTTCCTGTTCATCGTCCTGGTGCTGGCCACCAAGTACTGCGGGCACGGTGCTGGAGGAGAGCCTGATCCTGGGAGCGTTCTCGTGGCTGGTGCCGGCGCGGCTGGTGCGCGGGGAGGTGTTGACGCTCCGGGTGCGCGATTTCGTCTCGGCGGTGACGGTCATGGGCGGCACCCGGCGGCGGCTGGTGTTCCGCCACCTGATCCCCAACGCGCTGTCGGTGGTGATCGTCAACGTCACCTTCCAGATCGCCGACGCCATCCTCGCCCTCGCCTATCTCGGGTTCCTCGGCTTCGGGCTCCAGTACCCGTCCACCTCATGGGGCGACATGCTCGGCAACGCCCAGCAGTACGTCTCGTCCGGGTACTGGTGGCTGGTGTACCCGGTCGGCTTCTGCCTGGTCGCCGTGGTCATGGCCTGCAACCTGATCGGCGACGCGCTGCGCGACGCCTTCGACGTCCGCCTGCGGCGGCGCTGAAACCCAGAGAGCTCGAGAGGACCGATGCCCGCCGCGCTCAACCGTCACTGACCTGACCACCGAGATCCAGCTCTCGCGGTCGGTGGTGCACGCGGTCGGCAACGTCGACCTGCGCATCGATTCCCATGAGACCTTGGGTCTGGTGGGCGAGTCGGGCTGCGGCAAGTCGATGCTCGGGCTGTCGATCCTGGGCCTGCTGCCCAACGGCGGTCACATCACCAGCAGGCTCGATCAAGGCCGCCGACCGAGAGCTGGTCGGGCTTGACGAAAAGGCGATGCGCAAGATCCGCGGCAATCGCGTGGCCATGATCTTCCAGGACTCGCAGTCGTCGCTGAACCCGACCAAGTCGATCGGCGAGCAGGTGTCCGAGCCGGTGCGGCTGCACCGCAAGGCTTCCAAGGCGGAGGCGCTCGACCGGGCACTCGAGGTGCTGGATCTGGTCGGGCTCCCGCGTCCCAAGGAGCGGCTCGAGTACTACCCGCACCAGCTCTCCGGGGGTCTGCGCCAGCGCGTGATGATCGCCATCGCGCTGTCGTGCGAGCCCGAGGTGCTGATCGCCGACGAGCCGACCACCGCGCTCGACGTCACCATCCAGGCCCAGATCCTGTCGGTGCTCGACGACCTCAAGGAGCGGCTGGGCATGGCCACCCTGCTGGTCACCCACGACATGGGCGTGGTGGCCGGCCGCACCAGCCGCATCAACGTCATGTACGCGGGCCGGATCGTCGAGACCGCTCCCACCGACGAGCTGTTCGCGGCCATGCGCCACCCCTACACCCAGGCGCTGCTCGGCTCGATCCCGCGCCTCAGCCAGGACGCCCGCCTGCCCCTGGTCAGCATCCCGGGGCTGCCGCCCGACCTGGCCAATCCGCCGAAGGGATGCCGTTTCGCCGCCCGCTGCAAGTACGCCACCGACAAGTGCCGCGAAGAGGAGCCACCGCTGGCGGGCACCGATCCCGCGCATCAGTTCTCGTGCTGGCATCCGGTCGACGGGCCCGCCGAGCTCCACACCCAGATCGCGGTTCACGGCAACGGCGCGGGGCGGGCTGCGCGCGAGAAGCACCTGCTCGAGATCAACGACGTCGTCCGCGAGTATCCGATCACCCACGGCGCGCTGCTGCAGCGCAAGGTCGGCTCGGTCAAGGCCGTGTCGGGGGTCACCCTGCACCTGGACGCCGGCGAGACGCTGGGCCTGGTGGGCGAGTCAGGCTGCGGCAAGACGACGCTCGGCAAGATGATCGTGGGGATCGAGAACCCCGATGCCGGCAGCATCAACCTGGAGGGGCGCGCCATTTTCGCGCTGCGCGGCCGGCGGCTGCGCAAGGCGCGGCGCGACCTGCAGATGATGTTCCAGGACCCCTATGCCTCGCTCGACCCCCGGATGCGCGTCAACGCCATCCTCCGGGAGCCGCTGAAGGTCCAGAGGATGGGGTCGGCCAAGGAGCAGGACGAGCGGGTCCGGCGGTTGCTGAGCGAGGTCGGCCTCCCGTTGGGGGCGCTCGAGCGCTATCCGCATGAGTTCTCCGGCGGCCAGCGCCAGCGCATCGCCCTGGCCCGGGCGCTGATGCTCGAGCCCAAGGTGATCGTGGCCGACGAGCCGGTGAGCGCGCTCGACGTGTCGATCCGCTCCCAGGTCCTGAACCTGATGAAGCGCCTGCAGGCCGAGCACGACATGGCCTCGGTGGTCATCTCCCACGATCTCGCCGTCGTCAAGTACCTGTCGGACCGCATCGGGGTCATGTACCTGGGCAAGCTGGTCGAGCTCGGCAACGCCGATCAGATCTATCGCACGCCGGCCCACCCCTACACCGACGCGCTGATCAAGACGATCCCGCTCCCGGATCCTCAGGCCGAGAGGGCCAAGACCGACCTCGCGATCAGCGGCGAGCTGCCCAGCCCCGTCCACCCGCCGTCAGGGTGCCGCTTTCGCACCCGCTGTCCCCGGGCCCAGCAGCAGTGCGCCGACGAGGAGCCGCTGCTGCGCTCGTTCGGAGACAAGCACATGGCCGCCTGCCACTTCCCGCTGCAGCCGCCGGTGGCCGAGAACGGCGCCGGTCCGGTAGCGGCCGCCGCGCCGTCCGGGGACGGTTCGGCTGCCGGCGGGCTTCCCGACGATGGGCCCGCTACCGAGTCCACGCCTCCGGACGGCCTGTCCACCAACTGACTGCGCGTCACGCCGGGTGGGTGCGGGCGCAAAGACAGCGGGAAAGAGGGCGGCTACAGGCTCCGGTAGCCGTCGAGCATGCAACTGCCAGCTGGGGCTGGCCGTGGCCGGCCGGTCGCGCGTGAGGGGACATACCGGCCGGCTGGCAGTTCTTTTCCGCCAGATTTGACCGGTTTGTACTGCCGGCTGGGTCTGGCCGGCCGAGGGTCCGTCCTGTTTCTCTTCAAAAGCCGTCGTTTACGCCGGCTCGCCGTCACCCGCCGGCGGACGACTCCCTACTCCTCGCCCGGAGCCCTCGTCTCGGCGTCCTCGGAGTCCTCGTCCTCTTCGTCGTCGTCATCGTCGTCGACGTACAGCGACTCGACGGCCAGCTGGTCCCCGCCCTTGTCCCATAGCTTGACCTCGAGGTAGTCCGAGCGGTAGTTGTCGGGCGCCAGCAGGGTGAAGCGCTCCTCGACCACCTCGCACTGGTCGACCGCCAGGTTGGCCAGCTCGGCGGTGACGATGGCGCCGCCGGGGATCATCGGCGTCCCCCAGACCAGCGTCATCTCGGCGGTCTTGCCCTGCTCGCCGCGCCAGGTGGCGACCACGTCGTCGTTGAGGTCGAGCTTCCAGTCCGGATTGGACTCGGCCACCTCGGAGGTGTAGTCGGCCCGCGCCTCGAAGTCGCTGGGCCCGCCGCCGCCCTCGCTGAACGACACGAACCCGAACAGCTCGTAGCCCTCGCTGGTCCGCGCCACCGCCGGCACGTAGGTGCGCCCGCCGTAGGTCCGGTCCGGGAACCAGTTGATGTCGCCCGGCTCGCCCAGGTCGTCGCCCTCGGAATCGATCTCTCGTACCGCAGCCAGGAAGTACTCGCGCAGGGTGTCGGCCCACCGGCCGTACGGCAGCGCCTCCTGTGGCGGCTCGGCGGCGAAGCTGATCACGTAGCGGTCGGTCGGCGGCATGGGTATGCGGCGCGGAGCCTACAGGCGCGCCGCCGACGGCGCTGCGTGTCGGCTCGCGCGAACGGCGGGGACGCTCAGAACGCCCCGCGCCGGGTGAGCACCGCGGGAATCGTCTTCAGCAGGATCGACAGATCCAGGAAGATCGACCACCGCTCCAGGTACAGGAAGTCGAGCCGCACCAGGTCGTCGAAGTCCAGCTCCGAACGCCCCGACACCTGCCACAGGCCGGTGATCCCCGGCAGCACCAGGTAGCGCTTCTTGTGCCACTCCTCGAGGCGCTCGAAGTCGCGCATCGGCAGTGGCCGCGGCCCCACCAGCGACATCTCGCCGCGCACGACGTTGGCCAGCTGAGGCAGCTCGTCCAGCGAGAATCGCCGCAGGAGGCGACCCACCGAGGTCAAGCGCGGGTCCCGGCGGATCTTGAACAGCGCACCCGACTGCTCGTTGAGCGACTCCAGGTCGTCCTGGATCTGGTCGGAGTGCACGCGCATGGTGCGGAACTTGAAGCAGTGAAACGGCCGCCCCCCGATGCCCGGCCGCACCGAGCGGTAGATCACCGGGCCGCGCGAGCTCAGCTTGACCGCGATCGCGATGGCCAGCAGCAGCGGCGACAGCAGGACCAGCCCGATCAGCGACAGCACCAGGTCGAAGGTGCGCTTGACCGCGTACTCGATCCCTTCGAACACCGGCGGGCGCAGCGTGAACAGCGGCACCGACTCGCCGGGCATGAACTCGGCTCGGTCGACCAGGATCTCCATCGTCGACGGGGCCACCTGGACGGTGACGCCGTGCTGGTGACATCGCTCGACCAGATCCAGCGCCTGGTCCTGCGGGAAGTCCGGGTCAGCGATGATGACCTCCTGGATCTTCTCCTGGGCCACGATCTCGGTCAGGTCCTCGAGTTGGCCCAGCGAGCGCAGCCCGTTGTCAGGCCGCGGTGCCAGCGAGATGTAGCCGACCAGCTCGACGCTGGTGCGAGACCGGGCCGACAGGGCGTGAGCGACCTCCTCGATGTGCTTGCCCGAGCCGACCAGCAGCGCCCGCCGGCGGTAGCCGGCCTTCTCGAGCAGGCGGCCGGTGATGCGCGTGTAGCCCTCCCGCAGCAGCGACAGGTAGATGACGCCGAAGAACAGCGACCCATAGAAGATGTAGTAGCTGGTGAAGTGGTTGCCGGTGGCCAGCGCGAACAGCACCGCCAGCACCGTGACCAGGCACAGCGACGAGACGATCTTCTGCAGCCCGGGCCGCCGCCCCCGGTCCGAGTACAGGTCGACCCGAGCGAACATCAGCACCGTCAGCAGGTAGGCGAAGGCGAGCGCCTGGCGGGTGAAGGCCCAGGTGTCGTGGAGGGTGAACTCGCTCTTGAGCGCCAGCTTGATCGCGAACGCCGTGAACAGCGCCGCGGTGACGCCGATGAAGTCGATGGCCAGCAGCGTGACGACCCGAATCAGCCGTCGCAGCGTCTGCTCGCGCAACACGAACGCGAGCAGGGGCGGACGCTTGCGCCGCACATCGCGGTCAGGGAGCTTCAAGGGGGCAGAACCGGTGTAGGTGCCGTTCGCCCCCGGTTGAGTGGCCTGTTCGTGATCGATCATCACTACGCAGGAGCAGATCCCGCTACTCCCCTGCAACTACCTAACGGTATCGCCCGCTCGAAGTTACGCGGTTGCTGGCTCTCCCCTCGTCCCGGTCTTCACGACGCCTAACGTGCGGCGCCGACCAGCGCCGCCACCCCGGAGTTCTCGATCGTGCGCCTCAATCCCTCCTTCAGCCCGACCTCAGGCTCCCATCCGAGCACCTCGCGAGCCAGGCCAATGTCCGGCTGGCGCACCTGCGGATCGTCGACCGGCAGCGCCTCGAACACGATCTCGGAGTTCGAGCCGGTGGCGTCGATGACCTCCCGGGCCAGTTCCAGCAGCGTGAACTCGTGGGGGTTGCCGATGTTGACCGGGTCGTGGAAGCCGGATTCGGCCAGCGCGATGATCCCGCGGATCAGATCCTCGACGTAACAGAACGAGCGCGTCTGCGCGCCGTCGCCGAACACGGTGATGGGGCGATCCTGCAGCGCCTGGCGCAGGAAGGTGGGGATCGCCCGGCCGTCGTGGGGCCGCATTCGCGGGCCGTAGGTGTTGAAGATCCGCACGATCGCGGTGTCGACACCCTGCTGTCGGTGGTAGGCCATCGTCAGCGCCTCGGCGTAGCGCTTGGCCTCGTCGTAGACGCCGCGCGGCCCGATCGGGTTCACGTGGCCCCAGTAGCTCTCGGGCTGGGGGTGGACCTTGGGATCGCCGTACACCTCGCTGGTGGAGGCGGTGAGGAAGCGGGCGCGGTGGGCCTTGGCCAGCCCCAGCGTGTGATGCGTGCCGTAGGACCCAACCTTGAGCGTGTGCAACGGCAGTCGCAGGTAGTCGATCGGCGACGCCGGCGAGGCCAGGTGGTAGACGAAGTCGATCGGCTCGTCGACGTAGTAGGGCTCGATGATGTCGATCCCCCGGTGGACGAACTTGTCGCTGCGGATGTGAGCGATGTTGGCGAGGCTGCCGGTCTCCAGGTTGTCGATGCAGATCACCCGGTGGCCGCGGGCCAGGAGCTCGTCACATAGGTGAGAGCCCAGAAAACCGGCGCCGCCGGTGACCAGACAGGTAGCCATCGCCCGGGGAGCATATAGGCGCCCCTGTGATCGGTGTTTGGGCCAGCTCGCCGTCCGATGGGGTCGGGCACGGCCACTGGCAGCATTCCGGACGCTGCCCGGGCGCCCTCAAGCTTCCCGGCGAGCCCGGCGCAGGACGTGCTCGTCGCCGCGCCGGATCGTGACCCGCTCGGCGTCGAGGTGCTCCAGGAGCGCCTGGGCGAACTTCCGCGACGTCCCGAGCTCGTCTCGCACCTGCGCAAGCGTGATCGAGCCCCCGAGGCGGCCGGCGGTGGCCACCACCCGCTCGGACAGCTCGGCCAGCACGTCGGCGTGGTAGTGAAGCGACTGCGTCACCCTCACCGCGCGGCCGGCGGCGCGCAGCTCGGCCAGGGCGCCCTGGTCGAGCTCGGAGTCAAGCGGCGGCTCGTGCCCGGCCGCGCGCAGGCGCTGCTCGAGCTCGACCGCGGCCGCGCTCAGCGGCGGCCGGGCTCGGGTTCGCGCGCGCGGCTCCGGCTCGGGGCCGCCGGTCGTCTGGGGCGCAGCCGCCTCGGGAGCCGCTGCCTCGGGCTCGACGACTTCGCCCCGGGCCAGCCGGGCCAGCCGGGCCGTCAGCTCGCGGCTCGGGCCGTGCTTGCGCGGATGGGGGTCGAGCACGCGGCCTCCGCCCAGGGTGTCGGGCGGGGCGATCTGGCGCACCACCAGCCGGTCGCCCGCCACCGGCACCAGCGGCTGCTCGAGCCGCAGCTGCCAGTAGGCGCCGCCCAGCCAGGCCAGCCGCGCCGGTGTCTCGCGGGTGCCGTGGTGGACCTGCACGCGCTCGCCGCCCACGGGCTCGCCCCCGCGCTCGCCACCCCCGGGCTCGCCGCCCACGCGCTCGCGCTCATCGAACCCGAGCTCGGCGTCGATCAGGTAGGTCTCCCGCACCTGCTGCCCGGCGCTCACCAGGACGTCGCCGCGATCGACCTCGCCGACGGCAACACCACTCAGGTTGACGGCGACCCGCTGCCCGGCCTGGGCCTGCTCCACCTGTTGGTCATGTATCTGAACCTCTCGGGCGCGGGCCCGGCGCGGGCCGGGAAGCACCTCGAGCGCATCTCCGCGATTGATCTCACCTGACCACAGAGTCCCGGTGACCACCGTTCCCGCCCCCCTGATCGTGAACACCCGGTCGATGTGGAGCCGGGCACCGGCACCGTCCCGGCTCGCCTCGCCACGACTCACCGCCCCGGCGGCCACCCGGGCGATCGCCGCCCGCAGCTCGTCGAGCCCGGCGCCGGTGCGGGCCGACACCGCCACCACCTCGGCCTCTGGCAGCAGCTCACCGGCCTCGAGCATCGCCAGTTCGGGATCGGCCAGGTCGGACTTGGTGACCGCCACCACGCCCCGGTCGACCCCGAGCGCGCGCAGCACGGCGGCATGCTCGCGCGTCTGTGGCATGACCCCGTCGTCGGCGGCGATCGCCATCAGATACAGGTCGATGCCGGTGGCGCCCGCCACCATCGTGCGCACGTAGCGCTCGTGGCCGGGGACGTCGACGATCGACAGCGACCGGCCTGACGGCAGCTCCAGCCGGGCGTAGCCCAGCTCGATCGAGATCCCGCGCGCGTGCTCCTCGGGCAGGCGGTCGGTGTCGACGCCGGTCAGCGCCCGGATCAGGGCGGACTTGCCGTGGTCGATGTGGCCCGCGGTCCCCAGCGTCAGCGGCGCGTCGCTCATCCTCGGGCCAACGCGCCGCGGACCGCGGCGATGACCGCGTCTACCTCGTCGTCGCCGAGCGTGCGCGGATCGAGCAGCACCCGGCCGTCGTGGATCCGCGCGATCACCGGTGGGTCGCCGGCCCGCAACCGCGCCGCCAGCACGACCGGATCCGGTGGCCGTGCCAGCGCCACCGCCGGACCTTCGAGCTCGGTCAGCGGCAGGGCGCCGCCCCCCACTCGCGCCACCGCGCGCACGACTGCGGCGCCGGTCGCCGATCCCCTCACACAGTCGGCGTGCGCGCTCCGCCAGCGTCGCCTCGGACTGATCGAGCATGGCCAGCACCGGAATCTCACGCCGCGCCCGAACCGGGTCGCGCAGCAGCCTGAGCGTGGCTTCGAGCGCCGCCAGCGACAACTTGTCGATTCGCAGCGCGCGGGCCAGCGGGTGGGCGCGCGCGGCCGCCACCGCTTCCGCGGTGCCGAGCACCAGCCCGGCCTGCGGGCCGCCCAGCAGCTTGTCGCCGCTGCAGCACACCAGCGCCACCCCGGCTGCGATCGAGCCCTTCAGGTCCGGCTCCTCGCCCAGGGCCAGGATCCCGCTGTCGCCGGTCAGCACGCCCGAGCCGACATCGTCGATCACCGGCGGGCCCAGCCGGCACAGCTCCTGCGCCGGAACCTCCTCGACGAACCCGAGTGTCCTGAAGTTCGATTGGTGCACGCGCAGGATCGCCCCCACCGGGACCGGTGGCGAAGCCAGCGCCCGCTCATAGTCGGCCACCCGCGTGCGGTTGGTGGTCCCGACCTCGACCATCGTCGCCCCCGACTGCGCGATCACGTCGGGGATCCGGAACCCGCCCCCGATCTCCACCAGTTGCCCGCGCGAAACCACGATCGCCCGGCCCGGGCCGGCCAGCGCGGCGGCGGCGAGCAGCACCGCGCCCGCGCCGTTGTTGACCACCAGGGCCGCCGAGGCACCGGTCAGCTCGCGTCAGCAGCCCCTCGACGTGTTCCTGGCGCGAGCCTCGCTCGCCGGTCTCCAGTTCGAGCTCCAGATTCGAGTACCCGCCCGCCACCCGGGCCACCGCCTCGCGCGCGGCCGCCGCCAGCGGCGCCCGGCCCAGGTTGGTGTGGACGATCACGCCGGTGGCGTTGATCACGCGCTTCAGCGACGGCGAGTGCAGTCTGGTCAGATGAGCGCGCGCCCGATCCAGCACGCTGCCGGACTCGTGGCCTCCGACCAGCAACGCTCGCGTCTCCTCGATCGCGCGTCGCGCCGCCGTCACCGCCAGGTCGTGGGGGGCGTCGAGCTGGGCGGCCAGTTCGTGCACCGCCGGCAGCGACCTCAGCTGGGGCTGACTCCGTCCACCCACTCGCCCTCCTCCTGCTTCCAGATCGGGGCCCGGGCCTTGATCTGGTCGATGATCTGGCGCGCGCCGGCAAACGCCTCGGCCCGGTGCGGCGCCGACACCGCGATCGCCACCGACGCCTCCGCCAGCGGGACCTCGCCGATCCGGTGCTCGGCCGCCGCCGCGCACAGGCCGTGCTCCTCGATCGCCGCTGCCACCACCTCGGCCAGCTTGGCCTCGGCCATCTCGGCGTAGGCCTCGTACTGCAGGGACGGCACGTCGCGGGTGACGCCCAGGAACGTCACCACCCCGCCGGCCCGCGGGTCGCGCACCCGCTCCACCAGCGCGTCCAGGGCCAGCGGCTCGCTGGTGACCCGCACGTGGGCCACGCCCACCGAGCCCCCGGACACGGGCGGGATCAGCGCCAGCTCATCGCCCGCACTGAGCGCCTCGTCCTCGCCCGCGTACTCCTGGTTGACGGCCATGACCACCGGGACGCCGGCGGTCAGGTCGCGCATCTGTTCCAGGGCGTCGCGCACCGATGCGCCCCTCGGGCAGCTCGAGTTCGACCGCGTCGGTCCCGGCGCGCTCGCGCAAACCGGCAAACAGGCGGATTCGCACCTGCATTGGCCGAAGGCTAGCCCCTCCTTGAGCCCGTGTTGACAGCCGATTAGAAGTTCTCGCTCGTGAAGACGATGTTGCCTATGCTGGCCAGGTCTTCTGGGTGAAATCTGAAATGGAGGAGAAGCGCTATGCGTACACCGAAGAGCTGGGTTTCCATCGTGATCCCGCTGCTCTCCGTGGTGGCGATCGCGGGATGTGGGAGCAGCAGCAGTAGTTCATCCTCGGCCACTTCGGCGGCCTCGTCTGCCGTAAGCTCGGCCAGCTCTGCGGCCTCGTCGGCGGCCGGTTCGGCCAAGGCGGGTGCCGTCGCCGCGGTGGCGAAGCTGGTGCCGGCCGCGATCGCGGCCAAGAAAACGATGACGGTGGCCGCTGACGCGAGCTACGCCCCCAACGAGTTCTTCGCCCCCGATGGCCACACCATCATCGGGATGGACGCTGATCTCAGCAAGGCGCTGGCGGCGGCCATGGGGCTGAAGGCCAACATCGTCAACGAGACCTTCGACGGCATCATCCCGGGCCTGGCCGCCGGCAAGTACGACATGGGAGCGTCCTCGTTCACCGATACCAAGGCGCGCGAGAAGGTCGTCAACTTCGTCACCTACTTCGACGCCGGCACGTCCTTCTACACCAAGGCCTCCGGCGGCACGTCGGTGACGGGCCTGGCGGACCTGTGCGGCAAGACGGTGGCGGTCGAGAAGGGGACCACCGAAGAGACCGACGCCACCGCGCAGAGCGGCAAGTGCAAGAAGGCCGGCAAACCCGGCGTCACCGTGCTGACCTTCCCGGACGAGAACGGCGCCAACCTGGCTCTGTCCAGCGGCCGCGCTCAGCTGGTGATGGCCGACTCACCGGTGGCCGCCTACGGCGTCAAGAAGTCAAACGGCCAGTTCAAGATCACCGGCCAGACCTACGGCACCGCACCGTACGGGCTCGCCTTCCCCAAGAGCAGTCAGCTCGATGTCGCCGTCCTGGCGGCGCTCAAGGCCCTGATGAAGAACGGGACCTACAGCTCGATTCTGGACAAGTGGGGCCTGCAGTCCGGGGCGATTTCCAACCCGAAGATCAACGGCGCCACCAGCTGACCCTGAAATCGACAGTGGCGCTCACCGGGGCGTGCATGTGAAACTACCGCTCACGTGAGTGGGCATCGCCGAGCACACTGGCGCTCTGAGTAGGTGAGCACCACCGAGGTATCCGAGCAGCGACCGGAGCGGCCCGAGGAGATTCGGGCCGTCCCGGTCCGGCGTCCGGGACGCTGGATCGCCTCAGCGATCATCCTGGTGATCGCGGCCTCGATCGTCCGCTCGATCGTGGTCAACCCGCGCTTTGAGTGGAGCGTGGTCGGTCACTACCTGTTCGACCCCCGGATCCTCGACGGGGTGGTCAAGACGCTCGAGCTGACCGCGATCTCGATGGTGGTGGGGATCGCGCTGGGGGTCATCCTGGCAATCATGCGGCTGTCGCCGAACCCGTTGGTGTCGAGCTTCAGCTGGCTCTACATCTGGTTCTTCCGCGGTACGCCGCTGCTCGTCCAGCTGCTGTTCTGGGGCTTTGTCGCCGCCCTGTTCCCCAAGATCGCGCTCGGGGTGCCGTTCGGCGGGCCGGCCATCATCAACGTCAACGCCAACACGCTGATTCCGCCGTTCGTGGCCGCCATCCTCGGGTTGGGTCTCAACGAGGGGGCCTACATGGCCGAGATCGTGCGCGCCGGCATCATCTCGGTCGACGAGGGCCAGACGCAGGCGGCGTCGTCGCTGGGCATGTCGCGGCTGCAGACGCTGCGGCTGATCGTGCTGCCCCAGGCGATGCGGGTGATCATCCCGCCGACCGGCAACGAGACGATCTCGATGCTCAAGAACACCTCCCTGGTGATCGTGCTCGGGTCGGTGTTCGACCTGCTGTTCGAGGCCCAGCAGATCTACGCCGCCACCTACCAGACGATCCCGCTGCTGATCGTGGCCTCGATCTGGTACCTGGCCATGACCAGCGTGCTGTACGTCGGTCAGTACTTCGTCGAGCGCCGGTTCGGCCGCGGGTTCTCGCGCGCCGAGCGGGTGACGATGCGCGCCCGCTGGCTCGGAAGCGGGCGACAATGACCATCGGCACGGGCGGGCCGATGGTCAAGTCCGAGGCGGTCCACAAGCGCTTCGGACGTCTGGAGGTGCTCAAGGGGATCGACCTCGAGGTCCAGCGCGGCGAGGTCATGTGCCTGCTGGGTCCCTCGGGCTCGGGCAAGTCGACGTTCCTGCGCTGCATCAACCACCTGGAGAAGATCAACTCGGGCCGGTTGTCGGTTGACGGCGAGCTGGTCGGCTACCGCGAATCCGCCGGCAAGCTGCACGAGCTGCACGAGAACGACGTGGCGCGCAAGCGGGCCGAGATCGGGATGGTCTTCCAGCACTTCAACCTGTTCCCCCACATGACCGCGCTGGACAACGTGTGCCTGGCTCCGGTCAGGGTGTCAGGCGTCTCCCGCAAGGAGGCGCGCCAGCGCGGCGCCGAGCTGCTGGCCCGGGTCGGCCTGTCCGACAAGGCCGACACCTATCCGGTGGCCCTGTCGGGCGGCCAGCAGCAGCGCGTGGCGATCGCGCGGGCGCTGGCCATGCACCCCAAGCTGATGCTGTTCGACGAGCCCACCTCGGCGCTGGACCCCGAGCTGGTCGGCGACGTGCTCGACACCATGCGGCTGCTGGCCAACGACGGGATGACGATGATCGTGGTCACCCACGAGATCGGCTTTGCCCGCGAGGTCGGCGACTCGGTGGTGTTCATGGACGCCGGCGTGGTCGTTGAGAGGGGGGCGCCCAAGGAGGTCCTGGACAACCCGCGAGAGCAGCGGACCCAGGAGTTCCTCTGGAAGGTGTTGTAGGGGTAATCTCCGGCCGTATGGCCACCGCTGACGAGCACCGCACGATCGCGCCCATCCTCGGGCCCGACGACCCGCGCCGGTTCACCGACTCGGGCATCGAGATCCAGCCCTCCTACGAGGAGAGCGACGTGTCGCCCGATCTGGCCCAGCGGCTGGGCGAGCCCGGCGAATATCCGTTCACGCGCGGGATCTATCCCGACATGTACCGCCAGCAGCTGTGGACGATGCGCCAGTACGCCGGCTACGCCTCGGCCAAGGAGTCAAACGAGCGCTATCGCTATCTGCTGTCGAAGGGGTCAACCGGCCTGTCGATGGCCTTCGATCTGCCCACTCAGCTGGGCCTGGACTCCGACAACCCCATGTGTCTGGGCGAGGTCGGGCGCACCGGCGTGGCCATCGACTCGATCGACGACATGCGCACCGCCTTTGACGAGATCCCGCTCGACCAGGTCTCGACCTCGATGACCATCAACGCGCCGGCCAGCGTGCTGCTGCTGCTGTATGAGCTGGTCGGCGAGGAGCAGGGCGTGGCGGCCGACAAGCTGCGCGGCACCACCCAGAACGACATCCTCAAGGAGTACATCGCCCGCGGCAACTACATCTACCCGCCCGAGGGCGCGATCCGCCTGACCACCGACCTGTTCGCCTACTGCAACGAGCGCATCCCCAAGTGGAACACGGTCTCGATCAGCGGCTATCACTTCCGCGAGAAGGGCTGCTCGGCCGTGCAGGAGGTCGCGTTCACGCTGGCCAACGGGATCGCCTACGTGCAGGCGGCGCTTGACGCCGGGCTGGAGATCGACAAGTTCGGGCCCCGGCTGGCCTTCTTCTTCAACGGCCACAACAACGTCTTTCAGGAGGTGGCCAAGTTCCGCGCCGCCCGCCGCATGTGGGCCGAGATCATGCGCGAGCGCTTCGGCGCTCAGGACGAGCGCTCCTGGCGGCTGCGCTTCCACACCCAGACCGGCGGGGTCACGCTCACCGCCCAGCAGCCGGAGAACAACATCGTCCGCGTCGCCCTGCAGGGGTTCGCCGCCGTGTGCGGCGGCACCCAGTCGCTGCACACCAACGGCTTCGACGAGGCGCTGGCCCTGCCCACCGAGCGGGCGGCCAGGATCGCCCTGCGCACCCAGCAGATCATCGGCTACGAGTCGGGCGCCGCCGACACCGTTGACCCGTTCGCCGGCTCCTACTTCGTCGAGGCGCTGACCGACGAGATCGAGAGCCGCGCCGGCGAGCTGATCGCCAAGATCGACGAGCTCGGCGGGTCGGTGCAGGCGATCGAGTTCATGACCAGCGAGATCGAGGAGTCGGCGTTCGGCTACCACGAGCGCTACCGCACCGGCCAGGACGTGGTCGTTGGCGTCAACAAGTTCGTCGAGGACTCGATCGAGGTCACCGACATCCTCCGCGTCGACCCACAGTCAGAGCACGACCAGGTGGCGCGCCTGAAGCAGTTCAAGGCCAACCGCGACGCCGAGGTGGTGGAGCGGCGCCTGGAGGAGGTCCGGGAATGCGCGCGCGGGAGCGACAACCTGCTGCCGGTGCTGCGCCAGGCCCTCAAGGACCGCTGCTCGTTGGGCGAGGTGTGCGGCGCGATGCGCGACGTGTTCGGCGACTACCGTCCGGCGTTCTGAGCGGGCCCGTGCTCCTGGTTCCGGCAGTCGCCTTCTTCCAGCTCGTGCTGGCGGTCCACATCCTGGCCGTGGTGGTCGCCTTCGGCGCCACCTTCGCCTACCCGGTCCTGTTCGCGACTGCCAACCGGCTCGACCCCACCGTGCTGCCGTGGCTGTTCGGAACCATGCAGCGGATCGGACGGCTGGTCATCAACCCCGGCCTGCTGATCGTTCTGCTGGCCGGCATCTACCTCGCCTCCGACCTGCACCAATGGAGCATGTTCTACGTCCAGTGGGGGATCGCTGCGGTGATCGTGATCGGCGCCATCGAGGGCGCGTACATCATCCCCCGCGAGGGCCGGATGGCCAAGCTCGCCGAGCGCGACCTGGCCGCGGCCGCGGTCCCCGCCGGCGGCCAGCGCACCAGCGCCACCTGGAGCCACGAGTACAACCGCACCTTCCGCCAACTGGCGCTGGGCGGGACCGTTCTGGACCTGATCGTGGTCGTGACCGTGTTCATCATGGCCGCCCACGTCGGCGCCTGAGAGCGCCTTCGCCGACACCGAGAGATCCCGGTCTCAGGGTGCGTCGCGCCCCGGCCAGCCGAGAGCCACCTGGCGCAGCCGCGGCAGTTTGCTGACGACGAGGTCGTAGGAGTCCTCGACCATGTCGGTGATCATCGCGTCGGGGAGTGATCCGTCTAACCGCACGGTGTTCCAGTGGCGCTTGTTGAGGTGGTAGCCGCCCGTGATCGCCGGGTGGGAGGCGCGCAGCTGTTCGGCGAGCAGCGGCTCGCACTTGAGGCTCACGCTGAGCGGGGTGGCGTGCAGGCGGCTGAGGGCGAACATCTTCTCGGCGACCTTGAACACTGAGGTCTCGGGGCCGAACGGGAACGTCTCCTGCACGCCGCCGAAGCCCAGACACAGGTCGCGGAGAGTGTCGCCGTCCACCACGGGATTCACGGTTCCAGTTGGCGCGCGGGCTCGCACAGCGTCGGGTCGCGCGCTGATTCCTGGGCGCAGCGGGCGAACAGCCACAGCCTCACGCGGGCCGGATCGACCTCGGTCAGGGCGGCCATGCGGTCGGCCAGGCCGACGGGGTCCTCCGCCAGACGGTCGCAGTTGAGCATGTGCTGGACGACGTCGTAGGCGGGATCGCCGACGAACGGCTTGGGGTCGATCGCCAGCCACGGCTCTCGCGCCGAGGAGAGCACGTTGCCGGCGTGCAGGTCAGTGCACAGCAGGACCGAGCGCTGGGCCGTCCTGGATAGCTCGCGCAGCAGCATGATCCCCTCGCGCACCAGCCCCGGGTCAGAGCCACCCACGGTCGTATCGGCCCAGTGGTCGCACATCTCCGCCAGCGGGCGGAACGGGTGTCCCGGTGGCGGCGGGTGTTCCCACATCCGGCGCAGCAGCGCGGCGATGATCACGTCCTGGTCGGGCTCGGGCATCGCGCTGCCCAGCGCGATCCCAGGCGTGCAGCGTTCGAGCAGCAGCGCCGTCGTGTCCTCGGTGACGCGGCTGGCCCGGCAGCGCACCGCGCCGTCTCCGTCCCATCGGCGCAGGCCCTCGGCCTCGTGCTCGGCCTCGAAGTGACGCCAGCCGACCTTCAGCACCACGTCATCCCCGGTCTCAGTCCGCGCCGGAGCCACCCAGGCGCACTGGCCACCAGGACGGAAGGGTTCCCCCAGCTGAAGGCACCAGGCCTCGGCGATGTCCTGGACACGCTCGGGAAGGGCGCCCAGCCAGCCGGCGGGGACCGAGCCCGGGCTCACCACTCGGCGCGGCTATCGCTCGCTGTCCAGGTGAGCCATCTGCGCCTCGGCGTAGCGGCTCCCGGCGGCCGAATCCGGCGGCACGGCCTCCTCGATCGCCGCCAGCTCCTCGTCGCTGAGCTCGAGCCCCAGTGCGGCTCGAGCCGTCGCTTAGCTGGTCGCGCCGGCGGGCGCCGATCAGCGGCACGATGTCCTCGCCGCGGGAGGCGACCCAGGCGATGGCCAACTGGCTCACCGTGGCGCCCTTGGCGGCCGCGAGCTCGCGCAGGGCTGCCACCAGGGCACCGTTGCGCTCGAGGTTCTCGCTGCTGAAGCGGGGCATCCGCGCCCGCATGTCACCCGCCTGCGTGGAGCGCTCGGGCGAGAACGAATCGGTGAGCATCCCGCGCGACAGGATCCCGTAGGCGGTGATGTCCACGCCCAGCTCCCGGCACGTCGGCAGGATCTCGTCCTCGATGCCGCGCGACAGGAGGGAGTATTCGATCTGCAGGTCGTGCGATCGGGGTCACGGCAGCGGCTCTGCGGATCGTGCCGGCGCCGACCTCGGACAGCCCGACCGAGCGAACGTAGCCGGCATCGATCATGTCCTTGATCGCGCCTACCGTCTCCTCGATCGGGACGTTGGGGTCGAGCCGCGCCGGCCGGTAGATGTCGATGTAGTCGGTGCCCAGGCGCTGCAGCGAGTAGGCCAGAGCGGTCTTGAGCGCCTGCGGGCGGGCGTCGTAGCCCAGCCAGCTGCCATCGGGACCCCGCTGGGCGCCGAACTTCACGCTCAGCCGGTAGGAGTCGCGGTCGCGCCCGCGCAGCGCCCGTCCGATCAGCATCTCGTTGTGGCCCATGCCGTAGAAGTCGCCGGTGTCGATCAGCGTGATCCCGGCGTCGAGCGCGGCGTGAATGGTGGCGATCGACTCGTCCTCGTCGGCGTGGCCGTAGACGCCGGACATGCGCCATGCAGCCCAGGCCGGCGCGGACGGGGGCGCGTTCGCTGGTGGTCACGGTGAAGCCTCCTTTGCTGCGTGAGGTGGCCAGAAGGACTCGCGTCTGCCCGCGCGAAATCCTCAGCCAATGGGTACACACGAAGCTAGCCGAACGTTGGTCAAGTCCCCGCCCGAGCTGTGGGCGGAATGCAGCAACGCCGCCTCATTGGCCCGTCATCTGGGCCAGTTCGGCGAGATCCGCATCACCAAGCTCGAGCCCGAGACCGCCGTAGCCTGGGAGGGCAGCGCAGCACGCGGCACGGTGCGGCTCGAGCCGGCGGGGTGGGGAACCAAGGTGTTCCTCACCGCCAGCAAGGAGGAGCCGACCTCCGAGGCGGCCGTCGTGCCACCGCCGCCCGAGGCCGCCGTGGTGCAACCGCCGCCCGAGCCCGCGGTCGTGCAACCACCGCCTGAGCCCGTGGCATCGACGCCCCCGGAGCCAGAACCCGAACCCGAGCCTCCGGCCCGCCGCCGTCCGCTGGCGCGGCTGCTGGGCTTGTTCCGTGCTCCCCCTGAGCCGACCGCGCCCGAGCCCCAGGCCGAGCCGACCGCGCCCGAGCCCCAGGCCGAGCCGACTGTGCCCGAACCGCAGGCCGAGCCGACTGCGCTCGAACCGGAGGCTCAGCCGACGGCGCCCGAGCCGCAGCCCCAGCTCGCGCCGGAGCCCGCGGCGCCGCCCGAGAATCCCCTGGACGCGGCCCTGGACAGCCTCGGCAGCGCTCACCACCGCCCGTACTCGCGCGCCTGAAGGTCCGCCGCACGGCCTACGGGCCCGGGTGGCAGCCATTTCCCGCCAGATTTGACGGGTTTGTGCTGCCAGCTGGGCTGGTCGCGGCCGGCTGGGCCCACAGGACAAGGGCTGGACGACCCGTCGCCCGCCGCCTGAACCCAGCCGTGAAACCGGAACATATGGCCGGTTTTACGGCACGCCTCGCAGTCACGTCGTTTGAGGGGGCGTAACGCATCGTGCTCGTCGTTGGTGGCGTTCCGCTGCTCAGGCGGCGTTGAGCTCGATCGCCCCCTTTGCCGTCTAGACTCGCGCGCCATGCGCGACAAGGCACCCGAGACCTACGACGAGAAGCTCGCCCAGCTGGAGGAGCTGCGCGACGAGGCGATCCACCCCGGCACCGGAGGCGGCGGTCGAGAAGCAGCACGAGAAGGGCAAGTACACCGCCCGCGAGCGGGTCGAGAAGCTGCTCGACCCCGGCTCGTTCCAGGAGCTCGACACGTTCGTGCGCCACCGCACGATCGAGTTCGACATGCAGAAGAACCGGCCCTAGGGCGATGCCGTGGTCACCGGCCACGGCACGATCGACGGCCGCCGGGTGTGCGTGTTCAGCCAGGACTTCACCGTGTTCGGCGGCTCGCTCGGCGAGGTGATGGCCGAGAAGATGTGCAAGATCATGGACCTGGCGGCCAAGATCGGCTGCCCGGTGATCGGGATCAACGACTCCGGCGGCGCCCGGATCCAGGAGGGCGTGGTGTCGCTCGGCGCCTACGGCGACGTGTTCGTGCGCAACGTGATGTGCAGCGGCGTGATCCCGCAGATCAGCCTGATCATGGGCCCGTGCGCCGGCGGCGCCGTCTACTCGCCGGCGATGACCGACTTCATCTTCATGGTCAAGGAGACCTCGCACATGTTCATCACCGGCCCCGACGTGATCAAGACGGTGACCGGCGAGGAGGTCGACCTTCGAGGAGCTGGGCGGCGCGATGAGCCACTCGACCAAGTCCGGCGTGGCCCACTTCGCCTCCGACGACGAGGACGCGTGCCTCGAGGACACGCGCTACCTGCTCTCGTTCCTGCCCCAGAACAACCTCGAGATCCCGCCGCGGGTGATGCCCACCGACGATCCGCTGCGCCAGGACCCGGAGCTCGACACCGTCGTCCCCGACAGCCCCAACAAGCCCTACGACATGCGCGACGTGGTCCGCCTCATCGTCGACGACGGGGAGTTCTTCGAGGTCCACGAGCACTACGCGCGCAACATCGTCTGCGGCTTCGCGCGGCTGGACGGCTACGCGGTCGGCGTCGTCGGCAACCAGCCCGCCCAGCTGGCCGGCGTGCTCGACATCGACTCCTCGTGCAAGGCGGCGCGGTTCGTCCGCACCTGCGACGCCTTCAACATCCCGATCATCACCTTCTGCGACGTGCCCGGCTTCCTGCCCGGCACCGCCCAGGAGTGGGGCGGGATCATCCGCCACGGCGCCAAGCTGCTGTACGCCTACACCGAGGCGACCGTGCCGAAGATCACGATCATCACCCGCAAGGCCTACGGCGGCGCCTACGACGTCATGGCCTCGAAGCACATGCTGGCCGACTTCAACTTCGCCTGGCCGACCGCCGAGGTGGCGGTGATGGGGCCGGAGGGCGCGGTCAACATCATCTACCGCCGCGACATCGCGTCCTCGCCGACGCCCGACACCCGCCGCCAGAAGCTGATCAACGACTACAAGGCGCACTTCGCCAACCCCTACGTGGCGGCCGAGCGCGGCTACATCGACGACGTGATCATCCCCCACGAGACCCGCCCCAAGGTGATCACCGCGCTGCAGACGCTGCAGACCAAGCGCGAGGCCGGCCCCAAGCGCAAGCACGGCAACATCCCGCTGTAGGGCGTGGATCCGGGGCCGAGCTAGAGGCTGACCGTCTGGGCCTCGACGGCGCCGTCGCGCCAGGCGGCGTAGGCCGCGGCGGCCACCGCCAGGTCCTGGATCGCCAGGCCGGTGGAGTCGAACAGCGTCACCGCCGCCGGGCCCGGGCGTCCGGGCGCGTCGCCGGCCAGCACCGCGCCCAGCTCGGTGACCCGGTCGCGGGTGACCAGGCCGGCCTCGATCGCGCCGGTCAGCTCGCCGCCGTGCGAGGCCTGCTCCCACTCGTCGCAGAACAGCGTGCAGGACGCGACCGCGCTCGACCGTGGCCTCGGCCTTGCCCGGGCCGTCGGCGCCGAGCATGTTGAGGTGCAGCCCGGGGCGCAGGTCGCCGACGTCGATCACGACCTCGGCGCCCGGGGTGACGCAGCAGACGATCGTCGCGGCGCACGGCGTCCTCGCGGGAGCCGGCGCTCCAGCCGAGCTCGGCGGCGAGCGCCTCGGCGGCCTCCGTGCGCGGGTCAAAGCAGACCCCGGCGCCGTAGCCGGCCGCGGCCAGGCAGCGCGCGGTCCAGGCGCCGTGCAGCCCGCAGCCGACGATCCCGACCGTGCGAGCGTCGGGCGCGGCGAGCGCCTGCGGTCGCCACCGCGGCCACCGCGCCGGTGCGCAGCGCGGTGACCGAGCGGGCGTCGAGCAGCATCAGCGGCTGGCCGGTGTCGGCGTCGGACAGGCAGATCACGCCCGTGACCGTGGGCAGCCCGCGGGCCGGGTTGCCCGGGAACGAGGTGATCCACTTCAGCAGCGCGAGGCCGTCGCCGCGCGCCGGCATGGCGCGGAAGTCGCCGTACGGCGGGCTCTGCAGGTAGACCTTGGCCGGCATCGTCCACTCGCCGGCGTGGAAGCGCAGGAACGCCTCGCGGACGCGCTCGATCGCCGCCGCCGGCGAGACCGCGGCCAGCACGGCGTCGTGGTCGAGGACGGGCAGCGGCGGCACGGCCGCGGGCACGATACCCTCGCCGCGAGCTACCCTCGCCGCAGCGCAGCGATGAACCGCCGCCCCAAGCTGACGATCGTCGCTCCCGACGCCTCTCCGGAGGAGGCGGCGGCGGTGGTGGCCGCGCTCGAGCGCTTCATGCGCGAGACGGCGCCCGCTGGCCGCCCCGCCCGCGCCCCGGCGCAACCCGTGGCAGCAGGCCGCGCTCCACGAGGGGGTCCTGCGGCAGCCGGTGGCGCCCCTGCCCTGGGAGTAGGCGGCCCGAACGGATCGTTGCTGCCTTTCGGGAACAAAGGCAGCCCACGGGGCGTGCCAGTCCCGGCGCTTCCTGGCTGTCTTCCTAGAACCCTGAGACGCCGGCGCCAGCTGGGCTCGCCGCCACCGGGCAATCTCCCGCAAATAGCCTAAATAGCCGAACTCAGAGTGCCTTTTGGTAGATTCGGGAATCCGCACCCGATCCCGACCCGGAAGGATCCCGATGGAGCCCGCATCGCTGGAAGCCAAGAAAGCCCCCCGCTCCGGCTCGCTCGAGAACCCCGAGGTGCGTCGAGAACGTGCCCGGCCACGTGATCCCGATCCTGGAGCGCGAGTTCGACGACTTCGACACCGAGTCGACCCGCTTCCTGAAGGGCGAGCTCGAGGAGGACGAGTTCATCAAGTTCCGCCTCAAGCAGGGCGTCTACGGCCAGCGCCAGCCCGACGTGCAGATGGTCCGCGTCAAGCTGCCGATGGGCGGCGTCACCCCCGACCAGCTGGACGCGTTCGCCGACGTGATCGAGCAGTACGTGCCGCTGCGCAAGGGCCACGTGACCACGCGGCAGAACATCCAGATGCACCACATCCCGCTGCCCGACGCGGCCAAGCTGATCCGCGAGCTCGGCGACGCCGGGCTGTCCTCGCGCGAGGGCTGCGGCAACACGATGCGCAACGTGACCGGCGACCCGCGGGCGGGCACGCTCGAGGGCGAGCTGTTCGACATCACCCCGTACGCCGGCGCCTACGTGCGCTACTTCGTGCGCCACCCCACCACCCAGGCGATGCCGCGCAAGGTCAAGACCGCGTTCGCCGCCACCGACGAGGACAACGCGATCACCGGCATCCACGACATGGCCTTCATCCCGCGTGAGCGCGACGGCGTGCGGGGCGTCGAGGTCCGGGTCGGCGGCGGCACCTCGATCATGCCCCGCATCGCCCCGACGCTGTACGAGTTCGTCGAGCTCGACAACGGCGACTACCTCAAGGTGACCGAGGCGTGCATGCGGATCTTCGACCGCCAGGACTTCCTGCGCGTCAACCGCGCCCGGGCCCGGATCAAGGTGCTGATCGACAAGATCGGGATCGACGCCTTCCGCGAGCATGGTCGAGGAGGAGCTCGAGGGCGACTGGGTCGACCGAGCGCGACTTCTCGCTCGACGAGATCCTGTTCGAGCTCGACGAGGAGGCCAACGCGCCCGGCGCCGCGCCGAGCTACGCCTCGCCCCAACGGCGACAGCCGGGAGTTCGACCACTTCCTGGAGTCCAACGTCGGCCCCAGCGCCAGGAGGGCTTCTGCACGGTCGAGGTCAAGATCCGCCGCGGCGACCTGACCCCCGAGCAGCTGCGCGGCCTGGCCCAGATCATGCGCCGCTACTCCGGCGGCTACGCGCGCACCACCGTCGCATCAGAACCTCGTGCTGCGCTGGGTGCGCGACGAGTCGGTCTACGAGGTGTGGCGGGCGCTGTCCGAGCTGGAGCTCGGCGACGCCGGCGCCGACGAGATCACCGACGTCGTCAGCTGCCCGGGCACCGACTCCTGCAAGCTCGGGATCACCAGCTCGATGGGCCTCAACCAGGCCGTCCAGGAGCGGCTCGTCGCGATGGACATCGACGATCGCGCTGACCCGGCGGATCCACATCAAGATGAGCGGCTGCCCGAACGGCTGCAGCCAGCACCACATCGCCGACATCGGCTTCTACGGGGCCTCGATCAAGGTCGGCGAGCAAGCACGATTCCGGCCTACATCCCGCACATCGGCGGGGCCTACGAGGGCGGCGAGGTCCGCTACGGCCAGCGCCTGAAGGCGCGCCTGCCGGCCAAGCGCGTGCCTGAGGCCGTCGAGCGCTGGGTACGCTTCTACGAGTCCGAGCGCAGCCGACGGCGAGCAGTTCAGGGCGTTCGTCGACCGCGTCGGCACTGCGCGAATTCGAGCAGCAGGTGAAGGATCTGACGATGCCGTCGAATTCAGCCTGGAGAACATGAACCACTTCATCGACTGGAGCCGCGAGGCCCCGTTCGAGGTCCAGCGCGGCGAGGGCGAGTGCGCCGTCTAGGCTCAAACGGCAACGACATGAGTACGACCGTTCCCGATCTCGAGCGGGCCACCGCGCAGGAGGTGCTCGCCTACGCCGTCGAGCGCTTTCACCCGCGCCTGACGATGGCGTGCTCGTTCCAGAAGGAGGAGTCGGTCCTCTTCCACATGCTCAGCGAGGCCTGGAGCGGCGGAGAGCCAATGCGGGCGTTCACGATCGACACCGGCGTGCTGTTCCCGGAGACGCTGGCCACCTGGAGGCGGTTCGAGGAGCGCTTCCCGGTCAAGATCGACGGTGTTGGACGCCTCGAGCCCCGACCAGCCCTGGACCGCGCAGCGCTGCTGCAGCGCAGGCCAAGGTGGACGCGCTCGAACGCGCCCTCGGCGACGTCGACGCCTGGATCACCGGGATCCGGCGCGAGCAGGCGGCGACCCGGGCCGTGTCGCCCAAGCTCGAGCGCGACGAGCGCCGCGGGATCTGGAAGCTCAACCCGCTCGCCGACTGGACCGAGAAGGACGTCTGGCGCTACATCTTCAAGCACGATCTGCCGTACCATCCGCTCCACGATCAGGGCTATGCCTCGATCGGGTGCGCACCGTGCACGCTGCCGGGTGAGGGGCGTGAGGGTCGCTGGCACGGTCAGGACAAGACCGAGTGCGGAATCCACGTCTGAGTGCTTGATGAGCAGATTTCACTACGAGCTTTCCCACCTCCAAACGCTGGAGGCGGAGTCGATCCACATCTTCCGCGAGGTCGCCGCCGAGTTTGAGCGGCCCGTGCTGCTGTTCAGCGGCGGCAAGGACTCGATCGTGCTGTTGCGGCTGGCCGAGAAGGCGTTCCGCCCGGCGAAGTTCCCGTTCCCGATCATGCACGTCGACACCGGGCACAACTTCCCTGAGGTGATCGAGTTCCGCGACCGGCTCATCAACCAGCTCGGCGAGCGGCTGATCGTGGCCAGCGTCCAGGACTCGATCGACTCCGGGCGGGTGGTGGAGGAGACCGGTCCGCGGGCCTCGCGCAACCGTCTGCAGACCACCACCCTGCTGGACGCGATCGAGGAGCACGGGTTCGACGCCGCCTTCGGCGGCGCCCGGCGTGACGAGGAGCGCGCCCGGGCCAAGGAGCGCATGTTCTCGTTCCGCGACGACTTCGGCCAGTGGGACCCCAAGCGCCAGCGCCCCGAGCTGTGGACGCTCTACAACGGCCGCATTCGCAAGGGCGAGCACGTGCGCGTGTTCCCGATCTCCAACTGGACCGAGCTCGACGTGTGGCAGTACATCGCCACCGAGGGGCTCGAGGTGCCCACGATCTACTTCTCGCATCCGCGCCAGGTGTTCCGCCGCGACGGGATGCTCTACGCCCACAACGAGTTCATCGAGCTGATCGAGGGCGAGGAGCCGTTCGAGGAGTCGGTGCGCTATCGCACGGTCGGCGACATGACCTGTACCGGGGCGGTCCGCTCCACCGCCGTCACGCTCGAGGAGGTGGTGACCGAGATCGCCGCCACCCGCATCACCGAGCGCGGTGAGACGCGCGCCGACGACCGCGTCACCGAGGCGGCCATGGAGGACCGCAAGCGCGAGGGGTACTTCTAGCCCCAGTCCGCCGACCACGGCCGGCCACTGCCCATGTCCGCCACCAGTTCATCCTCCAGCAACGGTTACTCGATCCGACGCGCCACGTCGGAGCTCCTGCGGATCGCCACCGCCGGCTCGGTCGACGACGGCAAGTCGACCCTGATCGGGCGGCTGCTGCACGACTCCAAGTCGATCCTCGAGGACCAGCTCGAGCACGTCCAGCAGATCCTCCGAGCGCCGCGGCGACGGCTACCTGAATCTGGCCCTGCTCACTGACGGGCTGCGCGCCGAGCGCGAGCAGGGGATCACCATCGACGTCGCCTACCGCTACTTCCAGACCCCCCGGCGCAAGTTCATCATCGCCGACACCCCCGGGCACGAGCAGTACACCCGCAACATGGTGACCGGCGCCTCCACCGCCGACCTGTCGATCGTGCTCGTCGACGCGCGCAAGGGAGTGTCGGAGCAGACCCGCCGCCACGCCTACATCTCGTCGTTGCTGCGCATCCCCCACGTGGTCGTGTGCGTGAACAAGATGGACCTCGTGGGGTACTCCGAGGACACCTTCTACACCATCCTCGAGGAGATGACCGACTGGGCCGCGCGGCTGCAAATCCCCGACATGACCTTCATTCCCATTTCCGCGCTGCACGGTGACAACGTCGTCGAGCGCTCGCAGCGGATGCAGTGGTACGGCGGTGCGCCGCTGCTCTACCACCTCGAGCACGTGGTGATCGCACCCGACCGCAACCTCGAGGACGTCCGCTTCCCGATCCAGTGGGTGATCCGCCCGATGAGCGACGAGCACCACGACTACCGCGGGTACGCGGGACAGGTCGCCGGCGGCATTCTGCGCCCCGGCTGCGAGGTCGTGGTCCTGCCCGGCGGCCAGCGCAGCACGGTGGCCGCCATCGACTCCTACTCCGGAGAGCTGGAGGCAGCCTTTCCCACCATGTCGGTGGCCCTACGGCTTGGCACCGAGGTCGACATCTCCCGCGGCGACATGATCGTCGAGCCCGAGGATCAGCCGGTCAGCGCGCGTGAGCTGGAGGCGCTGGTGTGCTGGATGTCAGACAAGCCGCTGCAGCCGCGCAGCCGTTACGCGATCAAGCACACCACCCGCACCGCCCGGGCGGTCGTCGAGCAGATCGAGCATCGCGTCGACGTCAACGATCTCGAGCATGTGAGCGCCAACCAGCTGGGCCTGAACGAGATCGGGCGGGTCAAGCTGCGCTGCAGCTCACCCCTGGTGGTCGACCCCTACGCGCGCAACCGCGCCACCGGCAGCTTCATCCTCATCGATGAGGCGTCAAACGACACGGTCGGCGCCGGCATGGTCCTGCACGCCGAGTAGACGAGCGTTCGGCGGGCCGCTGTTTGTGGCCGGAGGGTAAAGTCAGCGCCCCCCGATGTTCTCGAAGGTCCTGATAGCCAACCGCGGCGAGATCGCGGTCAGAATCATCCGCGCCTGTGAGGAGCTCGGAATCGGCACCGTTGCGGTGTACTCCGAGCTCGACCGCGACGCCATCCATGTCCAGCGCGCCGACGAGGCCTACCTGCTCGGGCCCGGACCGGCATCCGAGAGCTACCTGGCGATCGACAAGATCATCGACGCGGTCAAGCGTTCCGGCGCCGAGGCGGTCCATCCCGGCTACGGCTTCCTGGCCGAGAACGCCGCCTTCGCCAAGGCGCTCGAGGACGCCGGGATCGTGTTCATCGGTCCCCCGTCGTCGGCGATCGAGGCCATGGGCTCCAAGACCCGTGCGCGCGAGCTGATGCAGAAGGCCGGCGTACCGATCGTGCCCGGTACCACCGAGCCGGTCCAGACCATCGAGGATGCCGGCAAGGTGATCGACGAGACCATCGGCTACCCGGTGGCGGTCAAGGCGGCCGGCGGCGGTGGCGGCAAGGGCTTCCGGGTGGCGCTGACCGAGGACAAGCTGAAGGACGCCTTCGAGGGCGCCGCTCGCGAGGGTGAGAAGTTCTTCGGCGACGCCACCGTCTACCTGGAGCGTTACCTGCCCGACCCGCGCCACGTCGAGGTCCAGGTGATGGCCGACACCCACGGCAACGTGATCCACCTCGGCGAGCGTGACTGCTCGCTGCAGCGCCGCCATCAGAAGCTGATCGAGGAGGCACCGGCGCCGGCCGTCGACGCGGAGCTGCGGGCCAAGATCGGCAAGATCGCCACCGACGCCGCCGCGGCCGTCGGCTACACCGGCGCCGGCACGATCGAGGGCCTGCTCCAGGACGGCGAGTACTTCTTCCTGGAGATGAACACCCGCGTCCAGGTCGAGCACTGCGTGACCGAGATGGTGACCGGGATCGACATCGTCAAGGAGGGCATCCGGGTCGCGGCCGGCGAGGAGCTGTCGATCTCCCAGGACGAGTTGGAGCTGCGCGGCCATGCCATCGAGTGCCGCATCAACGCCGAGGATGCCAGCAAGAACTTTGCCCCCGCCCCCGGGCGCGATCGAGGGCTACCGCGAGCCGGCCGGGCCCGGGGTCCGCGTCGACTCGGGCGTCGGCCCCGGCTCGGAGATCTCCCCCATGTACGACCCGATGGTGGCCAAGCTGATCGTCTGGGACGCCGACCGCGAGCAGGCCACGGCGCGGATGCTGCGGGCGCTGGCCGAGTACGAGATCGGCGGCCTCAAGACGTTGATTCCCTTCCACCGGGCGATCCTGGCCACCGAGCAGTGGGCCAATGCCGAGACCTGCCGCGATCTGATCGAGGACCGCAAGTGGCTCAAGACGCTCGCCTCCGAGCCGGCCCAGATCCCCGAGCCCGCCGACGGCGAGGACGAGGGCGAGCCGGTCTCGCAGAGCTACACCGTCGAGGTGTCGGGCAAACGCTTCCAGGTCAAGGTGATCGGCCCGCCGTTCGGCGGCGCGGTCGCGACGGCGCCCTCAAACGGGGCCGGGCCCACCGCGGCCGCCCGCAAACCGCCCCGCCGCTCCGGGCGCGGCAGTAGCGGCGGTGGAGGTGGGGGCGACACGCTGGCCTCGCCGATCCAGGGCACCGTGCTCAAGGTCGCCGTCGAGGCCGGGGCCGAGGTCGAGGAGGGCGCGCTGGTGTGCGTGATCGAAGCGATGAAGATGGAGAACGAGATCACCGCCCACAAGTCCGGCAAGCTGGCCGAGCTTCCGATCGCCGTGGGGGCGTCGGTGGCCACCGGCGACACGATCGCGGTGATCAGCTCCGACAACTGACGCCTGGCGGCGACGCGCGTCAGAGCTCGATGTCGCCGAGCAGCCCGATCAGCTGCGCGGCCGCGTCGACGACCGACACCGAGGTGGTGTCGAGGCGGAGCTCGGGGTTCTCGGGCGGCTCGTAGGGCGAGTCGATGCCGGTGAAGTGCTGCAGCTCGCCGCGCCGGGCCTTCTTGTAGAGGCCCTTGGGGTCGCGCTCCTCGGCCACCGCCAGCGGCGTGTCGACGAACACCTCGAAGAACTCGCCGTCGCTCGAACAGGCGCCCGGGCCATCTGGCGCTCGGAGCGGAACGGCGAGATGAACGAGACGAGCACGATCAGGCCGGCGTCGATCATCAGCTTGGCCACCTCGGCCACGCGGCGGATGTTCTCCACCCGGTCGGCGTCGGTGAAGCCCGAGGTCGCGGTTGAGGCCGTGGCGGACGTTGTCGCCGTCGAGCAGGTAGGTGTGGTGGCCGCGGCGGTGCAGCTCGGCCTCGACCCGGTTGGCGATCGTCGACTTGCCCGCGCCCGACAGGCCGGTCAGCCACAGCACGCACGGCTTCTGGCGCTTGCGCCGCGGCGCGCGCCTCGCGGTCGACGGTCAACCGCTGCCAGCGGACGTTGGCCGAGCGCCGCAGCGCGAACTGGATCAGCCCGGCGCCGACGGTGTCGTTGGTGATCCGGTCGATGAGGATGAAGCCGCCGGTGTCGCGGTTCTCCCCGTAGGGATCGAAGGCCACCGGCGGCGCTCAGCTCCAGATCGCAGACGCCGATCTCGTTGAGCTCGAGCTTGGTCGCGGCGACGTGCTCGAGCGAGTCGACGTTGAGCTTGTACTTCAGCGGCGAGACGGTCGCAGTCAGCGGTCTTGGATCCGATCCGCATCAGGTAGCTGCGGCCGCGGAGCATCGGCTCCTCGTGCATCCACACGATCGTCGCCTGCAGCTGGTCGGCCACGCGGGGCGGCTCGTCGCGGGCCACGATCACGTCGCCGCGGCTGGCGTCGACCTCGTCGGTCAGCGTGAGCGTCACCGCCTGTCCGGCGATGGCGGGCTCCAGGTCGCCGTCGGCGGTGACGATCCGCGCGATCCGGCTCTGATGACCCGACGGCGCCACCAGGATCTCGTCGCCGGGAGCGATCGTGCCGCTGACCACCGTGCCGGCGAAGCCGCGGAAGTCCGAGCTGGCCCGGTTGACCCACTGGACCGGCATCCGGAACGGGCTGCTGGGCCGCGGCCTGCTCGACCTCGACGCTCCTCCAGGTACTCCATCAGCGTGGGCCCGGTGTACCAGGGGGTGTGGCCGGCGCGGCTCAACACGTTGTCGCCGCGCAGCGCCGAGACCGGGATGCAGGTCACGTTGTCGAGCTCGATCCGGTCGCCACCTGCGGCGTACTCGCGCTCGATCTCCAGGAACCGCGCCTGCGGAGTAGTCGACCAGGTCCATCTTGTTGACCGCGAGCACGACGTGGCGGATCCCCAGCAGCGGCGACCAGGTAGCTGTGCCGCCGGGTCTGGCGGAGCACGCCCTTGGCGGCGTCGACGAGGATCACCGCGCAGTCGGCGGTCGAGGCGCCGGTGACCATGTTGCGCGTGTACTGCTCGTGGCCGGGGGCGTCGGCGACGATGAAGTGGCGGCGCTCGGTGGAGAAGTGCCGGTAGGCGACGTCGATCGTGATCCCCTGCTCGCGCTCGGCGGCCAGGCCGTCGGTCAGCAGCGCGAAGTCGAGCTCGTCGCCCTGGGTGCCGGAGGTGCGCGAGTCGGCCTCGAGCGCGGCCAGCTGGTCGGCGTAGAGCGCCTGCGTCTCGTACAGCAGGCGGCCGATCAGCGTGCTCTTGCCGTCATCGACCGACCCGCACAGCAGAGAAGCGCAGCAGGCTCTTGTGCTCATGGGCCTCGAGCAGCTCGGCGATGTCGGCCGGGTCGACCTGGCGGGTGGGCGGAGCGTCGATGCGGAGCTCAAAAGTAGCCCTCGCGTTTCTTCTTCTCCATCGACGCCGAGCGTGTCGTGGTCGATCACCCGTCCCTGCCGCTCCGAGGAGGTGGTCAGCAGCATCTCGCGTGATGATCCCCTCCAGCGTGTCGGCGTCGCTCTCGATCGCGCCGGTGAGCGGATAGCAGCCGAGCGTGCGGAAGCGAACCTTGCGGTCTGCGGGCTGCTCGCCGGGCGCCGAGCCGGAAGCGGTCGTCGTCGACCATGATCAGCGTTCCGTCGCGCTCCACCACCGGCCGCTCGGCGGCCAGGTACAGCGGCACGATCGGGATCTGGCGCCGGTAGATGTAGAGCCACACGTCGAGCTCGGTCCAGTTGGAGAGCGGGAAGACCCGGATCGACTCGCCCTTGCGCTTGCGGGCGTTGAACAGCCGCCACAGCTCGGGCCGCTGGTTCTTCGGATCCCAGGCGTGCTGCGCGTTGCGGAACGAGAAGATCCGCTCCTTGGCCCGGGAGCGCTCCTCGTCGCGGCGGGCCCCGCCGAAGGCCACGTCGAACCCGTGCTCGTCGAGCGCCTGCTTGAGCGCCTCGGTCTTCATCACGTTGGTGTGGACCTCGGAGCCGTGGTCGAAGGGATTGATGCCCATCGCCACTCCCTCCTGGTTGACGTGGACCAGCAGGTCGAGGCCCAGCTCCCGAGTGATCCGGTCGCGGAACGCGTACATCTCGCGGAACTTCCACGTCGTGTCGACGTGCAGTAGCGGAAACGGGGGCTTGGCGGGATAGAACGCCCGCAGGGCCAGGTCGAGCATCACCGCGCTGTCCTTGCCGATCGAGTACAGCATCACCGGGTTGTCGGCCTCGGCCACCACCTCGCGCATGACGTGGATGCTCTCGGCCTCGAGCCGCTCCAGATGCGTGAGGTGGCCCTCCGAGGGCGGGGATGCGGGTGTCGGTCATGGTTGCGCCAGCGCCGTCAGGTTGGCGTCGTGGATCTTGCGCTGGGTTGCGCTGGTGCCGCCCGCGCGGAGGCTTGGCGGCGTCCGGGTCCTCGGCCAGCCGCTCCAGGTAGATGTCGTCCTCGGCCAGTATCTCCAGCGCCCGTTCGGACGAGATCGGCGCTCCGTGGCCCGGCACCACCCAGGCTGCCGCCTCGGCCAGCGGTCGCAGCCTTGCCAACGTCGCCCGGTACGAGTTGACCGAGCCGCCCCGGGAGAGCATCGGGATCTCCACAGGGGAAAGGTAATCACCACAGACCAGAACGTACAGCCACGGGATCCAGTAGGCGGCGCCGTCGGCAGTGTGGCCTTCGCCCGGGTGCAGCTCCAACTCATGCTCGGGGCCCAGCTCCAGCCGGCCCGGAACCGGCAGTCCCTGCACGCCGCCGAGGCCCAGCGGGCCCCGGCCGTCGACGTAGTGCTCGTCGTCGAACTCCCGCAGGCGTCGCTGGGCGTCGCCGGGCTCGGCGGCCAGCCGGGCGGCGGTCGACTCCGCGCACCCCAGCGACGCGTCGGGGAAGGCCAGGCGGCCGAGCAGGTGGTCCCAGTCGCCGTGCGTGCACAGCAGCCCGGACACCGGAAACCTGGCCTGCTCCAGCACATCGGGGAGCGCGCGCAGCTCCTCGGGGTACACCACCGAATCGATTAGAAAGCCCTCGTCGCCGGCCCGCACCGCGGTGCTGGTCGTCTGCCAGACGTCGCTGACGAACACCACCGCGTCAGCATGCACCGCGAAGGCTCGCATCCGTCCGCGGCGACCGCCGCCACTAGCCGATGCCGATCAGCTTGGCCGCCTCGCGGAGGCTGCTGACTTCGGCATCGGGCTTCTTCTGGCCCGGCTCGAGCTGCTGCTTGTTGCGGTTGACCCAGATCACGGGGATCTTCTTCTTCAGGCAGGGCTCGATGTCGTGGTAGTAGCTGGCCGCGACGTGGACCCAGCCCTTCTTTGAGCCGATCCGCCGCTCGCACTCGGTGAAGTGGGCCGGATCGGGCTTGTAGGAGCGGACCTGCTGGGCGGTGACGACGAGGTCGAAGTCGAGCGGGATGTGGCGCCGCGTCTGGCCGAGCAGCTTGTCGTCGATGTTGGAGATCAGCCCCACCTTGTACTGCTTGGCGATCTTCGCCAGCACCGAGTTGGTCTCCTTGAACGGCTTCCAGCGCTGGACCGAGTCGGGCAAAAAGCCCGAGCGCGATGGCTCCAGCGGCCACCCCAGCTGCTTGGCGATCTGCACCGCGGTGCGGCGCAGGACCTCGGCGTACAGCTCGTAGGACCCGGCCTGGATCTGCTGCTGGATCTCGTGAAACAGCGGGATCACCACGTCGCGCTCGATGGTGAACCCGTCGCGCTTGGCTTCGGCCTCGAACGCCTCGTAAGCCCCCGTATCCCAGTCGATCAGGGTCCCGTACACGTCGAAAGTGACAAAAGAGATGTTCTTGGGGATCGCCATGACCGCGTGATTATGCCTCGGCGCCGGGGCAAGCCGCCTCTTGGTGCCGTTTTCCAGGATGAGTCAATAGAGTGAGAATCCGTTATGGATCTGCTCGAGTACCAGGGCAAGCAACTGTTCGCCCGCCACGGCGTGCCCGTACCGGAAGGGCGGCCGGCGCCCACGGTGGAGGTCGCTGTGGAGGCCGCCGAGGAGATCGGCTACCCGTGCGTGATCAAGGCGCAGGTCCAGATCGGCGGGCGCGGCAAGCTGGGCGGAATCAAGGTGGCCAACGACAAACAGGAGGCCGAGGAGCATGCCCGCGCGATCCTGGGCATGGACATCCGCGGGCTGACCGTGCACGAGCTGTGGATCGAGGCGGCGTCCGAGATCGCCTCCGAGTACTACGCCTCGGTGGTGTTCGATCGCTCCGCCAAGGCTCCGCTGGTGATGCTCTCGACCAAGGGCGGGATGGACATCGAGCAGGTGGCCGAGGAGGACCCGGACGCGATCGCCACCCTGCACGTCGACCCGTTGCTGGGCTTCCAGGACTTCCAGGGCCGGCGCCTGGCCTACGAGGCCGGCGTCGATGCCGACGTGGTGCGCCCCGTAGGGGGGATGCTGTCCAAGCTGTACGACGTGTTCGTCTCCGAGGAGGCGACGCTGGTGGAGGTCAACCCCCTGATCGTCACCCCCGAGCGCGACGTGCGCGCGCTGGACGCCAAGGTGACCCTCGACGGTAACGCGCTGTTTCGCCACGGCGACAACGCCGACCTGCGCGACGTGTCCAACGAGGATCCCCAGGAGCTGATGGCCAAGGAGCGCGGCCTCACCTATGTCAAGCTCGACGGCGACATCGGCATCCTCGGCAACGGCGCCGGGCTGGTGATGTCGACGCTCGACGTGGTGGCCCAAGCCGGTGGTGCGCCCGCCAACTTCCTCGACGCCGGCGGCGGCTCGCGCGCCGACGCCATCACCAGCGCGGTCGAGGTGATCCTCTCCGATCCCAAGGTCAAGGCCGTGTTGTTCAACATCTTCGGCGGCATCACCCGTTGTGACGAGGTCGCCCGCGGGCTGATCGAGGCCTTCGCGCAGATCAACCCGACCGTCCCCTTCGTGGTGCGGCTGGACGGCACCAACGACGTGGAGGGACGGCGGCTGCTGGCCGAGGCCGCGCTGCCCAACGTTTTCTCCGAGTCGACCATGGACGCGGCGGCGACGCGCGTGGTGGAACTGGCATCCCCCCCGACCCCGGCATGAGCATTCTCGTCGACACCGAGACGCGCCTGTGCGTGTCTGGGATCACCGGACGCGAGGGCACGTTTCACTCCCTGCGCAACCGCGAGTACGGCACCCAGGTGGTGGGAGGCGTGACGCCGGGTAAGGGCGGCCAGGACGTCGAGGGCATCCCGGTGTTCAACACCTTCCACGAGGCCGTCGACCGCGTGGGCGCCAACACCGCAATGGTGTTCGTCCCGCCCCGGTTTGCCGCCGATTCGATTCTGGAGGCCGAGGACGCCGGCGTGCAGCTGATCATCTGCATCACCGAGGGGATCCCGGCTCACGACGAGCTGCGGGTCTACAACACGCTCAAGAAGAACGGGCGTTCCCGGCTGATTGGCCCCAACTGTCCCGGCATCCTCTCCCCGGGCAAGGCCAACGTGGGGATCATCCCGGCCGCCTTCTTCAGCGCCGGCAACGTCGGGGTGGTGTCGCGCTCCGGCACGCTCACCTACCAGATCGGCAACGTGTTGGCCCAGACCGGCGTCGGCAACTCCTCGATCGTCGGAATCGGCGGCGATCCCGTCCCTGGGACCGACTTCATCGACGTGATCGGCATGTTCCAGGAGGACCCGGAGACCGAGCTGATCGTGATGTGCGGCGAGATCGGCGGCGACGCCGAGGAGCGCGCCGCCGACTTCATCGAGGCCAGCGTGACCAAACCGGTGGTGGCCTACATCGCCGGTTTCACCGCGCCCCCGGGCAAGACAATGGGCCACGCCGGGGCGATCGTGTCCGGCTCCCACGGGACCGCCGCCGCCAAGGCCGAGGCGCTGGAGGCCAAGGGCGTGCGGGTGGGGCGCACCCCCACCCAGGTCGCCGAGGTGGCCGCCTCGCTGCTCGGCTCAGCGGCGTAAGCCGCGCGCGCACGGACCGCCGGGGCGGGCGGTAGGCTCGGGCGACGGTCTCTGATGACTGACGCGCCCCCCGAGATCTCGATCCTCGATGCCCGCCTGGCGGAGATCGACCGTCGGCTGAGCTCGATCCAGACCGGGCTGGCCGACGACATCTCCGTGCGGCGCGCGGTGCACGCTGCCGGACACGCCGCGCCGCCGGCAGCGCTGCCGCCGCGGGTCGAGGTCGCCGAGCCCTCGCCCGCGGCAGCGCCGACCGCCGGCAATCTCCTCGATCAGCTGCGCTCGCTCGCCGACGCCCACGAGCGCGTGTTGCGCTCCACGCGCGAGCTGCTGTCGGCCTACGAGCTCGTGCTGGCCCGGCTGCCCGCCGACCCCGTGGCCGCGAAACCGCAGGAGTTCAGCGTGTCGGCGGGGCCGTTCGCGAGCACCGAGGCACTGCGCCGGTTCGAGCGGACGCTCGCGGAAATCGACGAGGTGCGGGAGGTTTCCGTCCGCGGTTTCGAGGGCGAGGACCGGGCGATCGTCGACGTGCACCTGTTCGAGCCGAACACGTAGTCTTAGGTTCGTGGCCGACACCATCTCATTCGCTCGCGGCGCCCCCTCGCTGGACATCGTCGACGTCGAGGGCCTGAAGACCGCCGCCCAGGAGGCGTTCACCGCCGATCCCGGGGGGATGACGGCCTACGGCACCTCCGTCGGCTACCTACCGCTGCGCGAGTGGATCGCCGAGCGCCACCAGGTCGAGCCCAAGCAGGTACTGGTCACCAACGGCTCGATGCAGGCCGACGCGTTCCTGTTCGACGCGCTTGTCTCGCCTGGTGACGCGGTGGTCGTCGAGCGTCCCACCTACGACCGGACGCTGCTGTCGCTACGCAACCGCGGGGCCGACGTGCGGATGGTTGAGCTGGAACCCGACGGCATCGACACCGCCGCCCTGGAGCGCCTGCTGTCCACCGGCGCCCAACCGAAGCTGGCCCACATCATCCCCAACTTCCAGAACCCGGCCGGCTACACGCTGTCGGCGGCCAAGCGCGAGCGACTGCTCGAGCTGGCGCGCAGCTATCGGTTCACCGTGTTCGAGGACGATCCCTATGTGGCGCTGCGATTCCAGGGAGAGTCGCTGCCGACGATGGTGTCGATGGACCCCGCGACGGTCGTCTACGCCTCCTCGTTCTCCAAGACCGTGTGCCCCGGCATTCGCGTCGGCTATCTGGTCGGGCCTGAGGAGTTGATTGCGCGGATCGCCAAAATCGCCACCAGCACCTATATCGCTCCCAACATGGTGGCGCAGGGGATCGTCAACCAGTTCTGCCGCTCCGGCGCGATCGACAGAGCGGTCGACACGGTGCGCGAGGCGCTGCGCGAACGAGCCCAGACGCTATGCAGCGCACTTTCCGACAAGCTCCCTGACGCCCGCTTCGTCCCGCCTCAGGGCGGTTACTTCTTGTGGCTGGACCTGCCGCGGGGGGTCAACGTGGACGCCCTGTTCGACGCTGCCACTGCGCGGGGGGTCCAGTTCGTCAAGGGTGCCGATTTCGTGCTGGAAGGCGGCGAGTCATCGCTGCGGCTTGCCTATTCGGGCGTCACGCCCGAGCAGATCGAGGAAGGAGTCGACCGCCTAGCCGACGCTTATGCCGAGGCCGCAGACCGGGTTCATGCGGCCTGAGGAGGCCAGGGCCCTCGGGGATCTGGCCGGAGACGCCGCCGCCAGCGTCGCCTCGCAGGTCAGAGACGTCCACGAGAGCATCGCCCGGAGGGTGTTTGGCGCGCTGGGTATGACCGCCGGGCCGGTGCGGGCGATCCACGATCGCGCGTCCGACGGTGCCTACAAAGGCGCCCACAAACTCACCGCCGCGATCGCGCGCAGCGGTGCCCACGCCTACGGCCTGACCCGCGGCGACGACGATCCCTCGATCCAGGAGCGGACCGCCGGCCGGCTGGTGGTAGGGGCGATCAACGGCGCCTGGGGCGACTCGTTGCACTCCCGCGACAGCCCGCTGGAGACCAAGATGACGATTCGCTGCCGCGGCCGCGACGTGAGGCTGGATCGCGAGTCGCTGCACCGGGCGTTCCCCGCGCCGGGTTCCCGCGTGGCCATCTTCATCCACGGCCTGTGCGAGACCGACGACGCCTGGAAGCTGGGGGCCGCTCGTCACGTCCCCTACGGCGACCGGTTCGAGTCAGAGCTCGGCTACACCTCGCTCTACGTCCGCTACAACAGCGGTCTGCACATCTCCGAGAACGGCCGCCATCTTGCCGCGCTGCTTGACGAGCTCAGCCGCAACTGGCCGGTGGAGGTGGGGGAGATCGTGCTCATCGGCCACTCGATGGGCGGTCTGGTGGGACGCAGCGCCTGCCACTACGCTGCGCGCCAGGGTTGGGTCCAGCGTGTCGGCCACGTGTTCACGCTTGGCGCTCCGCACCGGGGTGCGCCGCTGGAGCAGGCCGCCAACGTGGCCTGCTCGGCGCTGTCGCTGTTGCCTGAAACCCGTGGGTTCGCGCGGCCGCTGAAGGTTCGCAGCGCCGGGATCAAGGATCTGCGCTACGGCTACCTGATCGACGAGGACTGGTTCGATCACGACCAGGATGCCTACCTGCGCAACACTGCGCGCGAGATCCCGTTTCTTGAGAGCGCCAACCACTATTTCGTGTGCGCCACCGTGTCGCGGACCCCGAGGCGCCCCTGTCGCGAGTGGTCGGCGACCTCCTGGTGCTCCGCAGCAGCGCCTGGGCCCACGGCAAACGCGGCGAGCGGATGCGGTTCCCGGTCGATCAGTACCGCCACGTCGGCGGTATCAACCACTTCGACCTGCTCAACCACCCAGCGATCTACGACCAGATGAGGCTCTGGCTGACGGCCGGACGCCGGGGTGAGCTTGCCGCCGGCGCGCCGGTGGCCGCGCCCGTCTGAGCGCGGCGCACCCGGCAGCCCTGGCAAATTGACGCCAAGTTTTTTGACACCGGGAGGGCGGTGGGACACACTGCACCCGCTGGGCATAGCGGGGCAATGCTCAAGCAAGGCAACCGAGCCGGACCGGAGGCCACCCTGAGGTGGACGCATTGAATAGACGGGAGCGCCGGGCCGCCGCGCGGGCGAAGGGTGCTCGGAGCACGTCGGCGGCGCGCAGGCTGGCGGCGGGGTTGACGGCGACGGTGGCTGCGGGTGGTTTGGCGGCGGCGCCGGCGGGTGCGGATACGACGGTCTTGGCGTGTTATGACAACGCGTCGTTTGCGCTGTCGTATTTGAAGCCGCCGGCGACGGTGTGTCCGGGTGGCTCGACGAAGATCTCTTGGAGTCAGGCCGGTCCTCAGGGGCCGCAGGGCGCTCAGGGTGCTGCCGGTGTGATCGGCGCCAAGGGCAGCCAGGGTGCGCAGGGTCTGCAGGGCAAGCCCGGGGCGCAGGGACCGCAGGGCAAGCCCGGCGCGCAGGGTCCGCAGGGGGCGAAGGGCCCCCAGGGCTCCAACGGCAGTCAGGGCGCCCAGGGAGTTCCGGGCGCCCAGGGCAAGCCGGGCGCGCAGGGTGCACAGGGCAAACCGGGCTCCCAGGGGCCGCCGGGCGCACAGGGTGCGCAGGGCGCCCCCGGCCCGCGGGGCGCGCAGGGGGCTCAGGGTCCACAAGGCCCACAGGGAAAGACGGGCATTCGCGCCCCGGTAACGGGGTACTTCGCCTACAACCTCAGCACCCGCTCCCTCCCCAATTCTGCTTCGACCGTTGTCGCGACCCTGACGCCCGGCTCGGCCGCACACTTCGAGATCGATGGTCTGGCCACCCTTGGGCTCCCGCTTGGGCACTGGGCCCAGTGCTGGATCGATGTACGCAGTCCTCGCGGCGGTGTGTTCAGCGCCACGCCGCGGGCCATCGACCGGGAGAGTGCCAGTCGAACGTTTCCGATTGCGGTCACCGGGCTGGTTTCCAACCTGGGCTCCAGCGTCTTCGATGAGGTCTGCCGGACCTCGACCGGCGGCACGACGACCGACAACGTGCAGCAGGCCGCACTGGCCGCGACGCGGCTGACTCACGTCACAAACCTTTCGCCCACGGCGGCGTCCAACGCCCGGGCCGGGCGTCGTCCCGAGCACAGGTTCGCTCCCGCCCGGGGCACAGGGCTCAACGGGGAGCCGTCGTGAATCGGTCGCAGCGCAGAGCGGCGGCGCGGGCGAAGGGTGCTCGGGGGAGGTTGGCGGCGCGCAGGCTGGCGGCGGGGTTGACGGCGACGGTGGCTGCGGGTGGTTTGGCGGCGGCGCCGGCGGGTGCGGATACGACGGTCTTGGCGTGTTATGACAACGCGTCGTTTGCGCTGTCGTATTTGAAGCCGCCGGCGACGGTGTGTCCGGGTGGTTCGACGAAGATCTCTTGGAGTCAGGCCGGTCCTCAGGGGCCGCAGGGTGTGAAGGGTGCGCAGGGGGCTCAGGGAGCGAAGGGGACCCAGGGAACGCAGGGCAAGGCGGGGCGTCCAGGGTCCGCAGGGAACCCAGGGCAAGACCGGTGCTCAGGGCGCTCAGGGCGCCAAGGGTGCCCAGGGGTCGCAAGGCGTCAACGGGGCGCCGGGCACACAGGGCAGGGCCGGTCCTCAGGGGGCTCAGGGGGCTCAGGGGGCTCAGGGGTCACAGGGCGCGAGTCCGAAGGGCAAGACGGGCGCGCAGGGCCCTCAGGGCGCGCCCGGTGCGCAGGGCGCCCAGGGCGCCGAGGGGCCGGTCGGAGCCCTGCCCGGCTACTACGCCTACGCGACCTCGACCCGCGAGATCCCCAAAAGCGCGTCAACCGTCGTCGCGAGCCTCAAGCCTGGCTCGACCGGCGACTTCCAGGTCCACGCGCTCGGCCACCCTCGGCCTTGGCTCTGGCCTCAACGTCCAGTGCTGGGTCGACACCCAGAGCCCCAGCGGGGCCGCGTTCAGCCCGACGCCGACCGCCTGGGACCACGAGAACGTGAGCCGCACGATCCCGTTTGGCGAGACCGGCGAGGTGTTCGCCTTCTCGTTCAGCACCATCCGCGAGGTCTGCCACGGCTCGGGCGGTGTGCGGATCGTCATATAACGTCCAGGAGACCGGCCTCACCGCGACGCCGACTGCAGGGTGCGACGAACGTGCCGAGCGCAGATGCGAAGTCGGCAGCGGCGCTCCCCCGACGGCTCGAACATCGGTTCAGTCGTTCACGGGCCTCCAAGCTCGATCGGGATGTCAAAGTGAATCGGTGCGCAGCGCAGAGCGGCGGCGCGGGCGAAGGGTGCTCGGGGGAGCGTCGGCGGCGCGCAGGCTGGCGGCGGGGTTGACGGCGACGGTGGCTGCGGGTGGTTTGGCGGCGGCGCCGGCGGGTGCGGATACGACGGTCTTGGCGTGTTATGACAACGCGTCGTTTGCGCTGTCGTATTTGAAGCCGCCGGCGACGGTGTGTCCGGGTGGTTCGACGAAGATCTCTTGGAGTCAGGCCGGTCCTCAGGGGCCGCAGGGTGTGAAGGGTGCGCAGGGGGCTCAGGGAGCGAAGGGGACCCAGGGAGACGCAGGGCAAAACGGGCGTCCAGGGTCCGCAGGGAACCCAGGGCAAGACCGGTGCTCAGGGCGCTCAGGGCGCCAAGGGTGCCCAGGGATCGGAAGGCGCAAAGGGCGCACAGGGCGCTCAGGGCTCTCAGGGCAAGGCGGGCCTGCCGGGCGCCAAGGGCAAAACCGGCGCGCAGGGCAAGGCCGGCCCGCAGGGTTCGCCGGGCACAACGGGTGCGCAGGGCGCCAAAGGCGCTCAGGGCCAACAGGGTCCCCAGGGCGCGCAGGGTGCACCGGGGCAGCCGGCGGGCTGGTTTGCCTACGACACCGGCTCACAGAACCTTCCCAACAGTGCCACCACCGTCGTGGCCACCCTCGCGCCGATCGCCACCGGCCATTACCACGTCAACGGTTTGGCCAACCTGAGCCTCGGGGCAGACCACTGGGCCGAATGCTGGCTCGACACGGTGACGAGTCTCGGCTCTAAATTGAGTGCAACGCCGGTTGCCGCCAACCGGCAGGCTTCGGCTCGGCTCGTCCCGGTTGCCGAGACCGGATCCATCTTCGTCCCGCACAGCGGGGTCATCCAGGAGCTGTGTGCGACGAACGAGGGCGGTGCCTCGAGCGACAGGGTGCAGCAGACCGCCATCACTGCGACCGCAGTGGACAATTCCATACAGCTTGGGTCGGCAAGGCCGAAAACGCGAACCGCCAAACACCCGCACAACGACTTCACTCCCCGGTCCGAGGTCAAGGCGGACGGCGCGTAGCACGAATATGCTGCTGGGGATGGCCGACCCAGAGTCAGCGGCACCGGACCCCGGCCCTCAGGGTCGATGCGTCTGCGGCCAGAGGGTCAAGATCGCCGATGCGCGGCAGATAACCCTGCCCAACGGTCGGCCCGGTTGGGAGGGCTACTGTCCCGAGTGCGGCGCCCCGCTGTTTGCGATTCGTCGCGCCTCGCCGGCGAGCAGCTAGCCACCATCGCGGGCGCGCGTTGTTACAAGCGCGTGCGGGCTAAGCTCTGTGTATGCCAACCGCAGGCCCGGCCGGCCTAGTGCCGGCCTCTCCGACGCGCTGATCTGACAGCGCCGTCGTCCCACACGGCGGACGATTGCGGAAATTCAAAGGAGCTCTTATGCCCTTGTTCTTTTTCACGGTGGAGCAGCAGGAGCGAGCCATCGTCGAGCGCTTCGGGAAGTTTGTCCGCGTCGCCGGTCCCGGGCCTGCAGCGAAAGTCGCCGTTTGTCGAGAAGGTCGCCGGCCGCATGAGCTTGCAGGTCGAGCAACTCAACGCCGATATCGAGACCAAGACGAAGGACAACGTCTTCGTAGTCGTCAAGCTCGCGATCCAGTACATGGTCGGCGCCGATGAGGAGAAGGTCAAGGACGCCTTCTACAAGCTCGACGACCCCGAGGTGCAGATGACGTCCTACGCGTTCGACGTGGTCCGTTCGCACATCCCGACGATGGATCTCGACGAGGCCTATGCCGACGCTGACACCATCGCCAAGCACATTCAGGACACCCTGCAGCAGCAGATGGCCGACTACGGCTATTCGATCATCAAGGCGTTGGTCACCAACATCGAGCCCGACCAGAGGGTCAAGGACGCGATGAACAACATCAACGCCGCGCGTCGTAATCAGGAGGCCGCGACCGCGCAGGGTGAGGGCGACAAGACCCTCCGGATCAAGAAGGCTGAGGCTGAATCGGAATCGATGCGCCTGCACGGTGAAGGTGTGGCGGCGGAGCGCAAAGCGATCGCTCACGGATTGAAGGACTCGCTGGCGCTGATCGCCGGCGACAACGGCATCGATCCGCACGAGGCGATGGGTCTGGTGGCGCTCACCCAGTACATGGACACGATCAGGTCGGTCGGTGAGCATGGCAACATGACCACACTGTTACTTCCCCATTCGCCGGCCGCGGTGGGTTCACTCATGGAACAGGTACGGGAGGGGATGCTGACGGGCAACCTCGCGGCTGACGCCGCCAAGCCCCACACCGGCGCCCAGGCCTCGAATGGAGGGTCCGCCAAGTCCGTCTGATCGGCGATCGGCCGACGGCCACCGCTGGGAGTTGACGATGGGCGAGCCCGACGACGCCATGGTGGCGTTTCTCGGTGTACCCGCTGACCGACGTCTGCTCGACGCCGACTTCGATGGGCTGCCCGACAGCGACCGCGGCCCGTGCCGGTCGTGAGGACCGAGAAGCACGACCGGTTGGTTGCGGCCGGGTCAGTGATGACGGCAGTGACGTTGGTCGGGGGCGGTGCCCTGGCCATCTACGGCATCGAGCAGCTCCTGTTCGGCGCCGGGGGCGCGCTGGCCGTCGTCCTGGCCGTGGTCGGGCTCCTGCTGGTCGGCACCCATTGGGGTTGGGTGCACGTGGCCGAATACATCGGCCTCGGCATCGACCAACGCCAGGAACGTGCAAACGTCGCGGCCGCCAACGATTGGCTGCGGACGGTGTTGCCCTATCAGCGGCTCGCAGTCGTGACCAGTGTGCTCGCCGACGCGTCGATACGCGTCGAACGCGTGTCCTATCAGCCGGTGCTCACTCCCGAGCAAACGTTCACCTTCGATCACGCCACCGAGACGGTGGCCCAGTTCGATGCCGATACTCCGACGAAGGTGATCGCCGAGCGCGTCGAGACACTGCGTAGGCAGGCACGTCTGGAGACTGACCGGCGGCGTGAGCTGTGGGAAGTCGGATCGGCCGCGTACGACGCCGCACTGTCAAGCGCAGACGACGATCAGCAGCAACTAGCCGCAGAGCACGCTGCGGCGCTCGCGCTCTCGCAGCACATCAACGCCTCACTTCAAGAACCCCCGCTCGTCGAATAAGGGTCAGCGGCCGGTGCCGCGCTGGGCGTGCCCGTCCGAACTGCAGGATCGGTCGCCCGGGTGCACAGAATCTTTAGCTCGAGTTTAGGATTCTTTTCCACCCAGGTTGTCGAGTGTGGGAGTCTCGCCCCCGAGAGCGCTAGGAGTCAACCAGGGTCCGGTGGGCCTGAGGGGTGTGTCGCGTGAATAGACGGGACCGTAGGGCTGCGGCGCGCGCTGAGCGGGGTGCGAGATCGTCCAAGGCGCGTCGGTTGGCGACGGGTTTGACGGCCACCGTTGCCGCTGGTGGGCTCGTGGCGGCGGCGCCGGCGAGTGCGGCTACGACGATCCTCGCGTGTTACAACAACACGTCGTTTGCGTTGTCGTATCTGAAGCCTCCGGCGACGACGTGCCCGAGCGGTTCGACGCAGATCTCCTGGGCTCAGACCGGACCCCAGGGCGCTCAGGGCGCTCAGGGCGCGCAGGGCGCCAAGGGCGCTCAGGGCGCTCAGGGTGCTCAGGGTGCTCAGGGTGCGAAGGGCGCGCAAGGCGCCCAGGGCGCGAAGGGTGCCCAGGGGGCGAAGGGTGCCCAGGGCGCGCAGGGCGCGAAGGGTGCGCAGGGGGCGAAGGGTGCTCAGGGCGCGCAGGGCGCGAAGGGCGCGCAGGGTGCTCAGGGGTCACAGGGTGCTCAGGGGTCACAAGGTGCTCAGGGCGCTAGTCCGCAGGGCGCTCAGGGCGCGCCGGGTGCGCAAGGCGCGCAGGGACCGCAGGGCGATCCGGGAGCTGCCGCGACGACCGCCGGTTACCTTGCCTACAAGACGAGTGGGGCAGCACTCCCCCCCAGTGCGTCCACGGTGGTGGCGACGTTGACGCCGGCCATAACCGCCAATTACGAAGTGAACGGATTGGCCGACCTGGGCTTGGACCCCTCGCATTTTGCTTATTGCTGGATCGACGTGCAGTCCCCCGGCGTCGGCAACACCTTCAGCCCGACGCCCCGGGCGGTCGACCGGCACACCTCCAGCCGCACGGTGAACTTGGCCCCGACGGGCCAACTGCTTGCCTTAAGCATCAGCACCATCCGCGAGGTGTGCCACACCTCGAATGCGGGTTCTACGAGCGATAACGTTCAGCAGACCGCACTGACTGCGACACAGCTAACCAGCATTAACGGCCAGTCGCCCTTGATCGCGAAGGCCGCAGGGCACATCCCGCGGCGGCCGGAGCACAAGTTCACTCCGGCCGGTGACCTGACGCCCAGCGGAAGGCCGGCGAGCTGATGAGGTTCCACCGAATTCCAGTCATCCGCGGTGATCGACCGGGCATTACGGGCCCTGAGGGGTGTGAACGGTGAATAGACGTGACCGTAGGGCTGCGGCGCGCGCCGAGCGGGGTGGGAAGTCCTCCAGGGCGCGCCGGTTGGCGGCTGGGGTGACGGCTACTGTTGCGGCTGGTGGTCTGGTGGCGGCGGCTCCGGCGAGTGCGGATACGACGATTCTTGCTTGTTACAACAACACGTCGTTCGCGTTGTCGTATTTGAAGCCTCCGGCGACGACGTGCCCGACTGGTTCGACGAAGATCTCCTGGAGTCAAGCCGGCCCTCAGGGCGCGAAGGGCGCGCAGGGAGCCCAGGGTGCGCAGGGCGCAAAGGGTGCGCAGGGCGCCAAGGGTGCGCAGGGTGCTCAGGGCGCTCAAGGTGCCAAGGGTGCTCAGGGCGCGCAGGGGGCCAAGGGCGCGGTGGGCGCGAAGGGTGCTCAGGGCGCGCAGGGGGCCAAGGGTGCTCAGGGCGCTCAGGGCGCTCAGGGTGCGCAGGGGGCCAAGGGTGCTCAGGGTGCTCAGGGCGCTCAGGGACATCAAGGTGCAGCGGGTGCGAAGGGTGTGCAGGGCGCGCAGGGTGCGCAGGGACCGCAGGGTGCGCAGGGACCGCAGGGGGCGGCGGGGCAGGTCGCCGGATACTTCGCCTATGACACCAGTCAGCGCAGTATCCCTCAGAGCACCTCGACCGTGGTCGCGACCTTGACGCCGGGCTCGCTCGGCGATTTTCAGGTCAACGGACTGGAGACCCTGGGGTTCCCGCCAGGCCATTACGGGCAGTGTTGGATCGATGTCGAGAGCGGCAGCGGCGGCGTGTTCAGCGCGACGCCGCGCGCCATCGAGCGGGAGACCGCCAGTCGTACGGTCCCGTTCACAGAGACCGGTGAGGTCAGCAACTTCGGCTTGGGGAGCGTCTTCCGCGAGGTGTGCCATACCTCGACCGGAGGGGCCGGCTCTGACAACGTTCAGCAAGCCGCGCTCACCGCGACGCGGCTGGCCACCAAGGACAACGTATCGCCGTCGGTAGCGAAGGTAAAGGGCCGGACCGCGCGCCCGCCGGAGCACAAGTTCACTGCGGCCGGTGACCTGACGCCCAGCGGAAGGCCGGCGAGCTGATGAGGTTCCACCGAATTCCAGTCATCCGCGGTGATCGACCGGGCATTACGGGCCCTGAGGGGTGTGAACGGTGAATAGACGTGACCGTAGGGCTGCGGCGCGCGCCGAGCGGGGTGGGAAGTCCTCCAGGGCGCGCCGGTTGGCGGCTGGGGTGACGGCTACTGTTGCGGCTGGTGGTCTGGTGGCGGCGGCTCCGGCGAGTGCGGATACGACGATTCTTGCTTGTTACAACAACACGTCGTTCGCGTTGTCGTATTTGAAGCCTCCGGCGACGACGTGCCCGACTGGTTCGACGAAGATCTCCTGGAATCAGACCGGCGCACAGGGCGCTCAGGGCGCGAAGGGCGCTCAGGGCGCGCAGGGAGCTCAGGGTGCGCAGGGCGCCAAGGGTACTCAGGGTGTGCAGGGCGCCAAGGGCGCTCAGGGCGCGAAGGGTGCTCAGGGTGCGCAGGGCGCCAAGGGCGCTCAGGGCGCGAAGGGCGCTCAGGGCGCTCAGGGCGCGAAGGGCGCTCAGGGCGCGCAGGTGCAGGGAGCGCAGGGTGCCCACGGCGCGCAGGGTGTTCAGGGAGCGCAGGGCGCGCAGGGCGCGCAGGGCGCGCAGGGCGCGCAGGGTCCCCAGGGGGATCAGGGCGATCAGGGGGCGGCGGGGCAAAATGGGCAGGCCGCTGGCTACTACGCCTACAACACAAGTTTGCGCGCTATCCCTCAGAGCACCTCGACCGTGGTCGCGACCTTGACGCCTGCCTCGGAGGGCCTTTTCCAGGTCAACGGGCTGGCTGACGTAGGTCTTCCCACCTCGCACTGGGCTCAATGCCGGCTCGACAACGTCAACAGCAGCGGCCACTCGTTCAGTCCGACGCCGGAGGCGGTAAACCGGATGACCGCCAGTCGCACGGTCCCGTTCGCGGAGACCGGAGAGATGGAGATCCTCACCGGCAGCACCATCCGCGAGGTGTGCCACACCTTGAAGGGATCCGGCTCGGACAACGTTCCGCAGACCGCGATCACCGCGACGCACCTGACCACCGTCAGTAACGCATCGGCGGCCAGGAAGGCAAAGGCAACTAAACGGCCGGAGCAGAAGTTCACTCCGGCCCACAACCTGAAGCCAAACGGTACGCCCGCCTCGTAACCCAGGCCGCGTCATCCGTACTTGACACGGACCTTCCAGTCGGAGAGAGCCGGTCAAGTTTGACCGGTTGCCGTCTCACCTAACGCGACGTCAGCACAGAAGCGGTCCACCCTGCCGCGGGCCGTCCTTGACCGCCAGCAGGTTGGCCTGGACGTAGGGGATGTCCGGGCTCGTCGTGACGCTCGGTGGGGAAGAAGGTCCGCAGGTGGCTGACCTGCAAGCGGCCGCTAGGTCGGGGATCGCTCGTGCAGCGAGCTCTGGGTCAGGTACATGAAGCTGTTCTCGTTGTAGAACGCGACGTGGCTGGGGTCCTGGAACGCGCCGCGGCCGTCGGTGCTGGGCGTCTGGGTGAGGATCAGCCCGGCGTGCGCCAGCACCCGGTAGACCTCGTTGAAGAACGCGGCGCGGTTCGGGCATCCGCTGCAGCACGTCGTACGCCTTGATCACGCGCGACGGTGCCGTCGCGGCGTCGATGCGCGGATCGTCGGGGTCGAGCATCACATCCTCGTAGCGTCGTCTGGGCTCGCTCGCCGATCCAGATCGGGGTGCGCAGGCGCAGGCAGCGCAGGCCGTTGCGCTTGGCCCAGGCCAGCGCCAGGTCCTCGATGGACTCGCGGTAGTAGAGGACCGTCTCCTCCTGGATGGCGGCGTTGATGCGTGGTCTCGCGCTGCGTGTTGTCCGCGTGTACGCGCTGGAAGTACAGGCAGCGTTTGATCTGCTGGAACTCGCCGACGAGGTACAGGCGGGACATCAGCTCCTGGTCGTCGAGGATACTCGAGCTCGGCGTCGTAGCCGCCGACCTCCTCGTAGGCGGAGCGGCGGAACGCGCGGACGTGGTTGGGCGCGTACCAGATGTAGCCGACGTTGTGCGGCGTGGGCGCCATCGCGTGGCAGCGGTCGTATTCGCGGCCGTCGATGGTCCCGGGCGTGTAGACCCAGCCGTAGGCGGGATCGAAGCGCTCGTGGTTCGGCGAGCCGTCGTCGTTGATCTGCGCGAAGTCGGAGTAGGCGAGCACCACCCCTGGGTCCTCGAATGCGTCGACGACCTGCGCCAGGCAGCCCCGGCTGAGGCGGTCGTCGTGGTCGAGCTCGACCAGGATCTCACCGGACGCGAGTTCGCACGCGGCGCGCTTCAGCGCGCCCACGCCATGCAGCGCGCGACGGTGCGCGGCTGACCTTGACCCGCGGGTCCTCTTCGGGCGGCTTCCACTGTCCGGCCTTGCGGTTGAGCAGCACGATCCACTCCCAGTCAGAGAACGACTGATCTCGCAGTGACTCGTAGGCGGCGTTCAGGTACCGCGTGTCGTGGCTGGGACTGAAGACCGAGACGCGCATCGGTGCTCAGCTCGTGGTGGAGTGGCTCGAGGGACCTTTCGAGCTGCCGGCCACGTCGGCACGCAGGTCGGCGGGGATCCGCTGGCGCAGCGCTGGATCCTGGGCCACGGCCCGCTTGAGATCCTGCACGGCGCGACGATGCAGCGCCTTGGTCTGGCTCTCCAGCAGGCCCAGATTGAGAAACGCGGTCGGCGCCTTGGCCTGCATCTGTGTCACCTTGCGGTAATAGAAGATCGCCAGCGGGACATCGTGCAACGAGTAGATGCCGGCCTCGTTGAACAGCGCCGGCACGTAACGTGAGTTCAGCAGCAGCGCACGGTTGTACTGCACTATGGCGTGCCTGAGGTCGCCCGTCTGCTGGTACACGAGCCCCAGATCGTAATGAGCGACGGGATCTTTGGGACTCTTCGCCACCGCCTGTACGAACAGCTGCTCGGCGGCTTGGGTGTTTCCCTGATGGAGTAGGTCAACGCCGGCTCCCAGCAGCGCTCGGTAGGGAGCCTTGCTGTTGGGGTTCTCCGGCTTGTTCTGGTGGGATCCGCCGCAGCCCGCGAGGGCGACGGCGGCGAGTAGCACCCCCGCCCAGCCGCCGCGCGCGCCGGGCGATCGCCTGAAGCCTTGACAGACAACCGAAACGCTCCCCCTTATGCCCACGCGGCGAAGCATATCCGCTGGTCCAAGATCCCGACCGGCTTTGCCCGGTCGCGTTAGGCTTGGCGAGATGGCAAGCGATGATGCCGGGGCGGGGGCAACGCCACGCCGCAGAACCGTCCGGCAGGCGTTCGTGGTCACGCCGGCGCGCAGCGGCTCGACGCTGTTGCGTTACCTGCTTGACAGCCATCCGGATGTGACCAGCCCACCCGAGCTCAACCTGTCGGCCCTGCTTCAACACCTGGTCGACGTCTGGCGGCAGACCAACACCGCTCTGGGTCTCGACGGCGACGGCGAGGCGCCGGCGCCGACGGCGCCACTGACACCCGAGGTCCGCAGGCATGCTCGCAAGGGGGTCGACGACATCATGGTGACCGCGGCCAACGCGGCCGGCGCCTCGCTGTACTGCGACAAATCGCTGACCACCGTCGACCATCTGGCAACGGTCAGCCAGTGCTATCCGAAGGCCTCGCTGATCTTCCTGTACCGCTACCCGCTGGACATGATCGCCTCTGGGTTGGAGGCGTCCAAATGGGGTTTCAACGCGTTTGGCTTTGCCCCGTTCGTGATGGCCAACCCCGGCAACTTCGTGGCGGCGCTGGCCAACTACTGGATCGACAAGGTCTCCAAGATGGTCGAGTTCGAGCGCAGCTGCGAGCTGGCCCACGCGCGGATCTATTACGAGTTGCTGTGCGACGATCCGGCCGGCACCCTGGCGCAGCTGTTCGAGTTCCTGGGCCTGCCCGCTGACGACCAGGCGATCACGCGCGCGTTTGCCCGCGAGCACGGCCGTGGCCCCGGCGACTACAAGATCGACTACAGCGGTGCGATCGCCACCGCCTCGATCGGCCGCGGCTCGACCCTTCCCGAGCTCATGGGCCCGGAGCAGGTAAAGCGCATCGACGAGCTGCTGTCAGAGCTCGACTACCCCGCGCTGGATGCGGGCCGGCGCGGCGATCTCGGCGCCCTGTTAGGCCTCAAACGTGCGGCCGAGCCCACGGGCGACGGCAACGAGATCGCGCGATCGCTGGTGGACAGGCTGGCTGCGCGGCCGAGCTTGCAGCTGTCGGAGATGCACCGCCAAAATCTGCCCGTCAAGCTCGTCATCCGCGCCGGCGCGGGCGAGCCTCCGGTGGTGCTCTTGAACCCTGACGGCTCGGCCCGGATCATTGACGCCGATGGGGCGCGCGACACTTCCGACGACCAACCCCAGAACGGTCCCGTTCCCCGGGTCCGTTGCCTCGGAGACGTCCTGATGCGGGTCGTCGAGGGCAAGGCGACGTTTGTCGAGGCAGTGCACCAGAACCTGATCAGCGTCGAGGTCAACAAGGACGCCGAACAACGGCCCGGCATGCGGCCCAACCGCGTCCTGGCGACGGTCGCCGCCTTCCTGCGACCCAGACCCTGAGTCTTCACCGGCGGGCCACCGCGATATGCACTACCTGGAGTTTCTGGAGGCGCTGCACCGCCGCTTGGAGCCGCGAACCTACCTGGAGATCGGCGTCGCCGAGGGACACAGCTTGGCCCGCAGCCGGTGCCGGAGCGTCGGGGTCGATCCGGGCTTCACCGTCAATCAAGAATTGGTGGCCCCGGTCTCGCTGATGCGCTGCACGAGCGATGAGTACTTCGAGCGGCTGGCCGCCGAGGGTTCCACACCCTTTGACGGGCTTCCGGTCGACCTGGCCTACATCGACGGGATGCATCACTTCGAGTTCGCGCTGCGAGACTTCATCGCCGTCGAGCGCTGCTCGTCGCCGGGTGGCGTAATCGCGTTCGACGACGTACTGCCGCGCGATGTCACCGAGGCGGCGCGCGCACCGCGACCGCGTGACTGGACGGGAGATGTGTTCCGGGTCCGGTCCGCCCTCGCCGCCTACCGCCCCGATCTGACGCTGGTCTGCGTTAGGACTGCCCCCACCGGCACGCTGCTGGTGGCCGGATTGGATCCGGAGGACACCCTGCTCGCCGACCAGCTCGACGACATCGTTCGCGAGTACGTCCAGCCGGATCCGCAGCCGGTCCCAGCTGATGTGCTGACGCGCAAGGGCACCGTCACGGCGAAGAAGGCGCTCGGGCTCGCGCTGTGGGACGAGCTACGAGCTCAGCGGCCGTAACGCTCGCGGCCCATGACCAGCGTCTCGGGAAGCGCGGTCCGGGGCGGCGGCGACGGGTCGGCCAGCACCGATACCGTCTCGGCGACGCTGAACGTGAGCGTGGACGTGCCCCCGTCCCGGCTGACCTCCACCTGCTCGCCGTCGTTGGCAGTCACCGCGCCCTCCATCCCGGGCTCGATCCCGGCACCCTTGAGGTAGTGCAACAGGTCCTCGGCCTCGTTCTCCAGCCTGATGATGGTGACCTCGGCGCCCACTTGGCAGTCGGCCAGCGGGACCCCGTCGACGCGCTCGCCGACGCGGATCGGGTGACCGTGGGGGCAGGTCTTGGCGTCACCGACGGTGGTGCGCACGTAGGCCTCGAACCGAGGCGTCATCGCATGCTCGAGCTTTTCGGCCTCCTCATGGACGTCGTCCCAGGGGACGCCCACCACGTCGGTCAAGAACCGCTCGATCATGCGGTGGCGGCCGACGATCTTCTCGGCATGGTCGCGTCCCGACGGCGTGAACTCGATCGCGCGGTCCGAGTCGCGGGCGATATAGCCGTCCCGCTCGAGCCGGCCGAGCATCTCGTGCACGGTGGGCGCGGACAGCCGCATGGCGCGAGACAAGTTGGCCCCGGTCATGGGGAAGCCGGCCTCGAACAGCCAGAACAGTGACTCCAGATAGTCCTGCTCGGCGGCGGTGGCTTGATCGGCGGCCATGCTCTGATGCTACCGAGCCGTTCGGTGCGCCCAGCGGCGGGCGGATACCATCGAGCCACTTTGCCACTACCGCTAAAGCCCCCGATCGAGCCCCAGCTCGCCCGTTCCGGCAAGGAGCTGCCACTGGGCGAGCAGTGGGCCTACGAGCCCAAGTTCGACGGCTTCCGCGCGATCGCGTTCGTCGACGGCGACGAGCTGCTGCTGCAGTCGCGTGGCAAGAAGCCGCTCGGGCGCTACTTCCCCGAGGTCACCTTCGCGCCTGGGCGCTACATCCTCGATGGGGAGATTGTCATCGACGCCGCCGACGGCCAGCAGGACTTCGGGGCCCTGCAGCAGCGCATCCACCCCGCCGCCTCGCGGATCGCGCTGCTGGCCGAGCAGACCCCGGCCCACTACGTGGCCTTCGACCTCCTGGCCGAGGACGACGAGTCGCTGCTGGCCCTGCCCTTCGCCGAGCGCCGGGCACGGCTCGAGGAGCTGCTCACCGGCGGAATCGAGCTCACCCCGCTGACCCGTGACCCGGAGGCGACCGAGCCGTGGTTCGCACACGGCGAGGGGGTGGTGGCCAAGGACCTCGGGGCGGCCTATCGGCCGGGCGAGCGCAAGGGGATGATCAAGGTCAAGCGCGTCCGGACCATAGACGCGGTGATCGTCGGCTATCGCCCCGGCAAGGAGGCCGGCACCGTCGGCTCGCTGATCCTCGGCCTCTACGACCAAGCGGGCAAGCTGCACGTGGTGGGGCACTCTTCAGGCCTGCGCGCGGCCGAGAAGCGTGCGCTGGTCGAAAAGCTGTCGCCGTATGAGTCGGGCGAGCGCGGTCACGGAGATCCCAGCCGCTGGGCGAGCGAGCGTGATCTGGAATGGATCTCGCTGCGTCCCGAACTGGTGGTGGAGGTGACCTTCGACCACGTCAGCGACGGGCGCATCCGGCATGGCACCCGGATCCTGCGCTGGCGCGAGGACAAGCCGCCGAGCGAGTGTCGGCTGGAGCAGATGCAGTCGTAGTGCCATCTGCACCGGGCGTCCCCATCACCGTTCTCGTCGCGCCGGACTCGTTCAAGGGGACGCTCTCGGCGCCCCAGGTGGCGGCGGCGATAGGCGCCGGCCTGGAGCGCGCCGGGCGGCCCGTAGACCTGTGCCCGGTGGCCGATGGCGGGGAAGGGACCCGCGAGGCGCTGACCGAGGCACTGGGCGGCGAGACGGTCACGGTCTCGGTGACGGACCCGTTGGGCCGGACTGTCGAGGCCGAGTTTCACCCTCAGCGACACGGTGGCGATAATCGACACGGCCGCCGCCAGCGGGCTTGGCCTGGTCGCGCCCGACGATCGTGACGCCGTCGCCGCCAGCACCGCCGGGACCGGCGAGCTGATCCTGGCCGCGGTGGACGCCGGGGCGAGGACCGTCTACGTCGGCGTCGGCGGCAGCGCCACCACCGACGGGGGGGCCGGCGCGATCAGGGCGATCAAAGTCGGCGGCGGCCTGGCCGGGGCACAGCTGATCGTGCTCTGCGACGTACGCACGCCGTTCGAGGACGCCGCCCGTGTGTTCGCGCCTCAGAAGGGCGCCGACGCCGAGCAGGTCCGCCGCCTCACCGCGCGCCTGCATGGGCTCGCGCGACGGTTGCACCGCGATCCCCGCGGGGTTCCCATGACCGGCGCCGCCGGCGGGTTGTCGGGCGGGCTGTGGGCGGAGTTCGGGGCCGAGCTGGCCCCCGGTGCCGCCTTCGTGCTCGAGGCCGCCGGCTTCGACGCCCGGATGCGCTCCGCGCGGGCGGTGGTGACCGGAGAGGGCAAGCTTGACCGCCAGAGCCTCGCCGGCAAGGCGGTGTCCGAGGTGGCCACTCGCGCCCGCCAGGCCGGCGTGCCCTGTCATGCCATCGTTGGCACCCGGCGGCTCGGCACGTTCGGGCCGCGCCTGCTCGACCTCGACACCGTGTTCGAGGCCTCGACGCTCGCGGAGCTCGAGGCGGCGGGCGAGCGTCTCGCCGGGCTGCTGTGACCCTCAGTGCGCGAAGCCGGCGGGCGGTCCTCCGGCCACGTGGGGGATCGGCGTGCCGAGCGCCTCGAGCTTCTTGGTCTGGCTGCGCATGAAGTCCAGCAATTGATCGGCCATCTCCTCGTGCATCCCCGCGCGGACGACGATCCGCAGCACGCTCAGGTCCTGGCGGTTCTCCGGGAAGGTGTAGGCCGGAACCAGCCAGCCGCCCTCGCGCAGGCGGGCGGAGACGTCGAACACGGTGTAGTTCTTGACCTCCGGTGCCAGCCCGAACGCGAACACCGGCAGCTCGCTGCCATCCGAGATCAGCTGGTAGGGCCCCATCTCGGCGATCTCCGAGGACAGGTGCATGGCGATCTGCTGCAGCGTCTGCATCACCTGCGTGTATCCCTCGCGGCCGAGGGTCATGAACATGAAGTACTGAGCCACCACCTCGCTGCCCGGCCGCGAGAAGTTCAGCGCGAACGTCGGCATGTTGCCGCCGAGGTAGTTGACGTCGAAGATCAGGTCCTGGGGCAGGGCCTTCTTGTCGCGCCAGATCGCCCAGCCGACCCCGGGGTAGACGAGGCCGTACTTGTGACCGGAGGCGTTGATCGACTGCACGCGAGGGATGCGGAAGTCCCACTCCAGATCGGGCGCCAGGAACGGGGCCACGAACCCGCCCGAGGCGGCGTCAACGTGCAGCGGGACGTGGATCCCGTGGTCTGACTCGAACTGGTCCAGCGCGTCGGAGATCTCCTTGACCGGCTCATAGCTGCCGTCGAACGTCGAGCCGAGGATCGCCACCACGCCGATCGTGTTCTCGTCGCATTGCGCCACGCGCCCGTTCCGGGGTCAGGTGGTAGGTCGACCCCTCCATCGGCACCATCCGGGGCTCGACCTCCCAGTAGCGGCAGAACTTCTCCCAGCAGACCTGGACGTTGGCGCCCATCACCAGGTTGGGGCGGTCGGTCGGCTTGCCGGCCGCCTTCATCCGGTCGCGCCAGCGCCACTTCAGCGCCATGCCGGCCAGCATCGCCGCCTCGCTGGAGCCGGTCGTGGAGCAGCCGGTGGCACTCTCGTGCTCGGGCGAGTTCCACAGGTCGGCGAGGATGTTCACGCACCGGGCCTCGATCTCCGCCGTCTGCGGGTACTCGTCCTTGTCGATCATGTTCTTGTCGACCGTTTCCGCCATCAGGACGCCGCCCAGGCTGGGCATCCAGGTGGTGACGAAGGTGGCCAGGTTCAGCCGCGACTGACCGTCGAGCAGCAACTCGCTCTTGATCATCTCGTGGGCCCACTCGCGCGCCGGTGCCGACGTCGGCCAGGCTGTCGATCGGCATCTCCACTTCGCCGACGCTGTGAGCCGGCAGAACGAGCTTGCGGTTGTGTCGGCGGTCCGGTGTCCGCGCGGTCAGTGCCATGCCCTCTCCTTGGTTTCGCTGTCGCTCCCCTTCCCCGCCGCAAGACTATTCGGTTGCGACGATCACATCCGAGGCCTTGATCACGGCGGTGATCTCGCTGCCTTCGGCCAGGCCAAGCTCCTGCACTGCCTCGACGGTGATCGAGGCGACCAGTCGCTGACCGGCGACGTCGAGCACCACGTTGGCTATCGCTTCGCCCCGGCGGATCTCGGTCACGGTTCCGCGAAGTTGGTTTCGCGCGCTGAGTTTCACGGCGGCTCTCCTTTGTCGTTTGTCCGCCCCAGTATGTAATGCTCAGTGCTGGTGGTGCAGAACAATCTCACGCTCGGGGAGGCCGCCGCGGCCATCGGCGTCAGCGCTGACACGTTGCGGCGATGGGATCGGGCCGGGAAGCTGCACACCTTCCGCGACGAGCGCAACCGTCGCATGGTTTCCATCGACGAGGTGCAGCGGCTGAGCCGGCGGCGCCAGCAGCGTCACCGCACTGGGGGTCAGCTGTCGGCGCGCAACCGGCTCACAGGGATCGTGCGCTCGGTCGAGGTCGATGGCGTGATGGCTCTCGTCGAGATCGAGGCCGGACCGTTCCTGATCACCGCGGCGGTGACCCGCGACTCGGTCGAGGAGCTGGGGCTGGCACCAGGAGTGGACGCGACCGCGACCGTGAAGGCGACCTCGGTCATGGTCGAGCGGCCGTGGAGCTGAGCCTCCGCCACGTCCGGCCGGCACCGCCGAACTGCTAGTGCCGGAATCCCTGGTGGCCGGCGCCGGACCGGTAGCCGCCGCCGGGGTAGCCGCCGCCGGTGTGGTAGCCGCCGCTGGGGTAGCCGCCGGTGCTGTGGTGGTACGTCGTGCCCGAGCGATAGCCGCCGTGGTGAGAGTCCCCGGTCGGAGAGCCCGACGACCCCCCTTACCGCGGCCGCCGGAAGACGGGCTGGGGGTCGGCGTCGGTGAGCTGGTAGTGGTGGTGGCCGCCGGGGTGCTGGCCGGCGAGTTCGTGGTCGACGTCGGCTTCGGAGCGGGCTTGTTCACCGGCTTGCTGGTCGTCGGATGTGTGCCCGGGTTCTTGGTCGTGCTGTGCGTGCTCGACGAGGTGCGGGTGGTTCCGTTGCGCGAGGTCGTGCGCGTGGTGGTCGTCCGCGTGGTGGTCGTGCCGCCGTTGCTGGACCGCTTCGTGGTCACGGTGGAATGCGAGTGCGAGCTCGGGTGAACACTGACCGGAACCGACTTCGGGCCGTCGGTGGACGATCTGGTCCGGCCTCCACGGTGCTGGGCGCCGGTCCGCGGCGCCGGGGTTGAGGCCACCAGCGCCGGGCTGTGCCTCGTGCCCGCGTGGCGATGTGAACCGGCCCGATGGTGGCGCACGGCCAGGGCGTCGAGCCGGTGGGCCGGGTCGGCCTTCAATTGCTCGACCCACGCCGGCACCGCGGCGATGGGAGCGTAGATGGAAGCGGTCACGACCGCGGGCGTGCGCGCCAGCGCCACCGGGGCGGCCTGCGACTTGGATGAGGACGAACTCGCCACGAGCACGATGCCCGTTCCGGCCAGAACGGTTGCCGTGACGGTCCCGACCACGAACTTGGTGGTCAGCATCAGGTGTGGCGCGCAACAGCGCGCGGAATGTGGCTCTGCACGGATGCCCTGTCCTTCATCCTTGATCCAGCCTAGTCACTGCCACCGGCGACTGCCCGCGAGGTGGCGGTTCCCTCCTAATTGAACACCCTTTGCCCCAGAGCTGAAAATTAGCTCCAAACAGCGATAAGCCGGGGCGGTTTGCGGAACACCAGCCCGCGGATCGCAGGCGGCTCCCGGGGATCGAGCCGTAGCGCCGGCAGACGCGCCAGCAGTTCGCCGAGCGCGGCGCGCGCCTCCAGCCGGGCCAGGTGGATGCCCACGCATACGTGGGGCCCCTGGGCGAAGGCCAGGTTGCCGCGGCGCGAGCGGCGCGGGTCAAACTCGTCTGGCGTTGTGAACACGGACGGATCGCGGTTTGCCCCGGCGATCGAGATGCGCACCAGGTCGCCGCGGCGGATCGAGGCGCCCCCGAGTTCGACGTCGGCGGTGGCATAGCGGTCGATCACTGCCGCCGCCGGCTCGAGCCGCAGCGACTCGTCGATGGCGGCGTCCAGCGCGGCGGGGTCGGTCCGGGCGTCGGCCAGTTCCTCGGGATGTTGCAACAGCATCAGCGTCGCATTGGCGATCATGCCCTCGGTCGTCTCGATCCCACCGAACAGCAGCACGGCCGCATTGGAGATCACCTGGTCGGCTGACAGGAACGCCGCGCCCGGCCCGCCGCCGGCGGCCGCGCCCGGCCCGCCGCCGGCGGCGTCGGCGAGCAGCGAGTGGCTGGCGGCCGCCGCGATCACACGTCCAAGCCGCTCGCGCAGCGCCGCGAAGGCGGCGTCCCCCGCCTCCGTGCGGCCACGTCCCGCGGTGATCGAGGTGACCGAGGCGACGATCGCGTCGTACCAGGCGAGCACGTCGGCCACCTCTGCGCGCTCCAGGCCGAGAGCCCGGGTGACGATCGCCGTCGACATCGGCCCCGCGAACGACCCGCGCAACTCGGCGCTTCCGTCCGGCTCGATGACATCGACCAGCTGCCGCGCCTGCACCCGGGCCGCCTCGGCAAAGCGCCCCTTCACCTCGGTGGGACGGAACGGCGCCACGAACGGTGTGCGGTGGCGCGCGTGCTCATCTCCGTCCAGGCTCAGCATGCTCGGCCCCACCACCTGGGCGGTCGAGAACCGGGGGTCGTCGACCGTAAATGTGCGCCAGTCGCGCATCGCCTGCAGGGCCAGATCGTGCCGGGTGACGAGCCAGCCATCAAGGCTCGGCAGCCACGACACCGGCTCGCGCTCGCGCAGGCGGGCCAGCGCGGGGTGGGGGTCGCGGTCGAGCTCCTCGAGCGTGACCGCCGCCCCCAGCGGAAACGATCTCTGCACTCGCTGATTGTGGCAATTGGTCAATCAACGATCTCTTCTGTCGGAGCGATGGATTGTCACGCCGCGTGGGTTCTCAATGAAAAACAATCCCGTGGAGGAACAACCATGAGCATTCAGAGAGCCCTCGTCATCGGTGCCGGCAGTGGCGTCGGACTGGCCACCGCGGACGCCCTCACCGCCGCTGGAGCCGAGGTCGTCGCGACCGGACGGGAACGGGATGCCACCGATCCCGCCGAGGTCGCGGCATTACTGGCGCAGGCCGATCCGGATCTCGTCGTCGTGGCCGCGGGCGCCCGGCCGGAAATGGCCTCGATCGAGGAGCAAAGCTGGGAGTCGTTTTCGGTGCCGTGGAACGTGGACGTCAAGATCGCCTTCGAGGTCGGCCGCGCTTCGCTGGCCCGGCCGCTGCGTCGAGGCTCCACGGTCGTGATTCTGTCGAGCGGTGCCGGTATCAACCCCCAGGGCTCGCCGCTGTCGGGTGGCTACGCCGGCGCCAAGCGGATGCAGATCTTCCTGGCTGGTTACCTGCAACGCGCGGCCGACGCGCGCGACCTCGGGATCAGGTTCGCCGCGCTGGCCCCCAAGCAGTTCCTGGTCGGGACCCGGATCGGCGAGGCGGCGGCCGCCGCCTACGGCGCCGCGGCCGGGGAGTCGGCCGAGAGCTACATCAATCGGTGGCCGGTGCCGCTGGACCCTGCCGGGGTCGCTCGCGCGATCCTCTCGGTCGCCAACGGCCGGCAGCACCCCGCCGACACCGTGCTGGCCGTGACCGGCCAGGGGCTCGAGGCGGTCTGATGCATCACGACCGGTCCTCCCGCAGCGCTCCCGGCGGCGGCTGGCATCCCAGCTCGAGCAGGTGGCGCACGAACGCGGCCCGGTCGCGATCGGGATAGAACGGGTCCAGTCCGTCGCGCAGCAGCGCCGCCACCCGTTCGAGGTCGAACAGCAGCGCCAGCTTGCCCGGCGGGTCGTCCCACTCGCCGGAGTCGTAACGCTCGGTCCAGGCGGCCAGCGCCGCCAGCGCCTCGACCTGAACCTGGTCCTCCCACCACCCGGATCTGACCGCCAGCCGGTAGCGGTCGCGAAGCGAGCACACATCGCTCCACAGCTGTTCGAACCACAGCCAGCGCTCGCGCGGGTACAGCTCGCGCCAGCTCAGCGGCCAGCGCCGCCCCTCGTCCTCGGCGAACTCCTCGTCGCTGCGGCGGTCTTCGGGCCACTCGTCGGGCGGCGGCCAACTCTCGTCGCCGTTCACTTCGCCGCCAGTCTGCGCAGCCGCCGGTCGGCGAACCACATTCGCAACCGTACGATCGCCGGCGGCAGGCTCCCATACAGCAGCAGCGCGTGGCCCTCGCGCAGTTGGCGCAGCGCCTCGGGCGCCAGCAGCGGCCGCCGCCGCCGTCCACTGGTGCGGCTGGCGCCGCCGCTGCCGGTGGTGCGGGTCGTCTCCCGTGCCTCCTCCTCGCCGACCAGACCGCCGAAGTAGCGCAGGGTGTCGAGGTCGGCGACGCCGGGCAGCAGCATCCGCGCCCGGTGGCTGTTGACCACGGTCTCGGCCTGGCGGCCGTAGCGGCTGCGGGCCTGGGCCAGGTCGTGAAAGATCGAGACCAGCTGGATGTTGTGGCTGGGAGCGGTGGAGGCGATCTCGGCCAGATTGGGCAGCGGTGCCACGTTGCCGGCCTCGTCGAGGCACAGCAGCAGCGGCAGGTCGAGCCGGCCGCCGGCCAGCGTGGCCTGCTCGTAGGCGCGATCGACGATCTCGGCCACCAGCGCCAGAAAGATCGGCCGCAGCAGCTTGGACGCCTTGGCGTCGCCGATCAGATACAGCGTCGCCTTCTTCTCCAGCACCCGATCCGCGTTGATCTCCGACGTGCGCGCCGAGCGCAGGACGCGGGTGAAGCGGTAGCCGCGCAGCAGGGCCTGGGCGGTGGCCTCGATCGACGACCGCGTCCGGTCGGCCTGGGACTCGAACGCTCGCAGGGCGTCGTAGGCGGCGTTGGCGCCCTCCAGCTCCTCGTCGTCTCGGGCCGCGCCGGTCAGGCGCGTGACCGTCTCGTACAGGTCCCGTGACCCCTGCCCGTACACCCATCGCACCACGTCGTCCATGCTGCCGTCGGTCGCCGCGGCGCAGAACAGCAGCGGCGCCAGGCGCTGTTCGGCGGCGATCGCCCAGAAGTCGCCGCCCTCGACGCCGCGCTGGTCCAGCTCGCCGGCGGCGGCCAGCCGCCAGGCCACCTCGAGCGCGCCGTCCCAGGTGCGGGCACCGTGCAGCGGCGACCAGGTGTGCGACGGCGCCCCCGCCAGGCCGAACGGGTCAAACACGAACACGTTGCCAAGTTCCTGGCGGCGGGCGCGGGTGCCGGCGAGCAGGTCGGTCTTGATCGAGGAGGCCACCGCCGGCCCCTCCCACTCGAGCAGGGCGGGCACCGCCAGCCCGGCCGACTTGCCCGACTGCGGCGGCCCGAAGGCGACCAGGGCATGGCGCTCCTCGGCGTGCAGCAGTCGCCCCCGGTAGCGACCCAGGGTCAGGCGTCCGGCGCCGGCCGACCCCTGCAGGCGCCGCAGCTCACCGGCCGCCGCCCACCGGGCGCCGTCGCCGTGACGAAACGCCGCCCACAGGCCGGCGCGGGCCGACATCGCGCAGGCGGCTGCCACGCCTCCGGCCAGCATCGCGAGGGTGACGTAGAAGCCACCGGGGCCGGGCAGGCGGCCACGGACCGGGACCGGCCACGCCCGGGCTGGATCGGCCAGATGACCCGGAACGCGGATCAGCACGCCCAGCAAGCTCACCGAACGACAGCCGCACCCAGCCCCCGCCGAACAAGGCGCCGGCCACCTCGCCCCACAACCACAGCGCCCCGAGCACGCCGAACACGAGCCCCACCGCCGCCAGCATCGCGCCGTCGGAGATCCCGCCGGACGCGCTCGCGCGTCACCGCCGCCACCCGGTCCCGGCCGTCGCCTTCATGCCGGCGTCGGTGTCGGTCAACTGCGACTCCAGCCGCGAGCGGTAGTGCTGGACGACGAACGAGCGCGTCCCCACTCGCCACAGCGCCTGCCCCGCGGACAGCATCGAGATCAGCTCGGCCTCGCTGCGCGAGAGCCCCAGCAGGGTCCGGGTCAGCGGGACCTGGCTCTCGTCCTGGTGGTACACGATCCGGGTCGAGGCGTCGGCGATCAGGCCCTCGGCGATCCGCGCCGCTCGCGAGCCGGCGTCGCCCGCCGCCTGCAGGTCGGCCAGCTTGTGCAGCACCACCAGGTTCATCACCCCGAACTGGCGCGCCAGCTTGAAGTTGGACTGAAACCACTCGCCCAAGCCCGGCGTGCTGGACGATCTTCCACGACTCGTCGGCTACGTTGATCAGCCGCTCGCGCCCGGGCCGCTCGGCCGTCCGGGCCAGCAGCGCGCTGATCCAGGCGGTGGCGCACGCCATCAGGATCCCCACCGCCGGCGAGTCGCGGACGGCGTGCAGGTCCAGCACCAGCAGCTTGGCGTCGAGGTCGAGGCCCCGGGAGGTGGGGCCGTCGAACATCCCGCGCAGCGGGCCCTCGCACAGGTCCTGGAGGGCGAGCGCCGCCCGCCGCGCGTCGGCGGCCAGCTGGGCGGTGGTCGTCTGCAGCCGCTGCGCCATCTCGGCCACCGGGTCAAACAGCGCCGCGGCGATCTGGGGCAGCGTCGGCTCGCCGACCGCCGCGCGCCCGGACGGTGCGCAGCGCCTCGCGCAGCGCCGCGGCCTCCACCTGGGTCAGCGACCCGCCGAGCGCCGTCACCGTGACCGCGCGCAGCAGCTCCAGCTGGGCGTGCTCCTCAGGCCGGGAGGCCAGCGGGTTCAGCCGCACGCCGCCCCCCGGCACCAGCGAGATCGGCTTCACGCCGGCGGCCTCGCACAGCGGGCCGTACTCGCGCTTGACGTCGAGCACGAAGGCGCGGCGGCCAAACAGCAGCATCCGCCACAGCAGCGTCTTGACCAGCGCGCTCTTGCCCTGGCCGAGCTTGCCCAGCACGATCACGTTGGGGTCGTCGAGCACCCCCTCGCCGTACAGCAGCCAGGGGTCGAAGCAGAACGCGCCGCCGCCGGAGTCTCGACCGATGAACACGCCCCGCCCTCCCAGTCCGCCGGCGGTGACGAACGGATAGATGGCCTGGGCGTGGCGGGTGGTGAAACGGTGCCCGGGGCGCTCGGCGCTGCGCACGCTCATCGGCACTCCGGGGTTGTCACCTCAGCCCCCGGCACAGCGGCAGCGTGAACGTGAACGCGTCGGCCTGCTGGCCGTAGAGCCGGTGCAGCTCCAGCCGAGCCCGGGCGGCGTGGTCGAGCACCTCGGAGCAGGCGCGGCGCAGATCGTCGCGGTCGCGGCCGGACACGGTCACGAAACCGCTCAGCCGGACCTCGCCGTGGCCGGCGGCGAGCTCTGACTCGCGGCGCGCGGTGGCGTCGCGGGCCTGACGTTGGCGCGCCGTCTCTGACTGGCCGAAGCGGGTGCGCAGCTCGCGGTCGGCGCGGTCGCGGGTGACCGCCGCCTCGATCTCCCGCGTCGAGCGGTCGGCGGCCAGCGGCTCGAACGTGACCGCCACCGTCCGCACCGCCCCCGAGTGCCCGAGCAGGGCGTCCATGAACATCGGCGAGACCTCCACTCGGGGCCAGCCGCCGATCCAGTAGGTGGCGTGGACGGCGCCGTCGCTGCGGTAGTGATCCCAGCCCTCCCTCGCTCCCAGGGGCCACGCGCCGGCTTCCGACAGTCCCTCGCGGTCGGGGTCGGCCGCCTCCAGGGCGGTCAGCTCCCCGCGGGCGTAGGGGTCAAACGCCGTCCGCAGCGCCCGCCCCAGCTGGCCCGGCGCCGAGCGCGCCCAGGACGGTGACCTCGGCCGCCTCCAGGCGCTGGGCAACCCGCTCGGTCTCGCGAACCAGCGCGGCGGTGATCGCTCCGCGCGCCGCGGTCGCGCACCCGGCGGCCGTCGACCTGGACCGCGACCAGGATCTCGTGCTCCTGGGTGACCCGCGTGGTGTTGCCGATCAGCTCCAGGTAGGACTCGATCATCGCCGTCCCGCGCAGCGGCACCGCCGGATCGCGCTCGGCGTGCACCCAGCGGGCCAGCTCGTCTCCCTGGGCCGGCGCGGTGCGCTCGATCCACTGCAGTCGCCGGATCGCGGTGCCGCCGGCGCCCGACAGCACCAGGCCCCAGCGGGCCAGCCGTCGCTCCTGGGCTTCGGCGTCGAGCAGCGCGAAGGCCAGCACCCGGCAGGCCAGCACCGCCGTCAGCCGCCGGCCGGAGCGCTCGGACAGCGCTCCGATCGCTGCGATCGCGGTACTCGGCGGCCACGATGCGCACGCCGCGCAGCGCGTCCGGTGCCTGCGGCTCGGGTTCGGTTGAGCCGAGCGGCGCCCGCCGGCCGAAGCCGTGGGTGACCGTCCCGGCCAGTGGCGCCTCGGAGACAAACCGCGAGTGCCGGGTCAGCCCGCGGACGGCGAAGGCGGCCAGCACGGGTGCCCACTCCTGCGCGGTGCGGCCGCCCACCGGGGCAAAGCTCGCCACCAACGCCCGCCGCGCACAGCAGCATCGCCACCAGCGCTCCGCCGGCCGACGGCGATTCGTCGATCACCACGATCGCCGCCAGCACGCCGCCGGCCACCACCGCGGCCTGGCCTACGCGCAGCGGGCCCAGCAGCCCGCGCCGCTCCAGCGGCCCGAACGTGTAGGTCGTGCGCTTCTCGCTCACAGCCGACCGCCGTCCGGCTCCTGCGGGGGCGGAAGCGGGTGGTCGTCTTCGCCCGGCGGTTCCTGCCCGGTTGCCTTGGGATCGCCATCGGCTCCGGCGGTTGGCTCGTCGCTCGCCCACACGTCGCCGCCGGCGCCGAGATACATGGTGCGGCCGGGTTTGACGATCTCGTCCAGCTCTCGGGCGAAGGTGTCATCGCCGACGGGCGGGCTGGGCGCCGTGGCCCCAGCCCCGGCCTCGCTCGCGGGCGCGGCCTGGCTCGCGGGAGCGGCCTGGCTCGCCGGGCGCGGCCTGGCTCGCGGGCGCGGTCGGCTCGCGGGGCGGTCTGGCTCGCGGGAGCCGTCCCGCTCGTGGAGGCGTCGCACTCGTCGGGGCCGGTTCGTTCGTGGAGGTCGGTTCGCTCAGTTCGTCTGACCCGGCGGACCCGTCCGCCATCGACCGGGTCTGACGGGGTCACGTCATCGGAGCCGCCGTCGTCCCCCTCCGCCTGCGCGTTCGAGCCGATCGACCACGGTCCGCGCCGGCTGGTCATCCGGCGCCTGGCCGCGCGAGAGCAGCGGCGGCGAGTGACCCTGCGCAAGATCGGCGGCCCCCTCCGCCGGACCCAGGTCGAGCGCTCCCTGGGCGTGGGTCCGCAGACCGCCCACCGCCCCGGCGGCAAGCTCGTGCAGGGGCAGCATTCGCAGCAGCGCCCAGGGCGAGAAGGCCGCCAGCAGGACCAGCGTCGCTCCGGCGAGCATCTGCGTGATGCCGGGACCAACGGTGTGCCCGATGGCGGCGCCGCCGAGGGCGAGCACGGCGACGATCGCGAACTTCGACAGGATCAGCGCCACCAGCACCTCGACCGCGCGCACCGCCCACACCCGCCGGGCGGGCCACACCATCGCCGCGAAGAACAGCGGCAGCATCAGCACGATCACGTACACGGCGGCCGAGCGGATCAGCAGCTCGCACCACAGCACGAGCGCCGCGGCGGCGGTCGAGCAGCCCGACGAAGAAGGCGAAGAACGGCGAGCGGGCGAGCAGGCTCAGCGCGCCGGCGCCGGCTCCGGCCTTGGCCAGGAACGCGGTGTCCCCGTTGCCCGCCGCTCCCGACACGATCCTCGACAGCTCGTCGGAGCCGGCCAGCAGCAGCGTGGTCACCGGCGCCGCGATCGCGACCGCCAGCATCCCCAGCGGCAGGTAGCCGAAAGCCGCGCGCAGCAGCAGCGCCAGATCGGAGCGCACCAGGGCCTGGATCGCCGCCGCGAACAGGAACGGCAGCGTCAGCAGCGCCGAGACGGCCGCCATGCGCCAGTAGAAGCTCGAGAACCAGGTGCTGCCGAGCTGGGGCTGGTGGTGGCCGAGACGATCGCCGACGTTTCACTCAGCGCGAACTTCGCGCCGCCGACCACCCAGGCGCCGATCGCGGTGAGCTCCGCCGCCGTGGTCACCGCCTTGCCGGCCGAGCTGCCGCTGAGCGCCTTCAGGGCGCCGCCGAGGTGGCCGCCGAGCAGCTTCTTGCCGGCGGCCAGCAACTGCTTGCCGTGGTCGGCGGCCGTGCACAGCTTGCCCACCAGGCCGCTGAACAGGCCGATCACCGTGCAGACCGGCTTGACCGGGTTGATGGCCGCGGCCGGCTGCGGCGCGGCGCAGCAAGCCCAGGGCGGCGAGCACCGTCAACAGCGCCAGCGGCTTTGCCAGGCGGGCGATCACTTCGCCGTCGTCCCCAGATGCTGGAAGAAGTTGATCAGGCCGGGCGCGGCGCCGACGATCAGCGCCGCCGCGCCGGAGATCAGGGCCGCCATCCGTCCGCGCGCGGCGTAGTTGTGGTTGTGGGTGTGCGACGCCACCGCCCACAGCCCGGCGCCGACGAACGCCCCCAGCAGGGCGATCGCCAGCGACCACGCCTCGGCGCCGTTGACCAGCTGCTGCAGCACGTTGCTGCCCGGCAGCCCCTGCAGATCCGGATGCGCCGTGACCGCCGCCGGCGGGATCGACCACCCGGATGAGCGTGAACACCATGGCCATGCCACCGCCTCCTGTCGAGTTCTAATTGAGCCAATTGACTCGATATAACTCTAATGAATCTCAATTGAGCTGTGCTAGGCTACTTTGCAAATAATTAGTCTCAATTAGACTCAAGGGGTGACGCGATGGCGGACGTGCCGATGGGCTCGAGGACGGCGAAGGCGGCGAACGACGAGGTCGGGCGAGCTGTACGCCGCGCTCGCCGTGCGGCTGCGCCAGATCGTCTACGCACGAGGTGCGCGCGCCCGAGCCGGTGATCGAGGACGCCTGCCAGTTCGCCTGGAGCAGCCTGATCCGCTATCGGGGCAGCGTGCGGCGCGACCGTGCGCTGGCGTGGCTGGCCACCACCGGCATCGCGCGAGGCGCTCAAGCCAGCTTCGCCGCGACGGCCGCGACCTCTCCTTGGAGCAGCTGGCCGAGGAGGGAGCCCGGCCGGCGCCGCGGGCGAGCGTCACCTCGCTCGAGGAGCTGGTCGAGCAGCGGGCGCGCCTGGAGACCATCGGCCGCCTGCCCGAGCGCCAGCAGCGCCTGATGTGGCTACAGGGGCTCGGCCTCAGCTACACCGAGATGGCCGAGCACGAGGGCGCGACGCCGCGCACCGTCGAGCGCCAGCTCATGCGCGCCAAGAAGCGCCTGCGCGAGGCGGCCTGAGCCAGACGCGGTTACTGCTGCCAGCGGGCGTCAGGCTTCGACGGGGCTTGGTATCGGCCGCCGCGGCTGGAGCCCTCGGCTGGCAGCCCTGCCGCCACATTGACGGGTTCGACTGCCAGCGACCTGGCCGGCCGAGGCCCGACGAGGCGCCCGGCGATCCCTAGCGCGACGACCGCTTCCTGGCCGACTTCGAACCGGAGCGCCGCCACCCGCGCAGAACGGGCGGCCGTCACGGGCACCGCGCACCCTGGCCGGCCCTATCGGCGCGCCCGGCCCCGCTTGCGCCGCTTGCGCTCGGCCGGGCTCAGCTTGCGCGGCTTGGGCGGGCGGCTTGGTCCCCGAGCGGCGGATCTCGTAACCCTCGCCGCCCCGCTCCGGCGCCCGGCGCCGCGCGTCGCGCCAGATGAAGAAGGAGATCCCGCCCAGGACGATCACGGCACCGATGGCGATGAACAGGGTGCTGCCGCTGCTCAGCGTGCTGCCCCCCGAGGTGTTGGCGGACGTGTTCTGAATGACCGTCGGCGTGGCGCTGGTCGTCGACGGGGTCGGCGACACCGGCGAGCCCCGGCGACAGCGGGTTGCTCGACGTCGTCGGCAGTGGGCACCGCCGGCGTGGTTCCGGCCCCCAGCGGCCACGGAGACCGCGGGACCGCCCGCGACGCGCCAACACGAGGCTCGCCAGCGCGACCACCGACAGACCACGCGCCCCCGCACTAGTGCCCCCGACACTCGCTAGCGCTCCGACGCGAGCGGCTGCTCCATCGCCGGCGTCTCGGGCGGCTTGCGGTAGGGATCCTCGTTCTCCTGGTGCTCCTCGTGGTAGACGCTCTCGGCGTTGACCGCCCAGATGTCGTGATGGGTGCCCAGGAGGATGTTGTCGACCGCCCGCATCGCGGTCAGCATCGAGTGGTCGGAGTTGTTGTAGCGGTGCAGGCCGTTGCGGCCGACCTGGGTCAGGTTGGTGATCCCCTCCAGCCAGCCGCGGATCGTCGCCACGCGCTCGCCGTAGAGCTCGTCGTAGATCGGATAGGCCTTGTGCACGCGCTCCACGAACCCGAACTTGACCCGGTCGGCGCGCGCCAGATGGAGCTTCTCGATCTCCGCGGACGGCCATCGCCACCAGGTCGTCGTCGCGCATGTTCCACAGCTCGTCGCCCTCGAAGCAGAAGTACTCCATGCCGATCGAGGCGTCGGTGTCGTTGGGCACCATCCACGGGCTCCAGGACTTGAAGTTCTGGATCCGCAGCACGCGCACGCCCGGCTGGTGGATGTAGATCCAGTTGTCGGGGAACAGGTCCTCGCCGTCGATCACCAGCAGCACGGTCAGGAACTCCCGGTAGCGCAGGCCGCGGGCGGCGTCGCGGACCTCGAGCGGAGCCTCCGGCTCGGTGATGCCGACCGTCGTGCGCAGCGGCAGCGACGAGATCACGTGCGAGGGGTAGTAGCGTCTCCCCGCCGGCGATGACCTCGGTCACCTGCCCGTCCGACACGACGCAGCCGCGTGACCGGGGCGTTCAGACGCACCTCGCCGCCCTGCTCGCGGATGTCGGCGGTCATCTGCTCCCACATCTGGCCGGGGCCGAACCGCGGGTAGTTGAACTCGGAGATCAGCGACTTGATCTTGTCGCCCTCGATTGCCGAAGAACGCCGACTTGGCGGCCGAGAAGAACGACAGGCCCTTGATCCGCTGGGCCGCCCACTCGGCGCGGATCTCGGAGGCCGACACGCCCCACAGCTTCTCGGTGTAGGTCTTGAAGAAGTGGTTGTAGAGCCGCTTGCCGAACCGGTTGGAGACCCACTGCTCGAAGCTGTCCTCGCGGCCCTTGGGCTTGACCGCCGCCACGAAGTAGGAGATCAGGCAGCGCGTCAGCTCGACCGGGCCGAGCTTCTTGATCACGTCCATCCCCTGCAGCGGGTACTCGAGGAACTTGTCGTTCCAGTAGATCCGCGACTGGCGCGGGCGCTTGAGGAACTCCTCCTTCATGATCTCGTGCCAGAGGTCGTCGACCTCCTTGACCTTGGTGAAGAAGCGGTGGCCGCCGAGGTCGAAGCGGTACCCGTCCCGGATCTGGGTGCGGGCGATGCCGCCCACCTGGTCGGTGGCCTCGAGCACGATCACCGGCTTGCCCTGCTTGGCAGCTGGTAGCCGGCGGTCAGTCCGGCGGGGCCGGCGCCGAGCACGACGACGGGATGCTCGGGCGTGATGTCGGCTCCGGGCTGGTCGGTAGACCGCTGGCTTGGTGTCGGTCATCGAATCGCTGGTTTCGTTAGGAGGAGGTCTTGCGGATAGAGAATCGCGCTGTCGGCCACGCAGCATGAGCCTCGGTAGTTGTGGGGTGCCCAGGCGACCGGCTTGAGCGTTCCGGAGGCGACGTCTTTGGAGAGGATCGCTCCCCACTGGGCTGAGCGACGCCGCACGAGCTTGGACCACGACGCTCTCCAGTTCTCGACGCCTTCGGTCAACGGGCGCACAAAAAGCAGCTGCTGGCCGGGCTTGAGACTAGCAACCAGCGGCTGCAGCGTCGCCCCGGGGTTGGCGTCCTGCAGGCGCGCCTGGGCCCCGGACCAGTTCATGTAGGTGGGGTCTGACACCGGCCCCTCGGTGGTGGCGTAGCGCAGGCCGCCGGGCAGGTAGTAGTAGGCCAGGGGGGTCTGCTCGGGCTGGCCGCTGACGACCAGGTCGCCGGGGTGCATGCAGCGGCGCCATCTCGCCGGCGACGTCGCGCATGTCGCTCTTGTACCCGGGCGCGAAGGAGCCGGCGTTGGCCAGGAAGCCCACGCACAGCACGATCGCCACGGCGCCGACCACCCGCGCCCGCGCCGCGCCCAGCGTGGCCAGCAACAGGATCGGCGTGACCAGCGAGGCGAAGTAGCGCGCCACCCAGGACGGGCCGATCATGCTGCCCGCCCGGGCCAGGGCCAGCCCGACCACCGCCAGCAGGATCAGCACCCACATCGCGGTCCAGTCGCGGGTGCGCCGGCCCTGGGCCAAAAACAGCGGGGCGAGCGCCGACCACCGCGGCCACCAGCCAGGGTGGCGTCGACGCGCTCGCCACCCAGCAGGTCGCTGGGAACCGTGGCTCCCAGCAGCGGCGCGTAGTGCCACGGCGAGGTGGCGTTGGCCAGCTGGTGAATCGTGGTCGGCAGCCACGGCAGGTACAGGATGGCGATGGCGCCAGAAATGCACAGTCCGGCGTCGCGCAGCAGGCCGCGCCGGTCCGCGCTGCGGCGCCACACCGGATACACCGCCACCACTGCGCCGAGCCAGAAACAGGAACGCCGACCCCTGCGTGTAGAGCATCAGCGCCAGCGCGACCACGAACATGATCAGGTAGCGCCGGCGCCCGTACACGAACCCGTGCAGGAAGCCGGCCACCGCGAAGATGGCCAGGAGCACCAGCAGCGAGTACATCTCGGCTTCCTGGCCGTAACGGGTCAGGAACGAGCTGAAGGCGAACAGAACCGCGGCGTAGTAACCCGCCCGGCGCCCGAACAGGCTCCATGCCGTCCACATCCCGGCCGGGATCGTCGCCAGCGCCGAACAGCCAGCGACAGCGCGTGGACGGTGCTCTCGCTGGAGCCGAACACGTCGATCCAGAAGTGCAGCAGGACGTAGTACAGCGGCGCCGCCCCGGCCTGGCGCAGGATCCCCGGCAGCGAGCTCAGCGAGTGCGAGGCCATCCCGGTGGCGATCCCCTCGTCGAACCACAGCTGGCCGCCCAGGGTACGCGAGCGGATGAACGCCGAGATCACGATCAGCACGAGCAGCGGCCCGCCGATCTGCAGCCAGCGCGGCCGTCGCTCGAACCACTGCGGAGCATGAACATCGGGGACCGGCGGGCACCTCCAGCAGCGAGCGAGAGCGGACGTCGAGGGGTGGCGGTGGTCATGAGGAAGTGCGATCAGAGACGCGGGTCGCGCTCGGACCCGTCATGCGGTCAGGAGGCCTTGCGGTACAGGACGGCACTGTCGGCCGACGCAGCAGGCATCGCGGTAGTTGTGCGGCGCCCAGGCGATCTGCCTTCAGCGTCCCGTTGTTGACGTCGTTCTGCAGGATCGCCCCCCACTGGGCCGAGCGCCGGCGAACCAGCTTGGTCCACGGCGCCTGCCAGTTCTGCGCCCCCTCGGTCAGCGGCCGCACGTACAGCAGCTGCTGGCCGGGGCGCAGCCCGGCGACCAGCGTGCCGAGCGCCTTCGGCGGGAAGGTGTTACGCAGCCGGGGCAGAGCGTCGACCCAGTTCATGTAGCTGGGGTCGGCCAGGAGCCGGTGGTGGCGGTATTGGTGAACCGCAGGCCGCCCGGTAAGTAGTACCAGGCCAGCGGGGTCTGCTCAGGCTGGCCGACCGCCACCACATCGCCCGGGTGCAGCATCGGCCCGATCTCGCCGGCCACGTCGCGCATGTCGCTCTTGTACTGCGGGGTGAACGACTTGGGGTTGGCCAGGAACGACGATGGCCAGGCCGATCGCCACCAGGCCCACGATGCCTGCCCTCGCGCATCCCCAGGCGATCAGCAGCAGCAGCGCCCCGATCACCGGCGCGAAGTAGCGCGGCGCCCATGCCGGGGTCACCTGCGATGACACCCACGCCAGCCCCAGCGTCGCGACCGGCAGCGCGATCAGCGTCCACAACGTCGTCGACTCCCGGCTCATGCGATAGCGCTTCAAGAACAGTGGGAACAACCCGACCGCGGCGCTGAGAATCAGCACCATGGTGATCCGGTCCCCGCCCAGCACGTTGCGCGAGATCTGAATCGGAGCGCCGAACTTCGGCGACGAGTCCCAGGGAGCCGCCGTGTGGGCCACCTGGTAGAGCAGATTCGGCACCCAGGGCAGGTACAGGACGCCGGCGCCGACGAACGCGAAGATGGCGTCGCGCAGCAGCCCGCGGCGGTCGTCGGTGGAGATCAGGGCGGGGATCAGCGAGATCGCCGAGCCGGCGAAGAAGAACACCCCCCAGGAATGGGTGTAGAGCATCAGCGTCAGCGAGACGGCGAACAGGATCAGCCACCGTCGCTCGCGGTAGACGAAGCCGAGGATGAACCCGGTGGTGCCGGCCAGCCCGAGCAGTCCCATCAGCTCGTACATCCGCGTCTCCTGCGCGTAGGCGGTGAGCCAGGCGTTGAACGCGAACAGCAGCGCCGCCATGATCCCGGCGCGGCGCCCGAACAGCTTCCAGCCCGCCCAGCCGCCGAGCGGAATCGTCAGCACCCCGAACAGCAGCGACAGCGAGTGGGTGGCGCGTCTCGCTGGACCCGAACATGCTCATCCAGACGTGCAGCAGCATGTAGTACAGCGGCGGGTTGCCGTCGTGGCGCAGGACGCCGGGGATCTGGCCCAGCGGGTGCAGGGCGACGCCGGTGGTGATCGCCTCATCCATCCAGTACTGACCGCTCAGATAGCGCGAGCGCATGAACGCCGACAGCGCCATGAGCAGGACCAGGCCGCCGCCGATCCACAACCACATGGGTATGCGCTCGAGGCGCCCCGGCAGCCGCGAGGCGCGGCCCGGGCGGCCTTCCTCAGGCGGGGCGAGGCCGGGATGCTCGGGTGCGGTGACGGCGGCCATCAGGACGAAATGGACGACATCATCGCGTCACCGAGCTTACCCGCGGCAGTGCGTGAACAGTCGGAAAGTGCGTACGTGCGCGGCATACGTGTAATGGACATTGGGCCAGGTGTGGACGATCGGCAGCGGCGTCGAGTTGCTCTGCGCTCGAGTCTGCAGGATCACGTTCGGTGCCGGCGGCGGCGGGTCGCCCGGTGGTGGCGCCTGGATCGTCGGCCGTGTGCACGCCCAGCGTCCACGCGACCATTGGCACCTGGAAGCCCTCGGTCATCACGCTGCCGCAGCGCAGCACCTTGGCGGCGCCGCCGTACGGACTGACGATCTTGGTCAAGTCCTCGCGCAAGTGTGCCTGGTAGACGATGGCGTGATGTGTGCGCGGAATGTCGATCAGGTTTTGGCCCACCCAGTTGGGCAGCGCCAGGAAGGCCAGGCCCACGATGCCCACCGCGGCCAGCTGAGTGACGTCGCTGAGCGCGCGCCCGGCTCGCTCGCGGCCCCGCTTGAAGGGGGCGGCCAGCAGGTTGCCGATCTCCTGGGCGGCCCAGCCCCAGGCCACGGCGCCGCACACCTCGACCAGCGCCGAGCCGATCACCAGATAGCGGTTGTTACCGGAAAAGCCGGCCTGGGTCAGCACGGCGATGACCACGAACCACACCAGGCCGGTCACCCCGGCCAGCGCCGCCGCGGCCATGGCCCGGACCGGCGCCGCGCTCAGCAGCCCCGACGGCCGTTGCGCCGCCAGCGACTCCCGAGCACGAACGCGACCACAATCACCAGCGCGATCGCGGCCACCTTGATCCGCAGCAGGATCGTCGGCCAGGCGGCATCCTTGAGCTCTGAGCAGAACGGGCATTTGGCCAGCGCCAGGCTGTTGGAGCGCACGTGCTGGGCGCGGGTGACGCCGCGCAGGAAATGCCCCGAGCCCCAGTACTCGGGCAAGAACCACAGGATCGGGATCAGCACGAACAGCCCGATGACCAGCTTGCGCGCGCCCTCGTCCTTCCAGAACAGCCACAGTCCGTAGGGGCCCCAGAAGAGCCAGATCTCGGGGCGGTCCAGTGCGGCCAAAAAGCCGACCGCGAACGCCTGTCGAGGCTTGCCCGACAGATGGCGCTCGGCGGCGATCAGCACCACCGCGGTGGCCAGGCCTTCGGAGTAGCCGAGCGCGTTGGAGCTGACGTAGCCGCCTGACAGGGCCAGTCCCAGCGCGGCGATGGCGCCGGCGAGCACGGCCGGCAGGATGGCCAACAGGCCGTCGGTGGCGCCGGCCGGCTTGGTGAAGAAGCTGCCGATCTGGCGGGTCAGGCGGTAGGAGAGCCGGAACACCATGACCACGGCCGCGAATGCACCGGCGCGGGCGATGACCAGCCACAGGTCGGGCTGGGCCTTGCCGAACAGGGCGAAGATCGTGGTGAACACCACCGGCAGCGGCTTCCAGGTGGGGCCGCCGGTGGTGTGGAGGTTGATGTGGATGATCTCGCGCCCCCACACCAGCCAGGCCCAGGGGTCGTAGCTGGGCGTGGACGGGACCAGCAGCGACAGGCCGCCGATGACCAGCGCGACGACGATCAGCCCGATGTAGAAGGCGCGGTCCGACAGCCAGGGGCCGGCGGAGGTCCGGGCCCACCGTCCCACCCCTTGCGAGGGGGGCGTCGCCGTCGCCGGAAAGTCCGTCGTCGAGGCAGAGAGCAGGTTGGCGAGCGGTCGTCGGGGCACGGTGTTGGGGGGCTACGGAGACGGTGTGCCCGCCGGCTTGTCGCTTAGCTTGCGCGCGGCGGCGAGCACGCGGAGGCGGGCGGTCGCCGGCGCCATTGTAGTCCGCCCCCCGGGGGATCGCCCGCCACCAACGCCCATCTCAGGCCAGCCCGAGCTTGCGCTTGAGCGCCACGATTCGCCGGTAGGAGGCGGCGGCGTCGGACCGATTGATCCGGCCCGAGCTGAGCGCCGCGCGCAGCGCGCCCAGCTCGCCCGGAGCCGAATCGGTGAACAGCAGGATGTCTGATCCGGCGGCGGCCGCCAGTACGCCGGCGGTCTGCTCGTCGTGGCCGGTCGACTGGCCCAGGGCGTCGGTGATGGTGACACCGCCGAATCGCAGCTTTCCCCGCAGCAGGTCGTGGATGATCGGATGCGAGAGGGCGGCGACGGCGCCGGTGCGGTCATAGGCCGGAAAGCCGGCCACCCCCACCATCACCGCGTCGAGCCCGCGCGGAATCATCGACTGATACGGCTTCAGCGCGGCCGCGCGCTGCGCCGCCGTGGGGTGCAGCTCGTCGAGCTTGTCGTCGGTGTCGATCAGGGCCGAACCCAGGCCGGGGAAGTGCTTGGCCGTGGCCGCCACCCCCCGGGACTGCAGGCCCACGGCGAACGCGGTGGCGTACTGGCTGGTGGTGTTGGCGTTGAACGAGAAGGCGCGGTGCTGTTGCCAGATGAAGGCCCGGCCGAAGGTGGGGACGTCGGCCACCGGGGCCAGGTCCATGTCGATCCCCCACCGCCGCAGGAGGCTGCCGGTGGCGCGGCCCTGCGAGGTTGCGGTGGAGACCTTGCCGGTGGCGACCATCTGAGGCGGGTCGAGGGTCGGCGCGCCGCTGGAGATCCGCTTGACCTCGCCGCCCTCCTGATCGGTGGCGACCAGCAGCCCGGGGTTGCCGCCGGCCCGCGCGGCCCGCTGCAGCGCTCCGGTCAGGGCCAGCGTCTGGGACCGCGACTCGATGTTGTCGGCGAACAGGATCACCGACCCCACCTCCCCCCGGCGCACGGCGCGCAGCAGAGAGGCGCTGGCGGAGGTTCCCGAGAAGCCGACCATGATCCGCTGCCCCAGCAGCTTCGACGCCGAGCCCGGCACCGGGATCGAGTTGCCGGCCGGTTTGACCGGCGCGCCGGGCGAGGGGGCCGCGCCGCCGCCGGCCGGGACCGCTGCGGTCGAGGCGGTTCCCGCGCTCGCGCGCGCGGGGTGATGGTGGCTCTGCGTCAGCATGCCGGTCAGGCCGGCGGCGACGAGCACCAGGGCAACGACGAGGCGGACTACCCCGAGACCCCCTCGGCGACGCAGCCCTCAACCGTCGACAGCAGCCTCTCGGGTGCCTGGTTGGGGTACAGCAGCGCGGCGCCGATCACCTCGGCGCCCTGCACCTGGCCGTCGATCTGCAGCTCCTGGGCCGCGCCCGGTGTGGGCGTGAACACGACCGTCGGACCCGAGGGCGACGTCCCGACCTGGAAGGCCGGCTCGCCGTTGAGCGTTATCGGGGTCACGGGCAAATGGTCCTGTCGCAGGCAGGCGATGTGCTTCTTGCGAGGGTCATCGACCCCCTTGTGGTTCTTGGTTACGGCTTTCAGCGTGCCCGCCTCTGGTTTGGCCGTGGTTCCGCACGCTGAGAGCGAGATCGCGGCCAGCCCAGCGGCCAGCGCGAGCTTCGCGGAGGGCATGACGCCAGAGGGTAGAGGATGATCCCGACCGTGATCGCACTCGCCGCCCTGTCCGGACCGGCGCCCAAGGCCGGCGTGGTGGCGGTGGCCGCGCTGGCTGCCCTGACCCTGCTGGCCCGCGACCGCCGCACCCGGGCCCTGGCCATGCTGGGCGCGCTGGTCCTCTCCCCGGTGCTGCTGCTGGACGACATCTGGACCTCCCCGCAGCTGCGCCTGGTGCATCGCCATCCGCTGGAGGCAGTGGTGGGCGCGGCCGTCGTGCTCGCGCTTCTGGGCGCCGCGGCGGTGGTGATCGGGCGCCGTCCCGCCTGGTTTGGGCCCCTGGCGGTGTTGGCGCTGCCGTTCCGGGTCCCGATCCAGGCCGGGGGCACCACCTCAAACCTGCTGGTCCCGCTCTACCTGGTGGTGGGCGTCGGCGCGCTGGCGTGGATGGTGCCGGCGCTGCGCGAGACGTCCGCGCGCGGGAGACAGAGGACGGTTTCACCCGACGCCTCGGGCGGGTGGGCGGTCTGGGTCGATCGGGCGCTGGCGCTGTACGTCGTCCTCTACGCCGTGCAGGCGATCTACTCGCCCGACTTCGAGAAGGCGCTGCAGCAGATGGTGTTCTTCTACGTCCCGTTCACGCTGCTGTACGTGCTGCTGCGCCAGCTGGACTGGACCGCCGCGCTGTTGCGCCGCTGCCTGATCCTGGTGGCGGCGATGGCGGTGGTGTTCTCGGTGATCGGGTTCGTCGAGTACGCCACCAAGTCGATCATCCTCAACTCCAAGCTGGTCGTCGCCAACGACCTGCACACCTACTTCACCGTCAACTCGGTGTTCTTTGATCCCGACATCTTCGGCCGCTTCCTGGCCCTGGTGATGATCCTGCTGGCCGTGCTGCTGCTCTACCAGCGCCCGCGGCGCGAGCAGCTGTTGGTCTCCGCCACGCTGGCCGTGCTGTGGGCGGGCCTGGTGCTGACTCTGTCGCGCTCGAGCCTGGCCGCGCTGCTGGTCGGCATGGCGGTGCTGGCGGCGTTGCGCTGGAGGCCGTCCCGGGCTCTGGTGGTGGCGGTCGCGGTGATCGCCCTGGGCGCGGCCGCGGTGGCGATCACCCCGACCACGTTCGGGCTCAACCAGGGCATCAACGGCGCCTCCAGCGGCCGTGGCGGCCTGGTCAGCGGTGGGCTTGACCTGTTCGGGCAGCGCCCGGTCTACGGCTACGGCTCGGGTTCGTTCATCGACGAGTATCGCGCCCACCACCAGCACAACATCTCCAACCTGGCCGCCTCGCACACGATTCCCGTGACCATCGCCGCTGAGCAGGGTCTGATCGGTGAGCTGGCCTACGTCGCCCTGGTGATCGCGGCGGTGGTGTGCCTGGTGCGCCGGGCGCGCGGCGATCCGGCCCGGGCGGCGATCGCGGCGGCGTTCATCGCGCTGGTGTTCCACACGATGCTGTACGCCGACTTCCTCGAGGACCCGTTCACCTGGGCGCTGCTGGGGATCGGCGTGGCCCTGGCGGTGATGCCCGGCAGAGAGGCTGCGGTGGCCGCCGCCGAGGTCAGTCCGGCGCGGGCGGCGCCGGCGCCGGCGACTCCGTGAGGCGCCCCCGGCGCGGACGACTCGTGCGGCCCCCGCGCGTATTGGCGGGCAACACGCCATCGGGTGCGACTCGGGGCTTCAGTCGGCCTCGAGCATGCAGAAACGGCCGGACAAACCCGCGCGGAGCAGACGGGGTTTGCTCGCGTTCTCGGCGCTGAGCCTGCGGCTGGTGACAAATCGCCCCGGCCTCCGCGGATTTGCCACTTATGCACGTCCCACGCGACCGGTCCGGCCAGCGCGCGTCAGCCGGCAGCACTTTCCCGCCAGGTGTGAGCGGGTTTCTGCTGCAAGCCAACCCAAGCGCTACGAAACTGTGACGGCGCGTCGACGTAACCGCAACCGCCAGTCACCGGTTGTCAGCTCAGGCACGTACGAAGGGGACCCGTACGGCCCGCCTCTCCTTCACATAACTGTCGTTTACGCCGGCTCGTCCGCGACTCGCGCACGGACGACTGGGCTCCAGGTGAGCCCCGGGACGCCCTCGGCAGTGCGGCATACCGGGCGCTTTGCGCTGCGCGCCGCCGGCCGCGAGCCGGAGCTATTCGGTGGCGTAGAAGATCGACTTGACCTCGGTGTAGGCGTCGAGCGCGCGCGGTCCCAGCTCGCGCCCGTAGCCCGACTGCTTGAAGCCCCCGAACGGCGTCGCCACCCGCACGGAGGTGTTGGAGTTGATCGACAGCACGCCCGCCTCCAGCGCCCGGGCGACGCGCAGCGCCCGGCCGCCGTCGCCGCTCCAGATCGACCCGCTGAGCCCGTAGATGGTGTCGTTGGCCAGGCGGATCGCCTCGGCCTCGTCGTGGAATGGGATCACCACGGCCACCGGGCCGAAGATCTCCTCGCGGGCGGCGCGCGCGTCCGGGTCCACCGGGCACAGCACGGTGGGCGCAAACCAGTAGCCCGGCCCCGGCGGCGCGCTGCCGCGGATGGCCACCGGGGCGCCGTCGTCGACGAACGAAGCCACCGTCGAGCGCTGGTCGGCCGAGATCAGCGGGCCCATCTCGGTGGCCTCGTCGAGCGGGTCGCCGACCTTGATCGCGGTCACCGAGCGCTCGAGCAAACCCATGAACTCGTCCAGCGCCGAGGCCTGCACCAGGATCCGCGAGCGCGCGCAGCAGTCCTGGCCGGCGTTGCCGAACATCGCGCTCGGGGCCGCCGCCGCGGCCGCCTCCAGGTCGGCGTCGGCGAACACGATGTTGGGCGACTTGCCGCCGAGCTCGAGCGTCACCCGTTTGATCGTTGCCGCCGCCCCCGCCGCGATCGAGCGCCCCACCTCGGTGGATCCGGTGAAGGCGATCTTGGCCACGTCCGGGTGCTCCACCAGGCGCTGCCCGCAGACCGAGCCGGGACCGACCACCACGTTGACCACCCCCTCGGGGACGCCCGCCTCCAGGCACAGCTCGGCGAAGCGCAGCGCGGTCAGCGGGGTCAGCTCGGCCGGCTTGAGCACCACCGTGTTGCCCGCCGCCAGCGCCGGCCCCAGCTTCCAGGAGGCGATCGCCAGGGGGAAGTTCCAGGGCGTGATCAGGCCGACCACGCCCAGCGGCTCGCGCACCGTCCACGCCTGGCCACCGCTGACCGGGATGGTGTCGCCGAGCAGCCGCTCGGGCGCGCCCGCGTAGTAGCCGATGGTCTGGGCCACCATGCCGATCTCCCCCCGGGCATCCCCGATCGGCTTGCCGGCGTTGCGGGCCTCGAGCGTGGCCAGTTCCTCGTGAGCGCCCTCCACCGCAGCGGCCAGCCGCCGCAGCAGCGCCGCCCGGTCCGATGGCGCCATCGCCCGCCAGGCCGGATACGCGGCGCGGGCTCGCGCCACCGCCGCGTCCACCTCGGCGACGCCGGCCCGCGGCACCTCCTCCAGCACCGCCTCGGTGGCGGGCTCGATCACGCTGAGGCGGTCGGCCATCGTGGCGTCCGCCGCGCTAGAGATCGCTCGGCGCCGCCGGGGCCGCCTCGCTGGTGATCGCGCTGCCGTCGGCCCCCATGTCGACCGTTCGCACCGGCCCGGTGAACGAGTGTCTGGCCGACAGGGCGTACCAGATCGTCACCGCCAGCATGACCACGATCGTCACCAGCGGCGCGTAGTTGAACGCCGACCAGCTGAACGTACTGGAGAACGGCACCGCGGCGGGTGTGAACGGCAGGCAGAAGATGATCACGCAGATGATCACCCAGATGATCGCCACCAGGTTGACCCACTTGTACTTGCGCCCCAGCGTCCAGGGGCCGGTCTGGAACGCGTCGCCCATCCGCCACCGCAGATAGACCGGGATCGTGTAAGCGATGTAGAGCCCGATCACCGAGATCGAGGTAACGGCCAGGAAGGCCACGGGGAGGCCGGCGTGGTTGCCCTTGAAGGCCGGGATGGTGATGATGAACGCGAACGCGGCCACGAACACCACCGCCCAAGTCGGCGTGCGGTGACTGTTCAGCCGCCGCCACAGGTTGTGGCCGGGGACGGCGCCGTCGCGGGAGAAGGCGAAAGTCATCCGGGAAGCGCTGGTGACGCAGGCCATGCCGCAGAACAGCTGGCCCACGGTGGAGATGATCAGGACCGCCTTGGCCGCCGCCGAGCTCAGCGCCGTCTCGATGATCGACTGCGAGATGCCGCCGGCGGCGGAGATCGCCTTCACGTGGGTGGCGGCGAAGGTCAGTGCCAGCAGCACCGCCCAGCCGAACACGGCCGAGTAGAACACCGACCGCCACACGCCCTTGGGCGCGGCCACGGCGGCGTCATTGGTCTCCTCGGAGATGTGCGCCGAGGCGTCGTAGCCGGTGATCGTGTACATGGTCAGCAGGAACCCGAGCGGCAGCACGTAGAACCAGTACATGTGGTTGCTGAAACCGGAGAGGTTGATCCGGTGGCCGAACACGAACGCGAAGCTCTGGTGGTGGCTCGGGACCACGATCAGGATCACGATGATCACCAGCACCCCGATCACGTGCCACCACACCGAGATCCTGGTGAACAACGCCACCAAGGGCGAGGAGAAGATGTTGATCAGCGCGTGAACCGCCAGGATGATCGCGAACAGCACGAACGTGTGGTGAAGCGCGGCCTGGACGCTCACGGGGGCAAAGTTGACACCCAGGAAGTGCAGTCCATAAAACGACAGGGTGGAGTTCAAGAACGTGGCGGCTGCGTAGTCGACCGAGGCGGTCACGGCCACCAGGCCGATCAGGTTGAACCAGCCGGTGAACCAGCCCCAGCCGGCCCCGCCGAGCTTGGAGGACCAGTAGTAGATCCCACCCGCGGTGGGCATCGCCGAGGCCAGTTCGGCCATCGAGAACGCCACCAGCAGGATGAAGCAACTGATCACCGGCCAGCCGATCGAAATCGCCACCGGACCGCCATTGATCCACGCCTGTCCGTATGTGGTGAAGCACCCCGCCAGGATCGAGATGATCGAGAACGAGATCGCGAAGTTGGAGAAGCCGCTCCACCCCCGCTTGAGCTCCTGCTTGTAGCCGAGCTCGGCCAGCCTCTGCTCGTCAGGTGAGAGCTGCTCGCTGATGCCGCTCATCCGGCCCTCCTTTAGACAAAGGTCCGCCGCTCCGTCCTTCTCCTCGCGCGCAAGATACGCCCGGGCGGGGACGGAAGTCAAGCCTCGCCGACCTCAGGTGCCGGTCCTACTCCATCGGAGCCGAGCCGAGCCGAGCCGAGCCGTCAGCGGTCAGCGGTCAGCCGTCAACCCGGATTTGCGCCGAGATGCGAAAGGAGCTGGGAATGGCGCACTCAGCAGATCGCCCACCGCATCCACTCAAGGCGACACTCACTGTCAACTGACCGCGGCACGAGGCGACAAGGATGGTTCGAGCTCGCGCCGTAGTCCTCGCGCAAGAGTGCACAGATTTACTGCGGACGGGTCACGTGGGATCCCTGGCCGCTCGCCGAGGCCCGCCTCGAGCTGCCGCGCGAGCTCGGTGCCCCTCGCGAAGCCGAAGGTCCCGAGGGTCCCGGCCAGCTGGTGCGCGGCGCGGCATCCCTCGGCCCGAAGGCCCGGGGCAGCGGCGCGTGCCACCCCGCGCTCGATGGCGTCGAGGCGGGCCAGTATCTCGCCCCGATGCCGGTTCCAGATCGCGTCGAGCACAGCGGTCGAAAGGGCCGGGGAGGTCAAGCCATCTCCCACCCGACCAGTTCGGCCAGCTGATCGGCCAGCGTCGCCAGCGCAAACGGCTTGGGGATGACGCCCGCGACGCCCAGTCGCTCGAGTCGTTGCCGATCCTCGCTGCTGCCGGCGGCCGTGAGCATCACGACCGGGATCGCGCATGTGTCGGGGCTGCCGGCGAGACGTTTGGCGACCGCGATGCCATCGAGCCCCGGCATGACCACGTCCAACAGCACGGCATCGGGTCGATCAACGCCCGCGCTCTCGAGGCCCTCCTCGCCCGAGGCGGCCGTCAGTACGTCCCAGCCGCGAATCGTCCCCAGGGCGAGCGCCGCGGCCTCGCGGATCAGGCTCGAGTCGTCCACGACCAGGACGCGGCGGGATGGGGGCGGCTCTGCTCTGTCGGCGACGGAGGACATGAGGCTGTGTCTCTTATCGGCACCGACGAGTTAAGGGCTGAACTTGTTGGCTTGCCGCTAACTGCCGATAGGAAGGTAATGCGAAAAGTTATTGATGGCCAGTTTGCGACGCCCACACGCCGCATCGCGATCGTCAGCGGGCTGATTGTGGTGCTGGTCGCGGTCACGATCGGCGTGGTGGTGCTTCGTTTTAACGACAGCGCCAACAAATATGAGACGGCGCTGGCCACTCAGCCATCGACGTTCACCACGAGCGAGACCAGAACCTCGCTATACGACATCCTCAGCGCGGTCCGTCGCTACGATGCCGCCCCAACTCCGGCGAACCGTACGGCGGTGGCCCAGTTCGCCACCACGCTGGCCGGCCAGATTCGCCTCCTCGGTCTCGAGGCGCGGAGTGCGCCCGTGCGCACCGCAGTCCAGTCGTCCGCCATCACTGCCGCGAACGCAGCCGGCGTGCTGGCCTCGCTCCGGAACGCAGACACCCCGCCGGCCAGAGTCGCTGCGACCGATCGGCTCGTGGTCGCGCTCAGCGCGCTCGATCTCCGGTTTGACAGAGTTGCGCAGGCCGATCGCCAGACGGCTGCGGCCGCCCAGAGCGCCGCCCAGAGCAGCGCTCAGTCGGCGCGAATCCTTGGCTTCGTGATCGGCGGTCTTGCCATCCTCATGGTTCTCGCCCTGGCCGTGTACGTCGTGCGACTGGTGGCACGGCTGCTCGAGCGGATCCGTGCCACGTCCGGGCAGCTTGGCGAGGCCGCCAACGAGATGCGCGCCGCGATGGGGGAGGCGGCGGCGGCGACCACAGAGCAATCGGCGGCGATCTCCGAGGTCGCGGTGACGATCGAGGAGATGAGCGCGAGCTCCGCCGCGATCGCCGAGAACGCCCAGACGACCGCTACCGAGGCACTCGAGACCGGCGAGCGCAGCCAACAGATCGGTGAGGTGCTCGAACTCATCAATGGCATCGCCGAGCAGACGAACCTGCTGGCGCTGAACGCCGCGATCGAGGCGGCCCGGGCGGGTGACGCCGGACGCGGGTTCGCGGTGGTGGCGAGTGAGATCCGCAAGCTCGCCGAGCGGACGATGCGCTCCACCGAGTCGATCCGGCAGATCGCCACGGGCATCCAGGAGAAGAGCAACTCGACGATCTTGGCCACCGAGAACAGCATGGCCGCTACCGATCACCAGAAAGAGGCGGCCGAGCAGGCGGCCACGACGATGGTGGAGATCCGGTCCGCCGCGGAGCAGCTCGCCGCGGAGCAACAGCAGCGGGCGGGTACCGCCGAGCGAGTCGAGAGTCTGGTGCATAGCCTCGAGGGCACACTCGTTCACTACGGCGCCGTCTCCACCAACGGCGAGAGCTCGACAGACCTTCAGCCCGTCGCCGGCCATTGAGGATCCGGTGGGGCGATGCACCTCCGGATCCGGCTAGGAGCCGAACACTATGCGCTCGGCCTCGAGCACGTGCTCGAGGTGGTCGAGCTGGGTGAGATCACGGCGGTCCCGGGATCCGGGGCGGCTCTGCTCGGTCTGCGCAACCTTCGCGGAGAGATTCTGCCGGCCCTCGACCTGTCCGTGCTGCTCGGAATCACGGGCGACGGCGAGCGGCGTCGCCTCGTGGTCGTGGCCGACGGCGAGCGGCGCGCGGGGCTGGCCGTCGATGATGTGATCGACTTCAGCCGGCTACCGGAGGCCACCGGGACCGTGGGCTCGCCGCTGGTGCACGGAGGAGTCCTCGTCGAAGGTGCTCTGGTCGGCGTGTTGGATGTATCAGCCGTGCTCGACAGCTCCCCCAGCTCGTCTGCAGCGGCGCTCACATGACCGCGGTGCCGGCTGCGCTCCTCGATGTGTTCCGCGAGGAGGCGCACGAACGGATTGCGGAGATCTCCGAGTGCCTGCTCGCGATCGAGGCCGGGAATCCGCCGGCCGACGCGGTCGACATGCTGTTCCGGCACGCCCATTCGCTCAAGGGCGGCGCGAGCATGGTCGGCTTCACCGAGGCCGCCGCGATTGCCCATGCGATCGAGGACGTGCTCGAGCCGGCGCGATCGCAGGGCTCGCTCGCACCCGAGCTCGTCGACTCGCTTCTGCGCGCCACCGACGACCTTCGCCAAGCCGTGAGCGGCGAGCCGGTGTTGGGCCCAGAGGACGACTCCGCTGTGCCGCCCAACGGTGCCCTCGCGGTCCCACCGAACGGTGCCCCCGCCGTCCCGCCGAACGGCGCTCCCGTGGTCCCACCGAATGGTGCCCCCGCGGTGCCCCCGAACGGTGCCGCCGCGACCGCACCGGCGCCCGGACCGAGCCCCAGCTCGTCCGTACGTCTGGCCACGGAGAAGGTCGACCGAATGCTGGACACCGTCGGCGAGGCGGTCGTCCAGCGGCGTCGGCTCGAACACCTGATCGGTCCGGACACGATCGAGTCCGACGAGCGCCTCAAAGAGGAGATCGACCGCGAGGAGCGCCTGCTCGGCGAGCTCCAGGATGCCGCGCTCGAGATGCGGATGCTTCCGCTGAGCTCGATCACGGGCCGTTTCCCGAGGGCCGTGCGGGATCTCGCCCGGGCCGCGGGGAAGGAGGTCGAGCTTCACATCAGCGGCGTCGAGACACAGCTCGACAGGGTGCTGCTCGACGGCCTGGCCGACGCCATCACCCATCTTCTGCGCAACGCCATTGCCCACGGCATCGAGGAGCCCGAAGCACGGGAGCGTGCCGGGAAGCCGCGCGCCGGGCGGCTCACCCTGCACGCCGAGTCCCGCGGCGAGATGGTCGCGATCGAGGTGGCCGACGACGGACGTGGCGTCTCGACCGAGCTGCGTGACGAGGTGGCCCGCCGAGGATCGCTCGTCGACGTGCTGGCGGAGGCGGGCTTTTCCACTGCCGACCAGGTCAGCACGCTGGCTGGTCGTGGTGTCGGCCTCGACGCCGTCAAGCGCCAGAGCGAGTCGCTCGGCGGTCGGCTGGAGATGGAGAGCCCGCTCGGGCAGGGGATGCGGGCGACGCTTCTGCTTCCGGTCACGCTGGCGAGATTTGATGCGCTGATCGTGGAGCGCGGCGGGCAGCGTTTCGGCGTCCCGATCGCCACTGTCGTCGAAGTGGTCGCCCTTGGAGAGATTGCCAGCCTCGAAGGCAAGCCCTACATCGAGGTTCGGGGCGAGTCCTTGCGTCTGAGCGACTTCGCCCGGGCCATCGGCGCGCAGGCCAGTGACCTGTCCTCGGCGCCGCAAGCCCTTGTGATGGGCGACGCCGGCGCTCGGGTGGCCGTCGCGTGTGACCGCGTTCTCGGGGAGGAGGAGGTGGTCGTCAAGTCGCTGGGAACGATGATGACCGGCGTGCCCGGGTATCTCGGCGCCGCGATCCTCGGCGACGGCGGCATCATGCTGATCGTCGATCCCGCGTATCTGGTCCGCAACGCCACGCCAAGCATCCACCGGCGTCCAGGGAAGCGGAACCGTGCCGGCGCCACCAACGACGCCGGCGCCACCGGCGGCGGCGCCCCACGTCCTGGTCGTCGACGACCAGTTCATCGTGCGCGAGCTGGAGCGGAGCATCCTGGACGCCGCCGGCTATCGCGTCCGTACCGCCTGCCACGGCCGCGAGGCGCTGGAGGCGATTGCGAACGACGCCGGCTTTGACCTCGTGGTGACCGATCTCCAGATGCCCGAGCTGGACGGGCTCGGTCTGCTCACGGCCATTCGGGCCGATCCCGACCACGCGATGCTGCCGGTGGTGATCGTCACTTCGCAGAGCAGCGACGAAGATCGCCGCCGGGGCGCCGAAGCCGGAGCCGACGCCTACATCGTCAAGGATGAGTTCGACCAACAGGCGTTGCTGGAGACGGTTAACCGCCTGATCGGACGATGAGCACGCGCATCCTCATCGGCGCGGGCTCACGCGCGTTCGGCCGGGGATTGGCCGAGTGCCTGGAGCGCGATGGCGACCTGACGGTCAGTCGGGATCTTTGATGACACAGCGGGAATCATTCGGGCTGCCTCGCTCGAGAGCCCCGATCTCGTCGCCCTGGAGTTGGACCTGCCGAAGGCCGGCGGCGAGGAGGCGACCCGACTGATCATGCGCGATCAGCGGACGAGAGTGGTGGTCATCGTCGCCCACGATGAGCGCCGATCAGCACGCGCGCAGGCCGCCCTCGCGGCCGGCGCGGTGGGCGTAGTGCCGCGCTCGGCGGTGTCGCTGGACGCCCCCGACAGTGCCGCCTCCGACGCGCTGCGTCGCCGCTTTCGGCGCCTGGTCGCGACCCGTGTGGGCGGCGGCCCGGCTCCGGCGCCGAGGATCACGCCCGTCGGCGTCGGAACGGGCCGACCCCACTTGCCGCCCGGTGCCCGCCGGCGTGCAGTCATCGGCATCTGTGCCTCGACCGGCGGCCCCGGAGCGCTGCTGCGCGTGCTGCACCACCTGCCGGCCGACTTCGAGGTTCCGGTGCTCGTCGTCCAGCACCTGGGCGACGGGTTCATCGACGGGCTGGTCCGCTGGCTCGACGCCGAGGTGCCGCTCCCCGTGCGGATCGCGTCCGATGAGGACCCAATCGAGCCGGGCATCATCCTCGCGCCCGACGGCGCGCACCTGAAGCTGGGACCGAGCCGGCTCGAGCTCGATCGAACCACGGTGTGCGGCGCCCACCGGCCGTCCGGGGACGTGCTGCTCTCCAGTCTTGCCGCCTCCGCCGGCGCCGGCGCGGTCGCCGTCGTCTTGACCGGCATGGGACGCGACGGCGCTGCGGGCCTTGCCGAGGTGGCGGCCGCCGGCGGGATGACCATCGCCCAGGATGAGTCGACCTCGGCGATCTACGGCATGCCCCGCGCCGCGGCCGAGCTCGGCGCACGCATGATTCTGCCCCTCGACGCGATCGGCCCCGAGCTGCTGGCGCTGAGGGCAAACGGGCGCTCGTGAGTCCCGACCCCCTCGCTCAGGTAGCCGACCTGGTTTCGCGCGAGAGCGGGATCATCATCTCCCCGGCCCAACGTGGCTCACTCACCGCGGCGATCGCCCGGGTAGCGCCGGGTTTGACCGCCAAGCGGCTCCTGGCCGACCGATGCTCGGCGGAAACGCTCGAGCGGCTGATCGACGAGGTCACCGTGCGCGAGACGTTCTTCTTCCGCCATCGGGCCGAGCTCGACACGATCGACTGGCGCGCGGCGCTGCAGGCGGCGCGAGCGCGTGGCACGGACGTGGTCCGGGTGTGGATCGCCGGTTGCGCCTCGGGCGAGGAGGCGTACACGGTCGCGATCCTGGCCTGCGAGGCGTTCGGCACCGGCGCCCCGCCCGTTCGCATCCTGGCCACCGACATCGCACCGACGGCACTGGTCCAGGCTCGGCGTGGGCGCTACGGGACGCGTGCTGTCCGGACCCTCGACGAGGCGCTTGCGCTGCGCTACTTCGTCGTCGAGAACCAGACGCTGTGCGTGGGCAAGCAACTGCGCGCCCTGGTCGACGTCCGTCGACACAATCTGGTCCGGGACAGCATCCCGCCGGTAGGTGCGCCGCCGTTCGATCTGATCCTGTGCCGCAACGTTCTGATCTACTTCGACCGGAGCACCGTCGAGCGCGTCATCGCTGGGCTCGAGGCTGCGCTCTGGCCCGGCGGCCGGCTTGTGCTCGGGGCCGCCGACCGCCTCTCGGGGCACCCCCGGCCGAGCGGACATCCACGGCGAAGCGCAGCGCCACCGCCACGCGCAGCGACGAAGTCCCGGCGCCCGTCTCCAAGTGCGCCCAAGCCGCCTGCGCCCAGGTCAGCTCCGCTCGCCTCCGCGATCAGCGACGGACGACGCGAGCGGCTTTCCAGCGCCAGGCGTGCAGCCGACCGAGGCGACCTCGAGGTCGCCCTGCAGATCGTCAGCGATGCCCTGGCCACGGACCCCCTTGACGCCGAGGCGTATTTCATCATGGGTGTGGCGGAGCTGGCCCGTGACCGCCCTCGGGCGGCCGTCGGCTCGTTGCGCCGAGCGCTGTACATGGACCCGACATCGGGCGTGGCCGCATTCAAGCTCGCCCGCGCCCATGACTCGCTCGGCGAGTCCGGGCCCGCGCGCCGCGCGTACGAGCAGGCGTTGCGAATACTCGAGCTCGACGCCAAGGAGCGTCCGGTCGCCGAGGCGCGGGACCTCGCCGAGGTCACCACCGCGTGTCGGGCCAGGCTGCTGACGCTCGCCGGCGGGCACTGACCAGTCGCTACCGCCTCAGGCGAGCAGCGCGTGCAGCACCAGCCACGCCACCAGGACGAGCACGATCGCCACCTGGCGTACGAACAGCCAACGCTCGGAGCGTTCCTCGCCGGCGCGCTCAGCCTCGAGATCACCGTCGGGTGGGGCATCGACGGTGGGAGCGCCGCTCACGTCAACTCTCCGACCGCGCCCAGCTTCTCGGTCTTGTCCCAGCGCATCTCGGCGCCGCGGAGCTGCTTGATGTAGGCGGTGGCAGTCACGGCGCACAGCAGCGGTCCGTAGCCGACGATGTAGACGAGCGGGGCGGAGAGCCACGCCGGCCCCGGTCGATGCCGCTCCAGGCTCCGGACCGCGGCCGCGGCCAGCATCGAGAGGGAGAGCCACGCGTAGGCGAACACCGTCAGCGCGGAACCCAGCTGCATCGATGGATGAATACCGACGTCTCGCAAAAAGCCGCTCCCGCCCGCTACGAAGGGCACCGGGAGGACCGCGTACAGCATCACCAAGAGGCTCACCAGCCCCGGAAACGCCAGGCCCTCGCGCCAGCACGTCCGGGCCACCGCGGGGTCAATCGAGAACGCCGAGAAGGTGATGAGCAGATAGGTGACCGCGTTGATCGCCCACAGTCCCCTGAACACATGCCCCGCGAACACGGGGTCGGTGAGGAACAAGGTGATCAGGCCCGTGGACGAGCGAGATGAGGAAGACGGGCATGAGCAGGACGGAGAACCAGATCAGGGCGAAGCTGAGGCTGCTCAGACCGCTTCGGCGCCACGGGCGCAGCCAGACCGAGCGAAACAGGGCGGTTATCTGCACGTTCCCGCGCGACCACCGCAGCCGCTGCTTCCACAGCGCGTCGACGCCGCGCGGCTCCTCGGCCCACACGATCGCATGGGGTTCGAACACCACGCGCTTGCCGGCGAGCTGGATTCGGAATGTCGTGACGGTGTCCTCGGCCAGGGTCGTGGTGTCGATCTCACCGCCCACGGCCTCCAGGCTCTCGCGGCGGATGAGCTGAGCGCCCCCGGCCAGGCAAGCCTGGACGCCGAGGACGTTCTGCGCCCGCCGCGCCACCGCCTGAGCGGTGACGTATTCGTAGGCGATGAAGCGGTTCATGTAATTGGCTGGCCGGCTCCCCTCCTTGATGTAGGCGGTCGCCGCGCCGACCGTGGGGTCGGCGAGATGGCGCGCCATCCGCCGCAGTGACCCGGTGGTGAAGATCACGTCGGCGTCGATGACCAGGACGGCTTCGTACCACCCCTCCGATCGAATGCGACGCAGGCCGTGGTTGATGGTCTGCGCCTTGCCCTCGCCGCCGTGTTCCCGGCGCAGGTGAAAGACCCGTCCTGGGTACTCCAGAGCCTTCGCCTTCACCAGCTCGGGCGTCTCGTCGGTGCTGGCGTCATCGACGACGTAGATCCGCAGCCGGTCAGGGGGATACTCGAGTCGCACCAGCTGGTCCAACGTGCGCTGGATCACCAGTGCCTCGTTCCAGGCGGGGACGACGATGGCCACGCGCGGATGAAGGTCCCCTTCGATGTGCGATTGCCGCCGGAAGCAGTGCACGCCGGCGAGGCCGACCTGGAAGGCGCCGGCGATCAGCGGCACCGCGCCCATGAACACGAGCCCGGCCAGGAAGATGTCGAGCGCGGGCACGGGACCCCGCTGCGGTCAGCCGGCCACGGGCGAGGGAGCGCCGGTCAGCTCGTTGAGAGCTCCGAGGCAATACGAGTAGCGGCCGATCGATTCGCTTCGGTGGCTGTCAGTGCTGAGGAGGATCGGGACGCCGTGATGCTGGAACGGGCGCAGCGTTCCCACGCCCGGGCAGCACCAGCGCTCGGATATTTCGATCTGAGCCCCGGCCCGGGCCGCGACTGTCGCCAGCCGCTCGAGCAGCTGCGCCGGGACGTCATCCTCGCTCAGCCCGATCTTGGGCAGGATGCTGAACATGTGCGCGATGACCACGTTGGGGTACCGCCGTACCGCCGCCTCGGTGGAGGCGATGATCGCCGCGACGACCTCGGTGACAGAGGCGGTCCCCGCCGCCATCAGCGCGATGACTTCGCGCGGGGTGTGCGGGCCGCCGGACAGCGGCACCTGATGGTCGGCGGCATAGATCGCGTCGACGCCCGTGAGATTCGGGGGAAGGTCGAGCTTGCCGGTGGTGTCAAGGAGCTTGGCCTCGACGCCACATCGCAGGCGCACAGGCGTCGTGGCGCTCACCCGGCGCACCGTGGCGACGTAATCGGGTACCCACTCGGTGCCCGGCGCGCACGTGGTCGACGCAGGTGAGCTCGAGCAGTCCGAGCCGCTCGGCCTCGGCCACGTTGTCCTCGATCGTGTCGCGCCCATCCGAGAACGTCGAGTGGACATGCATGTCCTGCCGCACCCCGATCATGGCGCAACGCCCGCCGGCTCGGGCACCTGCGCCTGCAGGGCGGCGATCTCCGCGAACGGCAGGAAGCGCTCCTGAAAGAATCTCACCATCGCGATGTCCGCGAACGGCAGCGTCGCCGTGGGCATCGGCTCGCCGATCGCATCGGCGACGCACAGCCAGGGCATGTCCGGTCCGCTGGCCACCGTCAGTGCCATCGTGCCGGGAAAACGCGGGTTCACCTCCAGCAGCGCGGGCTCGCCGTCGCACGCCCTCCTTGACCTGGACGTTGGCCACTCCGGTCAGGCCGATCAACTCGGCGACCTTGCGGCCGATCGACTCGAGTCGGTCGTCATGGCAGCGTGCGACTGGTTACGGCGATCCCCGAGTCGATCTTCAGGCGCTCGCGCGGTACGACCGCGATCACGCGCCCCTCTCGGGTGGCCAGCACGTCCAGCGAGTGCTCGGGGCCGGGCAGCAGTTCCTGCACGAGCAGCGAGCCGTCCCGCTCCAGCCGCTCCAGCTGCTCGACGCTGTCCACGCGATGGACTCCGCGTGATCCGCTCCCGGTGCGGGGTTTGACGATGGCGGGCAACGGTGCGAGTGCGGGCTGGAACGAGTCGTCGACGAGCTCGGTGTCGGGCACGGGCACCTGGCCATGACAGCGTCCGTGAAGCGCCCACTTGTCGAGGCACACCGCGAGCGTCTCCAGCGGGGCGAGCACGAGTCGCACCCCCGCCGCCTCGAACTGCGCCCGGCGAAGCGCCAGCGGGAGCAGCTCGCTGTCGACCGTCGGCACGAGGACGTCGATCGCCAGGCGCATGCAGGTGGCCAGAACGACGTCGGCAAACTGCTCGTCGGCCCCGGCCGGCAGGATCAGACGTCGATCGGCGTCGACCAGGTAGAGGCCGGCGGCGTACGGATCGATGTCGCCCGCCAGCAGGGTGACCGGACGCTCGGCGAGCGCCCGCAGCAGGCACACGCCGGCGGGACCGCCGGCACCGGTGATCAGGACACGGGGAACGGATGTGGAGTCAGGCGACATTGGTCTCGCCCACGAGGCTGCGCGTCTCGGATGAGGCGGGGGTCGCGGTTGGGGACGCCTCGCTGTCACGGATGACCTCGAGCGGCTCGGCGTACCGCGACGAGCCGAATCGACTCCAGTAACGGGCGGTTGCGCGCAGAAGGTCCTCCTGCAGGTAGCGACGGATGTTGACCTGGGAGCTGTAGGCCCCGATGACCTCGAGCTTGCGCTCGACCCAGTCGTCGATGCCGACGAATCGGGTGGGGCGAAAGTCGATGTCGGCGGACGGGGCCTGGTAGCAGTAGACGCGCGGCACGTTGCGCGCGGCCACCAGGGTGGCGTCGTGCACGTTGCGGTGGTCCTGGTGCACGTCGTGACGGCTATGGGTGTAAATGACCCCCGGATGGATCTCGGCGATGACGCGCTCGATCGTTCCGATCGTGATCCCCCCGTCGCTGACGCTGACCTGGGTGTCCACCAGTTCAGCGAGGAACAGCCGGGCATGCATGAGGTCGGCGGCGCGCCAGGACTCCTGGGCCCGCTCGGCCGCAACCCCGCCCACCTCCCCGCCGGTGAGCGTGAGCACGTTCACGTCGTCGCCGGCGGCGCTGTGGCGGACCAGGATCCCTCCGCAGCCGATCTCGACGTCGTCGGGATGAGCGCCGATCGCCAGTACCACCTCACGCCGATCGGCCTTGCGGACGCGCGCCGCGGCGATCAGCTCCAGGACCTTGTCCGCCAGCGCCGGTCCGTCGACCGGCTTGGTCAGGAACTCGTCGGCACCGGAACGCAGCGCACCGACGGCGGTGTCGAGGCTCGCGCTCGCGGTGAGGATCAGCGTGCCGGCGAGCGGGACACACGAGCTTGGCCTGGTGGGCGAGTTCGATGCCACTTCTGCCCGGCAGGTTGACGTCGGCGATGATCAGATCCCAATCCGCCGTCGGGAGCGCGTCCAGCCCCTCCTCGGCGCTGGCCACCCACGTGATGGAGGCCAATGACCCGACGATCTCCATGGCCACGGCGGCGAACAGCTCGTCGTCTTCAACGAACAGCACCGCTGCGCGCGGACCAGCGGACGTTGGGAGCGAAGCTTCCATACCTTGACCATCGACATCCGCGGAGGCCGTCTTGAATGTTTGACCCTGCCTGCGAGCATGTGCAGGTCCCATGACCCCGCACCCGGACCCGGCCGCGAGGACGCCGTTGCCGTCCGCGTCGTGCGAGCGCCTCCGGCTCGCACTCGGTGATGGGGCTTGTACCACCGCTCACGTCGCGACCTATCCGCTGGCCACAACAACACTGCGCATCCGGCGGCTCCCCGGCCTGGCTCGGCTCGAGCCGTGGTGCCAAGAGGCCGGCGTGTCGGAGGCGCTGGTCGGCGGCTTCTACCTCCGCCGACCCGGCGTTCCGCCCGAACCAGAGCTATCGGCTACGCCGCTCGGCGAATTGTGGCTGGATGGCGCCCGTCAGCAGTACGTTGAGTTCACCCACCCGTTTGGCCGGCGCCGGGCGTGCATCAGCGTGGTAGGTGACGAGGTGCGAATCGCACGTCGCGACGAGCTCGGCGCGCTTGTGACCGGCGATCTGCTCCAGGCCGGTCCGCTGCTGGTCCGTGACGGACGGGAGGTCGTGGACGGTGACGACGAGGGATTCTCGGCCAGTGCCGAGCAGTTCGACTCCGACATCACTGTGGGGCGCCATCCGCGTGCGGCGCTCGGCTGCGACGGCGAGCGCTTGATCGCGGTCGTCTGCGACGGGCGGTCCGACGCTGACGCCGGGCTCACGCTCGGCGAGCTGGCCTCGGCGATGGCCGACCTCGGCGCGCGCGAGGCGCTCAATCTCGACGGTGGCGGGTCGGCCTCGATCGTCTGTGGCGGTCGTCTGCGCAACACGCCGCGCGAGGCACATGAGACCACCGTGCCTGGCGGCCGGGCAATCGCCACCGCGCTCGTGTTCGCGCCCCGCTGAGTCCGGCGGCGGCTTTGACGGCCCTATGGTGGACACGTGCGCGTTCTCGCCGGCCTCCTGTTCTTCCCGCGCGGCGGGTCGGCCCACGTGACGCGATCGCTGTCGGCCGCGCTGCCGGCGAACGGGTGGGAGGTTCGTGTCCTCAGCGGCTCCATCCCCGGCGGGCCGGGTGACGCCGAGCGGTTCTACCGCGGTCTGGACGTTCGCGCAGTGGACTTCGCCGCGGGACAGGCGCCCATGCAGCCTTCCTACGAGGATCGCCCCGGTGCCCCCGATCGGTGCTTCGCGCTTGTCGACGACGTCGAGTACCACGCGCATGTCGCAGCGTGGGAGGTGGCACTGCGCGAGGCCGAGGTTGGTTCGTTCGACGTGCTGCTGCTCAACCACCTGACCCCTCTCAATCAAGCCTCCATGCACGTGGCACCCGAGATTCCAGTCGTTGGGTATCTGCACGGAACCGAGCTGATGATGCTCGAGCAGATCTGTGACGGGGCGCCGTCCCATTGGCTCCACGCCGACGCCTGGGCTGAGCGGATGCGGCGCTGGGCCCGGCGCTGCGCCCGCATCGTGGTGCAGACGCCACGCAATGTCGATCGGGCAGTCGGCCTGCTCGGTGTGGGGCGGGACGCATGCACGGTCATCGCGAGCGGCTTCGACCCGGAGCTGTTCAGACCACGCAGCGTCGATCGCCCCGCATTCTGGCGACAGATGCTCGTCGAGCAGCCGCAGGGCTGGCGGCCAGGGGCGGATCCCGGCAGCGTTGCCTACGAACTCGATCAGATTGCCGTGCTGGAGCAGGCGGTGACCCTGATCGCGGTCGGTCGCTATACCGCGGTGAAGCGGATCGGTCTCGTCATCGAAGCGTTCGCCCGCGCCGCGCGCCGCACCCGGCGAGTGCCCGCACTGGTCATCGTCGGGGGCTTTCCGGGCGAGTGGGAGGGCGAGCACCCCTGGGACGCGGTGCAGCGCACCGGCGCACGCAACGTATTCCTGACCGGCTGGCGTGATCACGCGAGCCTGCCGGACTTCCTCAACGCCACCGACGCGCAGGTACTGGGCTCGGTGCGCGAGCAATTCGGTCTGGTGCTGGTCGAGGGCATGGCGTGCGGCCTGCCCGCTATCGGCGTCAACCGGCTCGGACCCGGCGAGATAATCGATGACGGTGCAACCGGCTGGCTGGTGGAGCCCGACGATCTCGAGCAGCTCACGGAGGCGATCGTCTCGGTCTGCGATGGTGACTCCGAGCGTCTTGCTCGCGGGTGCGCCGCCCGCGAGGCGGCGGTTCTCCGTTGGGGCTGGCCGGCACTGGCCAGTCAGATGGCCCAGGCCCTCGATGAGACCGCGCGCCGACCCAATTGGCTACTCGATCAGTCCCAGCCGAAGGCCCTTCGCGACCGCCGAGGCGCGGTCACCCACGCCGAGCTTCTCAAAGATGTGCTTCATGTGAGTCGCAACCGTGGCCGGACTCACGGTTAGTCGCTGCGCCGTCTGGGACCTGGAACATCCGTCGGCCGCCAGCTGCACGACTTCAAGCTCGCGCCGAGTCAGGGGTGGCGGGCGCAGCTGGCCCTGTCGTCGCGCCAGGAACTCTCCGATCAGCCTTCCGATTACATCAAGGGTCTCGGTGAAGCGTGGGCTGGGGCGGCACTCCTCGGGTGAGCAGAACTCGAGCACCGCGAGCACACCTCCCGCGTGCAATGCGGGGAATGCGACCGCTCCGCGCACGCCGGCGCGAGCCGCGGCCTTGCGATGGTGGTAGTCGGGGGTCAAAAGGACGTCGGGGACGCACACCGGTGCCTCGCGTTCCCACGCACGGCCGACCACCCCGACGCCACGCGGCGCGCGCAGGGCGAGTGTCTCAGCCTCGAGCTCGGTCGCGTCTTCCAATGAGGGATCGCTCCAAGTCAGGCGGGGCGCCAGAACATCGCCATCGGGAAGCCATAGCGCTCCTGATAGAAAGCCCATCGCTTCCGCGAGTCCGCCGAGCAGATGCTTGCCGTCCTCCTCGAACGAGCCCCAGTCCGCGAGAACCCTCGAGACCGAAACGTGGGCGGCGATCTCGCGGGTCATCTCGTCGTATCGCGTCAACTGGCCAATCCTTTCGACTCCCGTACCGGTACCGCCCACACGGACGGAGATGCACGACGATGTATGAAAGCGACTGGTCAGCCAGTCCCGAGGACCCCGTGCGTACGGTGTACCTCAGCAGTCTGCGACAGTGTCTCGGAAGGCGGAGTCGCTCCTGGGGCCCTTTGCTCAAGAGCCGCGAACCACTCAGCGTTCGTCTAGCTGGTTCGGGTCTACCTCATGAGGCCCCGTCAGCACGCAAGCAAGCACCAATTGCACTGGTCCTGAGCAAAAGTTGTCCAACGTTCCCCCGGGACGATGGTGCGATGGTGAGCTATGAGCAGGGATGATCATCGAGCTGGTGGCGAAATCCTCCGTCTGGGGGATTTCCTTGTCTCAGGCGCCCGTGTAAGGTCGAGGCGTTGACCGTTAGCGGCGTTTAGTGTGAGTGTTTGGACGCTCTTTACGGCTCCTGCTTCCGTGGGTGTGAGTATTGGTCATTCGTGGAGCGCACGATCTCAGGATCTGAAGGTGCTACATCGGACCAGTTGCCCACTTACCAACCCGCAGCCCCGCAGCGGCGGGGCCCGAGGGATCCAATGAACCGGCGCTAGGCGACCGTCCGGTGCGTGAGTGGCGGGGCATGCTTATCCAGTCCCTCGACTCCGCGCCGGAATGGACCCCGGCGAGTCAGGCAGCGGCCACCCTTCGGTCGCCCGCCGACGGCGTCCTCTCCGACGAGCGCACCGTCACCCAATGGGCATGCGCCGCCGGGCAGGGCCCGATCTTCGCCGCCCCGCAGACAGACTCTGGGCACGTCGGGCGCCTGCGGCGGTATACCGAGGAGGGCTTCCCGGAGATCTACGTTCTCCTGAGGCTCCACATTGACTCGTCGGGGCAGGAGTGGGTCAAGCTGCGCATTCCGATGCGACCCACCAGCGGAGTCGGCTGGGTGCCGCGTGAGTCGCTGTGTTACTTCCGCACAACGCGGGACCTGGTGGTCGTCGATCGGCGTCGTCTGCGCATGAGGTTCTTCACTGACGGACGGCCGCGCTGGAGTGCACCGGTGGCGGTCGGCAGGCGGACCGCCCCGACCCCCGCCGGTCAGTTCTGGATCAGGGAGCGCTTCAGAGTGTTCGACTCAGCGTCGTGCTACTGGCCCTACGCTTTCGGCACCACCGGCTACGCGGCGCTGAGCGACTGGCCCCAGCGCGGCGTCGTCGGCATCCATGGGCCCGGCTCTGACGGGGAGGCGATCCCCGGGCGCCTTTCCCAGGGTTGCATAGGTGTGGGGGTCGCCGACGATGTGTGGCTCGCCGAGCATCTCGGGCTCGGCACGCCGCTGCTGGTGCTCTGATGAATGTTGCGGCACCGGCCGCGGTGGCTGCGGCGCCTACGCGGCTTGAACGCCAGGTGGTGGCGCAGCCATCGAGTGGGCCGCCGATGGCCGTCGCTGACGAGGGCTTGAATGACAGCGAAGCCGCCGGGTCGGCGGTATGGGTGGGTGCGGCGTTGGAAGCCGCGCTCCGTGTCCGCGCCCCCGGGGTGCATGCTTCGACGCCACTGGTGCGGCAGCTCGCAGTCAAGGTCAGCCGGGACCTCGGCGTCGACGGCGCGAGCCAGGCGTTGTTGGATCTGGCTGCGCGCGTGCGTGATATCGGGATGGTCGCGCTCCCTGACAGCGTGCTGCTTGCGACCGCCCCGCTCTCGCCGCAGGACTGGGAGCTCGTTAACCGGCACCCGGTCATCGGAGCACAGCTGCTCGAGGGGCTCGCTGTTGTGAGGCCCGCCGCGGAGATCGTGCGACGACATCACGAGCGGTGGGATGGTGGCGGCTATCCGGATGGGTGGGCCGGCGATGAGATCCCGATGCTCGGTCGAGTGATCGCGGTTTGCGACGCGTTCGTGGCGATGGCGAGCGACCGGCCGCACCGGCGCGGGATCGGCGCCGAGGCGGCGCTCGAGCGCATCTGCCAGGACGGAGGCGCCCAGTTTGACCCGATGATGGTGAACGCACTTGTCGCTGCAGTGACCGGCCACAGCGCGCGGCACCTCACCGAGCGTCGCGAGCCGGCTACCGAGCGGGTGGCCCAACGCAAAGCGCGCGCCGCAGAGGGAGGCAGCGGCCGCCTCGACCTGGCCAGCGCCATCGCCGAGTTCGATCTCCTACCCGCCTTTGCGCCCGCGTATGAGCGGGTGCTTGCTGCCGCGGGCAGCGATAACGCGGTCGCAAGCGAGCTTGTGGAGGCGATCGAGAGCGATATGGGTCTGACCCTGGCCGTCTTGCGGCGAGCTCAGACCGTTCGGCCTGGGCACCCGATCGCCAACGTCGCCGACGCTGTGGTCGCCCTGGGTCCGACCGCGATCGAACAGGCCGTTTGCGACGTGCCCCGCGCCGAGTTTCCATGGCGCACCTCGCGGCTTGAGGTGCTCATGCATCGCTCTCGTGTACACGCGCAGGAAGTAGCGCGGGCGGCGGATCGGATCGCGCGAGAGCTCCAACTGCTCGACCGAGACGATCTCCTGGCCGCGGCGCTGCTGCATGACATCGGAAAGCTGGTCCTGGCTCGCGTACGTTCGGGATACAGCGATCTGACCGACGCGCGAACCGCCACTCCCGAAAAGCGGGTGCGTCAGGAACAGCTGGCTCTGGGGATCGACCACGCAAGTTTTGGGGCGCTGCTCCTGCAGAGGTGGGAACTGCCAAAACCCCTTGCGAGCATCGTCGCGGCGCATCACAGCTCCGACGCCGAGGACGGGCTGGCGACCTATGTCAGGCTCGCGGACCTGGTCGCTCACCACGCGCAAGGCGACGCTGTCGACCGCGGCAAGATGCTGCAGCTATGTCAGGTCTGCGGACTCTCAGCCAATGCCCTGCGGAACGTATTGTTCGATCTGCCTCACCCCGGCGGAAGTCAGCGGCGGCGAGCCGAACCGTCTCCGCTGTCGAAGCGTGAGACCGAGGCGCTGCGCATCCTGGCCCAAGGCAAGCGCTACAAGGCCATCGCGGCCGAGCTCGCAGTTTCGACAAGTACGGTGCGAACCCACTTGCACAACACCTACCGCAAGCTGGGCGTCGACGATCGCGCCCAAGCCGTTCTCCGGGCCACCGAAATGGGCTGGCTCTAGTGTCAGTGAATACCCCACCGATGAAGGTACTCATCGCGGAGGACTCGGCGGTCGCGCGGGCGGCACTGGAGACCACGCTCTCGAGTCTCGGGCACGAATGGATCGCCGCCGAGGATGGCAATGCGGCCTGGGAGCTGTTTCTCGACACCGCGCCCGACGTAGTGATCAGCGACTGGTTGATGCCAGGGATCGACGGGGACGAACTGTGCCGACGTGTCAGGAGCCACGAAGAAGGCTCTTACACGTATTTCATCCTGCTCACGTCGCTCGCGGCCCAGGCTCACGTCGTACGCGGAATGGAGGCCGGGGCCGACGATTATCTCAAGAAGCCGTTTGACACCGACGACCTCAACGCGAGGCTGATCGCCGCCGCCAGGGTCACCGAGCTCCACCGACGACTCGAGGCTCAGCAGGTGCAGCTCGAACTGCTGAATCAGACGCTGTTCGATGAGTCGCGTCACGACCCGCTGACCCGCGTCGGGAACCGCATCGCCCTCCGCGAGCAGCTCGCGCAGCTGACTGGGATCGCGGAGCGTTATGGACGTGATTACTGCATCGCCCTTTACGACGTTGACCGCTTCAAGGCGTACAACGACAGCCAGGGCCACATTGCCGGTGACCGCGTGTTGACCGCCGTAGCCGGTGCGCTTGCCGGCCGGGCCCGGAGCGGGGATGCCGCTTATCGTTACGGCGGGGAGGAGTTCGTGGTGGTGCTCCCGGAGCAGACGCTCGAAAGCGCTGGGGACGCGACCGAGCGAATCAGAACAGACGTCTGCGCGCTCGCCATCCCGCATCCCGCGTGCGGAGTGGGGGCGGTCGTCACCGTCAGCGCCGGCGTCGCCCACCTCGACCCCTCAGATGGCGGGGACTTCGAAGCGGTGCTGAAACGCGCTGACCTCTCTCTGTACCGCGCCAAGGCGCTGGGCGGCAATCGCATCGACAGGGGCATGGCGTCCGGGTCAGAGGTTCCTGCGGCGTAGGACCTCGACAACGGTGAGGGCGAGGATCCGCAGGTCGAGGCGAAGCGTCCAGTTTTGGATGTAGTAGTTATCCCATTCGACGCGATCGCTGATTGAGGTCTGGCCGCGGAGCCCGTGGACCTGGGCCCAGCCGGTGAGTCCGGACTTGACTCGGTGGCGGTCCTGGTAGCGGCTGATGTCTCGGGTGAACCGGGCGACGTACTCGGGGCGCTCGGGGCGCGGTCCGACCAGGCTCATGTCGCCGCGGAGCACGTTGATCAGTTGCGGGAGCTCATCGAGCGAGTAGTCGCGCAGAACGCGTCCGATGCGGGTGCGGCGGTCTTCGCCTTCAACTCCGCCCGGGGCCAGGTCATCTGCCCGCAGTGCGAGGCCGGTCGCCGCGGCGGCGGCGGCGCGGGCGCCGCGGCCGGGTCCGGGTCCAGGTCCGGGTCCGGGTCCGGGTCCGGGTCCGGGTCCGCACGCATGGTGCGGAACTTCAGGACGTCGAACTCGTGGCCATCGCGTCCGATCCGTCGCTGGCGGAAGATCACGCCACCGGGGGAGCTCCAGCGAACGGCAATGGCGATCGCGGCCATCAGCGGCGAGAGCAGGATCAGGGCCAGCAATGCGACGCTGCGCCCGAGCATGTGTTTGACAGCGAACTGCCAGCCACGGGGGTCGACCGTGTGGAGCGACAGAAGCGGCAATCCGCCGACGTGGTCAAGCGAAGCCCGCTCGTTTATCAGCTCATACAGTCGCGGCACGAGCGATACGTCGACTCCGAGCTTCTCGCACTCGCGAATCTCGTCGACCAGCACGGAGTCGGGAGCGTTCAAGAAAGCCAGGACGACGTGGCGCGCGCCGCTTCGCTCGATCGCGGCGCCGAGATCGTCGAGTCCGCCCAGGACCGGAAGCGAGACCGAGCCATGGGACCCGGGCAACGGGTCGGCGTCGAGAAACCCCACCGGCCGCAGACCGAAGCGCGGCTCGAGCGTCAAACGGCGCGCGAGATGCTGTCCTACCAACCCCGCTCCGATGATCAGGGTTGGAGTGCGGAGAGCCCCCGAGCGCTGCGCGCGCCGGCGAACCGCCAGCAGCACCGCGCGAGCGACTCCGAGATAAACCGCCGCGAAGACTCCCAACCTGGCCGCGAACGCGACCGGATCGGCGCCACCGGCCAGCGAGTCGAGCGTGACCATCGCCACCGCCGCGAGTGACACCGCTCCGAGCACCTTCACCGTCGCGTCAAGCACCGATCCATCGAGACGATGGTCAGACCAGCCCGCCGCCCGAGGGATCAGGAGCACGAGCATGGGAAACACAACCGCCAGCCAGCGATCCGGCGCGCCCGACAACGTAGGCGAAGCCGAGACCAGCGCGACAGCGCAGGCGAGATAGAGCACCATCACTTCGACCGCGAGCCGCAGCCGCAGCCACCACCGGCCATCGACGGAGCCGCCGCTGAGGTCCGCGATCGGGGTACTCGGCGCGGTCAGCGAAGGCGGCGGCTCACCGATCGGCGCCGCAGGCCGGCCGGCGAGTTCGGGAATCGTCTTGCGGTCGCGCTCGCGCAGCGGCGCGGCACGGCTCGGACTTGATGCGCTGCGTAAAAGAAGCATTGCTCATCCGCTCGACCATCGAGCCCCGGTTCGCCCGATTTGACGCAATGTCTGGACCAACGTCTAATTCATCTGCTCGGGCGCGGCCCTGCCGGCTCCTCGCGCCGGTCACCCTGGCAGCAGACCGGCCAGCACGTGTTCGGTTGCCCGCAGATGCTCGGCCATCTCCCGCGCCGCGGCGGCCTCGTCGCGCCGGCGCACCGCGGCCAGCAGACGCCGGTGCTGGTCGTTGGCCGAGTCCAGCACCTCGGGCGGGTGGGCGATGTGCGAGATCAGTGCGCTCATGGCGCCCTCCGTCTCGGCCATCTTGGTCACCAGCCGCGGGCTGCCGGTGGCCTCGGCCAGCCCGACGTGGAAGCGGATGTCGGCCTGCCGGTAGGCGGGGAAGTCGTCGAGCATCGCGTCGATCGAGACCACCACCTGGTCGAGCGCGTCCACCATCGCCGCCGTGGCCCGCTCGGCGGCCAGCACCGCGATTCCGACCTCGACCAGCATCCGCTCGTCGCACACGTCGCTCCAGTGGGCGAGCACCTCGCGGGATGGGGGCGCCGCCGGCGGCTGTGGGTCGGCCACGAAGGTCCCGCCACCACGTCCGCGAGTGGCGTGCAGATGGCCGCTCTGGGCCAATGCCACCAGCGCCTGGCGCAGTGTCGAGCGCGCGATCTCGAGTTTGATGCACAGCTCACGCTCGGCCGGCAGGCGGCTCCCGGGCGCGAGCAGGCCGAGCTTGATCGCCGTTCCCAGCCTGTCGACGGTCTCCTCGAAGGCAGTCTGAGAGTGGACGGGCGCGAACACCGCGTCGCGCGAGCTGGGGGTATCCAGGGTGGACGAGGCGGCTATCCGGTTGGCCTGCGCCGGGCTCACAGCCGCTCGAACCCGCGGACGCGCTCCCAGTCGGTGACGGCGGCCCCGAACGCCTGAAGCTCGACGTCGGCGGCGTGTACGTAGTGATCGACCACGGCGTCGCCGAACGCCCCGCGGGCGACGTCACTGGTGGCGAACAGGTCGCGCGCCTCGAGCAGCGTGGTGGGCAGCCGTGGCTTGTCGGTGGCCAGATAGGCATTGCCCTTGTAGGCGGGCTCGAGCTCGAGCCCGTGCTCGACGCCGTGCAGGCCGGCGGCGATGATCCCGCTCAGGGCCAGGTAGGGGTTGAGGTCAGAGCCCCCGGCGCGATTCTCGAACCGCAGTGCGGGGCCGTGACCGACCACTCGCAGCGAGCAGGTCCGGTTGTCGTTCGCCCAGGCGATCGCCGTGGGGGCGAACGAGCCCTCGGCGTAGCGTTTGTAGGAGTTGACGTTCGGTGCCAGCAGCAGGGTCAACTCCCGCAGGCAGGCCAGCTGCCCGGCCAGAAACGCCTCGAACACCGCCCGGTCGCGGGCGAACACCATGGCGGGTGGGTCGGAGTCATCGGAGAGCGAGAAGTGGATGTGGCACGAGCTGCCCTCGCGCTGGTCGTACTTGGCCATGAAGCTGATCGCCATCCCGTCCTGGGCGGCGATCTCCTTGGCCCCGTTCTTGTAGATCGAATGCTCGTCGGCCGCGCGCAGGGCGTCGGCGTATCGGAAGTTGATCTCGTGCTGGCCGAGGTTGCACTCGCCCTTGGAGTTCTCGACCGCCATCCCCGCCCGCTCCATCGAGTTGCGAATCCGGCGAATCAGCGGCTCCACCCGTGCGGTGGCCAGCAGCGAGTAATCGAGGTTGTAGAGGTTGGCCGGCTGCAGGCCGCTGTAGCCCTTCTCCGCCGCCGACTCATATGTCTCCCGGAACAGCAGGAACTCGAGCTCGGTGCTGGCGTTGGAGCTCCAGCCCCGCTCGGCGAGCCGAGCGAGCTGGCGACGCAGCACCTGACGCGGTGACGCCAGCACGTCTGAGCCGTCCTCCCACGTCAGGTCGGCGAGACACATCGCGGTCCCCTCGAGCCACGGCACCGGCCGTAGGGTGGCCAGGTCAGGGCGCATCGAGAAGTCGCCGTAGCCCCGCTCCCACGACGACATCTCGTAGCCCTCCACGGTGTTCATCTCCACGTCGACCGCCAGCAGGTAGTTGCAGCCCTCGGCTCCGTGCTCGACCACTTCGTCAAGGAAATGCCGGGCGGTGAAGCGTTTGCCCTGCAGGCGGCCCTGCATGTCGCAGAACGCCAGCACCACCGTGTCGATCTCGCCGGTGTCGACGCGCTCGCGCAGTTCCTCGAGGTTCACCGCCGCACCTCACCCTCGCCCCCCCGGCGTCATCGTCCTCGCTGCCCCCCGCTCCGCTCCAGCCTCACTCCGCGAAGGTATATGACCCGGGCTTTAAACACCAGAGCGCGCCTGTGCTGAAGGTATGAACCGCCGGCCTTAGAGCTGTAGGTTTCCGACCGATGCCGTCTACGGGGGAAATCGTCAAGCGCCTCGAGCCTCGGCTGGGCACCGTCACCGCCGGTCCCGAGCCGCTGGACGGCGGCATCACCAACCGAAACTTCCGCGTCCGTTTCGGCGACCGCGAGGCCGTCCTGCGCCTGCCCGGCAAGGACACCGAGCTGTTGGGGATAAGCCGGGAGGCCGAGCGGCTGGCCGCCGAGCGGGCGGCCGCCCTGGGCATCGCGCCCGCACTGATCGCGGCCGGCCCTGACCACCTCGTGACCGAGTACATCGAAGGGGGGCCTATCGACGGCGACCGGCTCCGCGCCCATCCCGAGTCCGCGGGCCGCGCGCTACGGGCCTTTCACGACTCGCGTCTTGAGCTGCCGGTTCGCTTCTGGGTCCCGGATCTGCTCTCCCGGTACGCCGAGATCGTCGCCGAGCGCGGCGGTCGGCTTCCCGACAGCTACGGACCCACCTCCGAGCTGGCCGGCCGCATCGCCGCCGTGCTGCCGCTCGCCGATCCCGTCCCATGCCACGACGACCTCCTGCCCGGCAACATCCTCGCCACCGAGGCCCAGCCCGCCGAGGCGATCCTGGTCGACTGGGAGTACGCCGGCATGGGCCACCGCCTGTTCGACCTCGGCAACCTGGCCGTCAACAACGACTTCGATGACGCCGCCGAGGAGCGGCTGCTGACCGCCTACGACCGGGCGCCTCCCAGCCACGGCCGCCGCGCCGCGCTCAAGCTGATGCGGATCATGTCTGACGCGCGCGAGGCGGGTTGGGGCGTGGTCCAGCGCGCCATCTCCGAGCTCGAGTTCGATTTCGAGGACTACGCCGACAAGCACTTCGCCCGCTTGGCGCGGGCAGCCGACGACCCGCGACTGGAGGAGTGGCTTGGTGGCGCGACGGCGTGACATTCCCGATCGCGCGCGCGTGGTCATCATCGGAGGTGGGGTCGGCGGCACCGCGATCGCCTACCACCTGGCCCAGCTCGGCGAGCGCGACGTGGTGCTGCTCGAACGCGACCAGCTCACCAGCGGCTCCACCTTCCATTCCGCCGGGCTGGTGGGTCAGCTGCGCGGCAGTGTCTCGCTGACCCGGCTGATGATGGACTCGGTGGCGCTCTACCGCCAGCTGGATTGCGGCTGGGTTGAGTGCGGCGGGCTCCGGTTGGCCTGCACCGAGGAGCGCGAGCAGGAGGTGCTGCGACAGGTGGCCTGGGCGAAGACGTTCGGGCTGCCGCTGGAGTTGCTGTCTGCCGACGAGGCGCGCGAGCTGTTCCCGCTGATGGTCACCGACGGCGTGCGCTGTGCTTCCTACCTGCCCACCGATGGCTACCTCGACCCGTCGCTTTTGACGTATGCGCTGGCCGACGGCGCCCGTCGGGGCGGCACCCGCATCTTCACTCAGACGCGGGTGAGCGAGATCATCGTCACCGACGGGCGGGTACGCGGAGTCCGTACCCAGTGGGGCGACATCGAGGCCGAGGTGGTGGTCAACGCCGGGGGGATGTTCGCCGCCGAGCTGGGGCGGATGGCCGGGATCCGCGTACCGGTCGTCCCGTTTGCCCACGAGTATCTGGTCACCCAGCCGTTCCGCGAGCGCCAGGCCGGCGAGCACCTGCCCACCCTGCGCGATCCCGATCTGTTGATCTACTTCCGCGAGGAGGGAGCCGGCCTGGTGATGGGCGGGTACGAGCGCCGCAGTGCGCCGTGGTTCCTCGACGACCACCAGCTGGATCGCATCCCCGCGGATTTCAACGGGCGCCTGCTGGAGGACGACTGGCCGCGCTTTGAGGAGATCGCCACCAACTCGTCCAAGCGCGTCCCGGCGATGGAGGACGTCGGCATCACCCGGCTGATCAACGGGCCTGAGGCGTTCACTCCCGACAACGAGTTCTGCCTCGGCGAATCGGATGTGCGGGGCCTGTTCGTCGCCGCCGGCTTCTGCGCCCACGGCCTGGCCGGCGCCGGTGGGATCGGCAAGGTGATGGCCGAGTGGATCGTGTCCGGCGAGCCGTCGCTGGACGTGTGGGAGATGGACATCCGCCGTTTCGGCCCTCAGTACCGCTCGCCGCGCTACACCCTGGCGCGCGCGAAAGAGGTCTACGAGACCTACTACGACATCCGCTACCCCGGCCACGAGCGCCAGGCGGGGCGGCCGCTGCGAACCTCCAGCGCCTACGTCTGGCATCAGTACCACGGCGCCGCCTTCGGGGAGAAGTCCGGCTGGGAGCGGGTCAACTGGTACGAGCGAAATGCCGAGGCCGGCGACCCCTCGCTGCGCCCCCGAGGGTGGGCGGGGATGCACTGGTCACCGGCGATCGGGGCCGAGGCGCTGGCCGCCCGCCGAACGGCGGCGCTGTTCGATGAGTCCTCATTCGCCAAGCTCGAGCTGTCGGGTCCGGGCGCGGCCAAGCTGCTGGAGCGGTTGTGCGACAACCGGGTGGCCCGCGAGGTGGGCAAGATCACTTACACCCAGATGCTCAACCGCCGCGGCGGGATCGAGTGTGACTTCACCGTCACCCGGGTCGCCGAGGAGAGCTTCCAGATCGTGACCGGGACCGCGTTCGGCAACCACGACGCCGGATGGATCCGCCGCCAGATGCCCCACGACGGCTCGGTTCGCCTCAGCGATGTGACTTCGCGCTGGGCCTGCTTCGCCCTCTGGGGCCCGGCTGCGCCCGCCATTCTGGCGCCGCTGACGCCGGATCCGCTCGACTTCGGCTATATGACCATGCGCGAGCTGACCGTGGGCGACGTGCCGGTGCGAGCGTTGCGCGTCACCTTCGTCGGCGAGCGCGGCTGGGAGCTGTACTGCCCCACCGAGTACGGGGCGGGCCTGTGGCGGACGCTGTGGGACGCCGGTCGGCCGCATGGTCTCCGGGCCGGGGGCTACCGGGCCATCGACTCGCTGCGCCTGGAGAAGGGCTATCGCGTGTGGGCGGCCGACATCACCCCCGACGAAACGCCGGTGGAGGCGGGGCTCGAGTTCGCGATGCGCCGGGACAAGTCCTACATCGGCAGCGACGCCGTCGGCGAGCCCCGGCGGCGCCTACGCTGCCTGGTACTGGAGGACCCGCGCTCGGTGGCGCTGGGCAACGAGCCGGTCCGCATCGCTGATGAGATCTGCGGGCGGGTGACCAGCGGCGGCTACGGCTACACGGTGCAGCGTTCGATCGCCTACGCCTATCTGCCGCCCGAAATCGAGGTGGGAACCGCCGTCGAGGTTGACATCTTCGGGCGATGGGTCGGGGGCGAGGTGGCGGCGGAACCGCTGCTGGACCCAGAAGGTGTTCGGATCAGGTGAAATCCCGGCCGGATGTGGGTACGCTTCGCGGTCACAGTGACTCTGGGGTTTCTCTGGTTGATGTTGGCGCTGAAGCTGCCGATCGCGGCGCTGATCTACATCGTGTGGTGGGCGATAAAGCAGGCGCCAGAAGAGCCGTCCTCCGGGGATGATGGCGGCATCAAACGACACCGGCCGCACCCTCCGCCCGCGTTCCCGCGCCGGCCCCGGCGCGGCCCGCACGGCGATCCTGCCCCCGCGCCTCCGTCGCGGGTCCGCACCACCCGCGCCAAGGCCCGCAGCCTGGGCCACTAGCCTGGCGTCGCGCGTCACTGGCAGACTGCGGGGCAATGAGCGGCGCGCCTGCCTCGGTCCTGTCTGACGCCACCATCTCGCGCCTGGTCGGAGAGGGGCGGATCAAGATCGACCCTTGGGATCCGGGCCTGGTCCAGCCGGCCAGCGTCGACCTACGTCTGGGTGACTCCTTTCGCGTGTTCCACAACCATCGCGCTTCGGCCATCGACCTGCGCGATCCGCCGGCGAACCTGACCGAGGAGGTGGTGGTCCCCGCCGATGACTCGTTCGTGATCCACCCCGGAGAATTTTGCCTGGGGCGCACGCTCGAGTGGGTGGAGTTGCCCGATGACATCGTGGCCCGGATCGAGGGCAAGTCCAGCCTCGGGCGCCTGGGGCTGATCGTGCACGCCACCGCCGGTTTCTGCGATCCCGGCTGGCGCGGCACGCTGACGCTCGAGCTCAACAACCTGACCCGGGTCCCGATCAAGCTCTATCCCGGTTTGGAGATCGCGCAGCTCTCGTTCATGACGCTCGACCGTCCTGCCGAGCGGCCCTATGGCAGCCCCGATCTCGGCAGCCATTACCAGGGGCAGCGGGCCGCCACCGAAAGCCGCTACCGGGCGGTGCCGGACGAAACTGAAATTGGATAGGCTCGCGCCGTGCTGCACCTGCTGCTGGCCGCCTCCGAACCCTCCAAGGTCCCGTTCTACATCGCGGGCCTGTTGCTGGTCCTGTGGGCTGTGGTCCTGGCCGCGTACGGGCTGAGCCGTCCGGACTTCCCGTCCAGCGTCACCGGCCAGCGCGGGGTGATCGCCATCACCGTGGTGTTGGTGGCGATCGCGCTCGGCGCCGCCATCACCACGGGCTGAAAACCTGGGACCGGCGGCGGCGTCGGCCCCGGCGCATTCCGCGGACGAGTCCCCCGGTCCTCCTGCTGTCGGGGCGGTCTCAAGGCGTACCGGCGGCACGGTTGGGGTACTAGAGTCTCCAGCGGTCGTCCTGCTCGGCAGCCGGGTGGAGAGGGCCCCCGGCAACCGCGCGACAGGAGCGTCATGACCACCGAGACCCAGCAGAAAGCGGACGGCGCCGAGGCACGCTCCGGCGACACGCTCACGGTCACCGACAACCGGACCGGCAAGCAGTACGAGATCCCGATCGACGACAACACGATCCGGGCCACCGAGCTGCGCAAGATCAAGACCCACGACGACGACTTCGGCCTGATGACCTACGACCCCGCCTACATGGCGACGGCGTCGTGCCGCTCGGCGATCACCTTCATCGACGGCGAGAAGGGCATCCTCGAATACCGCGGCTACCCGATCGAGCAGCTGGCCGAGAAGTCCAGCTACCTCGAGGTCGCCTATCTGCTGATCAACGGCGAGCTGCCCACCGAGAAGCAGCTGGCCGACTGGGATCAGGAGATCACGATCCACACGTTCGTACACGAGAACGTCAAGGAGTTCATGCAGGGCTTCCGCTACGACGCCCACCCGATGGGGATGCTGCTGGCCTCGGTAGGGGCGCTGTCGACCTTCTACCCGGAGGCGGCGGCGATCAAGGACGCCGAGGCCCGCTACATACAGATCATCCGGTTGCTGGCCAAGATGCCGACTCTGGCCGCCTTCTCCTATCGCCACAACCGCGGGATGCCCTACGTGTATCCCGACAACGACCTCAGCTACGCCGGCAACTTCCTGTCGATGATCTACAAGGTGGCCGAGCTCAAGTACGAGCCCGATCCGCGTCTCGAGCACGCGCTCGACGTGCTGTTCATCCTGCACGCCGACCACGAGCAGAACTGCTCCACCAGCGCGGTGCGCAGCGTCGGCTCCTCCCAGGTCGATCCTTACTCGGCCGTCGCCGCCGGCATCGCCGCCCTGTACGGGCCACTGCACGGAGGGGCCAACGAGGCCGTCCTGCGGATGCTCAACCGGATCGAGACCAAGGAGAACGTCCCCGACTTCATCGCGGGCGTCAAGAACGGCGACGAGAGACTGATGGGTTTCGGCCACCGCGTCTACAAGAATTTCGACCCCCGGGCCAAGATCATCAAGACGGCGGTCGAGGAGGTGTTCGAGGTGACGGGTAAGAACCCGCTGCTCAACATCGCCACCGAGCTGGAGAAGATCGCGCTCGAGGACGAGTACTTCATCAACCGCAAGCTGTACCCGAACGTCGACTTCTACTCGGGCCTGATCTATGAGGCCCTGGGGATGCCGGTGGAGATGTTCCCGGTCCTGTTCGCGATCGGCCGCACCAGCGGCTGGATCGCCCAGTGGCTTGAGATGATCGACGACCCCGAGCAGAAGATCGCGCGCCCGCGCCAGATCTACACCGGCCAGCGCGGGCTCGAGTACGTGCCGATGTCCGAGCGCTCCTAGCGCGCTCTCGCCATCCGGGTTGGGGTCGCGCCATCGGGGTGACGCGACCCCGAGTGACGCACCCCACAGAACATACGTTCGCAGGCGACTAATGTCGTGTACGTGGACGTACCAGCCCCGATCATCGTCATCCGTCCGATCCGCGGCGACGATGGCGAGCGGCTGCAGGCCTCCCACGCCCGCCTCTCGCCCGAGACGGTGTATCGCCGCTATCTCGGCCACAAGCCGCAGCTCAGCATCGCGGACACTCGCTACCTGGTCGACATCGACGGCTGCCACCACTTCGCCCTGGTCGCCACCGTCGATCAGGACATCATCGCCGTGGCGCGGTTCATCCGGATCGAGTCAGAGCCCGGCGTGGCCGAGTTCGCCATCGTGGTCGGTGACGCCTACCAGCGCCAGGGGGTGGCCACCGACCTGATACGGCGGCTGGCCGAGGCAGCGGCTGAGCGCGGGCTGCACCGCTTCCGCGCCAGCATCCTGTCCGACAACGTCGGCATCCGCCGGCTGATGGCCAAGATCGCCGCCGGCCCGCTCGCCGAGCAGCGACAGGGCAGCGTGTCCGAGGTCGAGTTCGAGTTGGCCGGGGCGGTGCCCGCCCCGAGACCTGCGACGTGGCCGAGCCTGCGATGATCGCCGCGTGCGCTGGAGGCTGACCGTCCGCTCGGGCCCGAAGGTCAAAAAGCAGTCTTTCCCCCAGCTCGACGAGGCACTCGACGCGTTGGAGAAGCGGGCCCGCGAGCTGGCCGATGCCGTCCCGGACCGGGGCTTCGACGCCAAGATCAGGCGCTTTGAGCCTGTGGAGCTGGTGTCGGCGCGCCTCGAGCTGGCCGGCCCGGAGCGGTTCGTGGCCAGCGTGCGCGCCGGCGTCGATGTGCGCGGGGACGGCTCCGTCGAGGCCTACCGTGGCCGGGTGCGCCGGGAGGTGGTGCAGCCGCGCCAGGGCGAGAGCGTCTACGGGGCGCTGCGCCGGTCGCTCGAGGAAGAGGTCGGGTCCTCGCAGTCGACGTTGACGTAGCCGGAGCGAAACGGCTGCGTCTCGCCGGAGTCGACGTCGAAGGAGTGGCGCCAGACGCAGCCGGTGTCGTTGGTCAGGAGGTGGATCGACACCGACGTCTCCGTCGAGGTGGTGCGCACCCGGTGGATGTCGTCGCGCGGCGGGATCAGGGCGTAGAAGTCGCCGGTCTGGAGCGCCCGCCGTTCGCGCAGCGTCAGCCCGCCACCGGCGTCGATGTAGATCTCCTCGTCCTGGGCGCCGCGGTAGAGGCCGACCAGCCCCCATGCCAGGTGATCGTGGACCGGGGTCTGCGCGCCGGGCGGGACCACCAGGCTGAACAGCGACAGCGATCCGTCGCCGGCCCGGTGCAGCAGCCACTGGCCGATCCCGCCGCCCATCCCGCTCTCCGGCGCCGGCTCCTGGTAGGCCGTCGGCAGCCACTCGCGGTCGGCCAGCAGCTCGGCGAACCGCGGCTGGATCCGCTCGCAGGCGTCGGCGGGGCTGGCCGCTGTGGCGATCGTGTCGCGCACGTCGGCGATGAAGGCGCGAACCACTGGGGTGTCGAGCGGATACTGATCGCCGGTCACGCCGGGCCAGATTAGCGCCCGATGTGTGAAAGGATGGCCGAGCCGATGCGGCAGCTGACCAGCCTCGATGCGCAGTTCCTGGCCCTGGAGAACGATCGCCAGACCGGGCACGTGGCCTCGGTGGCCGTGCTCGACCCGTCGACGACCAAGAGCGGGCGCCTCGATGTCGGCGACATGCGCGAGCTCATCCTTGACCGCATACCGCTGTTGCCGCCGCTGCGCTGGCGGCTGCGCGAGGTGCCGCTGGGGCTCGATTACCCGTACTGGGTCGACGATGTCGACTTCGACCTCGAGTACCACGTGCGTGAGCTGGCCCTCCCCGAGCCCGGCGACGACGATCAGCTGTCCGAGCAGGTGGCCCGGATCGTGTCGCGGCCGCTGGATCGCGCCCGGCCGCTGTGGGAGCTGTACCTGATCCAGGGCTACCAGGGTGACAACGTGGCCATGCTGACCAAGATCCATCACGCCCTCATCGACGGCATGTCGGGCAACGAGATCATGGGTCTGCTCCTCGACCTCGGTCCGGAAGGCCCGTCGATGTCCGCCGAGCACGGCTGGAAGGGCGACGCCGACGCGACCCCGGGCACGGTGGAGATGCTCGGCCGCGCCGCCCTCGGCCTTCCCCGCTACCCGATCCGGCTGCTGCGCGGCCTGCCTCGCGCCCTCCCCAACATCGTGGAGACGCCGTTCCGCGCCCTGCCCGGGGCCGGGCTCGTGGGCGGAGTTGGCGGCCGCCTGCGCCGGCTCGGAAAAGGCCCGCAGGTTCGCCACGTCCCCGAGCGGTTCACCGCTCCCCACACCTCGTTCAACGGTCGCATCTCACCTCATCGGCGGTTCGCCTTCGGCCGCCTGTCGCTGCCCGAGGTCAAGGCGATCAAGAACCACTTCGAGTGCACGGTCAACGATGTTCTGGTGTCGGTCTGCGCCGGCGCCGTGCGGCGCTGGCTGCTCGAGCACGAGGAGCTGCCCGACACTCCGCTGGTGGCCCAGATCCCGGTCTCGGTCCGCGGCGAGGACCAGATCGGTACCTTCGGCAACCGGATCCTGTTGATGAGCTCGCCGCTGTTCACCAACATCGAGGATTCGCAGGAGCGATTGCGGGCCACCCACGAGTTCCTCAGCGACATGAAGGAGCGCCACAAGGCGCTCCCGGCGACCCTGCTTCAGGACGCCAACAACTTCATCCCGCCGGCCGTGTTCGCCCGCGCCGCCCAGCTCACCTTCCGCCTGTCGTCGAGCGGCCTGGCCGCGCCCAACTGGAATCTGGTCATCTCCAACGTCCCCGGGCCGCGGATCCCGCTGTACTGCGCGGGCGCCAAGCTGCTCGCCAACTACCCGGTGTCGGTCATCACCGACGCCATGGGGCTCAACATCACCCTGATGAGCTATCTCGACGACATCGACGTCGGCATCGTCGTCGACCGCGACCAGATGCCTGACGTCCAGGACCTGATCGGCTGGCTGAAGGAAGGTGTCGCTGAGTTGCTGGCCGAGTCCGCCGAGGTCGCGACGAGCGGGTCGGTCGAGGCGGCTGAGGTGGTGGACGCGGTGGAGGCGGCTGAGGTGGCGGCGGTGAGTGAACCGGCGCCCGGCGAGCCGGTGGCCGATGCGGCCGCCGAGCCCACCGGCACCGACCGCTAGGTACGACCCCACGCGGCACGTGCATGAGGTGACAAACCCGCGGGGGCCGGGGCGATTTGTCGCCAGCTGCAGGCTCAGCCTCGAGATTGCGACAAAGCCGGTCGGCGTGCGCGGTTCTGTCACTTTCTGCATGCTCGACGGCCAGTGCGGTCCGCGGCCGACGTCCACTCGGGAGACCCTTGCTGAACATCCCAACTCCGCCACGCGCCAGCCTTGCTGATACTTCGCTGGGAAGTTGACCCTAAATGTCATGGTCAACTCCCCAGTCGAACCCGCAGATCACGGCGCGCCGCTCGCTCGCCAGTTCCGGCACGCCGCGCTGGGCCGCCGCCCCGCCCGCACCACCACCCCGGCGCCGGCCGCCGGCGCATCGGCGGTATTACGCGGCGACCCGCTCGCCGAGTAGGTTTCGGCTCTAACGCAGCGGCCACCGGGGCCGCTCATTTGTTAAAGGGGGCCGCGAATGCGCAGAGTCACGACCACGATCCTGGCGGTGGCCGCGCTCACAGGGGTGGCTGGGTGTGGGGGCTCGAGCAGTTCGGGACCGAACAAGGCGGATTTCTGCGCCGCCAACGCCAAGCTCGACAAGGCGACCAGCAACGTCACCACCGTCAGTGGGCTGATCGCCGTGTTCAAGGACAACAAGTCGACGATCGAGGACTTCATCAAGAACGCCCCGGCTGCCATCAAGGACCAGGCGCAGGTCCTGGCCACTGCCGCCACCAGTGCGATCAAATCAGGCAACGCGAACTCGTTCCAGACACCGAAGCTCGCGAACGCCGGTAAGGCCGTCGACAGCTACTGCGGTCAGACGTCAAGCAGCACGTAGACACCGAGCGGGGCGCGGGCGACCGGCTCGCGCCCCACGCGGCTGCGAACTACAGAACCAGCGTCTGGCCGTGGCGGCGCAGCCACCGCTTCTGCTCGCGGTAGCCGGGGCAGTGACGGTCCAACAGCGCCCAGAAGCGCGGAGAATGGTCCATCACCTCCAGGTGGCAGACCTCATGCCAGACGACGTAATCGAGCACGGGCTCGGGGGCCAGCAGCAGGCGCCAGTTAAAGCTCATCGCGCCCTCCCGGGAGCAGCTGGCCCAGCGGGTGCGTTGGCCGCGGATGGTCAGCGCCGAGTAGGCGGTTCCCGTTCGCAGGCAGGCGAGATCCAGCCGCGGCGCGATTTCCTCGCGGGCCGCGCGCCGGTACCAACGCTCCAGCGCCGGCAGGCGCTCACCGCCGGCGGGTGTCAGGAGCTCGTCGCCGCGGCGGTGAACGCGCGCGCGCCCCGCCTCGGCGCGAGTGCTGAGCAGCCGGCCCAGGTACGGCACGGCGTCGCCCCGCGCCGCCACCGCCGCCTGCGCGCGCTCCATCTCGCGCATCCGCCGTTCGATCCACGGGCGAAGCTCGGCCACCGCCGCCGCCGCTTCGCGCTCGGGCGCGCGACGGGGGAGAACCACCTCGACGCCCCGTCCGGCGTCGACGGTGACCCGGACGCGCCGTGCGCGCTCGGAGCGACGGACCTGGTAGGCGATCTCCGGCATCAGACGGGACAGGGTACGGTCAAGGTCCGACGTGCCGGCCTTCCCTGACCTGACCGAGCCCCGCCAAGGCGAACGTGCCTGCCTTCCCTGACCTGACCGAGCCTCTCCAGGGCGAACGTGCCTGCCTGCGCTACGCCGCCGAGCGCGATATCCCCGAGATCCTCATCGCCCACCAGGACGACCCGCAGCTCCACGCGCGTCTGGGGCTGGTGCGTCCGCCCAGCGGCGCCGAGCTCGGCCGTCGCACCGAGGGCGAGGGGGTCGAGCGCGACCTGGGCATCGGGGTCCGGTTCACGATCGTGCTGCCCGGCGACGACGTGTGCGTGGGCCAGCTTGATGTCCACCGCGTCGACTGGGACAACCAGCGGGCCGAGCTCGGGGTGTGGGTGGCGCAGGCGCTGCGCGGGCAGGGGCTCGCGACCTGCGCGCTGCGGCTGGGCGGCCGTTGGCTGCTGTCGGCCTGCCATCTGGCCCGGGTCGAGCTGCTGACCGAGCCCGACAATGTGGCGATGATCGCGGCCGCCAAAGCGGCCGGCTTCGTGGAGGAGGGGCTGCTGCGCGCCTACCTGCGCGAGCGCGGGCGACGGCTGGACGTCACCGTACTCTCGCTCCTGCCCGGGGACCTGGAGCCGGCGGCGTGAAGGAGTGGCGCGTGGTCCTGCCGCCGGAGGTGCGCTCGCCATTCGAGGTCTACGTCAACGGAGTTCGCCAGGAGCTCGGCCCCGACTACCGCGTCTCCGAGGGCGACCTGCTGTTCCGACGTGAGCTGGTCAGCCAGAAGCTGGGGCTACGCGCGTGGCTGATCGGCTTCTGGGGGATCGGCACCTACAAGCGCAACGACGAGATCGACGTGCGCTACGAGCTCGAAGGGCGCCCCATGCTCGCCCACGGGCTCAAGATCATCCCCCCTGCCTGACGGCGAGGATCTCCTCGCGCTGCGCCACCCAGGGACGCAGCAGCCGCAGCGCGGACAGGATCGCGCGCGTGGCGTGCGAGCGGTTGAGCGTGTAGAAGTGGATCCCCGGCGCGCCCCGGGCCAGCAGCTCGGCGCACTGCAGGGTGGCGTAGGAGACGCCGAGCTGGAGCACCGCATCGGGGTCGTGGGAGCGCCACTCCAGCGCCTCGCGCAGGGCGGTGGGAATCGTCGCCCCGCACATGCCGGTGATCGTCTTGATCTGCCGCAGGTCGGTGATCGGCATCACGCCGGGGAGGATCGGGACCTCGATCCCCGCCGCCCGGGCCTCGTCGACGAAGCGGAAGTACAACTCGTTGTCGAAGAACAGCTGCGTGATCAAGAACGAGACGCCGGCGTCGACCTTCTCCTTCAAGAAGCGCAGGTCGTGGGCGAGATCAGGCGCCTCGGGGTGGACCTCCGGGAAGCAGGCGCCGCCGATGCAGGCGCCGTAGCCGCCGTGTATGAGCGCCGCGAGCTCGGTCGAGTAGCGCAGACCGCCGGGGTGGGGCGTCCACGAGTCCTGACCGCGCGGCGGATCGCCGCGCAGCGCCAGCACGTTCTCGATTCCGGCAGCGCGCATGTCATCGAGGATCGCGTCCAGCTCTTCGCGCGTGGCGCCGACGCAGCTCAGGTGGGCCATGCCCTCGATCCCGAGCTCCTGCTTGATCCACTTGGTCAGCTCCAGCGTGCGGCCCCGGGAGCTGCCGCCCGCCCCGTAGGTCACCGACACGAAGGCCGGATCCAGCTGGCGCAGTGACTCGAGCGCCAGGCCGAGCACGCGCTCACCGGCATCGGTCTTGGGCGGAAAGAACTCGAACGAGAAGACCGGCTCGTCGGCCTGCTCGAGGATCTGGTCGATTCGCACGCGGGCAGCCTACCATAACCTTGACATACCCGTGTCAAGGTTATGTTTTGACGGTCGCGCGCTCAGTCCGAGACGGCCACCCACCCGTCGGCGCCGGCCATCGGCTCGCTGCGAACTCGGCCCTGATGCTCCAGGTGGCGTAGGTAGGCGAGGGTCTGGGACAGAAACCAGTTGGCGTTGGTGGCGCGCAGCGGCTCACCGTAGACCTCGGGGACGATCTCGACCGCCGTCCGCGGCCGGGCGGCATCGAGCGCGCTGACCGTCGCCTCCAGCCGTTCGTGAACGAGCTTACGGTTGCCCTCGATGTGGCCGTGAACGTCCACGAACGGCTTACCGTGCCCGGACAGCGCCAGCCGCGCGTCGAGCCGGTCGACCCGGTCCAGCGATCCCAGGAACTCGCCCACCGGATCAGGCGTCCAGCCGTAGTCGTAGTACAGCGAGATCCGGCCCAGGACATGGTCGCCGGAGAGGAGCACTCGGCGCTCGGCCTGATACAGACACACATGCGAGGGGGCGTGCCCGGGCGTCTCGTGCACCGTCCACATCCCGAGGTCGGTCTCGATCTCCACGCCCGGGACCAGGTCGCGGTCGGGCTCGATGTACTCGGCCACCCCGGTGGGCCCGTCCTTGACCCGCTCGGCGTAAGCGGCCAGCGCCGCCTCGGGGACGCCGCTCTGGCGCCCCACTTCCAGGCGCCGGGCCAGCGCCGCCTCCGGATCGCGCTGGCGGGCGAAGGCGTGCTCGTGGCGGGGGTGCATCCACATCTCACAGCCCGCGCGCTGGATGATCGGGCCCGCCTGCCCCCAGTGATCGGAGTGGGCGTGGGTGCAGGCCACCAGTCGCACCAGCTCGAGTCGCAGGTTGACCTGCTCCATCGCGCGCTCGAGCTGGGCCAGCGAGCCCGGCTCGTGCATTCCGGTGTCGACCAGGACAATCCCCGAGCCCGCCGCGATGGCCCACGCGTTGCAGTGCGGGACGCCAGGCCAGGGGAGCGGCAGGCGCAACCGCCACAGGCCGGGCAGGACCCGCTCGCCTCGACCTAATTCCCGCTGGCGCGCCATTACGCGCGCACCATATTCACGATCCGTAGACTGCGGCCACCCGGAGCTCAGATGGCCACCACCACGGAGACCGCCAAGCGCTACTTCGCGGCGCTGTCAGCCCACGACCTCGACGCCGCCATGGCGTGCTGGGCCCCGGGCGGCATCGGGCGCTTCGTCAACGACCAGGAGTTGATCGCGCCGGATGCGATACGCGATTACTTCGCGGGCGTGTTCGCCGCCTTCCCCGACTTCACGATCACCATCCTCGAGCTGACCACCGCCCGTAATCGCACCGCGGTCCGGTGGCGGGTTCAGGGCACGTTCGCCGGGCCGGCGAAATTCCAGGGGCTCGCGCCCACCGGGGCCCGCGTCGATTTGGAGGGCGTCGATGTCGTCACCGTCCAGGACGGGCTCATCCGCCACAACGACGCATTCCTGGACTACGGCGCCCTGGCCCGTCAGCTCGGCTTGTTGCCCCCGCTGCGCTCGAAGTCCGAGCGGCGGCTGATCAGACTGGCCAACCTGCGCACGGCGCTGCGCGGGCGTCGGCGCGGGCGGCCTGAGCGCATCGCCGACGGCGTGTGGCTGGTGCGCGGCGGCTTCCCCGCCAAGATCATGAACGTCTACCTGATCGAGGACGACGGCGGGGTGACCGTGTTCGACGCCGGCATCCAGCGGATGGGCTTGGTCGTGGCCACCGGCGCGGCCGGGCGCGGCGGCGTCAAGCGCGTGGTCCTGAGCCACGCCGACGCCGACCATCGCGGCGCCGCTCCGATCCTGAGAGCACCCGTCTTCTGCCACGCGGCCGAGCGCGTCGCCGCCGAGTCCGGCGCCTCGTTTCGCGACTACTGGGACCTGTCGAAGCTCGACCCGCATGGACGCGTCCTGCTCAGCGGGCTGATCCCGGCCTGGGACGGCGGCGCTGTCAGGGTCGAGGGCACGGTGCAGGAGGGCGAGGAGATCGCCGGCTTCCGGGTCGTCGACCTGCCCGGGCACGCCCCCGGTCTGATCGGGCTGTTTCGGGACCGTGACCGCCTGGCGCTGGTCTCCGACTGCCTCTACACGCTGGACCCGCAGACCGGCATCAAAGGGGCGGCGCGCGTTCCCCACCCCGCCTTCAACGCCGACACCGAGCAGGCCCGCGAGTCGATCCGCAAGCTCGCCGCGCTGTACCCGTCGGCGGTGTGGGCCGGTCACGCCGATCCGGTCACCGGCGATGTCGTTTCGCAACTGCAGCAGGCGGCATCGGCGCCGGCCTAAGGGATGGGCCGCCGCAACCGCCAGCGGGAGAAGCTGACCGCGCCGGTCACCGAGTACCGCGACGCCGACGGAAACGTGCTGACCCTGCGCGGGTCGCTGACGCCCAAGGCACGTCAGGAGTACGCCGCCGTGCTCGCCGGAGGGCTGGACCGTGAGGACGCCTGGCAGCGCGCCACCGAGCTGCTGTTCGAGCGGCTGGCGGTGTCGTGGATGATCGAGGGCGTACGGACCGATCGCCAGAAGGAGGTCCTGGCCCGCTACCGGATGGCCTCGACCACCGAGCGCGCCTTCGTCCGCGAGTCGCTGCGCGTCCACGTAAGCGAGAACTTCCCCGAGCTCGAGGCCCCATGACGCCGGGAACCGTCACCCGCCCCGATCCCGACGCGTTCGCCGCCCTGATCTGCGATTGGTGTCTCGAAGTCCGGTCCGGCCAGCGCGTAGTAGTCGCCTCCAGCACCCTCGCCGAGGCTTACGCGCTGGCTCTGCACGCCGCCATCCTGGAGCGCGACGCGTGGCCGTTCGTGTGGCTGACACCGCCCTCGCTGTCCGCCGATCTGTATCGCCACGGGGGTGAGCGCCACTTCGGTGAGCCCTCGCCCGTCGAGGTGGCGCTGCTCGAGGGCACCGATGCCCGGGTGGCGATCGACGCGCCCGCCAACACCAATGAGCTGACCGAGGTCGATCCCGAGCTGATCGCGCGCGTGGCCAGAGCGCGGGCGCCGTTGCGCGAGCTGCTGCTGGACCGTCGCTGGTGCGGGACGATCGTGCCCACGCCCGCCCTGGCCCAGCAGGCCGCGATGGGCGAGGCTGACTACGCCGCCTTCCTGACCGGGGCGCTGCTTCTGGACCGGCCGGATCCGGTCGCCGCCTGGGGTCAGCTGAGCTCGCGCCAGGCGACGCTGATCGAGCGCCTCCAGGACGCCCGGGACATCCGGATCGAGGCCGACGGCACCGACATCAGCCTCAGCGTCGCGGGACGCACGTGGATCAACTCCGACGGGCGGCGCAACATGCCGTCCGGGGAGGTATTCACCGGGCCGCTCGAGCACTCGGCCAACGGCGTCATCCGCTTCACCGTCCCCACCGGCCCGCGCGGGGTGACCGTGACCGGCGTCGAGTTGACCTTCGGTGACGGGGAGGTCGTCGAAGCCCGGGCCGAACGCGGCGAGGAGTATCTGCGGGCCGCGCTGGCCACCGATGCCGGCGCGCGCTACCTCGGGGAGCTGGGGATCGGGACCAACACCGGCATCGACCGTCCCACCGGCCACATCCTGCTCGACGAGAAGATGGCCGGCACCGTTCACCTGGCCCTGGGCCGCTCCTATCCCGAGACCGGCGCCACCAACCAGTCCGCCGTGCACTGGGACCTGATCTGCGATCTGCGCCACGGCGGGCGGATCACGGCCGACGGGGACCCCGTGTTCTGATCCCGGACTCGGCCGCTGCCATCGACACGACGGGGGTCACGGCACCCCCCGCGCTCGGTGGCGAATGTTTTACGCGAGTTGCGGGTAAAACCCCCACGCCCGCGGCTTGGTGCTTTTCCCCGCATGCGGGTAATAGATAGGAATCCAGTGTAAGCAGGGACTCGCCGTTGGACGGATCACCGGGGGCGAGACACGAAGTCTCACTGTTGGGAGGCAGGAGTCGATGAGTGTTCAGATGACTTTCTGGCGTCGCTATCGCGAAGCTCGAGCATGGGGCAAGCCGATGCTGTGGTCCGTGCGCTTCGCCGCCTATCGCCGGGTTGGGCCGCCGCCGCTGAGAGCGGAAACCAAGCGCTCTCAGGCTTAGCGCACGTCGAAGCCTTACATCGCCGACCGGGCGCTGGGCAGCGCCGGACGCAGCGTTGGCACCTCGCCGGCGATCTCGGTCCAGGGCTCGCCCGTGAGCAGGCACACCTACCGTTAACCGCTATCGCGGAGCCGTTCAGTAGCGTGAGGGTGGATGCGCCGCACCAAGATCGTCGCCACGATCGGCCCCGCGTCCCGTGAGCCCGAGACCCTCGAACGGATGGTCGCGGCCGGGCTTGACGTCGCGCGGCTGAACTTCTCGCATGGCAACCGTGACCTGCACGCCGAGAACGCCTCCCGGGTGCGCGCGGCGGCGGCCAAGGTCGGGCGCCAGGTGGCGATCCTGCAGGACCTCCCCGGCCCCAAGCTGCGGATCGGGGCGCTGCGCGACGATCTCGCCGAGCTCAAGCCGGGCGAGAAGCTGACCCTGATCTGCGGGTCGACCGACGTCGGCGACGGCGAGCGCATGTCGGTTAGCTGGGCCGGGCTGGCGGAGGCGGTCGATCCCGACGATGTCATCTACCTGTCCGACGGCGCCATCCGGCTGCGGGTCAAGCTCGTCCGGGCGCCGGAGTGCGAGGTCGAGACGGTGGTCGAGATTGGGGGTACGGTGGCCTCGCGCCAGGGCCTGAACGTGCCCGGCTCGACGCGTGGCCTGCCCTCGGTCCCCGAGGAGGACCTGGACATGCTGCGCTTCGGCGAGAAGATCGGGGTCGACGTGGTGGCACTGTCATTTGTGCGCACCGCCGATGACGTCCACTTCGTCCGCAAGCACACCCGCCTGCCGTTGATCGCCAAGATCGAGAAGCCGCAGGCGGTCGACGAGGCCGAGGAGATCATCCGCGCCGCCGACACAGTGATGGTGGCGCGTGGTGACCTGGGGATCGAGCTCCCGATCGAGGATGTCCCGATCGTCCAGAAGCAGCTGCTGCGGATCGCCGGGCGCCTGGCCCGGCCGTCGATCACCGCCACCCAGATGCTGGACTCGATGGTCACCTCGTCGCGGCCCACCCGGGCCGAGGTGGCCGATGTCGCCAACGCGATCCTCGACGGCACCGACGCGGTGATGCTCTCGCAGGAGACGGCAGTGGGGGCGTTCCCGGTCGAGGCGGTGGCGATGATGGCTTCGGTGGCCGAGCGGACCGAGCGGGTCCTGCCCTACAAGGTCTGGAACGAGGACCGGGTCCGCCGCGATGCGCGCGACCCCGCCTACACGATCGCTTACAGCGCCTGCGCTGCCGCCCGAGACCTGGGCCTGGCGGCGCTGGTGGTGCCGACGCTGTCGGGACGCTCGGCCCGGTTGATCTCCGCCCACCGCCCCACCGTGCCGATCCTTTGCCTGTCCCCGGGCCGCGAGACGGTGCGCCGGTGCAGCTTCATGTGGGGCGTGCAGGCGGCCTCGATGCGCCGCCACGAGGTCACCGAGGAGCTGATCGCCGACGCCGCCCGCCGGGTGGTGGAGCTGGGGTGGGTCAAGCGGGGGGAACGAGTCGGCATCACCGCCGGGCTGCCGAGCGGGCGGCCCGGCACCACCAGCCTGTTCCAGGTCCAAGAGGTCTGACAATCGTCGGGTCTGCGGTTCCGGCGACACCGCGGCGCTGGAGCGCGTGTTCGGCGCCAAGTAGTGCGGTTTCGCTCCGGACCGCCAACGAAGTAGGGTCCCGGTAGGGGCCCGGAGGGCCGACCTTCCCCGGGCCGGATTCGGGACAAGGAGTTGGCGATGAGCGTGCGTGTTTGGGTGTCCGCCGTGGCGGCGGTCGCGTCGTGCTGGGCGGTGGGGGTTTCCGGAGCCGCGGCGGCGACGGCGTGGGAATGTGTGCCGGCGCAGGCCGGACAGCCGGTCACCTCGGGTGGGACGGGCGGATCGCCGTCCTGCAGCAGCGGCACGCCGGTGCTGGCGCCCACCTACGTCGCCTCGGGCGTGGGGGGCAAGCCGACGGTCGAGTTCTCCGCCGTCAACGTCCAGATCGTCTCCGGCTCGGGCTCGACCTCCGCGACGGTCAACGGCCGCGGCAACCTGGTCATCGGCTACGACGAGTCTCCCGGCACCCAGACCGGATCGCACAACCTGGTGCTGGGGACGAGCCAGGCCTACACCAGCTACGGGTCGATCATCGCCGGCTCCAGCGACGATGACACCGCCCGCTACAGCGCCGTGCTGGGCTTTGACAACGACGCCGGCGGCGCCTACTCCGAGGTGACCGGCGGCGAGAAGAACACGGCCAGCGGCGAGTTCTCGAGCATTCAGGGCGGCCTCGATAACCGGGCCACGGCCGACCAGAGCTCGGTCAACGGCGGCTGCTTGAACCTGGCCGGCGACGGCACGCTCGGCACCACGCCGAGTGCCTGCGAGACCAGCGGCACCTTGATGGAGATAGCCGGAGGCGAGGCCAACCAGGCCTTCAGCCGTTACTCGACCATCACCGGCGGCGCCCAGAACGTGACCACCGGAGCGGGCGCCTCGGTCAGCGGCGGTACCGGCAACAAGGCCAGCGACACGCAGGCGTCGGTCAGCGGCGGCAACCTCAACATCGCCAGCGGCCTGTGGAGCTCGATCACCGGTGGTCAGGACAACCGCGCCAGCTACACCGATTCAGTGGTCGTCAACGGCTTCGCCAACGTCTCCAAGGCCTTTGGGTCGACCGTCGCCGGCGGACAGCAGAACGTCGCCAACGCCGACATGTCTTTCATCGGCGCCGGCTGCGACAACCTCACCGGCTCGCGGAACGCCCGATCAGGACAACTGCCAAGTGGCGGGCGGTGAGGCGCTGCTCGGCGGCTTCAAGGTCAAGCTGACCGGCGATAACAAGACCTCGCCCTGACGGCGACGGCTCGGCTCAGGCAGCGGCGCGTTCGTAGAACGCGGCCTCCTCGCGGCCGAGCTCGGTGGCGGGCGGGTCGTCGTAGAACCACTCGCGGGCGATGCGATGGAAGTTGTTGCGCGCATGCAGCTGGGACAGAACGGCCAGGCAGAGCACCTCCATCCGCCGGCCGAAGATGTGGTCGGGCGGGGCCGATTCGTGGCGCAGGTAGCCGAAGTACTCCGAGCGCGGGTCGCTCATGTCGATCAGCACCTGCGTGGCGTACTCGGGGTCGAGCTCGATCTCGCGGTCGCAGGTGTACCAGGAGGTCGCGGCCCGGAAGTGGGCCAGCACCCGGTCGGGGTTGAACTTGTCAGGCTCGGGGAAGAAGCCGGTCTCGGTCCCCAGGCGCATGATGGAGTCGGTGTCACCCTCGATGATGGCACGGGCCACCGCGATCTCCAGCTGCACGGCGCCGGGCGGCATCCGCTTGAACAGCCCGAAGTCAAGGAACGCCATACGCCCGTCCTCCAGCAGCATCGAGTTGCCCGGATGGGGGTCGCCCGAGAACTGGCCGTGGCGGTACAGGCAGCCGAAGTAGAAGCGGAAGATGATCTCGCCGATCCGGTCGCGGTCCTCCTGGGAGTAGGTCTTGAGTTCCTCGAAACCGATCCCGTGCATGTAGTCGGAGACCATCACCCGCTCGTGGGAGAGCGAAGTGACCACGTCGGGAATGACGATGAACGGGTGGCCACGGAAGATGCGCGCCAGCGCGCGCTGGTTCTGGGCCTCGAGCTCGTAGTCGAGCTCCTCGTGGATGCGCGAGCGGATCTCCTGGCCGATCGCCTGGGGGTCCATGCCGGGGGCGATTCGCTTGACCAGCCGCAGGATCAGCCCCAGGTTCTGCATGTCGGCCCGGACCGCCTCGGCCACGCCCGGATACTGGACCTTGACCGCCACCCGACGCCCGTCCAGCAGCGTGGCGCGGTACACCTGCCCGATCGACGCCGCCGCGATCGGCTCCTCGTCGAAGTCCTCGAATACGTCAGACAGCTTGTCGTCGAGCTCGGACTCGATCACCTTGCGCATGTCCTTGAAGCTGACCGTGGGGGCGGCGTCGCGCAGCGCGCCCAGCTTGCGCTGGAACTCCTCGCGGTACTCCTCCGGGACCAGGCCGACGTCGAGGAACGACAACACCTGGCCCACCTTCATCGCCGCGCCCTTCATCGTCCCCAGCGCGGACACGATCTGCTCGGCGGCCTCAATCTGGCGGCGCTCCAGCGCCACCTTGCGTCCCTCGTCCGAGCGGGCCACGTTGGCGGCACGCGTTCCCGCCTGCCGCATCGCCTGGCTGGCCGCCAGACCGCCGATCCTTGCCGTCCGCCCCACGCGCGAGGTGGGGATCTTGTCGTCTGCCACGGTTAACCGAGTCTAGGAGCCGCCGCGCTCCACCCGTGAGCCCGGGACGATGTCGTCCGCGCCGTCCGGCCAGCGGACCCATGCCTTGTAGCCACCGTCGTAATCGTCGCCGAGCAGGATCAGGGTGGCGTCCTCGCCCAGGGCCTGGCAGGGCTCGCCGCCCTCGGGATCGACGCCCGCGCCAGATGCGGACGAACTTGTTGTGCTCGAGCTCGTCGGCCACGGTGGTCGGATCGGTGTGGCCTGGATGGATCCGGGTCTCGGCCGGCAGCTTGAGCAGCTTGTCCATGATCGAGGACTTCAGATCGGCGTAGGTGGTGCTGCCCGGTGCCCGTACGCCGCCCACCGAGCCCTTGAACAGGGTGTCGCCGGTGAACACATCGGTGCCGTCGACCAGGAGCGACAGCATCCCCAGCGTGTGCCCGGGCGTGTGGATGGGCTCGATCCTCAGGGCGCCGGTCTCGATCGTCCGTGCAGGATCCATGGTGCCGGTGGCACCGGCCACCATCTCGCGCTCCAGCGGGTGGATCAGCACCGGTACGGCCGGATAGGCCTCCAGCACCTTGCCCAGCTCGGCCACGTGGTCATGATGGTGGTGGGTGAGCAGCACGTGGGTCAGCTGGAACTGTCCGCGGCGCAGATACTCCAGCAGCGGCTCCACCGGGCCCCCGGCGTCGACCATCACCGCATGGCCGCCCACCTCGTCGGCGACCACGTAGGTGTTGGACAGCCACTGGTCGCTCATCGAGCGCTCGACGATCACCCTTGCAGCGTATCGGGGTACGCTGTCAACGGACATGAGCCTGATCCACACCTGCTACCGGATCACCGACATCGATCGTTCGGTCGAGTTCTACAAGGCGTTGGGCTTCGACGAGATCGGGCGGATGCCGATCCGCGACGAGGCCATCAACGTGTTCATGGGACTGCCGGATGACGGGCCGAGCCCCGGCTGGAGCTCACCTACAACGTCGGGCACGAGGAGCCTACGACATCGGCACCGGCTACGGGCATATCGCGATCACCACGGCGGAAATGGACGCGAGCCTGGCCGAGCTGGCCGATCAGGGGATCGAGCCGGAGAAGCCGCCGTACACGATCCGCGAGGGCGGCCCCCGGCTGTGCTTCGTGCGCGACCCCGACGGCTATCGGATCGAGATGATCGAGCGCGGCTGAGACCGGGAGCGCGAGCGATGGTCGACACCGCCACCATGGGAAAGCTGCTCGAGCGCTTCGCTCAGGGCGTCGCCGCCCATGACCGCGAGAACCCCGACCACAACAGCTGGGGCATCGGGATGGCCGCGTTTGACATCGACCGCCTCGGCCTCGAGGACGGCGAGGAGATCCTCCCGGGGATCGTGCTCCAGGCCGACGGCGGCGTGACCGGCAACTTCCGCGTGCTGTGCGACGGCGAGCACGACGGCAGGGCGAGATGGAGGAGGAGGAGATGGTCGACGCCGTCGCCTCCGAGGAGGTCGCCGAGCCGGTGTTCGTCGAGGGCCCGGCGCCCCATCCGCCCGCCGCTCTAGCCGGCCATCGCGGCCGCGGCTCTATTGCGGCCCGAGGTCGACCACCGGATTGATCAGGGTCGCGACGCTGGGATCCACGGTCACGCTGTCGGTGCCACCGAGCGTATTGATGGCCAGGGTGTCGCGGCCGGGCTCGCTGCCGACGATGTCGACCCGGGGATAGAGGCCGTCGACCAGCGCTTCGCTGCCACCCAGGGTGGTGCCGAGACATGGTCCGGACCGGGAGTGCCATTGACGATGACCGTGTCGAGCTGACCGTCGCCGATGCCGGTCCCGGGATGCCGGCGAGATCGACGCCGAGTTCTGCTATACCGGTGCCGGTCAGGTCGTTGACGGTCACCTGTCGGCGCCACCCCGCATGTCCAGCTCGCGTGGTCTCGATACCGTGCAGGTCCAGATGACGTTGCCGACATCGCGGGTGAAGCGGACCCGGCCGCCGTGGCCGAAAGGCTCACGTTCTCGTTGACGTTGGCGCCGCCGAATAGGAAAGATCGCTGCCGCTCTGGCCCTCGACGGTGTCGCTCCATCCCCGGGTTCCAGATGAAGGTCGTCGGCGCCATCGCCCATCTCCACGTCGTTGCCCCGCCCGCCGGAGAGCTGTCGTTGCCGGGGCCACCGATGACCGTGTCGTCCCCGTCGCCTCCAATCAGCGAGTCGTCGCCATTGCCACCGTTGATGGTCAGGTTCGTCAGCGGGGCCAGGCCGTTGCCGGCGTCGATGTGTCGTTGCCGTCGCCGCCGCTCACCGACAGGTCCTCCACGCCGATCGTCTGCAGGGTCGAGGCTCCGGGCGCGGACGTGTCGACGGCGAGCCGTTGGCCTCAACGGCGATGGCGTCCGCCGCCGTGCTGCCGGCAAAGGAGGCGCTGTTGGTGCCGTTTCCGCCATCGAACCCGACGAACTCCGGCCCGGAGATGCTGACGTCACTGGTGTGAGCGTGTCGTTGCCGTCCGCGCCGTCGACGTTAACCGCGTCGTCGCTGGGTTCGGCGCCGGCCACCGTAATTCGGCGAACAGTCCGGTCACGACGAGGTTGCCGCTCTGCCGGGTGAAATGGACCTGATCGGCGGCGGGGGTGCCGACGGCGGTGACCGTGTCGGGCTGACCATCGCCGGTACCGGTACCGGGCACGCGCGGCAAGATCGACCATGACACTTGCGCAGGACGGTGCCGGCCAGGTTGTCGACGTTGACGTTGTCGGCGCCGCCGCGCGTGTCAGGTTGAGGCGCGATGGATGCGGTCCAGAGTCCATGGTCACATTGCCGACGTCCCGGAAGAGGCGAACCTGGCCACCGTTGGCGGCGATGTCGATGTTCTCGCCGACGTTGGCGCCGTTGAAATCGAGCGTGTCGTTGCCACCGCCACCGCCGACTCGTGTCGGAGGCGTCGCCGGGATTCCAGATGACGTGTCGTGCCGGTGCCGAGCTAGATGGTGTCGTTGCCTCGTTCGCCCGTCACGAGGTCGTTGCCGTCGCCGCCATGCAGGACCTCGTTTCCATCTCCCCCGAAGAGCTGGTCGTTACCGGTTCCGCCGCTGATCGTCACGCTCTTGTCGGCCAAGCCGTTGGCGACCCTGAACTCATCGTTGCCCGGACCGGCCTGAATGTTGATCGCGTTGAACGACGCGAGCGGGAAAGGTGAAGTCCGCGGTGCCGTTCGCGCCGACATCCAGCTCCAGCAGGCTGGGGTCGGATGGATCCACCTCGACGGCGAGCTTGTCGCTCGCCGCGTCGCCGATGACCTTCAACGTCGCGCCCTGCACCTTCGCGGTATAACGGGCCAGAGCCGAGCCGGAACACAGGGTCAGGAGGACCGCCAGACACGCTCCGACCACGGCCACAACACGGGCAGGGACACCACGGATCCTCATCGACTGCTCCTCTCGTTTTCTCAGCGCTCAAACCCGACGCGCCGGCGGATACAGAGGGAGCCCGGTCCCGCATGGATCCGCGTGCCGCTACGTCGTACCACACTCGACGCCGCCGACCAGTCGTTTAGTTCCGCGGCCGAGTGTGTGATCGCTCACGCTGAGGCGCTGGGCGCGGAGCCAGTCCAGAACCTCCGCGGCGTGGCGGTCAGGCGGGAAGACCGGATAAAAAGCGTGCTCGACCTGGCCAGCGGCGACGATCAGCGTCAACCGCTTGTAGAGGGCCCGTCGCCGGCGGTGAACGTCGGCAGATCGAGTGCTCGCGCCAGCTCGAGCCGGCGATCGGAGAGGACGGCGAACGGCAGGCTCAGCCGCTCGGCCATCTCGGCCTGATACTCGGTGCTCTGCGACGACAGACCGAACACGGCGCCGGCCCCAGCGGCCCGTAGATCGGCATGATGGTCGCGGAAGCCGCACGTCTCCGGCGTGCAGCCCCGAGCCCCCGGGGATGGCATCCCACCCCTCCGGCAGGTCCACCCCCGGCTGCCCGGTCATGGGGTAGATGTAGAGCACGGTGCGCCCAGGCCCGAGCTGGTCCAGGGCGACCTCCTCCCCGGCGGTGCTGGGTAGAACGAGGTGCGGCATCGACGTGCCCGGAAGGTGGTCAGCGGCACCGTCGTCTTCGGGCGCAGGGAGGTCGGCGGGGAGGTTTAGGTAATCGGTCATGCGGGCTCGGTCTCGAATCTAACAGCGGCATAACGGCGTTACGGGCGCGTTACCGGTGTCCTCGTACAACTGAGGGCGCCGATGAACATCGCAGGCCGCCGAACCCTCCCGACCATACTGGCGACCCTGACCGGCGCGGCGGCACTCGCCGCGTGCGGATCGGGCGCCGCGCCCACCGGGACCTCGGGGAACGGGTCCAACAACACGCCGCGACTGCTGAGCTTCGTCAGCTGCGTGCGCTCGCACGGCATCCCGAACCTTCCTGACCCCGGCGCGAGCCCGTCGGCCGCCGGCGCTGGATCCGGACCCGTGATCAGCCTCATGGGCGTCACGTTCCCGCGGGGCATCACCCCGCAGTCACCCGCCTTCCGCGCCGCCATGCAGAGCTGCAAGCACCTGCTGCCCAATGGCGGGACGCCGCCTCCGATCTCGGCCAGTCAGCGCAAGCAGGCGATCGCCGGGGCGCAGTGCATGCGCACGCACGGCGTCCCCAACTTCCCGGACCCGGTCTTCCCCGCCCACGGCGGCATCGCCATCCGCGTCGGCCCCGGGGTCAACCCGCAGTCGCCCGCCTTCCAGAAGGCGGCAAAGACCTGCGGGAATCTGTGATCGGCCGACGGGCGATCCCGACGCTAGCCGTCGGTCTGAGAAGGGTCCGCACGCGGGGCGGAGATCTCATACAGATCCGGACTCAGCGCGCGGAGCAGGCCGTGGTCGACGGCCCATTGCAGCGCCTGGTCGAAGCTCGACGGTGCGCCAGTGGCCTCCCCCTGAAAGCTCGGCGAGCTCGTCCCGGGTCAGCACGCGGTAGGGCGTGATCGTATCGGCCAGGCGGTGGGCAGCTTCTCTGAGCACGGCGTCGTCGTGGTCTGGTGACGGGGTCATCGGCGGGAAAAGACTAATGGCTCCCCGTCACCGGAGCGCCCCCAACCATGCCGCCACTTCGTTGACGCTGCGCAGGCGCACCACCGGGTAGCGGGCCAGCGCCCCGGGCCACGCCCGCCGTCGGGAGAAGTGCGAGCCCAGCGCGTACCCGAACAGCGACTCACGGCCCCACACGGCCGACCGCAACGACTCGCGGTTGCCGTTCCACAACTCCTCGCGCGTGATCACGCGCCGGGCCGTTCGCCGGATCAGCCTCGGCATCCACACCGTAATCGGCAGATCGAGCCACACCACCTGCTCGGCCCGGCTGAGCACCAGGTCACCGAGCTTGCGGGTGTACGCGTTGTCGATCACCCATCCCTCGCCGGCCAGCACCGGCTCGAGTTGGGCCTGCAAAACCGAATCCGGCGTCTCGGTCCAGTCCGGGCCGTGCACCAGGGCGTCGAGCTCGACGAAGGGGACGCCCAGACGAGTGGCGGCTGTCCGGCCCAGGGTGGTCTTGCCGTTGCCGCTCGCGCTCGCGATCAGGCACAGCTTGCGCGGTCGATCGGTCACGCCCCGATGCTGGCATCCTGTCGGGGCATGCGGATTGCCGTCGTCGGCGGGACCGGGAACATCGGAGGACGAATCGCCGCCGCGCTGACGCGCGACGGCCATGAGGTGCGCGTGCTCAGCCGCAAGGCGCCTCAGTTTCCGGTCGACCTGACCACTGGTGAAGGTCTGCAGACAGCTCTCGAGGGCTGCGACGTCGTCGTCGACGCCAGCAACGGACCGCCGTCGCGCAAGGGCCACACGGTGCTGATCGACGGCTCGCACCGCCTGCTCGAGGCCGAGCAGGAGGCCGGGGTGGGTCACCACGTGTTGGTGTCGATCGTGGGGATCGACGACGTGCCGATGGGCTACTACCGGCTGAAGCTCGAACAGGAGCTGGTGGTCGAGGCCGGCGGCGTGCCATGGACGATCGTGCGCGCGACCCAGGTCCACGACCTGATCGCCAACATGGTGGGGTTCACGCGCCGCCTGCGGGTGCGCCCGGCGGCCAAGGTGCTGTTTCAGCCGGTGTCGGCCGACGAGGTCGCCGAGGTCGTGGCCGCGGCAGCGACCCGGCCCCCGCTGCAGGGCCGCACCACGGTGGCCGGGCCCGAGGTCCGGGACGTCCGCGAACTTGGGCGCATGTGGCGCGAGGGCACCGGGGCTCGCTCGATCGAGATCCCGATTTTCGTCCCCGGTGCGGTGGGCCGCGCCCTGCGCGAGGGGCGGCTGACGTGTGCTGAGCCAGACGTGCGCGGCCAGCAGACGTTCGCCGAGTTTCTACAGGCGGCTCAGTCCTGACCCACGACCGCATCGCCGTCGGTTAGGTTGAGGCCGTGCGCTCGGTAGTGATCACCCGGCACGGCCCGCCCGAGGTCCTGCAGGTCCAGGAACGGCCCGATCCCACTCCTGGTCGAGATGAGGTGCTGATCGATGTGCGCGCATCGGGGATCAACTTCGCCGACCTGATGGCGCGGCTCGGCCTGTACCCGGACGCGCCCAAGCCGCCGTGCGTGGTCGGCTATGAGGTGGCGGGGACGGTCGCCGCCGTTGGCGGCGGCGTCGAAGGCCTGAGCATCGGCGACCGGGTGGCGGCGCCGGTGCGCTTCGGCGGTTACGCCGAGCGGGCGGTGACTGCGGCCGCGGGAGTGTTCGGGCTCCCTGACGCCATCGGCTTTGAGGAGGGAGCGGCGATCCCGGTCAACTACGCAACCGCGTGGGAGGCGATCGTCCGTGCCGGCAACGTCCAGCCCGGCGAGCGTGTCCTGATCCATTCGGCCGGGGGCGGGGTGGGCATCGCGGCCACGCAGCTGGCCAAGCGGGCCGGGGCCGAGGTCTGGGGCACCGCCTCGGCCGGCAAGCACGAGGCGATCCGCGGCTGCGGCGTCGACCATCCGATCGATTACCGGGCCGATGGCTGGCAGCGCCAGGTCCCCAAGCTTGATCTGGTCATGGACGCGATCGGCGGGGCCAGCTTCCGGCGCAGTTACAAGCTGCTGCGCGCCGGCGGGCGGCTGGTGTGCTTCGGCGCGTCGGGATTGGTGGCGGGGGACGAGCGAAACCTGCTCACCGTCGCCCGCGACGGCGGTGCAGATGCCGTGGTTCAACATCATCCGGCAGATGTCGACGTCCAAGTCGGTGATCGGGCTCAACGTCCTCACCCTGTGGGACGAGCACGGGTCCGAGCGCTGGGCCGAGCCCCTGACCGAGCTGATCGAGAACGGCACCGTGCGCCCGGTGGTCGCTCAGTCGTTCCCGTTCGACCAGGCCGGCGAGGCGCACCGCTTCATAGCTGAGCGACGCAACACCGGCAAGGTGGTGCTGACCCCCTGACGGAGAAGCCCGCGATCGACCGCGTGGGCCGTTTCATGTCCTCGCTCGACTGTGAGGTCCGCGAGGTGGCGCCCGGGGAGTGGGGGCTGACCCTCGACGCCGCCGGGTTCGTGCTCGATGTGGGCGTGTCGATTCGAGGTCCCCTCCTGCGCGCGCAGGCCGCCGTGTTGCCGGCCGGCGTGATCGACCCCCACCAGCTGCTCTACTGGAATCGCCAGGCGCCGCTGGTGTGCTTTGCCGAGAACCGGGCCGGCGAGGTGTTCGTGTGCGGCGAGCTTCCGCTGGAGTCGCTCGAGCCCGAGACGCTCGACCGCTTTCTCGGTCTGCTGCTCAGCAGTGCGGCTCGAGCCCGCGAGGTGGCAATTCAGAGCGCGTGAGCGGGCGCTCCATCTCGATCGTGCTGCCGCGCGATACGCGAGCTTGGAAGTCGTTGCGGCGCAGGAGCGCTCGAGCCGGGCGGTTCTCCCACAGCACGGTGGCGGTGAGCGAGGCGATCGCGTTCTGACGCGCCCGCGTGATCACGCGCCGGGCCAGCGCACCGCCGATTCCCATTCCCTGCAGATCGTCGACCACCTCGATGGCCAGGTCGGCGACGGTCGGCGGTTCGCGGTAGACGACGTAGCGGCCAAGGCCCACGATCGAGCGGTCGCGCTGATCGACGGCGGCCAGGGCCTCGTGGCGGACGTGGTCGACGTCGGTGAGGAACGTGAGCTCCCGCGGGCTCAAGCTGGGCTTCGGCGACAGGTAGCGGCGGTAACGCGACTGCGGGCTCATGCGCTCAAACAGCACGGCGAGGCCGTCCCGGTCCTCGGCGTCGACGGGCCGAAAGCCGATCCGCGTCCCGTCGAGCACCACCAGCGTGTCGGCCCAGGCGGGCAACGTGATGCGCGGCTCGACGGTGAGCGCCGACGAGATGCTGATCGAAGCCTGGGCCATGCCTCGAAGGTAGGCGTAAGCCTGCGATCGCACATCGGGAAAACGCCCAATCTTTCCCCTTACGCACGAGATCGCCGGGGGTCGGCGCCGTGAACCTCCATGCCGCTCGGGGGCGCTGCCGGCGCCCGCGATAATGAGCGGGTGCTGACGAGGGCTCGCGCACGCGCTGAGGCGTACCTGCAGTCGTTGACCGAGTCACCGATGCCGGCGCCGTCGCGGCGATCGACCTACCTGGCCATCTCCGAGCTGCGCCGCCGCTCCGAACAGGCCACCGCGCCCACGTCGCGAGACCTCACAACCTACGAGCTCAGCGTGTTCTCGCAGAACGGCGAGGACGGCGTGCTCGACGAGATCCTGCGCCGGCTGGGGATCGCCGAGGGCGTGTTCGTCGAGTTCGGGGCCGGGACCGGCAGCGAGGGGATCTGCGTCTACCTGGCCGACGTGGCCGGCTGGGAGGGGCGCTTCATCGAGGCCGAGCCCGGCCAGTTTCAGGTCCTGGCCGCCAAGTACGCGATGAGTACGCGCGTCATCGCCCATCGGGCCGCGGTGACCCCGGCCAACGTGGAGTCGCTGTTCGCGCAGCTGCACGTGCCCGAGAGCCTCGAGGTGCTGTCGATCGATATCGACAGCCACGAGTACTGGATCTGGCAGGCCCTGAACCGCTACCGGCCGCGCGTGATGGTGGTCGAGTACAACGCCCACCTGGGCATGCAGCCGCTGACGGTGCCGCTCGCCAGCGGGCGGACCTGGGACGGCACCGACTACTTCGGCGCCTCGTTGGCGGCACTGCGCGCGATCGGGATCGAGAAGGGCTACGAGCTGGTCCACTGCGATCTGAGCGGCGTCAACGCCTTCTTCGTCCGCCACGACCTGATCCGGGGGCGATTCCCGATCGGCGACGAGGTGGTGCTGCGCTCGCCCAACTACTTCCTGCAGGGTGGACGCCACCCACCGGGCAGCGGCCGCTGGGTCAACGTGGGCGAGTCTCCTCAGTCATAGGCCCCGGTTGGCGCGGCGGCGTTGATCGCTTTGGATCGGCAGCGGGCTGAGCGGGACGGCGATCGTGATCCCGGCGACGACTGACGAGTTGCTTGGGTACGAACTACGGCTTGGAAGGAGGAGCTGGAGCGGGGTGAAGATCGGCTGGGAAGTTGACCCCACATAGAGGGTGTCGCACAATTCCGCGGCGCGCCTGGCTCCCTATCAGTACCTGAGAACGAGTCTTGGCTCCGTACCGGCCGGCTGGCAGCCCTTTCCCCCCAGATTTGAGGGGTTTGTGCTGCCGGCTGGCCTGGCCTTCCGGGCAGCGCCGAAATGTCACCGAATGTGACGGCGTGTGTCGGGACTGCGACAGCCCACTGGTCCCCGGCGAACGTGGTGCATCTGACTCGTCGTATAGGCGAGCCAGATGCACCACGTCCTCCGCTCACCCTCGAAACGTCACGCGGGCGTCATGGCGCGTGCCGTAAGTGAAACGAATGAGACAAAAACGCAACCGCTCAGGCCCCGGCCACCCATCTCTCGATGCTGCAGTTGTTCGAGCCCCGCCGCCTCCGGGCTACCGGCCCACCCATCCTGCGCGGCTGAACTCAGTCGAGCCCCGGCGCCCCGGCCTCACCGCTACCCCGCGGGCGAGGCCACCCCCGCCCGCTGCGCCACCCGCTCGGCCAGCCAGGTGACGGTCGGGCAGCGCAGCCCGTGGCGGGCGGCCGCGCGCAGGACCGCCCCCGCCAGCGCGTCGAGCTCGGGCTCGCGGCCGGCGGCGATGTCGCGGCGCATCGAGGAGCCCAGCTCGGCGTGGGCCTGATCGAGCTCGGCCAGGGTGTCGGCGGGATCGAGGTGGGCGCCGTCGGCGTTGGCCACGGCCACGGTCTCACTGACCGCGCCCTCCAGCGCCGAGCGCCAGCGGGGGTCGGTGCGGACGAGGCCGATCGGGCGATCGCTGGCGCTGGTGGTCAGCGACAGGGCGTTCAGCCGCGCCAGCTTTGACCACAGCACCTGGCGCTCGGAGGCGCTGACGCGGGTCTCGAGGCCGGCCGCGTGCAGCTGCGCCGCCAGCGATCTCACGGCCGGCTCGAGCGAGGGGTCCTCGGCGGCCAGGTCGACCCGGGCCACCGGGCTGGTCTGGACGATCACCCCCGGCCGAGGCCGGTCTGACTCGATCCGGATCACTCCGGCGGCCACCCGCTCTGACCCGAAGCGCGTGCGCAGAACCTCCATGTGGTCAAGGCCGTTGAGCAACGGCACGACCAGCCCGGGATCGGCCTGCACCCGATCAAGCCCCGCCTCCAGGCCGCCGGCCTTGGTGGCCACCAACAGGTGGTCGACCGGCGTCGACAGCTCGGTGGTGACCTGCGGATGGGCGGTGAAGTCGGCGTCCAGCGTCCGGCTGCGCACCTCGATGCCGTGCTCGGCGACCTGCGTCGCGGTCGGCTCGCGCGCGATCACCATCACCGCAACGCCCTGACGCGACAGGGCGGCGGCTACGAAGCCGCCGACACCGCCCGGCCCCAGTACGGCGATCCTCGACATGCCGCAAGCCTGCCAGAGCCCGCGCGCCATCGCCGGGCGAAGTCCACCGCCACTGCCCACAGCGCCCTCGCGGGGCGTGGGAGAATCGGCCTCATGTCGGGGATCGAAGTGAGCGCACTGGAGCGCGGGCGCGAGGCCTACGAGGACCGCGCCTGGGCGCTTGCCTTCGACGAACTCGCCAGCGCCGACACCGCCGACTCGCTGGCTGCCGAGGACCTGGAGCGGCTCGGCGAGGCGGCGCGGTGGTCGCGCCACTTCGACCAGATGCTCGACACCTTCGAGCGGGCCGCGGCCGCCTACGAGAGCGCGGGCGACCGCCGGTCGGCGGCGCGGGTCGACGTCAAGCTGGCGCAGGAGCACTACGTCCGCCGGGGCGATGCGCTGGCTGCCGGCTGGCTGGCGCGGGCCGAGCGACTGCTCGAGGACGAGCCGGCCTGCCACGAGCGCGGCCTGGTCCTCATGTGCTACGCCCAGGCTCTGTTCTTCGCCGGCGACGGCGATGGCACCGAGCGCATCAGCCAGCAGATGATCGAGCTGGGGCGCGAGCTGGGCGACCCCGACATCGACGCCGCGGGCCGGCTGGCGCTGGGTCATGCCCGCCTGCTGGCCGGGCGGATCGGCGAGGGGACGGCCCTGATCGATGAGGCCATGGCCGCGGCGCTGGGAGGAGGCCTGGAGCTGTGGACGACCGGACAGATCTTCTGCTCCACGATTGTCGCCTGCCGCAACCGCGGCGACCTGGCGCGCGCCAGCGAGTGGAGCGTGGCCGCCCTGCGCTGGTGCGAGCGTCAGTCGGTGAGCGGGTTTCCCGGTCTGTGTCGGCTTCACCGGGCCGAGGTGATGCGCCTGCGCGGCGATCTGGATCGCGCCGAGCGCGACGCCCGCGACGCGGTCGACGAGCTGCTCGACGCAGGTCCCCGGTGGGCGGCCTGGGCGCTGCACGAGCTGGGCGAGATCTGCCGCCGGCGGGGCGATCGCGCGCAGGCGCTGCAGTGCTTCCGCCGGTCAGCCGAGCTGGGCTTTGATCCCCAGCCGGGACTGGCGCTTCTGCGCTTGCAGGAGGGCAAGCCGAGCGCCGCCCGGCGGGCCATCTGCGAGCACCTGGCCGAGGGCGATGGGCTGGCCCGCGAGGGTCGCTGGCTGGTGCTGCCGGCGGCGGTGCAGATCGCCGTCGCTGCCGGCGACGAGGTGCTGGCACGGTCGGCGGTGGCCGAGCTCGAGAAGCTGGCCGAGGCGCAGGGCACGTCGGCGGTCCGAGCGGCGGCCTCGGTGGCGCGCGGCCGCATCGCCCTGGTGGAGTCCAGGTTCGACGAGGCGATCCGGGACCTGCGGCTCGGGGTGCGGCTGTGGTCCGAGCTCGACGCTCCCTACGAGGTGGCCGAGGCGCGTGAGCTGATGGCGCAGGCCTACAGCGAGCTCGGTGACCCCGACGCCGCCGAGCTGGAGCTCACCTCGGCCCACGCCTCGCTGGAGCGGATGGGGGCCGTTCAGGAGGCGAGACGGATCGTCGCGCTGGCCTCGGGCCTGGGCACGGCGCCGGTTACCGCGGTGAGGACGTTCATGTTCACCGACATCGTCGGCTCCAGTCAGCTCGTGGAGATGCTCGGCGACGAGCACTGGGAGTCGCTGCTGGCCTGGCACGACCGGACCCTGCGGGCCTGCTTTGAGAGCGCGGCGGGGGAGGAGATAAAGCACGAGGGCGATGGGTTCTTCGTCGCCTTCGCCGACGCCGACAGCGCGCTCGCCTGTGCCTGCGCGATCCAGCGCTCACTGCGCGACCATCGCCGCGACCACGGCTTCGCCCCCCGCGTACGCATCGGCGTCCACACCGCCGAGGTCACCGACCGGGGCGGCGATTACGTCGGCCGGGGCGTCCACGCCACCGCCCGGATCGCGGCGGCGGCCGGCGGCGGCGAGATCATCGCCAGCGCTACGGCCCTGGACAACGTCAACCACCCGCTCGCCGTGACGGAGGAGCGATCGCTGACGTTGAAGGGCTTGGCCGAGCCGGTGGCGGTGGCCACCGTCGATTGGTCTGAGGGCTAGAGCCCGAGCAGGTTTGCCGGACGCCGCCGCTGATGTCAACATGCGCCCCGCGGACAACCCGCGCCGGGCCTGGTTGGCCAGCTGGTAGATGTATTTTCCCGCAGTTTGCGGAATGCTGTAGTCTCGCCGTGAAACCGCTGATTGGCATCACTACCTCCGAGCTGCGTCCTGGCGAGCTTTCGACACTGCGTCGCCACGGCGAGCCTCCGAACTCTGAGATGGCGCTGGGGATGACCTACGTCAGGGCGATCGAGTTGGCCGGCGGCATGCCGGTGGTGATGCCGCCGCTGTCGCCGCAGGATGCTGCCGCAGCTCATGAGTCGGTTCGACGGGCTGGTCCTCTCGGGCGGACCGGATCTGGCGCCGGCGGCCTACGACGCAGAACCTCACGCTGAGCTTGGCTTGACCGAGCCCGACCTCGATGCGTTCGAGTATGCGATGGCCAGGGAGGCGCTGCGGCACGAGCTTCCGGTCCTGGGAATCTGTCGCGGGGCCCAGGCGATCAACGTGGCCCGCGGCGGCACTCTGCACCAGCACTTGCCCGACGTGGTCGGTGACTCGATCGTCCACCGGCAGACCGAGGAGGGCCTCCAGCCAACGCACAGCGTGGAGGTGATGGCGGGAAGTCAGCTGGCACGAGTGCTGGGGACCACGCACCTGCAGGTGAACTCATTTCACCACCAGGCGATCGACGTCCTCGGCGCAGGCCTGCAGGCATGCGCCTGGGCGGCGGACGGGACGATCGAGGGCATCGAGGACCCGACCTGCCCTTCCTGCTCGCCGTCCAGTGGCACGCGGAGACGCTCGTCGGACAGCCTGGGCAGACGGAGCTGTTCAGAGAGCTCGTCGAGATCGCGGGCGGCAGCCGGCTAATGCGCGTGGCCGAGCGGCTGATGCGCGTGGCCTGAGCGCAACCCCAGGGCCACATAGCTTCGCCGGTATCGTTGGCCAGGTGTCCGATGTCGCGGCGCTAGATCTGTACATCGGGCCGGAGTCCTGGTCGGGGTGCTTTCGCCAGGCTTGGCGGGTGAGAGGGATGTTTCCCGTGAGCTCGCCGCGGTCGGAGCCGATCACGTGTCGCCGTGAGCTGATGTGCGGCATCTCCGGAGAAGTGGCGTGGAAGCGGCCCGCGGATGTCGCTGCGGTCGAGAGGATGTCCGCCCTGCTGGCGCCTCGTGGTCCCGACGCGCGCGGGAGCTGGTCATCCGGAGCCGTCGCGCTGGCCCATCGCCGGTTGAAGGTGATCGATCTCTCGGAGCGGGGAGCACAGCCGCTGGTCGACGCCCAGCTCGGCCTGACCGTGGTGTTCAACGGATGCATCTACAACCACCGGGAGCTGCGCGCCGAGCTGGAGCAGTACGGCTATTCCTTCTTCTCGACCAGCGACACCGAAGTGATCGCGAAGGCCTACCACCGATGGGGCGAGGCATGCGTCGAACGGTTCATGGGCATGTTCGCGTTCGCGCTGGTGGAACGGGACAGTGGACGGCTCGTGCTCGCGCGCGACCGGCTGGGGATCAAGCCGCTCTATCTCGCCCATCTGGACGGGGCGTTGCGCTTCGCATCCACCCTTCCGGCGCTCCTCGCCGGAGGAGGAATCGACACCAGCCTCGATCCCGTGGCCCTTCATCACTACTTCAGCTGGCATGCGGTCGTGCCGGCGCCGCTCACCGTGCTGAAGGGCGTTCGGAAATTGCCCCCCGCGACGGTGATGGTCGTGGAGCGGGACGGAAGTCGATCTGAGACGACCTACTGGGACCCCCCGTACACCCGTCGTCCGCAGGACGAAGAGATGGGTGAACACGAATGGGCACAAGCCATCCTGGAGGCGCTGCGTACCGCTGTGTCGCGGCGCATGGTGTCCGACGTTCCCGTGGGCGTGCTCCTCTCCGGTGGCCTCGATTCGAGCCTGATCGTTGCGCTGCTGGCCGAGGCGGGGCAGCGAGGACTGGCGACCTTCTCGATCGGGTTCGACGATGGTGCCGGCCAGGAGGGGGACGAGTTCAGGTACTCGGGTCTGGTGGCGCGCGAATTTGGCACCGAGCACATCAGCTGGCGGCTGGGACCAGAGCGGGTGCTTGCCGGGCTCGATGGCGCTCTCGACGCCATGAGCGAGCCGATGACCTCGCACGATGCCGTGGCGTTCTACCTCCTGTCCGAGGAGGTCTCGCGCTCCCACAAGGTGGTGCAATCCGGCCAGGGCGCAGACGAGGTGTTCGCCGGCTACTCGTGGTATCCCCCGCTGCAAGGCGCCCAAGGCCTCGGCGACGACGTATACGCGTCGGAGTTCCTTGACCGCGAGGAGGGTGAGCTGGCGGACCTGCTGTCTCCGCCGTTCCAAACCGCCGAGGCGGAGGCTCCCAGCCGAGAGTTCATCACCTCGCACTTCAGTCGGCCCCAGGCGGACACTCCGCTGGACCGGGCACTGCGACTCGACACCGAGATCATGCTGGTGGACGATCCGGTGAAGCGCGTCGACAACATGACCATGGCGTGGGGTCTGGAGTTGCGTACACCGTTCCTGGACCACGAGCTGGTAGAGCTGGCGGCTGCTTGTCCACCCGAGTTCAAGCTCGCTCACGGCGGCAAGGGCGTCCTCAAGGCGGCGGCCCGGGGGCTGGTGCCCGACGCGGTGATCGATCGGTCCAAGGGCTACTTTCCGGTGCCGGCGATCTCGCACCTGGAGGGGGAGTCGCTCGCGCTCGTCCGCGACGCCCTGACCTCGGCCGCGGCTCGCGATCGAGGGCTCTACCGGCCCGAGCACGTGGCTTCGCTGCTGGCCGATCCGATCGAGTCGCGAACCCGGATCGGAAGCTCCAAGCTGTGGCAGGTCGGGCTGCTCGAGTTGTGGCTACAACACCACGGCGTATGACCGCCGTGTCGGCCAGACCGGGGTCATCGGCTGAGGCCTGCCGGGAGGCCTATGACGCCTCAGATCGGGTTCGGCCGCTCTATCGGTCTTTGTTGGAAGCGTTTCGACACGTCGACCTCGCAGCAGTGAAGCGTGCTGCCGACGGGCACCTCGAGGCCGCCGGAGCGAAGTTCGGGGCCGAGCCGTTCCGGGTTTGCCCGGTTCCGCGGCTGTTCGGCAGCGAGGAGTGGAGCGCTCTCGCTGCCGGCCTCGCCCAGCGGGCACAGGCGTTGTCGATGTTCGTTGGCGATGTCTACGGCGCCCGGGCGATCGTCGAGGCCGGATTCGTTCCGGCCGAAGTGATCGAAGGTGCCGAGGGCTATGAGGCCGAGCTGCGCGGAGTCTGGCCGGGCGGCCCAGTGCCGCTTCCCGTACTCGGACTCGACGTGGTGCGCGACCGGGACGGCGAGCTCCTCGTCCTCGAGGACAACGCGAGGACGCCATCGGGCTACTCCTACGCGGCTGTGGCGCGGGAGGCGGTGATCAGATCCCTCGGTGCCTTCGCGCCGACCGTGCTCGACGCGATGCCCGAGCCCTTGCCGTTGCACGAGCCGGTCGGATCGGCACTGCGCACGACATTGCAAGACGCTGTCGCCGCGGTCGGGGGCGACGGGTACTCGCCGCACGACGTGGTGGTCCTGACCGATGGCCCCGGCAGCGCGGCTTCCTTTGAGCACAGCTGGGTGGCCGGCCAGCTCGACGCGCCGCTGGTGACGGTTGACGAGCTTGAGAGCCGCAACCGAGAAGTGTGGTGGCGGCCCAGAGATTCCCAGCGAGCCCGGCCGGTCAAGGCGGTCTATCGCCGCACCGAGACCGACGCGCTCCGGGACGGACACGGGGCGCTCACACCGGTCGCCGAGCTGCTGCTGAAACCGTGGCTCGCGGGCCGGCTGGCGATCGTCAATCCGTTCGGGACTGGGGTGGCGGACGACAAGCTGGTTCACGCCTACGTCGAGAACATGATCCGCTTCTACCTCGGCCAGCAGCCGCTGCTGCCCTCAGTGCGGACCCTCGATCTGAACGATCCAGACGCGCTGGCCGACGTGCTCGGCGACCTGCGCGGCTACGTCGTAAAGCCTCGACATGGCCACGGGGGTCACGGCGTTGTGGTGTGCGCTCACGCGACCGACCCGGACATCCGCCGGCTCGAGGCGGAACTGCGCGGCCCGGATGCCGGCGCGACCTACGTAGCCCAGCCGATGGTCGAGCTGTCCACCCACCCGACCGTGATCGGAGATCGCCTGGCCGAGCGTCACGTCGATCTGCGGCCGTTCACGTTCGCCACCCGCGACGAGGTCGCCGTCGTGCCCGGTGGGCTGACGCGGGTGGCCTGGAACGCCGGCGCGCTGGTGGTCAACTCCTCCCAGGACGGTGGCGCCAAGGACACCTGGGTGCTCCCGTGATCCACGCGACCCGTGCACCTGGGGAGTGGGCGGAATGGATCTCGGGGAGGCCGCCCTACACGGTCGGGGTCGAGGAGGAGGTGATGCTGCTCGATCCGGGGCGAAGCTGGGGGCTGGCGCAGCGCATCGAAGACGTATTGCAGGCCCTGCCCGGCGAGATGTCCGGCCACGTCAGCGCCGAGACGCATCAGGGGGCGATCGAGCTCATGACCGATCCTCACGAGTCGGTGGTCGACGCCGTGGCTCAGCTGGGCCGGCTGCGCCGGGGGCTCGCCGCGACGCTCGGCGAACTGGGGCTGGCCGCCGGGGCCGCTGGCACGCATCCATCGGCGGACTGGTCGGAGACCGAGGTAACTCCGGCCAGCCGCTACCAGCTGATCCGGCAAACGATGCGCGGCCTCACCGCGCGTGAGCCCACCTTCGCGCTTCACGTCCACATCGGCGTACCCGATCCCGAGCAGGCGATCGATCTCTACAACCGCATGCGCGCCCACCTGCCAATGCTGCTCGCGCTGTCCGGCAACTCCCCCTTCTGGCGAGGTCACGACGCCGGGTTCGCATCCACGCGCACGTTCCTCTTTCACGCCTTCCCTCGTACCGGCATGCCTCGCCGGTACAGCTCATACGACGAGTGGGTGGAGGCGGTCGACCTTCAGATCAGGGCGGGTGCGCTGCCCGAGGCGACCTTCCTGTGGTGGGACGTGCGTCTCCAGCCGCGGTTCGGCACGATCGAGATCCGAGTGATGGATGCCCAGACCTCGCTCGCCGATACGGCCGCGCTGTTGGCGCTCGTGCAGTCGATCGCGCGCCTGGAGCTCGAGGAGGGCTACGCCGCCGAGCACCTCGTCCGAGCCGAGGAGGTGCTGGAGGAGAACCGGTTCATCGCGGCACGGGACGGTGTCTACGCGCACCTGATCGATACGACCGAGGAGTCGCTACGTCCGGTCAGCGAGCTGCTCGCGCAATTGCTGGAAGCCGCCGGGCCGCATTCGACCGAGCTCGGCTGCCGAGCCGAGCTCGACGAGGTGAAGACGCTGCTGGCCAACCCCGGTGCGGTTCGTCAGCGCGCCGGCGCCGCTGACCCGCCGGATCTGGTCCGGTTGGTGGAGGGGCTATCAGCGCAATTCATCGGCGAGGAGCGCCGCTAGTCGTGATCCGCCTGCTCGAGCCTGCAGCGACGGGAGCGCCGCCTCGGTCTAGAGCCGTACGAGGTTGGGGGCCGACTGGCCGCGGGTGACGCCGCGCAGGTCGATGAATAGCTGGGCGTCGCGGGCGAGAGCGGCGTGATCGATGCCCGGGTGGGCGGTGACCAGCACGACTGCGTCGGCGTCGCGGACGGCCTGCTCGAGTGACACGTTGGAAAGCCCGAGATCAGGCAGTGAGGGGACGAACGGGTCGTGGTAGCGGATCTGCGCGCCGCGGGAGGCGAGAACCTCCATGATCCGCAGCGGCGGGCGATTCGCGGGTGTCGCCGACGCCGCCCTTGTAGCTGACCCCGAGGATCGCGATGTTGGCGCCGTTGATCGCTTTGGCGGCGTCATTGAGCGCGCCCTCGATCCGCTCGACGCAGTGGTAGGGCATCTGCTGGTTGATCTTGCCGGCGAGCTCGATGAACTCGGTCGACATGTGAAATTCCCGCGCGCGCCAGGTCAGATAGAACGGGTCGACGGGCAGGCAGTGCCCGCCCATCCCCGGCCCGGGCTCAAAGCGCGTGAACCCGTAGGGCTTGGTCGAGGCCGCGTCCACGACCTCCCAGATGTCGATCCCCATCCGCTCGGCCAGGATCGCCAGCTCGTTGACCAGCGCGATGTTGACCGAGCGAAAGATGTTCTCCAACAGCTTGGTCATCTCGGCCGCGTCCGGGGTGGAGACCCGCACGATCTGATCGCAGATCATCCCGTACAGCTCCGCGGCGCGATCGCCGCACTGCTCGGTGACCCCGCCGACCACCTTGGGGGTGTTGCGCAGCGTGTAATCGGTCCGCCCCGGATCGACCCGCTCCGGCGAGAAGGCGACGTTGACGTCGTCGGGGACGCGCAGATCGGACTCCTGCTCGAGGATCGGGACCAACAGCTCGCGCGTGGTCCCGGGATACGTCGTGGACTCCAGCACCACCAGCTGATCGCGCTGCAACACCAGGCCCAGCGCCCGCGCGGCTGACTTCAGCGGCCCGAGATCCGGCTCCCGGTTAGCAGTCAGCGGCGTCGGCACGCAGATCAGCACCGCATCGGTCCGAGCCAGCGGCTGATAATGCGAGGTCGCGTGAATCGACGGCAGCGACCGCGGCCAGCCGCTCAGAGGTGATGTCCTCGACGTAGGACTCACCGGCCCGGATCGCCGAGATCTTGCGCGGGATCGACATCCACCGCCACCACCTGCTCGCCGGCCTCCGCGAACGCCACCACCAACGGCAGCCCCACATAGCCCAGCCCGATCACCCCAACGACATGTCCGCCGCATGATAGGGAAGCGGCGGGCCGGCTGAATCGGCTGGGACTCGGAGCGTCGTCCACCGCGGTCGCGGCGCAGATCGCGCCAGGCCGATCGCGCCTGGCGCAGCGCCTTTAGCACCTGGGCCCGGGCCTCGTCGGCGGCCTTGGCCGCCTCCAGGGCCTGGGTCTTGGCCCGCGCCCCGCGGGCCAGCAGGTTGAACGACCACAGGCCGGTCTCCAGCAGGCGCGCGGCGCGATCCAGGTCGGCGGCCACCGCATCCTCCAGCGCCTGGCCGCGCAGGCCGTTGCGGACGTGGCGGTTGCGCGACTCGAAGGCGACGTACAGCAGTCCGGCCAGGGCGCGCCCGGCGATCATCGGCTCGGGATCGCTGGGATCGACCTCGGTCAGCGCGGCCAGCTCGTCGCGGGCCACCTCGGCCACTCGATCGTGGACCTCGAGCCAGGCGGCTCGCAGCGCGGGGGTGGAGTGGATCATCTCGCCGAAGGCGGGCATCCAGGCCACGAGCTCGTCGGGCGCCTGGGCGAAACGCTGGCGCGTCGTCCTTGAGCGCACGGACGACGGCGTCGGCCAGCGACTCGTCGGGGTGGCGCTCGCGCAGCGCTCGGGCCACCCGTTCGATCGTCTCGTCGGCGGTGTCGAGGACCAGCGACTCCTTGGTCGGGAAGTAGTTGTAGACCGTCTTCTCCGAGACGCCCACGGTCTCGGCGATCTCCGCAACGCGCACGTTGTCGAAGCCACGGGTGGCGAACATGGCGGTGGCGGCGTCGGAGATCAGCTGCCGTGTCAAGCGGCGCTTGCGCTCGCGCAGTCCCTCGTCGGGATTGACCCGCCGCTGCCATATCTCCTGGGCGCGGCGGGCGCGGCGCATCAGCTCGGCCAGTCCCTCGCCGAGCTCGTCGGAGATCAGCCGATGCAGGACGTCATCGCCGTGAGGACCCGACAACTGATCCTCGGGGTCGTGGTCCGCGTCGGCGCGACGGGTCCGCGCGCTTATTAGTGTCCATTGGCGATGAATTTCGCGGTTGCCCTGGGTCTAAGTGGAGAATACCAACGAAAACTTCACTTGCAGAACTCTTACAGTCACTGTAGATTTACCGCCATGGCAGAGAAAGCAATCCATACTGAGGGCCTGACCAAGCGCTTCGGCGACTACGTGGCCGTCGATCACCTCGACCTCGACGTCGAGGTGGGCACGGTCGTCGTCGCTGCTCGGGCCCAACGGCGCCGGCAAGACCACCACCGTCCGAATGCTGGCCACGCTGATGCGGCCCGACGCCGGCCGGGCACTGGTCGCCGGCCATGACGTAGTCGACGACGCCGCCCGCGTCCGGGAGCTGATCGCCCTCACCGGGCAGTTCGCGGCACTGGACAAGAACCTGACCGCCCGGGAGAACGTCATCCTGATGGCCCGGCTGCGCGGGCGGAGCGCCCGGGAGGCGCGCCTGATCGCCGGAGAGCTGATCGAGCGCTTCGATGTCGTCGAGTTCGGCGATCGCCTGGTCAAGAACCTGTCCGGCGGCGAGAAGCGGCGCGTCGACCTGGCCGCCGGGCTGATCGACCGCCCGCACGTGCTGGTGCTCGACGAGCCCACCACCGGACTCGATCCCCGGAGCCGTCAGGTGGTGTGGTCGACGATTCGCCAGCTGGTGCTCGACGGCGTCACCCTGCTGCTCACGACCCAGTACCTGGAGGAGGCCGACGCGCTCGCCGATCGCGTCGTGCTGATGGATCATGGCCGCGAGGTCGCGGCCGGCACCCCGGCGCAGCTCAAGGCGCAGGTCGGTCAGCAGCGCGTCGACGTCATCGCCGCTGACAGTGAGGGGTTCGCGCGCCTGGTGGACCTGCTGGAGCCGCGTTTTGACATCACGCCGTCGCGCGAGCAGCGCATGGTGTCGGTGGCCGCCCCCTATGAGGTGAGCGACCTGGCCAGCGTGGCCGAGGCGGTCCAGGACGCCGGGATCGAAATCGACGAGATCGCCCTGCGGCGTCCCACTCTCGATGACGCCTTCCTGGCGCTCACCGGCCATCCCGCCGAGGCGCCCGAGCCGGCAGAACAGGAGGCAGCGGTATGACCGCCATCGCCATCAGACCCCCATCGCGTTCCGTGGCGGTCCGCTACGTCCGCGACACGCTGCTATTGACCGGGCGCAGCCTGCGGGCGATCCCGCGGGTGCCCGAGCGCCTGCTCGACGTGACCATCCAGCCAATCATCTTCATCCTGCTGTTCCTGTACGTGTTCGGCTCGGCCATCCACGTCCCGGGGATCAACTACAAGGACTACCTGTTCCCGGGGATCATCGGCCAGTCGCTGGCCTTCGGGGTGATCGGAGCCGGCGTGGCCACCTCGGGCGACATGACCGAGGGCGTGATCGATCGCTTCCGTTCGATGCCGATCAGCCGCCTGTCGATCATCTCGGGCCAGGTCGTGGGTCAGGCCTGCGAGCAGGTCCTGGGCCTGGTGTTGACGATCGGCTTCGGTCTCGCGCTCGGCTGGGATCCGCACCTGACGCTGGGCAGCGGAATCGAGCTGGCGGCGCTGATGCTGCTCGGGGTCCTGGCCTTCACCTGGTGCGGGGTCCTATTCGGGATGCTGGTTCGCTCGCCCGACGCCATGCAGGGGATGGGCTTCATCATCATCCTGCCCCTGACCTTCCTGGCCGGGGTGTTCGTGCCGATCAAGGGCATGGATGCGATCCCCCGTGCGATCGGCGAGTGGGACCCGATCTCCTCCCTGGTGGCCTCGGTGCGCTCGCTGACGCAGGGCTATCACACCTCCGGGTCCTGGCAGCTGGTCCATCCGGAGATCGCGATGGTCCTGTGGTGCCTGGTGATCATGGCCATCTGCATCCCGCTTGCGCTGCGCCGATTCAACCGTACGCTGGCTGCGTGACCTGGATACCGATTGCACGCAGGCGTGGTTTGGGCGTCCATTCGAAGGAGGACCGGGAAGGGGTGGAAGTCGGCTGGGAAGTTACCCCTGATAGTTATGGGTAACTCCCCAGTCGCCCGGGACTCAGCACCGGCGTTGCGCCAGCGTCCGCGAGCGGCTCAGCTCGGGTCGATCAGCACACCGGGGTTGAGCGCTCCCGTCGGATCGATGGCGGCCTTGGCGCCCCGCAGGCCGGTGGCGAAGGGCTCGGGGCGCTGCTGGTCATACCACTCGCGGTGATCGCGGCCGACGGCGTGGTGATGGGTGATGGTGCCGCCGCCGGCGATCACGGCGTCGGCGGCGACCTGCTTGATCTGGGCCCATTGCTCGAGCTCGGCGCCGCGGCGGGCGGGGGCGAGGATGGTGAAGTAGGGCGCGGGACCGTCGGGGTAGACGTGGGTGAAGCGGCAGGTGACGGTGCCGGCGCCGCACACCTCGCGGACGGCGCTGCGGACCCGTTCCACGACTCGGGGTAGAAGTCGTCGAAGCGTTCCCAGGTGATGGCGGTCTCGAACGTCTCCGACAGCACGCCCATGGCCACGAAGGTGTCGCGCAGATACGGCGCCCGCAGGAAGGCGTCGCGCCACGAGCCGACCGACGACCCGCCGGCCGAGCCCGCCTCGCCCTCGCGAGGTTCGTCCCACACGCCGTCGTAGTCGCCGCAGCACTCCAGCGCCCGCGCCATCCACGGCGCGACATCGAACGAGGCCGACTCGAAGCCCAGCACGAGCAGCGCGGCCGAGCCGTCGCCGGCTCCCGTCGTCAGCGCCTCGTCGGCATCGATCAGCCGGCAGTTGGTCGGATACAGCCCTGACTGGGACAACGCCCGCACGGCGGCGACGCCCGCAGCCGAAGTCCTCGAAGCGGACGCCGCGGGAGCTGCGAAAGCGCGGACGCTCGCGGACCCGCACCCAGGCCTCGGTGATCACCCCCAGCACCCCCTCCGAGCCGATCAGCATCCGGTCCGGGGACACGCCCGCGCCCGAGCCCGGCAGCCGCCGGGACTCCCAGACCCCCGCGGGCGTCACGGCCCGCACCGACTCGACCAGGTCGTCGATGTGGGTGTAGACGGTGGCGAAGTGCCCGCCGGCGCGGGTGGCGATCCACCCTCCGAGGGTGGAGAACTCAAACGACTGCGGGAAGTGGCGCAGGGTCAGCCCCACCTCGCCGAGTTGCTGCTCCAGCGCCGGGCCCAGGGCACCCGCCTGGATGCGGGCCGCCAGCGAGATCGAGTCGATCTCGAGCACGCGGTCAAAGTGGCGCATGTCGATCGTCACCACGCCGGCGAAGCGCTCGGGCACGCACGCGGCTCGACCCCGCCCACCACGCTGGTGCCGCCGCCGAACGGGATCACCGCCGCGCCCGCCTCCACTGCCCAGTCGAGCACCGAAACGAGCTCGTCCTCCGAGCCCGGAAACGCCACCACGTCGGGCGGGTGCTCGAACCGTCCCCGGTAGGCGCGCACCACGTCCCGATACGAGCGCCCGTAGGAGTGAAAGGCGCGCTCGAAACAGGTCGGTCGAGCAGATCTCGCGCAGGCCACCGGGGACCGTCAACCGCGGCGCCGGCAGCGACACCTCCGACAGCGGCACCGGCAGCTCCACGTCGGTCGAGCCAAAGCCCAGCCGGCCTGAGATGAACGCTGCCGCCGAGCGCAGATCCTCGGCCGATGGCTGCTCGTCCTCATAGCCCCAGCCCCAGTGCTTGCGCCGTCGCGGTTCCACAGACGGCAGCCTATGCGCCAGCGCCTCGGTAGGTTTAGGCGATGACCGCCTCGGCCGGCATCCTCGCCCGCGGCCCGTGGCGCCCGGAGGACGTCGAGGTCACCTGGCGCTCAGAGCCGTTCGAGCCCACCGACGAAGTGATCGAGGAGGCCGACGCAGGCGCTGGCCGAGCTGCGCGGCCGGGGGTCGCCCAGCCACGACGGGCTGGCCGGCGCGGCTGCGGGACTTCACCGCCGACGACGGCCGCCTGCAGCTCGAGTGCGAGCCGATCCGGTGGGCGCTGCGGCTGCTGCCCGACAACGCCAACCAGAGCCTGTCGGCGCTGTGCATCGTGCGCTCGGCCGACGGCCGCTGGCTGGCCGGGCGGCGGGCGGCGTGGCTGGCCACCTGGGCCGAGCGCTGGGCGCTGGGGGCGGCGGGCTCGGTGGAGGTTGACGAGAACCCCGCCGACACGCTGGTCCGCGAGCTCCGCGAGGAGTGGTCGGTCGAGCCCGAGCGGCTCGAGATCGAGGCGCTGGTCAGGCTGCCCAGCGGGCTCGTGTGCTGGTCGGGCATGGCCTGGCTGGCCGAGGGGGCGCAGGTCACCCCGGACGAGGAGCACGACGACTTCGCCTGGTGGCCGCGCGGACCCGACGCAGTGGCCGGCCGACGCCGACGAGCCGCTCAAGCGGATCGCCGCGCTGCTGGACGCGCCAAGCTGAGCGCACCATGCGCTTCATCACCTTCGGCCGCCTCGAGGTGGCGTCGTTCGTGCACTCGACGATCTACTGTCTCTGCTGGTCTGCGCCTTCGTGCTGGGCAACCCCCAGCCCGAGACCTTCATCCTGGGGCTGGCCCACGGCCTGCATCTGGATCGTCATGTCGCTGATCTGCATCGCCGCCGCGCGGGCCCGGATCATCCCCTTCTGGCTGGCGGTGACCGTCGCCGTGCTGGGCGGCCTGGGGCCGTTCTGCGGGTCGATCGGATTCGTGATCGAGCAGCGCCGGCGAGCCAGGGCGGGTACCAGCCACTACGAGGTAGAGTGGATAGGCGGTCATGGCTGTAGAAACCGGCACGACTCAAGTCGTTATGCCCGCGATGGGCGACTCCGTCGCCGAAGGCACCGTCCTCGAGTGGCACAAGCAGGTTGGCGACACCGTCGCCGCCGACGAGACGCTGGTCGAGATCTCCACCGACAAGGTCGATGCCGAGGTCCCGGCGCCGGTCAGCGGCACGGTCACCAAGATCCACGCCGCCGAGGGCGACACGGTCGCCGTCGGCGCGGTGCTGGCCGAGATCTCGACCAACGGCGAGCGCGGGCGCCGCGCGGCGACGGCGACGGCAACGGCGCCGCCGTCAGCCCGGAGCAGGTCACTCCCGTCTCCGGCGAGTCGCCGCCGGCCAGCGCCGAGGAGGCGGTCGCCGGCGGCAGCCACCGAGGCCGAGCAGCTGGCCGCCGCCGAGCGCACCGAGGGCCGCACGATCGACATCGTCACCCCCACCGGCGGCGAGTCGGTGACCGAGGGCACCATCCTCGAGTGGTCGGTCAAGGTCGGCGACGGGTCAAGGACGGCGACACCGTGGTCGAGATCTCCACCGACAAGGTCGACATGGAGCTGCCGGCCCCCGCCAGCGGCACCATCACCGAGATCCTGGCGCAGGACGGCGAGACGGTGACCGTGGGCCAGGTGATCGGACGGATGCGCGCCGGGGCCGCCCGCGCGGCGCCAGCCGCCGGCCAGCGCGGCTGCGCCCAGCTGCGGCCCAGACCGCCACTCGAGCCGGCCGCTCCCGCCGAGCGCCGCCAGACGGCGCCGCCAACGCCTCCCCGATCGCGCGCCGCGTCGCCGCCGCCGAGGGCGTCGACCTGGCAGTGTCACCGGCAGCGCCCGCGGCGGGCGCATCACCAAGGCCGACGTGCTCGCCGCCGGAAACGGCGCCCCGGCCCGCAGCGCCGCGCGGCCCGGCCGCAGCCGGCGCCGGCCGCCGGCGCCCAGCTGATCAAGGGCAGCGGCGCCGCCCTGGCTCGCTACATGGACCAGAGCCGCTCGATCCCGACCGCCACCTCGTTCCGCACGCTGACCGTGACCACGCTCGACCAGCGGCGCAAGCAGCTCAAGAACGCCGGCCAGCGCGTCTCCTTCACCCACCTGATCGCCTACGCGATCGCCCGCGTGGCCACCGAGGACATGCCGGTGATGGCCAATCACTTCTCCGAGCAGGACGGCAAGCCCTACCGGCACGACGACGGCGCCGTCAACCTGGGGCTGGCGGTCGACGTCGAGAAGAAGGACGGCTCGCGCACGCTGATGGTGCCGGTCATCCGCGACGCCGGGCGCCTGAGCTTCAAGCGAGTTCCTGGCCGCCTACAACGCGCTGGTCGAGAAGGCGCGCACCAACACGCTGACCGCCGACGACCTGAGCGGCGGCAACCTCACGCTCACCAACCCGGGCGGGATCGGGACCGTCGCCTCGGTCCCGCGGCTGATGGTCGGCCAGGGGACGATCGTGGCCACCGGCTCGATCGCCTACCCGGTCGGGCTGGAGCGGATCGGCGCGATGATCGGCGCCGAGAAGGTCATGACCATGACCTCCACCTACGACCACCGGATCATCCAGGGCGCCGAGTCCGGGCGCTTCCTGCAACGGATCGAGGCGCTGCTGCAGGGCGAGCGACGAGTTCTATGAGCGGCGTGTTCGCCGACCTGGGCGTCGAGCTGCCCGAGCTCCCGGCGCCGCCGGCGCCCGCCGCCGCGGCCGCCGCGCAGCCGCCGCGGCGCCGCCGCGGCGCAGGCCCGCGGCGCGCGGCGTCCCCGACGAGGAGCTGATGGTCGCGGTGCAGGCCGCCACCTCGCTGCTCAAGGCCCACCGCACCCACGGGCATCTGGCCGCCCGGCTGGACCCGCTGGGCCGCGAGCCCGAGGGCGATCCGGCGCTCGACCCCGAGCCGCTGGGGCTGACCCCGGAGCTGATGGCCAAGATCCCGGCTCACATCCTGCGGATGTACGTGCCCGGCGCGACCCTGGCCGACGCGCTGCCGCACCTGCGCGAGACCTACTGCGGGACGATCGCCTACGAGATCGAGCACATCGCATCGCACCGCCAGCGCCTGTGGCTGCGCGAGGCGATCGAGTCCGGCACCTTCCGCAAGCCGCTGACCAACGCCGAGCAGAAGGCGCTGCTCAAGCGGCTGACCGAGGTCGACGCGCTTCGAGCGCTTCATGCACAAGGCCTACCTGGGCCAGAAGCAGTTCTCGGTCGAGGGCCTGGACATGACCGTGCCGATGCTCGACGAGCTCACCCAGCTGTCGGCCACCCGGGGCGCGCGGGAGGTGGTGATCGGGATGGCCCATCGCGGCCGTCTGAACGTGCTGGCCCACAACCTGGGACGCCGCGTACGAGACGATCTTCGCCGAGTTCGAGGGCTCCTCGACGCTGGAGCCGATCACCACCCTGCCCCAGGGCGGCACCGGCGACGTCAAGTACCACCACGGCGCCCAGGGCTCCTACCAGCTGCCCGGCGGCGAGTCGATCATCGTCCGCTTGGAGTCAAATCCCAGCCACCTCGAGTTCGTGGCGCCGGTCGCGGCCGGAGCGACCAGGGCCGCCCAGACCACCCGCCAGGGCCCGCACGCCCACCAGGACACCAACGCCGCCATGCCGGTGATCCTGCACGGCGACGCCGCCTTCCCCGGCCAGGGGGTGGTGGCCGAGACGCTGAACCTCCAGGCGCTCGACGGCTACACCGTCGGCGGCACCGTCCACCTCATCCAGAACAACCAGGTCGGCTTCACCACCGATCCCGACGATGCCCGCTCCACCACCTGGGCGTCGGATCTGGCCAAGGGCTACGACGTGCCCATCATCCACGTCAACGCCGACGACGTGGCCGCCTGCATCAGCGCCGTGCGCCTGGCCTTCGCCTTCCGCCAGGAGTTCGGCCACGACGTGCTGATCGACCTGATCGGCTACCGGCGCTTCGGCCACAACGAGGCCGACGAGCCCGCCTACACCCAGCCCGAGATGTACCAGGTGATCAAGAAGCACCCGTCGGTGCGCGAGCTGTTCGCGCGCCAGCTGGTCGACCAGGGGGTCGTCTCCGAGCAGGAGTCGACCGAGATGACCGACGAGGTGTGGTCGGTGCTGACCGATCAGCACCACGCGCTCAAGGAGCGGATCGCCTCCGCCAAGGAGCTCGAGCACGCCACCGGCGAGTACCAGCTCGACCGTACGCCGTCGCCGGAGGTCAAGACCGCGGTGTCGCTCGACCGGCTGCGGGTGCTCAACGAGGAGCTGCTGTCGGTGCCCCACGGCTTCACCGTGCACCCCAAGCTGGTCAAGCAGCTCGAGCAGCGCGCCGAGGCGCGTCGAGAAGGGCGAGGGAATCGTGTGGGCCCACGCCGAGGAGCTGGCCTTCGCCTCGCTGCTGACCGAGGGCATCCCGATCCGCCTGACCGGCCAGGACACCGAGCGCGGCACCTTCAGCCAGCGCCACCTGGTCCTGCACGACCCCAAGACCGGCCAGGAGCACTGCGCCATGCAGCACCTCCCGGGCGCGCTGGCGCCGATGGAGCTGCACAACAGCCCGCTGTCGGAGATGGCCTGCGTCGGGTTCGAGTACGGCTACTCCCAGGAGGGGCCCGAGACGCTGGTGCTGTGGGAGGCCCAGTTCGGGGACTTCGTCAACTCCGCCCAGGTGATCATCGATCAGTTCATCGTCTCCGGGCTGGCCAAGTGGGGCCAGACCTCGCGCCTGACGCTGCTGCTGCCCCATGCCTACGAGGGGTCGGGACCGGAGCACTCCTCGGCCCGTCTGGAGCGCTTCCTGCAGCTGGCCGCCGAGGGCAACATCCGCATCGCCAACCCCACCACGCCGGCTCAGTACTTCCATCTGCTGCGCCGCCAGGCGCGGATCGCCAAGCAGCGGCCGCTGGTGGTGATGACCCCCAAGAGCCTGCTGCGGCTGCCGCAGGCCACCAGCCGCTCGACGAGCTGGTCAACGGCCGCTTCACGCCGGTGCTGCCCGACGCGGCGGCCGACCCCGAGCAGGTCACGCGGCTGGTGCTGTGCACCGGCAAGATCTACTACGACCTGTGTCGGGCACGAGATGCGCGAGCGAGAACCCCGGCGTGGCCATCGGGCGCGTCGAGCTCCTGTACCCGTTCCCGCAGAGCGAGATCCTGGAGCTGGTCGCTCGCTACCCGAACCTGCAGCGAGGTCGTGTGGGTGCAGGAGGAGCCGCGCAACATGGGCGCTCGCGCCTTCATGTCGCCGCGCCTGCTCCAGGTCCTGCCCGAGCACCTGCAGTTCGGCTACATCGGCCGCCCCGAGCGCGCCGCCTCCGGCGAGGGCTATCCGATCGCCCACTCCAACGAGCAGAACCGGATCATCGCCACCGCGCTTGACGCCGGCACGCCGGTGACGCAGTACCCGCGCAAGGCGCCCGGCGACCGCTGACCGGCGCCAAGTGCTGTACCGGCTATACGGGCCAGATTTGTACCGGCTCCACGGTACATCCACCCGGCAACCTGCTTCAGGAGGACTTCTAGGCCGCAGGCTCCGCGGGGGCCGGCTGATCGGCAAGCGGGGAGGCCCGCCGAAGCCACTCGCTGAACAGCGGGTCGACGATGTACCAGCGACCGTCTCGTTTGTCGACGAGCCCCCGGCGCTGAAGCCGGGTCGAGCGCCGTGGGGATGCGTGAATGGCTCGAGAAGCCATAGCGCGTGACCAGTGGGCGGCTGGTGACCGTTGCGCCGCCGCGGTCGGCGATCAACTGCAGAGCGCGGACTTCGTTGATCTCGCCCTCGTCGCCGCTGATCAGCACGTCGAGCACGGCCGTGAACTCGGAGCGTTCGATCGTCCGGACCAAGCGGTCGTGGGCCTGCATCACCGCCTCCAGCGTGACTGGCTTGCCGGCGGCGGTGTCATTCCAGCATTCCCAGGCCAGCCGCTGGGTGCTGCGCGGATGGGCGCGGGTGGCGTTGAGCAGATGCTCGAGCGCTCCCTCGTCGGCCGGCTTGCCGGTGGCCTCGAACTGGAAGTCCAGGTACTCGAGGAAATCGACGCGATCGATCTCCGGCAGCTGCATCTCGGCCGCCTCGCCGAAGATCGGCTGGTCGGAGCTCTCGAGCATCATCTGCAGGGCGTTGCGGATGGAGCCGGTGAACACCAGCGACACGTCGTTGGCGCCCAGGCTCATCAGCGCCGAGCGAATGATCGACAGCGGGTCTCCCGGGCAGTTGCGCAGCCGTTGGAACTCGTCGAAGATCACGACCAGGTGGTCTGAGACCGCCCGCAGCGCCACCAGCTGCGCGTGGAGCGTCTCGGCGTCTTGCGCCGGCGTGAGCGGCCGAACTTCTGACCGTCCCCTTGATCGACCTTGATGTCGAACCCGATTTCCTTTTCCAGCACGCCGATCTGACGCTGGGCGGCGCGGCGCACGCGCTTGACCGGGTGGGAGACCATGGCGTCATGGACGCAGCCGATGAACCCGGGGATGCTGTCACGCGCTGCAAGTCGATCTTGACGACGTCAAAGGGCGGCGCGTCGTCGCCGTGGCTCCTGGCCAGTTCAAGCGCGAGCTGGTTGGTGAAGGTGGTCTTGCCGGTATCTCGGGGGCCGAACAGGGCGACGTTGGTCTGCGCCTTGAGGGTGAGCGCGACCCGGTTGGCGAAGGGGTCCATGCCGATGATCTTGGCGGGGTCGTCGAGGGGGCGATCCCAGACGAACGGGTTGAGCGCCGAGGGCATAAGTTCAGGCTCAGTGTACCGGCAAGCGGTACAAGATCGGATCGGCAAGCCGGTACAAAGCGCTTGCGGTCACCGCTAAGCTCGCCACCTGGCGGAGGAACACGGCGTCGGCGTCGCCCAGCCGATCATGAATGCAACGGTGAAACCGCAGCTCGATAAGGAGCGCCCGAATCCGGGGTCGCGGTGCGGTGGCTCGGGTGGCGAGCACCAGCGGTTTCGGCCGGACGTCGAGGGGTTGCGCGCGGTCGCGATCGTGCTGGTCGTGCTCTACCACGCGCACGCCGGGCTGGCTCCCGGCGGTTACGTGGGGGTCGATGTGTTCTTTGTCATCTCGGGCTTTCTGATCACGGGCCAGCTCGTGCGCGAACTCCGGACGGGCGGCCGGATCTCGTTTCTGGCGTTCTACGCCCGCAGGGCCCGGCGGATTCTGCCCCCGGCAATGTTGACGGTGATTGTGACCGCGGTGGCATCGGCGCTGCTGCTCGACCCGCTCGCCGCCAGACGGGCCCTGGACGACCTCCCGTCGGCCGTCTACTTCGGGGCCAACGCTCATTTCGCGGCTCAGGGCACCGACTATTTCAACGCCGGGCTTTCTCCCTCGCCGATCCAGCACTTCTGGTCGTTGGCGGTCGAGGAGCAGTTCTACATCGTGTGGCCGCTGCTGCTGGTCGTCTCGTCCTTGGTTTGGCTTCGAGTTCGACGTCGCAGCGGAGGCGAGCGAGTTCAGCGACCCGTGACCGGCGCCGTGATCCTCGTCCTGGCCATCCTCGCCGCCATTTCGCTGGTGGCGTCGATCCGGCAGACGGCGACTTCTCCCTCGTGGGCGTATTTCTCGATCGTCACCCGGGCGTGGGAGCTGGCGGTGGGAGCGGTGGTGGCGTTGGCCCTACCGCTGGTGGCTCGTCTTGACCGCCGGCTGGCGATCCCGCTCAGCTGGCTGGGGCTGAGCTGTATCGCGCTCGCCGCCGCGTTGTTCTCAGACACCACCTCGTACCCCGGTGATTCGGCCTTGCTTCCTGTGCTCGGCGCCGCGGCGGTGATCTGCGGCGGCAGCGCGCTGTCCAGCGGCCGCTTCGGTGCCGAGGCGTTGCTCCGCACACCACCATTTCAGCGTCTCGGCGCTTGGTCATATTCATGGTATCTGTGGCATTGGCCCGCGCTCGTCCTCGCCGCGGCCGTGCTTGGGCACTCTCTATCTGAGATCGAGGCGGTTGCCGTAGCCGTCGTCTCCCTGCCGATCGCGGTGATGTCGTTTGTCCTGTTGGAGTCGCCGACTCGTCGCATCGAGATCGTCGTTCGGCGGCCCGCGCTTGGCCTTGCGGCGGGAGGTGTGCTGGCTGCGATGGCAATTGCGATCGTGGTCTTGTCTGGATCGCTGGTCGGTCCGCTCGGTTCCACCGCGGCAGCCCCGGCGAGACTGACCGCCCAGCACAAGTTGGCATCGTCGTCATTGCGGGCGGATCTGATCGCCGGTGCACGAACGATCAAGGTGCCGTCGAATCTCCGCCCGCCACTCGGCGCGATGGCGTCGGCACTTCCGCGCATCATCGCCGACGGGTGTGAGTTGGGATACGGACGGGACCAAATCAAGCCCTGCAGCTACGGAGACCGCGGCTCAGACACCACCGTGGTGCTCTTCGGCGATTCCCATGCCGGGCATTGGTTTGACGCCCTCAATTGGATCAGCAATCGCCGCCACTGGCGCCTGGTGGTCATGACCAAGGAGGGGTGCACCCCCGCCGAGGTCAGCTTCCGAGACGACCCGAACAGCAAATGCGCCCGGTGGAGGGAGAAAGCCAAGGCCCGCATCAGCAGGCTCCACCCGGCGCTCGTGATCGTCTCCTGGGCCCGATGGACGGAGCCATTGGCGAGGCAGAAAGCCGGAGTGCCAACGGGCTACGGCGGCCCCTGGCAAGACGGACTGGCGGCGATCTTCCAGTTTCTGCGGCGCTCGGCGAAGCAGGTCATCTTCATTTCCGACACGCCCTATCTCCCGCAGTCGGCGCCGGACTGCGTGGCCGGTCATCTGTCCGACGTGCGGCCATGCACCGTCAAACGAAGCGACGCAACGGTCCTTCCGGTGGTCAAGGCGGCAGAACTCCGGATCGCCAAGCAGGAGCAGATCACGAGCATCGACCCCACTTCATGGTTCTGCGCGCCGACAGTCTGTCCAGTGATCGTGGGCAACATCTTCGTCTACCACGACAAGTCACACATGACATCCGAGTGGTCGAGGTTCATCGCCCCAGTACTCGGCAATGCGCTGCTTCGGGCCGTGCCGCCCGCTGCCAGCGCAACGACATCGTCGGCCGGCGCTTAGAGCGGGACCTGCGAGCCCATGATCACCGTGCGCTCCCCCGGCAGTCCGAAGTGCTCGATCGGGCTCGAGGCGTTGCGCGCCATGGCGATGAAGAGCTTCTTGCGCCACGGCTTCATGACCGGGGAGTCGGTCTGGGTGATGGTGATCTTAGACACGTAGTAGGAGGCGTGCTCGAGGTCGAGGTTACGCTCGAGCAGACCCCTACGGCGAGCCCGCTCGAGTGCTCTGGGCACGTCGAGCTTGTCGTGATAGCCGAGGCGCACCGAGAGGTGGAAGACCTTGAACAGGCCGTGGCCGAGGGTCTCCACCGAGAACCGGTCATCGAGGTCGACGTGGGGGATGCTGACCGTGTCGATGGTGACGATCACGACCTTCTGGTGCAGGGTGTGGCCGTGCTCGACGTGCGCGCGCAGGGCCAGCGGGGTAGTGTCGCGGTCGCGGCACAGGAACACGGCCACGCCGGGCACCCGCACCAGCGGGGGGTCGCAGTTGCACAGCCCGTCGAGGAATTCCTTCAGCGGCCCCTCTTGGGCGACGCGGTTGCGCGTGACGATGTCCTGGCCGCGGCGCCAGTTGAGCATGAACATCGAAATCACGAGTCCGATCGCCAGCGACAGCCAGGCGCCGTGCCCGATCTTGGCCACGTTGGCACTGAAGAAGGCGACCTCGACGGTGAGGAACAGCACCGCCAGCGGTGCCAGCTTCAGCCTGGGAGTCCGCCACAACAGCCGGGCCACCGCCAAGAACAGCAGCGTGTTGAGGATGAAGGTCCCGGTCACGGCGACGCCGTAGATGTCGCCCAGCCTGGCCGAGGAACGGAAGATCAGCGTTAGCGCCACCACGCCGATGCACAGCGTCCAGTTGACGATCGGCACGTAGATCTGTCCCTCGGTCTTCGACGTGTGAAGGACCCGGAGCCGCGGGAGGAAGCCGAGTTGGACCGCCTGCTTGGCCACCGAGAAGGAACCGGAGATCACCGCCTGCGAGGCGATCACCGTCGCCACCGCCGCGAGCACCACCAGCGGCCACAGCGCCCAACTGGGGGCCATCTGGTAGAAGGGGTTGAACGTGCTCGCGTCCTTGGCCAGGGCGGGATGGTGCAGGATGAACACGCCCTGGCCCAGGTAGTTGAGCACGAGTGCCGGCAGGGCCAACCCGAACCAGCCCATCCGGATGGGGGCAGCACCGAAGTGTCCCCGGTCGGCGTACAGCGCCTCGGCGCCGGTCACCGCCAGCACCACGCCGCCGAGCACCAGGAAGCCGGAGGCGCCGTGGTCGGCCATGAACCGGACCGCGTAGGTCGGTGACAATCCCTGAAACACGGCCGGGTCCTTGACCACCTCGCTGAGCCCCAGGACGCCGATCACGGCGAACCAGACCAGGATGACCGGGCCAAACAGCCAGCCGATGGTGGCCGAGCCGAAGCGCTGCAGCACGAACAGACCCAGCAGGATCGCCACCGAGATGGGTACCACCAGGTGGGCCAGCGCCGGCGTGGCCACCTGCACCCCTTGAACGGAGCCGAGCACCGAGATCGCGGGGGTGATGATTCCGTCGCCGAAGAACAGTGCCGCGCCGAAGATGCCGAACGTCACCAGCAGCCCGAAGTGGGGCACCCGGTGTCGCTGCAGCAGCGCCGTCATGGCCATGATCCCCCCGTCGCCTCGGTTGTGGACGCGCATGATGAAGCCGGCGTACTTGATCGACACCACCACCATCAGGGCCCAGAAGATCAGCGAGGCGACGCCGTACACCCCCACCGGGGTGATGTGCGCCGTGGCCTTGTAGTTGCTGAAGATGGCCTGCTCGGTGTATAGGGGGCTCGTCCCGATGTCCCCGTACACGACGCCCAGCGCGCCCAGCACCAGGACAGCGCGCGAGCCGTGGGTGATCACGTCGCGGTGCGAATCGGCCAGGCCCTCGAAGCGCTTGCGCGACGCCTCCGAATCGTGGGCGCGGGCGCGGTCCGACGGAGGCCCCGTCGGGGAGGCGAGCTTGTGGGCCGCCATGTTCAGGCTCTTGCGCTGGGTGGGCGGCGCCCCCCGGCGCGGCTGGCCGTTACCGGGTGTGTCCAGCTCGCCCTTGTGGGCTGCCTCGTTGAACCTCCGTGTGGGTGCCGGTCCCCGGTCGCTCACAGTGGTGAACGCGATCTCCGCGCAAGCTCGGCTCGCGCGCCGCGGCCGCGAGGCCGCTCCACCCGCTCCCGGGCACGGGAAGTGACGGGCTCGGGGGCAAGGGCAAGCAGGGCGTCGCCTGCCACCTCGTACAGATCGTCGACCTCGGCGGGGTGATAGAGCACGCTGCACGGATCGGTCAGCAATTGGTGGGTGAGCACCACGCCCTGCGCCTGAACCCGGTTTCGCGCGCTCAGCGCGGCAGCCAGTTGTTCGAGCGGTGCGCGGGCGAACTCGACGGCCTGCCGGTTACACGACACCGCCGAGGAGAAGGACGGCCGCTCGGGCGGCGGCGCCAGCGCGCGCTCCAGGCCGTGGACCAGCCGTCGGCGCGACCGGTCTGAGACGAGCTGGCGCGCGCGGTACGCGAGCAGGTCGTCGCGCGCCGGATCCTCGCCGGCGGCGATGCGGGCGTCGAGTTGGGGCGCGACGAGAAGAACCCTGATCCGATCGGGCAGATGCAGACCCCCGGCACTGCGTCCGCGATCCCGGGGGATGGACTCATTCGCGAGGTGAGCAGGGATTTCCATGGCGACTAATCCCAGGCTACGTCGCGATCTGCCGCCTTAGACCGGTCTTTACGCAAGCTCTACGGCGCCGCCGCGATTCTTAGCGCCGCCTTGACGCCGACGGGCGGTCCTTCGTTATCCTCGCCCCACGTGCGGGTCCTTTACGCGGTTGGGGCGAGACCGAATTTCGTCAAGATGGCGCCGGTCATAGCGGCGATGCGGCGCCGGCGGCCGGACGCCCGCCACGTGCTCGTCGACACCGGCCAGCACTACGACCGGATGATGTCGGGCATCTTCCGGGAGGAGCTCGGGGTGCCCGAGCCCGACCACGTCCTGGGCGTCGGCTCGGCGTCGCACGCGGTTCAGACGGCCCGGGTCATGGAGCGGATCGAGCCGGTGATGCTGGCCGAGCAGCCCGACCTGGTGATCGTCCCCGGCGATGTCAACTCGACGCTGGCGGTGGCCCTGGTGGCGGTCAAGCTCGGCATCAAGCTGGCCCACCTTGAGTCCGGCCTGCGCAGCTTTGACCGCACCATGCCCGAGGAGATCAACCGCATCGTGGCCGACGAGTTCAGCGACTACCTGCTGATCCACTCCGACGAAGGCCGCGACAACCTCCTCGCCGAGGGGATCGAGCCGGGACGGATCCACTTCGTCGGCAACACCATGATCGACAGCCTGGTGGCGATGGAGAGTCGTTTCCGGACCCTGAACGCGGCCCAGCGGCTTGGCGCCAGCCCGGGCGGCTACCTGCTGGTGACGCTGCACCGCCCGGCGCTGGTCGACGGCCCGCTGCTGGGCGACGTGATGGCCGCGCTCAGCGACGTGGCCCGCGAGCTCCCGGTGCTCTTCCCCGCCCACCCCCGCACGCGCAAGATGATGGAGAGCTTGGCGCCGGTGGCGGCGCAGGTCAACGTGCTCGACCCGGTCGGCTACCTGGACTTCCTGTCGCTGGAGGCCGACGCGGCCGCGGTGCTGACCGATTCCGGCGGGGTGCAGGAGGAGACCACCTACCTGGGGGTCCCCTGCTTCACGCTGCGCGACAACACCGAGCGGCCGGTGACGATCCGCGCCGGGACCAACACCCTCCTGGGCCTCGATCCGGCCCGCATCGCCGACATCCTCCCGGCGCTGGCGCAACGGGACCGCGACCGGGCCGCGGCCGCACCGCCTCCGGAGGCGGCTCCACCGCCTCCGGGCTGGGACGGGCGTGCCGCCGAGCGCGTGGCCGACGTGCTCGCCGGGCCGTCGGCGTCGCTCTCTGCCGACGATCCCGCCGCCGCCGGCCGGGCCCGCCCCGCGGTCCTGTGACCGACGCTGAAAGCGCCCGCCGGGCGGCGGTGCGGCTGGAGCGCTGGGGCGCGCGCAGTGGCTGGCGCGGCACCGACCCCTACGACGCGCTCAATGCGACCGCGCTGACCGCGGCCCTGCGCGGGCGCTCGCCCTTGGCCCTACGGGTGCTCACGCAGGCGGTCAAGCGCTCACCGGTCAATCTGCGCCCGGTGCTGCGGATCCCGTCGGGTCTGAGCGCCGCCGCCCTTGCCCACGCCATCTCCGCGTACGCCCGCAACGGCTTTCTCCCCGCCGCGGACGCGCGCGCCAAGCTCGCGGGCTGCATCGCCGAGCTCACCGGGCTGCGCCTGACCCGCTTTGCCGAGCCGTGCTGGGGCTATCACTTCGACGTCCAGACGCGGGTGTTCTTCTATCCCCGCACCGACCCCAACACGATCGCCACCGCGTTCGCCGGGCTCGGGTTGCTGGACGCGTATCAGCTGGCAGGGGTCGAGCCGGCGGGTGAGCTGGCCCTGGGCACCGGAGAGTTCTTCCTGCGCCACGTGCCCCAGACGCCGGCGCCGGCGGCCGGCCCGGAGGGGGGAGCCTTCTTCGGCTACCTGGAGGGCGACCGGACCCCGATCCACAACGCCAGCATGCTGATCTGCGCCCTGCTGGCCCGGCTGGGGCAGGCCTTCGGCCGCGATGACTTCGTGGCCGCGGCCGATGCCGGCGTGCGGTACACGGTGGCGCGCCAGCGGCCCGACGGGTCCTGGCCCTACGGCGAGGAGTCGCACCTGGACTGGGTTGACGGCTTTCACACCGGCTACGTACTCGACAGCCTGCTGACCTGCGTGCAGGCGGGAGTCGGCGGCGCCGAGGCCGAGCGGGCCTGGCGCCGGGGCCTTCGCTTCTACGCCGAGCGGCTGATCGACGATGACGGCGCACCCCGCTACAAGCCCGATTCGCTTTACCCCGTCGACGGCCAGTGCGCGGCCCAGGCGATCCAGACGCTGTCGCGGGCGGCGTCCCTGGAGCCGGGGCCGGCCGAGCGGCGCTGGGCGGTGCTTCGCTACACGCAGTCCCGGCTGAGCCGGCGCGACGGCGCCTTCGTGTTCCAGCGCGAGCGCTTCTGGGTCAACCGGGCCGCTCACCCCCGATGGGTGCAGGCGCCGATGCTCGAGGCGCTCGCCCATCTGCTGGCCAGTGCCACGGAGGATGCCTGAACCCCGCCGGGGCCGCGCTCACTCCCGGCGCGCCGCGTCGCCCTGGGGCAGGACGTCGCACGCCCACGCGGCCCGCTTCCAGTCGGGAATCGGTGTCTGGTGGTCGGCGCTGGGCACGAACCGTGAGCGTTGCACCAGCTCCATGCGGTGGATGTAACGGGGACAGTTGGGGAACACCTGCGTGGCATGCACCCGCACGACGAACTGCGCGCCCGGATAGTGGTCGGTGAGTGGGTCGTCCTCGTCGATGCCGGCGATGCCGTTGAGCCGCAATCGCGATGGCCGGGCGGAGACGAAGTCGATGAACAGCATGCCGACGTGCGGGTTCTGGAGCAGGTTGCCCATCGACAGGTACATCCCGTTTCCGTCGTAGTTGGGGAAGGCGACCGTATGCTCGTCGAGCACGCGCACAAAGCCCGGGTCGCCGCCTTTGTAAGAGCACTGCGGGCGCCCCTCGGCGTCGGCGGTGGCCAGGAAGAACATGTCCATCCGCTCGATGAAGGCGCGGTCCTCGGCGTCGATCACCGGGCGCGACAGAAACTTCTCGTCGAGACGGTCGGCCAGCCGGCGCGTATCGAAGCGGTCCTGGAGGCGGCGGGCTTCCGGATGGTAGGGCGAGCTCACGCCCAGTCCATCGGCTCATAACCGCTGGTCGTCGGCGCCGAGACGATCAGCACCGAGCTCGGCTCCGGCCCGTCGTTGCGCACGGTGCGGCGATGCGCGGGGTCAACCCGGGCGAACGTGCCGGCGCGGGCGGGGTGGTCCGCGCGGTCGATCACCAGCACTGGCGAACCGGACAGCACGAAGAACAGCTCCTCCTGATCGCGCACGATCTCATCGTGCTCGGGAATCGACTCGCCCGGCTGGATCTCCACCAGGTTGACGCCGAACGCCCGACAGCCGAGCGAGCGACGCACCAAGGTCCAATTGCCGGTCCGCTCGAGCTCCTCGCTGTGGGCGATGGTATAGCCGCTGGTCGGCACCATCGGTGCACCCCCTCGCAATAGGTCGGGCCTATCTACTAATAGATAAGCTGTCTCTGACGGAGGAACTTATCTCCTAGTAGGTAAGGTGTCAAGGCGAAGTTCCCCCACGACGATGGCGATCCCGGAGAAGACAGAGAACCGGACCGCGGAGCGGATCCTCGACATTGCCGAGCGGCTGGTGCAGACCCGCGGCTTCAGCAACTTCAGCTACGCCGACATCGCCAAGGAGCTCGGAATCACCACGGCCAGTCTGCACTACCACTACCGCGGCAAGGCCGAGCTCGGGCAGGCGCTGATCACGCGCTATTCCGAGCGCTTCACCGAAGCGCTGGAGCGGATCGACCGCGACACTCCCGACGCTCGCGAGAAGCTTGAGCGTTACGCCAGCCTGTACGCGGGCGTGCTGGAGGGCGAGCGCATGTGCATGTGCGGGATCCTGGCCGCCGAATACCAGACGCTTCCCACGTCGATGCGCGGCTCGGTGATCCGCTTCTTCGACGACAACCAGCGCTGGTTGGCCGGCGTGCTCGTCGACGGGCAGCGGGACAACACCCTGTCGTTTATCGGCTCCACCGACGAGGTGGCCCAGACCATCCTGTCTACGCTCGAGGGGGCCATGCTCGTGGCCCGCCCCTACGGGGACCTGGCACGGTTTCACTCCACCGCCCGCCAGCTGCTGGCCGGCCTCAGCCGCCCTTGAGCCGCTGATCGGCCCGCGGGCGGCCCCCGCTGCGGCACCTCCTCTATGCTCGCCGCGGCGGGCATGAAGCAAGTAACCCAGAGACTGCGCAACGGCCGCATCGAGATCATGGACGTCCCGGCGCCTGTGCTGGGCGCGGACGGCGTGCTGGTCGACGTGCGCGCCAGCCTGCTCAGCGCCGGCACCGAGCGCAGCACGGTGGAGGCGGCGCGGGCCAGCCTGATCGGCAAGGCCCGAGCGCGGCCCGAGCAGGCCAAACAGGTTCTCGACAAGGCCCGCCGGGACGGGATCAAGTCCACCCTCGACGCAGTGCGCACCCGCCTGGACCAACCGTCCTCCCTGGGTTACTCGAGCGCCGGCGTCGTGCTCGGCGTCGGCGGGCGGGTGACGGATCTGCGGGTGGGCGAGCGCGTCGCCTGCGCCGGCGGCGGCTATGCGGTGCACGCCGAGCTCAGCTTCGTTCCCGGCAATCTCTGCGTCCCGATCGCCGACAGCGTGACGTTCGAGGCGGCCGCCTTCGGCACCGTGGGCAGCATCGCGCTGCAGGGGGTGCGCCAGGCGGCGCCCCAGATCGGCGAGCGGGTGGCTGTGATCGGGCTCGGCCTGGTCGGGCAGCTGACCTGCCGGATCCTGCGCGCGGCCGGCTGCGAGGTGGTGGGGATCGACCTCGTCGACGACCTCGTGCAGCGGGCCCGAGGCGCGGGCGTGGCCGCCTTTGACCGCAGCGAGCTTGACCCCGCCGACCTTCCCGCCGGCGCGGGTGACTGCGACGCGATCATCATCACCGCGGCGACGTCCTCCGACGATCCGGTCAAGCTCGCCGGCGCGCTGGCCCGCGACCGTGCCCGGGTGGTGATCGTGGGGGACGTGGGCGTGGCGCCGCCGCGCTCGTCCTACTACGGCAAGGAGCTCGAGCTGCGCTTCTCGCGCTCCTACGGACCCGGCCGCTATGACCGCGAGTACGAGGAGCGCGGCCTCGACTACCCGATCGGCTACGTGCGCTGGACCGAGCGCCGCAACCTGTCGGCGTTCGTCGGCCTGCTGGCCGGCGGCCAGGTGGCGGTGGACGACCTGATCACCGCCCGCACGCCGATCGACGAGGCCGCCGGTGCCTACGAGCAGCTGATGAACGGAGACCGCTCGCCGCTGGGGCTGATCCTCACCTACGAGCCGACCGAGCCCGGCAACGGGCGGCCGGACGCGGCCGCTACCCCCGGCCGCCGCGGCGCCATCCGGCCACCCCCGCCGCCGGTGTGATCGGCGCCGGCAGTTTCTCGCAGCGGCTGCTGATCCCGTCGCTGCGCGACGCCGGCTTTGCCCTGACGGCGGTGGCCAGCGCCAACGGGCTGACCGCCAACTCGGCGGTCGAGCGCTTCGGCTTTGCGCGCGCCACCACGCCCGACGAGCTGCTGGCCGGCGACGATCTCGATGTCGTGTGCGTGGCCACCCGCCACTCCAGTCACGCCGAATACGCCACCCGGGCCCTGGAGCGCGGGTTCAGCGTGTTCTGCGAGAAGCCGCCGGCGCTCGACGATGAGCAGCTGGCCCGGCTGCGGGCGGCGGCCCGCGGGGGCGTGCTGCAGGTCGGCTTCAACCGCCGCCACGCGCCGCTGGCGACGGCCATGCGCGAGCACGTGGTGCGCGGCGGCCATCCGGTCGAGCTCGTCTACCGCGTCGCGGCCGGCCGTCTGCCCGAGGACCACTGGCTCAACGATCCCGTCGAGGGTGGCGGTCGCCTGCTCGGCGAGGGCTGTCACTTCGTCGACTTCGCCTGCTGGTTCATGGGCTCGCTGCCGGTGGCGGTCGCCGCCGCGGTGCCCGAGTCATCCGCACCGGTGGCGCTGGAGCAGCGCTTCACGCTCGCGCTGACCTTCGCCGGCGGCTCGGTGGCCACCATCGTCTACGGCTCCGAGGCCGACAGCGCCTACCCCAAGGAGCTGGTCGAAGCCCATTCGGCCGGGCGCAGCGCGGTGCTCGATGACTACAAGAGCCTCGAGCTGCGCGGCTCCGGCCGCTCGCGCACGATCAGCGACCGCAGTCAGGACAAGGGCCACCGGGCCCAGTTCGTCGCCTTCCGCCAACGGCTGGACGGCGACCCGGGCACGCGTCCGGACCCGCTCGACACCATGGCGGTCACGCTCAACGCGCTCGCCACCGCCCGCGGCGAATGAGGAGCGGCTGATGTGCGGGATCTGTGGGGTGGTCGGAGTCGCCGACGAGGCGCTGGCCCGCGACATGGCCGGCCAGATCGCGCACCGCGGCCCCGACGGGGAAGGGGTGGCGGTGTTCGAGCCCGGCCGCGGACCTGCGGTCACGCTCGGCCACCGGAGGCTGAGCATCATCGATCCCACCGAGCGCGGCGCCCAGCCGATGGGGTGGGACGGGGGCCGGCTGACCATCACCTACAACGGCGAGATTTACAACTACCGCGAGCTCAAGCGCGAGCTGGAGGCCGACGGGGTGCGGTTTCGCTCAGATTGCGACACCGAGGTTCTTCTCGCCCTGTATGCGCGTGAGGGCGCCGGCCTGCTGGACCGGGTCAACGGCATCTTTGCCTTCGCGATCTGGGACGCCGAGCGCAGCGAGCTGTTCCTGGCCCGCGACCGGCTGGGGGTCAAGCCGCTGTACTACGCACAGCTCGGCGACCGGCTGGTGTTCGGATCGGAGATCAAGGCGATGCTGCCGGCGATGCCACGGCCATCACTGCGCCGCGACGCGGTCCTTGACTACCTGACCTTCTTGTGGGTGCCCGATCCCGACACCTTGTTCGAGGGCGTGTGGAAGCTCCCGCCGGGACACTGTGCCGTCCACCGCGACGGGAAGCTGTCGGTCCGCGAGTACTGGGACATGCGCTTTGCTCCCGATGGGCGGGCGATCGGCGAGTGGGCGCCGGAGCTCCGCCAGGCGGTGGGTCAGGCGGTGCGTCGTCAGATGGTGTCCGACGTCCCGCTCGGGAGCTTTCTCAGCGGCGGCATCGACTCGAGCGCGATCGTGGCCGAGATGGCCGCTGCCGATGGCGGGGTGACCACCTACACGATCGGGTTCAGAGGCGAGGACGTGCAGCACGAGCCCACGCCCGACGACGTCAAGTACGCCCGTCAGATGGGATCGCAGTTCGGGGTCGACTACCACGAGGAGACGCTGGTCCCCGATGTCGTCGACCTGTTGCCGCGGTTGGTCTGGCACATGGACGAGCCAATCGGCGATCCAGCCTGCATCTCCACCTACCTCGTCTGCCGCGCGGCGCGCGAGCGGCTGACCGTGGTGCTGAGCGGGATGGGCGGCGACGAGATCTTCGCCGGCTACCCACGAGTTCTCGCCGCGCAATATGGCCGGGCACTTGACTTGTTGCCGTTGGGTGCGCGGCGCCGTCTGGGGGAGCTCATCTCCTCCCGGCTCACCCTCGGCCCCCCCGGCCGGCTGCGGGGTCCCCGGCGCAACCTGATGAAGTTCGCCCGCGGGCTGGGTGACTCGCCGCTGCGGCGGTATCTGACCTACTGCTCCTACTACCGCTCCGACGAATTGGCGGCGGTCCTCTCGGACGAGCTTCGCGCCGAGACGGCCGGGCACGATCCGTTTCGCTACCACGATCAATACCTGGAGCGGGTGCGTTCTGAGAACTGGCTCAACCAGCTGCTCTACGTCGACCTCAAGACGTTCCTGCCGTGCCTGAACCTGGCTTACACCGACAAGATGAGCATGGCCACCTCCACCGAGGTTCGGGTCCCGCTGCTCGACGACGAGCTGGTGCGGATGTCGGGCGCGATCCCGCCCGGCCTCAAGCTCCGCCGCACCGATCGCAAGTACGTGTTCAAGCGCTCAATGGAGGGCGTCCTGCCCGAGGAGATCGTCTGGCGCCCGAAGGCCGGCTTCGGAGCGCCGGTGCGGGCGTGGCTGAGCGGCGACGGGGAGCTGGCCCCGATGGTGCGAGAGCTGCTCTCCGCCGACCGCATCCGGGCACGCGGGCTGTTCGATCCCGGCGAGGTGACCGGATCATCCGCGCCAACGAGACCGGTGCCGAGGACAACGCCCTGCGGATCTGGGCACTGCTGACCTTCGAGCTCTGGCACGAGCGGTTCATGTCGTAGCGCCGCGCCATCGGTTTGGCGCGGCGCCGGTTCGCGAGTGGTTAGGGGGCGAACTTCGTGGGTCCGGCTTGGCTCTCGTTCGTCGGCCCGGTGAGCGTCCGGTCCGATCCGCCGAGCATCGAGGTCGAACTGCCCGACGACGTGTTCCCGGTGCCGCCGCTGACGCTGCTCTGAGCGCCGTCGGCGGTGTTGCCAAAGCCGCCGATGGCGCTGCTGAAAGTCCCCGACGCGGTGTCGGTGAACCCGCCGCTGACGCTGCTGGTGAGGCCGGAGGCGGTGTTCTGACGGCCGCCGCTGACGCTGCTGTCGACGCCGGAGGCGTCGTTTTCGTAGCCGCCGCTGACGCTGGCCCCCGCACTGGAGGCGATGCCGCTGCTGCCGCCGCTCACGCTGCTGTAATCGAAGATCGCGCCGTTGTCCTGGCCGCCGGAGACCACGCTGAAGCTGCCGTTGGCCTGGTTGTCCTGGCCGCCGACGACTGCGGCCCCATAGGCATAGCGCGAGAAAGACGTGGGGCCGGCAAAGTTGTTGAAGCCGGCGCCGATCCAGTCACCTCGTCCCTCCGCCACGTTCTGAAAGCCTCCGCTGATCGACTGGGCGCCGCCGCCGCACAGGGGGCTTGGCAGGGTCCCTGACCCGGCCACGTTCTCGCAGCCTCCGGTGACCGCACTGGAGAGGCCGAGCGCCTGGTTGTCCACACCGCCCGTGATCGACGAGCTCGACCCGCTGGCCGTGTTTCTACGCCCGCCGACCGCGCTCGAGGTGGTGCCGGAAGCGATATTGGCGGTGCCTGCTGCCAGCGACTCCATGCCGGAGGCCTTGTTGTAGGCACCAAACGACGCTGACCACGGCCCGGTGACGCGGTTTTGGTAGCCCCCGACCACACCTCCGTAGCTCGTAAACGCCTGATGCTCACCCAAGACCAGATCGTGCGAGCCCGTCTGCGCACCGGGCGACTCGTCGTAGCCCAGAATCAGGTTGCCGGTCCCGTTCGCCGATGCGGTGCTCCCGTCGCCGTTGACAATCTGCACGTTCACCGAGGCGAACTGCACCGTCGGCTTGCCGCCGACCCCGCTGGCAACGTAGGTCGGCGCCAGCACCGGCGTCGACCCGCCCTTACACGACGGCGCGTTCCCGGTTCCGCCCGAGACCACCGCCTTGCCCACCGCAGACGGGACGCACTCCCAACCCGGCGTCACCGCCGCGGACGCCACCGACGCCAGACCCAACCCACAAGCCATCACCGCCGCGCACGCGGCCAGCCGACACCGTCTGAGCATTCCAATCCTCCCGCAAGCTAGACCCCAGGGCCCCTACCGCTCTCGCCCCGCGGCATCGATAGAACACCCGCCACGCTACCGGCCGCTACGGCCAGACAGAGCCCGCACAGTCATTCCGCGTACCAGCGGGCGTTGATCTCCGCCCAGTCGGGCGGCGGACCCGGAAGGGGCGCTTGGTTCTCGGCCCGCAGCCCGTCGAGGATCGCGGTCAGATAGCGGTCGCGCAGCTCGGCGTTGCGGGCGGCGTCACCGAGCTTGACCGCGGCCATCAGCTCGAACACGAGTGAAAGGTCGTGGACCTCGACCCCGGGGCGCAGCACGGGCGCAAAGCGCCCGAACAGCTCGGCGCTCAGCCGGTTGGCCCGCTCGGCCAGCTCGGTCATCTCCTCGGTGGGGGCAAAGCTGCCCGCCAGCGCCAGCGTCAGCGAGCTGGTGTCGGCCGCGACCAGGCGGCGCATGTAGGTCTCGAACACCAGCCACGGGTCACGGTCGTCGGCCAGGGCCGCCTCGGTCTCCTCCACATAGGTCTTCAGTCCGTCGTGACACAGCGTGCGCAGCAGCTCCTCCTTGCTGCCATAGCGCGAGTACAGCGCGCTGATCCCCACCCCGGCCCGCTTGGCCACGGCGGTGATCGGAGCGCCGGGGTCGGCGACGAATACGGTCCGGGCGGCGGCCAGGATCAGCTCGTCGTTACGGGCCGCCTCGGCGCGGCGGCCGCTGAGCGGGGAAGTGGGCACGGACCGATCATAGCGTGCGGAACAAAGCGTTCCGTTCTGTTCTGGTGGCACCGGCAAACGTCGCGACTCCGCCGGACCGGCAATCGGCGTGTAACGCCGGGCGACGTTGCGGGACTGTCGGCACAGAACGCGCTCACAGGGCACCGGCCGTGAGACGGGTGATCGCGCCGACATCACAGATTCAAGGAGAACCGTTCATGCACCACCGGCCCCGGCTCACCATCCTCCTCACGGTCCTGGTCGTCGTACTGGCCGCGGCGATCCCGGCGTCGGCAGCCACGGGGCCGGGCCTGCGTCCGCTGGCGCCGTCCGTGACGCGGGTCCCCGGCGGCCCCGCGCCGTTCGGCACGCTGACCGCCGTCCACGCATCGTCGGCCGCCAGGTTCGCGCGTCCCGGCCCGGCGGCTGGTTCCCCGCCCCCGACCGGAGTCACTCCAACCACGCAGGCAATCGCCTGGGGCGACGACCTCAACGGCCAGCTCGGCGACGGCGGTAGCAGCGCCTCGGTGCCGACCCCCCGCGGAATCCCGCTCCCCGCTGGCACGGCGCTGACCCAGGTCGCCGGCGGCGATGATCACAGCGTCGCCCTGGCCCCCGACGGCAGCGTCTGGGGATGGGGCGACGACAGTCAGGGCGAGCTGGGCGACAACTCGAACACCAGCAGCGACAGCGCGCCGGTGCACGTCTCGCTCCCGGACGGCGCCAAGGCCGCCCAGGTGGCGGCCGGCGGCATGTTCTCGTTGGCCCTGACCTCCACCGGGCAGGTATACGCCTGGGGCGAGAACTATGCCGGCCAGCTCGGTGACGACAGCACCAACCCCAGCTACGTCCCGACCCTGGTCGACGTGCCGTCGGGGGTGACCGTCAAGGCGGTGTCGGCGGGCGAGGACTACGCGCTGGCGCTGACAACCGGCGGCCAGGTGTACGCGTGGGGGGACGACACCTTCGGCCAGCTCGGCGACGGCCAGAGCGGGTCAGGCACGATGAGCGACGTACCCGTTCAGGTTGGCCTACCGGCCAACACTGCCGTGTCCGAAGTGTCGACCCGGGGCTATTTCTCGCTGGCGCTCACCGACTCCGGCAGCGTCCTGTCCTGGGGCGCCGGGTTCGGCGGCACGCTCGGCGACGGTGGCACCTCCAGCGCTTCCACGCCCGGACCCGTGTCGCTCCCCCCCAACACCACCGTCATCAACATCTCCGCCGGCGACACCTTCGCGCTGGCCCTGACCTCGGGCGGCCAGGTCTACGCCTGGGGCGCCGGTTCCAAGGGCCAGATCGGTAACGGCTCCGACAGCGAGTCAGACACCCCCACGCCGGTCTCCCTGCCCGCGAATGTCGCCGTCGACGACATCGAGGCCGGGGGCAGCTACGGGCTGGCGCTGGCCTCCGACGGCCAGGTCCTGGCCTGGGGCGACAACACCGAAGGCCAGCTCGGAACCGGCACCGCGGGCGGAACCTCCGATACGCCCGCGCCCGTTGTCCTGCCGCCCAACAGCAGCGGGGCCTCCATCGCGGCGGGTGAGTTCCACGCTCTCGCCATCCTCGCTCCGACCGTGCTCTCGGTGCAGTCCAGCTTCGGGCCCTCCTATGGGGGCACCCCCGTCACCATCACCGGCACCGGCCTGGCCAACGTGACGGAGGTGAAGTTCGGCTCTGCCGCGGCACCGGCGTTCACCGTCAAATCCGCCGGCGTCATAACCGCCACCACTCCGGCGAGTACGGGCACCGTCAATGTGACCCTCCAGGCGCCGGTCGTCGATTCACCGATCGACAGTTCATTTACCGTTGCCGCCGACCGCTACACATATGTTGCCAGTGGCACCACCGTTGACTGGGGCCAGGGCATCTCCGGCACCTTGGGCAACGGAACGACTGCCAACGCTGCGACCCCGGTCGTGCCCACACTCGCCGCCACTGTCAAGGTCACTCAGCTCAGCAGCGAGACATCATTGTCACTGGCGCTGACCTCGACCGGTCAGGTCTATCAGTGGGGGGCAGGCGTCACGACGCCGACCCTGGTGCACTTTCCCAGCGGTACCACAGTCACCCGCATCGCCGCCGAGTCCGACGCCGCGCTGGCCCTCACCTCGAGCGGCCGAGTCTACGCCTGGGGCGCCAATGCCAACGCCGAGCTCGGAGACGGCAACACCAATCCGGTCAAAACTCCGGTGCAGGTCGCCCTCCCCGCGGGCGTCGTCGTCACCGCGATCGCCGGCGAGGGCTACGGCGGCCTCGCCCTGGCCTCCAGCGGACAGGTCTACGGCTGGGGCCTGAACAGCCACGGCGGGGTGGGCGACGGCACCACCACGGAGCGCCCCACGCCGGTGCCGGTGTCCGTGCCCGCGGGCATCACTGTCACCCGCGTCGCGGCCGAGTTCTACACCGGACTCGCGCTGGCCTCCAACGGCCAGGTCCTGGCCTGGGGCGACAACGCCGACGGCGAGCTCGGCAGTGACTCCACCGCGCCTGAGAGCCTCGCCCCGGTAGCGGTGTCGCTGCCCGCCGGCGACGGCGTCACCGCGATCGCCGGCGAGGCCTTCGATGGGCTGGCGTTGACCTCGGCCGGCAAGGTGCTCGCCTGGGGGCTCGGCGCCGACGGCGAGTTGGGCGACCACAGCCCCAACAGCAGCAACACCCCCGTCAGTGTCGACCTGCCGTCCACAGTCACGGTCGCCGCGATCGGATCCGAAGCCGGCGACGGTCTGGCCATCACCTCCGTGGGCGCAGTGAGCGCCTGGGGCCAGAACGCCGACGGTCAGCTTGGTGACGGCAGCAGCGACAACTCCGAGACGCCTCGGTCGCTGAGCCTGCCTTCTGGGGTAACCGCCAGCGCCATCGGCCAGGGGTTTGGCTACACCGGTCTGGCCGTGGTCGGCACTCCGCCGGTCGTCTCGTCGCTGTCGCCCGCGCTGGCCGGGGCCAACGGCGGCGCCACCGTCAACATCGCCGGCGCGGGCTTCGCCGGCGCCACCGCCGTGTCGTTCGGCGGCAAGCCGGCCGCCGGCTTCACCGTCCGCTCGTCCACGCAGATCTCCGCGGTCGCGCCCGCCGGGACAGGCACCGTGAACGTGACCGTCGCCGGCCCGGCCGGTACTTCGCCGGTCAGCGTCGCCGCCCGCTTCACCTACCTGGCCAACGGCACCCCCATCGGCTGGGGGGCCAACAACATCGGTGAGCTTGGAAACGGCTCGTCGGAGACGTTCAGCGACGTCCCGGCGGTGCCCTCGTTGCCGGCCGGCACCAAGGTCACCGCCACCGCCAGCGGCTCCAACGACTACTACTGGCTGACCTCCGCCGGGGCGGTCTACGCCGCCGGCTACAACGCGGACGGCGAGCTGGGCGACAACGGCGCCGTGCCCTACAGCTACCAGCCGGTCCGCGTCGAGCTGCCCGCCGGCGTCAGGGTCACCGCCATCGCCGGCGAGTCCATGGGCGTGCTGGCCCTGACCTCCACCGGTCAGGTCTATGGCTGGGGCTACAACAACGAAGGCGAGCTCGGGAACGGCACCACCGGCCTGAGTCAGCTGACTCCGGTGCAGGTCAAGCTGCCCGCCGGGGTCAGCGCCACCGCGATCGCCGGGGGCGTCGTCGACGGCTACGCGCTGGGCTCCAACGGCACCGTCTACTCCTACGGCTACAACCAGGACGGCGAGCTCGGGACCGGTACGTCCGGATCGCAGGACGTCGCCACCCCCACCCCCGTCGTGCTGCCGTCGGGGGTTAAGGTCACCGCCATCTCGGCCGTCGGCTACCAGGTCCTGGCTCTGACCAGCAGCGGCGCGGTGTATGACTGGGGTTACAACGGCTTCGGCGAGCTCGGGGACGGCTCTGAGCAGAGCAATCCGACGCCCACCGCAATCAAGTTCCCGGCGGGAACGACGATCACGGCGGTCGCCGGCCAGTTCTACGCCTCGCTGGCGCTGACCTCCACCGGCAAGGTGTACGCCTGGGGCGACAACTCCTACGACGAGCTCGGTGACGGTGGGACGAGCAACGCCGACCGGCCGATGTCCGTCCGGCTTCCCGCCGGAGCGGCCGTCAAGTCGATCGGTTCGGGTGGCTTCAACGGCTTTGCCATCACGTCCAACGGCGAGCTGCTGAGCTGGGGTCAGAACTCGGAAGGGGGGCTCGGCAACGGCCGGACGTCCACTTCCAGCCCCGTAGCGGTCGCGGTGTCGCTGCCTCCCGGCGCGGTCGCCACCGCGATCGCTACCGGGCCGGGCTTCGGCGGACTCGCCGTGCTGGCCAACCCGCCGGCGTGAGGCCGGTCAGGCGCTGTGTGTCGGTTCGATTAAGAGCCCGGTGCCCCGGCCCTTCCGATGAGAGACTGCGCCCCAACGCGGGGCGCGTCGAAAGGGTTCTCCACCACCGGAGGTGCACACACAGTGTCTAGAGCGGCACGGTTCTCGATCCTCGCCGGGCTGATCGGCGCGGCGTTCCTCGGCCTGTTCGCCGAGGCCTCGGCCGGCAAGCCCAAGCCCCCGAGCGCCCCCAACTGCACCAAGCTGTCGCGCGAGGAGATGGCAAAGGCGCTCGACATCGGGACGCTGAAGTTCAAGCTCAAGGTCCCGACCGGCAACGTGTGCAGCTGGACGGCATCGAAGAAGGACCACTACGACACGGTGGTCGGCGTTGGGGTCGTCCCCGCCTTCAGCTCGGTGTACAGGACCGCCGAGGCCGCCGGCCGGAAGACTGCCGCCCAGCAGCACAAGGAGTTCGGGACCCTGTCCTCCAGGCACGAGCCCTGGAAGGCGGCCTTCTTCGTCAGCGGCACCGAGACTGCTGCCGGGACCCCGGCCTGCGGGGCCGAGCACAAGCTGCCGAAGTTCGGGCCCCCGAGCTGCGGCAGCGACCCGCCGTGGGTCACCTACAACGTGGTCGCCTATGACTCCAAGCTGATGTTCTCGGTGGCCACCGACGCTCAGGAGGGCGACGCTCATCTCTCGCACGTGATCTATCTGACCGAGCAGCTGCTCAAGGGCAAGATCAAGGGCAGCAAGTAGCCCTCCGCGCTCGCGGGGCGCTCGCATCTGACAGTCTGTTCCGATCCGCTTCCGTAGAGACGGCTCCCGTCGCGACAACTCAAGACGTCACGTGGTCCCCAGCCTGGGGGTCCACGACATGGCCATCGACCTCGGCACCGCCAACACGCTGGTCTACGTGGGCGGCAGGGGGATCGTCGTCGCCGAGCCGTCGGTGGTGGCGTCGGACGTCGACACCGGGGAGGTGCACGCCGTCGGCGCCGAGGCCGAGCGGATGATCGGGCGCACCCCGGCGACGATCTCGGCAACGCGGCCGCTGCGCCACGGTGTGATCGCCGACTTCGAGGTCACCGAGGAGATGCTGCGCTACTTCATCCGCAAGGTGATCAACCGGCGCATGGCCCACCCACGGCTGATCGTGTGCGCGCCCTCGGGGGTGACCGAGGTCGAGAAGCGCGCCGTCGAGGAGGCCTCGCTGGCCGCCGGCGCGCGCCGCGTCCACCTGATCGAGGAGCCGATCGCGGCCGCCATTGGCGCCGGCCTGGCCATCGAGGAGCCGGTGGGACGGCTGGTCGTCGACGTCGGCGGCGGCACCAGCGAGATGGCCGTCATCTCCCTGGGCGGGATCGTCATCTTCCGCTCGGTGCGGGTCGGCGGCTATGAGATGGACGACGCCATCACCAACTACATCCGCAACGCCTACCAGCTGGCGATCGGCTCCAAGTCGGCGGAGACGATCAAGATCGCCATCGGCTCCGCGATCCCGCTGGCGCCCGAGGAGACCTTCGAGGTCCGCGGTCGCCACATGGTGACCGGGCTGCCGACCGCGGTGCAACTGCGCAGCGAGGAGATCCGCGCCGCCATCGCCAGCCCGCTGCGTGAGATCCTCCAGGCGATCCGCGACACCCTCGAGCAGACCCCACCCGAGCTCGCCTCCGACATCGCCCGCGACGGCATCCTGCTCGCCGGCGGCGGCACGCTGATTCGCGGCTTCCCCGAGCTGGTCGCCGCCGAGACCGGGATGCCGGTGTACCGCGCCGAGTCGCCGCTGACCTGCGTGGCCGTCGGCTCAGGGCAGGCGCTCGACCACCTCGACCAGCTGTCCATCGCCGGCCACGCCCGGCGCGCGCCGACGACGCCCGACTGGCGCACCGCCCAGCCGTAGGCCGACCAGCCGCAGCGCGCTGGCCACCGCGCACGCGCCCAGGAGGATCAGGAACGGGTCGATCGGCTCCCGGAAGCGCGGGGTCTCGACGTTGACGAACACGATGCTGAGCGCGTACAGCACCGGCAGTCCCCAGATCCACCGGGGCGCCTCGCGAGCCACCGGCGTGAACGCGCCCGCCAGCGCCAGCAGGCACAGCAGCCAGAAGGCGGCCACCCCCGTGCGGGCCACGTTGTCCTGCAGCCCGATCGCCGCCGCCGACGCCTTCCACGCGAACTCGCCCTCCAGCTCGAACATCCGCAGCGTGTTGTGGAACGCGGCCTGCAGCGGCGCCGTCGGGTGCGCGCCGATGTAATCCAGCGCCCGCGACTGCAGCTTGTCGCTCAGCTGCACCTCGTCGTAGCGCCCGGCGGTGTGGCGCAGATCCTGGTCCTGGGGGATCTTCCAGAAGAAGCGCCACTTGTACGGCACCGGCTCAAACGCCGCCGACTCCGGGTTGTAGGTGCCGCGTAGGGTGATTCCGGTTTCATCGGACACGGGCACGAGGTGGTGCAGCTGCGACGAGTTGCGGAGCGTCCACGGCACGATCGGAATCACCGTGGCGAGAATGAGAATCGCAATCATTCTCGGCGAGGCCCAGGAGCGCGACGACCTGGAGGGGCCGGCCATGAGGCCGGCTGTTTGGGTGGCGGGGGTGCGGCCTGGCCCTCGGGTGCGGTTGGGTTGGCGGCCGGCCACCCCCCAGGCCGCGAACGCGAACGGGATCACGAACACGATCGCGTTCTCGTGGGTGAGTGTGGCCACGCCGGTGAGCAGCCCGGTGGCGACGATCCACGGGTAGGGATGCTCGGCCCGCCGGGCACGCAGCATCGTCCAGACCGCGGCCAGCTCGAGCACGATCAGCAGGTTCTCGGCCACCAGTGTCCCCGTCAGCTCGACGAACACCGGGTAGAAGGCGGCCATCACCATCGCCACCAGGGCCAGCGCGCCGGACCCGAACGCCTCCAGCGCCACCAGCGCGATCAGTCCCACGGCCACCGTGCCGGGGATCGCCTGCGCCAACCGGATCGGCTTGATCGCCGCCTTGCCCCCGGCCTGGTGGCCGGTGATGATGTCGACCAGTCCGATGAAGTAGGGGTAGCCGGGCGGGAAGTAGGCGGTGGGACCGCGCGAGCCACCCGCGCCCGACCCCGGCGCGCTGCCGGTGTCGTAGTCGCCCGTCTGCGCGATCATGCTGCCCAGCCGGTTGTAGGTGCCGGCGTCGTTGACGGCCTTGAACGGAGTGTGCTCGACGTAGGCGACGCGGACCGCGAACGCCGCCAGCAGCACCAGTGCGACTAAGAGCGTTCGCCCGGTGCTCAGTGGATCCCGACGATCCCGGCGCAGACCCAGTTCGACGCGCCGGCGCCGCCCCTCCAGATCCGGGCCGCGACCGCGTCCTGCTCGGACTTCGAAGTCAGGTACGCCGCCGGGCCGGTGCCGCCGAATCCGGTCCACGTGCTGGGGATGATCTGGTAGTAGCCCGAGGCTCCCGCCGAGTTGGGCGGCAGGTTCTGACCGCCGGACTCGCACAGCACGATCGCGTAGGGGATGGCCCATCCGCCCGTGGGCCCGAGCGCCGGTCCCGGATTCCACGACGAGGCCGCCTGCTCGGCGGCCGCCTGCTGGGCCTGGATCTTGCTGATCTCGGACTGCAGATGTCCGCTGCGCTGGCGGCTGGCGGCCAGCGCCGCCTGCTGGGCCGACCGCGCCTTTGCCAGCGCGTCCTGCTTGGCGCTCAGCAACGCGTTCATGCCCTTCAGCGCCTGGTCACGCAGGTAGGTCTCATGGGTGATCCTGGCGTCGGTCGCCTGGAGCTTGGCCAGATACCGCGCCGCCGCATTGGCCGCCGCCCGCGCCCGGCGGGTCACCGTGATCAGCGTCTGCTGCTGTTTCTCGGCGTTGCCCAGGTAGGCGATCTGGTCCAGCAGATCGTTGAAGCCGCGGGCGTTGAGCACCACCGTGACCAGGTCGGGCTTGGCGTCCTCATAGCCCGACACCAGCTGGGCCGCCAACTGGGCCTGCGCGGCGGCCAACCGCTGGCGCAGCCGCGCCAGCAGCTTGCGCTCGGCCTTCTGCTCGTTTTGCACTCGGGACAGGGTGACCTGGTCCTGCGTGAGCTCCTCGCGCACCGCCGCCTCGCGTTGCTGGACCAGGGCGATCTGGCTGTCGAGCCCCGCGATCAGGTGGTTCAGCGAGGCGATGCTCGACGACAGGCTGTGCTGGTGCGCCTGTTCGCTGTTGAGCTGATCGTTGAGCTGGCCGAGGCTGGCGGCCCCCGATCGCGCCGGGCGCAACGCCGCCAGTGCGAACAGCGCGGCGACGACCGCGGCGGCGGCGGCGAGTCGGATCAGGATGGTGCGTCGCGGGAGGCTCATTACGTCTGTCCCGCGCCCGGTTCTCCGCAAATTGCGGGGAAATCCGCGGAAGCGGCGACCTTATCAGGAAGGCTATGGGCTAAGGGCCGCGGGTTTTAGCCCTGCGAGCGATTTCCCAGATCGGCGAGCGGTCAGCTCGAGATGGCCCGAGCGGTCAGCTCGCTATGGCGGAGCGGTCAGCTCGCTACGGGCAGACGTGCCTGGCCGCGCCAGCGGCCCGGCGCCATCCCGTGGTGGCGCTTGAACGCGGCCGCGAACGAGAACTCGGACGCATACTCCAGCGAGCTTGAGATCTCGGCCAGGCGGGCGTCGGTGTCGCGCAGCCGTTCGCGCGCCAGCGCCATCCGCCAGTCGTTGAGATAGGCAAGTGGGGCCACGCCGACCAGATCGGTGAACCGCCGAGCGAACGCCGAGCGCGAAAGCGGGGCATGCTCGGCCATGTCGGCCACCGTCCACTGGCGGGCTGGGTCGGCGTGCACCGCCCGCAGCGCTTCGCCGACGCGGGGATCCGCCGAGGCTCGAAACCAGCCCGGGGCGGTGCCCAGGCGATCGTTGAAGTGCTCGCGCAGGATCTGCACCAGGGCCACATCGAGCAGGCGGTCCAGCAGCGCCTGCTGTCCGGCCTCGTCGCGCAGCATCTCGCGCGCCAGTAGGTCCATCGTTGCCCGCAGCGTGCTGCCTGACGCCGGGCGCAGCTGCACCGTGTCGGGCAGGGCATCGAGCAACCCGTGGCACAGATCGCCCTCGAAGCGGTAGGCGCCGCAGAAGAACGAGGTCGGTGAACCGTCGGTCGGGTCGCCGACCGTGGCGCTGCGCGACACGCCGGTGCTCGTACCCATCACGTCCCGCAACGCGAGGCAGTCGGCGCCGGGAACGTGAGCCAGGTGGTGCGGGGTCAGCTCCCGCACCAGCACGATGTCGCCGGGCAGCACACGCAGGGCGTCGCCGGCCTCGCTCATCCACAGGTGCGCCTCGCCCTCGACCAGCGCGTGCACGGCCAGAACCGGGCCGCCGGGGAATCGAAGCCCCCAGTCGCCGTACGCCGTGGTCCGCGAAAAGGCGGCGCCATTAGCTCTCACCGGTTTGCGATTTAGTTCAGCTAGAACCAAAAAAAAGGAGCCAGGCACATGTCGCGCGCAGTCAGATTCGATCAGTACGGAGGCATCGACGTCCTGAAGGTCGTGGACGTTGATCCTCCGGTCGCGGGATCCGGGCAGGTGGTGGTCCGGGTCAAGGCGGCGGGCATCAACCCCGGTGAGGGCAAGATCCGCCAGGGCCTCCTGGACGAGCGCTGGCCGGCGACGTTCCCCTCGGGCCAGGGCAGCGATCTCGCCGGAGTCATCGACCAGGTCGGAGACGGCGTCGAGAGCGTCGCCGCTGGCGATGAGGTGATCGGCTTCACCGACAACCGGTCCAGCCAGGCCGAGCTGGTCGTCGTCGACGCCGACAATGTCACCCCCAAGCCGGCCGGCGTCCCCTGGGAGGTGGCGGGCGGGCTGTTCGTGGTCGGGGCCACCGCCTACGCCGCCGTCCGCGCGGTCGCGCCCGGGGCCGGAGACACCCTCGTGGTGTCAGGGGCGGCCGGGGGCGTCGGCTCGCTGGTCGTGCAGCTGGCCCGGCGCGCCGGGGCGACGGTCATCGGCCTGGCCAGCGAGCCCAACCATCAGTGGCTGTCTGATCACGGCGTGGTGCCGGTCAGCTACGGCGACGGCGTCGCCGACCGCATCCGCGCGGCCGCCGGCGGCCGGGTGGACGCGTTCATCGACACGGTGGGCGGCGGCTACGTCGAGCTCGCCCTCGAGCTCGGTGTGGCGCCGGAGCGGATCGACACCATCGCCGACTTCGAGGCCAGCGCGAAGTACGGCGTCAAGGTCGACGGCAACGCCGCCGGCGCCAGCGCTCAGACCCTGGCCGAGCTGGCGGCGCTGATCGACCGCGGCGAGCTCGAGGTCCCGATCGCCAACGTCTACCCGCTCGATCAGGTCGCCGACGCCTACCGCGAGCTCGACCGCAACCACACCCGGGGAAAGATCGTGCTGACGTTGTGACGCCGCCGGCCGCCCGGTGGTGGCGCTGGATGGCATGCTGGCGGGCATGGACTGCACCACAGGCCGGGCCGCCGTGATCCTCGAGCGCGTGCGTCTGATCCCCGAGGGCTTCGTGCGCACCTACGGCGACCTGTCGCCGGGGGCGCCGCGCTTCGCCGGCACCGTCCTGCACGCCTGCGATGACCCGGCCGTGCCCTGGCACCGGGTCGTCCGGGCCGACGGCTCGCTGGCCAAGGGCCGCCGCCAGCGGCGGCTGCTGATGCGCGAGGGGGTGCCGTTCCACGGCGAACGGGTGGAGATGCGGGTGGCGCGCCTGCCGGAGTTCTAGTGCCTCGGTGGATCCAGCGGGAGATCACGCTCGAGGCCCGGCCGCGGGGCTTTCACCTCGTCACCGGCGAGGTGCTGCGCGCGCTGCCCGAGCTCGGCGACCTGGCGGTGGGCGTTCTGCACCTGCTGATCCAGCACACCTCGGCCTCGCTGGCGCTGAGCGAGAACGCCTCCCCCGACGTGCGCCGCGACTTCGAGGCCTGGTTCAACCAGGCGGTGCCCGAGCGGGCGCCCTACTGGAGCCACACGCTCGAGGGTCCCGACGACATGCCCGCTCACATCAAGGCGGCCCTGCTCGGTCCGTCGCTGACGCTGCCGGTGTCCGACGGACGGCTCGCGCTCGGGACCTGGCAGGGCATCTACCTGTGCGAGCACCGCGACCGCGGCGGGGCGCGCACACTGGTCGCGACCGCCTGGGGCGAGAGCGCCGACGTGTACTGACGTCCGGAACGAACTGCAGCCCGGAGGGGGCGCCGGCCCTCGGGTTGGCCGGCAGCAGAAACCCGTCACATCTGGCGGGAAAGCGCTGCCAGCCGGGCTGGCCTGATCGGGATGTTCGAAAGCCCCCCGTCCTGGCCGAGACTTTCGTCGGGCCGGCCGGCCGCTAGCGGCCCTTCCACACCGGCGCGCGCTTCTCCGCGAACGCCGTGGCGCCCTCGCGGGCGTCCTCTGAGGCGCTGACCGGGTCGGCGATCGCGTCCTGGCGATCGAAGAACTCGGCCTCGCTCCAGTCGACCGATTCGCGCAGGATGCGCTTGGTGGCGGCCAGTGCCAGCGGGCCGTTCTGGGCGATCTGACCGGCCAGCTCGAGCGCCGTATCAAGAGCCTGACCCGGCTCGGCGAGGCGGTTGACCAGCCCCAGGGCGTGGGCGCGCTCGGCGTTGATCGGTTCGCCGGTCAAGGCCATCTCCATGGCCACGTTGCGGGGCAGGGCGCGGGGCAGGCGCAGCAGCCCGCCGGCGGCGGCGACCAGCGACCGCTTGACCTCGGGGATGCCCAGCCGGGCGCCCCGGGCGGCCACGATCAGGTCGCACGACAGCGCCACCTCCAGCCCGCCGGCCACGGCGAAGCCTTCAACCGCGGCGATCAGTGGTTTGTCGGCCGCTCGCCGGGTGATCCCGGCGAAGCCGCGATCGCCCACCCGGGGGGACTCGCCGGCCACGAACGCCTTCAGGTCCATGCCGGAGCAGAACCCCTTGCCGGCGCCGGTCAGCACCCCGATCGACAGCTCGGAGTCGGCGTCGAGCTGGTCGAGCGCGTTACCGATCCCGTGGGCGAGAGCGGCGTTGATGGCGTTGCGCTGGTCGGGCCGGTTCATGGTGATGACCAGCACCCGATCGCGACGCTCGGTGATGACGGCGGTGTCTGAATCGCTCATGCGGCGAACAATTTCAGCTCTGGCTCGCGCTCGCCTCGCAGCACCGCGAGGTCGACCTCCACGCAGTCGATTCCGCGCGCCTGGGCCAGCACCCGCGCCTGGGGCTTGATCGCCTGCGCGGCAAGCACCCCCCGGCAGTCCGCGAACGCCGGGTCGAGGTGGATCCGAGTCCAGGTACCGGGTCAGCTGCTCGACCGCCTCGATGCCGGCGATCCGCTTGATCTCCACCGCGATCCAGCCGTCGTCGTCATCGCGGCACATCAGATCGACCGGTCCGATGTCGGTCGGCCACTCGCGCCGAACCAGCCGAAAACCCTCCCCGCACCAGTGGGGCTGCTCGGCGAGGAGCTCCTGCAGGTGGGCCTCGACCCCATCCTTGGCCAGCGCCACCTCCGTCTCGGGCGAGCCCATCTCGTGGGCCACGTCGGACAGGACCTCGGCGATCTGGATCTCCAGGCGGTCCTCGCTGCCGTGCTTGCGGACCACGATGCCGGCCTCGGTCTCCTCGACCACCGTCGGCGGCGTCATCCAGTTCAGCGGCTTGACGCTCTGGCTGCCGTGATCAGACCACACCATGAACGTCCCGTCGGCCTTGAACATCAGCAGCCGGGTGGCCTCGGCCAGATGGGTCTCCAGCCGGCCGGAGTAGTCGATCGAGCAGCGGGCGACCATCAGGCGCATCGGGACAGCCTAGGTAGCGGGCCGGATCGAATCGGCGTCGGCGTCGCCGGTCGGCAATCGGGTCCGGGTCTCCCCGCCTATGGTTAAGCACCATGCGCAGCCAGCTTCGCCCCCTGTTTGACCGGGTCGTGATCAAGGAGCTCGATCCCGACCGCATCCGGCGCTCGGGCCTGGTGGTGCCGCCCGGCACCGATGAGCCTCCGCCCCAGCACGGGATCGTGCTGGCCGTCGGCCCTGGTCTCGATTGGTGGGACCACGTCGGCGTCCACATGCCGGTCAAGCCCGGCGACCACGTCGTCTTCCCCGCCTCGGCCGGCGCCTGGGTGGAGATCGACGAGGAGCGGCTGCTGGTCTGCCGCGTTGGCGAGCTGCTCGGCGTGCTCGAGCAGGTCGAGCAGTGCCCCGCCTGCGGCGGGCGCCCGCTGGCCGTCCACGAGTCCTGCCCGGTGTGCGGGCGCGAGGGCTCGGTCGCCTCCTCCTGAGCGGCGCCTCTCAGCCGTTCCAGCTGCCGAAGCCGGCGTGCCTGGCGAGCACCCGCGGACGACCTCCTGAGAACGGAATCGTGGCGATCTGACCCACGGCGGTGGGATTCTCACCGGCGTCGAGCGTGACCAGCACGGTTTTGCCGTTACGCGAGATGCCGTTGGCTTCCACCGAGTTGTGGTGGGCCACCTTGATCGGCTTCGCCGTGCGGGATACAACCGAGACGGTGTAACCCTCATTGGTGTCCTCACCCACGAACTCGGCCACCATCCGCCGCCCGCTGGCAGACCAGGCGAGCGGGATGAGGCCGTCGAGCAGCGGTCCTACGCGGAGGTGCGTGATCTGCCGGCGGTCGGACCCGTCGCCGTTCATCTGCCAGATGTTGTAGGCGGGCGCGTTGTCGCCCCGGAAACGCTGACGGTCGTAGGCGATCGTCTTTGGGCCCCAGACCGGATTGAGGCTTCGCCCGCCGTGGGTTATCTGCGCCTGGGCGCTGCCGTCGGCGTTGCTGGCGTAGATCTCGGTCGGTGAATTGAGCTTGTGAGCGCCCGACACCGCGTAGGCCAGTCGATCGGAGGCGTTGGGCACCGGATCGAAGCTGGCGCCCCAGACGAACCCCCGAGCGATCCGCTTGACCGTTTCCGTCGTGGTGTCGACGATCGCCACACCACCGGCCCCCGGGTTGGAGGCCGTGGATGACGCCGTCGTGTCCTCCAAGTCGACGGCCAGATAACGCGAATCAGGTGACCAGGACAGCGCCGTCGCTATGGCCTGGGCGAGGTTGAGGTAGACCTGCGTCGGCTTCCCGACCGTCGAATAGACCACCAGCGCATGTCCGTGCGAGCCGACCGGGGACGCGGCGACCATTTGACCGTTTGGCGAGACCAACGGCTCCTGGCCGGTGCCGAGGAGCTTGCGCCCGCTCCCGTTGGAGTTCACAACCCGCGTCTGCTCCTGGCGGCCGCTCGTCTCGTAGGCGATCCGCACCGGCGCGGCGGTGGCGGCGTTCGCGGCCGCCGCGAGCACCGCGGCTGACCCCAGCATCGAGACAACCGCAAATCTCATCGACATTCCCCTCATTGCCTTTCCTCTCTTCCTCGGACCGGTCCTTCCGTGAGTCGGGCATACGCTAATCGTTGAGCAACGCGTTCGCGCTCGGCGACCGCCCTCCGTGAGCCAGCGGACTGCTGCGCGGGCCCCTGCAGAACGAGACCCGTTGCCTTTAGGCGACGGCCGATTCTGCCGATTCCTGTCCGAGGTGGGTTGGTGAACATGGCGACTGCGAACTGGCTGTCCGGCGGACACCCTCTCGACGAGGACAATCGGCTGGCTGCGCGTGCGCTGGGCCTGCTGTTCTTGGCCGGCGCCACCATCGGGTTGGTCTCGCTGCAGTTCCCGCATCCCCGTGAGGCCGATCTGCTCGGGCTGTACTCGAACGTCGGGCTCGCCTGTCTGGGGGCCCTCGTGCTGCTGGTGGGCGCCGGCCGGTTCCGGGCCTGGATGCTGCAGGTGGCCCTGGCGCTGGGAGCGCTGCTGATCACCCGCGCCGTGCTGCTGAGCGGCGAGTCGTCGAGCTTTTACTCGGTCTGGTTCATCTGGGTCGATCTGTTCGCCTTCTGCTTCTTCAGCCGCCGGGCGGCGGTCGGGCACGTGGCCTTCGTGGCCGCCCTGTACGCGGTTACCTTGATCGTCCATCCCCCGACCTCGGTGGTGGCGAGCTGGCTGACCACGGTCGCCACCCTGATCGTGGCCGGGGTGTTCATCGACACGCTCGTCGCTCGCGCGCGCCGTCAGGCCAGCGACGCCGCCGCCACGGCGACGACGCTGGGTCAGGTCACCGAGCTCGGGCACGAGCTGGCCGCGCTGTCGGACCCGGGCGCCGTGCGGCTGGCCGTCTGCCAGGGATCGGTTCGTATCACCGGTGCCTGTCGCGGTTTTCTGTGGGAGCCGACTGGCCAGGGAGGTCCGTTCCAGGTGACCTCGGGTGCCGGCGGGCCGGCTCAGGACCGGGTCCCGTTCGGCGGGCCCTCGGCCGCCGTGACCGAGGCCTTCCACACCGGACGGCCGGTCACCCGGCGCGCTCCCGCGCTGGCCTCCGAGCGGGCGCGGACGGCCGGCGACCAGCCCTGCGTCGCCTGGTTGTGGCACCCGATCGTCCACGAACGGCGCACCATGGCGGTTCTGGAGCTGTCCTGGGATGACCCGGCCCGGCTCGACGACCCGTCCGTCACCACGCTCGTCAACCTGCTCTCCGTCGACTTCGCCGTGAACCTGCAGCGGATCGAGCTGCTGCGCGAGCTCGAGGCGACCGCACGCACTGACGAGCTCACCGCGCTGCCCAACCGCCGGGCGTGGCAGGAGCAGCTGCCGCGCGAGCTGCGGCGCTCCACCCGCCGCGAGGAACCGCTGTCGGTGGCCATGCTCGACCTCGACCACTTCAAGCGCTACAACGACACCCGCGGCCACCAGACCGGCGACGAGTTGCTGATGCAGGTCGCGGCCCGATGGTCATTGGAGCTGCGCCCCACCGACATCTTGGCGCGCTATGGCGGCGAGGAGTTCGCGCTCGCGCTCCCGGCCTGTCCGCTGGACGAGGCGCTCGAAGTCGTCGAGCGGCTGCGGGCCGCGATGCCCGACGGTCAGAGCTGCTCGGCCGGCGTGGCCTGCTGGGACGGCTCCGAGACGGTCACCGCGCTGCTCGACCGCGCCGACCGCGCCCTGTATCGGGCCAAGGGCACCGGGCGCAACCGCAGCGCCGTGGCCGACGGTCCCGCTCTCACCGAGTTCACCGCGGCCGGCTGATCGGTCAGGCGGCGCTTCGCTCCGACAGGCCCCGGGGGGCGGAGGCCTCGACCCGGGCCAGCAGGTCGCTCACCTCGGGATCGCTGCCGAGGGCCAGCGCGCGGCGGCACGCCTCCTCGCACTCGGCGATTCGGTCGGTACGGGCCAGCGCGTGAGCGTAGGTCGACCACGCCGAGGCGGACTCGGGATCCAGCGCCGTCGCCGCCTCGGCCGCCGACACCTCAGCTCCGACATCGCCGGCCAGGTGGTTGGCGAGGGCCAGGTCGAGCAGGCCCTCCACCGACGGGCCCATCAGGCGAGCCCGCTCGAGCGCGGCGATCGCGCCCTGGCGGTCCATCAGCCGCAGCCGCAGCCGACCCAGCCGCTCCCACGCCGAGGCATCGGCCGGCGCCCGCTCGGTGGCGCGCTCGGCGGCATCGGCGGCCAGGTCAAACGCGCCCATGTCCTCGTAGATGCGCGAGGCGAACCGCTCCGGGGTGGGCCGGTCAGTGTCGACTCGAGCCCAGTCGCGGACGGTGCGAGCCGCCGCCGGCAGGTTGCGTGCCTGCCAGAAGGCGACGGTCAGCAGCCGCAGGACGGCGGGGTTGTCGGGCTCGGCGTCGCGGGCGTAGACCAGCCGTTGGGCGGCCAGCGCCGGCTCGCCCTCGGCCAGAGCGTGCTGGGCGGCGGTCATGAACCGCTGGACGCGGTCGGCGGCGGGATCGGGTTTGGAGAAGTCGACGAACTGAAGCGACCCCGCCGGCACCGTGCGCACTCCGACCTGAAACGTGATCCGCGCCCACTGCTGGAGGTCGACCTCGTCGCCTGAGAAATAGATCCCCGTGACCGTACCGACGCCCCATTCGGGGTACGACAGGCAGCGCGCGTAGCGGTGCACGACCGAGTGGTCGGGCACGCGGGAGCCGAACGGGTCGTGCTTGGCTCGGTCCTCAGCCGCGGCGCGCTCGCGCTGCTCGTTCTCATACGCCCGCCGGCCGGCGTCGGCCCGGGCCCGGCGCGTGGCCGCCGCCGAGGCCTTGACCGCGTTGCGGGTGACCCGGCCCCCGCGCGATGACTCGGCGAGCTGCTCGAGCTCGTCGGCGGCCTCGTTGATCGCCTGGAGATGGCTCTGGTGCTCGTGGCGGCGCCCCGGAGGGGCGATGTCGGGATGCCAGCGCTTGGCCATCCGCCGCCGGGCGAGCTGCACCGCGCGCTGATCAAACGGCGGCTCCAGCTCCAGCAGCAGCAGCGCGCCTTCTACGTCGAGGATGCGAGGCATGACCGAATTAAGTTAGCGAGGCTGCAGAGATCCGTGAGCGGCTGCGCTGAGTCAGCCGACGATCCGGAACTCGCCGGCACCCCGGCTGTAACAAATCGGTGTCTTTTGCACCGCGCCGCGGCCGCGCTGACCTAGCTTGCGGGCGATGTCGCCGAGCGGTCGCAGAACGGCAACGGGAGTGTTGGTGGTGACGGGCGCTCTGGCTGCCGTGGTTGCCACCGGAGCCGGCCTCGCAGTGCTGGTGATGCTGCTGGTGACGGCCTCAGCCCCGGCCGGTGGCCAATGCGCGGGGGCCACAGCCGGGGCCGGCTCAATCACTCTGGGTCCGCCCGGAACCGGCCTCCGGGTCGGCGCCACCGAGTACGGCGGCGCCGGCGATCCCAGCAGCGGCTCGGTGGGCGCGTCGGGGGCGAGTCTGCTGGCCCATCCCGACAGCTACGCCGAGCTCGGTGGCTACACATTTGCCACCGCGACCGCGATGGGCGGGCTGCCGTACATGACCCCGCTGCGGATCTCCTGGGGCCGCCACTCGGCGATCGCCTACAAGCGCGACTTCGGGTTCGGCGGCGGCCCGGTGGACGGGCTGCCGCGGGTGATCGACCTGTGGTGGCAGCTCGCCGGGGCGCTGGGCATCCCCTACGAGAACGGGCTGTGGTCCGGGCCGGTTCGCGTCGCCCGCACGCCTGGAACCGGAGCCGGCGACGCGCTCGGGCAGGCGGTTCCGGCGCAGTCTGCGGCGCCGCAGGCCACCTGTTCGCCGACGTCCGCTCCCGGCACGGTCCCGCTGACGCCAGGGGAGCGGGCGCGCCTGTTGCCGGACGGCCGCGCCGCCGCGCCCCAGGATGCGCCCGCCGCCGTCAAGGGGATCATCGCCGCCGGCAACCAGATCGTCGGCAAGCCGTACTTGTACGGCGGCGGCCACGGCCTCCCGCTCGATCAGATCGCCTCCGCCTACGACTGTTCCAGCAGTGTCGAGCACCTGCTGTACGGAGGGCGGCTGTTGCCGGTCACCTACGACGCCGCCTCGGGCACGCTGGAGTCGTTCGGGCTGCCCGGCCCGGGCCGGTGGGTGACGATCTACGCCAGCGCCGACCACGTGTTCATGTACGTGGCCGGATTGCGCTGGGACACCCACAACGCCGCCGGGCCGCAGGACGGCAGCGCCGGGATCGGCTGGCATCCGCTGGTCCGCAGCGCGGCCGGCTTCGTGGCCCGCCACCCGGTGGGGCTGTGATGCCGGCAGGATGCCGGCCGCGGCCGCCGTCGTGCTTGCGCTCGCCGCTGTTCCCGCCGGCTGCAGCCTGCCGGGCCGGGCGTCGACCGCGAGCTCGACGACCACCAAGACCACGACGGCCACCGCCACTCAAAGCTCCCACGAGGTCCCGACCCCGGTGCCGCGCCAGACCGCGTCGGGCGGCGCGACCGCCCCGGTCCTGGCGGTCGAGGCGTTCGCCACCGGATACATCAACTGGAGGGCGACCACGGTGTCGCGCGCGATGCGTGCGCTGGAGGCGATGAGCATCGGCCAGGCGCGCTCGGAGGTCGCCCTGGCCGCCTCGCAGACCGCGCAGGACTACGAACTCCGCCACGGAGGAGTCGCCAACTCCGGGACCGTGGAGGCGGTGGCGCCGGTACTCGGGCACCGCGACCAGTACGCAGTGGTGACGCGCGAGCGGACCACCGCCACCAATACCACCGCCTACCAGGGTCTGCCGGCAGCCTGGCACCTGACCCTGGCCACGGTGACCAGGCTGACCAGCGGCGCGTGGGTGGTCAGCGGCTGGCAGCCGGAGAGCTGAATCGGGTGGGGGAAGCTCCAGGCACTGGCCGAGGGCGCCGAGCTCGCCTCGCGCCGTCTGTGGCGGACCTGATTCTGACCATCTTCGCCTGGGACTGGGCCGACAACAAGACCGCGCTCGACACCGGGTTGACCAAAACGGCGGCGGGATGGCGGGCCATCAGTGGGCGATCACGTTGAGGGCCACCGCGGCGCCGAAGCAGGCCACCGCCGCCACCCGCAGCAGATATCCGGTGCGCGCGCTCTGATTGTGGGTGACCATGCCGGCGATGGCGACGATCATGCAGACCGCGGCCGCCAGCGCCAACACGACGGCCAGCACGCGCAGGACCATCAGCCGGTCACGGTGCCCGCATCCCGAGCAGGCGCAGGTAGCGCGAGACCGCCTCGGCCCGGTTGGCCACGTGCAGCTTGCGCAGGATGCTGTTGACATGGAACTTGACGGTGCCGTCGGAGATGACCAGCGCATCGGCGATCGACTTGTTGGTGTGCCCATCGGCGAGCAGCCGGAGGACGTCGAGCTCGCGCCGGGTCAGCAGTCCCTCGAACACGGCCCGGTCGTCGCGGCCGCCCAGGGGCAGGCCGGCGTCCTGCGCTGACTGTGCAGGTCGGGGCGGACGCTTGACCGTGGCCAGGCGGATCGGAGCATCGGTCAGGTCGCTCGAGCGGGCGTTGAGCCACTCGAGGAACTGGCGCATCTGGTCGCGCTCGGATCGCAGCGTGCGGACCAGGCTGGCGCTCTCGTAGGCCTGGGCCAGCGCGCTGGCGAACTCCCACAGCACCTCGCGGTCGAGTACGTCGAGGCGACCCGACGGCTCCCGGTCGGCGTGCAGCACCCCGATCACCTGGCCGCCGGCGACCAGCGGCGCCGCCACGTAGGCAGACCACCCCATCAGCTCGCACAGCTGGCGATTGACGCGCGGATGCACGGCGGCGTCGACCACGATCGTGGCGCGGCGGCGGCGCAGCAACTCGGTCTCGATCAGGGGGTGCTCGAGGCGGATCGGGCTGGCGGCCAGCTCCTCCACCACGCGCTGAGCGCCGGCCCGGTCGCCGGGGAAGTAGGCCGCCTCGGCGACCATGCGACCGCCGCTGACCAGGCTGAGCAGCGCGCGCTCGAGGTTGGAGGACTGGCACAGGGCCGCAGGAGCGCGGGTCAGCATCGCCGCCGGTGAGGTGGTGTCCCGTAGGCGCTTGACCGCCTCGTCGGCTTGGGCCATTGCGTCAAAGCGGGCGTCGAAGCGGTGTCGAAGCCGCTCGAGTGCCGCCTCGTGCTCCTCCAGCAGCGGCCCGGCGGGGCCGGGGCCGGGGCCGGCGCCGGCGCTGCGGCTGCCGCCGCCGGCCTTGCCACCGCCCAGCAGGGCCCGCAGCCCGGCGATCAGCTCGGGGAGCTGCGCCGGGTCGGCATCGGAGTCGGGCTCGGCGGCGAGCGCGAGGAGGTCGCGGGCTTCGGCGGTGGCCTGCAGGACCCGCCGGCGCAGGTCGTGGCCCTGGGGGCCCGCGAACACGACGGCGGCGGCAGTCATGTCTCCGGGGAGGTCGAGCGCACGAACCGCGACACCGCGTCGCTGCGGCTGGTCGCGCCCAGCTTGCGCAGGATGTTCTTGACGTGGTACTTGACCGTGCCCTCGCGCACCACCAGCGCATTGGCGATGGCCAGGTTGGTGTTGCCGCGGGCCATCAGCCGCAGCACTTCGAGCTCACGGGGGGTGAGCGACTGCACCAGGCGCCGCTCGGCCGAGGTGGTCGTGCGGGCGGGCTCGAAGGCGGTGGCGTTCGACAGCCGGTTCAGCCGCCCTCCGATCCACTGCCCCGCCGACTGCAGCTCGGCCCGGTGCAGCTCCAGGGTGTGGCGGAGCACGGCCCGCTCGAACACGCCGGACAGACCCTCGGCGAACTTGCCGGCCACGTCGGCGTCGAGAGCGTCAAGCACGCGGTTGCTGGCGGTCGCATCGGCATGCAGCAGCCCGATCGTCTCGCCCTGGGCGGTGAGCGCCGCCACCACACAGGACTGCCATCCCCACGCCGCCGCCACCGGCCCCGCCGTACGCGACCGGCCCCGGCCGGCTTTGACGACGGTGGCCTTCCGGTGGCGGGCCACCTCGGCCTCGACCAGGGGGTATTCGAGCCGCACCGGCGCGCCCTCCTGGCCGGCCAGCGCCTGTTCGGCGCCGGCCTGGTCGCCACCGTCCCACACCGCCAGCGGCCGTAGCCAGCCCTCCACCACCTCGCTGATCACCACGCGGTCGAACTGCGCGGCCGCTCCGAGCTCCGCCGCTGCCCTGGCCAGGATGCCCTCGGAGGAGCCGAGCTCCCCCAGCCGCCGCACGCCCTCGGCGACGCGCTCGAGCGCGTCGGCGCGCCGCACGTATTCCAGCTCGGCGATTTCGCGCTGCAGTTGCAGCAGCTCGGTCAGGACGCGCTCAGCGGCGCGCCCCGCGGCCGGCCTGCCGTGTTCCTCGGTGATCACTGACCCACCCGAAATATAGGGGCAGGGGTAGGCCGGCCCAAAACCTTCAACGCTGCCGGGGCGCCGACCGCGGCCGCGCCGGGTGTCGATTCGGGACTTAACCCCAATATGTGGGGGTAACTTCCAAGTCGGATGACTGGCTGGCTAGCCAGCCAGCCCGTGTTGTTGGGGTCGGGCAGGGAGCCGGGGCCGGGGCCGGGGCAGGGGGGCCGGAGGCCGGGCGGAAAGTTCAGACCAGCGCGACTGTCGGGCGGCGCTCGAGCAACTCGTATCGCGCGATCGCGTCCTGGCCCACGCAGCAGATGCCGCGTGCGCGCCCGGCGCGCTCGATGGCCAGCCAGGCCGCACCGGCCTGCTCACGCTCGACCAGGGCCAGCGCGTGAAGGTCGGACTCGAGCAGCCAAAGGGCGGGGACGTCGCCGGCGCTGCCAGCAGCGAACGGAGCGACGGTACGCGGATCGTGGGCCGGCCCGTACACCCCGAGGGCGGTCAGGACGTCGCCGGCGCGGCGGCCGACCACGGCGATCGCAGACCAGCGGGAGCTGCGGTCGACGACTTGCAGCCTGGGGTCGCGGGCCAGCAAGACGTCGAGGAAACTGCGCAGCCGGTCGTAGATCGCCTTCTCGCAGAGCACGATCACCTGGCCGTCGCCAAGCCCGCACCACCAGGCGCTGACGGCATGCAGCGCACCGCCGGTGGCGACTGAGGATGCCGTAACCGCGCGCACGACATTCGCCACCACCTCAGGTGGGCCTGACAGCTCCAGCTTGGCCAGCCACGAGCAGTCGGCCACCCCGGCCGCGCTCATGCAGGCGGCCAGCTCGCCGGCGGCCGAGCCGTAATTGAGTACGACCGGCGCTCCGTCGCGGCGGCCGCGCACGGCACCGGCCCGGCTCAGGACCGACTCGAGTTGCGGCGCTTGGCGCTCGTCAAAGGCATGGACGGACACGCAATGCCAAGGTACCTCGCGCGAGCGGGTGGGGACCCTCCCATTTGGGGGGAGTTAACCCATAAATCGGGAAGTTCGACCTCGCCGCCTTACTAGCATGATTACTTAGGCAGGCCTACCCGAAAGGCCAGGTCCTTCCGGAGATCTGGGAGTCGCGCCGGACCCGGCCCGTAGGACAGGCTATGCCCGGCGGATCCGTGCCCAAGCCGGACCGCGCCTGAATCCAGGACCGGGAGAGGGAGAGAGCCGAGAATGAACGTCACCGCCGCCGATCAGGCCACCGGCACCGCTGACCGCTACGACCGCCTGACGAGGATGATCGCCACCGACCAGTGCGTGATCCTCGACGGAGCCACCGGGACCGAGCTGATCAAGGTCGGGGGCGCCCAGGCGGGCGAGGAGGAGCGCGTGTGGGGTCTGACCGCGCTGCGTGACTCTCCCCAGGAGGTGCAGGCGGTGCATCGCAGCTACATCGACGTCGGCTGCGATGTGATCTGCACCAGCACCTGGGGCCTGCCGACCGCGCTCAGTGACGGCGGACAGCGGCTGTCGGCGTTTGCGGAGCCGGTGCACTGGATGGATATCGCCCGCCGCGCCGTGTCGCTGGCCCGCGACGCGGCCCGGGAGGCCGGCCGCGAGGACGAGACCGCCGTCGCCTTCAGCATCAACGGCGACGTCGACACCCCCGACGGCCGGGAGACGATCCGGCTGCTCTCGCGCGCCTTCGAGGAGGAGCGCCCGGACCTGATCCTGGTCGAGACCCTGTCGCTGGTGCGCAGTTCGACCTATGCGACCGTGGAGGCGCTGCTCGAGACCGGGCTACCGGTGTGGCTGAGCTTCCGCCGCTGCCGCCAGGGCCTGTGCGGCGTCTACGGTGAGCACTGGGGCGGCCCCGAGGGCGATGTCTTCGGACGGGCCGCCCGGCGCTTCGAGGAGATGGGCGTCGGCGCGCTGGCCATCAACTGCATCCCTCCCGACCACGTCGCCGGCATGCTCTCGTGGCTGCGCGACTTCACCGACATGCCCCTCGGCGTGTATCCCAACCTCGGCTATCTGTCGGCCGACGGCTGGCGCCACGAGCCGCGCATCACCGGCGAGCAGTACGCGCGAGCTGGCGCTGCGCTGGCGCGACGAGGGCGCCCAGATCATCGGCGGCTGCTGCGGGGTGAGTCCCGAGCATCTTGGCGCCGCGCGCGCCGCACTCCAGAACACCAAGCCCGGGCACGCCCGCCCCCGCTCGCTGCCGGTCGACGAGGAGGCCGCGCTGCGGCTGACCGGCAAGGACGTGCCCCGATTCCAAGACAACCGCGGGCGCGAGATGTACCCGCTGGACATGCCCGAGATCGCCGTCGAGGACGGGGTGTTCGTGCCGACCCAGGGCAGCTTCCTGGCCTGGAAGTACCTGTACCGAGAGGGCATCGGCGCCCACCAGCGGTGCCTGGACGTCGGCTGCGGGACCGGCCTGCTCACCATCCAGCTGGCTCGTAACGGCGCCCGGCACGTGCATGCCATCGACATCGACGAGGCGGCAGTCAAGAACACGCTCACCAACGCATTTCGCAACGGCGTCGCCGATCGGGTGTCGGGCGCGGCCCAGGACCTGTATCCGTGGGTGCCCGAGGAGAAATACGACCTGATCGTGGCCAGCCTGTACCAGATGCCGGTCGACCCGTTCGAGTTGTCGACCTCGCACCGACCGCTTGATTACTGGGGCCGCAACCTGCTCGACCACCTGCTGCGGATGCTGCCCGAGGCTCTGGCCGAGGATGGCACCGCCTACGTGATGCAGCTGTCGATCATCGGCGAGCGGCGGACCACGGAGCTGCTGGAGCGCCACGGCTATCGCGCCCGTGTGGTGGACTTCTCGTTCTTTGAGTTCAGTGACCTGTTCAGGAGCAAGGACCACCAGATAGCCCGGGTGGAGGAGAACTCCGACGCCTATCACCTCACCTTCGGCGACACCGCCGTGATGGTGGCCTATCTGCTCGAGATCACGAAAAAGCGCGAGGAAACCACACGCTGATGAGCGCTCCCGAGAACGAGTTCCTGTTCACCTCCGAGTCGGTAACCGAGGGACACCCGGACAAGATCGCCGACCAGATCTCCGACGGCGTCCTCGACGCCGTCATGCGCGACGACCCCAAGGGCCGCGTGGCCTGCGAGACGCTGGTCAACACCGGCCTGGTGGTGGTCTCCGGTGAAATAAGCACCGACACCTACGTCGACATCCAGGGCATCGCCCGGGGCACGATCAGAGAGATCGGCTACACCGATGCTGCCTTCGGCTTCGACTGCGCGACCTGCGCGGTGCTCAATGCCATCGACAAGCAGTCGCCCGACATCGCCCAGGGCGTCAATCAGGCCTACGAGCGGCGCGGCGGCGACGGCGGCGGCGACGAGCTCGACCTCGCCGGCGCGGGTGACCAGGGGATGATGTTCGGCTACGCCAGCAACGAGACGCCGGAGCTGATGCCGCTGCCGATCGCGCTGGCGCACCGGCTGGCTCGCCGCCTGGCCGGGGTGCGCAAGGACCGGACGCTTGACTACCTGCGCCCGGACGGCAAGACCCAGGTCAGCGTCCGCTACCGCGATGGCCGGCCGGTGGCGATCGAGAAGCTGTTGATCTCGACTCAGCACGCCGAGGGCGCCGAGGACCAGATCAAGGCCGACCTGTGGGAGCACGTGGTCGCGCCGGTGCTGCCAGCGGACATGTACGACCCCGACGAGCTCGAGCGCAACTTCCTCGTCAACCCGACCGGGCGGTTCGTGATCGGCGGCCCGATGGGCGACTGCGGCCTCACCGGTCGCAAGATCATCGTCGACACCTACGGCGGGATGGCCCGCCACGGCGGCGGCGCCTTCTCGGGCAAGGATCCCTCCAAGGTCGACCGCTCCGCCGCCTACGCCGTCCGCCACGTGGCCAAGAACGTGGTCGCCGCCGGCCTCGCCGATCGCGCCGAGGTTCAGGTTGCCTACGCCATCGGGGTGGCACGGCCGGTGTCGGTGATGGTGGAGACGTTCGGCACCGAGAAGGTGGCGCGGGCGCGGATCCTGGACCTGATCTCCGAGCATTTCGACCTGCGCCCGGGCGCCTTCCGCGAGTACCTGCGCCTGCATCGCCCGATCTACCAGAAGACCGCCGCCTACGGTCACTTCGGCCGCGACGACGAGGACTTCACCTGGGAGCGCACCGAGAAGGCCGACGAGCTGAAGGCAGCCGCGGGGCTCTGATAGGCCGCGGGCCGGGAGTAGTCGCATCGGACGTGCATGACGTGACAAAGCCGCGAGCGCCGGGGTGATTTGTCGCCAGCCGCGGCTGAGCCCGAGAAGGCGACAAATCCGGTCCGCGCACGCGGTCTTTGTCACCTTCTGCATGCTCGAGGCGATGGAAGCCGCGGGACTGTGACCGCCGGGCGGTGAGCGCAGTCCCGGGCATTCGCCGCCAGGCGAATGCCCCGATGGAATCGGCCCCCGCCGATTCCACCTATCCTCGGAGGCCGTGTCCGCCCAGTACATCTTCACCACCCACCGCCTGTCGCGGCGCTATCCGCCCGACAAGCAGGTGCTGACCGACGTCTCGCTGTCGTTCTATCCCGGAGCCAAGATCGGGGTGCTCGGCTACAACGGGGCGGGCAAATCGACGCTGTTGAGCATCATGGCCGGTCGCGACACGGAGTTCGACGGCGAGGCCCAGCTGGCTCCCAAGGCGACGGTCGGCCTGCTCGAGCAGGAGCCCGAGCTCGATCCCGCCAAGGATGTGCGCGGCAACGTCGAGGACGGGGTCTCCGAGCTGCGCTCGTTGCTGGACCGCTTCAACGAGCTGTCGATGAACTACTCCGAGGAGACCGCCGACGAGTTCTCCCGGGTTCAGGAGCAGATCGACGCCGCCGACGCCTGGAACCTCGACACGACGCTCGAATACGCGATGGACGCGCTGCGGTGCCCGCCGGCCGACGCCGACGTGACCACGCTCTCAGGCGGCGAGCGCCGCCGGGTGGCGATGTGCCGGCTGCTGCTGAGCCAGCCCGACCTGCTGCTCCTCGATGAGCCCACCAACCATCTGGACGCCGAATCGGTGGCCTGGCTGGAGCAGCACCTCCAGGATTACAAGGGCACCGTGGTGGCGATCACCCACGATCGTTACTTCCTCGACAACGTGGCCGGCTGGATCCTCGAGCTCGATCGCGGCCGCGGCATCCCCTACCAGGGCAACTACTCGGGCTGGCTGGAGCAGAAGCAGGCTCGGCTCAAGCAGGAGGAGCGTCAGGAGAGCAACCGCCAGCGCACGATCCAGCAGGAGCTCGAGTGGGTGCGGATGAACGCCTCGGCACGCCGTGGTAAGCCCAAGGCGCGCCTGAACGCCTATGAGGCGCTGCTGGCCGAGGATCGCAACGTCAAGCTCGACCAGGTGCAGATCCACATCCCCGCCGGCCCCCGGCTCGGCGAGCTGGTGATCGAGGCTGACGGTCTGCGCAAGGCCTACGGCGACCGGCTGCTGATCGACGACCTGAGCTTCGCGCTTCCACGCGGGGGGATCGTCGGCGTGATCGGTCCCAACGGCGCCGGCAAGACCACGCTGCTGCGGATGATCACCGGCGAGGAGCAGCCCGACGGCGGCACGCTGAAGATCGGCGACACGGTCAAGCTCGCCTACGTCGACCAGTCGCGCGAGGCGCTCGATCCCGACAAGAACGTCTGGGAGGAGATCTCCGGCGGCCTGGACGAGATCACGCTCGGGGACCGGACCGTGGCCAGCCGCGCCTACGTGGCCGGCTTCAACTTCAAGGGCACCGATCAGCAGAAGAAGGTGGCCAAGCTGTCCGGCGGCGAGCGCAACCGGCTGCACCTGGCCAAGCTGCTGCGCTCCGGCGGCAACCTGCTGCTGCTCGATGAGCCCACCAACGACCTTGACACCGACACGCTGCGGGCGCTGGAGGAGGCGCTGCTGTCGTTCGCCGGCTGCGCGGTGGTGGTGTCGCATGACCGCTGGTTCTTGGACCGGATCGCCACCCACGTGCTCGCCTTCGAGGGTGAGTCGCAGGCCCGCTGGTTCGAGGGCAACTTCGAGGCCTACGAGAGCTTCCGCCGCGAGCAGCTCGGCGCCGAGGCCGACCGGCCCCATCGCATCACCTACAAGAAGCTCGTCCGCGGTTAGACTCGCCGCGTGCCGCCTTCGCGCGCTGTCCTGATCACCGGTTGCTCCTCGGGCATCGGCCATGCCACTGCCGAGCGGCTGCTGGCCGGCGGCTGGAAGGTGTACGCCACCGCCCGCCGACCGGAGTCGATCGCCGACCTGGCTGACAAGGGCGCGATCACCCTCGGCCTCGACGTCACCGATGAGGCCTCGATGACCGCTGCCGTCCAAGCTGTGACCGAGGCCGACGGCGCGGTCGGCGTGCTGGTCAACAATGCCGGCTACAGCCAGTCCGGAGCGGTCGAGTCGGTGCCGATCGACCAGGTCCGCCGCCAGTTCGAGACCAACGTGTTCGGGCTGATCCGGATGGGCCAGCTGGTGCTCCCCGGCATGCGCGAGCAGGGCTGGGGCAAGATCGTCAACGTCGGCTCGATGGGTGGACGGCTCACCTTCCCGGGCGGCGGCATCTATCACGCGACCAAGTACGCCGTTGAGGCGGTCAGCGACGCGCTGCGCTTCGAGGTTCGCGGCTTCGGGGTCGATGTGATCCTGATCGAGCCCGGGCTGATCGTCACCGGATTCGGCGAGGTCGCCTCCGGCTCGGTGGGCGACACGGCCGGGGACGCCGTCTACGACGAGTTCAACCGCCAGGTGGCCAAGGCGACCGCCGAGGCCTACCGGGGTCCGCTGGTCAAGCTCGGCGGCGGACCCGAGAAGGTCGCCGAGGCGATCGCCGCCGCCCTGGAGGCAAAGCGGCCCAAGGCGCGTTATCCGGTCACTCCCAGCGCCCATCTCATGATCAACCAGCGCCGTATCACCCCGGACCGCGTCTGGGATCTGATGATGCGGGCCCAGTTCCCCACGCCCAGACGCTGACGCGGCTGGCAGCATGTCGGCATGGACGTCGACGATCTGTTCGGGCTGCCGCTGGACCAGTTCATCCCGGAGCGGGCCGCTCTGGCCAAGACGATGCGGGCCGGCGGGCGACGCGAGGAGGCCGCCGAGGTCGCCGCCACCCGCAAGCCGTCGGTGGCCGCGTGGGCGGTGAACCAGCTGGTCCGCACCCAGGGTGCGACAGTGGGCGAGCTGTTCGACGCCGGCGACGCGCTGCGCGCCGCCCAGGATCAGGTGCTCACTGGTAAGGGCGACCGCACGACCCTGCGGGAAGCCGCCGAACGCGAGCGCCAGTCCGTGGAGGCGCTGGTCAAGGCGGCCCAGGGACTGCTTACCTCCGAGGGCCAGGAGCTCAGCCCGGCCGTGATCGAGCGGGTGGGCGAGACCCTGCACGCCGCCGCCCTGGACGACGACGCCCGCCAGCAGGTGCAGGTCGGGACGCTCCAGCGCGAGCTGCGTCACGTGGGCTTCGGGGCCGGCGCCGGCGCGGGATCGGCTCCGTCTTCTTCCCCCAGGACCTCGCCGGCCAAGAAGCGCGCGCCCAAGGGCAAGGCCGCCTCCAAAAAGGACACCGCACCGAAGCGCGAGCAGGACCGCGAGGCGCGCCGGCGGGCCGAGCGCGAGCGCGCCGAGGCCCTGAAGGCCGCGCGCGCCGCCGACGGCGACGCCCGGCGGGCCGCCCAGCGAGCCGCGCGCGCACTCGAACTGGCCCAGGAGCGCCGGGATCGCGCCGCCGACGCGCTGAACGGCGCCGAGGCGGAGCTCGAGCAAGCTCACGGCGAGGCCGACGCCACCGCCGCCGCGCATCAGGCCGCGGCCGCCGAGCTCGAGCAGCTGAGCCGCCGCCGACACGGCTCGTGAGTGACTCTCTCAACCGCGAGCGAGTGGCGAAATAAATACACACGCGCGAATCGTCACCGTATAGGGTCACACGAAGGTAGGGGGCCCTACAAGGGGAACTCGTCTGCCCTGACCCGCCGCACCGGGTCGTCACTGAGTGTTGTCAACCTTCGGGGGTCGCAATGACACCTAACCTGCAACTCGATCCGGACTTCGCGTTCGAGGGAATACCGCCGATCGAAACCCCGGTCGCCGCTCAAGTCGACACGCCGTCCGCGGATCCGCTGGGGCCGCTCGCGCTGCTGCCGGGCGCGGGCAACGCGGTCGGCGTTTGGACCGGGCATGGCTTCAATGCCATCTGGCGTCCGCATCTCGCCTCCGGCGGGCAGGACCGGTTCCTGGAGCTCAATCTCACCGACGAGACGCTCATCTTCAGCAGGATCAACGGCCCGATCCCCAACCGTGGACTGGCGATGCCCGACATCAACATGTTCGGCGTCACGTATCTGCAGCAGATCAACGAAGCCGGCAACCCGGCTCAGGGGCTGCACATCGAGCCGGGGATCTGGGCCAACGTGCCTCAGACCAGCGACCCCTCCGAACCACCGACGGTGGTAAGGATGGGCTCGATCCCGCACGGAACCGTCATCCTCGCACAGGGCGTATGGCAGGAGATCGAGGGCGGACCGCAGCACATTCCCGACAACAACCTCCTCCCGTTCTTCTTTGGTGAGCCGGCACCCGCCAACGGCGACTTCCACTCGGTGACCCAGAACTTCCCCGAGGCTGTTCTCTCCATCCCCACGCCGTTTCGCTCCCTGTCCAGCGGTGTGACCCAGGCCATCGTCATGAATCCCAACAGTGTCATCCAGGAGGCGCTGCAGGCCTCCCTCCAGGGCACCAACATGAAGAGCAGGACTTTCCTCAATGTCTCCTCCACCAACCGGCTGATCAACGGTGGGGGCGGAACCGCCAACACGGCGTTTCTGGCTTCCAGCCACCAGCCCCCGCAGGGCAACGCCAGAGCCGCGCACGTCGAGGCCACCTTCTGGATCGAGACGATCGCCGGTACCGGCGGCAATCCCGACATTCTCCAACTCCAATACACCCAGCTGGTGATGCTCGACTTCAACGGGATCCACTGGCCCCACATCACCGTGGGCACGCTGCGCAAGCAGTGACTACCAACCGGCTCGGCAAGGACGCCGGACCGGATCGGTGAGCGGCTCAGGCCGTCAGGGCGGCTTCAAGCGCCGGCCGCAACTCGGCCACGGTGCCGGCGACCGCGTCGGCGGCGCGCAGATCGTCGGGCGCGAAGGGGCCTGTAGCCACCGCGAACACGCGGATGTCGTCGGCGTGAGCGCAGGCGATGTCACGCGGGGTGTCGCCGATCACGATCGTCCGCTCGCGCGGGTGCGGCGACCCCAGCCGACCGGCGCGCCGCCGGGCCAGCGGCGGCAGCGCCACCCGATCCTCGGAGTCTGAGCCGAAGGCGCCCTGACCGGGGTCGAAGTAGCGCCCGACGCCGGCGCGGGCCAGCTTCAGCCGCGCCACCGCCTCATAGTTGCCAGTGACCAGCGACAGCGCCACATCCGGGCGCCCGGCCAGCCATTCGAGCAGCTCCACCACGCCCGGCAAGAGCTTGTCCGAGAGGTCGGGGGGACAGATCTCGGCGTAGGTGCGAGAGCACGCGATCTGCACGTCGCGGGCCCGCTCGTCGATCCGGCGGGCCGTCACGCCGGCCTGCAGCAGCAAGGTCCGGGCGATCTCGCCGTCGGTCCGCCCGGCCGGCGACAGGGGTCCGCGTACCACCTGCGCGTCGACCCCGTGGACGTCGAGGAGCGCGGCGTGCAGCGCGTCGCGGTGAGCGCCGGCGGCCTTGGCCAGCAGCGTCCCGTCGATGTCGAACAGCAGCAGCAACATCGCCGCTCCACGCGGACTCACCGCTCGAACGACATCCCCGGCTCGAGTCGCCGAGCAAAGCTGGCGATCAGCTCGGCCGCCACCTCGATGTCGCCAATCGACACCAGCTCGACCGGCGAGTGCATGTAGCGAAGCGGAACCGACACCAGGCCGGTTGGGATGCCGGCGCGACTGGAGTGGACCGCGTCGGCGTCGGTGCCGGTGCCGCGGCCCAGCGACTCGACCGTGAACTTGATCTCCTGCTCCTCGGCGATGTCGTAGAGCAGGTCACTCACCCGGGGGTGAAGCGAGGTTCCGCGCGCGATCACGGGACCCGACCCCAGCGCGTGCTTGGTGATCGGCCCGAGCTCGACCCCGGGCTGATCGGTGGCGTGGGTCACGTCGACGACGATCACCACGTCGGGTGCCAGGCCGAAGGCGCTGGTCCGGGCGCCGGCGAAGGAGGTCTCCTCCTGAACCACCGCCATCGCCAGCACGTCGCCGGGCGCGCCCCCGTCCTGGGCCACCAGCCGCGCCGTCTCGGCGGCCACGAAGCAACCGATGCGGTTGTCAAGCGCGCGGGACACCAGCCGTCCGTTGGGCAGCTCCACCGGCGCCACGTCGATCACAGCGGCATCGCCGATCCGCACCAGCTCGCGCGCCTCGTCGCTGTCCTTGGCGCCGATGTCGATGTGGAGGTCCTTGACCGGCGGCGTCTTCTCGCGATCGGCTCCCCGGATCAGGTGGATCGGCTTGCGCCCGATCACCCCGATCACTGGGCCGCCCCGGGTGGCGATCCGGACCCGCTGGCCGATCAGCACCGTCGCATCCCAGCCGCCCACCTCGCCGAACTTCAAGAAGCCGTCGTCGTCGATGTGCGACACGTGGATCCCGATCTCGTCGATGTGGCCGATCACGGCCAGCGTCGGCCCGCCGGCGGTCCCCTTGACCCGCGCGAATGACGAGCCCACGTTGTCGGCCCCGACCTCGTCGGCGAAGCTGGCGCACCACTCGCGCCAGGCGCGCGCGGGGTCGGTCTCATGGCCCGACGGTCCGGCCGCGGTGATCAGTTTGGAGAGAAGCTCTGGGACGGCCACGGCGGGGAAGGCTATCCGGTCACGCCGGGCAGCCGTCTCCGCCGTGCGTGCTACGCCAATTCACGCAGCACGTACTGCAGGATTCCGCCGTGGTGGTAGTAGAGCTGCTCCTTGGGCGTGTCGATCCGGACCGTGACCTCGAACTCCAAGGGAGAGCTCCCGCTCTCCCCGCGGTCGGCCTTGACGGTGAGCCTGCGCGGGACCTCCTCGGCGTCGGCGATCCCTTCGATGCTGAACTTTTCCTTGCCGGTCAGGCCCAGCGACTGCACCGAGTCCCCGTCTGAGAACTGCAGCGGCAGCACGCCCATGCCGATCAGGTTGGAGCGGTGGATGCGCTCGAAGCTCTCGGCGATCACCGCCCGCACGCCCAGCAGCCGGGTGCCCTTGGCCGCCCAGTCGCGTGATGAGCCCGAGCCGTACTCCTTGCCGGCCAGCACCACCAGCGGGATGTCGTTCTCCATGTACTTCATGGCGGCGTCGTAGATCGTCATCTGATCCTCGCCGTCGTCATCGAGGTACAGCGTGAAGCCCCCCTCAGGAAGGGGACCCCGCCCACTCTCGAGTTGGTTGCGCAGGCGGATGTTGGCGAACGTTCCGCGCATCATCACTTCGTGGTTGCCGCGGCGCGAGCCGTAGGAGTTGAAGTCCCTGGGCTCGATGCCGTGTTCGATCAGATACTTGCCGGCCGGGCTGTCACGCTTGATCGCGCCCGCCGGGGAGATGTGGTCGGTGGTGACGCTGTCGCCGAGCACCGCCAGCACGCGGGCGTCCTCGACGTCGGTCAGCGGCTCGGGCTCGGTGGGCATGTCGTCGAAAAACGGCGGCTTGCGCACGTAGGTCGAGTCATCGGCCCAGGCGAAGCTGTCGCCGCTGGGGACCTCGAGCGAGTTCCAGCGCTCGTCGCCGTCGAACACCTCGCCGTAGCTCTTGCGGAACATGTCCGACTGCACCGCCTCCTCGATCGTCTGCGCGATCTCGCTCTCGTCGGGCCACACGTCCTTGAGGTAGACGGGCTCGCCGTCCTTGTCTTCGCCCAGCGGCTCGTCGTAGAGGTCGATGTCCATCGTCCCGGCCAGCGCGTAGGCCACGCACAGCGGCGGCGAGGCCAGGTAGTTCATCCGCACGTCGGGGTTGATGCGTCCCTCGAAGTTCCGGTTGCCCGACAGCACCGAGACGACCGCCAGGTCCTCGGCCCCGACCACGTCGGAGATCTCCTCGGGCAGCGGCCCGCTGTTGCCGATGCAGGTGGTGCAGCCGTAGCCGACCAGGTTGAAGCCGAGCTCGTCGAGGTACTCGTCGAGGCCGGCCCGCTCCAGGTACTCAGTGACCACCTTGGAGCCGGGGGCCAGTGAGGTCTTGACCCAGGGCTTGACCTTCAGCCCCTTCTGGACCGCGTTGCGGGCCAGGATCCCGGCGCCCAGCATCACCGACGGGTTGGAGGTGTTGGTGCAGCTGGTGATGGCGGCGATCACCACGTGCCCGTGGTCGAGCTCGGTCTCCGTCCCGTCGGCCAGCGTGACCGGCGTTCGGGCCGACCGGCGTTCGGCCACCTGTGTGCCCCCGGTGCCGCCGTAGGGCTCGTGACCGTGGCCGTTGGGATGATGGGTGGAGACCGGATCGCTGGCCGGGAAGGACTCCGACAGCGACTCGTCCTCCTCGTCATCGTCGGGGAGGATTCCGTCCAGCGCCATCCGGAAGGCGGGCTTTGACTCGGTCAGCGACACTCGGTCCTGCGGTCGCTTGGGGCCGGCGATGCTCGGCACCACCTCGGCGAGATCGAGCTCGATCGTGTCGCTGAAGGTGGGCTCCTCGGAGTCCTCGTCGTGCCACAGCCCCTGCTCGCGGGCGTAGGCCTCGACCAGCTCCAGCAGTTCGGCCGGGCGGCCGGAGAACTCCAGGTAGCGGATCGTCTCGGCGTCGATCGGGAAGATCGCGCAGGTGGAGCCGAACTCGGGTGACATGTTGCCGATCGTGGCCCGGTCGGCCAGCGGCAGGTTGGCCAGTCCGGCGCCGTAGAACTCAACGAACTTGCCGACCACGCCGCGCTCGCGCAGCCGCTCGGTCACGGTCAGCACCAGGTCGGTGGCGGTGGCGCCCTCCGGCAGCTCGCCGGTCAGCCTGAAGCCCAATACCTGCGGAATCAGCATCGACATCGGCTGGCCGAGCATCGCCGCCTCGGCCTCGATCCCGCCCACGCCCCAGCCCAGGACGCCCGAGGCCGTTGATCATCGTCGTGTGCGAGTCGGTCCCGACCAGCGTGTCGGGGTAGGCGAGCGGTGGGCGCGATCCGTCTCCCTCGTCGACGAACACCACGCGGCCCAGGTACTCGAGGTTGACCTGGTGGACGATGCCGGTGTCGGGCGGGACGACGGCGAAGTTGTGGAAGGCCTCCTGGCCCCAGCGCAGGAACGCGTAGCGCTCCTGGTTTCGTTCGAACTCGAGCTCGGCGTTGTGCTGGAACGCCCTCGGAGAACCGAACGCGTCGACCTGGACCGAGTGGTCGATGACCAACTCGGCCGGGACCAGCGGGTTGATCTTGTCCTGCTCGCCGCCGAGGTCGCTCATGGCGTCGCGCATGGCGGCCAGATCGACGATCGCCGGCACACCGGTGAAGTCCTGCATCACCACCCGCGCAGGCGTGAAGGCGATCTCCTGGGACGGCTCCTCGGCGGCGTTCCATCTGGCCAGGGCCTCCACGTCCTTGGCGGTGATCGTCTCGCCGTCCTCGTTGCGGAGCAGGTTCTCGAGCAGGATCTTCAGCGAGAAGGGCAGGCGGGCGACGTCGAACTTCTCCTGTAGGGCGTCGAGGCGAAAGATCTCGTACGAGCGGTCGCCGACTTTCAGCGTCGATTTGGCATCAAAACTATTGGCTGGCATGTTCAGGCCTCCTGATTTCAGAGACGGTCCCTCGTACTCTAGGGGCGGGTGAGCGCCGGGGATCGTTGCACTACGCTCTGCGCCGATGACTACGGGGAGATCGGCGCTGATTACCGGTGTTACCGGTCAGGACGGGTCCTATCTGGCCGAGTTGCTGCTGGACAAGGGATATGACGTGCATGGGCTGGTGCGGCGCTCGTCGACGGAGAAGTTCGACCGGATCGACGCGATCCGGGACCGGCTCACCTTGCACCAGGGGGATCTGCTGGATCAGCGGTCACTGGTCGATGCCATGCGCGCATCGGCGCCGGATGAGATCTACAACCTGGCGGCGATGTCGTATGTGGCGGTCTCGTGGGTGCAGCCGACGCTGACGGCCGAGTTCACCGGGGTGGCCGTCACCCGGATGCTGGAGGCGATGCGCGAGGTGTGTCCGCAGGCGCGCTTCTATCAGGCGTCTTCGAGCGAGATGTTCGGCAAGGTGCGGGAGATGCCTCAGAACGAGGCGACGCCGTTTTATCCCCGGTCGCCATACGGGGTGGCCAAGGCGTACGGGCACTTCATCACCGTCAACTACCGTGAGAGCTACGGGCTGCACGCCTCCAGCGGGATCCTGTTCAACCACGAGTCCGAGCGGCGGGGGCTCGAGTTCGTCACCCGCAAGATCAGCTGGCATGCGGCGGCACTGCGGCTGGGGCTGATCGACAAGCTGCAGCTGGGCAACCTCGACGCCCAGCGTGATTGGGGGTATGCGCCCGATTACGTGGACGCGATGTGGCGGATGCTTCAGCAGGACGAGGCCGGTGACTTCGTGGTAGCGACGGGCGTGGCGCATTCGGTGCGTGAGTGCGTGGAGGTCGCCTTCGATCACGCGGGGGTGAGCGTCGCCGACAACGTCGAGATCGATCCGACGTTCTTGCGCCCCGCCGAGGTCGAGCATCTGGTGGGTGACTCGAGCCGGGCTCGGCGGGTGTTGGGCTGGGAGCCCCAGACCTCGTTTGAGGAGATGATCCGGCTGATGGTGGACGCCGATTACAAGCTGCTCAGCCGGGGGGAGCGCTCACCCGCGGCCGGCGCCGAGCCGCTCATCTAAAACCGGCTGATCTAGGCCACGGGCGCGCCGAGTTCGCGCAGGTCCGCCTCCACCATCGAGGCGATCAGCGCCTCGAAGCTCATCGTCGCCTCCCAGCCCAGGACCTCGCGCGCCTTGGCCGGGTCGCCGATCTGAGGCGTGGCCTCCGAGGAGCGGATCAGGTGCTCGTCGACCTCCACGTAGTCGCCGGGGTCGAGCTCGACGCAGGCGAACGCGCACTGCACCATGTCGCGCACGGTCCTCCCGCGGCCGCTGGCGATCACGTAGTCGTCGGCTTGCTGATGGTCGAGCATCATCCAGGCGGCGCGCATCGCGTCACCGGCAAAGCTCCAGTCGCGCACCGCGTCCATCGATCCCAGGATCAGCCGGTCCTGGAGACCCAGCTTGATCGCCGCGGCGCTGCGCGTCACCTTGCGTGAGACGAAGTGATCGGGCCGTCGCGGCGACTCGTGGTTGTAGAGGATCGCCGAGCAGACGTGCAGGTCGTCGTGCTCGCGCAAGGCCCGCGCCAGCGTGAAGCCGGCCAGCTTGGCGATCCCGTAGGGCGTGGTGGGACGCCAGGGGCTGCTCTCGCGTTGCGGCGTCTCGCCGGCATCGCCGAAGATCTCCCGCGAGCTGGCCACCATCACCCGCGCCGCCGGATGGCGGTCGCGCACCAGCTCCAGCAGCCGGGCGGTCGGCGTGGCGATGGCATCGAGTGCCTCGCTGGGTCGCGCCCACAGGTCGGGGACGAAGCTGGGGCCGGCCAGGTGGTAGACCTCGTCGGGCCGGGCGGTCTCGAGCGCGCCGCCCACCGCATCTGGGTCGCGGATGTCGCCGACGATCAGCTTCAGCCGGTCGCGGAGGTGTTCGATGTTGGGCAACCGCTCGCCGAGCGGACGGCGGACCACCCCATAGACGTCGTAGCTCTTCTCCAGCAGCAGCTCGGCCAGGTAGGACCCGTCCTGGCCCGAGATCCCGGTGATCAGCGCGCGCGGGCACATCGGCGTTCAGAGTGCGGCGGCTTGCATCAGCTCGGCCACCCGCTGGTGGCGGATCTTCCCGTTCTCGGTGCGCGGAATCGTGTGCGGTGGCACCACCAGCACCCGATCCGGCGCAAAGCCAAGCGCAGCCACCACCTGGTCTGAGACGGCGCTCGCGATCTGCTCTGGCGGCCGGCCGTCGGTGCTGTCGGCCTCGACCGCCACCACGATCGACTCGGCGCCGCGCCCGCGCGGCGACGGGACGCTGACCGCGGCGGTGAGGCGCACGCCCTCGACCCGCAGCGCTGCCTCCTCCAGCTCCCTGGGCGCGATCAAGGCTCCACCGCGTTTGATCATCCCCGCCCGGCGACCGAGCACGAACAGGCGGCCCTCCCGGTCCAGGTAGCCGCTGTCGCCGGTGTGCAGCCATCCGTCGCGGAGCTTCAGCGCGGTCTCCTCGGGCGCGTCGAAGTAGCCGGCGAACACGGTTTCGCCGCGCACCAGGATCTCGTCCGGATCGTCAACCGAGTGGCCAGCGCGCACCTCCACTCCGGGAAACGGACGCCCGCAGGCGACGTTGCCGCGTTCGTCAACGGTCAGTTCCTCGCCGGGCCTGGTGGTGGTGACGCCCAGGGTCGCCTCGCCAAGCCCATAGGCGGGCGTCACCACATGCTCGAGTGAGAACCGGCGCTCGAACTCCTCGATGCTGGACAGATGGGCCGGCTCGCCGCCGTTGACGCACACGCGCAACGTGGACAGGTCTATCGCCGCGGGATCGACCCACCGGGACGCCAGCCGGTAGGCGAAATCGGGCGCCGCCGATGTCGTCCCGCCCACGTCGGAGATGGTGGCCAGCCACTCACCGATCGTCCGTACCGCCGGCGGGACGATGTGGCAGGGCAGCCCGCGGAACACGGGTTCGATGATGAATCGGACGAGCCCGAGGTCGTGCCAGGGCGGAACCCAGCTGACCAGCACGTCGTCGCTGAGGACGTGGCCGAGGCGCTCGCTCTGACGCAGGCACGCCATCACGTTGCGGTGGCTGATCATCGACGCGTGCGGAGCGCCGGATGTGCCGGACGTCAGCTGCAGAAAGGCGAGGTCCTCCGCGACCGGGTCGGGTTCCCGCCGGCGGTCGCCGGCATGCTCCGCCGGCGTCGGCCCGTCCTCGGTGACCACCAAGGCCGGCCGGATGCGCTCGATCCGCCGCTTCAGTGTCTGCGCCGGGATGTGCGGATTGAACGCGCACGGCACCGCCTCCAGCAGCTGCAGTGCCCAGAAGGTCTCGATGAAGTCCAGGCCGGCGGGGAGCGCGATCGCCACCCGGTCGCCCGCCGACGCGCCCCGCGCCTGCAGCACGGCGGCACGCGAGCCGGCCCGCTGGCCGAGGTCGCCGAGCGTGATGGTCTTGCCCCCGGTGACGTAAACCGGGCGCCCAGGGTCCTCGGCGGCGCCGTCCACAAGCACGTCTCGAAGCGTGGTCTCGCCAGGACGCGGCACGCGCGTACTGTATGCGCTTCGCGGTGGCTTTCGAGGCCGGCGATGCGCCATAGTCCGCGTCGTGCCCGACCGCGCCCAGACCGTGATCGCGGTCCGGCAGATCATCACCGAGCGCTGGCCGCAGCGCTTCGCACCCGATCAGCTGGACGAGGACCGCGTCCTCGGCGCCGACGGTCTCGGCCTCGACTCGATCGAGATCGCCGAGGTCGTGCTGGCCTGTGAGGATCTAGGTGGCCCGCAGGCGAGCCCTGAGCTGTTCGAGGCAGGTCCCCTGACCATCGGGAAACTGGCCGAATATTTCAGCGCCGGCTAGCGGGTCGCGGCTGGTCTTATTTTGGTCCGGTAGCGGTGAACCCGTCGGTGCCGCTAAGGGAGCCCGAGAGCGTGTGCTCCACCGATAGTCGCTGGATCACGGGCGTCCGCCAGGCCGGCCGCTGCGAAGCGTCGGGATCCACGGTAGACAACCTCGGCTGGGCGCGACCGTCTTCGAGGTCGCCGGGTGAGCAATTGTGGTCTGGCATCCATTCCCCTCGGTCCGATTGCAGTCCCTGCAATCGGCAGCATATCGATCGCGGTGGGCGACCTAGACTCGCCGGCGTGCCCGGCCCTCCCGATCAAGGTCACCGGCCCACGATCCGTTCGGCCACGGCTCGCTCATCGAAAGGCTCGCTGAACATTTCCCCACGGTCGTCTGACAGGTTGCGGCAGGGATTGGCTTGGGCTGCGCTACGCCATCGGCGTCCCAGCTTTGCGGCGGCGTGGTGGCTTGACCGGGTGCACGCCGTCGCGCGGCGTCTGGCCGGGCGGACCCCGCCGCCGCTGCTGGTCTCCGGCGTGGCCTTCGCGACGCCGACGACTCGCCGCCGTGACACCGGAACCTACTATCGGGAGCGGGTCCTGCGGCTGCGCTACCTGAACCCATCCGTGGCCTGGCCATATCCGCGGCTGATATCCGGACCGGATCCGGGGACGATGCCCTCGCCGGCCGTGCTGGCCACGTTTCATATGGGAACGCTGTCGGCCCTGGGGGCGCTTCTTGAGCGGCTTCCGGCGCCGGTCTCGATCCTCCTCGGGGGCGGGCGGGCGACCGCCCGCAGGTCGCGATATCTGCGCACCTCGGAAGGTGAGGAGCAGCGCGTCGGAGCGGTGATGCAAGCAATTCGCACCTTGCGCCAGGGCGGCTTCGCGCTCGTCGTGGCCGACGGCCCGGGCACGGCACGAGTCGAGCAGACCTTGCTGGGCCACCCGATCTCGCTGCCCAGTGGTGCGTTCGCAATGGCCCGGCTCAGCGGGGCCGTGCTGGTGCCGGTTGCCGCTCGCTGGCGCGGCCCCGGGGTCGAGATCGTCGCCGGCGACCCAATCCCACCGGCCGCCGAGGCGACAATGGCCAGCGCCCTGGTGAGCTGGTTGGAGCGTTATCTACGGGAGCATCCCGAAGAGTTCAGCCACCCGTTGGCCAGGTTGCTGGGCGTGCGCGGCACACCCTGAGCCTGTCGCCGGCGCTCGCTCAGGCGCTGACGCTGAACCCGTCCCCGACGCTGCCTCCGCCCGAGAGGGTCGCGTCGAGGCTCAGACGCATGACGGTTGGCGCCCGCCAGGCCGGCCGCCGCGAACCATCGCGCTCCGAGGTGGACAGACTCGGCCGACAGCGCGCGTCATCGAGGTCTTCGGACGAGCAACAGTGATCTGACATGAGTTCCCCCCATCGGTCCGATTGCAGCCCCGGCGATCGGCAGCATATCGATCGCGGTGGGCGGCCCTAGACTCGCCCGCGTGCTCGGTCCTCCCACCAGGTCACCGGCTGAAGGTTGGGCGATGACCGGGGTGGCCGGCATCGTGGGTCGAGATGGAGCGCCGGCCGGCGATCAAGTGCTGCGCCGGCTGCGTGAGACGGTCGCCGCCCACGCCAGCCCGGCCGAGACGCTGGCGCCGGTAGACACCGCCGATGACCTTCACTTCTGCGCCGCCGGCCGGCTGGACGGGCGCGCCGAGCTCGAGCGCGAGCTTGCCCTTGATCGGGCTCAGGTCCGGTCGCTGGGCGATCCGGAGCTGATGCTGGCCGCTTACCGGCGCTGGGGGGAGGGCGCGCCGGAGCATCTGATCGGAGACTGGAGCCTGGCCGCTTGGCACCCTCACCTGCGGCGACTGTTTCTGGCCCGCGACCCGTTCGGCCACGGCTCGCTGCTCTACCGAGTGGACGGGCGCACGATCGCGTTTGCGCCCACCCTGCCGGCGCTGCTTGCGCTGAGCCCCGCCCCGCTTGCGCTCGACGAGCTGTACCTGGCCCAGTATCTGATTTCGTGGCCGGCGTATCACGGCCCGGGCACGATTTTCATGGGGGTGCAGCGCCTGCCGCCGGCGCACGCGCTGACTGTCACCGCTGACCGGGTGCACCGGTGCTGCTACCGGCGACTCGACCACGTCTCAGAGCTGCGGCTACCCCGGCGCGAGGATTACGTCGAGGGCCTCCGTGAGGTGTTCGACGAGGCGGTACGGGAGCGGCTGCCGCCCTCCGGACGGGTTGCCGCCACCCTGAGCGGAGGCCTGGACTCGAGTTCGGTCACAGTCACCGCAGCCCGGGTGCTACGGGACCAGGACCGGCGGCTGCTCGCTCTCACCTCGGTTCCGGTCTCCGACGCGAGCGCCTACACCGGCTCGCGCTTTGGAGACGAGTCGCCGTTTGCCCGGGCGGTGGTGGCCGCGGCGACGAATATTGACCTGCAGACTGTGGAGGCCACCGGCCTGAGTCCGATCCAGGCGATCCGCGTCGGGCTCGAGATCTTCGGAACCCCGGTTCACGCCGCCGCCAATCTGTTCTGGCTGCTCGAGTTGCACGCCGAGGCCGGCCGCGCCGGGGCACAGGTGCTGCTGACCGGTCAGCAGGGAAACGCGACGATCTCCTGGGGCGGAGACCCCCTGTCTCAGGCACCGCGCTATCAGTTAGATCGTTTTGGGGCGCGGGAGGCGGCCTGGCTGCACCTGCGCCGGCTGGCGCCGCGGCAGGCGCGCAGCGCGGTCGCCCGTCATCGCTTTGCCGGCGCGTCTGACCCCTATCGGGGCTCGGCGATCGCTCCGGCATTTGCCCGCCGCCTGGGTCTGATGGAGCGCCGCCTGGACGACCCGGAGAAGTTCCCGCGTACGCCGCTGGCTCAGCGGCTGAACATCCTCAAGCCGGGCAGCACTCTGGCTGGAGACATCTGGGCGGCGATGGGCTCCCGCTACGGGCCGCCGGCGCTTGATCCCACCACCGACGTACGAGTGGTGCAGTTCACCCTGGCGGTGCCCGATCGGGTCTTCATCGATCCTCGGACGGGCACCGACCGCTGGCTGATCCGCGAGGCGATGCGGGGACGACTCCCGGACGAGGTGCGCTGCAACCGGGCCCGGGGACGGCAGGCCGCCGACCTCGTCCCTCGCCTGCGCGCATGCGCCGGCGAGGTCGAGCACGCGCTGTCCGATGTGGCCGGCGGGCCGGCCGCCGCCTACTTGGACGTCGACAATATGCGCGCGGCCTGGACTTTGGTCCGGCGCGAGGACTCCGCGCTGGCTTTCACCCGCGCCGTCACCGTGTTGACCCGCGGCCTCATGGCCGGCCTGCATATCAACGCCGTGGCCGCCGGGCGGATCCCCGGGCAGCCCACACGCGAATCAGTCCTACGTACGTCTTAGGGTCGTCTTCAGCCTGGCTTCGCTCGCTGGCTGATCCTGTCGGTCAAGTTCGCTTCGACCCGCAAGGAGCCAGCCATGACCATCCTCAGCCGCGCGCTCGCCGGCCTCGCGATCGGCGCCCTCGGGGCGATCGCCGCCGCCGGCGCCTACACCGAGTCCCACCGCGTCCCGGACCAGTCCTGACATGAACGCGATCCCCACCCAAATCTGGGCTGGTTCTCGGCTGCCTCTTAGCCTCCTCTCACCCTCGGCCCCCATGCTGCGGCCATGAGCTCGGACTCGGTCTGGACCCGCGAACCCCTGCGCGCGCCGCGCCTCACCCGGGCTCTGCCCGCCCTCGGCCACCGGCTGCGTGCGCGTCCGGAGCTGGTGGGCCTGGTCGGCATCGCCGCGGTTCTGAACCTGTGGGGCCTCAGCATCAACGGCTGGGCGAACACCTACTACTCGGCCGCCGTGCGCTCGATGACCACCAGCTGGCACGACTTCCTGTTCGCCTCATTGGACAAGAGCGGGCTGATGACGGTCGACAAGCCGCCGCTGGCCCTGTGGGTGCAGGCGCTGTCGGCGCGGATCTTCGGCTTTCACCCGCTGTCGATCCTGATCCCGCAGGCATTGATGGGCGTCGCCGCCACGGTGCTCATCTATGACCTCACCCGCCGGCGCTTCGGCCGCGCGGCCGGCTTTGCCGCAGGGTTCGCGCTGGCCACCACGCCGGTCGTGGTCGCTGTCTCTCGTCACAACAACCCCGACGAGCTGCTGGTCCTGTGCTGCGTGGCCGCGCTGTGGTTCCTGGTGCGGGCGCTGGAGGACGGCCGCACCCGCTGGCTGATCCTCAGCGGCATCATGGTCGGCCTCGGCTTCGAGACCAAGATGGGGGTGGCGCTGATGGTGGTCCCGGGGATCGCCGCGGCGTACCTGTGGGTCGCGCCACGTGGGCACCTTGCCGCCATCCGCCAGCTGCTGATCGGCGGCGTCGCCATGGCCGTGGTCGGACTGGCCTGGCCGATCCTGGTCACGCTGACGCCGGCGGCCGACCGCCCGTGGATCTCAGGCACCTCGGACAACAGCATCTGGTCGCTGATGTTCAGCTACAACGGCGTCGGCCGCATCGCCGGCCAGTCCGGCGGGCCCGGCGGTGGCGGCCCGGGAGGCGGGGGCAACATCATGTTCGGCGGCAACACCGGGATCTTCCGGCTGCTGCAGACCGGTCTCGGAGATCAGGCCGGCTGGTTGCTGGGCTTTGCCCTGGTGGCCGGGCTGGCGGTACTGATCTCTTCGCGGCTGCGCCGCACCGATCCGCGCACCGGCTGGTTAATAGCGATCGGGGGTGCGTTCTTGACCACAGCAATCGTGTTCAGCTTCGCCTCCGGCATCTTCCACCCTTACTACGTCTCGTTCCTGGCTCCGTTCACGGCCGCGCTGATCGGCGCCGGCGTGGGGCAGGCGCTGTCCGGCGGACGCTCGGCACGGATCGTGGGCCCGCTGGCCATCGGCGCCGGCGCGGTGACCGAGCTGATCGTCCTCGGCACCATCGGGGGCCAGCTGTCCTGGGCCCAGCCTGTGGTGATCGCCGTGATCGCCCTGTGCGCGGTGGCGTTGGCGTTCGCGCTGGCCCCGCGGATCCGCTGGGTGGTGCTCGTGGTGGCCCTGGCGGCGCTGTTTGCGGCGCCGGCCACCTGGGCCGCGGAGACCCTCGGCCACGCCACCAGCAGCACCTTCCCCACCGGGGGTCCGGCCAGCGCCCAGACCGGCGGCTTCGGCGGTCCTCCAGGGAGCGGCGGGCGCGGTCACGGCCGGCTTCCCGGGCGGCGGCTCTGCCTCCGGCGCCGGTGGGACGCCGCCCGGCGCCGGCGGCTCCGCCACCGGCGGCATCCAGAGCCTGTTTGGGAACGGCAGCTCCGGCGCGGCGGGGGGATCTCGGGGCGGGTTCGGCGGCGGCGCCCGGAGGCTTCGGCGGCTGGCGCCGGTGGCGCCGGTGGCCCCGGCGGGTTCGGCGGCGACAGCACCAGTCTCAATGCCGCCGTCAAATATGCGCAGGCTCACGGCGGCGGCACGATTGGCGTCTCCAGCCAAAGCAGCGCGGCGGCGGCGATACTGTCCTCTGACGCCAACGTGGCCGGGCTGGGCGGCTTCTCCGGAAGGGAGAGTTCGGTGACGGCGTCCTGGATAGCGATGGAAGTGAAAACCGGACGCCTACGCTGGGTGATCGTCGACAACCAGGGCTTCAGCGCTCGCGGTGATACCCGCGAGGGCAGCCAGGCGGCGATGGACGTCGTCGCCAAGGTCGGCAAAGCCGTGACAATCAAGACCTCCAGCGGCACCATCACCATGTATGACCTCAAGGGTCGGGCCGCCGCCATCCTGGCCGCCGCCGGGAGGTCGTGAGCATGGCGCGGCTCAGCTGGGTCCGACTTGGACTTGCCATGGCGATTGGCCTCGCCATCGCCATGATGACGGCGCCGGCCGCGCTCGCCAACAGCGTGCGGAGCTCGAACTGGGCCGGCTACGCCGCCCACGGGGGCAGGCGTGCGCTTCAAGCGCATCACCGGCACCTGGCGCCAGCCGACCACCACCTGCACCGCAGGGCAGCCCACGTACTCCTCGATCTGGGTGGGTCTGGGCGGCTACAGCGAGACCTCCAACGCGCTCGAGCAGATCGGCAGCGAGGTCGATTGCAACGCGCGCGGCAGGACGGTCTCCAGTGTCTGGTACGAGCTGGTGCCGGCGGCGTCCAAGACGATCCGCATGCAGGTCCGGCCCGGGGACACCCTGAGGGCCACCGTGACCGTGATCGGCAACAAGGTCAAGCTCGCCCTGCGGGACCTGACCCGTCGGCACTCCTTCGCCAAGACGCTGCACGCGTCCCGCGTCGACGTGTCCTCGGCCGAGTGGATTCTCGAGACGCCGTCGGTGTGCAACGGCAGCCTCTGCAAGGTGCTGCCGCTGGCCGACTTCGGCCGGGCCACGATCACCAGCGCCTCCGCCACCACCACGCGCGGCATCAAGGGCCGGATCTCCGACCGGGCCTGGAAGACAACCAAGATCACGCTGGCCAGCAGCGGCCGTCACTTCATCAACCAGGGGCTTGAGGCGATGGCGGCGATGGCGTCGCCGTCGTCGCTGTCGGCGGGCGGCGGGGCGTTCGCCATCACCTATGAGGGCACTCAGGCGGCCGACCCGACCACCCTCGCTCCGACCAGCCAGGCCAACCTCCGCACCGGGGTGCTGGTGCGCCCGCGCCGGGCCTCGCGATGACCTCCGCCGCTCCGCACCTGTTCTGGATCACGAGCCGCGCGGCCGGGATCGTCGCCCTGGTGCTGGCCAGCCTGGCCGTCTCGGCGGGTCTGCTGATGTCGACCAGGCTGCTGCGCAAGCGCGGCCCGGACCTCGTCGCCACGCACGAGATCCTCTCGCTGGCCACGATCGTGGCCCTGGTGGTCCACGGGGTCTCGCTGCTGGGCGATCAGTATCTGCGGCCCACGGTGGCGGATATCGCGATCCCGTTCGTCAGCGGCTACCAGACCGTCTGGACCTCGATGGGGATCATCGCCGGTTGGGCCCTGATGCTGCTCGGCCTGTCCTATTACGCGCGGCGGCGGATCGGCTCGGCGCGCTGGCGCTCGTTGCACCGGCTCACCGCGCTCGCCTGGCTGGCGGGCATCGCGCACTCGCTGGGCGAGGGCACCGACGCCGGGCAGACCGTGGTTCTTGGTCATGCTGGCGATCGTCGCGGTTCCGGCTCTGATCCTGCTGGCCGTCCGGCTGAGTGGACGACGGCGAGGCGTGCGGCCCGGCCCGACGCCCCGCCCAAGCGCCAAGCTCGCGGGCCCTACAGGCCGGCGGGGTGGCGCACCACCATGTCTGAGAATTCTCCCCCGCCCCGGGCCCAGCGGGTGCCGTCCTCGGCCAGGGCCACGGTGTCAAACCGCCAGCCGGCGACGTCCATCCACACGTGGCCGGCGTTGGCGTAGATCGTGATCCATTTGCCGGGACCGGGCTGGCCCCAGTCCTCGAAGTCACCGGAGACCATCGGCGAGCTCACCAGCCCGGCCGCGGCCAGGGCGTAGCTGACCGAGCCCGAGCAGTCGTAGCCGTCGGCGTGGAAGGACGCGTGGCCGCCGCCGTAGATGTAGGGCAGCGTGGCGATGGCGTTGCCGGCCGCGATCACCTGGTCGACGGCGGTGGGCGCGCCCGCCGGTGGCTGCACCATGCCGCCGGTGTCCACAGCGATCCCGCCGACGTTGGCGTTGCCGGTGGCCGCGGCCCGGGTGGCCGCCTCGGCGGCACGAGCGGCCTGCTGGGCGGCCTGCTTTTCGAGCGTCTTCAGCTTTCCGCTGACCGCGCTGTACTTGGCGTTCGTGTTCGCCCGGGCGCGCATCTCGCGGTACCTGCTCGTTGAGCAGCGCCGACTGCAGAGCCGCCGCCTGGTTTCGCTTGGCCAGAATCTCGTCGGCCAGTTTGCGGTCCTTGGCCTCGAGCGAGGCGAGTGAGTTGGCCTGACGCGTGACCTCGGCACGGGCGCTGCGGGTCAGACCCACCACCTGGGCGTCCTCGCGGGCGACCCGCGCCATGAAGCTCACCTGGTTGAGCAGATCGCCGAATCCGTGGGAGTTGAGGACGACCGAGACCAGGCTCGGCGGGCTTCCCTCGTAGTTGGCCACCAGGTTGCGCGCCAGCGACGTGGTGGCCAGGTGCAGCCGGTTCTCGAGGTCGACCAGCCGGTCGCGCGCGGCCAGCAGCGAGGTCTGGACCGAGCGCAGCGTGGCGACGCGCTCATCCAGCTGCGACTGGATCTGCAGACAGCTGGGCGCGGGCCTGGTCCAGCCCGCCGGTGGTGGTGGCGATCCGCTTGGAGTCCGCGGCGATCTGGGACTGCAGCGTGTCGGCCGCCGAGCGCGTGGCCGAGATCTGACCCTGCAGGTCGCCCGCGCTGCTCGCCGTCAGACCGGTGCCCAGCAGCGCGGCCGCGACCACGGCCAGGGCGAGGGCTCGGAGCACTGTCCACGGGTTTGCACTTATTCTGGGCATGGCGACACTAGGGACGGCGGCAGGGGTCATCGGGCGGGGTCCGACGGACCTCACCGAACATCGTCTGAGGGCGACCGGGATGGGCCACCCGAACCGCGCTTGTCGGGGGCTCTCAAAACGCGGCGGCGGAGGACCCTAACACGACCCGTCGCCCATGGGCGCGTACATCCTGGTCGTGCAATAAATCCTGCAAAACCAGGATTTGGGACGGAAGTGGTGATGGTCCCGCGGTCACGCCGGCGCGGCCCGGCGGGCGTGGGTGCGCGAGCTGGAACGTTGCTTGACATACTCACCGCATGACTGCGTGGCGCCAGTTTCTGCTCTGCGTGGCCGTGCTCGGAACTGCTTGCTCTGGCGGCGCCGGCGGTGACCCTGGCCCAGGGCGGGGGCGGCTCCTCCGCGGGGGACAACCAGTACGTCAATCCGCTCGGAGGCTCGAATTCCGGCTCGGGCTCGTCCTCGGGCAACTCCGGAGGGTCGCACTCGTCGGGCAGCTCGGGCTCCTCGTCGAGCGGCTCCTCGGGTAGCTCCAACTCGTCCTCGGGCAGCGGCCAGTCGCGCCCGCCCCGACGGCCACCCGCTCGGCGCCGACCAGGGCTCGGCCCCCACCGCCACCTCGTCGAGCTCGGGCAGCGACTCGAGCGCGCCGACGGCCACCACGGCGTCGGACCCGAGCACCACCAGCTCGTCGGGCTCGTCCAGACGCTGCCCTACACCGGCTTCAGCGACGGGCTGGCGGCCGCCTTCGGGTTGGCCCTGCTCGCCGGCGGGCTGCTGCTGCGCCGCCGCGTCCAGCGCTCCTGAACCCCGCGGCGTTCGGCGGTTACCTGCCGCTGACGGTCTTTGCGGCCATCAACCGCGCCGTAAAAGGCGGCCATAACGCGAGGTGAAATCTCGGCCGGTCGCTGGCCACTCCTCCGTCAGCGGTAGTTCGGCCCGGGCTCAAGCCGGGTGATCGGGAGCCCGTAGCTTTCCGAGGCGCAAGCGTTTACTGCGGCTGGGGAACGGAGCCGGCTACGGGCCGCAGAGTGAGGCCTTCGCCGATTTTCTCTGTCTCGAGGGTGTCGCACCGGCCGGCTGGCAGTCCTTTCCCGCCAGATTTGACGGGTTTTTACTGCCAGCTGAGCTAACCGGCCGGCCAGTCGCGCGTGACTGCCGGCAGTGGCCGGCTGGCAGTCCTTTCCCGCCAGATTTGACGGGTTTTTACTGCCAGCTGGGTTGGCCGGCCGACGGCCTCCGACTCGGCACCCGGCCGGCCAGGTGGGGTGGTTCACGATCAGGCGTAGGCCGACGTCAAGCGCGTCGAGCTGCCTGAGGTCCCCGTGGCGCTCATCTCACCACCCGGCCCGGCGTTAGGATCGCCCGAGCATGAGCGACCGGGCGACGGCCACGGAGGGGATGAAGTCCGGCGGGTACTACGACGACCACTCGGAGTACCAGCGCGCCACCGCGGCCAGCGGCGGCGAGCATCATCACCGACCTGGTCGCCGGCGCGCCGCTGCCGGCCGGCGATCACATGTTCGTGATCGCCGACTACGGCAGCTCCACGGGGCGTAACTCCGCCGCCTCGGTGCGCACCGCGGTGGATGCGGTGCGGGGTCGGCGCGCCGGGCAGCGCGTGGCGGTGATCCACAACGACCTGCCGACCAACGACTGGAACGAGCTGTTCGCCAACGTGGCCGCCGCCCCCAACGGCTACGTGCATGCCGCCGGCGCGCCGGTGCTCCCGATGGCCTCGGCGGTGTCGTTCTTCGAACCCGCGGCACCGTCGGCAGTCGGTACATCTCGGGCTGTCGTTCTCGGCCGCGCACTGGCTGCGCACGCAGCCCGATCTCGTCCTGCCGGCGGGTTTTTACTTCTCGGAGGCAACCGGCGACGCGCGCACCGCGCTCGCCGCGCGGGCCGCCGCCGACTGGCTGGCGTTCCTGTCGGCCCGGGCCGCCGACCTGGCGCCTGAAGGCCGGCTGCTCGTCCAGATGGTCGGCACCGACGAGACCGGCGCCGCCGACGGCTCGCGCGTGACCGCACGCAAGCTCATGCTGGCGATGAGCGAGGTGGCCAAGGAGATGGTGGCCGAGGGCAAGCTCGACCCAGCGCTCACAGACCGCTACATCCTGGCGGTCTACGCCCGCACCCCGTCGGAGGCCCGCGCGCCGCTGGAGGGGCCGTCGGCGCCGCTGCGCGACACGTTCGAGGTGCTGCAGTGCCGGACCGACCCGGTCGCCAACCCGTATCTCGACCAGTGGCGCGCCGACGGGGATGCGAATGCCTACGGACGCTCCTACGGCGCGTTCGTGCGCGCCTTCACCGAGTCCAGCCTGCGCGAGCACCTGTTCGCCGCCGGCGCCCGGACCGGCGACGCCGACGCGCTCATCGACGAGTACTTCGAGCGGCTGGCCGAGCGCTTTGCCGCCGACCCGCAGCGCGACGCGTTCGAGGACTGGACGCTGACCGTCGCGCTGGCACGGCGCTGATGACCGTGGCGGTGGCCCAGCGCCTGATCAGGTCGGGCACGCGGGCAGCTGCGGACCGCCGGTCTGCGCCGCCAGGCGCAACCCCTGCGCGAATGCCGCGGTGGACGGGTCGGTGCCCCCGTGCGGGCGGGTGGATGCCGTACCAGTCCTCGACGGTGGCCGCGTTCGCCTGGGGCGTGACCCAGGTGTAGAGGATCACCGCCGCCAGCCCGCAGTCGAAGTGCCCCAGGTCGTCGAAGCTGCGCCGGATGTAACTCGGCCGCACGCTGGCGGGCGCGTAGTCGATCGAGCTCGAGGGCATCGTTCCCCACCCGAACTCGGTCACGTACAGGGGCACGCTGGGCATGCCGAGCGCCACCAGCGTCGCCCGGTCGGCGCGGATCTTGGCCACCATCGCGTCCGGTTTGGCGTACGGGTGGATGCCGACGCCGTCGACGTGGCCCAGCAGCTGCGGGCGCGCGGCCAGCATCGCGGGCAGGAAGGTGGTCGGGGGAGGTCAGGCCGCCAACGATCACCCGGGCCGTGGGCTGCGTGGCCAGGATCGCGGCCCGGGCGGTCAGGTACAGGTCGGAGTAGAGATCCGGCTGCGGTCCCGGAAGCCAGAATCCGGCGCCGTCGGGCTCATTCCAGATCTCGTAGGTGGTGACGGGCTGGGGCGTGAGGGTGGGATGCGTCGACCAGAACCTTCCGCCAGTGCCGTAGCGGGCAGCGACGGCGGCGGCGTAGGCGGCGTAGTCGGAAAACGACGCCGGCGGCGAGTGATCCTGTCCCGGAATCGATTCGTCCCAGTAGGCGCTGTAATCGATGATCGGAAGCCACTGCATACCGTGCAGCGCGAGCTCGGTGACGATCAGGTCGTCAAATGACCAGTCGTAGTGGTGAACTCCCGCCGCCGGCGCCGCCGGCTCGCTGCGCTCCCACAGCGCGTCGCTGCGGGCCAGCTTGACCCCGGTGTGCTGCAGCGCCAGCAGCTGGGCGCTGATCTCCGGCAGGCTGTAGGTGCCATCGTTGAACAGGCGATTGACGTTGATCCCGAATGACGCGCCCGCCGGAGGGGGCTGGGCCGGGGGCTGCAGGACCACCGGCGCCGGCGCCAGCGTCGAGGTGGAAGTGGCCGTGCCGCTCGAGGAGGAGCGCGACGCGCTCGAGTGCGAGTGGCCCGAGCCGCACCCGGCCAGCAGAATCGCCACCTCGCCCAGCGTCGCCACCAACAGACCCCGGCCGGCCCGGCTGCATTCCGTCGCCATCGCGCCAGGTCTACCCCCTGCGCACGGCCATCAGCGCCAGCAGCTGGCGGCGCTCGCGCTCGGCCGAGCGGCCCAACGCCGCCTTCAGCCCCATCCGCGAGGCGAATGTCACCGCCTGGGCGGCGTCGTCGAGCGCGGCCGCGCGCCGGCCGCGGCCGCGCAGGACCGCTTCGTGGCGACCCCGGGCATGGCGCTCGAACGGCTCGCCGCCGAACGCCCGCGACGACGAGTGCGCCTGATGGTGAAGCACCCGGGCGGCGGGCCAGAACCAGGTCGTGACCCCGCGTGCGCTCGCTCGCAGCCCCAGCTCCAGGTCCTCGCCGTACATGAAGATGCGCTCGTCGAACGGGCCCAGGCGGCGCAGCGTGTCGGTGCGGGCCACCAGCGCACAGCCCACCGCCCATCCCACCGCTCGCGGGCGACGGCTGCGCCAGGGAGCCAGGGGAATCCCGAGCGGGCCGGGCAGCGCCGCCGGGGGCAGCACCGAGCGGATCAGGTCGGCCGCCGTGCCCGGGAGCGGGGTGGACGGTGTCCTGGCGGGATCCGTCGCTCGACAGCACCAACGGCGCCAGCAGTCGCTCGGGCGCATCGCCTCGCGTCGCCTCCCAGGCGATCGCCGCCAGCGAGCCGTCGAGCAGCTCGACGTCGGGGTTGACCAGTGCGGTCACCGGTCGCGTGACCTCGGCCAGGCCCCGGTTGCAGCCCCGCCCGAAGCCGAGGTTCTCGCCAAGGGCGAGAACCGAGCCGGCGTCCCGGCGGCGGGCCAGCGGCACGGTGTCATCAGAGGAGGCGCAATCGACCACCACCACCTCGGCCTGCGGCACGAAACGCTCGATCGAATCCAGCAGCGCGGCGAGCTCGTGCTGCGAGTTGTGGGTCACGGTGACCAGCGCAAGCTCGCTTGCCGGCAGGAGCGGACCGCGGTGCAGCCAGGATCGGTCGCGGGCGACCTGGTCTTCGGCCGCAATGGGCGAGGGCACGATTCGCCATTATCCAGGTCAAGGGCTCGCCCTCCGCACCCCTCGCTTTAGACTGCGAGCGTGCCGAGTCCACCGGAGCGCTCGACGCCGGAACCCAAAGTAGCCCTTGTCCACGACTTCCTGCTTGACGTGCGGGGGGCCGAGCGCGTGTTCATCGAGCTGTGCAAGATGTGGCCCGGCGCGCCGATCTACACGGCGGTCTACGACGAGAAGGGCACGGAGGGCCGGTTCTCGGACCGGACCGTGCACAGCTCGTTCGTCAACAAGCTGCGGCCGTCGGCGCGCACCTTCCGCGCCCTGCTTCCGCTGTATCCGGCGGCGATCGAGTCCTTCGATCTGTCTGAGTACGACCTGGTCGTCTCGAGCTCCTCGGCGTGGGCTCACGCGGTGCTGTGCGACGAGCGCACCGTCCACGTGAGCTACTGCCACAACCCGTTTCGCTACGCCTGGAACGACCGCGACCAGACGCTGGCCCGGACTCGCAACCCGATCTCGCGCACCTTCCTGCGCGGGGCCTTCCGCCGCTGGCGCCAGTGGGACTGGATCGCCGCCCAGCGCACCGACCGCTACGTGGCCAACTCGCGCACCACCCAGGCCCGCATCCGCGCCTATTTCGGACGCGAGGCGGCGGTCGTGTATCCGCCGGTCAACACCGCCCGCTTCTCACCAGGACCGGTCGGAGATCACTACGTGGTCGTCTCCGAACTGATGCCGCACAAGCGGATCGACGACGCCATCGCCGCCTTCAACGCCCTGGGGTTGCCGCTGATCGTGATCGGCGACGGACCTGACGCCCGCCGGCTGCGCCACGAGGCCCGGCCGAACATCCGCTTCAGCGGCCGCCTGTCCGACGCCGCCGTGGCCGAGATCCTCCAGGGCGCCCGCGCGCTGGTGGTGACGGCGGTGGAGGAGTTCGGGATCGCCGCCGTCGAGAGCCAGGCCTCCGGCCGTCCGGTGATCGCTCGCCGGGGCGGCGGTGCCCTGGAGACGATCGTCGACGGCGTCACCGGCTGCTGGTGGTCAGGAGGCCCGGAGGACCTCGCCCAGGCCGTGCTCGAGTTCGACGACGGCAGCGTCGACCCGCAGGCCTGCGTCCGCAACGCCCGCCGCTTCGACCGCCAGAGCTTCCGCGAGGCGATGTTCGCCCAGGTCGAGGAGGCCCAGGCGGCGGGCGTGCGTGTGACCGCCGGGGACCGCCAGCCACTGCCGACCACGCGTCTGGTCAGGCGAGCGGTACGGGACGCACATCGGTAGTGGTCGCCCCACCTGGACGACCACCAGTGCCCCCGGACACGCACCCGCAGTGACCAGCAGCACTCGCCAGGCACACCCCTCGACAAGCGCCGCCGAAAGCCCGCCGGCCCGGGCGATCGCCATGACGGCGGCGGCCATCCTCCTGATCGGTCCGACGGCGCTGGCCTTCTTCGCCGGCGGCTATTTCGACTCCCCGCGCGTCGTGGCCGGCCTGATCGCCTGGCTGTTGGTGGTGGTGACGATGCTGGTCTGCAGGCGTCCGCTGCCCCACACCGCGGGGCCGATCGTTGCCGTCGCCGGCCTGGGGCTCCTCGGGGCCTGGACGCTGCTCTCCTTCACCTGGGCCCCGATCGCCGGCAGTGCCTACCACGCCGGCCAGCTTGTCCTCATGTACGCCGGGGTGCTGATCGCGGCCACCGCGCTGCTGCGTCCCCGCGCCGTTCAGCGTGCCGTCGAGCCGGTGCTGGCCGGCGGGGCGACGATCGTCATCGGCTACGGCCTGGCGGGAAGGATGCTCCCGGGCCTGCTGCATTACTCCCACTCGATCAGCGCCCAGGGGCGCCTGGAGCAGCCGCTCACGTATTGGAACGCGATGGGCGAACTGGCCGCGCTGGGCCTGGTGCTGGCGGTTCGGCTGGCCGGTGATTCCAATCGCCCGCGCTGGCTGCGGACGCTCGCCGCGGCGGCGACCGCCGCGCTGGGTATGGGGCTGTATCTCAGCTTCTCGCGGGGAGCGCTGTTCGCCGCTGCCGCCGGCCTGGTGGCGCTGGTCGTGCTCGCTCCGGAGCGGACCCAGATGCGGGCGCTGGCGCTGGCGCTCGGCGCCGCGGTCTTGGGCGCTGCCGTCGCGGCTCCGTTCGGCGGCGTGACGTCGCTGCACGGCAGTCAGGGGACGCTCGAGCGCCAGGGCGCGATCGTGCTGGTGGCACTGGGGGTGATCACGGCGGGCACCGCGGCGCTGGCCTGGAGGCTGCAGCGCCACGAGCCGACCGGCTCCATCAAGCTGCCCCGTCGGGCCCCCCTGATCGCCGTGGTGGTCATCTGCGCGGGGCTGGCGCTGGCCATCGTGGCCGGGGCCAAGGAGAGCTCGGCGCAGCCGCTCGCCCCCGGGGCCTCGCGCTACGAATCACTGCAGAGCAATCGCTACGCGTACTGGCGGGTGGCCTGGCGGGCGTTCAAGCAGGAGCCGGCGCGGGGAGTCGGGGCGGGGGGCTGGGCGGTGGCCTGGCTGCGGGATCGCCCGATCGACGAAGGGGCTCAGGACGCACACTCGCTGCCGCTGCAGACCGCCGCCGAGCTGGGGCTTGTGGGGGTGGCCCTGCTGTTGGCGTTCCTCGGCGGGGTGGCGGTGGCGGCCAGGACGGCCCAACGGCGCTCGCCGGCGCTCGCCGCCGGTCCCATCGCCGGAGTAGTGGTGTACGTGGCCCACGCACCGCTGGACTGGGATTGGGAGATGCCGGCGGTGACGCTGGTCGCCCTGGTCCTGATGGGCTTGCTGCTGGCCCTGAGCGAGTCCTCGCGTCAGCCGGCCGTGGGGTCACTCCGCCTAACACCCTCCGGTGACCGAACCGACCGCGGCGGAGGGGACGGCGCCCTGGATGTGAACGAGTCGAGCGGCTCGGGTGCGGCCGCTCGATCGGGATAATCCCGCGATGCTTGCCCTCCGCCTGGCCGTGCTCGGCCTCGCCGCGGCTGCGTGCGCGTGGTTCGCCCTTGGCCTCGTCCAGACCCATGACGAGAACCAGGCCCTGAACCTGATCGACCAGCCCACGACCCCGACCCCGGCCACCACCGCCAAGATCATGAGCCTCCTGGACCACGCGGGCACTCTGAATCCCGATCGCGACATCGCGCTTGACCGCTCACAGGCGCAGACCAGGGCCGGCGACAGCGCCGCCGGGATCACCACCGCCCAGCGTGTGGTGCGGGCCGAGCCTGACAACGTCGATGCCTGGATCGTGCTCGGCTTCGCCGCTCACAAGGCCGACCCCACCCTGGCCAGATTGGCGCAGGCCAAGGAATTGCAGCTGGCCCCCCCGGTTCCAGCGAAACGATGAGGATCGGCCCCGCCACCGGCGCCAGGCACACTGCCGCCGTCAGCCTCTGTGCCTCGGGCGCCACGAGACGCGCTTGACCACCACCGCCAGCAGACAGCCCGCTGCGGTTGACGGCCAGGTCGAGAACACGCGTGGCTCCCGCGCGTGGCTGATGACACTCGGCTTCGTGGTGGTCTCGTTCGCGCTCGCGTTCTGGCAGAAGCCCGGCTGGACCACCGCCGACACCAAGATCGACCTGCATGTCGATCCGGTTCAGTTCCTGCGTTCGGTGCTGTCGGTGTGGACGCCGACCACGGACCTCGGAGAGGTCCACGCCGCTCAGTACAGCGGCTACGTCTGGCCGATGGGGTCGTTCTTCGCCGCGTTTCACGCCCTCGGACTGAGCCCCTGGGTGATCGAGCGGATCTGGCTGGGGCTGCTGTTTGCGCTCTCGACCTGGGGGATGTTGAAGCTGATGGACCTGCTGGTGGGGCGTCCGCGCGGCGTCGCGCATCTGGTCGCGGGTGCCTTCTATCTGTTCAACCCGTACGTCACCGTGTTCACGGCGCGGACCAGCATCACCCTGCTCGGGTACGCAGCCCTGCCCTGGCTGCTGCTGGTCACCTACCACGGCGTGCAGGCGACCCGGGGCTGGCGCGGGTGGCGCTCGTGGTGGTGGGCAGCGGCGTTCGCCCTGATCCTCACCTCCACGGGCGGAGGCGTCAACGCCGCCGTCGTCGGCTGGATGCTCGTAGGACCGCTGGTGATGCTGATCTACCAGCCCGCGGTCGGAGACGCGCGCTGGCGCGACGCGGCCGGTTTCTTGCTGCGGGTCGGGATCCTGGGCGTCCTCGGCTCGCTGTGGTGGATCGTGCCGCTGTTGGTGCACGTGCGCTTCGGGATCGACTTTCTGCAGTTCACCGAGCAGCCGGCCACGATCTGGGGGACCAACAGCCTGACCGAGTCGCTGCGGCTGATGGGCTACTGGACGTCGTACATCGGGGTCGGATTCGGCATCAACCGCGCCTTTTTCAGCGACGGAGGCACCCTGCTGTTCAACCCGCTGGTGGTAGGGGCCTCGCTGCTGCTGCCCGCGTTGGCGGTGGCCGGATTCGTCCGGGCCCGCCGCCTGTCCTATGCCGCGTTCCTGCTGGCGCTGATCGTCGTCGGAGTTGTGATCGAGACGGCCGGATTCCCGGATGGCACGCCCATCCGCGGGACCATGGAGTGGCTGTATCAGCACGTGTTCGTCCTGCGCTTCATGCGCACCACCAACAAGGCGGCGCCGCTGGTCGCCGTCGGCGTGGCCGGACTCCTCGGCCTCGGAGCCAGGCAGCTCTGGGGCTGGCTGCGCGAGCGACCGGCATCGACGCCGCGCCGCGCCGCTCTGGTGGCGGCGCCGTTGGCGTTTGCCGGACTGCTGGCCCTGGCCGCGCTGCCGCTGGTGCGAGGCAGCGCGCTCGACACCCAGCTCGCCTACAAGCGGATCCCGCCGGCGTGGACACAGGCGGGCAGCGGCCTGAACCGCAGCCTGGCCGTCAACACGCGCGCCTTGGTCCTGCCCGGCCAGATCTTCGCCTACTACCAGTGGGGCGGCACGCTGGACGCGATCCTCCCGCGGCTGACGAACCGGCCCGTCGCCGTCCGCTACGAGACTCCGTACTCCGATCTGCATGCCGTCGATCTGCTGACCACCGTCGACGACCTGGTCCAGCAGAACCGCCTGGTGCCGGGCGAGCTCAAGCCGCTGCTGGACCTGATGGGCGTGGGCGCCGTCGTCACCGGCACCGACGACGATCTGTCGCGCAGCGGCGCGCTGGATCCGGCCGCCGCCGCCAAGGTGCTGGCCGCTCAGGGGCTGGGCAAGCCGGCCGACAGCTACGGGCCGGTTCACGGCTTCTCGGCCACCGGCGGGAACATCGGGCCCGGAGCGGCGCTCCCCCAGGTCCGCCGCTACAACATCGCCGGCGCTCGTGGGATCGTCCACGTCGATCCCTCGGCTCCGGCGACGGTGGTCGACGGCAGCGCGGAGACGCTGGCCGACATGGCCGCGTTCGGGGCGCTGCCGGCTCGGAACCCGATCCTCTACGCCGGCGATCTCAGCGCCGGGCAGATCAGGGCCCAGGCCGCCGCCGGCGCCAACCTGGTGGTCGGGGACTCCAACCGCCGCCGCGAGTTCCTGCCTGAATCGACCCAGCAGAATCGCGGCGCCACGGTGGCCCAGAACGTCCCCGTCGAGACCGGCGCGGCGATCATCGAGCCGTTCGCGAAGGGGGGCAGCACCAACCAGACCGTGTCGGCGCTGCAGGGGGCGCGCTACCTGCGCGCGCCGCTCGGCCCCGGGGAGCTGCAGTTTCCCGAGACCGCGCCGATCGCCGCCTTCGACGGCAACCTGGCTACGGCGTGGGTCGCGGATTCGATCCTGCCGCCCGCCGACCGGTGGATCGAGGTTGGCTTCAACGCGCCTCGCGACGTGCCCTACGTCGACCTCTACCCACTCAACGACCAGCACGGGACGGTGACCGAGGTCGACGTCAACGGGATCCCCCATGCCATCAAGCCGGGCTGGAACCGAGTCCCCGTTCATCTGCGGGACGTGAGCGCGCTGCGGATCACCATCGATCACGTCGCCATTCCCAAGGTCGGCAAGGGCGGCGCCGGCGGCTTCAGGGAGATCCGCATCCCCGGCTTCCATGTCAGCCAGCTGTTGCGTCCGCCGATCGTGGTGGGCCGGGGTCTGGCCGGCGCCAATCTCACCCACGACGGTCTCACCTACCTGTTCGAGCGCACCACCGGAGACGACCCCTTCCAGCGCAACGCCTTCGGGGTCAGCACGCTGATGGACGACCCGCAGGACCGCGGCGACGCCGAGGCACAGATCGACCGCATCCTGTTTGCTCCCGCCGCCCGCGCCTACGACGTCGATGCGTGGGTCTACCCGGCCATCACCGCGTCTGACTCGGCGCTTGACCGGCTGGCCGGCTACCGCGGACCGGATCGGTTCGATTCCTCCAGCCGGTTCCAGGATCAGCCGGCCTACCGGGCTTCCAGCGCCTTCAATGGCTCGGCCGGCGCGGGCTGGATCGGCGTCTGGAACCCCACCGACGCCGCCCCGCCGTGGCTCTCGTGGAGCACCTCGCGCAGCCTGCGGATCTCCCAACTGCGCCTGGCGCCCTCGTCGCTCGCCGTCCGTCGTCCCACCGTGGTGGCCCTCAGCTGGCCCGGGGGGTCCAGCGGACGTCTGTCGGTCGGCCCCGGGGGCACGGTGACCCTCCCTCGTCCGGTCACCGCGCACAGCTTCCGCATCACCGTGCTCAGCGCCGCCTTCCCGGCCGGCGCCACCAACGCCGAGCGCCAGGCCCGTGCGGTGGGGATCGGGGCGGTGACGGTGCCCGGGCTGGCGCCGGTCCGCATCCCCACCACCGGGCGCCTGCACACCGGCTGTGGCAGCGTGGCGATCCAGGCCGGCGCCCGCGTCGTCGCCCTGCAGCCGGCGGGCACCGTGGCGCAACTCGACGCCGGTCGCCCGCTATTCGCGCGTACCTGCTCCGGGGCCGGACCGGTGCACATGGGCGCGGGCGTCCAGCAGATCAAGTCGCTGCCCGGAGCGTTCAGCGTCGATCTGCTCAGGCTCACCTCACCAGCCCCGGCCCCGGTGCCGGCGCCGCTCTCGGGCGGCATCGTGACCGACCCCGGGAAGATCAACAACAGCTCGGTGACGGGGGTGCGCGTCGCGCTCCGGGGCCCGTCCTGGCTGGTCCTGGGTGAGAGCTTCGATGCCGGATGGCGGGCTAGCTGCAACGGGCGCTCGCTGGGGCCTCCGCAGGTTCTCGACGGATACGGCAACGGTTGGCTGGCGCCGGCGAACTGCACCCGGGCGACGTTCAACTTCTCACCCCAGAGCGGTGTCCAGAAGAGCTATCTCGTCTCCGGCATCGTCTGCGGCCTGATGGTGCTGTTCCTGCTCATCGGGGCTTTCCGCAAGCCGATCCGGGACTCGGTCCGCGCCGCCGGGCGGCTGCTGCCGGCCGCCCACCCGCGCCGCTGGCCGCTGCCCTGGGCGCTCGGCCTCGCGCTGGGGGTGGCGGTCCCGCTGGCGTACGTGTTCGCGATCCGGGCCGGGGCGGCGCTGTTCTTCCTGGTGGCGTTCGTGCTGTGGCGCGGCTATGGGCCCAAACAGCTCGTGCTCGCTGCCGCCGCGCTGCTGGGGATCGTCGTGCCGATCGTCTACCTGATCTCACAACCGCAGAACAAGGGCGGCTACAACTTCGCCTACAGCACCCAGACGATCTGGGCGCACTGGATCGGGGTGGCGGCGATCGTGCTGCTGACGCTTGCCCTGTGGCAGATCATTCGCGCCCGCGCTCGATGACCGCTAACAGCACCCCCCGCGCCGAGTAGAGCAGGAAGTCATACGGCGCCGACCACACGTCGGCGACAGCGACCTGGCGCCAGCTTGTCGCGCCGCCGGTGCGGCGCAGCGCGGCGGTGCTGCTGAGCCCCACCGCGCCCTGTCTCAGCGCCGCGTCAAACGGCGGGTTGTAGCCCATCGGCACCGTCACGACCAGCCGTCCCTCAGGCGTCAGCCGCCGGCGCAGGGCCCCTACCGCCTCCAGGGCACGGCCGGGCTCGTGCGGATCCTCGTCCCAGCCCACATGCTCGAGCGTGGACACGGCCACGATCAGGTCGAAGCTGCCCAGGTCCTCGAGCTCGAACACATCGCGGTTGAGGACGCCGGGCGCCGGCTCGTACTTGTCGACCACGACGTGCGTCTGGGGGCGGTAGTGGCCGAGCACGTTGCCGACCTCGAGCACCCGCGCGCCGTGGTGGCGGTCGACCAGTGACTGCACCACCGGAACCTCGACGGCACGCTCGGTCAGCCAGGTGCGCTTGTAGCGGTGATACAGGTACGGGTAACGCTGCCCGTCCAGCTCGAAGCTGCCGTGCTGTCCGGGAACGGTCCAGGGCACGCCGGCCACTGCGCGTCCGGCCCACCGGGCCAGGTCGCCAACCACCGGGCGCAGCCCGCGGGCGGCGGCGGCTCCGCGCGTGCGGTCCACCAGCGGCTGCGGGGTGTAGCCGTCCTCGAGGCTCACGCGCGCCTCAGCTCGCCCGCGGGCTGGCTGCCCGCCCGGCGGCGCTGTCGGATCGCGGTGGCGACCGCGCCGAGAATCGTCAGCAGGCTGAGCAGGCTGATGATCCACCCGATCGTCCAGCTGGTCGGCTTGTACTGCATCACGATCGTGTGCCGGCCCGGACCGATCCGCACCCCTCGCAGCAGGTAGTCGACGCGCTGTAGCGACGCCGGGTGACCGTCGACGGTGGCGGTCCAGCCGGGGTAGTAGCTGTCGGTCAGCACCACCAGGCTGGGTGCGGTGGCCTTGGCGTCGATCAGCACCTTCTCAGCCCCGTAATGGGTCAGGGTCGCGCTGGCCCCGGCCGCCGGGGCCGCCGAGGCGGCCTGGGGAAGGCCGGCCACCGGCGTCTCGGTGACCGCCACGCCACGGCCGTCGAATCCCGGAGCCGTCACCGTGTGCAGCGCCGTCTGATCGCCGTTGACCGTGTGCTGGTGGTCGACGACGAACACCCGCGGGAGTGCCTTGGCGTTGGCGTACACGACTCCGTCGGGGCCCTTGTAGGCGACGCTGATCCCGGGGCCGCGGACCGGGAACTTGATCGCCTGCAGCGGGCCCACCAGCAGATCCGAGACGCTCAACAGGTCCAGTGCCCGCAGTGCCGCCGGATTCGCATTCGCGAACTCCTCCGGTTGCGTGAAGTCGCCCACGCCGGGGGCGACGTACTGACGCCAGAGGGCGTCGAAGTGCTTCTCCACCGGGAAGTCGTAGCCCCGGGCGTCGTAGAGACCGAAGCGCATCGACAGATCGGCGGGCAGGGGCTGGGTGAGCTGCTGGGTGCTGACCCCGATGAACCGGTTGGGACGCTGGCTCTGCAGATAGCGGATCGCGCCCGTCACCGGTGGGCTGGCGGTACTGGTCTTGATCGCGGGGTTGAAGCCCATGTTGGCGCGGAACAGGTCGATCACCAGCAGGGCCACCGTCAGGGCGACGAAGGCGGTGACCGGCAGCGGTCGGCGCTGGCGCAGCCGTAACACGATCAAGATCAGTCCCCCCGCCGCCAGCGGAAGCCAGATCAGCAGCGCGCTGTCGCGGACGATCGCCGCGGTGACGGTGGTCTCGGCGTTGACGCCGGGCGGCGGCACAGGCGGATGGACGAAGCCCCAGGCGACCTTCAAGCCTGACCCGAGCTCGTGCAGGCTGAGGGTGCCGGCGATCAGCAGCCAGGCGATCGGCACGCAGAAGATGAAGCCGGCGAAGGCGATGACCGCGCGGCGGCTGGGCCGCGGCAGCGGGTGGGCTGCGCACAGGTCATCCAGCCCCCACCCGGCCAGCAGTGCCAGCGAGAGCAGGATGTAGATCAGCAGGCGTTCGTTGTGAGCGGCGCTGAAGCCCGGCAGCCGGCTGACCAGACCGAAGATCGGCGGGATCCCGATCACCATGCAGACGCAGAACAGGCTGAACAGCACCAGCGCGATTCGCTCGGCCGTCCGCTTGAGAATCAGCGCGGCGCCGGCGAGCATCAGCGTCACCGCCCCCGCGTACCAGCCCCGGACCTGCATGAACGACTCCAGGTCGATCTGGGTGGGTCGGCCCCAATAGTCGTGCAGGAACAGAGCCCCGATGTACTTGCGCGGCCAGTAGCCGGCCGCCGTCTGGGCGCGGCGGGCCAGATCGCCGGAGTGAAGGACGAACTCCACAAACGGGGCCAGTACGAGCGCCGCCAGGCCGGCGCCGCCCACCAGTCCCGCGGCGAAGCCAATGATCGGCGGCCACACAGGGCGCGCTGCCGCCCCTCGGCGCCGGCGGTCCAGCAGCAGGCGGAAGATGAAGAACACCACCGCCACGAACATCAGGTGAAAGCTCGACTCCGGGTGCCCGCCCAGGAACTGCAGCCCCACCGCAGCCGCCAGCCCGGCACTGGTCAGCCGCCCCGGGCGGCGGACGACAAGCTCGGTGAGGGCCAGGGTCCAGGGGATGAAGGCGTAGACGCTGGTCAGCGGCCAGGCCAGCCACACCACGAAGAAGGTCCCGAACCCGAACACCACCCCGCTGAGCAGTGCCCCCCCGAACCGCATCCCCAGTACCCGCGCGAACATGAAGGCGCCGAACGCGCCCAGGAACAGCTTGAGGATCGCCGTCACCGCCAGCGACTTCCAGAACGGCAGCACGTAGGCCGGCACGGTGAACGGCGAGAACACGGCCGACTGTCCATCCGCCAGCAGCGGCCGCCCGGCCATGATGTAGGGGTTCCACAGCGGCACGTTGGGCAGCTGGGAGCGGTCGTACTGGAACATCGGCTGGAACACGTTGGAGGCGTCGGCGAGCTCGAAGTTGGTGCCCAGACCGGGGACGCTGGCCGGCTTGGACGCCGCCCACGGCACCGAGCTGAGCAACGAGTCCGAGCTGGACAGCGTCCGCCCCGGCAGCAGCCCCTGCCCCACCATCACCACCGACAGCACGGCGTAGATGACCGCCGCCGCCAGCGTGGGGCGGGCCCTCCAGAAGCTCCACAGGCGCCCGCGTGTCTGCCCCGGGCGGTCCGGATCCTCCCGGGCCGCCGCCGACGTCGTGGCGCTCTGCACCACGGGGAGGGTATAGGCCTCCTGCCTCATCAGGTAGCGTTGAGCGCCGCATGGAAGGCGTCACCCAAGGCGGCGCGCCCGCGGCTGAGCTGCTGGCGCCAACGGACGATCCCGCTCGGCGATTCGCCGGAGGCGCTCGAGTTCGACCGGCCGCTGAACATCCTGGTCCTCGCCGACCGCGACTGGACCCATCCGCAGGGCGGGGGGACCGGCGCCAACGTGTACGCCAACATCGCTCGGTGGGCGCAGTGGGGGCACCGGGTGACGTTGATCGCCGGCGCGTATCCCGGCTGCCTGCCCGTCGAGCAGGCGGCCCCCAATCTGGTCGTCCACCGCATGGGGGGGCGCGGGACGGTGTTCCCTCGCGCCGCGCTGGCGGTGATGCGCGGGCTGGGGCGGGACGCCGACGTCGTCTTCGAAGTGATCAACGGGATCACCTTCCTTACTCCGCTGTGGCTGCGAAAGCCGCGCGTGGCCCTGGTCAACCACCCCCATCGCGCGCTCTACGTCGGGGAGTTCGGCCGCCGCCTGGGCCGCGCACTGTCCGGCACCCTCGAGGAGCTTCCGCTGCGCTTCCTCTACGGCCGAGTGCCGTTTCTGACCATCTCCGAATCAGCCCGGGAGGAGCTCGTCACGATCGACCGCATCCCGGCCGAGCACATCACCGTCGCCCACTGCGGCGTCGGTCCAGGCCCGTTCGGACCCGGCGAGCGCGCGCCCCAGCCGCGCCTGCTCTACGTCGGGCGGCTCAAGGCCTACAAGCGGATCGAGGTGCTGCTCGACATGCTCACCGAGCTGGAGGAAGTCTCGCTCGACATCGCCGGCCAGGGCGATCACGGCGAGACGCTGGATGAGGAGATCTCGCGGCGCGGGCTTGGCGAGCGGGTCCGGGTGCACGGGTTCGTCGACGAGAACGCCAAGGCCGATCTGTACCGCCAGGCCTGGGTGCACGTGACCGCCTCGGCCTCGGAGGGCTGGTCACTGACCGTGATGGAGGCCGCGCTGTGCGGCACCCCGAGCGCGGCGCTGTCAGTCGGCGGTCTGCGCGACTCGATCGTCGACGGGGAGACCGGTCTGCTGGCGGCCGACCCAGCCGGCCTGACCCGGAACGTGGCCCGGCTGCTCGAAGACGGCGAGCTGCGTGAGCGCCTGGGCGCCGCTGCCCGGCGCCGGGCTGAGACGTTCACCTGGGAGCGGACGGCTTCGATCACGCTCGGCGTCGTTCAGCGCCAAGCGCTCGCCGTCGCCGGTCGCCGCCCGGCCGCATGACCAGTTCCCGCTTGCAGGAGCAGACCACCGCCGGGCGTGACAAGGCCTTCGACCCGGTCCGAGAACGCCTCGACGGCGTCGAGGGCTGGCTCACCGATGCCCAGGCGCATCGCTTGTTCAAGGCGGCGGCGGGCCTCCAGGCTGGCGCGCGGATCGTCGAGATCGGCTCCTTCCGCGGGCGCTCGACGATCGTTCTCGCCTCCGCGGCCTCCGAGGGGGTCGACCTGCTGGCCATCGATCCCCACGGCGGCGGCGACCGGGGCCCGCAGGAGATCACCCCCGACGTCCAGCAGGGAGAGCGGGACTTCGCCGCCTTTACCGCCAACCTGCGCCGCGCCGGGGTGGAGGACCGGGTGCGCCACGTCCGGGCCATGTCCGATCAGGCGCTCGACGCGGTGCCGGGCCGGATCGACCTCCTCTTTATCGACGGCGCTCACCGGTACGCCCCGGCCCGCGCTGACATCGAGCAGTGGGGGGCACGGGTGGTCCCCGGCGGATCGATGCTGGTGCACGATGCCTTCAACGCGATCGGGGTGACGCTGGCGCAGCTGCGCCTGCTGCTGTTGTCGTCTGAGTGGCGCTACTGCGGGCGCAGCGGATCCCTGGCCGAGTACCGGCGCCAGCGGCTGGACGGCCGCGAACGGCTGTTGAACGCGCGTAGGCAGCTCGGCGGGCTGCCGTACTTCGCGCGCAACATGGCCATCAAGGTGTACCTGGTGGCGCGTGGCCGCCAGGGCGACGGCAGCTGGCCCTACTGACCGATCGCCCCCGCGCGCGGCTGCTGAGGTGGCGGGGCGGAAACCGGCGCCGCACCTTCGATCGGCGCATCCTGGGGTGCGGACGCCGACTCGTCGAGCACCGCCCGCGGGTGCGCCAGCGGGACGTTGCGGGCCGGACGCAGCCGCCTCAGACTCGGGAACCTGAGCGTCGGCACCAGCCATAGGGCCTCGACAGCGATCGACAGCGAGATCTTGCTCTCGCCCACGGTGCGGTCATGGAACACGATCGGCACCTCGACGACGCGAAACCCCGAGCGCAGCGCGCGGTGGGTGAGCTCGATGTTGAACACGTAGCCCTGGGAGCGCAGCGTCGGCAGCTCCACGGCCTCCAGCACCTCGCGCCGGATGCAGCGAAAGCCGCCGGTGAGGTCACGGATCTTGACCCCGAGGATGGCTCGCGAGTACAGCGAGCCGGCCCGGCTGAGCACCCGCCGCAGCGGCGGCCAGTCGATGATCTGGCCCCCCGTGACGTAGCGTGAGCCGAGCACGAGGTCGCTGGCGCCGGCGGCGGCGAGCATCGCCGGCAGATGCGCCGGGTCATGGGAGAAGTCGGCGTCCATCACGATCACCAGGTCGGCGCCGCCGTCGAGGGCGCGCTCGAATCCGGCCAGGTAGGCCCGGCCCAGGCCCTGTTTGCGCTCCCGGTGCAGTACCTCGACCGCCGGCAGCTCGGCCGCCAGCGCCTCGGCGATGCGCCCCGTGCCGTCAGGGGATGCATCATCGACGACCAGCAGCCGATGCCGGCCGGGAGCACACCGCTCCAGCTGGCCCAGGGCAGCGCGGACGATCCGCTCGACGTTCCCCGCTTCGTTATAGGTCGGCACCGTCAGCCACACCTGAGGGGTGCTCATCGCGGAAACCCTACGCGGTCCTGGCCCGACGGGCACCCTGAGGCGCGTCCCGGGCGCCCACCCACCGATACGCTTCGCCGCCGATGCTGAAGGCTCGCCGGGAGGCGGGCGCCACCCTGCTGATGGCTGCCGGCGCGTTTGCTCTCGCATTCGCGCAGCGCCCCGGCCTGGCGACCGCTGACACCAAGATCAACCTCCACGTCGATCCCGGCCGGTTCCTGTCCGACGTGGCCTCGATGTGGACCTCGACGGGGCAGCTGGGCGACGTCCAGACCGGTCAGCAGGCCGGCTACCTGTTCCCGATGGGGCCGTTCTTCGCGCTCGGCCACGCCCTCGGGCTGCCCGACTGGGTGGTGCAACGGCTGTGGCTGGGCACGCTTCTGGCCCTGGCCGGATGGGGGGTGATGCGCCTGTTGCGCGCGCTGCTGCAGCGCAGCGGGGTGGTGACCCAGCTCACCGGCGCGGCGGTGATCCTGCTGAACCCGTTCGTGGTCACCTACGTCAACCGGACCACTGTGACGCTGTTGGCCTATGCGGCCCTGCCGTGGCTGCTGCTGGCCGTGCATCGCGGTGTCGACGAGCCGCGGCGGTGGCGCTGGCCCGCGGCCTTCGCGCTGCTGGTGGCCGCCTCCGGGGGAGGGATCAACGGCGCCGTGACCGCCTGGATGCTGCTGGGGCCGGCGCTGCTGCTCGTCTACGAGCGCCTGGTGGCGCCGGTGAGCTGGCGGGGGGTGGGCTCATTCGCGGTCCGGGCCGCGCTGTTGACCGCGCTGACCTCGCTGTGGTGGGTGATTCCGGCCTACATCCAGTCCTCCTACGGCGTCGACTTCCTGCGCTTCACCGAGCAGCCCGGCACCGTATGGGGGACCACCGGCCTGACCGAGACGCTGCGGCTGATGAGCTTCTGGCTGTCCTACGTGGGCCTGGGTTTCACCGGGCGAGCGATCCCCTACTTCGACGACTCGCGCACGCTGCTGTTCTCGGTGCCGGTGGTGATGGCAACGCTGTTGCTGCCGGCCGCGGCGCTCGGCGGGTTCGTGTGGACGCGACGGTGGCGCTACGGCCCGTTCTTCCTCGGGCTGGCGATCGTGTCGGTGCTGGTCATGGGGGCGGGCTTCCCCGACGGCACCCCACTGCGCCATGGATTATATTTTATATACAACCATTTCGCCTCGGTCCGCTTCCTGCGCGCCTCCTACAAGGCGGCGCCGCTGCTCGCCGTCTCCCTGGCCTGCCTGGCCGGCGGCGCCGCCGGGCCGGTGTGGCGCCGTCTGGGGACGGTGTCGAACGCGGCCTGGTGGCGCACGGCTGCCTCGGTGGCGGGCGCCGCGGTGCTGGTCCTGGCCGCGTGGCCGCTGGTCACCGGGCAGGCCCAGGACGCCCAGGTGTCCTTCAAGCGCGTGCCCGCCGCCTGGCGTCAGGCGGCTTCGGACCTGAACCGCCAGCTCCCGGCCAACTCTCGGGCCATGGTCCTGCCGGGAGACCTGTTCTCGTTCTACACCTGGGGCGGCACCGTGGACCCGATCCTGCCCGCGCTCACCCGCCGCCCGGTGGCCGAGCGCGCCGAGGTCCCCTATGCCGACCTGCGCGCCACCGAGCTGCAGTGGACGATCGACGGCCTCGTGCACCAGCAGCGGCTTCTGCCCGGTCAACTGGCGCCGCTGCTGTCGTTGATCGGGGTGCGCTCCGTAATCACCGGCACCGACGACGACCTGGCTCGCAGCGACGCCCCCCGCCCGCCGACGCCGCCGCCACGCTGTCGGCACAGCCCGGGTTCGCCCGCCCGGCCCGGGCCTATGGAGCGATGAAAACGTTTGCACCCAGCGACGTCGGCCCGCCGGTGCGCCTGCCCCAGGTGCGCCGCTACGACCTCCCCAGCGCCCGCGGCCTGGTCCGCGTCGAGCCCCGGACCGCTCCGGTGGTCGTTGACGGGTCCGCCGACGCGATCGCCGGGCTGGCCGCGTTCGGGGCGCTGCCCGCCGATCGGGCGCTGTTGTACTCGGCCGATCTGACGCCGGCGCAGCTGCGCGGCGCCGTGGCCACCGGCGGCGACGTGGTGATCAGCGACTCAAACGCCCGCCAGGCGTTCGTGTCGGGGTCGCTGGAGCAGAACCTGGGGCCGGTGCTGACCCCCCAGCAGACGGTCAGCGCCGACGGGATCATCCTTGACCCGTTCACCCTGGGTACCGCGGACGAGACGGTGGCCAGCTACTCCGGGGTACGGTCGGTGGAGGCACCGGCGTCGCCGCAGATCCCCCAGTTCCCCGAGCACCGGCCGTTCGCGGCCATCGACGGCTCGCCGGCCACCGCCTGGGTCGCCGACCCCACTCTGGGGGCCGCCGGACGCTGGCTGCAGGTCGACTTCGACCGCCCACGGGCAGTCCCGTATGTCGATCTGCTGCCCTACGGAGACGCCGGCGGCAACGTCACGCAGGTGCAGATCGCCGGGCGCAGCTTCGCCATCCACCCTGGGTGGAACCGTTTGCGGCTGGATCTGGCATCCGCTCCCGGGCTGCGGGTGACGCTCAGCCAGATCTCGGCCCCGGCGCCGGGAGCCGCCGCCGGCGCCGGCGGGATCCGCGAGCTTCGGATCCCCGGCGTCCACGCCACCGAGCAGCTGCGGCTACCCACCGACGCCGCATCCGCCCTGTCCGGGGCCAGCCTGACCTCGGCCACGCTCACCTACCTCTTCCAGCGCCAGACCGGGGACGACCCGTATCACCGCGACCTCGTCCACGGGCCCTGGTCGGCCCGCGATGTAAATCAGCCCGGCGACGCCGAGCAGGAGATGCGCCGGGTGTTCGAGGTTCCGGCCCCGCGGCGATTCACCGCCTCGGCCTGGGTCGACGTGTTCTCCTCGGCGCCCGACGACGCGCTCGATCGCCTCGCCGGATACCACGGCCCGGTGGCGGCCACGTCCTCGAGCCGCTTCGACGGCCAACCGCGTTACCGCGCCTCCAGCGCGCTCGACGGGGTGCCCGGGACCGCGTGGATCGCCGACTACAGCGCCGCCTCGCCGGCGTGGCTGCAGGTGCGCTCGCCGCGGCCGCTGCACATCACGAGCCTGCGGCTCGGCTTCGCCGCCATCCCGGTCCGGCGACCGACCCGTGTCCGTCTCCTGTGGCCCGGAGGCTCGACGCCAGTGCTTCCGGTCAGCGCCGGCGGGTTCGTCACCGTGCCGCGCCCGGTGCGGACGCGCACCCTGCGAGTCGAGGTCGTCGCCGCTGCGGCGCCCGCCGGCGCGACGGCAGCTCAGCGGCGGGCGGTGGGCATCGCCGCGGTCGGCGGCATCGGCGGCCTCGGGGTGATCAGGACCCGGCGCACGGGACGGTTCGCCGCCCCGTGCGGGGCCGCCCGGGTGGCGGTCGGCGACGCCGTCATCGCCATGCGCGTGGATGGCACGGCGACGGCCTTTGAGCAGGGCACGCCCCTGTACGCCCGCTCCTGCGGTCCGCCGGTCACGCTGGCGACCGGAACCCAGCAGCTGGCGGTCGCGCCCGGGACCTTCGCCGTCGACAACCTGCGCCTGTCCTCGCCGGCTCCGAGCCCGCCCGTGCTGCCGCCGTTCCGCGGCCGCGTGCTTGACAGCGGCACCGCCGGGCGCGGCTCCTACGACAACGTCCGCGTGTCCGTTACCCAGCCGTCGTGGCTGGTGCTGGGTGAGGGCTACGACCGCGGTTGGCAGGCCAGCTGCAACGGCCGCTCGCTCGGGGCCTCGACCCCGATCGACGGCTACGCCAACGGCTGGCGGGTCGGGCCCGGCTGCCGTGACGTCAGCTTCACCTTCGTCCCCAACCGCCTCGCCGCGATCGGCTACGCGATCTCCGCCGCCGCCGGCGTCGCCTGCCTGCTGCTGCTCGTCATCGGCTGGTGGCGCCGCCGGCGGGGGGTACCGGGCGCGCCGCCGGCCGCCGAGACACCGGGGGCGTGGGACGTCGACCGGTCCCAGCCGGCGCTGGCGCCGCTGGCGGCCCTGGCCGTCGGCGTCGGCGCCGGGGTGGTGTTCGGGTTCGTGTTCGGCGTCATCCCAGGGCTATTGGCGGTTGCCGGCGTCGCGCTGGTGCTGTGGCGCGGGGTCGGCGCCCGGACCCTGACGCTGGGCGCCGTCGGGCTGCTCGCGGTCGCGGTCCCGATCCTGTATCTGATCCACCCCGGCGACGAGAGCGGCGGCAACCACTTCGGCTACGCGATGGCCCATCTCGCCGCCCATTACGTCGGTGTGGCTGCCGTGGGAGCGCTGACGATGGCGCTGGTGTTGACGTTGCGGGCCGCGCTGTCGGGCGGCGGCACGCCGGGTGCCCAGAGCTCCAAGCGACCTAGAGCGGAGTAGTCAGTCGTCCGTGCGGCGGGCGCGGGCCAGCCGGCGTAAACGACGGCTTTGGAAGAGCGGGAGACCGGGCGGGCGTCGGGGCCGGGCTGCTCGACCACGGCCGAGGTCGGCGATCCCCGGGTCGGCTGGCAGCGGAAACCCGTCACATCGAGGGTGTCGTGTAAACGCGCGGCGCGAACGCGATGACCAGCGGGAGCGCTGGACCCCGGTCGTCCGGCCCACGTCCTGCGGGCCCAGCCGGCAGCACAAACCCGTCAAATGTGGCGGGAAAGAGCTGCCAGCCGACCGGTACCCCGTCACGCGCGACTGGCCGGCAGACCCCGCCCAGCTGGCAGCACAAACCCGTCAAGTGCGGTGCCAGCCGGCGGGTGGGCCTGTGGGCTGGACGCCGCGCCGCCGGCCGTCTTCGCCGCGGGCGGACCTGCTCAACATCCCGAACCCGATGCCGTCAGCCCGATTCGGGATCGAGAGCATGCATGGCCTGCCGGATCTCCCGAATCCCGCGGGCGATCTCGAAGTTGGGTAATCGAGCAGGTCGCCCGGCGTGTGCATGACGTGACGCGTGCATGAAGTGACAAATCGGCGGTGATCGGCCTGATTTGTCGCCAGCTGCAGGCTCAGCGTCGAGTTTGCGACAAAGCCGGATCCGCTGCGCGATCTCGTCACCTTCTGCATAGTCGACGCCGACTGAACCCCGCCCCCGCCCCCTTCCCGGCCGTCTTTTCAGCGGACACCCCGTCCACGCCCTTTTGTGTCCGAGTCAGCGCGTCTAGCGGGCGGTGGCGACCCGGGCGGCGTTGGCGCCCTCGGTGGCCTGGCGCACGTGAGCGCGCGTGGCGATCAGCTCACGCAGCACCGGAATCATGATGCGCCGCATCGACAGCCGGGACCCGGGGCGGTGTGTCCACACGATCCCGCACGGCGCCACCCGGTAGCCGAGCGCGCGGGCCAGGGCCAGGGCCTCGGCGTCGAACGCCCAGCCGTCGATGGTGGCCCGGGTGAACACGTCCTGCGCCGCCGACGCCGTGAACAGCTTGAAGCCGCAGAACACGTCGCGCAGCGGCTCGCCCATGACCTGGCGGCACAAGAAGATGAAGGCCAGGCTGGCGGCGCGCCGCTGGACCGGCTGGTAGCGCTCGACCTGCGAGTCGGTGGCATTGCGGGCGCCGGCGACGATGTCGCAGTCGCCGATCATCGCCTCCATGGCCGCCAGCGAGACAAGCGAGGCGGCGCAGTCGGCGTCGCACATCAGCCGCAGCTCGCCGCGGGCGTCGAGCATCCCGCGGCGCACCGAGTAACCCTTGCCGCGGTTGACCTCGTTGCGCAGCAGCCGAATCCGCGAGTCCTCCATGAGCGGGGCCAGCCGCTCGGCGGTGTCATCGTCTGAGGCGTTGTCGACGACGAGGATCTCCCAGTCGCCGCCGCGGGCGTCGAGCGTGTCGCGCACCGCCGGGACGATCGTGGTGATCTCACTGGCCTCGTTGTAGACAGGCACGATCACCGACATCGATAGCGGTCCAGCCATCGGCACAGTCTATGCGGCGCTGCCGGGTGAAACCGGTAAGCGGTAGAGCAGGACGCCGCCGGTCGACACCGGTCTCACGCCCAGGGTTCCGAACAGCTGGCGCCAGGGCCCGAGCACCGTCTCGTCGACGACGATCGCCGTCACCCCCTTGGCACGCACGAAGGCACGCAGCTGGGCGGCCGAGTTGGGGTTCGTCCGTCCGGTCAGCAGCGTGTTCCAGGTCGGATAGCGGGTGTAGGCGGGCGGGAACGGGTTGCCGGCATAGCCGTCGGCGAGCTGGAAGCGAAAGCCGGTATCGGCCTGCCAGCGCTCGTTCGGACCCCAGGCCGGGATGGTGAGGACGTGATCGGAGGGCTTGAGGTAGGCCCGGTAAGCGCCGCTGGCGAAGAACGGCGGATCCTGCATCGGCGTGTTCCAGACCGCGTTGCCCACGTCGGGGACGATGAAGGCGACGGCCAGCAGCGCGAGCGCCCAGCGCCACGCACCACGGGAGCTGCGCAGCGGCTCGCGGTTGAGCCACATGGCCACCACCAACGCCGCCGGCAGGGCCACGAACACGGCCAGGCGCACCGGGATCGCGTAGCGCAGCACCGGGAGCTTGCCCAGCACCAGCCAGGGCGCCGGGATCCCGGTCTTGTGTCCGCCGATCACCAGGTGATTGCCGAGCGCGCAGGCGGCGGGGACGACCAGCGAGATCACCGTCAGCCAGGCGATCCGGTTGCGGCGTTCCTGCCACAGGTAGATCAGGATCAGGGCCACCAGCGGCAGACCGAGGTAACCCTCGGTGTTGGAGCCGACCAGCGCGGGGCTGCGGCGGGTGATCGCCATCAACGGCGACGGCAGCACATACGAGCTCAAGTCGGCGGGGAAGTGAGTGGCCGCCGGCGGGTACTGGTGTCCGAAGAAGAAGAAGTACAGAAACGGGCTGATCAGGACACCGGTGGCCACCAGGGCGACGAGCAGGAGCTTGACCGTGTCCCTCAGGGCGGCGCGCTGATCGGGCGCCAGCAGGTAGGCCACCACCAGCGACACGGCTCCGAACAGCACCGCCGTGGCCAGCACCTCGCTCGAGATCAGGTACTGACCGGTCATGGTCAGGGCCATGGCGATCACGAACCAACGCGCCCCGATCGTGCCCTGCACTCGCCGCAGCACCAGCAGCACGAACACCGGCAGCAGCGCCACCAGGGCCAGGTAGGGACCGCCGGTGAGGTGGATCAGCATGTACGGCGAGAAGCCGAACACGTAGCCCCCGATCAGCGACGGCCACAGCCGGCCGGTCACGTGGCGGCACAGCAGGTAGGCGGTCCATGCGCTCAGCGCCGGCGAGGCGAGCTGGATCACGTTCCAGGTCACCAGCGGGCTGAAGATCAGCGTGACCGGCGCCAGCAGAACGCTCGGCCCCGGCATCGCGGTCGACCAGGTCAGGTTGAAGCCTGAGGGGACGAACATGGCATGGGTGACGAACGGGTTCAGCCCGTGCAGCAGGGCATGCGGCCACCAGGCGAAGAACCACATGAACTGGCTGGAGTCGATCGGATCAGACGCGATCGCCCGGCTGCCGAAATGGCGCAGCACCGGTAGGCCGAACAGCACCAGCGAGAGCACGACGTACAGGGCCAGCGGCCACCAGGTGGCCGGCCGCCGCGATACCGCCGACGCGGGCGCCGAGGTGCGCCCCGGTGCGGCCAGGCTGGATGCCGCCGTGCTCACCGGGCCGCGGGAGCGGTGGCGGGCGTCGTCGCCCGGCTGGCGGTACCGGGCGGCGGCGGCTCGCGCCGCACGACGACGTCGACGACGTACAGCGGGCGGGCCAGGACCTCGGCATGGACGCGCGCCATGTAGCGCCCCAGGATGCCCATGGTGGTGAGCTGGACGCCGGACAGGAACAGAACCGCGGCCAGCACCCAAACCCACACGCTCGGGTTGACCACCCCGAACGCGGTCAGCACCAGGATCACGATTGCGCCCAGCGCGCTCAGCTGCGCGATCAGGATCCCGAACAGCGTGGCCAGCTGCAGCGGCACGTCGGAGAACGCGGTCAGCGCCTCGACGGCCAGCGCCAGCAGCTGCGGGTACGAGGCGCCGCGTCCGGCCTGGCGCCCGGCGCGGCGGTACTCGATCGGCACCTGCTCAAACCCGACCCAGGCCACCAGCCCGCGCAGGAAGCGCCGGCGCTCGGGCATCCGCTTGATCGCCTCCACCACGCGGCGCGACATGACCCGGAAGTCGCCCGCCTGCCCCTGGTAGGGCACCCGCGCCACCCTGGCCATGAGGCCATAGAAGGCGGTGGCCAGAAAGCGCTTGACGGCGCTCTCATCCCGCCCGATCCGCCGGGCGTAGGCGACGTCGGCGCCGCCCTGCACCGCGGCCATCATCTCCAGCAACAGCTCCGGCGGATCCTGTAGATCGGCGTGCAGCAGCGCCACGTAGTCGCCGCGAGCGTGGTCGATGCCGGCTGACATGGCGATCTCCATGCCGAAGTTGCGCGACAGCTTGATCAGCGAGACATCCACCGCCGGATCAGCGACCCAGGCCCGGACCAGCTCCGCCGAGCGGTCCGACGAGCCGTCGTCGACGTAAAGGACCTCGCAGCCGCCGTCGAGCTTCGCCAGGGTCTCGGTCAGGCGCCGGTGCAGCTCGGGCAGACCCGCCTCCTCGTTGAACACCGGCACCACGACCGACAGCAGCGGGTCCCCGGCGGATGACGGCACGGTCACCGTGCGGAGAGTAAGCGCTCCGCGGCCCGAATGGGGCGCACTCGGGGTCGAGCCTCGGCGGCTCGCGCGGGATTACAATCGCCCGCCTTGGAGCAGCAGGCCTACCGCGAGCAGTTCGATCTGGAGGACGCGCACTGGTGGTTTGCCGGTCGACGCGCGGTCATCCGCGCGCTGCTGGCCCGTGCCGGTACCAACGGCAACCATCTGCGGGTCCTCGACGCCGGCTGCGGCACCGGGCGCAACATGCTCGAGTTCGGCTCACTGGGCACGGTCGAGGGCGTCGACTCGTCGCCCGACGCGATCGAGTTCTGTCGCCGCCGTGGCGTGGCCGGCGTGCACGAGGGCCAGATCGAGCAGCTGCCGTTCGCCGACGACTCCTTCGATCTGATCCTCGCCACCGACGTGCTCGAGCACCTGCGCGATGACCATGCGGCCCTGACCGAGCTGCGCCGGGTGGCCGCGCCCGGCGGGCGGCTGCTGGCCACGGTCCCCGCCTACCGCTGGCTGTGGAGTCAGCACGACAGCGCCCATCACCACTTCCGCCGCTACACCTCGCGCCTGCTGCGCGGGCGGCTGCTGGGCGCCGGTTGGCGGCCGACCGAGTGGACCTACTTCAACTCGCTGCTGCTGGCGCCGATCGCCGCCGTCCGGCTGGCGGCGCGCCGCCGACCGATCGCCGAGGTCGAGCGCCCGGACCTGAAGCTGACTCCGCCGGCGCTGAATCGGCTGCTGACCCAACCGATGGGGATCGAGGCAGCGCTGATCGCCCGGGGCGCGAGGCTGCCGGCCGGTGTCTCGATCGGGCTGGTGGCCACCGTCTCGGACCCTCGGTGATCGCGCGGGCGACGCGCTCGCTGCAACTGCGGGTGGCCGACGCCGTCGACGCCGCGCGGGGCCGGCGCGATCCGCTGGTCCCGCCGCGACGGATGACCGGCTACGTCGGCAACTCCGACTTCCGCGCCACCGGCGACGAGTTCCTTGACCACTTCCGGACGCTGGCCGACCTGCAGCCGGCCGACCGCGTGCTCGACATCGGCTGCGGAATCGGCCGCATGGCGCGCGTGCTGGTGCCCGTGCTGCGACCACCCGGCTCCTACGACGGCTTTGACATCGTCGCCGACGGGATCGCTTGGTGCCGGGAGCACTACCGCGATACGCCGGCCCCGTTTCGCTTCCAGCACGCCGACCTGCACAACGCCGCCTACAACCCGACCGGCGCACAGGCCGCGGCCGAGTACCGGTTCCCGTACGCCGACGGCTCGTTTGACCTGGTGCTGGCCACCTCGTTGTTCACCCACGTGCTGCCGGAGGCGGCCGATCACTATGTGGGCGAGGCGGCGCGGGTGCTGGTCTCCGGCGGGCGGCTGTTCTTCACCTGGTACCTGCTCTCCGGCGAACAGGCGGCCTCGCCGCCGCCCCCGTTGCGGTTTCACGAGCAGACCGCGCCGGCGGCGGTCCAGGACGCCGCCGAGCCCGAGGCGCTGGTGGCCTATCCCGAGGACTGGGTGCGCGGGCGCCTGGCCGCGCACGGCTTTCAGCCGCCGGCGGTCCATCCCGGGTCCTGGAGCGGGCGGCCGGGGCTCACCCGCCAGGACGTCGTCGTCGCGCAGCGCGCCTGAAGCGGTTACTCCTCGAGCCGGAAGCCCACTCGCATCTCCACCTGGAAGTGGGCGATCTCTCCGTCCTGCACGTGGCCGCGAATGCTGCGCACCTCGACCCAATTGACGTTGCGCAGCGTCTTGGAGGCTCTGGCGACTCCGTTGCGCATCGCCTCGCCGACCCCTTCGGTGGACGTGCCGGCGATCTCGATGATCCGGTAGGTGTCGTCTTCTGACATGGTTTTCCTCTTTCAGCGAACCTGAGCGAATAACGGGACATAGGAGGGTGTCGCAAAATTCCGCGGCGCGCCCGGCTCCCTATCTGTATCTGAGAACGAGTCTTGGGCCTGTACCGGCCGGGTGGCAGCCCTTTCCCGCCAGATTTGAGGGGTTTGTGCTGCCGGCTGGGCTGGCCGCGGCCGGCCGGTCGCGCGTGGCGGACGTACCGGTGGCTGGCAGCTGTTTCCCGCCAGATTTGACGGGCTTGCACTGCCAGCTGGATCTGGCCGCGGCGGGCCGGTCGCGGGTGACGGACCTACCGGCCGGCTGGCAGCCCTTTCCCGTCAGATTTGACGGGTTTGTACTGCCGGCTGGGTCTGGCCGGCCGGGGGCACGACGAGGGCCGGACGTTTACGCGACAGCGGTCGGGGGCCGACGCGCCGGCCGCCCGTGAGGACTGAAATCGTGGCGTATTTCAGGACAGCCTCATAGTGTCCCGTTCTCCGCGCGCTTCAGTCACGAGCGGCTGGTGCGGACCGTTACGGGCCGCTCGGCACCGCCCCGGCTGGCCCGCACCGCGCCCAGCAGCTCGTTGACCAACGAACGCTCACGGCGCAATGCGATGGCCGTGTAGACGGCCGCGAACACCGCCAGCTCGGCGATCGCCTGAGCCAGGCTGCGGTTACCGCCCCACAGGGCCAGCCGCAGTGCCACCGCGGCCGCCGTGGCCACCCCGATCGACAGCAGGCTGGGTCCCACCAGGACGCGAAACCGCGCGTCGGGGAGCAGACGGCGGGTGTAGAAGGCCCGCACGCCGAGGACCAGCACGGCCCCGGCGATGCGCCCGTAGATGAATCCGTCAAACCCGTCGGCCAGCAGGCCGGGGATGGCCAGGGCCAGGAAAGCAACCGCTCCCACCGCCGCTTCCACGGCGGGCGGCCCGGTGTCCCCGTGGGCGCGGAAGAACGAGAACCAGTTGAACCCCAGCTGGGTGAGCGCGCCGACGATGGCCAGCCCCTGCAGCAGCACCACCGCCGGCTCCCAGCTCGGCCCGAGCACGAATTTGACCAGGTCCGGAGCAAACAGCACGATCCCCACCGCGTAGGGCAGCACCCACATCAGCGTGGCCCGGTTGGACTTCACGTACAGCTCCTCCAGCGCACGACGCTGGCCCTGGATCGCGCAGATGGCCGGGTAGATGGTGGACGTCACGATCTGGTCGGCGCGGTCGATGTAACGGGTCAGCGTCACCGCCAGCGTGATGTAGCCGGCCGCGGCCAGGCCGTCGTGGAGCTTGATCACCAGGATCGAGCCCTGGGCGATGACGATGGCGCTGACCACCGTGACCAGGACTGGGCCCGAGAAGCGCAGGTAGCGCGCCGCCACCCGCCGGTCGAACCGCAGGCGCATCGGGTAGGGCGACGCGGCCAGCGCCGCCACCACCGCGACCACGTAGCCGGCGACCTGGCCGATGATCAGGCTCCACACCCCCAGGTCGGTGGCGGCCGCCAGCGGGACGGTGACCAGGAATCCCACCAGGGGCTGGATCGCCTGCAGCATCCGCTGGCGCCCGAAGTCCATGCGCCGGAAGAACACCCACAGCGGCGACTGCAGTGCGAAGGCCAGCGGCAGGTAGGCCAGGCTGGCCATCAGCGCCAGCAGCTGCTGGTCGCGGTAGACGGCGGCGATCACCGGCGACAGCGCCAGGATGATCACCGCCATCGCCACCGACAGCCCCAGCTCCATCGTGAACGCGTACTGGAACTCGCGCTCCTGGTCGGCCTCCTGCTGTTGGACGAAGGCCTCGTCGATGCCCACCCGCTTGAGCGAGATCAGCGAGATCACGGTGGTCGAGACGACGCCGTAGAGCCCGATCTGGCTGGGCCCGAGCAGTCGCGTCACGATCAGGCCCTGGACCAGCACCAGGCCGTCGATCAGCACCAAAAAACCGCCGGTCACCACCGTGCCGCGCAGGGTGCGGCGGCGCAGCTCGGCGCGGGGGAACGAGAGCCGGTCGCTGTCGGGGGAGCGCGGCGGCTCGCTCATCGCCGGGGGTGTCCGCGGATCAATACCTGGTAGACGCCGAACCGTGCCACCGGCCGGAAGTTGGTGGCCAGGTAGCGATCCATGATGTGCACCCCGCTGGAGCGCCCGCTGCCGTTGGGCTCAACCGTAGTGGCGCGAGGATCGAGCCAGCGGATCACCACCTGGGTGTCAGAGCGCTGCAGCGAAGCCACCATCTGGGTCTGCACCGGCGCTGTGGTCACCACCCCCGGCTGCATGACGTCGTAGGCGGTCGGGTTGGGATGGCCGAGAATGATGTACAGCAGCGGGTCGCCGGCCTCCACGCGGTCCAGGCGCGGGGGAACGACCAGGATCGGCTCGCCGGGCCGGGTGATGTCGGCGATCTCGGCCTCCAGGAGCATCAGCGAGTGGGCGTCGGCGGGGTCGGTCTGCACGCCGTTGCCGGCGGGGCCGGGCACTGCCGCCAGCACGCCCGGGTGCAGCGCCTGCCCGGCGCGGCGCTCGACCCCGTAGACCGCGATCAGCGCCAGCGCCAGCAGCAGCGCGATTCGCATCGGCAGCTGGCGCGCGGCGGCCGCCGACCACGCCAGCATCACCGGCAGGACGGCGGCCAGCGGTACGAGGTGAAACTCATCGGTGCGGCCGAGCAGGTAGCCGAGCCCCACCACCGCCAGCGGCGCCAGCGACCACGCTCCGGGTTCGGGCGCCCGCGCCCTTGCCCGCGCCACGATCCCGCCCCACAGGGCCGCGGTGGCATGGGCCGATCGCCCGCGGGTGGCGATCGCCATCGCCATCGCCAGCGCCCACAGGGCCAACGACACCACCAGGATCAGGGGGATGTAGAACTCGATCAGCTTGCTCGGGCGCAACGAGCCGCTGAAATCGATCGGGAAGGGGAGCCGCTGCAGGTCCTGGATCGCGTAGAAGCCGATCGTGTCGTGGTACATCTGGTGCGGCGCCGCCAGGATGAACGGCACCAGCGGGACCACCGCGAACAGGACTCCCGCCATCGCCGTGCGCAGCCGGGTGCCGCGGGGCGCCTCCAGCATCGCGCCCAGCAGCGCCGCTACCCCGATCTCGAACCGAAACACGAAGGCCAGTCCGGCCAGGGCGCCGCCCAGCCGCGGGCGAGAACGTGCCGCCAGCAGCGCGCCGAAGCCGAGGGCCAGTGCCGGCGCGTTGGGCGTCGGCAGGCTCGGCCACGCCATCACCGACGCCACCGCCAGCCACGCCAGCAGGGCATAGCTCTCCGGCGCCCGCCGCCGCGCCAGCCGGTAGGCGAACAGCGCCACCACCGCCTGCACGATCGTGGCCAGCACCCGCCAGGCCAGCAGCGAGTTGCCGAACATCTCGTGCAGCGCGGCCAGCACCGCCGGTTGACCGGGTGGGTAGTTGATCCAGAAGTCGCGGTACGGCCACTGGCCGGAGGCGATCCGGGCGCCGGCCTGGAGCATCAGCCCCTCGTCGTGGGGGGAGATGCCCTGCAGGATGGTGAAGCCGGACAGTCCCACGCCCAGCAGCAGCAGCACGACCTGGCGCAACCGGCTGGGCGGCGCTTTCGGGCCCGACAGGGCGGCGCGCGCGACCCCGTAGTGCGAGCTCAGAGCGGGATTCAGGAAGGGCCGGCGGCGCTCCCTCACCCCGACACTGAAAGAGGCCCCGCCGCCCGCCGTCACGGGGCTGCGGGATCCACCATCCGTCATCTGGGGGGCGAGTCTATCCCCGCGGCAGACGTGTACGGTGCGGCGGATGGTGCAGGCTTGATGTTGGTCCGGTGAGGATCGGGGTCGATGCCCGGGCCCTGACCGGGTTCCGCGGGGTGACTAGGTACGCGCGGTCGCTGCTGGCGGCGCTGGCGCGGGAGTATCCGCAGGACGAGTGGCGGCTGTTCGTGCCCGGCCGTGAGGCGATTGCCGGCGCCGATGAGCTGCGGACGTTGCCCAACGTGGTGATCCGCCGCCATCCCCTGACCGGCCGGGCTCTGTTCGGCGCCGCCGCGCTGACCCGGCGCCCGCGGCTTGACCGGCTGACCGGCGGGTCTCCTGACGTCGTGTGGGCGCCGACGGTGGCGCCGCTGGCGCTGTCGTCGCGGGTTCCGCTCGTGCTCACCGTCCAGGATCTCAGCTTCGAACTGCGCCCCCGGGACTTCACCGGCTACGAGCGGGTGTGGCACGCGCTGGCCCGCCCGCGGGCGCTGGCCCGGCGCGCCGGGCGGGTGGTCGTGCTCGCCGAGCCGACGCGGGATCAGCTGGTGCGGCGCTGGGGGCTGTCCCCGTCCGCGGTCACCGTGGTTGCGCCGGGGGTGGCTGACACGCAGGTGTCGGACCCGGCGACGCTGGAGCGACATGGCCTTCAGCCCGGCTCGTACCTGCTGGCCGTCGGGGCGCTCGAGCCGCGCAAGGCGCCCACGTTGCTGGCCGCGGCGTTCGCGCGCGCCCGCGAGCGCGGCCTCGGCGGCCAGCTGGTGTTCGCCGGCGACGGGCGGTTGCGCGGACAGCTCGGCGGCCCGGGGGTGACGTTGCTCGGCCGGGTCAGCGACCCCGAGCTGGGGGCGCTCTACGCCGGCGCCCTGGCGCTGGTGATGCCGTCGCTGCTGGAGGGCTACGGGCTGCCGGTCCGGGAGGCGCTGGCGCACGGGACGCCGGCGGTGATCAGCGACCTTCCCGTGTTCGGGGACGAGCTCGATCCGGCGGTCCTGCGCGTCCCGCCGGGCGACGAGACGGCGCTGTCGCAGGCGCTGCTGCGGATCGCGGGCGAGGACGGGCTGCGTGAGCGCCTGGCGGGGGCCGCCTCGCGCCACGGTGGCCGATCTGACCTGGGAGGCAGCCGCTCGGCGCACCCGGGGGGTGCTGGCCGAAGCGTGCGGGGCAGAGCGCGCACCGGCGTGATTCTCAGCGTCGTCATCCCCAACTGGAACGGCATGCGCTGGCTGCCGGGCTGCCTGGCCTCGATCGCCGCTCAGGAGCTGGCGGCGACGGAGGTGATCGTCGTCGACAACGGCTCCACCGACGGGTCTGTGGCCCACCTGCGCGCCGAGTACCCCAGCGTGACGGTGATCGAGCTGGGGCGCAACACGGGCTTCGCCGTGGCCGCCAACCGCGGGCTTCGCGCCGCCGGCGGCGAGCTGATCGCTCTGATCAACACCGACGTGGTGCTCGAGCTCGACTGGACGCGGCGCATGGTGGGTGCGCTTGCCGGCGACGCGGGCGCGGCCTCGGTGGCCTGCAAGATGCTCGACCTGGCCGACCCCCGGTTGGTCTACGACGCCGGCGACGTGCTGCGGCGCGACGGCGCCTGCGACCAGCGGGGTCGCTTCGGACCCGACGAGCCGCGCTTTGACCAGCCGGGAGAGGTGTTCGGCGCCTGCGCCGGGGCGGCGCTGTACCGCCGCGCGGCCGTCCTGGAGGTGGGCGGCTTCGACGAGCGCTACTTCGCCTACCTCGAGGACGTCGACCTGGCTCTGCGCCTGCGCCTGGCCGGCTGGCGCTGCCGCTACGAGCCTGCGGTGGCCTTGCACGCCGGCGAGGGCTCCTCGCACCAGCTCGCCGGCGCCCATCACTTCCTGGTCCAGCGCAACACGATGCTGCTGGTCGGGAAGGCGTTTCCGCTGCGCTGGCTGCCGCTGGTCGCCTATCGCCAGCTGTCCTGGCTGCGCGAGGCGGCGCGCCAGGGGCGGATCGGCGTGTTCTTCAGGGCCACGGCCGCGGGGCTCGCGATGGCCGCCCGGGTGATCCTGCGGGGCGAGCGCCGCGCTCTGCGCCGCGGTGCTCAGATCCCCGTCGAGGTGGCGGTTCCGAAGGTCCCGATCCGGGGTGCGGCGGGGCCGGCTCGCCGCTTTAGGTAGCATTTAGCGCGGTCGCGGCGGCCACCGCGGACCACGGACGATGAGCATCGACGCAACCACCTTCCCACGGATCGGGGTCCCGCTGGCTCCGCCGCGGCTGCGTCTGGCCTCCGAGTTCCTCTCCACCCTGCACCGCGACAGCTGGCCCGAGCCGCCCTCGGGACAGGGTCGGCCGGTGATGCTGATCCCGGGCTTCATGGCCGGTGACACCAGCCTCGACCCGGATGGCCGCGTGGCTGCGCGAGGGTGGCTACACCCTGGCCCGCACCGGGATCCGCTGGAACACCGACTGCATGGAGCCGACCGTGATCGAGCTCCAGCGCCGGCTGGAGCGGGCCGTCGAGGAGGCCGGCCAGCCGGCCCTGGTGGTCGGTCAGAGCCGGGGCGGCTGCATCGGCCGCGCGCTCTCGGTCCTGGCCCCTGACCTGATCGACTCGCTGGTAACGCTGGGCTCGCCGCTGCTCGACCAGCTCGCCGTCAAGGCGCGCGTGTGGCCCTCGATCGTCACCGTGGGGACGCTGGGCACGATCGGCGTGCCCGGCATGTTCAGCGTCAGCTGCCTGCGCGGTAGTTGCTGCGCGCGCACGGTCGAAGCGATCACCGCCCCGCTCCCGGAGCACATCCGCTTCGTCTCGGTCTACTCGCGCAGCGACGAGGTGGTGCGCTGGGAGTCATGCCTCGACGACGCCGCCACCCAGGTCGAGGTCGACACCAGCCACGTCGGCATGGGCTGGGCCCGCGAGGTCTGGACCGCGGTTGCCGCCGTGCTCAACGCGCCGCGCGTCTAGGCGCGCGCCCGGACCCGCGCCAGCTTCTGGCGCGCGGTCTTGTCGAGCGCGACCTTGCGCAGGCGCACCGCCTCGGGCGTGACCTCGACGCACTCGTCGGCGCGTAGGAACTCGAGCGCCTGGTCGAGCGACAGCTCGCGCTTGGGCACCAGCCGGACCAGCTCGTCGGCGGTGGAGGAGCGCATGTTGGTCAGGTGCTTCTCCTTGCAGGCGTTGACGTCGAGGTCCTCGGCGCGGGAGTTCTCGCCGACGATCATGCCCTCGTAGACCTCGTCGCCGGGCTCCACGAACAGGCGTCCCGCGCTCCTGCAGGTTGAACAGGGCGAACGCGGCCACCGTGCCGCGCCGGTCGGCGACCAGCGAGCCGGTCGGCCGCGTGCGCAGCTCGCCGTGCCACGGCTCCCAGCGGTCGAACACGTGGTGGACGATGCCGGTGCCGCGGGTCTCGGTGAGGAACTCGGTCCGGAAGCCGATCAGCCCGCGCGCCGGCACGAGGTACTCCATGCGCACCCAGCCGGTGCCGTGGTTGACCATCTGCTCCAGGCGTCCCTTGCGCAGCGCCAGCAGCTGGGTGATCACGCCGACGTACTCCTCGGGGGCGTCGACGCTCATCCGCTCCACCGGCTCGGACACCGCGCCGTCGATCTCGCGGGTGACCACCTGCGGCTTGCCGACGGTCAGCTCGAAGCCCTCGCGGCGCATCAGCTCGACCAGCATCGCCAGCGCCAGCTCGCCGCGGCCCTGCACCTCCCACACGTCGGGGCGGTCGGTGTCGAGCACGCGCAGCGAGACGTTGCCGACCAGCTCGCGCTCCAGGCGCGCCTTGACCTGGCTGGCGGTGAGGAACGTCCCGTCCTGGCCGGCCAGCGGCGAGCCGTTGATCCCGACCGTCACCGACAGCGACGGCTCGTCGACGGTGATCACCGGCAGCGGCCGGGGATCGTCGGCGTCGGCCAGCGTGTCGCCGATGGTGATCTCGGGAATCCCGGCCACCGAGATGATCTCGCCCGGCGCCGCGCCTCGGTCGGCGTCGACTCGGTCCAGCGCCTCGGTGACGTACAGCTCGGACACGCTGCACCCGCTCGATCGAGCCGTCGCTGCGGCACCAGGCCACCGTCTCGCCCCGCCGGATCGTGCCCGTTGCGCACGCGGCAGATCGCCAGGCGGCCGACGTACGGCGAGGCGTCGAGGTTGGTGACGTGCGCCTGGAGCGGATGGTCGGGGTCGTACTCGGGCGCCGGGACGTGCTCGACGAGCAGGTCGAGCAGCGGCTCCAGGTCGGTCGCCCTCGCTGGCTGGGATCCAGCGAGGCCCGGCCCGCGCGGGCGTTGGAGTAGACGATCGGGAAGTCGATCTGGGACTCGTCGGCGTCGAGGTCGAGGAACAGCTCGTAGACCTCGTCGACGACCTCGTCGATGCGCGCGTCGGGCCGGTCGACCTTGTTGACGACCAGGATCACCGGCAGCCGCCCCTCGAGCGCCTTGCGCAGCACGAACCGGGTCTGCGGCAGCGGGCCCTCGCTGGCGTCGACCAGCAGCAGCACGCCGTCGACCATCGTCAGGCCGCGCTCCACCTCGCCGCCGAAGTCGGCGTGGCCCGGGCGTGTCGACGATGTTGAGCTTCACGTCGCCGTAGCGGATGGCGGTGTTCTTGGCCAGGATCGTGATGCCCTTCTCGCGCTCGAGGTCCATCGAGTCGAGCACCCGCTCGGCCACCGCCTGGTCGGTGCGGAACGCGCCCGACTGCCACAGCAGCGCGTCGACGAGCGTCGTCTTGCCGTGGTCGACGTGGGCGATGATCGCGATGTTGCGGATGTCGGAGCGCATTGCCATAGGGCGGGCTACGTTAGCCACCTCCGGCGTTCACAGTTCAACCGCATCCTGTCGCGCCTCGTAACCCTAAGATCCGGACCCATGGGCGACATTCGTGATCCGCTGGAGGCGGAGCGGTTGCTCGACCGTGGCGCCCGACGCGTTTCAAACCCGGCGCGACTTCCTCAAGCGCACCGCGGTCACCGCGGGCCTGGCCGCCGGAATGGGCATGGTTCTCGATCCCGACACCCTGGTCGCGGAGGCCGCCCGCCGCCAGCGCGAGGTGCCGCTTCCCTCGCCGCGCAACCTCCCGATCGACACGTTCGTCGTGCTGATGATGGAGAACCGCTCCTTCGACCACTACCTCGGTTGGCTGCCCGGCGCCGACGGCCGCCAGGCCGGGCCTGCAGTTCACCGACAACCACGGGCGTACGTTCGCCACCCACCGCCTGCAGAACAACTACCAGGGCTGCGGCTTCCTCGACCCCGACCACTCCTGGCAGGGCGGGCGGACCGAGCTCGACGGCGGCCGCATGGACGGCTTCCTCCGCGCTCAGAGCGACGTGTTCTCGATCGGCTACTACGCCCAGGACGACCTGCCGTTCACCCCGCACGTGGCCCAGGCGTTCACCGCCTTCGATCGCTTCTTCTGCTCGCTGCTGTCCTCGACCTATCCCAACCGCGAGTACATGCACGCCGGCCAGTCCTACGGCAAGATGGACAACTCGCTGCCCGTCGGGCGACGGGCTTCCCGGACACGACGATCTTCAACGCGCTGTCCAAGGCCGGCGTCTCCAACCAGTACTTCTACACCGACATTCCCGTCTCGGCGCTGTGGGGCGCGCCGGGGCTGGAGCGCTCAAGCCAGGTCCAGACCTTCTACGAGCAGGCGGCCAGCCGGGACGCTGCCCGCCCTGTCGTTCGTGGATCCCTCGTTCCAGGGCGAGGACCAGGGCACCTCGGGCGACGAGCATCCGCTCGCCGATGTCCGCGTCGGCCAGGCGTTCATCGCCGACATCGTGCACGCGTTCATGGAGTCCCCGCAGTGGAAGCGCGGCGCGCTGTTCATCGTCTACGACGAGTGGGGCGGCTTCTTCGACCACGTCGTCCCGCCGCGCGTGCCCGACCTGCGCTCGAGCACCGATCTCAACAAGGACTTCGGCCAGATGGGCTTGCGGATCCCGGCGGTCGTGGTGTCCCCCTACGCGCGCCGCGGCCACGTCGACCACTCGATCTACGGCTTCGAGTCGATCCTGAAGATGATCCGCTACCGCTACGGCCTGCCGCCGCTGACCCCGCGCGACCTGTACGCCAACAACATCGCGGCCGCGTTCGACTTCGAGTCAAGCCCGACTTCACGCCCGCCGGCCCTGCCCCAGCCGCCGGAGATCATCGCCACGCCCTGCGGCGGGTCAATCCCCGTGGACAGCGGTCGGTACCGGCGCGCCGATCGCCGGCCCGATCGGCTCACCGCCGCCGATCGCCGGGCTCGCAGACGCATGCCGAGCGGACCAAGCCCCACGACCTCTACAACCTGGTCAGCAGCGGCTACCTCGAGCGGCTGCACTTCGACTACCGGCCGGCCACGCCGGCGACGATGTTCCGCCACCCGTCGAAGCTCGGGATGCGAGCGTGACAGGACGACGGGCGGCGGTCGCGCTCGTGGCCGCTCTTGGAGTCCTGGTGCTGCCCTCCTCGCTCGCCGCTGCCGACAGCTTCACCCCGATCACGGTCTCGCTGAGCTACGCGCCGGTGGCGCGATTGCACGCCGATTCAAGGTCACGGCGCGCATCAGCGCCGACTCCGGCGTGCTCGACATCGCGTCTGAGCCGGTCCGCATCGGCGTCAAGCTGGCCGGCGAGTGCGGCGGCGACTACGAGCACACGCCGGGACCGGCCGTGCTCAACAAGCACCTGGTTCCGCAGCCCGCCACCGGGCGCGCCTACTCGGCCACCATCAGCGGCTCGGGCCGCCCCACCGCCTACGGGGTGCAGACGCTGTGCATGTTCATCGAGGACAGCGTCGGGCGGGTGTACGCCAACGACGAGTCCGCTCAGGTCGACGTCTCCGGGCCGTGCACCGCGGCCGGCAACCGCTACGACCGCGACCACCGGTCGCTGAAGCGAGCCCAGCGCCGGCTGCGCCACGCTCGCTCGCGCTCCGGGCGCCGGCGCTGGCGACGCGCCGTGGACGCGTGACCGGCGCACGCTGGCCCGCGACCGTCGCAGGGGGGTCGCGGCCTGCGGTCGCGGCGTGCCGCTGTGAGGCGGGCGTGCTGGCGGTGGCCGGGCTGGTCGTGTTGGCCTGCGGTCGGGTTGCCGGCGGCGGCCTCCGCCGCCTCCCCGATCCGCCACGTGTTCGTGATCGTGCTCGAGAACGAGTCGGCCTCGACCACCTTCGGGCCGAACTCGCCGGCTCCGTACCTGTCGAAGACGCTGCCCTCCCAGGGCGCCTACCTGCCCCACTACTACGGCGTCGGCCACGAGAGCAACGACAACTACATCGCGATGATCAGCGGCCAGGCGCCCAGCGCCCAGAACCAGGCCGACTGCCAGATCTTCGACGACCTCGTGCCGGGCACGATCGGCGCCAACGGTCAGGCGCGAGGGCTCGGGCTGCGTGTATCCCGGCCGCCGTGCCGACGATCGCCTCGCAGCTGACCGCCGCCGGGCTGACCTGGCGCGACTACAACGAGGACATGGGCGCCGACCCCACGCGCGAGACCGTCGGTGTGCGGTCACCCGCCGCTCAACGGCACCGACGACACCCAGAAGGCGACCGCCGCCGACGAGTACGCCACCCGCCACAACCCGTTCGTCTACTTCCACTCGATCATCGACGACACCGAGCTGTGTGACACCCACGTGGTCAACCTCGACCAGCTGCCGCAGGCGCTGGCCTCGTACGCGGCCACCCCCAACTACGTCTTCATCACTCCCGACCTGTGCGACGACGGCCACGACGCGCCCTGCGCCAACGGCCAGCCCGGCGGCCTGGCCCAGGCCGACAGGTTCCTGCAGGCGTGGGTGCCCCAGATCACCGGCTCACCGGCCTTCCGGCAGGACGGGCTGCTGATCGTCACCTTCGACGAGGCGGCCACCAGCGACACCAGCGCCTGCTGTGGCGAGATCCCCGGGCCCGACAGCCCCGCTGCCCGGGATCAACGGGCCCGGGCGGCGGCGACGTCGGCGCGGTGCTGCTGTCGCCCTGCATCGCTCCCGGCACGGTGTCGCAGAGTGCCCTACAACCACTACTCGATGCTGCGCAGCGTCGAGGACATCTTCGGCCTGACCCACCTCGGCTACGCCCAGCTCGCCGGGTGAGACCTCGTTCGGCTCAGACATCTTCAACCGCAGCTGCGGCTCGGGGCCCCCGGTGGTCGCCGCGCACTCCCCGCCGGTGCTGTCGAGCGTGTCCACGCAGGCTCGCATCGCCGCTGCGCTGGAGCCCGGTCGCCGGAGGCGCCGGTGCGGTCGGCGCCTACACCGTGCGCGTGCGCGACACCAGCGTCCGCAAACCCGCTTGGCACACGATCAGCACCGGCTCGGTGGCCACCTCACTGGTCTTCCGCGGCGCGCTCGGCCACACCTACACGTTCGAGGTGCAGGCGGTCGATCCGGGTGGTCAGGCCGGCGCGTGGTCGCGGGGCGTCACCACCGTGGTGCCGACCGGGGATCGCCCGTTTCACGGACACTTCAGCTCTGGGTGGCTGGCCCATCGGGTCCGCGGCGCCTGGCAGGGACGGGCAATCTCATCCGTCCGGCACGGCGCCACCTTCACGCTGCGCTTCCGCGGCGGCACGCTGTGGCTGATCGGCGAGCGCTCAGCGGCCGGCGGCGTGGCCCGGGTCACCCTCGACGGCCGTCGTCACACCCTGCATCTCCACGCCTCCGGGCGCCGCCCCCGCCAGGTCATCTTTCACGCCACGCTTCGCTCCCGTGGGCACCACCTCACCCTCGGCGTGGTCCGGGGCACCGTCGCGCTCGAGGGCGTGGCCATCACCTCGCGACGTGGGTGATCGCGGATCGGCGTCGCGGGGCTCGATGACTGATTCCGGGCCCGGACGCTGGACCCCCGAAATCGCGCCCGCGCCCGATCCATGGCGTAAAAGTGGCCATAGTTTCCACTTTTACGACCAGCCTGGATCGTCGGCGCTCGCCGACGATCGACCGCGACCGGCTATCCCGAGCTAGTGCTCCGGCTCGCGGGTGTGCGCGGCGTCCGGGATGGGATCGGGCGCGCCGTTGTCGACGGCTGACAGCCCGGGGCCCGGGTCGAGCCCGTCGCCGATGCCCTCAAGCTCGGGGTCGGCGGCGAGCTTGGCGGCCCTGCCGGCCTCGACGCGGGCAGCGAGCTTGGCGGCCCCGCCGGCCTCGTCGCCGGCAGCCAGCTCCGCGGCGGCCCTGCCGGCCTCCTCGCCGGCGGCGAGCCTCCTGGCCGTATCCGCCTCGGAACGCTGCGCGGGGGCGCCCCCCTGGCCCAGCGCCTGCACCATCGAACCGACCATGTCCACCGGCATCGGGAACACGATCGTGGAGTTCTGGCTGCCGCCGATCTCCCGCAGCGTCTGCAGGTAGCGCAGCTGCAGGGCGATCGGGTTGTCGCCGATCACGTCGGCGGCGTCGCGCAAACGCGCCGCGGCCTGAAACTCGCCCTCGGAGTTGATGATCTTGGCCCGCCGCTCGCGCTCAGCCTCGGCCTGGCGGGCGATCGCGTGCTGCATGCGCTCCGGGATCTCGACGTCCTTGATCTCCACCGTGGTGACCTTGATGCCCCACGGCTCGGTCTGACTGTCGATCACCTGCTGCAGCGACTCGTTGAGGTGCTCGCGCTCGGACAGCAGCGTGTCGAGGTCGACGACGCCGAGGATCGAGCGCAGCGTCGTCTGGGCGATCTGCTGGGTGGCCCGGTCGTAGTTCTCAACCTCGGTGACCGCCTTGCCCGGATCGACCACCCGGTAGTAGGCGACCGCGGTCACGCGGGCGGGGATGTTGTCGCGGGTGATGATCTCCTGCGGGGGCACGGTCAGGGTCACCGTCCGCAGGCTGATCCTGACCATGCGATCGATCGAGGGGATCAGCAGCTGCAGGCCCGGCCCGCGCTGTTCAATCAGCCGGCCGAGGCGGAAGACGACGCCCCGCTCATACTCGCGCAGCACACGGACCGACATGGCGGCGGCGGTTGCCGCCAGCACCAGCAGGACCACGACGACGATGCCGATGGCGGCAATCACAGGGCCTCCCTTTCAACGACGACGATCCCAATTGCGGCGGTCATAGCAGCTCCCAGTCCTCGGCCGGGCGCACCGACAGCGTCAGCCCGGACAGCCGCTCGACCACGACCGCGTCCCCGGCGTGAAGCACGGGGCCGGACTCGTCGTCGGTTGCCGAGCGCCGCGCCTTCCACACGGCGCCGTCGAGCGCGACGCTGCCCGACGAGTCGGCCCAGTTGCGCACCACGCCGATGTGGCCGATGATCCCCTCGGCGCCGGTGCGGACCCGCCGCCGGCTGGCCGCGGCGCCGTGCTTGACCGACAGCCCGATTGCGCCAACCCCGACGCCGGCCAGAATCAGGCCGGCGAGCAGCCCAACCAAGATCCCCGCCCCCAGCCCGCTGATGGCCAGCACCGCGCCAAACGCCATGGCCAGAACTCCAATGCCACCGACGATCCCGTGCGACGGGTAGTGGACTTCGGCCACGGCGACCACTGCTCCAACTACCAGCAGCGCTACACCAAGTGCGGTCACGTCTTAATCGTACGCTTACCAAGCCTCCGGCAGGCAGGCCTTCGGCCGGGCTCAGGCGGCCTTGACGGCGCCTTGTCGCACCAGCGGGTGATCGGCCGATGCGCCCGGTCCGGCAAACCGTCGCACGTCGCGGGCGGTCAAACGCGCCCCGCACGCCGAGCAGATGCGATGCTCGTCGACGGCCCCGCCGCAATCGCGGTGCTCCAGGATGACCGGCGGTCCGTTGGGAGCCGCGTACTTGTCTCCCCATTGCAGCATGGCGACGATCGTGGGCCACAGGTCAAGGCCCTTTTCGGTGAGGAAGTACTCGAAGCGCTCGGGACGCTCCTGGTAGCGCCGCTTCTCCAGTACGCCCGCCTCCAGCAACCGCTGCAGCCGGGTCTGGAGCACATTGCGGGCGATCCCCAGGTCAGCCTGAAACTGGTCAAAGCGCCGTAGGCCGAGCATCACGTCACGAATGATCAGCAGCGACCAGCGCTCGCCGATCACCTCGAGCGTCGCCGCCACGCTGCAGCTCTGTCCGTCGTAGTCGCTTCCAAGCATGTGCACTCGATTGTACCCGACTGAGTTGCATCACGCAACGCACTTCTGATACGGTGGGTTTCGTCATGCAACGTAAGTGGCTCGTCACCATCATCGTCTGCGCCGGCGTGTTCATGTCGAGCCTGGACCTGTTCATCGTGAACATCGCGTTCCCGGCCATCGCCAAGGACTTTGGCGGCGTGTCGTTGAGCTCGCTGTCCTGGGTGGTGAGCGGGTACTCGATCGTGTTCGCGGCTCTCCTGGTGCCCGCCGGGCGCTGGGCAGACGCCTTCGGGCGAAAGCGGGCCTTCCTGCTCGGCCTCGCGGTGTTCGTGCTGGCCAGCGCCGCCTGCGCGGCCGCGCCGTCGGTGGACCTGCTGATCGCCGCCCGCGTGGTCCAAGCCGCGGGCGGCGCACTGATGCTGCCGACCTCGCTGGGGCTGATCCTGCCCGAGTTCAAGCCCTCCGAGCGCCACGCCGCGATCGGCGTGTGGGCGGCCACCGGCGGCATCGCGGCCGCGACCGGGCCCCCGCTGGGCGGCCTGCTGGTGCAGGCGGACTGGCGCCTGGTGTTCCTGGTCAACGTACCGGTCGGCATCGCGGGCCTGATCGCCGGCCATCGGGTGCTCGCCGAGCGCCGCGAGCGCAATGCGCTCAGCCCCGATCTGCCGGGCGCGCTGGCCTTCACCGCGGCCATCGCCAGCCTGGTCCTGGCCATCGTGCAGGGCCACTCGTGGGGCTGGGACTCGGCCCCGGTGGTGGGCCTGCTGGTGCTCTCCGTCGTCCTGCTGGTCGGCCTCTGGCGCCGCTCCCAGCATCATCCCGCACCGCTGATCGAGCCCGCAATGCTCAAGGTGCGCAGCTTCAGCCTGGCGGTCACGGCGTCGGTCGTGTTCTTCGCCGGGTTTGCCGCCATGTTGCTCGGCGGCGTCCTGTTCCTCACCACCGTCTGGCACGAGAGCGTGCTGATCGCCGGCCTGATGCTGTTCCCGGGTCCCTTCATGGCCACCGTGTTCAGTGTTCCCTCGGCTCGTCTCGGCGCGCGTGTGGGCTACCGCGTGCCCGGGATCGCCGGCGCGATCATGTTCGCCGCCGCTTCGGCGTGGTGGATCACCCACGTGCACAGTGCCCCCGCCTACGCCTCCGAGTACCTCCCGGGGATGCTGGTGAGTGGCGCCGGCGTCGGCCTCGTCATCCCCACGCTGACCGGCGCGGGCGCGTCCTCGCTGCCGGCAGAGCGGTTTGCCACCGGTGCGGCCGTGCTGACCATGGGCCGCCAGGTGGGGTCGGCGCTGGGCATCGCCATCCTCGTCGCCGTGCTCGGCGCCGGCGCCTCCACGGTGGCCGACTTTCACTCCGCCTGGCTGATCAGCGCCGCCGGCGGTGTGTGCGCGGCCCTGGTGTTCGCCGTCCTCGGTCCGGCCCGCCAGCCCGCGGCTGTGCCGGCAGACGAGCCCCGGCCGGGCCCCGAGCGGCCCCGGCGGCGGTGGCGGAGGCGGGGGCGTGACCGCCACCGTCCAGCGCACCCGGACGTTCGGCTGGTCCGATCCCGCCGCGATGGCGGCGGTGGCCGCCACCAAGCCGGGGCTTGAGTACCTCAGCGAGATCGCCGCCGGCGTTGCGCCGCCACCACCGATCGCCGATCTGCTCGGAATCACTCTCGAGCTCGTCGAGCCCGGGCGGGTGGTGTTTGCCGTCGAGCCCGCCGAGTGGATGTACAACCCCATCGGCAGCGTGCACGGAGGGATCGCCGCCACGCTGCTTGACTCGTGCACCGGCTGCGCCGTTCACACCATGCTGGACGCGGGTGTCGGCTACACCACGACCGACCTGCAGGTGCGCTACCTGCGCGCCATGTCCGACACCACCGGCCGGGTGCTGGCCGAGGGTCGCGTCATCCACACCGGCCGGCGCACGGCCACCGCCGAGGGTCGGCTCTACGTCGAGAGCGGCGAGCGTCTCATCGCGCACGCCACCAGCGGCTGCGCGATTCTCAGATAGCTTGAGGCCAGGCAGCGGCGGCCCATCCGGCCGGCCGCGGCCGACACCTCAGGCCAGAGATGATCGACGCCCGCCATCGCAACACCGCGCTCCTGGTCGCGGGCTGCTTCTTCATGGAGAACCTCGACGGGGTGATCGTCACCACGGCGGCGCCGAAGATCGGGGAGGCGCTGCACGTGCCGTCGACCTCGGTGGGCCTGGTCATCGCCGCCTATCTGGTGACGCTGGCGGTGCTGATACCGCTCAGCGGCTGGATCGCCACCCGCTGGAACGCGCGGACGGTGTTCATGTGGGCGATCGCGATCTTCACCCTGGCCTCGCTGGCCTGCGCCGCCAGCTCAAGCTTCCCCGAGCTGGTGGCGTTCCGCGTCGTCCAGGGCGCGGGCGGCGCGATGATGGTCCCGGTCGGGCGGCTGGTGGTGCTGGCCCGCACCGCCAAGTCAGACATCCTGCGGGCGATGTCGCTGCTGGTGTGGCCGGGGCTGCTGGGCCCGCTGGTGGCGCCGCTGGCCGGGGGGCTGATCACCACCTACCTGGGCTGGCAGTGGCTGTTTCTGGTCAACGTGCCGCTGGGAGCGATCGCCCTCGTCGCCGCCTGGCGCCTGGTCGATCCACTCGACACCGGCGCGCCTGGGCCACTTGACTGGCTCGGGGTGGTGTTGATGTGCACCGGCCTGGCCGCCGCCACCTACACCGCCTTCCTGCTGTCAGAGCCGCGGGTCCCCTGGGGTGCGGTGGTCGCCTGCGCGGTGGGCGGCGCCGTACTGACCACCGCCGCCGTCCGCCACCTGCTGCGCACCAAGCACCCGGTGGTCAACCTGCGCACGTTGCGCGTGCCCACCTTCGCCGCCGCCGTCGGCGGCGGTTCGCTGTTCTGGACCACGATCGTGGCCGTTCCCTTCCTGCTCACGCTGCTGTTTCAGAACGTGTTCGGCTGGAGCCCGGTGAAGTCGGGGGCGCTGGTGATGTTCGTGTTCGCCGGCAACATCCTCATCAAGCCGACCACCACCCCGATGCTGCGCCGGTTCGGATTCCGCCGGGTGCTGATCGTCGCCACCGCCGGCGCGGCCGCCACGATGGTCGCCGCCGGCTTCTTCACTGCGGCCACGTCACTGGTGGTGATTGCGGCGGTTTCGCTGCTCAACGGCGTCGGCCGCTCGGTCAGCCTCACCTGCTATTCGACGATCGGCTTCAGCGACGTACCGGCGGCGCAGATACCCGACGCCAACGCCCTGCAGGCCACCGCGCAGCAGCTCTCGGTCGGCCTCGGAGTGACGCTCGGCGCCGTCGCGCTGCGGGCCGGGGTGCCGCTGGCGCGCCTGCTCCCAGGCCGCTTCGTGCTGTCTGACGCCTACACTGTCGCCTTCATCCTGATCGCGGCGGTGGCGCTGCTGGCCACCGTAGCCGCCGTGCGAATGGACCCCGAGGCCGGCTCCGCGGTCACCACCCGGCCCGCCGCAGACACGGTGAGCGCCGGGGTCGAATGACGGTGAGCGCGAATGGCGAGGGCCTACTACTTGCGCTCGAGTGTTTCCGGACTTGCCGGGCGCGCAATCATGCTTGCAGATAACGCCCCCGTCTAAGAGGTCGCACATGAACCACGAGGAGATGCATCAACTTGCCCAGCGCCTGCGGATCGACTCGATCCGGGCGGCGGCCGCCGCCTCGTCAGGCCACCCGACCTCATCGATGTCGGCGGCCGATCTGATGGCCGTGCTGATGGCGCGTTATCTCCGTTACGACTACGACCACCCGGAGAACCCCAACAACGACCATCTGATCTTCTCCAAGGGCCACGCGTCGCCGCTGGTTTACGCCATGTTCCGCGCCGCCGGCGCGATCTCCGACGAGGACCTGCTCAGCTTCCGCCGGTTCGGCTCCAAGTTCGAGGGCCATCCGACGCCGGTGCTGCCGTGGGTCGACGTGGCCACCGGTTCGCTCGGCCAGGGACTGCCGATCTCGGCCGCCATCGGTCTCTGCGCCCGCGAGCTCGACCGCCTGCCCTACCGCGTGTGGTGTCTGTGCGGCGACTCCGAGATGGCCGAGGGGTCGATCTGGGAGGCCGTCGACCACGCCGGCGTGTGGGGCATCGACAACCTGGTGGCGATCATCGACGTCAACCGGCTCGGCCAGCGCGGCGAGACGATGCACGCCTGGAACCTGGACTCCTACGCCGACCGCGCTCGCGCCTCGGGCTGGCACGCGATCGAGGTCGACGGCCACGACACCGTCGAGATCGACGCCGCCTACGCCGAGGCGGAGGCGACCTCGGGCCGCCCGACGATGATCGTGGCCCGCACGATCAAGGGCTACGGCGCCAGCGAGACCGCGGACAAGGAGGGCAAGCACGGCCAGCCGCTCAAGGATCCCGACAAGGCCATCGAGGAGCTCGGCAACGTCCCCTACATCCACGTCGAGGTCGCCAAGCCCGACAGCGACGGCACCCCGCACAAGTTCGACGCCGACCCGTCGGCGCCGCTGCCCACGTACGAGGTCGGCGGGGATCCGGTGCCGACCCGCAAGGCGTTCGGCGACGGCGTGGCGGCGGTCATGGCGCGCCGTGGTGACGTCACCGCCGTGGACGGCGAGGTGGGCAACTCGACCCACCTCGAGGAGGTGCTGAAGACCGCGCCCGAGCGGTACTTCGAGATCTACATCGCCGAGCAGATGATGATCTCGGCCGCCGTGGCCTTTCAGGTTCGCGGCTACACGCCATTCGCCTCCACCTTCGCCGCGTTCCTCTCGCGGGCCTACGACTTCATCCGCATGGCGGTCATCTCCGAGGCCAAGCTGTGCATCAACGGCTCGCACGCCGGAGTCTCGATCGGCGAGGACGGCCCGTCGCAGATGGCGCTCGAGGACCTGGCCGAGTTCCGCGCCCTGGGCAAGTCGACGGTCCTGTACCCCTGCGACCCCAACCAGACGGTCAAGCTCGTGGAGCTGATGGCCGACTACGACGGCATCTCCTACCTGCGCTCCACGCGCAGCGGCTACCCGACCCTGTACGGGCCCGACGAGGAGTTCCGGATCGGCGGCTCACGCGTGGTCCGGGAATCCGACGACGACCAGGTCACCCTGATCGGCGCCGGCGTCACCCTGCATGAGGCGATCAAGGCCGCCGACCAGCTCGCCGACGACGGTATCTCGGCCCGGGTGATCGACCTTTACTCGGTCAAGCCGGTCGACGTCGACACCCTGACTGCTGCCTCGCAGGCCACCGGCGGTCGACTGATCGTGGCCGAGGACCACTGGCCCGAGGGCGGGATGGGCGACGCCGTGCTGAGCGCCTTCGCCGACAGCGACGAGCGACCGCGGGTGGTCAAGCTCGGGGTCTCGCATCTACCCGGCTCGGGCAAGGGCGCCGAGCTGCTGGCCGACTGCGGGATCGACTCCGAGCACATCGCGCAGGCGGCGCGGCGCCTGGCCGAGCTGGGTCCGCAGATCGGCAGCGCGGCTACAGCCGGCACCGGCTGAGCTCAGCGGCGGCCGGCGGCGGCTGAGCGCAGTCGCCGCCGGTACCGGGCGCTTTTCGGCACCCGCGGGCGCTATGGCACACTCAGCGGTGAGTAGCGTGCGCCCACCTTCACGCGATCCGTCCAGCCAGATCCGTGTCGTCGCTGCCGACGACTCCTACGTCGTGCGTGAATTCCTCACCTCGACGCTGGAATCGGCGCCGGAGGTCGAGTTGCTGGCGGTGTGCTCGAATCGCAAAGAGGTCGACACCGCGATCGACGCGCACCACCCCGACGTCTTGATCACCGATATCCGGATGCCGCCGTCCGGGGGGGAGGAGGGCATTCGCCTGGCGATCCGCCTGCGCGAAAGTGACCCCGAGATCGGCGTCGTGGTCCTCAGCCAGTACGTCGATCCCAATTATGTGGTGGCGCTGCTCGAATCGGGCTCTGGCCGGCGGGCCTACCTCCTCAAGGAGCGGATCCGCAACCGCGAGGAGCTGATCGGCGCGATCGAGGCGGTGGCGCGCGGCGGCTCGGTGATCGATCCGAAGATTGTCGACGTCCTGGTCGCGGCCCGCTCTCAGCGGGCCCAGTCCCGGCTCACCGACCTCACCCCCCGGGAGCTACAGCTGCTCGGAGAGCTCGCCGCCGGCAAGAGCAACCGCGCGATCGCTGAATCGCTGGTGCTGACCAAGCGGGCGGTCGAGAAACACGTGAACTCGATCTTCTCCAAGCTGGGCCTTCCCGAGGACCAGGACGTCAGCCGCCGCGTGAAGGCGGCGCTGATCTACCTCGCCGAAGACGGCTCCTGACCGGCCCGCGCGGCCGAGTCGGTACACACAGACAGGACGGCGGCCCGCGGGCTGCTTGGCGCCCCGGCTTAACCCGTTGCGGGCGATGCGTGAACTCAGCGCCCGCGCCACCCTGCCATAACGCGCACCATGGAAGCTCACTGGAGAGCAAGCGCTAGTTGACACCACGATGCTGGAAAGGCGGCCAGCCGGTGCAAGAGCAGACCGCAGACGATCACGACATAGCGGTGCTGGTGGTCGACGATCAGGACCCGTTCCGGGCCGCTCTGCGGGAGCTGATCGGGCGCGTTGAAGGATTCACGCTGGTCGGCGAGGCGTGTTCGGGCGAGGAGGCGGCGCAGGCGGTGGCCGAGCTCTCTCCCCAACTGGTGCTGATGGACGTGTTCATGCCCGGGATGGGGGGGATCGCGGCCGCCCACCTGATGCTGACCAGGCGCAATGCCCCCGCCGTGGTCCTGATCTCGGTCGATGATCCGTCGCAGCACCCCCAGGCGGGAACGCTGAACGGTCTGGTCGACTTCGTCCGCAAGCAGGATTTGCGGCCCCGGCGGCTCCGGGAGCTGTGGCAATCGCGCCGCAGCTGAATGTCGGAAGCCGAAACCACATCCCGACCGAAAGGAGCGGCAAATGTGCCGCTGGCTCGCATACTCCGGCGCCCCCATCCTCATGAAAGAAGTTCTGTACGGGGGAACCAACTCGTTAGTCGACCAGAGCCTGCACTCCCGGCTCGGGGCCGAGCCCACCAACGGCGACGGTTTCGGCGTCGGCTGGTACGGCGCGCCCGACACACCCGGTGTCTTTCACAGCACCGAGCCGGCGTGGAATGACAGAAACCTCCGCGAGCTGGCCGGCCACATCAGCTCACCGCTGTTCTTCACGCACATCCGAGCCGCGATCGGCAGTGCCGTGCAGCAGACCAACTGCCACCCCTTTCGCCACGGCAACTGGCTGTTCATGCACAACGGGTACATCAATGAGTTCGCCACCATCAAACGCGAACTCATTCTCGCCGTCGACCCGTCGCTGTATCCAGACATCCAGGGCCAGGCGGACACCGAGGTGCTGTTCTTCCTCGCCCTCACCTTCGGCCTCGAGGATGATCCGCCGACGGCCGTCGCGCAGGCGATCGGGCACGTCGAAGCGGTCGCCGAGCGCCACGCCGTGCCGCATCCGTTCCAGGGCACTGTCGCGACCACCGATGGCAAGAGCATCTGGGCGTTTCGCTACTCGAGCGAGAGAAACTCGCGCTCGCTGTTCTATACCACCGACGTTCCGGCGCTGCGAGAGCTCTACCCCGAGCGCCAGGACCTGGCGGAGTTCTCAGACGACGCTCGGCTGATCGTCTCCGAACCGCTCGGCGACGTCGCCGGCGTCTGGAATGAAGTGCCCGAGTCAAGCTGGGGCGTGATCGCCCCGGGCCGCGAAGAAATTGCACCCTTCCGGCCCAAGGCGCCGAACGGCTCTGCCGCCATCGGCGCGTGACGCGCACGCCGAGATGCACACCTCGCCGACGCGGAGGGCAGCTGACTTGACCAGTGCACGGATCACCCAGTTTGGGGGATGCCGCGGCGTTGTGACCGGCTACGTTGGCTGAACGACGGCGGCGTCCTCTGACCTGAGCCCGGCAGCGTCCATGCCTGACACGGGAGCCGCCTGAGCCTGCTGCCGAGGTCGGCAGACCAACGCTGGACCAGCCTCTAGAAGGAGAATCGGAAATGGAGCAGCACACGAAACACACCGATGGAGATAGCTCCAACGGCGAAAACCTGGATGTGCTCGCGAGGAGTTTCGGCGGTCGATTTTTGCACGAGGAGGCTCCGGCCGAGAAGCTGTCGCGATCCGGGATGTCCGCGCTGGACGCGATGCGCCTGGTCGGCGAGGAGTTGCTGCTCGACGGGATTCCGATGCGAAACCTGGCGACGTTCGTGACGACGTGGATGGAGCCGGAGGCGCAACGGTTGATCGTGGAGAACCTGCACCGCAACTTCATCGATCACGCCGAGTACCCGAAGACGGCTGAGATCGAGCAGCGCTGCATCCGCATGCTCGCCAACCTGTTCCATGCTCCGGGCGAGACGACCGGCGCGCGGACCCAGGGATCCTCGGAGGCGATCATGCTCGGGGCGCTGTCGTTGAAGTGGAAGTGGCGCAAGCGCCAGGAGGCGGCGGGGAAGCCGACCGACCGTCCCAATCTCGTGTTCGGTGGGGATGTGCACGTCGTGTGGGAGAAGTTCTGTCGCTACTTCGATGTCGAACCCCGGATCGTGCCGCTGAAGCCGGAGAAGTACACGATCGGACCGGAGGACGTGGAGCCGCACGTGGACGAGAACACGATCGGGGTGGCGGCCGTGCTCGGAACCACGTTTACGGGACACGCGGACGACATCACCGGGATCAACGACTACCTGGTCGGGCTCAAGCGCGAGCGCGGGATCGATGTGCCGCTGCACGTCGACGGGGCCAGCGGCGGATTCGTGTGGCCGTTTTTGTATCCGCATTCAGAGTGGGATTTTCGGCTCGAGCAGGTCCGCTCGATCAACGTCTCCGGGCACAAGTACGGGCTGGTCTACCCGGGGATCGGCTGGCTGATCTTCCGCGAGACGAGTGACCTCGCTGAGGATCTCGTGTTCTATGAGAACTACCTGGGCAAACGCGACGCGACGTTCACGCTTAACTTCTCAACCGGAGCGGCGATGGTCCTGGCGCAGTACTACAACTTCGTCCGCTACGGCTACGAGGGTTACAGCTACATCATGCACACGATGCAGAGCAACGCCCTCAAGCTCGCGTCGGAGATCGAGGCGATCGGCGAGTTCGAGATCATGGGGGTTGAGAACGCCGAGCAGCTTCCGCTGGTGGCGTTCCGACTCGCGGGGGAACACAACTACGACGAGTTCGACATCTCGGCGCAGCTCGCGTCCGAGCGCGGATGGATGGTCCCTGCCTACACGCTGCCGCCCGACGCAGATCACGTCAAGATGATGCGGGTGCTGGTCAAGGAAACGCTTGGTCGCTCGATGACAACGGCCCTGGGTGGAGATATCGCGGAGGCCTGCGCGACCCTGAAGCAAAAGGGCGGCATGCACCCCATCGACCGAAAGCGCGTGCACACCGCCACCGGATACTGACGCGCCTCGGGGGTGCCGGACTGGCGGCCGCATCGCGACCGCGGTCATCTCTTGTTGTTCAGCGTCAGGACGCGGTCGACGAGCTCCAATCCCTCGCTGCGGTGGGTGATTAGGAGAACGGTTCGATCACGCGCGGCCGCGAACACGTCGCGTATCAGCTCGGTCGCGGTGCTCGGATCCAGATGCGCGGTCGGCTCGTCGAGCACCAGCACCGGCGGATCGGCGAGCAACGCCCGCGCGAGCACGATTCGCTGTCGCTGGCCGCCGGAGAGCTCGCGCCCTTCCTCGCCGACCACGGTGTCGAGACGATCCGGGAGCTGGTCCACCCAGTCCCAGATTCGCGCGCGGCGCAGCGCGTGCTCGAGCTCCCAGTCAGTTGCGTCGGGGGCCGGGAGGCGCACGTTGTCGCGGATGCTTGCCGTGAACAGGTGGGAGTCTTGACCGGCGACCGCGATCGCCGACCGTACGTCCTCGAGACGGTAGTCGCGAAGATCTCGTCCCGCGAGCGTCACACGTCCCTGCGTCGGGTCGAGGAAGCGCAGCAGCAGGTTGGCGATCGTCGTCTTCCCGGCGCCGCTCGGTCCGACCAGCGCGACTCGTTCGCCGGGCTCGATCCGAAGGCTGACTCCGTCCAGTGCCGGAAACGGCTGGCCGGGGTAGCTCGCGCGAACGCCTTCGAGCTCGACCGCAAACGGCCACTCGGGGGCCGGTGCCGGCTCCGGTGGCTCCTGCACGATCGCATCCTGGCTCGTGAGTTCGAGGAGCCGGCGGCCGGCCGCCAGCGTCGCGGACAGCTCGCGGGCAGCCCCGGCGAGCGGCGTGACGGCTTCGAACGAGGCCAGCGCCAGCAGGGCCAGCATCGCGATCAGCACGCGAGCGAGGTGTCCCTGGGCCGACGCGTTGACGGCAACAGCGAGCACGCCGGCGACCGTGATGCCGGTCACCACCAGCCCGAGACCGTCACCGATGCCGGTGGCGAACGCGTCGCGGCGGGCCAGCGTCACCAGCGAGGAGTCTGCGGCGCGGATGCGGTCGATTCCGGCCCGCTCGGCACCGAACGCGACGACTTCGGGCGCGGCCCGCATGAGCTCCACCAGCTCTGCCGACAGCTCGCCGCGGGCGCCCGCTTGGCGGCGGCCGGCGCGAGTGCCGAGAAAGCCCGACAGCGCTGGCACCGCGAGCCCGCCAACGAGCAAGCCGAGGGCGAGCACGAGGCCTGCCGCGGGCAGGAATGCGACAGTGACACCAACCGCCACGGCGCCGGCAAAGAGCGCCACGATGGGCGGCTCGAGTCCTCGGAGATACAGGTTCTGCTGAGCGTCCACGTCGGCCACCATGCGCGACAGCAGATCGCCCTTTCGATAGGCGTCGAGTTGCGCCGGCGCGAGAGGCTCGATGCGTTGATAGAAGCGCGTCCGCACCCCACCGAGGACGCGCAGCGCGACGTCATGGGACGTGAGCCGCTCGAAGTAGCGGATGAGCGGGCGACCGAGGCCGAAGAACTGGACGACCACGATCGTGACGCCCAACGACAGGATCGGCGGCTGCTCAGCCGCTCGCGAGATCAGGTACCCGGCGGTGGCCATCAACCCGGCCCCGAAGACAACGGTCAGCGCGCCGAGCGTCGCGGCAACCATGAACCGTGATCGCGGCGCGGGCGCGAGGCGAAGCAGAGCGCGCAGCGTCGCCGTCACGCTGCCCGCCTGTGCTCTTGCGGCACCGCAATCCCGTTCGCGAGGCGAATGACCCGGTCGACGTGCTGGACAAGCTCGGGCCGGTGCGCGATCAGCAGCATCGTTCGTCCGGCCCGCAACCGCCGCACTGCTGTGGCCACGATCGCCACGTTCTCGGAGTCCAGGTCGGCGGTCGGCTCGTCCAGGATGACAAGCGGAGCGTCCTTGAGGAACGCCCGCGCCAGCCCGATTCGCCGCCGCTCGCCCGGGGACAGCGACCGCTGGCCGTCGCCGATCAGGGTCGCGTAGCCGTCGGGTAGCGCGCGGGCGAAGGCATCCACGCCGGCTCGGGTCGCAGCCTCGAGCACCATGTGCTCCGGCGCGTTCGGGTTCCCGAGCCGGATGTTGTCCGCGACGCTGGCACGCAGTAGCGTCGGATGCTGGGGCACCCAGGCGATCATCCGCCGCCAGACGTCAAGCTGACACGAAGCGAGATCGATGTCCCCAACTGAGATCCGGCCGGCGGTGGGCTCGAGCATCCCGAGTAGCAGTGACGCGACCGTGCTCTTCCCCGCCCCGCTCTCGCCGACCAGCGCCACGGCATCCCCGGGGGCGAGCTCCAGGTCGAGCCCATTGAGGACCGGCACGCTGCGCGCTGGATATGAGAACGACACCTGTTCGAGCCGGACACACGCGCGGGCCGGGCTCGGCGCGAGCTGCGGCCCGCCGGGACCGGCGGCGGCCGGGGCGTCGAGCAGCTCGAGCATCCGCTCGGCGACGGCAAGTCCATCGGCGCTGGCGTGATACTCGGCACCGAGCCGCCTGAACGGCAGGTAGAGCTCTGGAGCCAGGATGATCACGGTCAAGCCGGCCTGCAGCCCAAGTGCGCCACCGACGAGCTGGACTCCAGCCGTCACCGCGATGAGCGCGACGCCGAGCGTAGCCGCGAGCTCGAGCACGGACCCCGACAGGAAGCTGACCCGAAGGGTCTCCATCGTCGCGTTGCGGTAGCGCTCGCTGACGTCGCCCACCGCGGTGACCTGGACGTGTGCACGACCGAACGCCCGGAGCGTGGGAAGACCCCGGACCAGGTCTAGGAAATGGCTGGAGAGGAGCCGCAGAGCCTGCCAACGCTCCTTCGTTCGCTGCTCGGTGTAGCGGCCGATCAGCCACATGAACACCGGTACCAGCGGCAAGGTGAGCAGCATGATCACCGCGGCCGCCAAGTCGACAAACGCGACCCAGCCGATCACGAGCAACGGCACGACCGAGGCCAGGACCACCTGAGGTAGGTAGCGCGCGAAGTACCCCTCGAGCGCCTCGACTCCCTGGACTGACACCGCCGCGATCTCGGCACTGCTTGTCCCGTCGACGGCCACCGGTTGCGCCTGCAGTCGCTTCTGGACCAGCGCGATCCGAAGCTCCGATAGGACGCTCCAGGCGGCACGGCGCCCCGCGATCTCCATCGCCCATGCGAACCCGCCGCGCAGCGCGAACGCGATCGTCAGCAGTCCAAAGTCGAGCCACAGGGCGTGCAGCGGCTCGCCGCTGAACGCCCGGGCGACGATCACCGCCAGCAAGCTCGCCTGGGCCAGGACGGCCACGGCCGTGCCGATCCCGAGCGCGGTGTCAACTGCCATCAGGGGACGCGCAGCGCTCGTCCGGCGAAGGAGACGCGGGTCCAGAGCGCGCATCACGGCCTAGGTGGACGTGGCCGCCTGCCCGGCCTCGCTGGGCGTCTCGGCGGCGGCGGGCGGCGCGCTTACGCGGCGGCGGAAGACGTGAAAGGACCAGCCCTGGTAGAGGAGCACCATCGGGACGAAGATCGCCGCGGCGACCGTCATCACGATCAGCGAGTAGTGGTCCGAGGAGGCGTTGTTGACGGTCAGGTTGTAGGCGGCGTTGGTGCTGGAGACCATCACGTTGGGGTACAGCGCGATGAAGATCTGACCGATCACGGCGGCGATCGCGAATGCCGAGGCGATGAACGCCCAGCCGTCGTTGTCGGTGCTCGACAGCAGCGCGGCGAAGACGACCGCGATCACCCCGAAGATCTGCGTCGGCTGGGGGACCGTGCCGCCACCGATCACGACCAGCGTCCAGATCACCCAGGCGAGGTTGACGACGATCGCGACCAGTCCGATCCTGTGGGCCGCGGCGTGGGCACGATCGCGGATCTCGCCGGTCGTCCGCATGGCGATGAACGTGGCGCCGTGCAGCAGGCACAGCGTCAGCAACGTCACCCCGGTCATGAGCCCGTAGCCGGTCAGCAGGTCAAAGAAGTCGCCGGTGAAGTTCTGTTGCTGGTTGATCGGCAACCCGGCCAGCAGGTCGCCGAGACCAACTCCGAGCAGCAATGGGACGACCACGCTTCCGATCGTCAGTGCCCACGTCCATCCAGCGCGCCAGCGGGGACTTTCGCGCTTGCCGCGGTACTCAAGGGAAACCCCGCGCGCGAACAGCCCCACCAGCACAAGCACCAGCGCCAGATACAGCGCAGAGAACATGGTCGCGTACCAACCCGGGAACGCGGCGAACATCGCGGCGCCGGCGACGATCAGCCAGACCTCGTTTCCATCCCACCACGGACCGATCGTGTTGACCACCACACGCCGCTCGGTCTCGGTGCGGCCGATCAGCATGTGCAGCGCCCCAACGCCAAAATCGAATCCCTCCAGGACGAAGAACCCGAGCCAGAAGAAGACGACGATGATGAACCAGATCGTGTGAAGCTGCATGCGATCAGTACGTCAGCGTTGGGATGGGGGTTCCGGCCGCATCGCTGCCCTGCGCAGCCTCGGCATCGGCCTGCGCCAGGCCGTGGCGCGAGTAGCGCAACATCAAGATCAGATCGGCGGCGCCGAGCACGATGTACGCGAGCACGAAGACGGCCAGGCTGATCCAGATCTCCGTCGCGCTGACCGATGGGGAGTTGGCGTTGATCGTCTTCTGCAGGCCCTGCACGATCCAGGGCTGGCGACCTGACTCGGTCAGCAACCAGCCGGCGGTGTTCATCAAAAACGGCGTGACCACCGCCCACACCGACAGCCACAGGAAAAGCCTCGAGTTGCGCAGCTTCCCCCGCTGCAGCAGATAACCGCCCCACAGCGCCAGCAGCAACACCAGCGAGCCGAGCCCCGCCATGATCCGCATCGACCAGTACTGGATCGGAACGTTCGGGATGTAGTTTCCGGGTCCGTACTTCTTCTGATACTGCGCTTGGAGCTGGTTGAGCCCGGTGACCGGGCCGCTCCAGGTGCCGGTCGCCAGGACCGACAGCAGATGCGGTATTGCGATGATCTTCGTCGCCGTCTCGCTGCTGCTGCTGTAGCCCCCGATCTGAGCCGCCGAGAACGAGCACGGCTTGCAGCTGTTCCACAGCGCCTCGGCCGCCGCGATCTTCGTCGGCTGATACTCGCCCTCGATCTGGCCGAGCTTGTTGCCGACCGACAGCTGGATCGCGATCGTCGGGATCAGCACGATCAACGCCACCTTCGCGGTGCGGTGAAACGACTCCACGTGGCGCTGCTTGCGCAGGTACCACGCCGACACGGCCAGCATCACCAAACTCCCGGTGACCAGCGACGCGAGGATCACGTGCGCGTAGCCCCACACGAACGTCGGGTTGACGAACAGCGCCCAGACGTTTGTCAGCACCGCGTGGCCGGCTGAATTGATCTTGTATCCGACTGGGTGCTGCATCCACGAGTTGGCGATCAGGATGAACAGCGCCGACAGCATCGAACCGATCGCGACAGCCCAGATGCAGGCCAGGTGCACTCGCTTGGGCAGCCGGTCCCAGCCGAACAACCACAACCCGAGGAACGTCGACTCCAAAAAGAACGCCGCCAGCCCTTCCATCGCCAGCGGCGCTCCGAACACACCGCCCACGAAACGCGAATACGTGGACCAGTTCATCCCGAACTCGAACTCCTGCACCAGCCCCGTGACCACGCCGACCGCCACGTTGATCAACAACAACGTCCCGAAGAACCGGGTCATCCGCTTGTAGTCGGGGTTGTCCGTCCGGTACCACGCCGTGTGAAGAACCGCGACCAGGAACGCCAGCCCGATCGTCACCGGCACAAACAAGAAGTGATAAATGCTCGTCGTCGCGAACTGCCAACGAGCCAAATCATTCGTCATCGGGCGAAGTCCCCCGTCGTAAACCTGGGCGGTCCGGCGACCGGAAGATCGCTGCGAAACCGGACCGCCGCATCATCCCGATTGGGTGACGATCCGGGCAGGGTTTGCCGACGCCATAGCGGTTCGTCCGACTTCCATCGCCCCGAAGGGATGAAACGAGCCCTCCAGCTGGACCATGCCCCGGATGCCGGGGCGCACGGGAACCCCGACGGCTACTTCAAAATGTTCACCGCGCGAGCGATCACGAGCCCCAGAATCGCGAGCGAAGCGATCGCCTGCGTAGCCATGACCAGTTTGGCCCATCGGGAGAGCGGCATCACGTCGGTTGGGCTGAACGCGGTGGCGTTGGTGAAGCCCAGGTAGAGGTAGTCGACGAGGTCTGGGCGCCAGCCGGGCGGAGCGGCCAGAGGGTTGAGCTGTTCGGTGAAGGCGAGGTCCGGGAACTCACGCGGAGCCAGAAGTCGTGCTCGCGGACCGCCTCCGTCAAGCGCCCAATAGAGGAAGGCAAACGCGATGATGGTGTAGACCCAGGCCGCGAACCCAACGCTGAGGAGGTCCGTCGGCGAGTTCGTCTCCGGGCCGCCCGCGATCAGATCTGCCACCAGCCGGCCGGTGATCAGGGCCGCTTCGGCGACCAGGACGGTCACCAGCACGAGACAGAATACGCGCCCGATGAGCGACCGGCCCTCGATGGAACCCCGGTCAGCGATGACGATGCCGGCCAGCAGCAGCAGTTCGACCGCCGGGCCTGCCCATCTTGGGCCGAGGCCCAGCCTCGGAGGCAGCCACAGCTCGAGGGCAATCGCCAGCATCAGCGTTACCGCTACCGGCCAGCCTATCGGGGTCCTATTCCGCGACTGCACGACCGGACGTCACCCTGTCGCGCGCATCCAGATGACATCCGACGTGCGCCGCAAAATCGCGCTCGAACTCGGGCCACCACTCGGGGTCGGTGTTCGGTGAACCCTTCGGGGGAGGGCGATCGCCTCGCCGACCTCCTCCTCCTCCATCGTCACCGTGACCGTCATCAGAATCGCCGCCACCTCGATGCCAGTGGACAAGTATCAGCCAGAGGTAGAGAGGCCCGCAGGCGAACACCAGCACCACTAGGCCCGCTGCGACTTCGGCAATCCAAGAAGCGGATCTAGCCGCGTGGGCGGCGCCCCCGATCGCGGCAGATGCGACCGAGACAGTCATCGCCGGTCTGACCCCACCGGGGCATCCCGGGCACGGCTCACACCCCACGCGTTCGCCGCCACGACAACCACCACCAAACTCAGCAAAACGGCCTCTGTTCGGACGGATACGAGCGGTCCATCCTGGCGGACGCTGCGCGACAGTCATCATCCCAACCAGATGAAATGAGCCGCCGCAGTGGAATACGCACGACTGTCAATGCTGATACTGCTCCCACAAGAGCCTGAGCTGCCGCGGCCGAAGGTCCTGCTTGCGCACGAAGGCCACGGTGGGGGGAGTACGGTCTCGCCTCGGTCAAGCGCGTGCTCGTTCGCCGAGATCAGCAGCACCGTCAACTCCGGATGGCGAGACAGAATCGCCCGCATGGCGGCCAGCCCGCCCATGCCGGGCATGGCGACATCCATGAGCACAAGTTCAGGCGCTAGGCATTCGACAGCGTGCACCGCATCTTCACCCGAGCACGCCTCACCGATCACTACAAAGCCCGCCGCCGTCGCGATCAGGTCACGCAGCGCAGCGCGAAAGACGCGCTGGTCGTCAACGATGAGGACCCTGACGTCGTTGCGCGAGGCCGACGGGCCTGCGGCAAGGTTCAGCTCTCCGTGCATCGTGCCGACGCGACCTTCCTCTGCTGGTGCGATCTCGGAAGCCAGCGTGTCTTCCAGTGTTCCAGTCAGACCCGAGCGCCGCGAGGGTGCCGACAGGCCTCATGGCGACGTGCCCGCCTCAGGGACGACGGGGTCTCACCCCTTTCGGTCGATGCGCCGTCCTGGGGTTGTCTCGATAGTCGGTCCTGTAATCGTTGATCGATCTCCGGAGGGAGACCAAAATGACGGTAGTTGGAGCCGATACCCATCAGACGCTGTCGGGCATCGCGACCGGCGACATGTCCCTGCTCGACGAGGCGCTCGGGTTGCGCGAAGCGCAGTTGGAGCGAACGGGTCTGGACGGGCGGACGTTCGGGCTGGTAAAGATCGCTGCGTTGATCGCGCTGGATGCCCCGCCGGCATCGTACGCCTGGCAGGTAGCTAACGCGCTCGCCGAGGGTGCCAGCGCAGAGGACATCCTGGCGGTGCTTCGTGCCGTCGCTCCCCAGGTCGGCGGCCCTAGGGTCGTGGCTGCGGCCCCCGAGATCATGGTCGCGCTTGGGCTAGCGCTTCCGGAGAGTGCGGAGTAGGTGGTCTGAGATGTTCATGCGACGTCGTCCTCTGCTCCGTGCCGCGGCGGTGGGCGGCGGGGCCTACTACATGGGCAAGCGCCACGCCGAGGGGCAGGAGCAACAGGCCAGCCAAGACCAGCGAATCGATGATCTCGAGAGCCAGCAGCAGGCGGCTGCCCCCGCGGCCGCCCCGGCGGCCGCCCCGAGCGGAGGCATCAGCCAGGCAGCCATCGACCGACTGCAACAGCTCGCCAAGCTCCACGAGCAGGGCATTCTGACCGACGAGGAGTTTTCGCAACAGAAGGCGAAGGTGCTCAGCGGCTGACCGAGGCCCAGCGGCTGACCGAGCCGGACCGGAGGTCGTGGTGACCTCCCGGCCAAGCCGTTAACGAAGGTCTACCCTCTGAGATGAGCTTGCCGCCGATGGCCGGGGGCGGTTCGGGCGGATTAGATGCCCGTAGCGGTGATCAAAATCAGCCCGGGCTTGATGCGACATGGTCTTGGCACCGCGCCATGACGCGCGCGCAACGGGCCGAACCGCAGCCCCAACCAGCGCCATCGCGATCAGCGTGGTGAACAGCACCGAGTCGCCCGGAGCGACGCCCGCGAGCCCGCGGACGGATTCATTCACCATCCCGGCCCCGAGCATTGCGCCGGCCAAGGAAGGGGTGGGACCCTTGACGAGCTCTGCCGCCTTGCTCCGGACTGCTGCCGATAGCACGCCCACGGCGATGATTGTCACGAGGGCCGAATCTTTCCTGGGCGTTCCGAACACCCGTTTGATGGTGTGATAGCGCGCCTCGTTCAGTAGCAGAAGAGTGAGGCGCGTGTCGGAGACGAGCAGTCGGCCCCCGGAGAAGTAGCCGCCAAGCACCGGACTGAAGCCTTCGCCCTCGGTGTCGGAGATGCTCGTCGGAACCGGCTGACCCTCGATGCTGCTCATAGCGTGCCCACCTTGGGTCGGAGTTGCCTGGATCGGGACAGCACCCGACCGTCGGTAACGATAGGGCCTGTCTCTACGCGCTGGCCTCATCCGCTTCGGACGAGGCGGCCGGTCTGCGCTGCCGCGCTCGGATAGCAAGACACGCAGAGGCTCGCCGGCTGTGGCCCTCAGCTGCCTGCCGATCCGCGAGAGGGACATTTCATGCCGATGGGGTGATGCGTCGAGAGTCGTCGTCGCTGACTATCCAAGCGGCGGACTACCCATGCCGCGAGCTGAAATCCGGCGAGTGTCCTCGATGGTGGCTGGAGACAACGGAAGGCGACTGCAATGGCGACTGAGACGAAACCGAGTGGGAGAAGCGGGACCGCGAAGGCGGCGAACCCGGGCCGGGCGCTGCCGCATCTGTCGGTCGCGGAGCGTGTCGCGCGCGGGAAAGCCGCGCGTGCTGAGGTGCCGCGTTCCAGCCATGCCTCGTTTGAACCGTCGCCGACGCGCGTGGACCCGGTTGAGCTGCTGGAACGTCAGGCGCAGTCGCGGGTGCCGGAACTGGTACCGATTCGTTATGGCCGGATGTTGGTATCGCCGTTCACCTTCTACCGCGGGGCAGCGATGCTCATGGCCCAGGACCTCGCGGCGACGCCGCGGTCGGGATTGAACGTCCAGTGCTGCGGCGATGCCCACCTGTCGAATTTCGGATTGTTCGCCTCGCCGGAGCGGCGACTGGTGTTTGATCTCAACGATTTCGACGAGACGCTCCACGGCCCCTGGGAGTGGGACGTCAAGCGGCTCGCAGTGAGCATGCTGATTGCTGCGCGTGACAACAACTATTCCGTCAAGGATCAAGCGCGGATCGTGCTTGAGACCGTCAAGCAGTACCGCACGACGATCGGCCGGTTTGCCGAGATGGACAACCTCGAGGTCTGGTACGCCCACCTCGACGTCGAGAGCCTGATCAAGGAGTACGGGTCGCAGTTCAAGCACAGAGTCGTCAAGAACACCGCGAAGACGGCGGCGAAGGCCCGGACGCGCGACAGCATGTCGGCCTTCTCGAAGCTGACGCACCTCGTAGACGGCGAGGTGCGGATCGTCGACCAGTCACCGCTCATCGTGCCGATCGATCAGCTCGATGTGCTGGTCGGTGACCGCGACCAGACGTTCGAGCTGTTGCACGAGCTGCTGCGTGCCTACCGTGCCACGCTTGAGTTCAGCCGGCGCACGCTGCTGGAGCAGTACGAGCTGGTGGACTTCGCTCGCAAGGTGGTCGGGGTGGGCAGCGTCGGCACGCGCGCGTGGATTGCCCTACTGCTCGGTCGCGACGGCCAAGACCCGCTGTTCCTGCAGATGAAGGAAGCCGAGGCGTCGGTGCTCGAGGACTTTCTGGGGCGGAGTGAGTTCGCCAACCACGGCGAGCGAGTGGTCACCGGACAGCGGCTGATGCAGGCCAGCAGCGACATCTTCCTCGGCTGGGTGCACGTCGATGAAGGCGTCGCCGACCAGCCCCGTGACTTCTACGGCCGGCAGCTAAAAGACTGGAAGGGCTCGGCCGAGACCGAGCAGATGATCCCACCCGGGATGACTGCGTACGGCAGGCTTTGCGGCTGGACGCTCGCCCGCGCCCACGCCCGCACCGGCGACCGGATCGCGATAGCCGCCTATCTCGGCAGCGGCGCGGCCTTTGATCGTGCCATCCTCGAGTTCTCAGAGGCCTACGCCGAGCAGAACGAACGCGACTACAAGCAGCTCCAGGACGCTGTCAAGTCCGGCCAGATCGCGGCCGAGACCGGGCTCTAACCGCGGATCGAAGGATCGAAGCGACGGAGCGCCGTACGCCGGTCCGTCGGCACGGACTGAGCGCGGCGGCCTCCGTGCTCGACCCGCCCTGTGGTGAGTCGAGCACGGCCGCTCGTCTAGCGTCGGCGCGCTACGCGCCGAGACGTGCGTCGGGCGATTCTCCGACAGGCGAACATCTCATACCTCCTAGTTGATCGTTGCTCAGCCGGCGGTCCCGGCGGTTTCTAGGGCGTGGAGAGCAGCAGCTTCCTCAGCCGACACCAGCCCGACCTCGACCAGGTCGAGCGGGCTGATGAACCCGTCGCTGATCCGGAAGCCGCCGGCGCTGGCGATCGCGTCGCGGAGCGGGATCGCCCAATGATGCTCGAGCAGGACCAGCGCCGCAGCGGAGTCGTTCGGGATCTCCTCCAGGACGTCCCACGCCTTCTCATCCGAGAACACCTCGACGCCATCGGCGGCTAACTCAGCGCCCACCTCGGCACCTTTCTCGGCTCCTTCCTCGCCTTCGATCCCGAGGCCGATCAGCGCGCCGACGATGCTGCCAAGCTCGCTGGCTTCTTCCCGGCTGAGGTTGCTGAGGTGTTGCACCTCGACCTCGCCGTCTGCGTCTTTGTGAACGGCGAGCGCGTCGATTACGCGTACGGTGTTTTCGTCGTGCAGCCGCTGAAGCTCGGCGATTATATCGCCGTGAAACTCCGGGTGGCTGAAGCCGACGACGATCAGCTGGACGGGTCCGATGGGCAATGGACTGCCTCTCTGACGAGTGGGTTGGCGGGCAACCGAAGTCTCAGACTCGTCTGATCCGGCGCCCCACGTACACCTCCAGTGTCCAGCTAACCGAGTTCACCTTCAAGCGTGGACGCACCACTCTTACCCGTCGAAACCGCAGTCGCCCACTGCCCAACCTAGCTTGGGGCCGCGACCGTCTCCGCGATCGGGATCGTGGCCGAGATGGAAGTTCCGTGGTTTGGCGTGGACGAAATCGCAACGTGACCCCCGACCGATCCGATGCGGTCCTGGATATGTGTGAGGCCGTTTCCGCTTGCGATGACGCGTGAGTCGAACCCGACGCCGGTGTCGGCGACTTCGAATCGAAGCTTGCGGCGGTCATCGGAGAGAGTCAGGCTGATCGATGCCTGTGAGCCGGCGTGTTTGGCGGCGTTCTGGAGCGCTTCGACGCAGCTGAAGTAGACAGCGGCTTCGATTTCCGGGCTGTATCGGCCGATGCCGGTCGCCGTAACGGTGACGGGAATGGTGCTTCTCAGCGCCGAGGCTTCCAGTGCTGGTTCGAGTCCGCGTTGGGCGAGCAGCGGCGGGGACATGCCGTGCGATAGGCGGCGCAGGGAGTCCAGCGCGTCTTCTAGGTCGGTAGCGATATGCCTGACCATTGCCGCCGCCTCGTTGGACCCGGCGTCGACCGCGTCGGCGGCGAGGTCCAGTCTGAGCAGCGCCGCGACGAGGTGTTGCTGGGCGCCGTCGTGAAGATCTCGCGCGAGGCGCTCCCGGGTCAGGCTCGCGGTCTGCACCAGCCGGAGTTGCGAGCGCTGCAGATCAGACTCGAGCTTGGTCTTGTCGACACCGAGCATCGCCGTCTCGGCAACGGCGCGAATGAACCGGGCGTCCTCGCCCAGCGCCGAGTCATAGACCAATGCCGCGACCGGCTCGCCGTCGCTCTCCAGTTCGGTCATCGACGTCGAAGCTCGTGCGTCCGGAAGTTGGACAGGCGTGCCGTCGTGGTCCACGTAGTGCCCGTCCGTCGCTCGCCAGAAGAAGATCTGCAGCGACTCGTCCTTGAACGCGGCTGCCATTGCCGTCTGTACCTGATCGCTGTCCTTGAGACCAGGGAGGGCGGTGACCAGCCGCATCAGCGCCGAGCTCACGAATGCCCGCTCACGCACGAGGCCGAGCAGCAGCGCGACGGAAATCAGCGGGACCGCCACGATCACGATCCAGCCGCTGACCGTGACCATGTTCGGTTCGTGCATCTGGGCAGCCAGATAAAAAGCCAGGCCGCCGGCATAAACGATGGAGGCAACGAGCGCAGGCATCAGCATCCGTCGCATCGGAACGGTGGAGGCGACCAGCCGCCTGAGCAGCAGGAGCACGACGCCCACCAGCATCACCGCGTAGCCGAAGCGAACCCCGAACTCCAAGACCCGCGCCAGGCCGGGCGACGCGCCCACGAAGAAAGCGTTGTGGGGGCAGTGCGGCGCGCAGCGAATCAGCGGGCTGGCGATGACTGGCTGCGCGGTTATGAACACCAGCGGGACCCAACACACCGCGATCACGGCAGTGCTAATCGCGACGACCCACTTCTCCAACCGTGAATGCAGCCAGCCCTCAGGAAACGAGAGCACCACATAGCTGAGCAAGGGAGCGACAAACACGCCAACCAGCCGCGCCACCCCAAACAGCGCCGGGTCGCTCGCCCCGTTCAGCGTCCAGAGTGTCGCGGCCGCCGCGAGCGCGACCAGAAGCCGCCCCAGGCGCTCCTCCGGATGCAGATGCCATGCGTACACCCCCACCATCGCCGGCGCGAGCACGTAGGCCGCCCGCGCGAGCCACCCTGCCGGCCCAGCCGGCGCCGAATGCGGGTTCACCGCAGCGGCATACGCGACCGCCGCACCCGCGAGCACGCTCCCCACCGCGATCAAGGCCAGGGTCAGGCCGCCGGTAGAGGCGCTCGGCTGCTCGCGCTCCCCGCCGCCCCGAACCAGCAACCCGTGCCGCGCGCCCAACCCCGGCATCAGCTGCCGCTCGAGCGCGACCGGAGACGAAGCTAGATCGGAACTGGCAGGTTGTCCTGGCTCCGGTGTTCGATTCGCGTCGAATCGGGTAAACCCCGAGCGCTCTTCTGGGCTGGTTTCCACAGGCAGCGGCTCTCGTCCCTCAGCGATGTCCTTGAGGGATCGACCCCGAATGAGAGAGCGGTAGCGGCGGCACGAATCCGTTCCTGGGTCCCAGCATCTGCGCCGTGGTCCAGAAACCCGGCCATCGTGTGACCGCGAAATCGTCCCAAGCTCCGACCGCCGCCAACGGCGTCGGCCCATAACCAACGTCGCGAACGTCGAAGCGGACGGTACCGGGTGCCAGGACCGTTTCCAAGCCCCGGAGGCCGCGTTAACAACTCCGTCACGACCAGCTGGCCTGGGGGTACGGGCGGCGGTGCAGCGCCGCCGCTCGTGTGACCACCCCCAATCGGGTGACTGCCGGATCCTCCTGCGGATCAATCGGTAGGGCTATCGACGTGGTCCTCTCAGCACGCCAAGATCAGGATGTGCCCAGGACAACCGCCTCAGTCAGCGTTTTGATCGTCGACGATGCCCGGCCGTTTCGCCGGGTCGCCCGCGACCTGCTCGAACGGCGCGGCTACACCGTTGTCGGCGAGGCCGACAACGCCGTCAGTGCGCTGCGGCTGGCCGAGCGGCTGGCGCCGGACGCCATCCTGCTCGACGTCAGGCTCCGCGACGCCGACGGCTTTCAGGTGGCCTCGCTCCTGTCGCGGGCCGATCCGGCGCCGGCGGTGCTGCTCACCTCCGCCGACGTGGATCTGGCCAGTTACGCGCGGCTCAACGACAGCGGCGCCCGCGGGCTGGTGGGCAAGGGTCAGCTGGCCATGACCGACCTGGACCGGTTCTGGCCTCGTCCCGAGGGAACGGACGGCGACGTCTCACCCGTTGTGGACGATGCATGAGCGGGTGGATCCCGCCAGGATCGGAGAGATGCCAACGGGGGAGGACCTGCTCCGCCGGCTGAGCGCCGCCGACCAGGACGCGACGCGAACCGTCCTGGCACTGCACGCCCAGCCCGCCGATAGCCCGATCACCGGCGACGCGACCCTGGCGCCCCGGACCAGGATGCTGGTTCGTCTCGCCTCGCTGGTGGCGGTCGATGCCCCGACCGCGACGCTGCGATGGGCGGTCGAGCTGGCCGCCTGCGCGGGCGCCGCCGATGAGGACATTGCCAACGTGCTGGTCACGGTGGGCGCCGACATCGGCGTCGCGCGCGTGGTCAGCGCCGCGCCGCGACTGGCCATGGCGATCGGCTACGACGTTGTCGGGGAGGCCTGGGGGCTGGTCTGAGCGAAGGTCAACTTCCGAGCAGACCCGCCTCCGAGGCACGCGCCACCGCCTCCGAGCGCGAGGCGGCGTCGAGCTTGCGGTAGATCGCGTGAGCCTGCGTCTTGACGGTGTTGACCGAGACGTCGAGACGCTCGGCGATCTCCCGGAAAGAGCGGTGGCTGGGTAGGAACCGAAGGATCCGCAGCTCGGCGATGGTCAGCGACGAGGGGCCCGACAGGGCAGTCTCGGCCAGGGTGTCAATCTGCGCCCAGGCCCGATCAAGACCGCCCAGGAAGACCACCGCGCCCGGGGTGCGCCGGGCCAGGCGTGACGCCTCGGCCAGCAGCGTACGGGCGCGCACCGTGTCGGCCAGACCGACCGCCGCGCGAGCCAGCAGCAGCCGGGTCTGAGCCCCGTACCAGGCAATCTGGTCGCCCAGCTCGGCGAGCAGATCAGTGGCCCGGCGCAGACTCAGCTTGGCTTCGTCGACGCGTCCCCGTCGCGCATGGGTGGCGGCCGAGGCCGCGAACACCAGGGCCAGCAACGGGAAGCGCTCGACCTGCTCGAGCGATCCGCACCGCCGCCTCGGCGAGCTCGTCGGCGGCGTCCCAGTCCTCGGCCTCGATGGCCAGGGTGGCCAGCTGCCCCAGGCACAGCGCGGTGACCGCCGGGCAGCGGGCCGCACCCGCCTCGGCACCCTCCTGCAGGCGGCGGCGAGCGTCGTCGGCATCGCCGGTGAGGTAGTCGGCGACTCCCCACAGCCAGCAGCAGAGCGGGCGCCAGGGGCCGTGCGCGGGCTCCCGACCGTAGGCCTGGGCGGCGCTGGCCGACATGGCCGTGGCGCCGCGACGGGCGCCGACCGCGTCGATGATCCCCATTGCCGTCTCCAGCGACGGCGCCGACTCAGCCTCGGTGGCCTGTAGCCCCCAGTGGCGAGCCTGGTCGACGTCGCCGCCCATCAGGCAGGTGAGGGCGGCGGCCAGCGACAGCGGGGCCGAGCCCATGATCTCCTGTGGTGAGAACGCGCCCAGCCAGTCCTGCACCGGGCCCAGGCGTCCCAGGGCCAAGTAGCCGGCCAGGCTCTCCCACAGCAGGCGGCCGGTCAGCTCGGCGTCACCGGCAGCGACCGCGTGCGAGATGGCACCATCGCGGTCGCCCTGGTCCTCCAGCCAGCGACTGGCCCGCCGGTGCAGGCGCTGTTCGAGGTCGGGATCGGTGCGGCGCAGCTCGGTCTTCAGCATCGTCCGGAACAGGGCGTGGCAGCGAAACCGCTCCTGGCTGTGGTCGAGTGAGACCAGCATCCGCTGGGCGCGCTGCAGCTGGCCCAGGACACCGGCCGAGCCGGTGTGCTCGAGCACCGCGTCGCACGCCGGGCCCGAGAGCTCGTCGAGCACCGAGCTGCGGATCATGAAGCGCTGGAGCTTGGGCGATAGGCCGGCCAGAAGCTCGTCGCGCAGAGTAGTCGGCGATCGAGGCGATGGCCACCGTCGAACTGCTTGATCCCGGCGACCATGTCCTCCTGGCCACGCAGCGATAGCGCAGCCAGGTACAGCGCCGCCGGCCATCCCTCGGTCCGAAGCGACAGGGTCTGCACGGCGCGGAAGTCGAGTTCGAGCCCCGCCATCCGCACCAGGGCCGCAGCCTCGGCCGGGACCATCGCCAGGTCTTCGCTACGCACCTCGACCAGCCGGCGGTTGGCGCGCAGGCGCCCGATCGGCAGCGGCGGCTCCATCCGCGAGGCCAGCGCGATCGCCGATCCGTCGCCGATCCGCTGCAAGCAGCGCGGTGACCACCGGCTTGACCGCCCGCACCCGGGTGGTGTGGGCGTCGTCGAGCACCAGCACGAAGTGCCGCCCGGCGCGATCGAGAAAGCACATCAGGCCCCCGAGGGCGGCGATCTCACCGCCGGTGATCCTGTGAGACGCGGGCTGGAGCCCCGGAGTCGACCCAGCCGGTCTCGACGATGGCCTCGCACACGGCGGTCGCGACCGTGGCTACCTCCCGCTCGCCCGGAGTGAGCGTGACCCACACGAAGGGGCGCTTATCGCGGGCCGCCCACTCGGCCAGCAGCGTCGACTTCCCGTAGCCGGCAGGGGCCACCAGCAACGCCAGTGAGGCATCGGTGGCGCCGACCAAGCGGTCGACGATCGCCGGCCGGCTGACGAAGCCGGTTCGAAACGATGGCACCGCGCATCCGTGCCGGGCGCGGCCCGGCGCGGTCGGTGCCCTCACGTCCGGCGAGCTGCTCTTGATGCGGACGGTGCGACCGGTGCTCCGCCTCGGATGCGCCGTCAGATCGCCCTCGACTGCTGTTCCGCTGGCCAACGAAACTGCCCCCTTCCTAGGGTGATGATCCTCTCACCGCGGTTTCTCGCGCACTGAGGGCCGAAAGGCAAGCCGGTGCGCCCCTGTTCGGCAGGGAGGTAGGCACCACTCCCCGGTGGGTGCTCGAGTTGCCCTCGGCCTCATTCGTTTTGGATGATGAGCCCGGGGCGCGACCGCGCGAACCTGAGGGCATGAAAGTGCACTGGATCGCGCGCAGCATCCTCGCTGGGGCCGCAGGAACGACCGCCTTGACGGCTGCCTACGCGCTCGAGCACCGCCTGCGCCCCAAGGTCCAGGGCCCGCTGGACTACGACGACAGCCTGGTCCCGGGAGAGATCGTGGCCTCGATCATGCACCTTCCCCATGTCACCGCCCGTGAGGAGAACGACCTGGGGTTGGCCCTGCGCTGGAGCTACGGCTCGGTGTTCGGGGTGTGGCACGGCATTCTGCTGCGTCGCTACGGTGAACCGGTGGCCAGCGCCGCCTTCGGCGCCACGCTGATGACGGCGACCCTGACGCTGTTCCCGGTGCTGGGACGCACGCCGCCACCGTGGCGCTGGCCCCCCAGCGTGACCGCCACCGCGTTCGGCACCCACGCCGCCTACGTCGGGGCGGTGGCGATGGTGCAGGGAGCCGGCTAGCTCGCGGGGCCGGCTAGCTCGCGGCCAGAACTTCGATCACCGCGCGCAGGAGCAGCAGGGCGCCGATCCCGATCAGTCCCGCGATCAGGTAGCGACGGCCGTGGGACCTGAAGAACCCCTTGACTCTCTCGATCGCGCCCGGGGTCCAGTCCGGCGCGACCGCGAAGCAGATCAGCGGCACCTCGAGCAGAGCCAGCATGATCACGTTGATCAGGATCACGATCACGATCGTCAGCGGGGTGCTGTAGTTCAGCTTGGCGAGTCCGGTCAGCGCGGCGAGGTAGGAGGCGCCGGGCAGGGTTAGCAGCGCCCCGATGACGATCGTCACCTTGAAGCTGCCTTTGGTCAGAACCGTCTGCCAGCGGGGCGTCTTCTTCGGCTTCGACTGCTTCTTTTCGGCCCGCCGCTCCCGGATCCGGCGGTCGCGGTCAGAGCGCAACAGGAGGCCCGCCAGGATCAGGATGACGCCGAGCGCGACGTCGATACCCGGGCTGATGCTCCGTTTGCCGGAGCTGACTACGCCCGAGTTCTTGGCGGCGAACACGATCACCATCCCCAGCGTGATGCTCATCCCGTAGGCGCCGATCAGGTACCCGAGCATCAGCTTCTTGGGGTTGGGCAGGAGCAGCATCAGCGTGGTCACCGCGATCAGCGTCGGGTTGGCCGTCGCAGTCAGGGTGAAGAGCAGGACCTCGCCCATGGTTTAGCTTACCGCGCCCCGGTGCGGCGATCGCGTAAGCACGAGGGAGGTGATCATTTCTGATGCGGCGGCAGCAGCAGCGTGACGATGTAGGCCACCACCACGGCGACGATCGCCAGCGGCCCGGTGGCATCGCCGGAATGGGCGGTCAGTACCGTCGCCACCACGACGGCGGTCAGCGGCAGTCTCAGCATCGTCGCCACCCCGGCGGCGATCCCGACCGCCACGCCGGCCGTGATCGGCATCCCTGGAAGGTGCGAGGCCATGATCCCGGCGGTGGCGCCGAGGAACATGGCCGGGAACGTGGGGCCGCCGCGGAAGCTGCCCAGCGACAGCCCGTAGGCGATTCCCTTCAGCGCGATGATCAGCGCCAGGGCTCCCAGCGAATACGCTGACGCCTGAGCGGTCAGCCCCGGCAGCTGGTCCTGGCCTGAGAACAGGATCTCGTCGACGCTGTGGCCGGTGATCTGGTGAAAGGCGATGGCCAGGCCGGCCACGATCAGCCCCACCACCGGGAGCAGGATCAGCGGGCGCGGGCTGACGATCCGGTAGGTCTCAAGGCCACCCCGCACGATGAAGTGACACCCCACAGCGATCGCTGCTGCCAGCGCGATCGCCCAGCCGAAATTGGCGGCGTGGAGATGGTCGAACGTCGGCAGCGGCAGCGCGCTGAGCGCGTAGGCCTTGGTGCTCAGCCCGGTGAACGCTCCCAGGCCCAGCGAGACCAGGCTGCCGATCCCGGCGGCCATCAGTCCCGGTAGCAGGATCAGGGGCAGCCGCGGACCACCGATCCCGGCCGCCTCGATCAGGATGACGGCCGCGATCAGCGGCGAGCTGAACACGAACGACAGCGCGGCAAAGCTGCCGGCGGCGGCTAGCACCGCCACCGCCTGATCCGGCGCGTCCTTTCGCGCCGACTTGATGGCCAGGACGCCCAGACCGGAGCCCAGCGCGATCAGCGGCGCCTCGGGGCCCAGGACCAGGCCAAAGCCGAGGGTGGCCAGCGCCGCCAGCAGCACGCCGGGCAACGTGATCGGCATTGCCGCCCCGCCGGCCACGAATCCCTTGGCGGGAATGTGCCCGCCGTCGCCGGGCAGCTTGGTGATGGCCAGCGCGGCGATCAGCGCGCCGACTGCCAGCACCGGAAGCGGCCACCACGCCGGCGGTCCGCTGGAGTATCCGAGCGCGTGCGGAAGATGGGTGAACAGCTCCTGCTGGATCTGATGTACGAGCTCGAGAAAGCACCACGCGGCCAGCGAGACGACCACGCCGATGATCGCCGCCAGCACGAGCAGGACCAGGTACGAGCGGCTGCGCATGGTGGCGTGGACCTGCTCAGCCGTGATCTCCGGTGCAGCGGCGGGCGCAGCCGGCTCGGCGGGCGCTGGGGACGCGGGAACAGTCTCGGACATGGAAGCTCTAGCCCACCCTCACGGCGGTGAACATACGGGCCGGGCGCCCCACACGTCATCACCCCGTCCGGATGAATCGGGCAGACCCGGGACGACCGCGGCGCTGCGCCCGCACTGCGTCACCCGATTCGCATGATGCCGCCTGCACCGGTGGCTACTGGACTGACGACGTGCCGGACAACCGGGCGTCAGCGCGGCCCCCACGGAGGAGCATGGTCGATCGGGTGGGCCCGTATGCCGAGATTTGGCGCCGGGAGCGCGGCGAGTGGTGAGCTGGTCGTTTAAGTTCCGCGTTCGCCAGTACCTGGCCGGGAGCCTATGGGTGGTGCCGCTGGTGGGAGCCGTGCTCGGGGTGACGGTGGGATCGCTGGACGCCCTGCTCAACGATCCGATCAACCTGCCGCCTGCGCTGACCTACTCCGCGTCCACGGCCAGCACGCTGCTATCGGCGATCGTCGGAGCGACGGCGGCGTTGACCGGCTTCGTGGTCACGGTCACGGTGCTGGTGGTGCAGATGGCCACCGGCACCTTCTCGGCCCGCTACATGCGCCTGTGGTACCGCGACCGCCTGCTCAAGGCCTCGCTGGCCCTGCTGGTGGGGACGCTGGGATTCTCGTTCGCGCTGCTGCGCAACGTCGAGAGCAATCACGTGCCCAACATCGGCGCCTCGATCGCCGGGCTGCTGCTGGTGCTGTGCATCGTCGTGTTCCTGATCTTCCTGGACCGGGTCCTGCACCGGATGCGGCCGGTGGCGGTCGCGGTTCTGGTCGCTGAATACGTGCACCGCGACTACCGGCGCTACGAGGCCGCGCTCTCCAGCGCGCCGGACGTCTACTGGGGCGTGTTCGAGCCAGCCGGGGAGTCGCCGTCCCTCCTCGTCCACAGCGACCGGCCCGGCTCGATCCAGGCGGTCGACATCCAGGGGCTGCGCCGGTGGGCAAAGGAAAAGCGCCGACTGATCGTGGTCAGGCACTCGATCGGCGACTTCGTTTCCGCGAGCGCAGTCCTGTTTGAGGCCTATGGCGGCGATCCGCCCACTCCCGACGAGGAGGCCAGGCTACGCAATATGGTCGTGATGGGGGCCGAGCGGACGATCGAGCAGGATCCCGCGTTCGCCATCCGCATCATGGTCGACATCGCCGAGCGCGCCCTGTCGCCGGCGGTCAACGATCCCACCACCGCGGTCCAGGTGATCAACCATCTCGCCGACCTGCTGCGACTGATCGGCACCGTCGACCTCTCGGGGGCGCGCTGGAGCGGCGCGCGGGACGGACGCAGCGGCATCGTGACCCCGGTGCGCGACTGGGAGGAGTACCTGTCGCTGGGTACCACCGAGATCCGGGAGTACGGCGCCACCTCGATCCAGGTCATGCGCCGGATGCGGGCAATGCTCGAGGAGTTGCGGGGCGAGGTGCTGGAGCCCCACCGAGCCGCCGTCGTCGAGGAGCTGTCGCGGCTCGACGCCACCGTGGCCCGCCAGTGGGGAGAGTCGGTCGACTTCGACCGGGCCAGCCAGGCCGACAACCAGGGGATCGGCGGACGCGTCGACTCGCAGGTGCTTTCGCGCTGACGCGGGTCAGGCGTCGGCGGCGACGGGTTGCGGCCGCGCGGAAGCGGGTGCCGGCTCGGTCGCCAGCATCCGCCGCCAGCCCATCAGCACGGCATGGACGTGCTCGGCCCCGACGATCGGTTCGTCCGGGACCGGCAGCTCGACCGGGTGCAAGATGAACGGCCGCGTCTGCGGTCCGCCCAGGCCGCCGTGGAACGAGATCAGCTCCTCAAACGCGCACCCCTGCTCGAGCTCGGCGTCGTAGAAGCTGTTGACCAGGATGTCGGGAGCGTGCTCGAACCCATCGGTCCGCCGCAGGTGAGTGGCGGCGTTGGCGGGGAACGGCGCCAGCGGGTCCTCGCCCTCGACACGGTCGCCCTCGTCCAGGTAGCGGGCTCCGTCCGCGCCGAGCACGACCGCGCCGTGCTCGCGTGAGCGGATCATCAAAAAGCCGATGTGGGGGTGCGCGCGCAGCGCCGGCAGCAGGCGCGGGTGGCGCTCCTCGAGCTCCTCGAGCGTCAGGCGGCGGCGCTCCTCCATCAGGTAGATGAGGCCGAGGTTGCCGGAGGCAAGCGCCACCACGTGCTGCTCGGAGACCGCATCCGCGCCCTCCTTGCCGCCGCCGTCGACGGCCCGGCCGGTGGCCTCGTTGACCGCGCGGCCGACCGCCGTCTGGTTCTCGTCCCCGCCGCCGACCCGCGCGATCTTGCCCCGCTCGATCGAGCGCTCCACGAGCTCGCCCAGGTCGTAACCGTTGCGCTGCTTGAAGGTCGCCCCCTGCGTCTGGCCGTGGTCGGAGAGCACCACCAGTTTGTAGGGACGCGGGGCGAACTGCCGGGCCCGAGCGATGCGGGCGAAGTGCAGATCGAGCTTGCGCAGCGCCTCCAGCGTGTCGTAACGCTCGAGCCCCGAGTGGTGGGCGACCTCGTCGTAGCTCGAGAAGGTGGCGTAGATCGCTGGGCGTCCACGCATCATGTCGGTCAGCACCCCGTACACGATCAGGTCCCGCACGGCCACGCACAGGCCCCCTCGCAGTAGGGCGTAGCGGCGGGTCCGCTCACCCCGGGGCCGCACGTCCTGGCGTTTTTGACGCACCGCCGCGATCCGCTCCAGGATCACCTCCCATCCGAACAGGATCAGCACCCGGGTGACGTTGAAGCTGTTGGCGAAGAAGGCGCGATAGCCCGGATTGGCCCGCTTCTCGGCGCTCATCCGGCTGACCGTGAGGATCGCGGCCTCGGCCTCACCGGAGAACAGGTTGCCGCGGCTGGCGCCGCCATCGATGAGCAGACCGTTGCCGGTGACGTGCCGGCGCTCGAGCTCCTCGCAGTCGGCCGGCGACGAGCAGGCCATCACCTTCCCAGTCTCCTTCTCGACCCAGCGGAAGGCGGGGATGTTCTCGTTGGAGCCGAGCAGGATCCCGGCCTGGCTCGCGCCCGTCTGCGAGCTCAGATCGGTCTCCCATTCGGTGAGCTGGTGAGCGCCGTCGGCGTGCCAGCGGGCCAGCTCGGGAACATTGCCGTCCCGCATCGCACGCTGCAGGATCGGAAGCCCCAGTCCGTCGATCTCCAGGAACACGATCCCGGGCGCGTCGGTCTTGATCTGCCGTCCCTGCCGGCGGGCGACCCGGGACACCACGCGCAGCGCGTAGGTGTCGTCGTCGTCGACGCCGATGATCACCTCCAGGATCAGGCTGACTATCGCGATCACGAATGACGCCAGCAGGGCCCAGCCGAAGCCGTCGACCTTGAACGACTTTGGGTCGACCGACGACGCCAGCAGCAGGATCAGCGGATCCAGCACGAGCGCCGCCAGGAACCCCAGCGCCAACGTGAACGGCAGCCTCAGCGCGGCGACTATCGGCGGCAGCACCGCGTTCAGCGCCGCGATCAGCACCGCCGCCACCGCGGCGTGCGAGAACGTCTCCACGGTCACGTGTGGCACCAACCACGCCGCCACGAACACGGCGATCGTCGCCACCAGCCAGTGCGCCACCAGATGGCCGACGCGGAACCGGGGCGACGCCGGCTTCCACTTGATCACCTCGCCGTAGGCAAGTTCTGGCGTTACATCCACGGCGCCATTATGTCCGTGCCGGTGGGACCCGTGGCGAGGAAGTGCGATGGTGGGTCTCGCCATGCACGCGTTCCCGATTTCCCCGCGACCGCCCGCCGAGGTCACCTGGCTCGGGCACGCGACGGTGCTGGTCGAGCTCGACGGCGTGCGCCTGCTCACCGACCCCGTCCTTGGCCCGCGGATCGGTCCGCTGGTCCGGATCGGCCGTCCCGTTGGTCCCGCCACCGTGGGCCACGTCGACGTCGTCCTGCTCTCCCACCTGCACTCAGACCACGCCGACGTGCCCTCGCTGCGGCGGATGCCCGCCGACGTGCCGCTGCTCGCCCCCCAGGGGGCGGGGGACTGGCTGCGCCGCATGGGTTCGCGCGAGGTACACGAGCTCGCCGCCGGGGAGGCGGTCGCGGTGGGACCGGTGCGAGTGGTGGCCACGCCGGCGCGCCACGAGGGTCGCCGGCCGCCGTTCGGGCCCTCCCCCGATCCGGTCGGCTACGTGATCACCGGCTCGCGCTCGGCCTACTTTGCCGGCGACACCGATCTGTTCGAAGCCATGGAGCAGCTGCACGGCGTGATCGACGTGGCGATGCTGCCGATCTGGGGCTGGGGGCCGACCCTGGGCTCAGGGCACCTGGACCCTGAGCGCGCGGCCCGGGCCACCGCCATCATCGCCCCGGGTGTGGTGATCCCGATCCACTGGGGCACGTTTGCCGTAGGCCGCCCCGCCCGCCGGCCCGCCGACCCCGGCTGGCCGGCCCGGCGCTTCGAGGCGCTCGCCCACCGGTATGCGCCCGACGTCGAGGTCCGCGTCCTGCAGCCGGGCGAGTCGACCCAGGTCTGACCGGCCGACCGACCCCTCCGCGGCGGCTCGCACCGCGGACGACGGGGTATGTTGGAAGCATGGGGGGGAAGGGGACAGCGACACGGATGGCGGTCGGTGACCGGAGCCAGCGCAGCCTTCGCGGGGTCTCCGGCACGGGCGGTTCTGTTCGAGCGTGAGCGCGAGGTCGCGGCGCTGGCAACGGTGATCGGCGAGACGGCCGACGGGCAGCCACGCGTGGTCGTGGTGGAGGGGGAGGCGGGGATCGGCAAGACGCGGCTGTTGGCCGAGGCGCGCCGGTTGGCCGACGAGGCTGGCATTCGGCTGGTGAGCGCGCGCGGCGGGGAGTTGGAGCGCGAGTTCGCGTTCGGGGTGGTGCGTCAGCTGTTCGACTCGCATCTGTCCGGCGGTCACCTGCCCTTGCTGGATGGGGCGGCCGCGGCGGCACGAGGCGTGTTCGAGCTCGGGGAGGGGCGCGACACGATCGACTCATCCGAAGATCCCTCGTTCGCGGCGTTGCACGGCCTGTACTGGCTGACCGTCAATCTCACCGCCGATCGCCCGCTGGTGATCGCGGTCGACGACCTGCATTGGTGCGACGCGCCCTCGTTGCGTTTTCTCGCCTACCTGGTGCGCCGGCTCGACGGGCTGCCGGTCGCCGTGTTCTGCACCTTGCGGCCCTCAGAACAGATCGAGGCGGCCTCACTTGGGGAGATCATCGGCGATCCACTGACCGTCTCGATCCGTCCTGCCCCGCTCAGCACTCCGGCGGTCGCGCGACTGGTTGGTGAGCGCCTCGGGAATGACCCCGACGAGGCTTTCTCGACGGCTTGTCACGCCGCTACGAGCGGCAATCCACTGCTTCTCCACGAGCTGCTGGGGACGCTCGATGCCGAAGGGGTCCGGCCGGACGCGGCCCATGTGGCCACGGTCGCCGAGCTCGGCCCCCGAGCCGCGTCGCGCGCCGTTCTCGTGCGTCTGGCTCGGCTTTCTCAGCCCGCGGTGAAGCTGGCGCGCGCCGCGGCGATCCTGGGCGACGATGCCGAGCTCTCTACCGTGGTGGCGCTCGCCGCCATCGAGGTGCAGGACGCCGGCGCGGCAGTGGCGAGTCTGGTCCGCGCGGAGGTGCTGCGGGAGGGCACGCCGCTCGGCTTCGTTCATCCGGTCGTAGCCGGCGCCGTGCTCGCCGACATGGGCACGGTCGAACGCGCCGTCAGGCACGAGCGCGCCGCCAGGCTGCTTGCCGACGGCGGCGCGCCGGTGGAGCGGGTTGCGGCGCACCTACTGGCGAGTCCGGCTAACGGCGAGGGATGGGTCGTCGAGACATTGACGCGAGCGGCCACGGCGGCACTGCGCAAGGGCGCAGCCGAGAGTGCGGTTGCCTACCTCGGCCGTGCGCTCGGCGAGCCGCCCGAGGCGAAACGCCGTGCCCAGGTGCTGCTGGAGCTCGGGCGGGCCGAGGCACTCACCAGCGGCCCGGCGGCCGTGGCGCACCTCGGCGAGGCCTACGAGCTTCTCGACGACGAACGGGAGCGAGCCGTGGCGGCGCAGCTGCTGGGTCGCGTCCTACTCGTCACCGGCAATACGGCGGAGGCGGCGGCGCTGGTTCGCAGGAGCGGCAGCTGGAACTCCCAACCGAGCTGGATGACCTGCGTCGCTCGCTCGAGGCGCTCGAGCTGATGGCCGTCCTGCTGGACGGCAGCGACGGTGACGGCGCGTCGCCGGCTGCGGCAACACCGGCGACGACCGGTGGGGGCTGGTGTCGGGGCCAAAATGCTGGCGGCGGTCGCAGCTCACGACTGGATGCTGTCTGGGGGGCCGTCCGACGCGTGCTCGGAGTTGGCGCTGCAGGCGCTGGCCGGAGGCGAGCTGGTGGCAGCTGACAATGGCCTGCTGGGCGTCACCGCGATCGTCGTGCTCGCGGTGGCCGACCGCGACGAGGCGATGGAGGTCTGGGAGTACTCGCTCGCCGACGCGTACCGGCGGGGGTCGTTGCTGTCCAAGAAGTCGGTCACTCTTTGGCGCGGGTTCACGCAGTATTGGCGCGGCGAACTCGCCGACGCGGAAGAGTCGCTGCGGAGCTCCGGGGAGGGCAAGCGGTACGGGCTCGGTCCTGAGGCATGGCTGTACAACCACGCGCTGCTTTCTGCGGTGCTGCGCGAGCGCGGCGACCTGCCCGGTGCCCGACGCGTGCTCGAGGGCTCGAGCGACCTCGGAAACCGCAGCGACGCCACCCGCTACTGGCTCAACAGCAAGCTCGAGCTGCTGGTCGCCGAAGGTCGATTCAACGACGCGCTCGTGGTAGCCGAAGATTTCGCCGGGCGTTTCGGCCATATCGCGAGCCCGATCGATACTCCCTGGCGTGCGCCGGCCGTGCTCGCGCTGCGCCGCGTCGGACGTGAGCCGGAAGCTCGAGCGCTGGCCGCGCAGGAGCTCGAGCAGGCCCGGCGATGGGGTTCGCCGGCAACCATGGCGCGTGCGTTGCGAACCATGGCGACGCTCGAGAAGGATGGGGTCGAGCTGCTGCGCGAAGCGGCCGATCTCCTCGCCGGCTCTCCCGGCCCGACTGGAGCACGCCAAGGTGCTAGGCCGCACTCGGCGCCGCGCTTCGGAAGTCGCGCCGACCCACTGATGCGCGTGCGCCGCTACGCCGCGCGCTGGAGCTCGCCGAGGTGCTTGGAGCGCAGGACCTGGCTGGACACGTCCGCACCGAGCTCTACGCCGCCGGCGGACGTCCCCGCACCACGGCCCTGGTCGGCATCGAGGCTCTGACCCCGAGCGAGCGGCGGGTGGCGGAGCTCGCGGCCGCCGGGCACACCAACCGGGAGATCGCCCAGGAGCTGTTCGTCACCCCAAAAACGATCGAGCTGCACTTGGGCAACGTGTACCGAAAGCTCGGCATCCGGTCCCGGCGCGAACTTCCGGACCAGCTCCACAGTCCCGGGCTAGCCGCGTCCGCGTTCGCGGTCGTCGCCGATGAGCGCCTCGACCGCGGCGATCAAGCCAAGCCAGCCGGCGAACTGGCGCACTTGGTCACTCGGTCCGACGGCGCGGCCGGTCGGCGAATCGCCATCCAGCCACAGCTCGAGCCGGACCGCATGAGTCGATTGCTGGTGTTCTGACGGTGTCACGATGGCGGCAGGTGCGGCCGTCCGGCCACGAGGTCTTGCAGGCGCTCTTTCAGCCCGATCAGCCGCGTGCGGCGGATCTCCCGCCGGGTCGCCTTGGCCAGGCGAGCGGAGCCGGGCGGTAGCGCCAGCGAGCCCACGGGCTCCCCGGTCGTCCGACCCGCACGGCGCCGAAGCAGGCGAGCAGCGGGATGAAAATGCCAAGCAGTCCGGTCCAGACCTTCCCTTTGAGCAACGCCACGCCTGCGAAACCCAGGTTGATCACGACGGCCCCGGCCAGGACCCATCCGGTCCCGTTGGCCCGGCTGCCGACTCCGAACGGGGTGGCGCCGGCGAGGACCAGACCGGTGGCGGCGACCGCCAGGATCACCGCGTCAACCGAACTGCGGCCCTCCCCAGACCAATACACATCGCGAAGGTGGAGGATCAGGGCGAACTCGTCGAGCATCAGCGCGGCACCCACGCCGAACACCACCGCTGACGCGTACCGCACGCCTCCGCTGGCGCCGGCTCCAGTGAACGACGCAATCCCCGCGGCGCACACCAGGATCACGCCCGGAACCACGTGATGTATGTGACGGCCGCCCACGGAGACGTTGCCCGGCCACCAGCGGACCTGGGCGCGGATCATGCGGGTGCTGAACCGGATGAAGCCGAAGGTGACGATGAAGGCCACCCACAGCCACAGCAGCGGGTCGGCATGGGCGAGGCTGCTTGAGCCGGTCATGGCTGTGTCGGGACCTCGGGCGCCAATGTGGCTCCGGGGCCGCTGGGCGGAGCCGTCGGCGACGAACGCGTATCCATGCGCCGGGACGGCCCGGTCGCGTGACCTCGATCCGATCGAGCCCGGTCGGCTTGGACGAGGCGGAAGGTGGTCGTGACGATGATCACCGCGCCCAAGGAGCCGAGGACGATGTTTACCGCGAATTGCAATACCACCTCGACGATCGCGCCCTTGGCGATGGCCTCCCCCAGAGTGGCCACCAGGACGCCGGCCAACTGAGTCACGGCCCAGGACCCGCCGATGAGCGCCAGCGTCGGGAAGAAGTCCGACCTCACCAGCCGGCACGACCGTCGCAAGGTCGGGAGCACGGGGCGGCCCTCCATCGCCAGCAACGGAAATGCGGGAGCCAGCAACACCGCTAATACCACGCCCGGGATGACGAAAGCGACGATGCCGGCCACGACCGCCGCCAGCACGAGGACGTCTGCGAGTGCGAGTCGCAGCCACGGGAGATCGCGCAGCAGACCACTCCGACGCGGTTCCATGCCCGCCTCCCGGGCGGCCTCGATCCGCTCGGCGATGGCCAGCACCACGTGATGGCCGAGCGACGCCCACAATGCCACCACCACTGCCACCGCGGCGTACTGCCATGAGTACGGCGAGTCAATCTCGATGTCGGTCGCCCACGCGGCGGCGACGGCGGCGAGTGCCACGGGTATTTGCACGATCGCCGCCGCGGCGAGAAACAGGCCGCGGGCGCCACGCCACATCTCCCAGGATCGACGCACCACGGGGACGATGGCCAGACGGGGACGATTACCGGCTGGGGTTGTCACAAGCCCGGTGAATGGTGGAGGCGCTCGACTGACGATGCAGCGGGTTGCCCGGGATCGTCTTGCCACGCGAAGCGCAGTTCGACCTCGGCCAGCTCGGCGTAGCGCTTGCGGGCGAAATGGTGGGGAAGAATGTCGACAGCGACGGTCTGGGCCGGCCCCCACAGCGCCACCCAGCCGACGACGACGATCCCCTGGGACACGCCGGCCACCAATGGATCGGAGCTGAGCTGATCCAGCGACGTGGATATCACGATCGAGATCAGGAAGACGATGAGCCCGGTCCAGGCGGCGATCTTCGCTTGGCGAGTAAGTGGTGAGGCTTGTCGTAGCCGGCCGGTGTGGGCACGCAGATCGGCCCTGACCGCGGTGCCCACGGCCTGCTCGTCGGTCCGGGGCCGGTCGGTCGCCGGCGCGTAAACGGTAAGCGTCACGGGCCGGGTCTTGCGAACGCGCTCCCACTCATCCAGCAGGTACAGGCGCACGGTCTCATCGAGCGATCGCTCAGCCACGGGGCGCGCCTGCAGGGGCGCGAACAGCTCATCGCTGCCGCCGACGCGGATCGCAAACCGGCTTGCGACTACCACCAGTAACTCTCCCCGGGCGCGAGGTATCGCAGCGCCAACATCCCGCCGTAGTAGGTCGAGCGCAGAGTCTCTCTCGTGCCCGCATTGTTGAGGTCGCAGCCCACGAAGCCGCTGGCAGCGTGGAAGCGCCAGTCGACCAGCTTGGCTGTCAGCAGGTCAAAGATGGTGATCTGCAGCCGGCAGCGGCCCTTCTGGGAGCCTCGTCTGAACGGGTCCGATACCCACAGCAGCTGGTGTGAAAGATTCACCCCTACCTGCGCCTGTAGCCAGGCGCGTGGGTCTCCCGACGCACCATCGACCAGTTTGCGAAGGTCGTGCGACGACGGCAGCTGAAAGTTCCGGAAATTGCCGACGACGATGGACTTGCTGGTCTGCCAGCCCCGGTCCATCAAGTCCAGCCCGGTCACTGTGTGGTTGTACATGGCCCACATGAACTGCGGCGTGCGTGTGTCAAAGAACGCCCCGGCCGGGACGGTGGGCTTGAGTGACTTCTGTTGGGTTTCAGTCACGCTCGTCTCGAGTTTCCCGATCGCGTTCGTCTTGTAGTCGACGCTGAACGTGCCCGGGTGCGCGTTCCAGTAGTTGGTCAGAAGCACGGCGAGTTGTGTCTGATAGGTCGCGAAGTAGTCATAGACCGCCCGGACCTCGTCTGACTGGCGCGCGTCGAAGAACCGCGATGAGGCTGCCAGCGCGCGTGACGTGGCCTTGATCGCGTTGTCGCCGAGGGCGACCTCCGGATTGAGGTGAAGGTCCAGCGTCGCCGGGGCGCTGAGGAGGTTGTCGCCGATGTATTTCGTGATCGCGTCGGCAAGATTCCGGCGCTGGTCAGCAGTTCCACCAGCCTTTGCCAGGGCCTCGAACTGTTCCGTCGCGGTTTTGATGTCGCCGATGACAGCATCGCTGTGGTGGATCAACACGCTCGCATGGTTGTTGGCGAGGTGCTGATCCAGCTTTGACACCTGACCTTGCAGCTGCGTTATCTGCGCGGCGAGCGCGTCCAGTTGCTCGCGCACCCCGTCGATCTCGCTCTTGCCGGCGAGATCGATGCCACCGGATTTGGCGAGCTCGAGCAATCCGCCGAGCGCACCTCCAACGAGGCCCTGCTTACCGATTTCAACGGCGGTGCTCAGCAGATTCTTGAACACCTCGCGCACGCGCTGACCCGCCGCTTTCAGCTCCCGCGAGCCTGTTGACGTGACCATAGCCTCCACCGGCCTTGACATCCGCTCGACCGCGGACTGGTAGGCCGCTCGTGGGAGGTGGGAACCGCCGCGCAGGATCCTACGCGCCACCGTGCGGTTGAGCCGGTCGATCGATCCGTACCGGGCGGCGCTCCGTAGATACGCTGGCGCGCTGAACCAGTGCGGGCCATCACGCAGGTTCTGTCCCAGGTCAGCCCACCACGGCACCCCGAAGTACCGCTTGACCGCCCGCGACGCCTGGCCGAAGCCAAGCCTGGGGCGCTCGCGACGCACGTCCGTAACCAGCGCGGTGAGAGGATTGACGTCGACGACGCCGACGTCGGCACCTGACTCGATGAGGCTTCGCAGACTGCCAGGCAGACGCCGGCCGGCGGCGCGACCGCCCTGCACGATGACCGTGAACCGGCGGGGAACCCTCCTGACGCTCACCAGCGCCACCCCGTTGGCGTTCGTGCGCCTCGACGCGCGCGCGCCCAGCTGCCGCACCGTCTTGCCGCCGGCGACGATCACCACTCGTCCACCCCACACCGGATAGGCGCCGTTCAAGTATGCCCACACCGGAATCACCCGCGACCTCGACATCGCTCGCGCAGCCGGGCTTTGCGCGGCGCCCTGGGCGGCCATCGGCACGATCAGCAACAACGTGACCAGCGGCACCGCCAGCGCGAGCAGACGGCGAAAAAGCGAAGGGCCGAGCATGTAACGCTCCTGAACTCCGGGGGCGGCAGGCACCTGGCCTGCTCAGGCGATCGATCATCGAGCCCCGGGGGTTGCACCACAATCGGGGCATCCCCATACGTACCCCCCAGACTTTGCGCGCCGCGCGCGCGTCTCTGACCACCGACCGACTCCGGCGGTGGTTGTCCCACCCTTCAATGCCGTAGTTCGCGCTCCATCAACCCCTGCGCCCTAAACAACCGCCAGCTCAGAACACCGCCAGTGGGTTGACCGGCGAGCCGGTCCCGCCCACGACCAGCAGTGGCGCGGCGATGAACAGAAACTCCCAGCGCCCGGCCTGCCCGCATGCCACTCGCAGATCCTCGAACTGGAGGTAGTCGAGCAGGTGGATGCCCATGGCGGCGAGGGCGAGGACGTGGATGGGGAAGTCGACCCCCTCGGTGCTGCTCGGCGCGGTGTCGCTGTTGCCGTCTGAGGCCAGTGCGGCGACGCCGCGGGCGGCCATGAACTCCATCGCCGTGGGGTGCAGCCCCGCCTTGCGCTCCGGGGTGTTCCAGGGCCCCAGCTCGGCCAGCCGGTGTGCGTGCCCGGTGCGGACGAGCAGGATGTCGCCCTGCCTGACCTGGACGCCCTGGTCGTCCTCGGCCGCCTCCAGGTCATCGATGAACACGTGCTCGCCGGGTTCCAGCCAGGCGACCCCGCGCACTCGCGGGATGTCCAGCAGCACGCCCCGTCCGACGAGGCCGTCCTTGAGTACGTCGATCGCGTTTACCGGCGCGCCCTGTGCGGTCACCGCGTCCTCGGGACGCCCGTTGTAAAGCGTGCCGCGGTAGGCGACGTGGCACAGGGCATCGATGTGGGTGTGGCCGTCGTTGTGGTAGTCGGATCCCACGTAGTCCTTGATGAACTGCACCGGGTGCTCGGCGGCGGTCGTCGGGTCGGCCAGCATGGTCATGTGATGATCGGCCGGGACCGGGTTGTCGGCGGCGCGATGGGTGTTGACCGGCAGGCTCAGGGTCACGCTGCGCCCCTCTCGGACCAGCCCCGCCGCCTGCGTCACGCGCTCGGGGCTGAGCAGATGCAGGGCTCCGCGCTCGTCGTCTGGACCCCATCGCCCCCAATTGGAGAGCCGGTCGAACAGCAGCCCGAACTCCCGCGCGCTGACGCGCACGTCCCGGGGGCCGGCCCCTCCCGAGGGCTCACTCATGCCCGGCAAGCTATCCGCGCGCCCGCCGCCCCGGCTCATACGAACCGGGTGATGATCGCCCCGGCCGCCGCGCCTAGCTTCCAGATTGAGAACTGATCGTTCCGGCGGCGAGTGCCGCCCGGGGCGTAAGACAAGGAGAATCGACATGGCAGTCGCCACACAATCCCCGTCGGCGGGGCCCGCGGGCGCTGACGCCGGGCAGCAAGCCGACGTCCTGGTCGTGTTCGGGATAACCGGCGACCTGGCCAAGGTGATGACCTTCCACTCGCTGTACCGACTGGAGGCCCGCGGACTGCTGCACTGCCCGATCGTCGGCGTGGCCAGCAATGACTGGACGGTCGATCAGCTGCGACAGCGGGCGCGCGAGTCGATCGTGGGCACCGGCGAGACGCTCGACGAGAGCGTGTTCGAGCGCTTCGCGGGGCGGCTGTCTTACGTCCAGGGCGACTTCAGCGACGCGGCCACCTTCGCCCGTGTGGGCCAGGCCATCGCCGGGACCCAGCGGCCGGTGTTCTACCTCGAGATCCCTCCGTTTCTGTTCGCCACCGTGATCAAGGGCCTGTCCGAGGCCGGCCTGACCGCCAACGCCCGCGTGGTGGTCGAGAAGCCGTTCGGCCATGACCTCGAGTCGGCCCGCGCCCTGGCCGCCGACATCCACCAGTACATCGAGGAGTCCCAGCTCTACCGCATCGATCACTTCCTGGGCAAGATGGGCCTGCAGGAGTTCCTCTACCTGCGCTTTGCCAACTCGATCCTGGAGCCGATCTGGAACCGCAACCACGTCGCCGCGGTGGAGATCACCATGGCCGAGAGCTTCGGGGTCGAGGACCGCGGTCACTTCTATGACCCGGTGGGGGCGCTGCGCGACGTGGTCGTCAACCACCTGATGCAGCTGCTGGCCGCCGCTGCCATGGAGGCGCCCGCCGGCGCCGATGCCGAAACGCTCAGCAACGCCAAGTTCGCCCTCTATCGCTCGATGCCGGAGGCCAGCCCCGCGCACTACGTCCGCGGGCAGTACGACGGCTATCTGGACATCGACGGGGTGGCCGAGAACTCGACCACCGAGACCTACGCCGCGCTGCGACTGGAGATCGACAACTGGCGCTGGTCCGGCGTCCCCTGGTTCATCCGCACCGGCAAGCGCCTGCCCGCCACCCAAACCGAGGTCAGGCTGGTCTTCCACCGCCCGCCCCAGCTGCTGTTCCTGTCGGCGCCGGCCGGCCGGCCGCCGGTCGAGAGCCAACTGGTGGTCAAGCTCGACCCGACGACGGGGATGCGGCTGATCATCGACGCCCATCGGGCCGACCAGGGGGGCGCGCAGGAGATCACCCTGGACATGGAGTTCGCTCAGGAGGGCGGCGAGGGTCCGACGCCCTACGAGGTCCTGCTGCAGGCCGCCATGGAGGGCAACCGCGCCCTCTTCACCCGCCAGGACAGCATCGAGGAGACCTGGCGCATTCTGGGTCCGCTCGTCAAGGATCCCCCGCCGGTTCACCGTTACGCCCCCGGGAGCTGGGGACCCAAGGAGGCCGATCGGCTGGTCAGCGGCTTTGGCCGCTGGCATGGCCCCTGGATCGTTCCATGAGCTTTACCGACAAGGAGACAGAGCAGCCGTGAGCCCCGCCACCAAGAAGCAGAACCGCAGCGACCATTCCCGCAAGACCGCCGGGGCCACCGCGCCTCGGCCCGAGCAGAGCGCCGCCGCCCCGTCGCCGTTTCCGCCGATCGCCGACTACGCCTTCCTGTCGGACTGCCACACCAGCGCGCTGGTCGCGCCCGACGGATCGGTCGACTGGCTCTGCGTGCCGCGCTTCGACGCCCCCAGCGTGTTCGGGACGCTGCTCGACCGTGAGGCGGGGGCGTTTCGCCTGGCCCCGTTCGGTACCACCGTCCCGACCGCGCGCTACTACGAGCCCGGCACCAACGTGCTGTGCACGACCTGGAAGACGCCTCAGGGCTGGCTCGCGGTTCACGACGCCCTCACGCTGGGGCCGACCACCTGCGAGGACACCATCACTCCGCACACTCGTCCACCGGCCGACGAGGACGCAGACCACATGCTGGTGCGCACCGTGGAGTGTCTCGAAGGTGAGGTGGAGATGGAGCTGGTGTGTGAGCCGGCGTTCGACTACGGGCGCACCCCGGGGGAGTGGACGCTGCTTGACAGCAGCCGCCACGCTGCCGACGCCAGCGGCGCTGGGGTGACGATCCGTCTGCGCACCGACCTGCCGCTGGGCATCGAGGCCAACCGCATCCGGGCCCGCCATACGCTGCGGGCCGGCGACCGAGCCTACGCGGCGATGTCATGGGGGGAGAATCTGTCCGGCCCCGAGGACTTCGCGGATGCCGATCGTCGCATCCAGGCCACGATCAGCTTCTGGCGACGCTGGCTGGACCGCAGCCGTCTCGCCTTCGACCACCGTTGGCGTGAGCCCATCTACCGGTCGGCGCTGACCATCAAGGGGCTGACGTACATGCCCACCGGGGCCACTGTGGCGGCGGCGACGACCTCACTGCCGGAGACCCCGGGCGGCGAGCGCAACTGGGACTACCGCTACACGTGGATGCGCGACGCCACCTTCACGCTGCAGGCTCTGCACCTGCTCGGGCTCGACTGGGAGGCCGACGAGTTCATGCAGTTCGTGGCCGACGTCGAGCCCAACAGCGACGGCGGGCTGCAGATCATGTACGGGATCGACGGTCGCCGCGACCTGACCGAGACCTTCCGCGAGGATCTCAGCGGCTACTCCGGCGCCAGTCCGGTCCGCATCGGCAACGGCGCCTTCGACCAGCGCCAGAACGACGTCTACGGCGCCGTGCTGGACTCGATCCTCAAGCACACGGTGCACAGCCAGCGGCTTCCTCGCCGCCTGTGGCCGATCGTCGAGTCCCAGGCCGAATGCGCCAGCAACGTCTGGCGCCAGCCCGACCAGGGCATCTGGGAGGCCCGCGGCAAGCCTCAGCAGTACGTCTCCTCCAAGCTCATGTGCTGGGTCGCGCTCGACCGCGCCGCCCAGCTGGCGGCGATCCGCGGCGACAGCGACCTGCGGGCCAAGTGGCAGACCGTCGCCGACGAGATCAAGGCCGACATCCTCGACCACGGGCTGACCAAGGACGGCGTGCTGCGCCAGCACTACGACACCGACGCGCTCGACGCCTCCACGCTGCTGGCGGCAATCTTCGGCTTCCTGCCCGGCCACGACGAGCGGCTGCACAACTCGGTGCTGGCGATCGCCGACAACCTGACCGAGCAGGGCTTCGTTCTGCGCTACCGCACCGACGAAACCGACGACGGGCTGTCGGGCAAGGAGGGGACGTTTTTGATCTGCTCCTTCTGGCTGGTGTCGGCGCTCTCGATCGTCGGCGAGGCCCAGCGGGCCCATGACCTGATGGAGCGGCTGCTGCGGGTGGCCTCGCCGCTGGGGCTGTACGCCGAGGAGTACGACGCCGATACCGGCCGCCACCTCGGCAATTTCCCCCAGGCGTTCTCGCACCTGGCCCTGATCGAGGCCTCGGCACGGATCATCCTGGCCGAGCGGCTGGCGCTGGAGGGACTGGGGCCGCCGAGCTCGGGGGCGCTGGCCCAGGCGATCCCCACCACGCCCGCACCCTAGAGGGAGCTACGCCATGAGCCACTACGACGTGATCATCATCGGGACCGGCGCCGGCGGAGGGACACTGGCCCGCCATCTGGCCCCATCCGGCAAGCACGTGCTGCTCTTGGAGCGAGGAGGGTGGCTGCCGCGCGAGCTCCAGAACGCGTCCGCCGAGGAGGTGTTCGTCAACGGCCGCTATCAGAGCAAGGACACGTGGCGCTACGAGAACGGCGAGGAGTTCGCCCCCCAGGTGCACTACTTCGTCGGTGGGGCCACCAAGCTCTACGGGGCGGCGCTCTATCGCCTGCGCGCTGAGGACTTCGGCGAGCTGCGCCATCACGACGGCATCTCACCGGCGTGGCCGATCGGCTACGACGTGATGGAGCCGTACTACACGCTGGCCGAGCAGTACTACCAGGTGCACGGGGTCCGCGGCGAGGACCCCACCGAGCCGCCGTCGAGCGCGCCCTACCCGCACCCGGCGGTGTCGCACGAGCCCCGCATCCAAAAGCTGTCCGACGATCTGGCCCAGGCCGGCTACCACCCGTTCCACGCGCCGTGCGGGGTGATGCTCGACGAGTCAAACCCGCCCTACAGCGTGTGCATGCGCTGCGACTGCTGCGACGGATTTCCGTGCGTGGTGCACGCCAAGTCAGACGCCGACGTGCTGGGCGTGCGCCCCGCCCTCGAGCATCCGAACGTCGAGCTTTGGACCGGGGCCGAGGCGGTCAGGCTCGTGGCCTCGGGTTCCGCGGTTACGGGCGTGGTGGTCAAGCGCGGCGAGGAGACCGAAACGGTCACCGCCGACCTGGTGGTGTCCTCCTGCGGCGCCGCCAACTCGGCGCGGCTGCTGCTGATGTCCGCCAACGACGAGCACCCGAACGGACTGGCCAATGGCTCAGACCAGGTGGGCCGCAACTACATGTTCCATAACAGCCAGGCGGTGCTGGCGGTGTCGAAGGAAGAGAACCCGACGGTGTTTCAGAAGACGCTGGGGATCAACGACTTCTACCTGTCAGGACCCGACTTCGAGTTCCCGATGGGGAACATCCAGATGGTCGGCAAGTCCCAGGCGGACATGTTCCGCGGGGAGAAGCCCAAGGCCACCATGCTGGCTCCGGAGTGGACGCTGAAGCAGGTGGCCGGTCACGCGATCGACTTCTGGCTCTCCACCGAGGACCTGCCGCAGGCCGAGAACCGGGTCACCGTCGACGGCAGCGGCACGATCACCATCGCCTACCACCCCAGCAACGACGAGCCCAAGCAGCGGCTCTACGACCAGCTCAAGTCGATGCTGTCAGAGCTCGGCGGCGGCCACCATCTGCTGCCCCACAACGGCTATCTCAAGAACGAGATCCCGGTGGCCGGATGCGCGCATCAGGCCGGGACCTGCCGCTTCGGCAACGACCCCGCCACCTCGGTGCTCGACGCCAACTGCAGGGCCCACGAGCTGGACAACCTATACGTCGTCGACACCGGCTTCTTCCCCAGTATCGGGGCGGTCAACCCGGCGCTGACGGCGATGGCCAATGCACTGCGAGTGGGGGATCATCTGCTCGAACGGATGGGAGTGGGGGCGGCCGAGCCGGCGGCTGCGACGCCGTCCGAGGTGCGCTCGTGAGCTCTGAGGGCGACCAGCGCCATCACGTGATCGTCGTCGGCGGCGGCTTCGCCGGGCTCGGCTGCGCCGTGAAGCTGGCCGATCACGACGACATCCGCGTCACCCTGATCGACCGCAACAACTACCACCAGTTCACGCCGATGCTCTACCAGGTGGCAACCTCGCAGGTGGCCGCCACCGACATCGCCAACTCCCTGCGCGAGGTGTTCTCCGAGGAGGCCAACGTCGACGTCAAGCTCGCCGACATCGTCTCCGTGGACACCGCCTCACGGACGGTGCGTTCGTCCGACGGGGAGGAGTGGACCGGCGATGCACTGGTCGTGGCCGCGGGCTCGGAGGCGAACTTCTTCGGCACCCCGGGCGCAGACGAGAACGCGTTTCCGTTGTATTCGCTCGACGACGCCACCCGCCTGCGCTCGCGCATCCTGGCTCTGTTCGAGCACGTCGACCGCGACCCGGGTCTGCTGCAGCGCGGGGCGCTCAACTTCGTCGTGGTCGGCGGCGGGGCCACCGGCGTCGAGGTGGCGGGAGCACTGGCCGACATGATCAACATCACCCTGCCGGCCGAATACGAGGATCTCGACCACACGGCGGCTCACGTGCACATCCTCGACTTCGGTGACGCGCTGCTCAAGCCGTTCTCCGACAAGGCGCACACGTACGTGTCCAAGGTCCTGACCGAGAAGGGCGTCTCGATCCACCTCGGCACCGGGGTCAAAGAGGTGGCCACCGGCCACGCCGTCCTGTCCGACGGCAGCATGTTCGCCACCCGCTGCGTGGTCTGGGGCGGCGGTCTGAAGGCCGCAGCGCTGGCCTCCAGCGGCGGACTGCCGCAGGGCAAGGGCGGGCGTATCGACGTCGAGCCCGACCTGACTCTGGCCGGCACCGAGCGCGTCTACGTCGTCGGCGACGTGGCCAACATCCGGGATGGCGACGGCAGCGACATGCTCCCCCAGCTCGGCTCGGTGGCGCTGCAGAGCGGCCAGCAGGCGGCCGAGAACATTGTGGCCGACTTCAAGGGAGAGCCACGAAAGAACTTCGAGTACAAGGACAAGGGCATCATGGCCATGATCGGCCGCGGCGCCGCCATCGCCGAGGTGGGTAAGAACCACCACGAGGTCCACGGCCAGCTCGCCCACATGGCCTGGCTCGGCGTCCACGCCAGCCTCATGACCGGGGCCAGAGCCAAAATCGAGGCGATCATCGACTGGAGCTGGGACCGGTTCAGCAAGGCCGGCGGCCCCCACGTGCTCGATCGCGGTGACGCCGCCCAGATTGACTGGGACGACGACGACGCCGTCAACGGCGCGGCATCGGTTTGGCCGGACGACAAGACTGCGGCGGGTGCGGCGGGTGCGGCGGCCGCGGCGCCCGACCCGAAGAGCTAGGGGTCGCCGGACCCTCGTCGGCTGGCGGAACCGAAGATCGCCCCATCCAGGTGATGTCCCCCACCTCGCCGGCGCGCTTTAATTATTGATCGGTTACCGCATCGAAGCTCGGAGGTACGTATGTCCCTCATCAGCCATCAGACGATCAGGCTGAGCGCCGGCAAGCACTCGTCTCCGCAGGAGGGCGCCTGCGTCATGGAGCTCGCCTCGATGCTCGCGGGCGAGCATTTCACCGACCATCCGGCCTGCGTGTGCCCGGTGATCGGCTCGTTCCTGCGCGCTTACAACGATTCGGTCGACGACGACCGCCGCCAGGACCTCTACGCCTACGCGTCGCGGGTCGTCGGCAGCCGTGCGTCCGCCCGGGTGCAGCGCGCCCGGGCCGATCGCCTGGCGCAGTGGAGCTCGGAGACCTTCCTCATGCGCTATTCGCGACTGTTGCCGGAGCGGATCGCGCGCGCAGTGGCCTGCCTGCACAAGCCGCCGCTGGCCATCGAGGCGCTCGGCGCCAGTGCCGCCCACGCCATCCCGCGCCACACCCCCCATACCCATGGCGCCGCGCTGACGCTCATCGAGGAGTTGCTGACCATCGGCTCCGAGGAGCGCACCGATTCCGCGCCGGCGCCTGCCCCCGAGGTAGTCTCCGCGGCGTGAAGCCGCCGGTCACGCCTGGTACGACCTGAGAGCCGGGGGCGTGACCGATGCCTGAGGGGTTGGGGGCGGCCGAGGTCGCCAAGGAGATCGCCGAGCACAAGGAGCGCGCGGAGCGTGCCGAACGCGTGGCCGACGAGGCACGGGAGGAGAAGGCTCGCCACGACCGTCGGGTGTCGATCATCGAGGCGGTGCTGCTGTCGCTGGTCGCCGTGCTCGCCGCCTACTCCGGCTACGCCGCCGCGAAGTGGGGCACGGAGTCCTCGGTCACGCTGGCCAAGGCCTCCACCGAGCGCACCAGGTCCAATCGCTACGACACCGAGGCGGTCGTCACGCGAACCCTCGATTCGGTCTCCTTCAACGCCTGGTTCACCGCCTTCGTGAACGGCAACCGCAAGGCCGAGAAGCTCGCGATCGCGCGCCTGCGTCCCGGCTACCGTCCGGCCTTCAAGGCCTGGCTGGCCACGGACCCGGCCCACAACCCGCATGCTCCCCCCGGGCCGTCGTACATGCCGCAGTACAAGATCCCGGAGGCGGCGCTCGCCAACGCCGCCGACAGCAAGGCCGACGCCTACTTCACCGAGGGCTCCGACGCGGGCGGCACCGCCGACAAGTACATCCGCGACACCGTGTTCCTGGCCACGGTGCTGTTCCTGGTCGGCATCAGCGGCCAGTTCTCGCTTCGGGGCGCGCGCTACGGCCTGATCGGGGTCGGCGCCGCGATCCTGGTGTTCTCGGTGATCCAGCTGCTCGGGCTGCCCGCTCCGCCCTAGCACTAGGCGTTGGGAATCAACGCCGGCGCTCGCGGGCGTCACCCCGTTTGGGCGATGCAGCGCCGACGCGACGATCTAGCGTCAGCGCATGGACGCAGTGGAAGAGCTCCTCCGCCGGCTGGCGCTCAACGACGAGAAGTCGGTTGGGATGGTGCTGGCCAGCGGCTCTGCCGCCGGGGGCGACGTGGCGCTGGTGCCGAAGGTGGACCTGCTCGTCCGGCTGGGGGCGCTGGTGGCGGTCGGCGCCGCCACCCCGTCGCTGCGCCGGACGGTCGAGCTCGCGCTGGCCGCCGGGGCCACCGAGGCCGAGATCGTCGGCGTGCTGGTGGCGGTGGCGCCCACCGTGGGGCTGGCCCGGGTGGTCGACACCGCGCCCAAGCTGGCCATCGCGATCGGGTACGACACCGAGGCCGATGCTCCGCCAACCGACGGCTGAGCGTTTCAGATCGAGATCAGCTCGACGATCCCGAACACCAGCACCGCGAGTCCGATTGCGGCCGTGATCGGTCCCACGATGATCGGCCAGTGGGCCACCATCCAGTCCCCCAATGGACGTACACGCTCCTCCGCCGCGTCTCCCAGGATCGCGAACGCCACCGCGATGCCGATCAGGGGCAGCGTGTAGATCACGCAGTAGACGATCAGCAGGGTCAGCTTCTCCGGGCCGCTGACACCTGATCCGATGATCATCGCGATGGCCGCGAAGTAGGGAAACGCGGTCAGCAGCTCGAGCCCGCCGAGCCCCGCGCCGATCAATCCCGCGGCCCCGTGGGGGCTTGAACGCTTCGACGCCGACTCAGAGTTGGCCAGGTGGCGGCGCCGGAGGATGACCACGCCTCCGCCGAGCAGCAATGCCATTCCGGCGGCGGTGACCAATGCGTACTTGACCGTCGGGCCCGGCTTGGGCACGACCGACAGAATCAGGTCTCCCAGTCCGAGCGCCAGGGCAAGGCCGAACACGAAGGTGACCGCGAATGCGCCGATCGTGAACGCCACCGTCTGGCGGCGGGGGTGCGAGCGCGTCGCCACCAGCAGTTCGCCGCCGATCAAGGTCGGATTGATGCAGTCCGGCAGGGCGATCGCCACCACGGCGAGAGTGAGCTTCAGCATGAGGACCCGGGCGTCAGCTCAGCGCCAGAACTCCTTTGACGGTCAGATAGACGCCGGCCGCGACCGCGACCCACAGGCCCAGCATGCGACCGTGCTCGTTCAGCCACGCCCGCAGCCGCTGGACCCGCGCCTGGGTGGCGTCAGGGCTCACCACGTAACCGATCAGCGGGATCTCCGCGAGGGCGAACATGATGACCACGAACACCAGGATCCACAGGACCGCCGCGATTGTCGAGTCCTGGGCTCGGGCGATGTCCTTCAGCGCGTCCAAGTACCAGAGGCCCGGGAGGTTCAGCGCGACTCCGGCCCCGAAGGCGACCCAGGCCGATCCGGTGCCGAGCCTGCGCTCGGTCCACGACGGACCCTTTGCCCGGCGGCCGTCGCCGCCGGTCCGCCGCGCCTGGCGCGCGGCGCGCTCGCGGCGCCAGAGAAATACGGCCAGACCGAACGAGAGCGCGGCGATGATCAAGTCGACGGCCGGACTGGCCTTGTGCTGGTGCTTGGACGAGACGGCGCCGTCGAGGATGAAGACGATGATCAAGCCGGCCGCGACGCTGATCAGCATGCCGCCCGCCAGGAAGGCGGCCAGGAGCGCGACCGGTTTGTCGCGGTCGAGGATCACGATCACCCCGGCCAGCAGGGTGGGGTAGAACGCGGCCGCCAGCGCAAGCGGGATGACGCTGATCACCCTCTGATTCTCGCGTCCGGCAGCCTTGCCGCCCCCCAATGTCGGTCGTCCTTAACCCAGTGACGGTTTACGCGGGCCATATCATCTCGCCATGACTCCGCTGCTTGGTGCGCTGACGGGCCCCCCATTTGCGGCCGCGGGCGGAACCGTGATCTTCGGGGTATTCGTGGTGGTGCTGTTCTTCGTGCTGGTCTACGGCTACTACACGCGGCGCGGCAGCGGTATCAGCCAGACGCCCTACCGGCGCCCCGACGCGCCCCCGGAGTCGCCGAGTGAGCTATCGCACGACATGGTGTCGGACGTCAGCAACTGGCAGCGGGGGACCGCCGGTCATTCCCGCCACCGCCCGGACGCCAACCGCGAGCCCATCGACCCCGGGGTGGCCGAGGCACTGCGCGAGTGGCGGCGGGGATCGAGCGGTCCGGCTCGGCTCGATCCGTCCGCTGGCCCCGCGGATCATCTCAGCGGCCCGCCGGAGGGCAGAACGGTCACCGTCTACCTCGACCTCGCCTCCGAGCCGTGTCGGTTTGCCTGGCTGCTGGTGCTCCGGGTGGCCGCGCAGCAGCCGCTGCGAGTCGCGGTGCGCCACCTGCCGCTCGCCGACGTCCATCCGCTAGCCCTCCCGGCCGCGGAGATGCTGGAGGCCGCCGGGGCGCAGGGACGCTTCTTCGAGCTGCTCGACCGGCTGGCCGGAGGGCGCTTGGACAGCGCGTCGGAACTGATGGACATCGCCGCCGGGATCGTCGACGACCCTGACCGGCTGCGCTCGGAGGTCGCCGACGGCCGGCACCGCCCCAAGATCATCGAGCACATCCACCAGGCGACTGCCAGCCGGGCCCACGCCGTCCCGGAGCTGTACATCGACGAGGACCGCTACGACGGCGTCCTGGCCCGAGACGTCCTGTCGCGGGCGCTTGCCTAGTCAGTCAGCGGTAGTGGTCGCGGCGGGGGGTGTAGCTTGGGGCCGCGTGCCCGGGCAACCTACTCGCTGGGGGAGTCCCAATTCTTGAGTTCTTCCAGTCTTCGGCTAGACTGCCGCCGCGTCAGTGAAGCCATCGGGTGATCAAGCCGCTCTGCTCCGCCGCCACGGCGTGCAGGTCACGGCGCAGCGTCTCGCGGTGCTGCGCGCCGTGTCCGACCGGCCGCACAGCACCGCCGCGGACATCGACGCGGCCGTGCGGGCCGAGATCGGGGCGATCTCGCTGCAGGCGGTGTACGACGCGCTCGGGACGCTGACCGAGAAGGGGATCATCCGGCGCATCCAGCCGGCCGGGTCGCCGGCCCGCTACGAGGACCGCGTCGGCGACAACCATCACCATCTGATCTGCCGGACCTGCGGCCGGATGGTCGACATCGACTGTGCCGTGGGCTACACCCCGTGCCTGACCGCCGCCCGACGACGCGGGCTACGAGATCGACGAGGCCGAGGTCATCTACTGGGGCCGGTGTCCCGAGTGCGTCGCGGCGTCGGCGCGCGACGCTGCGCGCGACGCGCGCGACCGAGCACGTCACGAGCAACGCCAGATACCAACGTCAGAGCGAAGGAGGAAACGACGTGGCTGTCACCGATAGCAAGGGCCAGTGTCCAGTCGTGCACGCCGAGCACGGCGGCTGGCGCAACCGGGACTGGTGGCCGAACCAGCTCAATCTGAAGGTCCTCCACCACCACTCGCCCGAGGCCAACCCGATGGGCGAGGAGTTCAACTACGCGGAGGCGTTCAAGCACGCTCGACCTCGACGCGCTCAGGCAGGACCTGATGGAGCTGATGACGGACTCGCAGCCCTGGTGGCCGGCCGACTTCGGCCACTACGGGCCGCTGTTCATCCGGATGGCGTGGCACAGCGCCGGCACCTACCGGATCGCCGACGGCCGCGGCGGCGGCGGCGCCGGCGCCCAGCGCTTCGCGCCGCTCAACAGCTGGCCCGACAACGTCAGCCTCGACAAGGCGCGCCGGCTGCTGTGGCCGATCAAGCAGAAGTACGGCAACAAGATCTCGTGGGCCGACCTGATGATCCTCACCGGCAACTGCGCGCTCGAGTCGATGGGCTTCAAGACGTTCGGCTTCGGCGGCGGACGCGAGGACGTCTGGGAGCCCGAGGACGTCTACTGGGGGCCCGAGCACACGTGGCTCGACGATGAGCGCTACAGCGGCGACCGGGATCTCGAGCAGCCGCTCGGCGCCGTGCAGATGGGCCTGATCTACGTCAACCCGCAGGGGCCGAACGGCAACCCGGATCCGCTCGCCGCGGCCCGCGACATCCGCGAGACGTTCGCCCGCATGGCGATGAACGACGAGGAGACGGTCGCGCTGATCGCCGGCGGCCACACGTTCGGCAAGACCCACGGCGCCGTCACCGACGACCACATCGGTCCCGATCCCGAGGCCGCCCGCCTCGAGGCGCAGGGCTTCGGCTGGAAGAACTCCGTCGGCAACGGCAACGGGCGCGACACCTGGACCAGCGGCCTGGAGGGGATCTGGACCGCCACCCCGGTGAAGTGGGACAACAGCTTCTTCGACAACCTGTTCGAGTACGAGTGGGAGCTGACCAAGAGCCCCGCCGGCGCCAACCAGTGGACGGCCAAGGACGCCGCCGCCCAGGGCACCGTTCCCGATGCCCACGATCCGTCCAAGAGCCACGCCCCGGTGATGCTCACGACCGACCTGTCGCTGAAGCTCGATCCGATCTACGCGCCGATCTCGAGGCGCTTCTACGAGAATCCCGACGAGTTCGCCGACGCGTTCGCCAAGGCGTGGTACAAGCTGACTCACCGCGACATGGGACCGGTCTCGCGCTACCTCGGGCCGCTCGTGCCGGCGGAGCCGCAGCTCTGGCAGGACCCGGTCCCGCCGTCGATCACGAGCTGATCGACGACGCGGATATCGCCGCGCTGAAGAGCAAGATCCTCGCCTCCGGGCTGTCGGTGTCCCAGCTGGTCGCGACCGCGTGGGCGTCGGCCGCGACCTTCCGCGGCACCGACAAGCGCGGCGGCGCCAACGGCGCGCGGATTCGGCTGGCGCCGCAGAAGGACTGGGAGGTCAACACCGGCGGCCGCCGCCGCGGTGAGCGCCTGGAGCAGATCCAGCGGGAGTTCAACGACTCGCAATCCGGCGCCAAGCGGGTCTCACTCGCCGACCTGATCGTCCTCGGCGGGTGCGCGGCGCGTCGAGCAGGCGGCCAGGGACGCCGGCCACACGGTGACGGTTCCGTTCGCCCCTGGGCGCACCGACGCGTCGCAGGAGCAGACCGACGCCGATGCGTTCGCGGTGCTCGAACCGACCGCCGACGGATTCCGCAACTACCTCCAGGCCGGACAGACCGCACCCCGGAGCAACTGTTGGTGGAGCGGGCCAACCTGCTGACGCTGACCGCCCCCGAGATGACGGTGCTCGTCGGCGGCCTGCGCGCGCTGGGTGCCAACTTCGGGCAGTCCAAGCACGGCGTGTTCACCGACCGGCCCGGAACGCTGACCAACGACTTCTTCGTGAACCTGCTCGACATGGGCACGGAGTGGAAGCCGGCGGCCGCAGCGGAGGGCGTCTACGAGGGCACGCGATCGCGGTACGGGCGCGCCCCGGTGGACCGGCACCGCCGTCGACCTCGTGTTCGGCTCGAACTCCCAGCTGCGAGCCATCGCGGAGGTCTACGCCTGCGACGACGCGTCCGAGACGTTCGTCCGGGACTTCGTGGCCGCCTGGAACAAGGTCATGAACCTCGATCGGTTCGATCTCGTCTGACCACGGCTGACGGGTTTGGTGACCGGTTCATCCCGAACCGGTCACCCGCCCCGGCACCCCACCGTGACACTGGTGCAGGTCGGTCAGGTGCCGACCCCGAGCACGCGTGAGGGTGCGCCGGTGAACGTCTCGTTGGCCTCGAGGCCGAGCGTGGTGAGGTCCGCCTCCCAGCGCACGAGATAGGTGGCCACGATTGCGGGAATCGACGCCTTGTCTGCGTTCGCGGTGGCGTGTGGGAAGCCCGGGGCGGGGTGCGCTGGGGGCGAGACCGCGACGGGTGTGTTGTCGACCGCGCCGGTCTGCGTGGGTGTCTGCGCCTGGGCGGGGATCCGTGCCATGTCGATTGGCTTTCCGTAGAGCCAACGCGGGGTCGTCTTCGGGATCGTCCGATCGGTGGCGGTGATGCCGCGGAAACGGCCCGTGTAGCTCGCCTCATAGCCGGGATCCTTGGCGCTGGTGAGGGTCCACAGCAGCTTGGTGTAGCCGGCGTTCCAGTAGAACTCGGGCACGACCTGGTCAAGGGTGGTGAGCCGTCGGATCGCGCCGGTGGCGCCGTCGACGATGTAGAGGTCGCTGCTGAAGTCCGCGCCCTCGAAGTCGGCGAGGAACTGGAGCGTCTGGGTCGCCCCGGTGTCCGGCGCGTCGAACGCGGTCCGTTGCGCGGCGGCCGCGACCTCGTCATACCACGAGTCGAGGGTGGCTCCGCGGTTGGACATCATGATCACGTCCTTCATGTCCGGCGTGAACACGGCCTGCTCCTCGTAGAACGGCTCGTTGTCGCCGATCGGCGTCACCATCGGATGCTCGGGCGAGGCTCCCCTCCCGTACAGGCGCATGTAGTAGACGCGAGCGTTGCCCCACCCGGGCGGCGTCGCCTGGTAGGGAGACCGGTAACCGCCGGACGCGAAGAATAAGAAGCCCTTCCCATCCGGTGACCACGGTTGCGTCTCATAGGAGCCATAGGGAGGGCCGACCACACGGACATCGGTCAGCGACGGCACGCCGTTGTGCACCGTGAAGTCGCCGAGCATCAGCTCCCACTTCTCGCCGCCCTCAGACATCGCGTCGGCCTCGGTGTGGGTCCACACGATCTGCTTGCCGTCCGGAGACCAGTACGCATGGAAGTTGTCGTACGGGGTCCCGGTCGCCTCGCCGAACTGCGCGCCGTCGTCGGGATCGGAGTTCGTCGTCAACCGGTAGACGTGCCGGCCGTCGGGGTGCATGACATACAGGTCGCCGCCATACCCGCCAAGCCCCGGATTGCCGACATGGATCGGCTGCTGGCCGTATGACTCGAACAGGATCCAATTCTTGTCCGGGCGCTCCTGCGGCACGCCGGCCGGGCCCGTCACCGTCGCGCACGTCAGGCACACCTGGCCGCTGCCGTTCAGATGGGAGCGATAGATCTGGTAGATGCCGGCGGAGTCAAACGCAATCGAGAGCACGGCTCCGCCCGGAGTCCACGACGGAGCCTGCCCGAACGTGTGCGACAGCTTGGCCGCCGTGAACGCCGCGCCGAAGTACGGGGAGAGCACCGAGGGAGTCCTGGCCGCCGGTTTCGGGTGCCTGCGCCCGATGTGCCCGCGAGCGGCGGCACTCGCGCTGGTCATCAACCCGCAGATGACTGCGACCGCACATGCCGTTCCGATCCCCCGCAACCCCGGCCGAAGCCGGGCAAGCAGGCCCATGCGTCCTACCACGCGTCCCGCTCTCCAAGCACGCACAATCCGTTGTCAGAAGCCGACTGCACAGCACCCGTGGGTTCTCGGCAAGCGTAGAGCACCAACGCGGACGGCGCCGCGCAAGCTGTTGAGTTCTCAGCGGGCAGGGCCGGCGCTCTGATACAACCGGCCGGTGCCGTCCCTGGAACCCGTCGACGAGACCTATTTCGATCGCGCTCCCCAGCGCCTTGCCCGCACCTGGTCGATCCCGCATCCGGCGCAAGCGGTGTGGGGCGAGCTCGTCGGCGAGCAGCCGCTTCATTGGTGTCGCGGACTGAGCATCCGCTGGACCTCACCCCGGCCCTTTGGCGTGGGGACGACCCGGGAAGCCAAAGTGCTTGGCGGAGCGCTGACCGGTCAGGAGCACTTCTTCCTTTGGGAAGAGGGGCGTCGATACGCGTTCTACTTCACCGGTGCGAACCTTCCGGTGTTCGCCAGCCTCGCCGAGGACTACACGGTCGAACCGGACGGCACCGACCACTGTCGCTTTACCTGGCGAGTTGGCCTGACGCCGACCGCTCTCGGTAGGCCGGGCGCGCCACTGAACAAGTTGCTGTTCGATGGCTTCTTCTGGGACACCGGCCGTTACTTCGGCGCCGCCTGACCGCGTCCACCGACACCACGTCAGCCGCCCCATGCGACGCTGCGGTTAGCTGTCCAGACGCCATGCCCTCGCGGTCAGCCGCACGCAGGGCCGCTTCTGCCTGGACGCTGCTCGTGCTCACGCCCCTGCTCTACCGCATCCACATCGAGGAGGACGCGTTGCTCAGCGCGGTCGGCGACAGCTACCGTTCCTACGCCGCCCACCACAAGCGGCTCATGCCGCTCATCTGGTGACCGCGCGCGGCCGGCGTTCGGGTGGGTCGCATCACTCCTCGTGATCGCCGAGTACGCGTTGCATGTCGTCGGCGAGGTCGGGATTCTCGTATGGCCCGGGGGCGCGCAGGGCGGCAATCACCTGGCGCTGGCTGACCGGGTCCTTGTCCTGGCTGAGCTTGAGCTTGCAGACGAAGCGGGTGATCGGCAACCGGATGCCGATCGTCCCGGTGGCGAGCTTGGCTCCGTACTCGGGATCGAGCGTCGTCGGCTCGTCCACATGACGCTCGAAGTGCTCGACGAGCCTGGTGAGCACTCGGAGGTTCTCCTCCGGGTCGAGGATCTGCGGCACTCCGTAGCAGTGCGCGACGCTGAAGTTCCAGGTCGGCGCTCGTGTCGCTCCGGGCGCATACCAACTGGGGCTGATGTAGCCGTGGCGGCCCTGCACGACCAGCATGACCTCGCGATCACCAAAGCCATGCACGCGGTCGTCGGGCCGCCCGACATGGGTGACCACGGTCAGGTCGGACGCGTGCTCGTCAAGCAGGATCGGATAGTGCGAGGCGACCAGCTCGCCGGAGTTGCTCGAGACCAAGATGGCCCAGGGGTTCTCCCGGATCAGCTGCCTGACGACCTCGGCGTCGGAGCTGGCGTGCTTGGGATTGGGTCGCAAGTTGCTCTCGAAAGGGATTGTGAGTCGCGATCAGAGGTTCGTCTCGGTGAGCCTGTGCACCCAGTGCGACTTCAGCTGCGGCCACTCATCCAGGAGGGCCTGGCTATCACCCTTGTCTGGCGGCACGTGAATCACCTCCGGGCGCTTTGGTCCCCAGCAGGTGGGATTGAACCATGAGCACGGATGAGTGGCGACGCCGCCGCTGCGAAGCTGTCCCACCTCGAACTCGAGGTCGTTGGTCCGGGTGTAGTCATACGGCCGCAGCAGGTAGCCGAGCAGCAGCCTTCCGCTGGGCTGGCGGGCCAGCGCGAATGCCGACACCGGATATGCGCTCAGATCCTGGTTCGACAGGTCGACATGGCGGTTGCGCAACATGATCGGCTCGTCGTAGTTCGCCTTCAAGAACGCGGCCTCGCTCCGACGCAGGTACGGCAGCGAAAAGCCGGGTCCCATGCGTTCGTTGAAGTTGCTGAATTCGGTCAGGCCGCGCAGGACGTATCCGCTGCCGTTTGCGCCCGTCTGCCAGTCGATGCCGAAGGGCAGGATGGTGGGGGATGCCCGGCTCAAGAGGTTGTAGCCGGCGATGAACTCCGGGATTCCGCCATTGTTGAACAGTCCGGCCGCGCTCGAGTTGTCGGCGACCTGTTGCAGGTGGGGAGGGCTCGGGCCGGTGACGGTGGGCTGGAAGTCGAGCTTCAGCTCGAGCCAGCCGTCGTGGACGTCGTAGATCCGTAGTTCGTCGGAGTTGGCGATCCCGTGCTTGAGCGATTGGGTCGGGCCGTGCTGCACGCCGATGATCCACGACGGCTCTTCGGTGGAGTGAAGCCACACCCGCTCTGAGAAGACCACGTGTCCGTGGCCGAGGTGGGTCTGCATCGCGGTGGTGATGCTGGCTATCTGGTCGCTGACCGGAGGCGGTTGGACAAGAACCTTGCGGTCCACGCCGTAGAGGATCGCGATTGCGACGCCCACCGCCGCGGTCGCGAGCGCCAGCACCACGAACAGCGCGTCGCGCCACAGCGGCTTGGCGCGCGGGCATTTAGAAGCCGGTCGGCTGGGCAGCGCAGGCGGCGTTGGCGTTCCGTCTTGGCCGGGTTCGGGTTCGGGTTCGGGTTCCGGTTCGGGCTGGATGTCCACCACCCGGCCGGCCTGGTCAAGGGTGACGAGCGTGGACACCGACTCCAGCCGCCGAAGGGTCTGGCTCTGGTCGTCGGTGCCCTTGCGGGTCTCATCCCAGCGCTCGCTGCGAACGGTGGCGATCAACCGCGGCGCTTGCGGGTCTCGGCGGGTGAGGCGACGACCCACCGCAGTTTTTCGCCGTCGAGGGGTCAGCGACCGAGTGTCAAGAACCCCGAGGAACCGGTCCAGGTCATCCAGCCACAGGCAAATCCCGTTATCGCACCGATCGGCTCCGATGTGGAACTCCTCGTCCTGGAGCGTGCCCAGGCCGTCAGCGTTGAACGGCACGATTCCCGCGACCGACGGCCACACTCGGGCAGCCGCATCTGCCGCAGCCTTCGACTTCCCACAGGCGCTGGGTCCTCTTACGACCACACATGGGCTGTCCATTAGCGCGCGGTCAAGGCGATCCGCAGTCGAGGTGCTGGTTGACAGCTCGGCGGAACGGTGAGGCTCGGAGTTGGACGCGACGACGCCAAGCGCGATCGGATCTGCCGACCCAAGCAGCTCTGGCGGGTAGGCCAACAGCGCCGTGTCAAGCTCAGTCCGGCGCCGGTAAAACTCCCTGAATCGCTGGGCGGCAAGCGTCAGCATCCCGAGCACCAGCGTCAGTAGCGCGACGCCCACTGCCGTCGGCTTTAGCGTGTTGGCGAGCTGAGGCAGCACCAGCGTGGCGATCGCCAGCCCCGCGATCCCGCCGGTCGCTAAGGCCGCGCCGCGCCTGCTCGCGCGACTCATCCGATCACCCCGCAGTCCGGAGCCATGCGCGGCAGTGTCGACCCCGCCTCGGACGCACCGGGGAGCCTTGCCGTCCGCTGCCGAGATCGTCCTAACGCCGGGTAGGTCTACGCCGGCTTTTCGAACACCAGGCGGTAGTGCTCGAGCAGCTCGCGTTCAAAGCAGACGGTGTTCGAGCTCACCCCTGAGGTGAACGCGAGGCGGAAGTCTGCGCTCGTCAGCCACCGCGGCAGAAGTCGTAGCTTCATCAGGGTCTTGCGCAGGCTCGGCTGCGCGAAGCGTTGGCGCCATTGGCGGATGGTTTCGATGTAGTCCAGCCGGCCGCTGCTGCGCGAGACCAGTCGCAGGCCGGGCGCGGCGGCCTGAATCACCTGCTCAGGACCGAGCGGTAGAAACGAGCCCGGGAACTGCTTTTGCATCAGCGCCAGATACCGGGAGTCTGAGCCGCGAGGCGCGTCGATCGAGACCTGATCGATCGGCATCATTCGCGGTCCGAACACCATCGTCTGCAGATACAGGCGCCCTCCCGCGGGAAGCATCCCGGCGACGCTCTCGAACAGCGACCCGTAGATCTGATCCTGGCGGCCGGCGCGGTAGTCGGGGACCGAGCAGAAATGCTCAAACGCCCCGAGGCTGACGACCGCGTCAAATTGGCCGAGCGTGTCAGCGGTGACCTGGCGGGCGTCGCTCAGGCGCACATCCAGGCCCTGGCGCCGGCAGGAGGCGACCTGAGCCCGCGACAGGGTCACGCCGACACCGTGGGCGCCCCGCCGACGGATGTCGTTGAGCAGCGGACCCCAGCCGCACCCGAGGTCCAGCACCCGGCGACCCGCTTGGATCCCCACCTGCTCGGCGATGTAGTCGTGCTTGCGCCGCTGGGCCTGCTCCAGCGTGAGCGAGAAGTCCCCGTCGTACTTGGCGCCGCTGAAGTCAGCCATCTCCCCGAGGCTGAGTCGAAAGATGCGATCGATCAGCGAATAGGTGAAATCTAGATCCGCACGATCAGCCATGCTTTTCAGCCTAGTTCACTGCTCAACTATCTCCTTGCCGCCCCCAGCCGATGCTACGGTGTCCCACCTTCTGAGCTGCGATCTCGGGGGCAGGCTCCGCCAGAACTGAGGAAGGTCGTCGTGCTCACCGTCATCTGCGCCCTAGGGGCCGCCTTCTGCAATGCGTCGTGGGCGGTGATGGCGCGATTGGCCGGCATCGCCGCTCCCAAGGCCGGATCGCGATGGCAAACGGCGTGGTACCTGGTTCACCAGCCGGTGTGGCTGGTGGGACAAGCGTTCGCGGTCGGCGTGTTCCTCCTGAGCGGCGTGGCGCTGTACTTCGGTGCCCTGGCGGTCGTGCAGCCGATTCTGGTGGTGGAGCTGATCTTTGCCCTCGCGCTGCGGGAGTTTCGCCTGCACGATGTCATCCCGGTGAAGTCCTGGTACGCGGCCGGCCTGGTCTGCTTGGGGCTAGGGGCGTTCTTGGGCATCGCCCACTTCCGCGGTGGCACGCACGTCCCCAAGACCACGGAGTGGGCGACGGTTATAGCGGTGTGGGGCTTGGTCGCGGCCGTCTTGGTCGTGCTCGGGCGGCGTGGGTCTCCGGCCCGGCGGGCGGGCTGCATCGGCGCCGCCGCCGCCGTGGTGTGGTCGGTGGACGCCAGTTTTGTCAAGCAGCTCACCGAGACCCTGCAACACCACGGCGTCCTGGGGGCATTTGACCACTGGCCGCTCTACGCGCTGGTGGTCAGCGGGATTCTGGGTGGGGTTCTCACCCAGGCCGCCTTCAACGCCGGCCCCCTATCGGCCTCTCAGCCGGCGCTGCTGATCGTCGACCCGTTGGCGAGCATCATTCTCGGGGTGCTGATCTTCGGCGAGCGCCTCGACGGCACTGTCCCCGCTGTAGTCGGCGCTGCGTCGGCGCTCCTGGTCATGTGTGTCGGCGTCGTGCTGATGTCGCGCTGGGCACCCCCGTCGATGGAGCCGATCGCTGGGGATCCGCTGACCATCATGCGCTACGGCAGGAGGGCGGCGACACAGCCGACAGATTGAATTCGAGCCGCTCCGTGACGGTGTCAGGGATCCCGCGTACGGCCGTTACGATCCTGGAAGTGAAGATCCTCGCGCTCGGCGATCGCGATCCGGCATACCTCACCCATCGTGAGCTTGACGCGGCGTTCGCTTTGATGCCAGACGGGGTGGAGTGCTCGTGGACGTCGACCGACAGTCCGGGGGCACACGAGCTTGAGTCTGTCGATGGTGTCTGGCTGCTGCCAGGAACTCCGTACCGTGACGATGCGGCGGCCTATGCCGCGATCGATCATTGCTGCCGCAGCGGGACGCCATTTTTGGGTACGTGCGGCGGATTTCAGTACGCGTGCGTGGAACTGGCTCGCGCCCTCGCTGGCGTCGAGGGCGCCGCGCACGCCGAGGCTGACCCCGACGCCGAGGAACTCGTCGTCGTTCCCCTCCAATGCTCGCTTTACGGAGAGCAGCGGGAGGTCAAGCCAACACCGGGTACGCGGCTGGCTGGGATCTGCGGTGAGACTCCCTTCGTCGGATTTCACTGGTGCGGGTACGGTCTTGACCCGCGCATCGAGGTTCGGCTCCAGGACGCCGGCGTCGTGCTCTCGGCCCGCGCGCAGGACGCGGGCGTGGAGGCGATCGAGCTGCCCGACCACCCCTTCTTTGTGGCCACCGCCTTCCAGCCTCAGATGGGCGCAAGCGAATCTCGCGTGCTTCACCCGCTCATCCGTGCGCTGCTCGACGCCAGCTTCAGGCGAAACGCCGACGGAAGCGCGCCGCACGCCGCCGAGGCGCACCCCCGCGTTCCGCGGTCTCAGCGACCGAGCACGTCGTCGAGGAACTCGATCGCCCGGGGGTAGGCGTCGAGCTGGTTGACCAGCCGCGCGAGGCCGTGTCCTTCATCGTCGTAGATGCGTAGCTCGCACCGCACACCTCGTCGCTCGAGGCCGGCCACGAGCTGTTGTGCCTCGCCGACGGGGACGCGCGGATCGTTGCGACCGTGGATCACAAACAGCGGCGCGCGGATCGCGTCCACGTGGCTCAGCGGTGACGCTTTGATCAGGAAGTCGCGGTCGTGGGCAAGCGACCCGTATTCCAGCTCGCGATGTGCACGCCGGTACTCGGAGGTGTTCTCGAGGAACGTGACCAGGTTCGAGATGCCCACGATGTCGACGCCGGCGGCCCACAGCTCGGGTTGCAACGCCAATCCCGCGAGCGTCATGTATCCGCCGTAGGAGCCACCCCAGAGGACCGCGCGCGCGGGATCGAGGCCGAGCGAGTCGAGCCCGTCATGGACCGACTCCAGGTCTCGCACAGCGTCAAGCCGCTTGGTCGTGTCGTCCAGCGACGCGTACCGCTTGCCATAGCCGGTGGAGCCCCGCACGTTCGGCACTACGACCGCGTAGCCGGCTGTGACCAAAGCCTGGATGTTGGGGTCAAACAACCGCATGGCCTGCGCTTCGGGCCCGCCGTGTACCTCGACTACGACGGGGGGTCTCGGTTCCGTCGAGCGAGGGCGATATATGAACACCGGGATCCGCTCGCCGTCAACGCTCTCGACCTCACCGAGCTCGGGCGCAACCAGCGTTTCGGGCACCAGTTCGGCGGGGCTGTGGGTGAGCCGACGCGTCTCGCGACGTTCGAGGTGATGGCGGTAGATGTCGCCCGCCAGGCGCGGGGTGGTCAGCGTGAAGTAGAGCCGCGACCCCTCGGTGCTCGCGATTGGCGGCTCGAGAAACCAGGCGTTGGTTACGCCCGGCTCGGGCAGTGCGAGATCGCCGCCGCGCTCCCCGGTCTGGATGTCATAGCGCCACATCGTGCTCGCGCCGTCGCGGTTCTCGATCACGATGATCGCCCTCTCGCCGGCTGAGACGACCTCGGCGTCGAACCGCTCGCCGGTCGTGGGGACGGTTGTCGTCTCCCGCGTGTTCAGGTCGTGGCGGACGACTGCGGCGAAGTCGCTGCCGACGTTCGAAGAGGCGTAGAACACGGAATCGCTCACCCACGCCGGCGGCCCGACCAACGCGGCCTCGTCCGGGTGCGGGACCGGGACCTGCACTTCACCGGAGGCGACATCGACGAGCACCAGGTCCACGTCGAGCGGTCGCGGACCCGGTCGCAGCACCGACACCAAGCGCCCGCCGGGAGAGAATCCCGAGCCGGGGTGATACCACGCGCCGGCGGCCTGCAGCAGGCGATGCTCGCCGCTCGCGAGGTCGCACAGCCACAGGTCGAAGTCGACGCCGTTGGAGCGGTTTGACACGTACGCCAGCGTGCGACCGTCCGGCGAGACGCCCGCGAACTGATGTCCGAACCGTGGATCGCTCGTCAGCGCCCGCAAACGATCGAACCCAGTAACGGTTGCCGCCGCGGCGTCATCAAGGCCGATCAGGTAGAGCTGGTGTCGCTCGTTTCCGCCCTCGTCGATCGCGAGCACTGCCCGCCGGGCACCTGGCACATAGTGCGCGCTACCGACCGGTTCAGACAGCGAGGTCAGTTCGACCAGCTCCCCTGACGCGAGCTCGTAGAGCTGCACCGTCCCGCTCAAGTCGCTGCGCACCAGTAGGCGCTCCGGCGCGTCCACGCCAACCGCGGAATCGGCAAGCAACGTCCTGCGGGTCTGCAGCAGCGCACGGACAGGATCAGACGCCGACCCGTTCCTCATAACACCATTCTGATGGAGGGCGATCCCAGGGGCGGCCGCGTCTCGAGCTCAACCAGAGTCGACCGATGCCTGCGTCCTTGCAGGAATTTGGTCGTGATGGAGCTAGCCGGGCTCGAACCGGCGACCTCCTGGGTGCGATCCAGGCGCTCTCCCAACTGAGCTATAGCCCCGTGCGGCGGCCGCAGCCGCGCGGATTGCCCGCCTAGTTTAGCCCTGCCGCGCTTCGCGACCCGGCCCGGGCAACTGCCGTCGCCCCGGGCGTTTGGGTCTATCGGAGCGGGCCGTTTGCGCCGATACGGTCCTCGACTGCCTGTTGATGAGCTTTCAAACACGATTGACAGCCTTCTTCGTGCTGATCGTCGTCATACCGATGGCGGCCGTCGGCGTGCTCGTTTTCCGCCTCATCGGGGACAGCCAGGACGGCAAAGCCGATGCGCGCGCCAACGGCGCGGCCAGCGTGGCCACCGGTGTCTATCTGACGGCCAGTCGGTCGGCCGGCCTCGACGCCCGCAGCGTCGCGCGCGCCGTCGCCGGCCTCGACCCCGCCCAGCTGCGGTCTCGGCTGGCCGCCCTTGCTTCGCGCGCGGGATTGGCCAGGGTGACGGTCTCGGTTGGGTCCCACCAGCTCGCCGACGTGGGCGATCCCACGGCGGTGGCGCCGGGAGTGGTCGTAGTCAGCACCGGGCGGCGGGCGACGCCACGCACGGTCACCGTGTCGGAGCTGTCCGCGGGTCAGTACGCCCGTGAGGTCGCCGGCTCCGGCATCGAGGTGCTGGTCCGCCAGGGCGCCGTCACGCTCGCCAGCACCGTGCCCGGGGTACGGAATCGGCCGCTGACGCCCGGCGCCACGGTCACCGTCGGCAGCGATCGCTACCGGGTGGCGCGACAGACGTTCGACGGCTTCAATGGCCGGCGGGTCGAGGTCGCGTTGCTCTCCAACCTCGACGCCACCGGTGGCGGCGTCGCCGGTGACCGGATCGTCGCGGCCCTGATCATCGCCGGGTTCCTGGCTCTCGCCTTCTGCTTCGCCCTGCTCGCCTCGCGGTCCCTGCGCCGGCAGCTGGCCGAGTTCCTCGACGCGGCCCGGCGGCTGGGCAGGGGCGATTTCTCCTCGCCGGTCCCGGTAACCGGACGCGACGAGTTCGCTGCGCTGGGCGTCGAGTTCAACAGCATGTCGCAGCAGCTGGCGACCCGGTTGGATGAGCTCGAGCGCGAGCGAGCGCGGGTTCGCCGCGCGATTCGCCATATCGGGGAGGCGTTCGCCTCCAATCTCGACCGTGAGGCGCTGGTGGAGCTGGCGCTCAGGACGGCCATGGACGCCGCCGTGGCCGACCGGGGCCGGGTAAGTGCCCGAGAGGACGCCGCCGAGCCGCTGACCGAAGCCACCCACATCGGCCGGCTGGAGGGCCTCCAAGAGCCGTTGTACCGCTCAGAGCGAGCCGCGCTGGAGGGAGACGGGGTCGGCGAGGCGGTGGCCGGTGACCTCTTCTTTGCCTCGGTGGCGCTGGGGGCGATCGTGCCCGGGCGGCCCCACGCACGGGCGTGATCACCGTCTGCCGCTCGGGGCGAAAGTTCAGCGACGACGATCTGGAGCTGCTGCGGTCGCTGGCACTGCGCGCCACCCTCGCTCTGGCCAACGTGAGCCTGCACTTCGACGTGCAACGCCAAGCGATCACCGACGATCTCACCGGCCTGGCCACCCATGGCCACTTTCAGGAGCTGCTCGGGCGTGGAGATGGTGGCCGTCAGCCGATATCGCTACCCGGTCGGCCTGATCATGCTCGACATCGACAATTTCAAGTCGATCAACGACCGCTATGGCCACCAGCAGGGCGATGTGGCCCTGCGCCACGTCGCCGTCGTCGTCCAGGAGAACTCGCGTGATCCCGATGTGGCCGCCCGCTACGGAGGCGAGGAGATCGCGCTCATCCTGCCCCATACCGATCTGGACGGGGCCTACGCGATCGCCGAGCGCATCCGGAAGTCGGTGGCGGAACTGGAGGTGCCGCTCCTCGACGGGGGCGGATCGCTCCGGATCACCGCCAGCGTAGGGGTCGCCGCCGCCTTCGAGGGCAGCAAGAACGAGCTGATCCACGCCGCCGACAGCCGCTCTGTACCGCGCCAAGCGGGAAGGCAAGAACAGGACTGTGCGCGCCGTTGCAGAGAGCGCGAACATGGTCGGTGGCCGCTAGGCTTTGACGCATGGGTCTTCTCGATGACGCGATTCGCGAGCACCTAGACCTCAAACGGCGCCACGGCGCCGATCCGACCGAAGTCGAGCGCGCCGAGCGCGAGGCACTGGGTCCCGTCAGGCGGGCACCTGAGTCCGGTCCGGGCGTCGAGACCGCCGCTGAGCGGACGGCCCTTCGCCTACGACCAGGAGCAGGAGTCGGAGGAGGAGGATGAGGCTGGAGCGATGAGCCGTTCCAGGACACGCCGCCTCCACGCAGCCGCGGCCGGCGTACGGCCGCGCCGGGAGCCGGCACGCCGAGCCGGATCTCGACGACGACTCGCTCGACGAGCCCGAGCCCGCGGCGCGTCCGTCCCGCCTATCTCGGCTGTTCGGCAAGCCGGAGCCCGAGGTCGAACCCGAATATGACGACGAGCTAGAGCCGGAGCACGCCGATGAGGTCGAGCCCGCCGATGAGGTCGAGCGCCGCCCGCCACGCGACCACCGGACGAGGACACGGTCGCCCACGATCTGGAAGAGGAGCCCGCCGCCCCCGAGCCGCCGAAGGACGATGACGTGCTCGAGGAGACGCCCGAGTTCCTGCAGGACACGCCCGACCACGATCGCCTGTGGTTTGAGCAGCGCCCGCCGCGCGATTTCGACCTCGACAGCTGACCGCGCCGTCCGGCTGAATCTGGCTAACGCCGACCCGGTTTCTCGCCATTGACGGGCGACGCCTGGTTGGCTATACAAACTGCACTAAGCCAGTGGGGAATTCGTGAGAAAGGATCCTCTTGTTCTTCCGGCAGGTGCTCTATCGCGACCTGGGCTGTGCCTCATATGTGCTCGGTGACGGCGGCGAGGCCGTCGTAGTCGACCCGCGCTGGGACATCGACGTCTACCTGGAGATGGCCGCGGGCGAGCGCCTGCGGATCACCCACGTACTGGACACCCACGACCACGCCGACCACGTCTCCGGACGCCTGCGCCTGGTCGCGGCGACCGGAGCCCAGTCCCATCGTCCCGACCTGGGGGAGGGTTTCGGAGACCGAGCTCGGCGCCGGGGACGAGATCGCCGTCGGGCTCGCTGCGGATTCGCGCGCTGGCCACGCCCGGGCACCGCCCCGAGCATCTGACGTTCGCCGTCGTCGACCTGTCCCGCGGCAACGACCCGTGGCTGCTGCTCACCGGCGACTCACTGCTGGTGGGGGATATCGCGCGGCCCGATCTGGCCGTCGAGGCGACCGAAGGAGCCCGCGCGCTGCATGCCAGCTTGCAGCAGCTGATCGGATCTCGGCGACCACGTCGAGGTGTGGCCGGCGCACATCGGCGGCTCACTGTGCGGCGGCGCCGGGCTGAGCGGCAAGACGAGCTCGACGATCGGCTTCGAGCGCCTCCACGACCCGCTGCTGATGATGGACCGCGAACAGTTCGTCGAGAGCCTGACCGGGAGCCTGCCCTCGCGCCCGCCCAACGTCGACCGGATCGTGGGGCTCAATCGCCGCCCGCTCGGGGCCGCCGATCCGGCCGAGCCGCCTCGGCTCGACGCGCCCGGGCTGCGCGAGGCTCTGCGCGCGGGCGTGACCGTGCTGGACAGCCGCGTGCCTGACCAGTTCGATGCCGGCCATCTCGCCGGTGCCATCAACCTTCCGGTCAGCTCCGCCGGCGTCGGCACCCGCGCCGGCTGGGCGCTGGATCCGGCTCAGCCCATCGTGATCGTCGCCGAGGACGACAGCGCCGGCGCCGGCGGATGGCCAGCGCGCTGCAGGCGGTTGGGTTCTGGTCGCTGGCCGGCCAGGTGGTCGCCGACCGCGAGGTCTGGGCGGCCGCCGAGCTGCCCGTCGCCGAGGCCGGCTCCTGGGATCTCGATCAGCTCGCAGCCGGGCTGCGCCAGGACGCCGTCGAGCTGGTCGACGTCCGCGAGCTCGCCGAGTGGGCCGCCGGCCACGTCGCCGGCTCGCACCACGTGCCTCTGAACCGCCTGCGCGATGTCAGCGCCGTACGCCTGCCCGACGACGGCCGCACCACCGCAGTGGCCTGCGCCGCCGGGGTTCGCGCCGCGTTCGCCGCCAGCCTGTTCCGCCGCGCCGGCCGCCACGACGTGGTCCGCGTCGCCGGCGGCGGCGTCCCTGACCTCAGCGCCCGCGGCCTCGAGCTCGAACTCGGCCTTCGCTGACCCGGGCTTGAGTGAGGCGTCGTGGGCGACGGCCGCGCCGCCGGGCGCCGTTAAACTCGCACCTCCGCGGGGCCATAGCTCAGTTGGGAGAGCGCCTGCTTTGCAAGCAGGAGGTCGCCGGTTCGATCCCGGCTGGCTCCACTCACGAATTACCTGTAGACGATTGGCCTTCTAGGCGACCGACGTCGGTTGCTCGCCACCTGAATCCCCGGTGGAAGCGCTGTGGACCCTCTGTCCCCGATGCAGCTTCCAGCGATCGGGTGCGGCTGAGAGGCTCCATGCGTCGGTAGCGACCGCGATCAGCCCCAGGCCGAGCACTGCGCCGATCCAGCGCGACGCGGGGCGCGAACCATACAGCCAAGAGACGCGGAGGAATTCGAGCGCCCGTCGGATGGTCTGAGGGACTGTCATAAATGCGATTCTCCCGCCGCGACCGGCGGAGAGTCAGCTCGACCTCGCCGCTCTCGAGCGCCTGATTCAGCAGCCCTCGTAGGCCAGCTCACCGGCCCGCGCCGTCGCCGCGGCCGCGCGCTTCTCGGACTGCACGACCACCGCGGCGACCACGATCGCGGCGGCGACTAGGCCGGCGGCGATCAGGAACGCCAGGTGGTATCCGCTGGTCAGCGCCTGTGCGTGCGCCGTTCCGGCGTGCGCCAGGTGGTTGCTGCGCGAGGTGGACACCGTCGCCAGGACCGCCAGGCCCAGCGCCCCGCCGACCTGCGCGGCGGTGTTGACCAGGCCCGACGCCAGGCCGGCGTCGCTCGGCGTCGCGCCCGACATCGCCAGCCCCATCAGGGCGGGGAAGCAGAGGCCCACGCCGGTGCCGGTCAGCAGCAGCGCCGGCAGAACGTCGCGCACGTAGGAGCCGTCGACCGGCGTCTGGGCGAACAGCACCATGCCGGCGACCATCAGGCCCAGCCCCGGGAACTGCATCGTGCGGGCGCCGAACCGCTGGATCAGCTTCTCCGAGTAGCGCAGCGACAGCGTGCCCATCACGATCGTCACCGGCAGGAACGCCAGGCCGATCTGCAGCGCGTCGTAGCCGAGCACCCGCTGCAGGTAGAGCGAGCCGAGGAAGAACATCCCGAACATCCCGGCCACGGTCAGCACCTGGATGAGGTTCGCGCCGGTCACGTTGCGCGAGCGGAAGATCCGCAGCGGCATCAGCGGCGTGGCGGCCTTCGCCTCGCGGGCAACGAACGCGGCCAGCAGGGCGATCGAGACGGCGCCGAGGATCAGCGTCGTCGACGCGCCCCAGCCGTCCTCTGCCGCGGGCTTGACGATCGTGTAGACGCCGACCATCAGCGCGCCCGTGATGAGCGCGGCGCCCGGCAGGTCGGCGCCCTTGCTCAGGCCGATGCCCTCGTCGGCGGCCAGCAGCCGGCGGCCGAATATCGCCGTCGCGATGCCGATCGGGATGTTGATGAAGAAGATCCAGTGCCAGTCGATGGCCTGGGTGAGCACGCCGCCGGCAAGCAGGCCGACCGAGCCGCCCGCCGAGGCGACGAACGCGTAGACGCCGATCGCCTTCGCCTGCTCCCGGGGCTCCGGGAATATCGTCACGATCATGCCGAGGATGACGGCCGAGGTCATCGCGCCGCCGATGCCCTGCACGAACCGCGCCGCGACCAGCCACACCTCGCTCTGCGCCAGGCCGCACAGCGCCGAGGCGGCGGTGAACAGCGCGAGCCCGGCCAGGAAGATGGTCCGGCGACCAAGCAGGTCACCAAGGCGTCCGGCGAGGAGCAGCAGCCCGCCGAACGAGATCAGGTACCCGTTCACGACCCACGCGAGGCTGGAGGTCGAGAACCCGAGGTCGTCCTGGATGGACGGAAGGGCGACGTTCACGACGGTGACGTCGAGGACGATCATCAGCATCCCCACGCAGAGGACGTAGAGAGCGATCCAGCGGGAACGGTCGGCGGTCATGTCGGTCCTTTCCTTCGGCATTTGAACTTTCAGACCGGAGTCGGAGCCAGACCTCATCGCTCGACATGTCGAGAAAGAGAAATCGGCTCCGATCTCACCGCGAACCCCCGAAAGGAGCGACGTCGTGAAGTACATGCTGCTGATCCACCACAACCCCAACTTCATGGACGACCCACCGGAGCCGATGGACCAGATCGGGGCCGAGGTCGGGCGCCTGATCGACGAGCTGACGGCCTCGGGCGAATGGGTCGGAGGCGAAGGCCTCGCCGACGTCTCGCAGGCGAAAGTCGTGCGCGTGCGCGACGGCGTCCCGGCCGTGACCGACGGCCCCTATCTCGAGGCCAAGGAGCATCTGGCCGGCTACTGCGTGATCGACTGCGACTCGCTGGACCGCGCGCTCGAGGTCGCTGCGACGTGGCCTGACGCGCGGTGGATGGGAATCGAGGTGCGGCCGGTGATGACCCCCGGCGGAGAGGAGATGTGAGCATCGAGGAGCAGCTGCGCGGGCTGGCGCCGCGCGTCCTCGGGACGCTCGTCCGCCGCTACGGAAGGTTCGACGCGTGCGAGGACGCCGTGCAGGAGGCGCTCCTCGACGCGGCGCTGCAATGGCCGCGCGATGGCGTGCCGGCCAATCCGCGCGGCTGGCTTCTTACCGCCGCGCAGCGGCGGTTGATCGACGAGCTGCGCAGCGAGAGCGCACGGCGCCGCCGCGAGGAGGGCCTGGCGCGCGAGCCGCCGCCGGGCGAGGCGGCCGAGGAGGACGACACGCTGGAGCTCCTCTTCATGTGCTGCCACGAATCGCTGACGCCCGCCTCGCAGGTCGCGCTGACGCTGCGCGCCGTCGGCGGCCTGAGCACCGCAGAGATCGCGAGTGCGTTCCTGGTTCCGGAGAGCACGATGGCGCAGCGCATCAGCCGGGCGAAGGCGACGATCCGCGCCGCGGGCGCTCGCTTCTCGCCTCCCGCGCCTGAGGCGCTGCCCGTCGTCCTCCACGTGCTCTACCTCATCTTCAACGAGGGCTACATGGCGAGCTCCGGCGCGCACGTGGCCCGCGTCGAGCTGAGCGCCGACGCGATCCGCCTGACGCGGGAGGTCCACCGCCGGCTGCCCGACGACGGCGAGGTGGCGGGGCTGCTTGCGCTGATGCTCCTGACCGACGCCCGCCGTCCGGCGCGCGCCCGCGCGAACGGAAGCCTCGTCCCGGTGGCCGAGCAGGACCGCTCGCTGTGGGACCGCGCCAAGATCGCCGAGGGCGTCGCGCTGGTCGAGGAGTCGCTGGCGAGCAAACCGGGAGGTCCCTACCAGCTTCAGGCCGCGATCGCCGCCATCCACGACGATGCGCCAAGCGCGCGGGAGACCGACTGGCGGCAGATCCTTGCCGTCTACGAAGTCCTCGAGCGCGTCTCGCCGGGGCCGGTGGTCACGCTCAACCGATCCGTCGCGGTCGCGATGGTCCACGGTCCGCGCGCGGGACTGGAGTTACTGGAGACGCTCGACGAGCCCCTGCGCGACCACCACCGTTTGGCGGCCGTGCGCGCCCATCTCCTCGAGATGGCCGGCGACGAGGTCAGCGCCCGCGCGGCGTATGAGCGCGCTGCTCGCCTCACCACGAGCATTCCGGAGCGACGCTATCTCGAGGCGCGAATGGCTGCTCTGTCGCGGTTCGGATCCGAAGACGAAACGAAGTGACCCCGCCAACCGAAGGGCGGAGCGAGAAGGGATAACCACATATGTCTACGAGCAGGTCCCGACGCCCGCTTGCGTCGGCGGATTCCGTCCCAGTTGACGTGTGCTTTGCGAGGGTTCCGTGGGCCCAGAAAGCACTGCCGCTCGTGGCCGTGAGCGGCGGTGTTTTCGCCGAGAGCGCCGCAATGGCGACATACCAGCAGCGGCATTTGGAGTCCTTGGGTGTTTTGCCCGCCTGTGCATGCGTGCGGACCGGTGGTGGGGTCCGTGGAGGGCGCTGGTGGCGAACGGGATGGTGATCGTGGGGACCTATCAGCGACCGAGCTCGCGGTCGCGGCAGGGCGCTGCGATGTTGGTGGCGGGGGGTAGGTGGTGTTGGGGGTGGTGAGGGGTTGTGGGGGGTGCGTGAAGAGTCTGGCGGCGATCGGGCAATAAGGGATATGCGTAAAGACAAGACTGACGCCGCGGTGATCCGGGCGTCTGGAAGGGACCGAGCCGCGTTCGGGGTGATCTTTGATCGCCATTGGCCACGGATCTATCGGTATTGCGTGGAGCGTGCCGGGCCTGCCGCGGGGGAGGATGTTGCGGCAGAGACGTTTCGCGTCGCGTTCACCGAGCGCGAGCGCTATGACGGTCGTGACGACGCGGCGCCGTGGTTGTATGGGATCGCGACCAACCTTTTGCGTCGGTGGTTTCGTGCTGCGGCCCGCGGATCGCGGGCGATGTCACGGCTCGGTAGTGAGGTCAGCGGTGAGGGGCTGGATGAGATCGTTGAGCGGCTGGACGCCGAGTATCTCAGCCCACAACTGTGGTCGGTGCTGGCTGGACTGTCCCCGGCTGACCGCGACACGCTGCTGCTGCACACGTTCGCTGATCTGACCTATGAGCAGATCGCGCGCGCCACCGACGTTCCCGAGGGGACCGTCGCGTCGCGTCTGAATCGTGCACGCGCGCTGGTGCGTGCTCATCTCGAATCCCTGGAGCTGTGCTGATGCCTTCCAACGTCGAAGAGTTCACGTGGGTGACCGACCACCGCTTGGACGTTCCCGATCCCGACGGCGCCATGACCGACCGCGCGCGGATGGCGCTGGTGGATCACATGTCGGCCGCCACCGATCGGCGCAGGCGCCGGCTGCGGTGGCTGATCGCCGCGACCGCCGTCGCGGCCGGCGCGGCCGGCGTGGTGGTCCTCGCCGGCGGGTTGGGTGCCGGCTCGGCCGTGCGCGGAAGCGGATCGCTCACGCCGGTCGTGAGCCTCGCGCCGCAAGCCGTCACGCCGTCGTTCGTGGTGCTGCACGTCGCGGGCCGCGCCGCTCAGACCCCCGTTCTGCCCGGCAACGCAACCCTGGTCAAGCGATCCAGCGACGTCATCACGCCGGGTCGCGCGCCGACGGTCTTTACGGGCTATGACCTGTACCAGGACAACGGTGACTACTACTACGGTCAGACGCTCGCGGCGTTGCGTTCGGTGGCCAGCGATCCCTCGCCATCTGATAAGCAGGCCGCGCCGTACGGTCAGGTCATCGCCGCCGCGGCCGCCTCGGCAGATCTGACCCCGACGCAGGCCGCCGACAAGCTCCTGGCGGCCGACCCGCACCCCACGCCCAAGGTCGGACAGACCGACACGACGCAGGGCAAACCGTTTACCTGGACTCAGGCTGCGGTCGACCGAGACCTGGACGGAATCGAATGGCTCTCAATCAGCGCAGCGCTCGAAGGCGGCGCCGGAAAGCCGCAGGTCCGCGCCGGAGCGCTACGCGCGGCCGCAGCGATGCCCAACACGACCGTGACCAGCGCGACCCACGACGGTCAACCGGCCGTCGAGGTCACCTGGCACCAGGGGCCCGGTCAATCGGTCGAGAGCCTGACCGTCGACAGCCAGACCGGAGTTCTGCTCCTCGCACACACCGGCGGCAGCCCGACCGACGCGACCAGCACCACGACCTACAACCTCAGCCGGGTCACCGCACCCAGCCTCACCGCAGCGCACTAACACGCTCGCCGGCCCGCGACGCCCAGCAGTTGATGCTGCCGGACGTCGGAGCTGCGCTGCCGCTCAGACCCGACGAACCACCAACCCACAATGATCACGCAGCCTTCGCAGTCGAGACTGCTGCTCACGAAAACCTAGAAGTCTCACGCCGCCCGCTGAGAGGCGATCACGCTGCTGCATTACGCCGGATCCAGCAGCGAAGTATGGGACCCGCTCTCGCTCGACGACGAGCATTTATGGCGACGTCAGCAGCGTCTTGCTTCGCGCGCTAAGCGGCACCAGTCTGGTGGCCGGGACCGTCAGTGCCTGGGCGAACACTGCGCGGAGGAGTTCGGCGGTCGGTGCCCGCCACGCCAGCCTGAAGATCACGGATGATCGCGCCAAGAATGCCCGAAGCGAGAAGGCCTGGCCCGAGTGGCCCGGACCGATTCTCCCCAACCGGCGGTAGCTTCTGTAGTGCAGCTCGGACCTCGTCGGGCAGGCTGGCGAGCTGCCGGCCAATCTCTTCGCTGACCGCCTCTGGACGCTCCGGGGCGGCCAGCCCCATGGCTTTGGCGGCGTACGCCGCGGCACCGAGCGCATGGGCCCCCATGTGCGGTATCGCTGAGGCCTGCCCGGCCGCTCGAGCCGCAGCGGCCGCCGCAGGACCAACGCCATGTGCGGCGCCACCGGCGAAACGGCGGCGGATCTGGGCGGCCACGTCAAGCTCTCCACGCGCGAAGGCTCGGGTTCGGGCGATCACGTCATACGGGCGGCTATCGCCCGGAGCCTCCGCCTCAAAGAACGGGAGTACACGTTCGGCGGAATCAGCCGCCCATGCCGCGACGGTCCGTCGTTCGGCTTCGGTCAGCGTCTGCGGAGAACCCACAGCGGGATTCTGGCCGACTCCAGCGCGCTGACCGGCTTTGAATTGGCCGCGAGTATGAGACAGTCACCGACGACATCCTCGGAATACGCGGAACTCGCATCGCTGAGCCGGCTGTTCGTCGCGTGTTGGTCCCCCCAGCTCGGGAAGTCCGGTTCCGGGGGCTTGTGTCTGTTGGGCCCGCGACTCCGGACGGGCTAGGCTGCCGCTGGTGACCGGAGAGTCGGACAACGGGAGTCCCGATGGGGACGACCTTGGAGAACTGCTCGTGCTGCTGCATGGTGCTGACGTGCCAGCGAACACGATCCAGGTCACCTACCGCGTTTGGCGGCATCAGGAGCGTCTACACGCAGCGTTCCGCGCCAATGCGGAGGAGCAGCAGCGACGAGGCGCGTCGACGCGAACGGTCAGCCTTGGCGGAGGGACGCCTCAGCCGACAGAGATCGAGGAAACCGTGCGGATCTGGCGTGACGGCAACCGGGTCCGCGTCGAGTATCACGGAGGGGCGCGAGACGGCTATTACGCCGTCGCTGACGGGCCGCTGTGGTGGATGTGGGACGAGCGGAACGGAGCCCACAGCAACCAGGACGATCCCAGCGTCGGTAGCGGCGTCGGCGAAGAACTTCAAATCATGCGGAACCCGACACCGTTGCTGAGTTCGCTGCGGTTTCAGCCCACCGGAAGCTCCGAGGTCGCCGGGCGGCCGACGATCAGTGCGCGCGGCATCCCGCGGCCGCAGGATGCCCGGCGTGGACCGCCGGCATTCGAACTTCACGAACTTGGTACGGGCGCCGACTATTACGAGCTCGAGATCGATCGGCAGTTCGGTGTTCTTCTCGCCGTCACCGCGATCCGAGACGGGCAGCCTTTCCACAAGATCACGACGCTCGCGGCGGCGTTCGATCAGCCGATCCCGGACGACACATTTCGGTTTGAACCGCCAACCGGCGAGCCGATCCAAACGCAGACGTGGCACGAGTCCCGCGTTGAGCACGTCACTCTCGTCGAGGCACAACAGCGCGCCCCGTTCATGGTCCTGATGCTCGACACCGTTCCTGCCAACTGGCAGGTCCAGTGCAGGCTCATCCGGCCATCCGAGCGTCCGCCCTCGCCCATGCAGATCGGCGTCATCTACTGCTCGACGGATGGCCACGAAAGCATCTCGCTCAGCCAATTCCCTGCGGGAGGGTCAAATCCGTACAGGGAACTGGGCGATGGAGAGGGCTGGGAGACTGTCACACGCGGGGGGATCGAGATGAGGACGAGACCAGCCACGTGGGGCCAGGCACAGGTCGAACTCGAACGCGAAGGCACGTTCGTGCACCTCATGTCTGACAACCTCACCCGAGACCAGGTCCTGACGATCGCAGCTGGCCTGCGACCCGCACCAACCACCAGCAGCATCTAACGCTCCACGGACTCGCGCCGCGGACCTGCCTTCACCTAAAGGGGGGACATCCTGACGACCCGTCGCAGAGTGTAGGTCGGTGCCTCGGCCCTTGTGCGGCGACGAAGCAGAAGGCGGCAACCTGCTCCGATGCGATCAACGCGGCACGCGGACGGCCTGAGGCGGCCAGTCTGCACTCGGGCGGCTGCTCTTCTCCAACCGGGTACCCGTTCTTTAGCGACCCGCAAGCGCTCTCATCGCGCGTCCCACTGGAACCAGCGGATCCCGATGCCGGCGAACACGATGATGTAGCCAAGGCAGGCCAGGACCGAGAGCGTGTCGTGGCTGTCCCACGCGTGCAGGTTGAGCACCCCCGCGAACAGTGTCATCACCGCTCCGACCGGACTCCAACGCGCGACTGAACTCCAAAAAGAGCCAAGCGCTCCGCTCTGGCCGAGAAGTCCGAGCAGGATCAGGACGGCGAAAAGCACTCGCGCGACCGCCTGGACGCTGTCGGCTGACTTCACCAGCCCGACCAGCGCCTGGCCGAGGCTGAGGAATACCCCCCCAGCCAGGATCGAGACCACCAGTACCAGTGCGTACTGCCCAGCGGAAGGTGAGATGTGGTGGATCAGGCTGCCGATGATCACGACCACGATCGCGATGATCAGGTTCGCGACGACTTGCATGGCCAGGCGGCTGGTCATGATCGTCCAGGTGGGCGCCGGCGTGACGCGCAGCCGTTGGAACACGCCCTTCTCGCGGTCTCGCGCGACGGTCAGCGCGTAGCCGACCAGCGCCGTCGACAGCAGCGCGTAGGAGATCGCCAACCCGATCACGAACTCCGCCCCGCCGAATTTGTTGGTCGCCTTGTTCCCGCTCGTGCTGATAAGAACGAAGACGGGCAGCACCATGCTGATGATTAGCGCCCGGCGGTGCTTGAGGAACACGAGGAAGTCAGCGCGCAACAACGACCTGAACACGAGGCGAAGTGGTGGTCCGGCGGTGGTGCTCCGGGGTGTCGCGGTCGTTCTCGAACTAGTCACGGATCTCGTTCCCGGTGAGACCGATGAAGACATCCTCGAGCGTCACCTCGCCGTGGGCGACAGCCCGGACGCGGGGGTCGTTCTTGTGCTTCTCGATCAAATCGTGCGGGGTCTCCACCGTCAGCAGCGTGCCGTTGTCAATGATCGCGACCCGGTCACAGACGGCCTGGGCCTCCTCCATCGAATGTGTCGTCAGCAGAATGCTTCCGCCCTCCTGCCGAATGTGCTCGATCCGGCCCCAGAGCTGCCGGCGCGATTGCGGATCGAGGCCGGCGGTCGGCTCGTCGAGCAGCAGGAGCGCGGGATCGTGGACGACCGCGATGTACAGGGAGAGGCGTTGCTGCTGTCCGCCTGAGAGCTGCTTGAACGGCTTGGTCGCTTCGTCCTGGAGCCCGATCGCGCGGAGGCCGTCAGCGATCTGCTGGTCGGAGAGCTCGACCCCGTAGAGCCCCGCGTACAGCCGCACGATCTGCGTGATCTTCAGCTCGGACTGAAAGCTGGTCGCCTGAAGCTGCACGCCCATTCGGGCCCTGGCCTGGGTGGGATGGCGCATGCTGTCGATGCTGTCGAGTTGGATCGTCCCCGACCGAGGCTTGACCAACCCTTCGATCGCGCTCAGCGTGGTCGTCTTGCCCGCTCCGTTCGGCCCGAGCAGACCGAAGATCTCTCCCCGGCGGATCTCGAAGCTGATCGAGTCGACTGCCGTCTTCGGCCCGTAGGCGACCGTCAGGCCGCGCACCTGAAGGATTCCGGCGACCCCACGGGCCGCAACGGTGTCAGCTCGGAGGTCTTCGGCATGTGCGGTGCGTTGGTCGCTGGGGCCCACGGCGGGCGACAGCAGCATCGATCCGTCCTCGTGTTCCTCGGCGACGACGTATGCGCGTGCCTGTCCGCCCCTCAGCACCTGCACCTGCTCCTTCACAGGCACCCAGCGTAGCGCGTCAGCCAGCACGGTCGTCGCCGCCGTCGGAGCTAGCGAGACCGTCTCGAACGGCGGGCGGTTGTTCGTCCAAGATCAGTCGCACGCTCGTTTTCGTCACCTCGACGAGGTGGGTAGCGGCGCTCGCTGCGCGACGTATCGGCCCGCCGCAGCGCGTTGGCCGATGATCTGAAGGCGGTATCAAAGGCTGGTTAGGACTTCCTGCGCCGGGCCGGCCCTCTCGAGCTTTGCATCGACCCCTTACCGAGAGCCGCATCAAGCTCCGGTAACGCGAGTCTGCGCCCACTCTTTCGGATTTCAGCGACACGCTCGGCACGCGCGACGTCATCGCCTGAACCTGGCCTGAATACCGCCGCCGACATTTGGCAAAGCGCCTCGACCAGACGTTCGTGCTGTACCGGTCAAAGCTCGGAGTACGGCGCGCCGTAGGAGATGTGTCCTTTGACCCTTGGTACGAGGTCCCATGTGAGAGGTCCGCGGCTGACGAGCGAAACCCACACATCGATCTGGCACTGGCAGGTCCATGGCCATTGCTCGACGCTCCATCTCGAGGCTGAGTCCGTCCTTTGCCTCGGTGATGACAGAACGCGACCCGCGGCGAAGGTGAAATGTGATGCCCTGATCGCGTGCAGGCCGGTGGCGTAGTGGACGCCGGCCACCACAGGCGCCGTAACCCGCCCGCGGTCGGTCGCGATCGTGACGGTCTCGTTGCCGTTGGGCGCGATCCCGAACGCAATGCCGCCTCCGTCCATGCCGACGCTGGGCGCCCGGTGGGTTCTAGTGTGAGGGATGCAGGCCGTCTGACGGCCATCAGTTGATGATCACGGAGGTAGCAATGCGGTATCGCAAGCTTGGTAGTTCTGATCTGGAGATCTCAGAGATCTCGCTCGGGTCCTGGCTCACTTACGCCGGGGGGGTGGAGGCCGAGCAGACTCGCGCTTGCACCGCGGCTGCGTTCGAGGTGGGAATCAACTTCTTTGATACCGCCAACGTCTACGGGCGGGGCTCGGCCGAGACCGCGTGGGGCGAGATCCTCTCGGCCCATCCGCGCGAGTCCTACGTACTGGCGACCAAGGTCTGGGGCCAGATGTCTGATGACCCCGCCGACCGTGGACTGTCAGCCGTGCAGATCGCTAAGCAGATCGACGCGTCCCTCTCGCGTCTGCAGACTGATTACGTCGACCTCTATCAAGCGCATCGCTTCGACTCCGACGTAGCGATCGAGGAGACGATCGAGGCGCTTCGGAAGGTGGTTGCTGATGGCAAGGCCCGCTACCTCGGCTTCAGCGAATGGACCCCGGAACAGATCCAGGCCGGCATCGATATCGCCGGACCTGATCTGTTCGTCTCGTCCCAGCCGCAGTACTCGATGCTGTGGCGGGCTCCGGAGGCCGAGGTGTTCGGGCTCAGCGAGGCAAACGGGATCTCACAGATCGTCTGGTCTCCCCTGGGGCAGGGCGTACTGACCGGAAAGTACAAGCCCGGGGAGGCACCGCCGTCTGACTCCCGGGGGGCGAGCGAGTCGATGAGCGGCTTCATCGACCGGTTGCTCGGCGACGAGACGCTCGAGGCGGTGCAGCGCCTGGTCCCGGTCGCCGAACAGGCGGGCCTGAGCATGAGCGAACTAGCGCTCGCCTGGGTGCTGCGCCGCTCCGAGGTCGCCTCAGCGATCGTCGGCGCCTCGCGTCCCGAGCAGGTCCACGCCAACGCGGCCGCCTCCGGGGTCGAGCTATCCCGCGATGTGATCGCGGCCGTCGACGAGGCCCTCGGCCACGTCCCGGTCACCGGCCAGACCCTGGCCCCGATGGCCACGGCAGGCATCACCCGCCGCTCCGACAAAGCCTGACCGGCAACCCGTAACGCTGCTGCTCATCCCGCCAGCCGGCCGCCGCTGACTTCTGCTTTCCTCGGCGGAGTACACGCAGGTCCGGCTTGCGCTTTGCGACGCACCTGCTAGTGGCGAATAGGAGGTGCGGCCGCGCGCGGGGCGAGACCCGCATTCGTTCTCGCGGGGGCCATCAGGGCCCTGACATCGTCGCTGCTTGTGTCCGACAGCGGTCGCAGAGTGCGAGTTGCGGGCCTCTAGCGACGGAGCTCGGCCCTTAGCCGGGCAGCGAGCCGCACGGAGGCTTCGATCTCGACTTTGCGTATCGAGACGCTCTCGACGTTCAGTCCGAAGGGAACGCCGACGCGCCGGCAAAACGCGATCAGCTCGATCGCCGTCGCGACCGCTTGATCGTAGGACGCGTCGAGGGTGTCGTCAGCATGGCGCAGATCGTTCGCGATCCAGCGCGGCACGTCGACACCGAGCCACTGGAGGAACTCCAATGTCTTCATTGAGCCGCAGACTGAGAATGTGAAGACGATCGGCACCGGCTTCAGGTTCTGGGCGGCGCACTCATAGTGATAGTCGGAGACCAAGTCCTTCGCAGCGTTGACGTCGTAGACGACCTGGGTGACAAAGAAGGAGCAGCCTGCAGCCTGTTTCGCGATGAGCCGGAGGTGCTCATTGCCCGCGCGGGCGTGCCGCTCGGGGATCGCGACTCCGCCTAGCGGCAGGTCCGGCCGGACTTCGGTCCGGAGCTCGTATGCCCGCGAGAGCGAGGTTGCGACCGCCTTCTCGCGGGATGACGCCCCGACGAAGACCGACAACGCTCGGGCCGGATCCTGGTCGCGCAGCCATAAACGGAGGCCGTCCTCGGCGTGCTTGCTGACCGCGCGGTAAACGATGGCAGGCACGTCCAAGCTGACGAGATCACGAGCGAGGTACTCGGCCGGGTCCATCGTCGGCAGGAACGGGAACGGGCGTTCGTTGGGATTACGGTCGCTCTCGTCATCGATGTCGTAAAGGACGAGGCCGTCTATTCCCACCGACCGGAGTCGCGCGAGTGTGACCTCAGCGATCTGCCTGGTTTGCTCCGGTCCGGTGGCCAGCTTCGGTGGCGTCACCGCGAAGATCAAGAACTCACCCATCCGATCGGCGATGCGCTGCTGCAGCTCCACGCGCGGAACCGTAGCCAACCGTGGACGCCTCGGGCCAGCCCGACGCCGCGTCTGTGCACGTCCAGCCGCGCCATGGCCAAATGAGAACCCGCGACATGCTGACGGGCGACCCGGCCGCGAAACGGGTCGTGGGCGTCGCTGATTTGCTGCTCCTGCGGCCACCTGGGACGCCGCCGAGAGGTCTCTGCTCGGCGTGGAATGCGGTCACGAGATCCGCACCGACCGCGTGACCGCTCTCGCACGATGCGGCCACAACGTCGGCGTGCCCCCAATAGGCGTGGAGCACACGCCGCCGACGTGTGCCCCTCACGGCTCCTTACTTGCCCCGCGGGCCCGTGTCAATGTGTGTTGTCGTTGGTGGTGATCTCGGCTTGGTCTGGGGGGTGCGTGGGCGCGTTTGGGTGGTGGGGTGTGTCTGCGGACGCCCAGCCTTAGTTCGGCACTCGGCCCGGGTTGGCTCCGGGTCGGCGACATGATGTGTGATGGGGTGTTCCGGCAGATGGTGTTGCGGCCGCTCATTCTTTCTGGGCCGTCCCCGTCGGGGCGGGTCGGCAGCAGTCTCGCCGGGAGCTGGCCGCGGTTCATCGGTTGATCTTGGGCTTGCCGCGTGACAGGGGTTAGGCGACGGGCGTGAGCGCCTGGTCGCCGAGGGCTTTGAGGAGGTGGTAGCTGCGTTTGAGGAGTTTGCGCGCGAGCGCGAGACACGCGCGGTTCCCGCCGATCCGCGCGGCGAGCTGCTCGTAATAGGGTCGGTCGGGGCTGGCGGGGAACCTGGCGCGTTGCGCGGCTTCATAGAGCGCCCAGCGCAGAGCGGGCGGTCCTTGGCGGGATAGGTGCCCGGGCGCGCGGTGAGCGTCGGATTGGTAGACGGTGATGTCCAGGCCGGCGTAGCGCACGACGTCGCGGGAGTTCTGGAAGCGGCGGACCTCGCCGAGCTCGGCGAGGATCGTGACCGCGGTCAGCTCCCCGACCCCGTAGATCGCCTGGATCAGCGTGCGGCAGCCCGGCTGCTGGCGCGCGTACGCCCGCAGGTTCTGGTCGAACGCGACGAGCTGGATGTCGAGCGCGTCGATCACGCTGAGCGCGATCGTGAGCTGCTCCCGGGCGGCGGCCGGGAGCGTCAGCCCGGCGAGCCACTCGCGCTTCTCGGCGCTGAGCAGGTTGCGCTGTTGCGCGATCCCGTGGTGATAGAGCACCGAGTGCATCCGCTGCTGCCACTCGGTCCGCTGGTGGGAGAGCAGATGCCGAGTCCGGACCCGGGCGCGGAGATCGAGGATGTGCGCCGGCGGGATCCACGACTCCGGCAGCCGCCCGATCAAAAGCAGCTCTCGCAGATGCCGGGCATCGGCCCAGTCAGTCTTCGCGCGCTTCTTCTTGCCCTTCAGCGCGGCAGCCTCGGCCGGCTCGGCCAGGTGCGCCTCCGCGCCGACACGCTCGAGCTCCTCGACCACGAACCGCCAGCCTGTCGTCGCCTCCAGCGCCACCTCAAGACCCTCACCGGCGAACCGCTGAAGGAACGCCCGGACCGCGTCGCGATCCGCCGGCGCGATCCTCGCCCGAGACACCTCACCGGTGGTCGTCTCGATCCACTCCGCGGCGATCTGCGCGCGGTGCTGATCCACGCCCATCACGATCGACACCAGACCACCCCCTCGACAGCCCCCACGACAACGACCACACGTCTGCCGGCCACCCCCCGGGCAGCCCATCGCATACCGTGAACCACGGTCGGTACCTCCGCTTCGATTGGCCGGCCGCGCGGCCGTAATCCGCGCGCGCCTACAACGCCGTTCGACGCGGAGTACCGGCCACCTTCACCGCCAGCTCACGCCAACCGGGACATGACATCTTTCGACATCCGGTTGCGCTTGCGGCTCATGATCGCAACGGCGACCAGGTGCTCGCTCCGGCCGGGGCCCCTAGGTCACGGAAAAGCTGGTCGCGCTGCCGACGGTCCCGATCGGGTTGGTGGTGTTGGTGACGGTGATCGGCCCGCTGGTGGCGCCGGTTGGAACGCTAACGACAAGCTTGGTGGCGCCTTCGGAGCTGATGGTGGCCTGCGTTCCGTTGAACTTCACCACCGAGCTTGAGTTGAACCCGATTCCGGTGATCGTGACCGCGGTCCCGACCGGCCCGCTCTTGGGGCTGAAGCCGGTGATCGACAGCGTTGCTTTGTAGTCGGTTGCGCTCGCGCCGGTTCCCGCCGGCGACGTGACCGAAATCGCGCTCGTTACGGCGCTGTTGGGGACGGTGGCGGAGATATGGGTGTTGGAGAGGACTGTGAACGGTGCCGGCTTGGTTCCGAACTTGACGCTGGTCGCACCGCAGAAGCCTGACCCGGTGAGCGTGACCGAGCGGCCGGTGATCCCGGACGTCGGCGTGAACGAAGAGATCGTCGGCGCGATGCTGGCGGTGACTGTGAAGGCGTGCGCGCTGCGGACTGTCCCGGTCGGCGCGCCGGTGTTGGTCACCGTGATCGGCCCGCTGCTCGCGCTCGACGGGACCGGCGCCCTCAGCTGCCTCGTGGACACCAGCGTTACGCCCGCGGCCGCCGTGCCGTTGAACTTCGCGGTCGAGCTCGAGTTGAACCCGACCCCAGTGATCGCCACCACAGTGCCCGCCGGCCCGCAGCTTGGACCGAACCCTGTGAGCGACAGCGGGACTGTGAAGTTCTTGCTGCTGGTGCCCGTCCCAGCCGCGTCGGTGACCGACGGCTTGCCGGTCACGGCTCCGTTGGGAACCACCGCCTTCAGCTCGGTCGTCGACTCAAACGTCACCGACGATGACGCCGTCGTGCCGAACTCGACCTTCGCGCCCGGAACGAAGTTGGTCCCCGTGAGCGTGACCTTAGTGCCCGTGATCCCCGACGCGGGTGCGAACGATGTCACCGTGGGGGATCCATAGGCATACAGGCTTTGGGCCGACGTCGCGCTCGTCGCCCCGCTATTCGTGACGGTCACGTTCACGACCCCCGAAGCCTCGGCCGGCGCGACCGCCGTCAGCTGCGTGGCGGAAACGAACGTGACAGACGTTGACGCCGTCGAGCCGAACTGGACCGTCGAGCTCGACGTGAAGTTGTTGCCATTGATCGCGACCGTATTCCCGCCACTCGCCGGACCGGCGTTCGGCGACAGGCTACTCACGGCTGGAGGCCCAGCAATCGTCGTCGAGATCATCCCCGGCCCGCAGCCGCTGCTCGATGCGCCGTTGCCAGCATCACCACCGTAGCTGGCATACCACCAGTAGGTCCCGGCGGCCGTTGGTGTAAACCCCGCCGACGGCGTATACGTGCCGTCACCGGACACCGAGGCGGTGCCGACCGTCGTGCCACCGGTCGTGCAGTCCGTCGGCGCCGAGGCCTGCGGGCCGAACACCTCAAACGTGATCGTGCCGGTGGGGCTCGCTCCCCCCGACAGCGTCGAACCGATCGAGCCGGCCGCGATCGCCGTGTTCGTCGTGCCGCTCGCCGGCGCCGACACCGACGTGCTCGTGGAGGCGATGCTCCAGGTGATGGTCACCGACGCCGGGGCCGTTGTGTTCGTCTCATTGGAAAGCGGGTTGATGCCGTAGTTAGCTCCGCCGCCGCCACCGGCGCCGCCGGCGTAATCGCCGCCAGGGGTAAAAAAGCCGCCGCCACCCCCACCACCACCGCCGCCGCCGCCGCCACCACCACTGAATTGCAGGACAGCAGTACCGCCCGTGCCACCCTGGCTACCGGACCCGGCCGCGCCGTTTCCGCCGCCACCGGTGCCCGTACCCCCTGAGCCTTCGGCGCTGCTGGTAGCGCCACCGCCGCCGGTAGCGACCGGGTTGTTCCCGTTGCTGGTGTCGCCGTTGCCGCCGCGACCGCCGCCGGAGCCGACGTCGCCCGCCCCGCCCGCGCCAAATAGGGAGTTGGGGCTGGCGCCAGCGCCACCGCCGCCAGCCGCGATCACCAGCCCGAAGGCCCCGAAGAACGAATTCTCAGTCATCCCCGACCACCCGCCGCCACCGCCGCCATTGTCGGCGTAGCCGCTGCTTTGGGTGGGGGAGCCGCCAGCGCCGCCGCCATTTATTCCTCCCGGACCACCCTGTTGGGTCCTGCCCTGACCGCCGACCCCACCCACATCCACCCCGTAGGTCTCGGTTGCGGCTACCGACACTGTGTCCTCGACCGACGCGCCCTCACCGCCAGCCGGGCCAGTGAGGTTGCCGAAGCTGGACGCTCCGCCGGCAGCGCCGACCGCGACCACATCCAACGAGCTCACCCCCGCGGGAGCGGTGAACGTGTCCGAGCCGGGCGCCGTGTAGGTGCACGTCGCCGTAAAACCCGAACTCGCGAACGAGCCGCCAGTGCCGCACGTAGAGACCGTGGCGCCCGCCGTCCCGACAATCGCGACCGCCCACACCACCAACACCCCAGCCACCGCCGCCAACAGCCCGACGAGACGACCGACGAGCACAGGCCAACGCAAGACCAAGTCCACGCCCACCACTCAAAATCATCCGTGACAACCCCAATTCTGCGAAGCGGCGCCTAACCGCCTCAACGACGGCAGCAGCCTACATCACCCAGACCGTGCCTGGCAACAACCGACCCGGCGCGCGAGGCCACAGGCCGGCTCCTCGCCCGTCCTCCTAGAACCGAGTGGCTGCGGGCACGAGCGTCGGCCAGCGCAGCTCGGTTCCGTTCAGCGAAGTGACGGGATCACGATCTGGTCGGCGACCCAGCGGGCGACTTCGTCGGGGTAGGGAGCGCCGAGGCTCAGGACGATGTGCGTGAAGCCCGCGCCGAGCACCGCGGAGACGGCGTCGCGGGTGGCGGCTGGGTCCTGGTAGTCGACGCGCACGTTGGTGGAGCGGGTGATCGAAGCGGGGTCGCGGTCTATCTCGACGCAGTAGCGGTCGAGTACCGCGCTGCGGGCCTGCGTCTCCTCCACGGTGTACCCGGCGATGTTCCAGATGTCGGCGTGTTCGGCGACGACGCGCAGCACCCGAGAGGTCCGCCCGGCGATGAGGATCGGCGGATGAGGCTGCTGAACGGGCTTGGGGTTGGCGAACGCGCCGGTGAGACGGACATAGCGGCCGTCGAAGTCAAACGGCTCGGTCTCGGTCCACAGCCGCTTGATCGTGATGCATGCCTCAGCCAACGCGTCGACGGAGCCGCGGAAGTCGAGATAGGGCAAGCCGTACGCGTCGTACTCGCGGCGCGCCTCGGGGATGCTCGTGCGCGAGCCGGCGCCGATCCCGAACTCCAGCCGGCCGTTGGAGACGATGTCGACGGTCGTGGCGATCTTGGCCAGCACCGCCGGCGGGCGAATCCGATTGCTGGTGACTAGCACGCCCAACCGCAGGCGGCTGGTCTGCGCTGCGACTGCCGACAGCAAGGTCCAGCCCTCGAAGATCGGGCCGAGACGGTCTGAGGCGATCGGCATCAGATGGTCAAATAACCAGGCGTGCTCGATCTCGGGAACCGCGTCCGCCTCTCGCCACACGCGCACGATGTCGTCGTATTCGACCTGCTGCGGCGCGGTGGCGATTCCGAAGCTAACGGGTGGCATAACAGCAGACTAGGCGACGCGCTCACCCCAGACAGCCGACGATCAGCCTTCGCCAGACCTTGGAGGTCGCTGGCGGCACGGACGAGCAGGCATCGAGGGGCCTCAACCGGCTTCCGCCACGCCTGCTTCCGCCGACGACGCGGACGCTTCCGGAGCGAAGCGATCGCAGAAAATGGCTCCATGCCCATCGCGGGACCCACGCGTACCGTCAGAGAGAACCACCGGTGACCACGATCCGATTGCTCGCGTTCGGCAAAGAGGGGCTGCTGAGCCGCAAGCCGACAGCCAAGACCGCCGATCGAGTGTGGGCCGCTTTGGCTACCTGACGACGAGCGCGGCGCGCGCTCCCGTCCGACCAAAGCAGCATCGGTCAGCTCGAAGCCGTCAGGGACCATCCACCACGCGCCGCACAAACGCAACACACGCACCCCAGCTTCCCACTGAAAAGCAGCAGTCAGAGCCGTACTGCCGAGGTGCGTCGAAGCGGAAGCGAACGGGACCAGTGCTGCGACGACTTTCCGCGGACAGAGACCGACGGTAGGGTGGGCGGATCGCCGCCGATTCACCTACCGGTCTTGCCCGGGCGATTCTTGTGCTCGGCGATCCCGGGGGGCTAGTCGAGGCCCTGCTGCAACGCTTTGAACGGGCCGGGATCGCTGCTGAATACGCGGGATCGGGTCCCGATGCCGAGATATCGGCGGCTCTTGCGCGGGATCGTTGGCGTGCCGTGGCTGTCGTCACGCGTGACGACGTCTTGGCCCTGCGCCTGTCGCTACTCAGTGCTCACCTACGTCCAGATCTTCCGGTCTGGACGACACTGTTTGATGCCACGCTCACTCGGGAGCTGCACCACGCCGTCCCGGCCCTGAACGTGGTTTCACCGGCGGAGCTCGTAGCTGTCGAGCTCTGCAAAGAGTGCATCAGCGCCGGCGCAAAGCGGATTGGGCGTTCTCGTAGCGGTGTGCGGCTCGTCGACGATGCCCTTCGGTTGCTCGTAGGGGCGGGCGGGGGTCTGCTGCTCGCACTGATTGCGCAGGCGGTGATCTCAATGGTGGCGCTTCACGAGACCATCGTTGAGGCCGTGTATTTCAGCACCAGGTCGGTGGCGACGGTGGCCGACGTGCCCGGCGTCGGATCGAGCCCCGCATGGTTCAAAGTTCTCTCGGCGGCGGACACCGTGGCCGCGCTGCTGCTTCTTGCTGTGTTCACTGCCGCCCTGGTGCGGCGGCTCAGCCGACCCCGGTTGACCACGCTGTTCGGAGCCCGAGCGGCTCCCGCGCGAGGACACGTTCTGCTTGTCGGGTTTGGCCAAGTCGGATTCCGCCTGGCGCAGGAGCTGTCTCGTGCCGGAATTCCGGTCGTCGCAGTCGAGCGCGACGCGGACGCGCCCTGCGTACGCCTCGCGCGGGCCGCGGGGATCCCGGTCGCGATCGGCCGCGGCGATGATCGCGCGACGCTTGAGTTGCTCGGGATTCGCCGCTGCGCAGTCGTGGCGGCCGTGACCTCGACTGACCTTGTGAATGTCGAGGTGGGACTAGCCGCCAGCGACCTTTCCCCCGGCATCCCCCTTGTGCTGCGGCTCGGAGACGGTGAAGTGGCGGCAGAGACCGACTCGCTGCTGCACCTCGGTCGAATCTGCGACGCACACGCCATTGCGGCGGCCACCATCCTTCGAGCCATCGAGGAGGAGCAGTCACACCGCGACGCCCGCTCCTGAGACCAGGACAACCCCGCCTGAAGCACGCGTCAACCTCCAAGCGCGAGACAGCCAAACCAGACTGCTCATTCCAGGAATACGCGGCGGTCTCGGCGCTTTGTAGCCGCCCCGAGAGACTGCCGGTTCGGACGAGGCGCTTTCGAGGAAGCTCTGCTCGGCGCGATCGGTCCAGGCTGGCCGGCCGCGGCGCGCCGTTGCGCATCGCGCCAGTGCCGGTTTGGACGAGCAGGGCCACTCGAGTGAGCGGGCTGGAATTATCCTCGCTCGAGGGCGAACGTGGCGCGAATTGAGGCCGCGACTTCCTGCTCGCCAGCCTCGATGTAGATGTCGGGACCGGCGGCCGCGCGCGCCGACGCTGGTCTGATCCTGCCGCGAAAGTCGTCACCCGATTCTGAGAGGCTGAGCACCGCGCCGAGACGGGCGTCGAGGCCCGCCGCGTAGGCGCTAGCCTTGTGTTTGGCGTTTGCCGCCGCTTGGGTGGCGGCCTCAAGCCAGGCGGGATTGGTCTCTGAGACACGCCAGCTCGGGCCAGCAATTCGAGCGTCGAGCTCGTCGCTGGCGCGCATTAAGAAGCGGCCGATCAGATCCATGTCCGTGAGCCAGACCGACAAGTTCGCTACGGCCCTGTGGCCGAGGCTTCGGCGTCCATCGTCTGTGTGCTCAAACTCCTCCGCAACCGTGACACCCGTCGTAGACCGTTGATTGGCCTCGATCCCCAGCTCGTCCAACATCGCGGCAAGTGACGTGCTGCGGTTGGCCACGTCCGCGAGCGCTGGTCCGGGGGCGTCGTGAAGAGCCGACAGTGTGATCCACACGAAGGCCTCGTCGGGTTCTGTCCGGATCCGCGCCTCGCCCACAACGCTCACCGTCGGTCCCTCACCACCATGGCTCTCTCCTATAGCTGGCACGAGCCGATCCTATTCACCGACGCCAAGGCGTGAGCGGCTTCCGCGTTCCGTCGATAACAGTAGTCGCTGCGGCCCCGCTGATGATCGGAATCACGCGCGCGGTGTGGGCATCTCGTTCACGCTGCGCTCTCCGGTGACGCTGCACCTCGTGCGTAGCATCAGCGCTCGTCGCCGGCGGTTACCTGACAGTGCCACACTCGGCCGTCAGCAGCCCGAGCTCACTTCTCGCCGGCAGCTTCCTGGGCAAGCTTGTAGGGCGATTTCCAATCAGGGCGGGCGGCGGTGAGGGGCATCAGCGCCATCGAGAGATCGTTGCTGGTCTCGGTCCCTGCCTCCAGCTGGCTGCGATCTCCGCGCGCCTGAATCTCGGCGGCCAGCTCACTGTGATCCTGGTTTGCCTGCCACGCCGCCAGCATCTCAGCGTCGGTGGGAACGTGATCTGGTCCGGCGAGCACGTTTTTCGGGAGCATCCGAGCCGGGTCGCTCATGTCGAACTTCGCCTTATGGTGCTTGAAGTCGGCGAGCACGCGAACGCGCATGCCTTCGCCGGGCGGGCGAAACCCGTGCTCGTGCGGGTCCTCGAGCTTCGCGCGGAACGCTTCGCCGCCGTCGGGCGCGATCACATCGGCCTCGAACTCGAAGATCGATTTCATCCCCGTCTTGCCGCCGACGCCACGGACGCGAGCCATCACGATCGTCGCAGTGGTCGGCGCCCAGTCCCGGCCGAACATGCGACGATTCTAATGGTCCAAGGGCGGCCCCGCGGGCGCCCATCCGGCACCGCGCCGGCATGACTCTCGTTCTTCCGCGGCCTGCGGGTGGCGGCCTTGGGCGCGGACAGCCCTGGCCCGGCCCGACGCATAGGATCTCGGTCATGAAGCTTTTCTTCGACGACGTCGGCTTCGACGGGCAGTTGCAGCGCAGTGTCGGGAAGTGCGACGCCGGTATGGCGAACGTGGGTGAGTGCCTGTACATCGCGTCGCAGATCACGCCGGGCGATCGGGAGAGCTGGTACCGCGCGTGGTCGCAGTTCGCCGATGGCTTGGTGCAGCAGGCCGACCAAGCGCTCGCCGCCGACCGCACGGTGAGCGCCGCCGCCCAGTACCTCCGCGCTGCGGAGTACTACCGCCAGGCCTTCTTCTGGCATCGCGACGACCTGGAGTGCAAGGAGCTGAAGACCGCCTATCCGGCGTCGGTGCGAGCGTTCCGGGCAGCATTGCCATACATAGACCGACCGGGCACCTTGATCGACGGTGACACGCCGGGCTACTTCTTCGCGCCGGAGGGCGACGGCCCCTTCCCGACAATCCTGCACATCGGCGGGTACGACGGGACGGCTGAGGAGACGTACCCGGCGGTTTACCCGGCGCTCGACCGCGGCTGGGCGTTCGCGGGACTCGACGGTCCCGGCACCGGCACCGTCCTGTACGACCGGCGGCAGCCGATGCGACCCGACTGGGAGAGCGTCGTCCCCACCATGGTCGACGTGGTGTTGGGGCGCCCGCAGGTGGACCCGAAGCGGATCGTGCTCGTCGGGCGTTCGTTCGGTGGCCTCCTCGCGCCGCGAGGCGCATCGGGCGAGCCTCGGTTGGCGGCGATGATCGTCGACCCCGGCCAGTACGACATCGCCGGGTCGTTGAAGCAACGGTTCGGCGACCTGTGGGAGTCGCTCGACGACTCCAGCGCCGATGCGCAGTTCGACTCGCTGCTGGAGAACCCCGCAATGAAGATGTTGCTCGGTCCGCGCATGGCGACGCACGGTGTCGACAGTCCTCGTGCGTACTTCGGCGAGCTACGCCGCTACAACTGCGTCGAGCAGGCGCCGAAGATCACCTGCCCGAGCTACGTCACCGACAACGAGACCGACCCCGTGTCCACGGGGCAGGGCGAGGAGCTGTTCAACGCCCTCACGTGCCCGAAGGAGTTCCGGCGCTTCCTCCAGAAGGAGGGCGCCGAGGGCCACTGCGAGGGCATGGCTCCGGTCGTGTTCTGGACCGCGGCATTCGACTGGCTCGAGTCCACGCTCGCGTAGCGTTCTGAGCCGTCGCAGTGCCGCCTCTGAGCCACTTCCGGCGCTCTGGAGATGCCGACGCGGTACCCGTCGCACTGCCGAGGCATGGCTGCCGAGTCGGGGGCGGCCCGCAGGCGGGCCGCCCCCGAAGCGCCGTCAGCCGCGCCGGTCGCCGATTTGGCGCCGGGCGTCACTGTGGTTCCTGTCGCGGCCGATGCCGGGGAGCACCTGCGTGCCCTCCTCCTGGACGGCCTGCAGCTGGTTCGGGTCGAGCCCGAGCAGCTTGAGGATCGTCGGAGCGACCTGTGTGTTCTCGACCCACTGATCGGACTGGCCGGGCGAGACGTTGCTCGGCGCGTAGACGACGAGCGGAACGTCGCGGTCGCCCGGGTTGTCTCCGCCGTGCTCGGCGATCTTGGAGCCGGTCGTGTAGATGGTGCCGACCTGCGCGATCCCGAACACGTCCGGGTGGTGCGGGTCGGAGTTCGCGACGCCGAAGAACTTCGCCGACTCCTGGCCGGCGAAGATCTGCTTCAGCCCGGAGTGCTGCACGGTGACCGTCTGGCCCGCGTAGTTCACCGCCGGGGCGCTGTGCGTCCACAGGTAGTTCTTGACGAACTCGGTCGCCTGCTGGGAGCGGTCCGACAGCCACCACAGCAGCCCGTCGTCGTCGGCCTCTTGGACGACCAGCGTCGGGTTGCTCGGGTGCTCCTTGGCCCACGCGGCGTTGACGCCGGAGATGATCGGACCGTCATCGATCCGCTGGAGCTGGCCGTTGTTCAGCGGCGACTGGCCGTGCTTGGCCGTCAGGATGATCGCCGTCGAATTGGTCTCGCCGTCGGCCTGGATCGCATCGACCATCTGCTGCAGCGAGTCGTTGACGTAGTCAAGCGCGCTCTGCAGCAGCGGCCCCGGCACCTGGACGCCGTTCTCGGTCACGTAGCCGCCGGTCAGCGATGGGCCCTCGGTGTAGTTGCCCTGCGCGTCTGGCCCGATCAGCTCCGCCGGCGAGCTCTTCAGCTTCTCGGCGGTCGAGACGGTCTGGAAGTTCATCCCGTAGATCGCCGGCGTGCCGACCTTCGGCCCGGTGCCGGAGTGGTCGTAGCCGTCGATCCAATTGATGACCGCCTGGACCTTGTAGGAGTCGTACTGCTTGGTCGCGGCGTTGTCGGCCGTCCACGCGCCGTCGACCGGGTACGGCACGCCGTTGGGCTCGACCGCCTGCGAGTCGATCTCCGGCCCGAAGAAGTCGTCGATGCTCATGCCGTTCGAGCCCGGGCCGTTGAACGACGAGTAGATCGCGTGCTTCTCGGAATACGCCGTCCGCATGCCGGCGTTGTGGATCACCTGGAAGATCGTGTTGACCCCCAGGAAGTCCCACGGCTGGATCGGCTTGCAGGTCTTCGGGTCGACCGGGTACGTCGCCGGGTTCAGACCCGACTGCGGGTGATCGGACTCAGGTTCATGATCTTGCCCGGGTCGGTGTCGATGCCGTCCGGGTAGATCGAGCCGCCCTCATCGAACGACGGGAAGGTGTTGCCGCTCCCGTTGTTCAGCAGGTCCGGCACGGCGGGAAGCTTGTCGTCCGGCGAGTCGTAGATCACGTCGCCGCCCGGGACCGGCCCAGAGCAGTTCGTCGTGCCGGCCGGGAAGACGCCGTGGCTGTACTCGTCGTCGTAGTAGATGCCGGTGACCTTCGGGTCCCCGCCGGTCATCAGCGCCGTGCCGCCCGGGTCGGAGTCCGACGGATCCGACGTGTGGTCGTTCGTGTACTCCTGCCCGCCCTCGGCGAGCTTGGCCAGCTCCGAGTTCGGATGGTTGGCCACATACCAGTCGAGGTCGGACTGGTGCATGCCATCGACGGAGATCAAGAGAACGTGCTGAATGCGGGTCTGATGCGGATGATCGGCCGCCGCAGGCTGTGCGGTCAGCCCGATCGGCAAAGCGACCGCCGCCGCAGCCACTACGAGCGAGGCTGCCTTCGTTCCTACTTTCATCATGCCTCCCTGGATGGAGTGTGAATCGAGGTAGCCCGCGACCGTAGGCGCGCCTTTGAGGTTGGTCGTGTACGAATCGTGCACGTGACGTAAAGATCGAATAAGCCTCTGGCCGAGCGCACCGACGACCGGCTCGTGCCGACCGGTTCCGACGGCGCGATCGGGTTGCCCCACGAACGCACTCGTGAGCTTCCGGCCGGCCGGACGATGGCCTGGCGCGAGGAGCAGGTGTCCGCGGCGGACTACCATTCCGTGGCGTGGAGGATGTGGAGGTAGGTTGCCTGTCGCAGGGGTGTTTTTGATCGATACCAATCGGCGTGCTGGTTACGCCCGTTCTCAGGAGTCCTAGTTGATGATTCGTCCTTTTTCTCGCGGTCGTGTGCGCGTGCTGATGACCGGCACAGTCGCGGTCGCCGCTGTGGCGGCCTCGGTCGCGGTCGCTTCCCCCGCCACGGCGGCGCCGGCGTCGTGTAACGGCATCAGCTTCACGGTGCTGCACAACGATCAGACGGGCGGCGTGATCCTGCCCGGCGGCAGCTACACCGTCTCCAGCCCGAATCTCGGCTGTCTGACGGCATCGAAATACTTCACGACGTTCTTGAACAAGTACAACTTGGCGATCCCCGGCTGGAAGGGCGTGGAGACCGGCAAGGGCTGGGGAACGTTCATCAGGAACGGCAGCAGCACACAATTTACTGTCAAGTGGAGCAAGGCGAAGCGCGGTACGACCAGCATTTGCTCGACATCGGCGCTGAAGGTGTCTCTCGGTTCGGCGAACGGCACTGCCGGTACGACGTTCTACCCGCTCAAGTTCATGAACACGAGCAAGCTCGGGTGCACGCTGCGTGGCTTTCCGGGCGTGTCTGCGGTGACGGGCAGCGGGAAGCAGATCGGCAGCCCGGCGTCGCAGATCTCCTCGAGCTACCGGACCGTCACGATCCTGGCTGGCAAGAGCGCGAGCGCGCAGGTCGGGATCGTCGAGACGGGCAACTTCTCCTCGTCTCAGTGCGCGCCGGTGAACGCCGCCGGACTGAAGGTGTTCCCGCCTGGTCAGGGCAAGTCGCTGACGATCAAGAAGTCGTTCTCGACCTGCTCGAGCACGAACGTGATCTCGTTGACGGTCAAGCCGGTCAGCTAGCGGGCGTCGCCCGGGTGTGCGCGACTGGTGATCGCGCACACCCAGCGCCCGCATCGGGATCTGAGTTGGGACCGGGCGGGGCCAGGTCACGCCTCGAGGATCAACGCCAGGTCGAGCCGGACTGTCACTCGGCGACGAGCGAGGCGTCCAGTGCACTGGTCAGCGGGTGGCGCTCGGTCTCGAGGTGGCGTGCGTCGTCGGCGGCGGTTTACTGACGCGGTCGCTGTGCGAGCTCGTGGGCACGCCGCAGATGGGCGTCGACGAGGCTCACCGCCTGCTCGGCGTCTCGCCGCTCGATCGCGCCGGCGATGTGCTGATGCTCGGTGATGAACTGAGCCACGCGTGCCGGATCGCGCGCGACGAGCGTTGCGGTGATCCGCTGCTGGCGGTCGCGGAGGGCGTCGTACTGGCGGACCAGGATGGCGTTGCGATTGGCAGCGACGATCGTGTGGTGAAACTCACGATCGGCCACGGTGAAGCCCGCGCCACCGTGAGAGAGCGTGCGCTCCTGACCGGCGATCGCGTCAAGCAGCACCGCCGCCAGCGCCGGGCCTTGCGCAGCGACGCGCCGGACGCAGTGCATCTCGATCAGCAGCCGCGCCTCGAACACGTCCTCGCCCTCTGACATCGACACCGGCCGGACGAGCGCGCCGCGCCTCGGATACAGGTCGAGCAGCTCCTCGCCCTCGAGCTGCACGAACGCCTGGCGGACGGGGGTCCGGGAGATGCCGAGCTCGCGGGCCAGCTCGTTTTCGCTGAGCAGGACCCCGCCCGGATAGCGGCCGTCGAGCAGCCGCTCCTTCACGTAGCGATATGCCCGCGCCCCCGCTGACCTCGCAGGGACTTCAGCGGGCGAATGAAGGCCCACGCTCACGGGTCGATACACTTGGGACGCAGCTGGTATGCAAGATGCGTTCAAGTCTAGCTTGTGCGGGCATACGGCTTCCGTACGCCCAACCATTACAAGGAGAAAGCATGACTTCCCGAATCGCAGCTTCAGTCAATCGAGCCCTGCACCGCGTCAGCCCGGGCACCATGCAGCACGATGTCCACTGCCACGTCGACTCCGGCGGCCGGCCGTACGTGTGCGATTACGCGCGATGCGACTCGCCCGGCCTGACCCCCGACGAGGCGATGCTCGTCAACCACTAGCGCCGCGGGCCGCCGCTCGTGTGCGCGCCGCAGCCGCGGCACACGCGCCGGGTGATCTCATTCACGTGCCGGGTGGGAGCGAGGGTGGTCATAGTTGCTCCAGGCTTGAGTCCTCCGGGTGAGTGGGCTTGCGCGTTCGCCGCGCGATGAGTACGGCACCGGCCGCGGCAACGGCCGCGACCAGTCCGGTGAACACCAGGCCTGCCGTCTGCAGGTCTGTGATCGCCGTGAGGATGCCGACGCCGATCAACGAGATGGAAATCGCAACGTAGGCGACGACGAAGAAGGCCGAGCTGACCTCCGCCCGCTGCTCCGGGGCCGTCGCCGCGACGATGCCGATGAGGGCAGCGCTCGGATGCACCAGCCCGGGTCTGGCCGCCGCGCTGCGAACGAGGCGCGGCGTGAGGCGAAAGGAGGGTCGCCGGGAGCCGCTCGGGGCGTCTAGAGCGGGTGTCCGCTCGACCGCGCCCCGACGCTTAGCCTTGGTGCTTTCTGTAAATGCGGTCGCAATACTGGGCCAATTGAATATCGAGGTGTGAAATACGGTGGCCGATATCCCAGGTGGTCAAGTACACGCGTAGGGTCCTGTAGATATTTTCCCAGCGTGGATGATGGTTAGCCTTATCGGCAAAATCGGCCACCTCCGACATAAACGCCAGAACGTCAAGAAAAGCTGGGAACACGAATTCTCGATACAGCTCCTCTCGGACCTGAGCTGCGTCCTCGGGAAGCGGACTGCGCACCACCGTCCAGCTGGGCAGAAGCTCGTGCAGCGCGATTGCGATGTCATTGGGGCTCAGCGGGTCTGGCTGGACGACCAGCGGCGGCTGCGGATATGGAAGCCGCCCGCTCCCGGCCTCAATATCACGGCGATCATCATCGCGGTCAGCCTCGGGAAGGTGCAACTCGATCTCTCGGAGAACAGGTTGCAAGTCATCCGGGTACTCATCACGAACAACGGTGCCGCGTCGCGTCGGCAATTCGGCGATCGACTCCGGAAGTGCTTCCGGTGGGGGGAGATTTTGCCCACCGAAGGCGATCGGGATGACCGTCTTGCCACTGGCAAGAGCGAGTTCTATCTCTAGGCGGACCCAGTCATCAGCCTGATCAATCCGTCGGCGTGCGTACTGGTCACGCGCTTCGAGCCACTTCGGCCCAATAACCACCAAGACTATGTCAGCGGCACTACACCGCTCGCGTATCTCTTGTGGCCAAGGCACCCCGAGCCGCTCAGATGTGTCGCGATAGATGCTGACTGGGGGCGGTTGGTCCCGCGGGTTAAACGTGCCGCTAATCGTGCGGTCCAGCATGACGGCTCGTGCCGCGTCGGTGTCGCGGCGGTAGCTAATAAAGACGGATACTTCTGCCACGCTAAAACCTTACGGTCTCCGGCCTCCCCGACGTCCGCGCCTCCGCCCAATCGTATGCTAGTGGACCATGGGGCGCAAGCGCCAGAGCGGTGGCGAGATGGCATCGCCGAGATTGCATCGTCACAACGTGGGAACCGGAACACACCCCGTCGATCGGAGCCCAGCGTCGAGAGCCGGAAGGTTCAGATGGTCGTGGCCGACACGTGGGAGGCTGCCCGCTGAGCGACGGGCTGGCGCGACCGCTTGGCGGCGAAGCGGGATGTCGCCGTGCGTATAGTGCCGCGCCGTGACGGCTGTGACCGCCAGGGGATTGGTAAAGCGCTTCGACACGGTGTGCGCCCTGGACGGCGTTGATCTGGTCGTCGAGGAGGGCGAGATCCGGGGCCTGCTCGGCCCCAATGGAGCCGGAAAGACGACGCTGCTGCGCTTGCTGTTCGGTCTTGTGGCGCCGGATGCGGGCTCGATCGAGCTGCTGGGACGTCCGGTCCGCGCCTCGGAGCCGGTTGTGCTGGATGGTGTCGCCGGGTTCGTCGAGGACCCGACCTTCTACCCCTACATGTCGGGCCGCGTCAACCTCGAATTGTTGGCCGAGCTGGATGGCGGTGACGCGGCCGTCATCATCGACGAAGTACTCGAGAAGGTGGGGCTGGCGAGTCGCAGCGGTGATCGGGTGAGCGGTTATTCGTCGGGGATGCGCCAGCGTCTCGGCATCGCCGCCGCCCTGTTGCGCGCCCCCAGGCTCCTATTGATGGACGAGCCGACGGCTGGGCTTGACCCCGCGGGCGCGCGCGACGTGACCGCGCTGGTCAGGGAGCTTGCCTCGGAGGGTGTCTCCGTGCTCCTCAGCAGTCATCAGATCGGCGAGATCGAGCAGGTCTGCGATGCCTTCACCGTGATTCGCCGGGGCCGGGTGGTGTGGGAGGGGACGGTCGAGCAGCTGCGAGCGCAGGCCCCCCCGGCGGACTATCGGATGATGACAAGCGACAACGTTCGTGCGCTCGCGATCGCCGAGGGTCAGCCGGGCATCCGGGCCACCCTCGGCGCCAACGGTGAGCTTCGGATTGCGTTGGGGGAGGAGAAGCTCGACCCGTTCGTGCTCAGCCTTGGTGCCGCCGGCGTGGCCGTCCGTCGTCTCGAGCAGCTGACCAGTCCGCTCGAGGCAATGTTCTTTGCGCTCACCGATGAGACCGCGGTGGATGAAAGTACTGAGCGCTTACCGCGCTGAACGGCGCAAGCTCGCCACGCAGCTGTCGACGCGGCTGCTGGCGCTGACGCTCGCGCTGGGCCCGTTTGCCTTTGCGGCGATTCTCCGGCTGCAGAGCGGCGTCCCGGCAGACACGCTCATGGGCGTCTGGGTCCACAGCTCTGGCTTCGCGATCCCATTCGTGGTCCTGTCGTTCGCGGGGTCCTGGGGGTTCCCGGTGATCGCGGGGATCCTCGCGGGTGACTTGTTCTCCTCCGAGGATCGCTACCAGACCTGGAAGACCGTCTTGACACGGTCCCGCAGCCGCTGGGACCTGTTTGCGGGCAAGGTGCTCGCGGCGGGAATGTTCGCGATCGCGTTGACCGCACTGGCGGCGATCTCAAGCCTCGTGGCAGGATTGCTGCTGACCGGCGACCAGCCACTCGTAGGCCTGAGCGGGAACGTGCTCTCCGCGCGCGAGTCTCTCGTCCTGGTGCTGATCAGCTGGCTGGTCAGCATCCTCCCGGTGTTGGCGTTCACAAGCCTGGCGGTGCTGTTCTCGGTCGCGACCCGTAACGGGATCATGGGGGTGCTGGGGCCGGTGCTGGTCGCGCTCGGGATGGAGCTGCTTGCGCTCGTGGGAAACGGCGTGTGGGTGCACACGTTGCTGGTCGCGTCGTCGTTTGATGACTGGCATGGGCTGCTCACCACGCCCCGCTTCTATGGGCCGCTGGTCCTCGGCAGTGTGGTCAGCGTCGTTTGGATCCTGGCTTGTCTCGGTGCCTCGTGGGCGATCCTGCGGCGGCGTGACTTCGCCGGCACCGCCGTAGTGCGCAGACCCGGATGGGTCATGCCGGTGCGGGTGGTTGTGGCAGTGGCGGTGGTGATCGCGGCGCTCGGCGCAGCCGGAAACTGGGGTCCCGGCAGCGTGACGGAACGGCGGATGGAGGCGTCGATCAGCCCCGCCTTCAACAAGCTGACTCTGCTCCAACAGCGGCTGCTCGGCCGCAACGTGCCGAGCGGTTCAAAGCTCAACATCCTTCCAAACTGCCGCCGGCGAGCCGGAACGACCCAGGGCCCGGGCGACGATTGGGTATGCACGCTCCAAGTGCTGACCGCAACACCCGGCGCCCTTCCCCAGACAACCGGGGTCACCTACGACATGAGCGTGAAGTCGAACGGCTGCTACAAAGCCGAAGCACCGCCCTCCTTCGTAGGCCAGCAGCTGATGCTCGACGCCCAACATCAGAACGTCGTAAATCCGCTGTTCACTATCTACGGCTGCTTTAACACCCTCTGAGCAGCATACCGGCTTCCCAGCCGACGACGTCATGCGTCAGTGGTAGCTGTACACCTGGTACACCGGGACGCGGTTCTGCCCGGTCACCGTGTAGTCGAGATGGAGGTGACCGGCAAATGCCTTAGACAGATTTGCGTTGTTGGTTGGGAAGACCAGCTGTGGGTTCAGATGCGTCACGATCAGCTTAGCTCCCGCAACGTCGGTGACCGAGGCGCGGACGGCCGCCAGGCTCGCCGGTGCCGGATTCTGAAGTGCGAACGCCAAATCCGTGTACCTGGTTGACGGGTCCAGAGCAAACAGCGGCTCGAAGATGCCCCAGTCGGCGGTGAAGATCGAGGCCTTCGTCTTCCGCAGATCGGAACTCAGGGTGTAGATCGCAGGTGACCACGCGGAGAACTGAGGCTCACGCGAAGTCAGAGTATTGAAGTACTTGGCCAGCAGAATTCCGCTGTAGGCCAAGCCGGCGACGCCGACACCGGCAAGCGCTGTGTAGCGCAGGACGCGGCGGGACAGCAAAACGCTCGCCACCACGTAGGCGCCGTAAGCGGCGACGGCGGTAACGAACGGATAGACAGCGATGTAATGCCAACCCGCGGTTGCCTGCGGTGTAAGCAGGATTTGTACGGCGATCAGCAGCGTCGCCAGGGCCATCCAGGCAACGTTGAGATTGCGGACCGCGCCCCGGGTCACACTGGCCACGGCGCCAATCGCGAATACCCCGATGACGATCCAGACCACCACCGTCCGCGCCGGCAGCGGGGCCAGCGCGTAGTCATAGAACCAGGTCCCGGACAGGACTCCGCCCATGCCGAGCCGGAATTCGAGCCACCGTTGCGCGAACGCGGTCCCAGGGCCCTCGGAACCGGCGACGTGATTCAGGAAGTAGTACAAGCCCCAGCTCACGTAGATCACCGCCAGGCCGCCCAGCCACGCGGTCAAGAGGTGCCGATGCGCGCGCAGAGTCCGGCGGTACTGGGCAACCAGCAGCAGCGACACGACTAGTGCGGCGTTGACGACCCAGATGAAGTTGAGCTTGTTGAAGACGCCCAGCGCAAGGCTGGCGAGAAGCAGCGCGACCCACCAACGCCGCGGGGAGCGCGCGAAGCGAGCGGCGCAGAACAGCGCCGCGCACTTGAGCCCGAACTCGATCGCCGATGGGCCGACGTCGTTCCGAGTGAGCCAGAACAGGCTGTTGTCAAAGCAGAGCAGCCCAACCGTGAGCAGGGCGACCGGGCGGTTGATCAGGATGCTGAGCGCGGCGTAAAGCAGCAGGAGCCCGGCGCCCACTATCACCACCACCGGCAGCCGGATCGTCGTCGCCGATGTTCCGAACACGCTGAACAGTGGGTCGTAAAGCCAAGACTTCAGCGATCCGACGTAGGGGACCATCATCAGGGGGATCCCGTGGAAGGAGCTCGAGATGTCGAGGCCCGGGAGTCTCAGCGTGGCGGCGTTGACGAACGCCGTCTCGTCCTGCTGTAGGCCGGGCAGGGCGATGTCGTGAAGTGACAGCACGGTGCGCACCGCGACCAGCAGGCAGACGGCGAGCCACCACCGATCGGGTTGGCGGCGACGACCGCCGGCCCGCGACTGTGGCGCTACCGCGACGGCACTCAAGTCCCGTTGACCCGAGCTCGCTCGGCGCGCAGAAAGGCGAGCTTGCGCTCGAGTAGGTCCAGATTCCTGCGGGCCATCGCGATCTGTTCCTGGGCTCCGTCGATCTCGCCCAGCTCGAGCGCGGCCCGCAAGTTGAGCGAGTTCACGTAGTGCTCCCTCTCGAGCTGGTGCTGCTGGCCGGCCAGCAGGCCCGCGCGTTCCTCGTCGAGCAGGAACTCGTAATCGCTGTCAGAGCTCATGGGTTACCAGGCCCGATCGTAAATCGGGACATATCCGGCCACGGCCCCCATACCGGCACTCGTGCGGACTGGGACCGCCCCAACTTGTCGGCCGTGATGGCGCGCGGGTATCGAGTTGCCGACACCAATACTCTGGACGAACATGTGGCCCGAGGCGTCGACGTAGAAGCGAGGCGGATTGTCGCGATCGACCTCGGGAACGTTGCCCGCCGCGGTGGCGCCGTAAAAGATGGCGAACTCGGAGGGCCCGCGCCCGTCGTTGGCGGGCATGAGGATGTTGCAGTGAATCTGATTGGCTGCATTGGGGTCCGGTGTCAATGTCCCAGTGCCGGATGAGATCATGGCGCCGAAGGCGACACCGTTGTCGCCCCGCCCGTTGACCTTGTAACCCTGGGACACCAACGTCAGCGGCCCCCCGTCGTTGGGGGTTCCACCTCCGTTGTGCACCCCGATCTCGGCGCCGACGGCGGCACCGGCGTACGGGTTCAGAGCGCCGCCGGGCAGGGGGAATATCTCGACGTCGGTATTGAGGCCCCAGGTGTCACGGTAGGCCGCAGACCTCGACGCGGACGTGACGAGCGTCTCACCCCACAAGGCCACGCAGTCGGATCTGCCGCCGCTGATGCCGCCGTCAACGTCGAGCTGGGCCAGCATTCCCCGCACCGACGTGCTCGGCGTCCCGGGCACGACGCGGACGTTGGAGCGAATGCCATCCGGCTGCTCACCGCTGGTGCTCGTGTCGATCTTGACCTCCAGCCCACTCCCCTGCCGATCGGTGAGGCTGCCGGTACCGGATCCGATGTAGATCGACGCATTCACCGGATCTGGCTTGTCGATGCCGATGTGACCGTTGTTATCCACGACGATCAAGGTCGCGCCCGAGGATTGCTGGATCTGCACGAGGTTCGCGGCCTGCGAGCGAGCACCGCTGACGATCAGTTGTACGTCGGTCGGCACCGTGCCGAAGATCTCGACCGGACCGGGGAGTGTCCTCCCCGCGGCGGATCCGGATCCGGTTCCGGCGCCGGTGCCGCTGCCGGTGCCGGTGCCGGTACCGGCAGCATCAGCGTCCGCCGGCAACAGGGCCGCGGCCCCGACGCCGGCCATAACACTCGTTCCGAGCACGCCCAACATCGCGCGCCGCGAATGACGTGGCTCGCCCACAGCGGGTTGGCTATTCACAGGACCCCATGTCCATCATGGACGCGCAGATGACCGGGGAGGATACGTCGCGGCCCCAACTGCCGTCAACGACCATGCGGCAGCAGGGCAGCGGGGCAGCATGGCGTTTCATTCCTGACGGCCGATCCCTCACTTGGAGCCCGTAAGCGGGGGGCGCCGTCACTCCCGCGGCACCGTCGTCTCGTACACGGCTGCCAGTGCCTCGCGCTCGCGCTCCCATGGATCGGCCTGCGCGAAGGAGCGTACGCTCACCCTCAGCTCGTGGTTGCGCCCCGGCTCGATCAGGCGTCTCATCGCCGCCGCGATCTGCGCCACGTCACCGGGAGGCACCGCCTCGCCCAGCCCGTGCTCGCGCACCATCCGGCCGATCACCTCCAGATCGGCCGCGAGCATCGGCACGCCGGCGGCGGCGTACTCGAACAGCTTGTTGGGCAGCGTCAGCTCATAGCTTCGGCACACTGGCTGGATCAGCATCAGCCCAAAGGTGGCCGGCGCGATCGCCGCCACCACGTCTGCCGGCGCGACCGCGGGTCGTAGCTGGACGCGGGACGCGACCCCGCGGCGCTCGGCGAGCCGCAGCAGGCTGTCCCGGTAGGTGTCGCGGCCCGGCCCGACCAGCCGCAGCCGCAGTTCGGGGACACGCACCAGCGCCTCGATCCCCTCCTCGAGACCACGCCCCGGCATAACGCCGCCGAGATAGATGGCGAGGGGCTCATCCGGCGCGGCGCCGCGCTCCCTTGCGCGGGCGCCGTCCACGGCCGGGATGTTGCGTATCACCGCCGGGCGCGGGACCCGGTAGCGGCGGGCGATCGCGTCCGCGTATCCCGGGCTGGCGGTGATGGTGGCGTCGGCGGCGCGCACAAACGACATCTCGCATGCGAGCAGCCACGGTCTCCACTCTGGGCGGCCGTTGCGATCGGGCCAGAGCTCGTGGCAGTCGTAGACGATCCGGCTGCCGCACAACAGTTTGGCGGCGAGCGCGATCCACATGGTGTTGTAATCGTTTGCATGGACTAGGGCGGGCCGCATCCGCCAGCACAGCGCGGTGCCCCGCGCGTAGTAACCGGCGGTTGCCGCCACCCGGGTCAGCGCCCGCCTGGCTCTGCGCCGGATGTGAGCGCCGGCGAGGGGCTGCGGCGCGCCGCCCGCCGCGCCCGGGCGGGGCGCCTGCCGTGCCCGGCCAGCGCGGCGCAGGCCGGAGAGCGGATCGAGGCGGATCACGTCGACGCCGGCGACTCGCGTGCGCCGCTCCGGAGCCGAGGTCGAGACGACGCCCGCCACCAGGACCGAGAATCCGGCGCCCCAAAGCGTCTGCACCTCTCGCAGGACCCGGTTGTCATGGCTCACGGTGTTGCGGACCAGGATCAGCGCGGTGCGAGGCCGATCGACGGGCTGCGCCGGGCGAGATGACACCGGCCACATGCTAAGTGGCCGTCATGGCAAAACGTCCGGATTTGCGGTGACGACGGCGAGGTATGGTGCGGCCATGGCGCGAGGCGGCGACCGCGAGCAGGAGCGCCTCGCCCGGGTGTTCGGCGGCTACGCGGGCGATCCGCGCCGCCGGCGCTCCTGGGATGCGAGCAACCCGGGGAACGCCGCGATCCGTGACGAGCTGGCGCGGGCGACGCTGGCGGCGCTGGCCGAGCAGGACCCGGGAGGCCTGCTGCTCGACGCGGGCTGTGGCTCGGGCTGGTGGCTGGCGCGGCTGAGCGCGGAGGGGATTCCTGCCCGGCGGTTGGTCGGAGTGGAACTGCTGCCCGACCGCGCGAGCGCTGCGGCCGAGCGTGTCCCCGGGGCCACCGTGCGGTGCGGCGACGTGCGCTCGCTCCCGGTGAGCTCGGATAGCTGCGCCCTGGTGACGCTGTTCACCGTTCTGTCGGGCATGGGGTCGGCGGCTGATGTCAACGTCGCGCTGGGCGAAGCGCGACGCGTCCTCGTTCCCGGCGGTGCCATCGTCGTCTGGGAGCCGCGTGTGATGACCCGCAACCCCGACACCCGGCTGATCCGCCTGGGCGAGGTGCGCCGCGGGCTGGGCTCCGGCGTGCGGTCGCGCTCGATCACGCTCGCCCCCCCGCTGGCCCGCCGGGTCGGGCGAGCCTACGGCGCGCTGGCGGCGGTGCCGCCCCTGCGCAGTCACCGGCTCATCGTCGCCCGTCCCGGACAGGGACACCACCCCAAGGTCCGCGGCCGCTCGGCCTAGTTTCGACACGCGCCGCCACAGACGCTTGACGGTTCGGCCCCGAACTCCCGGGGCGTGGTGCGATCCACTTACCCATGCGGTAACCCAGACGACCCACGTCGCGCCACGCCTGCTTTTCGCAGCCCGGCCACCGTTCCCAGCCCAGCAACGCCGCGCGCGTCAACCCCTCCCTCGGCGCGCAATATCGCGCTCGGCGCCGACCACCGCCCCTCGGTGCCATGACCGCCCCGCCGCTCGGTGCCATGACCGCCCGTCGCTCGCCGCGACCACCAGCTACCCGGCCCTGGCCTCGGGTTGTGCCACCGCCACCGGCGGGTAAACGACGTCGTCGAGCGCGCTTCCCATGTCCAGGGCGATGATGTCCAGCTCTCGGGCCAGACGCGCGCACAGCGGCTTCGCCGGCAGACCGGTGGCAGCCAGCACGACGTCGAAGGCGCCTCGCTGTGCGGCCAGCGTCCGGAACACGGAATCGAGCTCGGACAGCTCATCGAGACCGACAACGAGGCGAACGTCCAGGCCATCCTCCGCGCCGCTACGCGACGGTTGATTTTCCGTCCCCGGGTCCTCCGAGCACACCAAGGCGATCCGCCGGCCCGCCAGCAGCGCCGCCAGCGGCCCCGGACCGGTCCTGGCACCGGTCTCGGGATCGATGCCCATCAGGTCTGCGCTGACCCGGGAGGAGCACATCCGGCGGGGGTAGAGGTCGTAGTGGAACATGACCCGTTGCAGCAGCGGTGTGCCGGCGAGCGGTGAGGGGTCCTCGGTGACCGCGACCGCATCGGCAGCCACGATCGCCTGGCGCAGGGCCCGCGCCACCTCGGCAGGGTCCTGCGAAACCCCGGCATAGCCCGGGTCGAGCGGGCGCGCCGGCCACATCTCCTGATTGAGCACGAGGACGTCGTCGGGCTCGAGACGAATCAGAGCGTACCCCTGCTCGGCGTCGATGGCCGCGCCTATCTCGGCCGCGACCGTCTCGACGCCGGCGAGCCGTTCGAGGACGAGCTCCGCCGGATTGAACGGAAGCCAGGCCGGGATGTCGGGCACGGCCGCGAGAGCGTCCTCAACCTGCACGACCGGGCCGTCGGCCAGATGATCGAGCTCGCCGGGCTCGGCCTGCCAGACCCAGGGCAGCCTGCGGATCCGCTGCGGATCGCCGCGCACGGGCCGCCGGACGGCGCCGTGGAGCACCCACACCTCGTCCGTGCCGCGGACCCGGCAGGCACTGATCGGTGGTCCCACCGACAGTTCGTCGAGCTCGCCGGCCGCCGCGTCCTCGATCCGTCGCCGGTCCGCGATCAGACCGGGAGGGATCTCGAGGTGGCAGGCAACACCGTCCCGTACCTCGAACACCAGTCCCCGGCTGTCTTTGATCAGGCGCCCGTGGGCGCTCGAGCCTGCCGCCGGCGCAACCGACGGGCGCCCGATGCGCGTGGCGGTCCGGTTGATCCGTGCACCCTCGAACGTCCGGTGGCCGGCGTGGTAGACGAACGTGTCGCCGGCCACGAGCGCCCGCCAGCCGGCGGCTCGCAGCGCGTCGCCGAGCGCGCGGTCCTCAAGACCGTGCCACGGGATCGTCTCATCCAGCCCCCCGACCGCGTCCCACGCGGTGCGGCGCGCCAGCAGCGCGAAGCCGGCGAGCCAGTCGGTCTCGAACCAGCGCGTCGGATCGGAATGGTTGAAGAAGCGCCCGAACTGCTGCACGCCGGTTGGCGTGGAGTCATCGAGCCAGACACCGCCTTGGGCGGCGCGGGAAAAGGTCGTGCGCGGTCCGACGATGGCGACGTCCGGAGCCGAATGCAGCGCCGCCCGCAGGTTTCGCAACCAATCGTGCGTGACCTCGACGTCGCTGTTGAGCAAAACGACTTCCCGGCCGATGGCGACACGCACGCCGAGGTTGTTGGCGATCGAGAAGGTGACGTTGGCGTCGAGCGGGATCAGCCTGGCGCCGTAGGCCTCGGCCAGCGCGGTATGCGCCTCCCGGCCGGCGAAGCTGGAGCCATTGTCGATCAGCAGGATCTCGTAGGGCTCGCGGGTATTACGGACGATGCTGTCGAGCAGGGCCTGCACCTCGCGCGGGGTGTCGTGGGCCAGGACGAGCAGCGAGACCTCCGGGTGTGCCACGCGAGGCGCACGGGGAGCAGGCGCCGGTGCGGCGGTCGAGGGCGGTGGGCTCATCCCGCCAACCGAACCGGAACCGAGCCGAGGTCCCAGCCGGCCCCGCGGCGCGGCAGCCGGTGGGTCGTGGGGTCGGGCGGCGTGCCGGCCCGCTCACCGCCGGTGAGGTTCACCAGGAAGGTGTCGTCGGCCGGCACCTCGCCCTGCCGGTGCAGCTTGGCCAAGCCGGCGAGCGCCGCGGCGGCGGCGAAGCAGGGCGAGATGCCCTCGAGCTCCTCGACCAGGCGGCGGGCGTCGCGAATCTCGCGTTCGGAGACCGCCACGCAGGTGCCGTTGCTCTCAACGACGATCCGGCGGACGTGCGGATAGGTGCGGGTCGGATCGCCGCGCAGGATCGCCGCCGCGATGCCGCGGGGCCGGGAGACGATGTCCGAGGGTCGAATCTGCTCAGCGCCGTCGCGCCACGCCGAGACCATCGGCGCGCAGCTTTCCTGCTGGACGCACAGCAGCCGTGGCGGACGTCCGGCCAGGCCCAGCTGCTCGAGCTCGCGCGCGGCCTTGTAGACCCCGTAGACGCCCATCGCACTCGAGATCGCCTGGACATACCAGTCGATCGGCCGCGGGACCTGTTCAGCCGCCTCGAGCCAGGCGAGCTTCAGGCCCTCCCGGCGCCCGGGGTTGAAAAAACCTCGCTCCGAGGCCAACCCGTGAAGCTTGGCGAACTGGCCCGCAGCGGCGAACGCCTCCACGAAGGTGGCGTCCTCGAGCACGATGTCGATCACCTGATCGCCGCCGGCGATGGCGAGTCGGTCGCGGAAGGCGGCGGCCGTGAAAACGTACATCACGAGCTCGGGGATCCGGTCGATGGCATGGGTGTAGGCGCTCGAGCTGTTGCCGGTCGAACTGGTGGTGAACCCGCGCACGCCGCACTCGTAGAGATATGGGAGCGCGACCGCCGCCATCCGATCCTTGGTGGTCCCGGTGGGGTGACCCGTCTCGTCCTTGAGGTACAGCCACGGGAGGCCCAGCTCGGCGCCGAGCCGGCGAGCGTGCACGACCGGGGTGAACCGCGCGTCCGGCAGCAGTTCAGGATCGGCGATCGGCAGGAGGTCGATGAACCGGCGATACGGATTAGCGGAGTCCCGGAGCTTCACGGCGGCGAGGTCGTAGGCGATGTCCGACATCGCACCGCACTCGGGACAGGACGGGTGAAAGGCGTCCGACAGGTCTTTGCCGCAAGCGGTGCAAACGGTGCGGAAGTCGGCGCGGCGAATCGTGGCGCTGCCGTCGCCGGAGCTCATTGCTGGATTGCCGGCCTGGCCGGGTCGCAGGGGCCGATCGGGAGGCGCGTGCCACCGCGCAGGAGAAGTTCTGAGGCCGCCAGGCCCAGGCCGGCCCCCAGCAGCATGCCCTTGCGCCCGGCCCCGGTGGCCAGGCAAACGTTTTCCCAGCCGACCGGAATCCCCACAATCGGCACTCCGTCGGGCGTCATCGGCCGCAGACCGGCGACCTGGCGAACGATGCTCGCGCTGCCGACCCCGGGGAGCAGTCGATCGATGCCATCGAGGATGCGCCTTCGCGCCGAGTCCGTCGCCGAGGTGTCAAAGCCGGCCCGGTCCTCGGTCCCGCCGAGCCATACGCGACCGCCGCTCGCCGGGTAGACGCCGAAACCGCGCCAGGTGATCTCGGTTGCTGGGACCGGAGTATCCGGTTGGGCGAGCAGCAGCTCGCCCTTGACCGGCTCGACCGGCAGCCGGGTATCCAGCCACGATGCCGGGGCGTCGCACCAGGGCCCGGGAGCGATCACGACGCTGTCGCAGTCGATCGCCGCCGAGTCGACCCGCACCGAGGTGACGCGACCGTCGGAGTGATCGAGCGCGCAGGCCTGGCCGCTGACGACGGTGGCGCCGAGCTTCACCGCCGCCGCCGACACCGCGCGCGCGTAACTGACGGCGTCGACCCGGGCGTTGCCCTCGGTCAGCAGCCCGGCGACCGCGTCCGGGCTCACCCGGGGCTCGGCGCGCCGGAGCTCGGCGGCGGACAGCAGGCGGGCCGCGAAGCCCGCGGTCGCGGAGTAGAGCGCGGCGCTTGCCGCCAGCTCGGAAGTCTCGGCTTCGCCGAACGCCAGCTGGAGTCTGCTCGCCGGACGACCCCCGAAATCGATTCCCGACAGCCGGCGGATGTCATCCCAGCTCTCCAGGTGAAGACGCATCGACGCCAGCGCCAGCTCCAGCATCGGACCTGGGACACCCGGCCCGTGCAGCGGGTTCAGACCCCCGGCGTTGTGTCCCGAGGCCTGAGCGGCGATCTCGTCGCGCTCGATGATGGTGGCCTTGGCACCGAGGCGGCTCGAGAAGTAGGCGGCGAACGCCCCGGTGATGCCCCCGCCCACGACGGCGATTGAAGGTCTTGTCGTCCGCACTCGAAACCCCCCGCTGGGAGTATGGCGAATTGACGCTCGGCAGCTAGCATCTGGCCGGGGTGAACTGGTCAGAGGACGAGACCGCCAGCTCGATTCCAGCCCGCTTCGAGCGGCAGGCCGAGCAACAGCCTGACCGCGCCGCCGTCATCGCCTCGCGGGGCGCCCTGACTTACGCCGAGCTTCACGCGCTCGCGGGTCGCTACGCGCAGGCGATCGTCGATCGCGGGGACGATGATCTCGAGCATGCTCCGATCGCCGCGGTGCTACTCGGACACGGCGGCGAGCAGATCGCCGCCGTGCTGGGCGCCCTGCGCTGCGGGCTGGCGGTGCTGACCCTCAATCCGAGCGACCCCGCGCCCCGACTGTCGGAGATCCGCGAGGCGCTGAGGCCCAGACTCCTCGTGACCGAGACAGCGCATGCCGCGCACGGGCGCGCCGCCGGCTTCGCCGAAGCACAGACGATCATCGGGCCCGGCGGACGCCCCGACGGTCGCACTCCGGCTCCGCTTGGTTCGCCGGGGCCTGACGACCTGGCCTTCGTGATCTCGACCTCGGGCTCGAGCGGACGCCCGAAGCTGGTCATGCACAGCCATCGCAACATGCTCCACAACGTGTTGCGCTACACCAATGGACTGGGGGTCCAGCCCGACGACCGGATTGCCTGGCTGGCCGCGTTGAGCGGCGGCCAGGGCTTGGCGACGGCGTGGACGGCATTGCTCAACGGCGCGGCGCTCTGCCCGTTCCCGATCATGGAACGTGGTGTAACCGGTCTAGGGGAGTGGCTGACCGATCAGCAGGTGACCGTCTTCGACACCGTGCCGTCCGTGCTGCGCAACTTCGCCCGGACCGTGCGCGGGAAACGCACTGGCGGTGTGCGGCTGGTGCGGCTGGCATCAGAGGCAGGGCTGCGGACCGATTTCGAGGCCTGTCGCCGGCTGTTCGGCGGTGAGTGCGTGCTGGCGAGCGTGCTGGCCTCCTCGGAGGCCGGGATCATGGCGCAGGCGCTGATGCCCCTGAGCGAGGAGCCGCCGGAGGGGCGCCTGACGGTGGGTACCCCGGCTGAGGGCATCGGCCTGCTGCTGCTCGACGAAGCGGGCCGGCCGGTGCCAGGGCGGGAGGCGGGCGAGATCGTCGTGCAGAGTGACTACCTGGCGCTCGGCTACTGGCACGACGATGCCCTCACCAGCGCCCGCTTTGAGATGGTCGACGGCGAGCGCCGGTTCAGGACCGGTGACCTCGGGCAACGTTCGGCGAGCGGTGAGTTGACGGTCATCGGACGCGCCGACGCTCAAGTCAAGGTGCGTGGGTATCGCCTGCAGCTCGAAGAGGTGGAGTCGGCGCTGGCCGGGCATCCGTCGGTGGACGGTGCTGCCGTCGTGGCCAGGACAACGCCACGAGGTGACACCCGGCTCACGGCGTACGTCACTGTGACCCCGGATCAGACTGTTGACACCGCCGAGCTGCGTCGCTCGCTGCGGACCGTCCTGCCCGGCTACGCCGTTCCGGCGGCGATCGTCCCGGTTGGTTCGCTGCCGCTCACACCCCACGGCAAGGTGGACCGTGCGCGCCTGGCCGAGCCCGAGTCGCCAGTGCCGGTCACCGCGCCGGTCCCGCGCGCGCTGACCGAGACCGAGGAACTGGTGCTCGGCCTGTGGCGGTACGCGTTCGAACGCGATGACATCGATCTGGACGACGGCTTCCTCGACCTTGGCGGCGATTCGCTGACCGCGGCGGTGCTGGCTGCCGAGGTCCATCAGACGTTCGGGGTCGAGCTCGAGCTGGGGGTCTTCGCCGGTGAGGTGACGGTGGCGAGCATGGCCGAGCTGCTGGCGGGGGAGGCGGTCGGGGCAGGCGACGACGAGGCCACGCCGTTGCGGCCTCGCAGCGCACCGCCGGCCTCGTTGGCACAGAGGTGGATGTGGCTGGTCGCCCAGCGAAACCCCGAGCAACTGACGATGGTCAGCGCCCATCGCCTCCGGGGCGTGCTCGATGTGGACGCTCTGCGGCGCAGCCTGGCGCAGATCGTGCGCCGCCACGAGATCCTGCGCACCACGTTCGCCGAGGCCGACGGTCGGCTCGTCCAGCTGGTCCATCCAGCCCCGCTGGAAGACGTGGCGGTGGACGATCTGCGCTCCGACCCCGATGCCGAGCGTCGCGCCGCCGCGATCCTGTCGGCCGAGACGCGGCGTCCGTTCGACCTCAGACACGGCCCGCTGCTGCGCCTGCGCCTCCTGCGGCTCGCCGACGACGACCACCAGCTACTCCGCCTCAGCCACCACGTGATCACCGACGCGCTGTCGTGGAGGATCTTCTTCGACGAGCTCGCCGTGCTCTACGAGGCCGAGCGGGACCGCAGACCCTCGCCACTCCCGGAGACGCCACCGCTCCAGTACGCCGACTACGCCGCCTGGGAATGGGCTCGCCTGACCGGCCCGAAGTCGCCGCGATATGGGGCCGAGGTCGACTGGTGGGAGCGCCGGCTGCAGCCGGCGCCGGAGCCGCTGAGACTCCCGTTCGGGCGGTCGGCGTCGGTGGACGGCGGGTCGGTCACCGGACGGCCGGCTCGAGTGGGAGCTGCCGTCCGGGTGCACGGAGGCTCTTGACGGCATCGGTCGCGAGGTCGGGGCCACCTTCTTCATGACCAGGCTGGCGACGTTCGCCGCGCTGCTCGCGCTCGACGCCGACGCCGACGACCTGCTGATCGAGATCTTCGTCACCAGCCGGCGGCGGGCCGAGCTTCAGACGATGATCGGCCCATTCATCAACCGCGCCTTCGTGCGCCTGCGCCCGGCGGGCGAGCCGAGCTTCGTCGAGTGGCTGGGGCAGGTGCGCGACGTCGTGATCGAGACGAGCGCGCACGCCACGATCCCGGACCTGCGCCGGACGGCGGAGCTGCGCCGCCGCGGCGTCGGGTCCCCGTCCGTCAAGGTGAAGTTCGGAGTGTCAAACGATCCGGCCCCGAAGCGCTTCGGGGGGCTGGAGATCGAGTCGCTCCCCCGCGAGGCGAGAGCCACATCCAGGTTTGCCGTGGACGTGGAGCGCCATGCCGAGGGGGACCGTTCCCTGGCCGAGTTCGACCCGCGGGTCCACGATCCCGAGAAGGTGTCGCGTTTCGTCGCTCGGCTGCAGGCGCTCACTGCGGCGGTATGCGCGGAGCCCCGGTCATCGCTGCGCGACCTGCACCGCCGACTGCCCAGCCATGAGCCGGTGAGCCATGAGCCGGCGAGCCATCAGCCGGCGAGCCAGGAGCCGGCCACCCAGGCCGCCGAAAACGGGCGTGCTCCGGGGTCGACGGAGGGAGTCCTCTACTCGGCGACCGGCGAGCCCTTCCTGGCCGAGGCGCTCGTGTCGGCGCGCTCGTCGCGGCGCTTTAATCAGATCCCGCATCTGATCTGCACCGATCAGCGCGGCGAGTCGGGCGACGACGGCGTGCAGATGCGCGCCGGCGAGCCCAGCGGCAATCCCTACGCCGACAAGATCCGGTCGATGATCGAATCGCCGTTTCAGCGCACCGTGTACCTGGACGCCGACACCTACGTGCTCGACGAGATCACGGAGCTGTTCGCGGTGCTCGACCACTACGACCTGATCGCCTGCCACGCTCCGGGCTACCGCGGCCTGGACGATCCCGAGGTGCCGCGCGCCTTCTACGAGTTCCATACCGGTCTGATCGCGTGGCGCGCCAACGAGGCCACCGCGGCCTTCCTGACCGACTGGCTGGCCACCTACCAGCGCTGGCGCGCTGAGCCGCCGTTCGCGGACGCCGGCAATGACGACGGCTACGCCGACCAGCCGGCGTTTCGCAACTGCGCCTGGCGCCACGGCCTGAAGATCTGCGTGGTCGGGTTCGAATACTGCTATCGGACGCCGCAGTGCGGACACGTGGCCGATCGCGTCCGCGTTCTCCACGGCCGCCAACGTGACTTCGAGCAGATCGCCGAGATCATGAATCGAGAGCGGCGGGCCCGAGTATTTCCCCGCGGGACGTTCCTGGGGATGTGACCTTCACACCTGGGGCGGCCACGAAAACGGCGAAGCGGCCTGCGGGATCTCCGTGAGGGCGAGGTCGTCCACCTCGAGCAGCGTCACCCCGAGCTCCACCGCTCGCCGGCGCCCATCCAGCAGGACGAAGGGGCCGGTGAGCCGTTCGTGGACAACGGCGAGCGGCGCACCGCGAGGCAGCGCCTCCACCGCTTCCGCGGCCACGACCTGCGGCTCGTGATCGAACAGGGCCAACAGCGCCGGGTGCTCGACGAGTCGAGTCCGTCCGCGCTCGACGTAGACGGTCGGGCCGCCGGGCGTTCGCACCAGCCGACCCTCCAGCGGGTGACGCGGATCCGGCTCGGGCGCCCGCAGGCCTCGTAGATACTCCTGCACCTCCCACCGCGCGCGGGCCAGCCGCGCCGATCGCTGGTTGTATCCCGGGTGCAGGAACCGCGCGAGCGGGAAGCCGAGGTCGAGCGCCACCACCTCGAGCTCGCGGGCGATGCGCACACACGCCAGCCTGGCGGCGAGATCTCCGTGTACCAGCACGGCGTCATACGCCTCCCGCTGGGCTCCCAGCGCCAGCAGGACACGATCGACCTCGCTGAGGTCGTCCAGGGCGACCGCCACCCGCACGTCGAGCTCGCCGGGTCTCACCTGGTCCTCGGCTCTGCGCAGCGTTCGCTCCTGTGCCTGGAAGGTCACCCAGTCGACGGCCGCCGCCGGACAGACGGCAGCCAGACGAAGACCGCCGAGAATGTCGTTGAGGGGTGGGCTCGAGATCTGCCTCCCGGTCGACGGATCAACCCCCAGCAGCTCATGGGCCAGGGTCGACCGACAGCGCAGCTGGGGGCGCAGATCCTGATCGCCCAGGACCTGCTCGAGCCTCGATGCCGCCGGAGATTCACCGTCCCACGGTCCGGCGACAGCGTCGGCGTCAGCGATCGCCCGGCGCAGTGCGGCGGCGGCGACCCCCGGCGCGTGCCGCACTCCGATCTCCGCGAGCTGGGGGCCCTGGGGCCACGTCTTCTCATCGAGCAGTGGCGCCTCTCGCGCCTGGACGTTGATCAGCGCATACCCGGTGGCGCTGGCGAGGGCGGTGGCGATGCCATCAGCGATGCGGTCGACGCCCGCCAGCCGCTCGCTGCCGAGCGGTGGCGCACCCGATGACGGCGGCGGGCGCCGCGGCACCGGCGCCGGGCCGGCGGCGGCCGGCGCCGCCTCCCAGGGGACGCTCACGCCCCAGTCGTCCTGCAGCCGTCGCGCGTCAGCGGCGAAGTGCCGGCGCAGTCGCCGCTCGAGATCCTCCGGCAGTCGGCCCGCCGGAGGGCCGGCAAGCGTGTTCCACTCCAGCAGCGCAACCTCAAAAGCGCCGATCGGCGCCCCGGGTATCGCCCGCGCGAGCGCCGGGCCAAGCGCGCGGAGATCTTCCGGCGCGACCCGGGTGCGGTCACTGCCGACGGCGTGCCGGACGTCCACATCCGCCGGCTGCCACGATTCATCGACGCCGAGGAACCGGAATATCCGGGTCAGCAGCGCGCCCGGATCCGCCGCGAGCTCTGACGTCAGGACGATCAGCAGGCGGGATGGCTCGAAATGGCCGCGATAGGCGGCGAGGATCCGCCCGTACTCGCCGCCGACGACGTAGCGGCTGTTGGCGTACACGCGGGCCACAGCGTCAGCCGGCGTGACCGCGCCGACCGGCTGACGGGCGGCGCGAAGCGCGGCCGGGCTGAGCTGCTCCTGCAGTGCCCGGTCGGCGCGGCGGCGCTCGTACCCGCGCCTGACCGTCATCCGATGGTGCGAGACGGCGCGCTCGACGGGGTCTCTCAGGATGGCGACGAGCCTGACGTCAGCCAGCTCGTGAGCGATGCGGGAGGCGATGTCGGGCGCGCCGAGGGTGGCACTGTCGGACATGTACTGGGGCGAGACGGTGCCGCGCAGGACGCCGTGCCGACGCGGGCCGAAGAAGCTCGATTCGTAGTGCTCCATCCCGAGCGCGTACAGGCGATCGTCGGCGAAGAACGGCGCCTCCTTAGCGGCGGGCAGGTCAAGCTGCGGGTGCTGGCGCAGGAGCTGCCAAAGGGTCGTCGTGCCCGCCTTCTGGGCCCCGATCACGAGGAAGTCCAGCCCCGACATTCGCCCGGCGAGCGTACACCCCCATCCGGTGCCGCCGGCCTGATGTCGCCGGTCGGTGTCGCTGGGGATATCCTGGCTCCCGATGGCAAGCGTCGCAAGCAACCGGGCCGAGCGATGACGCTGGCGGGGGCGCAGGGCAGCGGTTTGACGATCGAGACCGACGTGGATGCCGCCGAGCTGCGCGAGCATCTGGCGGCCTGGGCCCCGTGGCACTGGGCAATCGAATTCTCCAACGGGGTCAGCACGACGGAGTTCGAGCACGGCGAGCCGTTTGTTGAAGATCCCCTCGCCCTCTTCCGAACCTTTGCCGACCACCTTCCGGAGGGCCTCGAGGGCGGCAAGGCGCTCGACATCGGCTGCCGCATCGGCCACAACTCGCTACAGCTCGCCCGGGAGTACGGGCTCACGGTCACCGGCGTCGACCCCTCGTCTGTGGACGTGGATATCGCGCGCTACCTGGCGCAGGTCGCCCAGATCGAGGAAGCACGCTTCCACCTCGCCGACCTGAACCAGTTTCGCCTGGATGAAGAGTTCGATCTGGTCTTGCATCTGGAGGCGCTCGAGTACTTACGAGACCCGTTTCTCGCGCTCCGCCACGCGGTCCAGATGCTCCGGCCAGGGGGGTGCCTCGTACTCGCCCACGCCACCTACCGGGATCCCGGCGGCGATGGCACGCTGTGCCGGTTTCATCCGCACGTCGGTCCGCAGGACCGGGATAAGCCGTGGTGGTCGCTGGGACCGGCGGCCGTGTCCAACATGCTGCGGGCGGCGGGCTGCGCGAAGATCCTGGTCGGCCACGAGGCGCCCGGCATCGAGCGCACCTACCGTCGGGTGTTGATCGCCTACCGTGCCGCACCCGCACCCGCACCCGCACCCGCACCCGCACCCGCGGCCGCCGCCGGCGCGGCTGGTTCTGACTCTTCGACGTGACGGACGCCGCCGGCTCGGAGCCGCAGCGGAGCTATGTGGTGCTCGGCTGCCATCGGGCCGGGACGTCGGCGATCACCAGCGTCCTGCAGATCCTGGGTCTCTATCTCGGCGAGCCCGACCGCCTCATCGGACCGATCGCGGACGACAACGACAGGGGGTTCTACGAGCACCGGGCGCTGATGCGCGCCAGCGATGAGCTGCTGGCGCGAATGGGAGGCACGTGGCGCGATCCGCCGGCGCTCGGGGCTGGGTGGGAGCTCGCGCCGTCGCTCGACGACCTGCGCGAACGCTGCCGTCAGCTGATCGCGCGCGACTTCGGCACGCATCCGGTGTGGGGGTTCAAGGATCCGCGCACGTCGCTCACGCTGCCGTTCTGGCGGACGGTCATGGCTCCAGCGGGCCACGTGGTCGTTCACCGCCATCCCCTCGCCGTGGCCAGGTCGCTCGAGCGTCGGAACGGGATCGGGCTCGCCGACGGGGTCGCCCTATGGACCCACTACATGGCGACGGGGATCGTGAACACGATCAAGTACCCCAGGATCATCGTGGGCTACGACGAGCTGTTCACCGCTCGCCGAGAGGTTGTCTCAGACCTGGCCGCGTTCATCGGGACGCCTGATCCCGACGGCGATCCGCCACGCCGCGCAGCCGTCGATGACGCCCTCGACCAGGGCCTGCGCCATCAGGCTGGGTCGGCGATCGAGCTCGCGGCGCATCCGGCCATGTCCTGGGAAGCTCGCGAGCTGTTCGACCTGCTCGAGCAGGCGCTGGGCTCCCGCGCCGCCGACGGCAGCCCAGCAGCCGATGACGCGGGGCAGGGCGCGAGCTCCGCGCTCGAGACCCTGGCCAGGGAGATCGTCGCGCGCGGGGCGCCCGGCAGGTCTGGCAAGGCGACGCTGACCCCACGGCGGCACCTGGGCGTGCGGCCGCCGCGCATCGTCGCCATGCTCCAGGTGTACAACGAGCGGCGCTTCCTACCCGGTTGCATCGAGCATCTGCGAGACCAGGGGATCGGGGTCTACGTGATCGACAACGAATCGACCGACGACACCCTCGAGATCGCACAGCGCTACCTGGGACGTGGTGTGATCGGCATCGAGACGCTCCCGCGGGATGGCTGTTTCGCGCTGCGGGCGCAGTGCCAGCGCCAGGAGGAGCTCGCCCGGACGCTCGACGCTGACTGGCTGATCCACCACGACGCTGATGAGATTCGCGTATCACCTCAGCGCGGGCAGACCCTCGCCGAGGCGATTGCCGAGTTCGACGCCGGCGGCTTCAACGCCGTGAACTTCCTGGAGTTTGCCTTCGTCCCGACGCGCGAGTTCCCCGATCACGACCATCCCGGCTTTGCCCGGACGATGCGGTGGTACTACCCCTTCCTGCCCCGGCTCCCTCACCGGTGCAACGCCTGGAAGCGACAGGAGGTGCCCGTCGATCTGACCACGGAGGCGGGTCACGTGGTCAGCTTCCCCGGATTGCGGATGGCGCCCAGCTCGCTCTACATGCGCCACTATCTCTTCATCAGCCGCGAGCACGCCCTGGAGAAGTTCGTACGGCGGCGCTTCGCCGACGACGAGCTCCAGGACGGTTGGTTTGGCTGGCGTGACCGCCTGAGCCCGGAGATGATCGAGCTGCCGTCGGTCAGCGAGCTGCGGGCCTACGTCAGCGACCATCGACTCGACCGCCTCCGACCCCCTCAGGCGCCATCTGCTCGATAATCCGGTGCCGGCGACGGCGGCCGCCGCCGCGAGTTGATGCCTGATCCGGCCACCGGCACGCCGGGTGCTCCGAGGCGGCGAGGGCGTCGCCGTTTGGCGTTGGCCGGCCTCATCGTCGCTGTCGGGGTGATCGTGGTGGTGCTGCTCCCATCATCGTCGCACCCGACCTGCCACCCCACCGGACGCGCGACCCCTGCTGCCCACCACCCCGGGGAACCGGCGCTGTCGATCACCTCGATTCCGACCAAGGCCCCGATCGGTGACCCCGTCTTCATCAATGGGCTTCTGGAGAACCCACCGCAGGTCAACCGCGGGGTGACCATCTGGAAGGTGACGGGTCCCGGGCGCTGTGTTTTCCTGGCCAATTCCACCACCAACTCCAAGGGCGTCTACCTGTACCGGCTCCCGTTCGGCGTCCTGCAGCGCAACTCCACCTGGTTTGCCACGTCAGGCTCCCTGCGCAGCCCCACCTTCACCGAGACTGTCGAGCCGACGGTGACGCTCACCGCTTCGACGGTCACGCCGCAAGCTGGGCAGCCGTTCACGCTCCGCGGGACGGTGATGCCCAATCACGCCGGCACCGCGGTGCTCCTGCAGCAGCTCTCAAGCGGCCAGTGGCACACCATCGCCCGGCCGGTCCTCGATGACACGTCGACCTACACGGTGACACGCAGCTTTCCACGAGGTCGACCGCAGCTGCGGGTGCTGCTGCCCTCCACCGCGGGCAACACGAGCTGGACGTCGTCGCCGACGGCAATCGATGTCGGCCCGATCAGCGGCCTTCACAAGATCCGCCACGTGGTGGTGATCATGCAGGAGAACCGCTCGTTCGACACCTATTTCGGCACCTATCCCGGCGCGGACGGGATCCGCAAGGGCACTTGCTTGCCCGACCCCCGCCAGGGCGGCTGCGTGAAGCCGTTTCACAACGCCACCGACGTCAACACCGGCGGCGACCACACCTACGCGGCGGCGATCGCCGATATCGACGGCGGCAAGATGGACGGGTTCGTCAAGGAGGCCGAGCAGGGACTGGGCTGCACCACGACCAATCCCTTCTGCAGCCCGTGCAACGACAAGACCCAGAAGAGTGAGTGCTCGCAGGTGATGGGTTACCACGACGCGCGCGAGATCCCGAACTATTGGCGCTACGCGCACGACTATGTGCTCCAGGACCACATGTTCGAGCCGATCGCGTCCTGGAGTCTGCCGGCTCACCTATATCAGGTGTCGGAGTGGTCGGCGCTGTGTGCCAACGGCTCTGACCCCTACTCCTGTCACAGCGAGGCCGAGAACCCCGATGGCGCCAACGGGCAGGTCAACTATGCCTGGACCGACATGACCTACCTGCTGCACCAGTGGGGCGTGAGCTGGGGGTACTACATCTTCAAGGGCAACGAGCCCGACTGCGAGAGTGACGCCGCGCTCACCTGCGCTCCGGTGAAGCAGGGTCCGACGACGCCCTCGATCTGGAACCCGCTGGTGTCGTTCGCGACCGTGCATCAGGACAATCAGCTGGGCAACATCAAGTCGCTGCACGCCTTCCTGGTGGCGGCGGCGGAGGGGACGCTGCCGGCCGTCTCGTGGATCACGCCCAACAGCGTCGTCTCCGAGCACCCCCCGGCCTCGATCAAGGCCGGCCAGGCATACGTGACCGGGCTGGTCAATTCGATCATGCGCAGTCCCGACTGGCGCAGCACCGCGATCTTTCTCACCTGGGACGACTGGGGCGGTTTCTATGACCACGTGGTGCCGCCCAAGGTGGACGGCCTGGGCTACGGGATCAGGGTTCCCGGACTGGTCATCAGCCCATACGCCAAGCGCGGCTACATCGATCACCAGACCCTCAGCTTCGATGCCTTCAACAAGTTCATCGAGGACGATTTCCTCGGCGGCCAGCGTCTGGACCCGGCCACCGACGGACGGCCCGACCCGCGTCCCGACGTGCGCGACGCGAACCCGCTGCTGGGCAACCTGGCTAGTGATTTTGACTTCAACCAGCGGCCCCGGCCGATCGAGATCCTGCCGATCCATCCCCCGCCGGGGCCGGCGTCGCGCGCGCCCTAGCGCCGATCGCCGCGTCCCGTCGCGGTCGCGGTCGCGGACTCGATCACCCGAGCATCTCGTCGAGGCCGTTGCGGAGCAGGGCCTGGACGCGGGCGTCGGCAAGCCTGGGACGGGCCCAGTCGTCCAAGCCGTGAGCGAAGGCCAGCGAGCCGGCTGCGAACACCAGCGCGCCCGACGGGGCTCGCCAGCGAATGCAGTCTGCGTCGCCGCGCTCGTCGTCACAGTGCAGGAACCGGACCAGGCCGGGCGGCTCGAACTCGGGGTCCAGCCCATCCCATTCGTAGCCGACCAGCTCGGGCAGCGGCGCCTGGTCGGCGAACGCCTCGCCCCACGGGCCGCGCTCGGCCCCCGGCACGACCATGTAGCTGAGAAGCTCGTCGGTGGAGGTGATCCCACCGTCGTAGCGCACCCCCAGCAGCCGGCTCTCGGGGCGGGGCACGTCGAGGTCGCGCCATCGGACGGTCTTGCGCGCCGGATCCTTGACCGGGTCGTTGCGCTTGGACCGGTACTCCACGAGCGTTCGCTCGAGATCCTCGTAACGCGCCTGCCAGTAACACTGGTTGGCGCCGAGGAAGGCCAGGTGGATGCCGGCCTCGCGCGCCTGCTCGAACCCGCGTCGGATCTCGAACGTCCAGTACTCGTCATGGCCGGCGCAGACCAGCGCGCGGGCCGTCATCAGCGTCCATGGCTCGCGATGGGTGTCGACGTTGGTCTGATACCCGACGTCGTAACCGTTGCGCTCCAGGAAACGGATGATCGCAAGGTCGTAGTGCAGAGGAGCCCGCGCGTTGAGGTTGGCCTCGTCCCAGGAGGGCAACGGCCGGTCGAAGGACACCTTCACGGCGGCAGCCTGATCGCTGGAGTTCGACGGGTACAGCGACTTCCCGCCCCAATGGTTGTAGGCCTGGGTGGTGTTGACCGGAGTCTGTACCAGCAGTGGCGCCGGTGAGCCGACCGCCCGGCGCACGACGAACGGCACCAGCGCGGCCGCTCCCGCGTGGCGACCGCTGGTCAGCGTCAGCTGCACCAGGTACTGCCCCGGCGTCCAGTCCGCACCGATATAGAGCGACTCGGTCACCGGCCAGCCGGCGGCACACAGGCCGGTCTCGGGATCGAGAGCGGGCGTGGAACGGGGTGTCCCCGCCGCCGGAAGCCCGGTGTGGACCAGCCGACCGCCGTCGCCCCCGTACCAGCCCAGCCGGTAGGCGGCGAGGCGGTAGCGGGCGGCCGGTTGGGTCGACACGCACAGTTCCATCCGGCCGCCGGGACGGACTGAGTTCTCCCTGGTGTAAGCCTCGATCGCGCCGGTCGGCGCGTGACGGGCCGGCCACCAGTCGGCCGTGCCGGCGCGCGCGTTCTCCTCGGCGATCAGGCTGGGGGTGGCCGTCATATGGTCGCGATGCGAGCGCGATGGCCGCTTCGCGAGGCGTGCTCGTCGACGAGATCCAGGAGGGCTTGCAGTCGATGGTCGAAGGTGTGGCCGCGCAGCAGGCGCTCCCGGGCGCCGTCCGCCCGTTGCCGGCGCTCATCGTCGGAGCCCAGCAGCCGCTCGACGGTGGCGCGCAGCTCCTCGGGCGTCGCGTAGGGGACCACGGCGTCCCCGAAGCGGGCGTCGAGTCCGGCCACTGCATCGGTCACCACCACCGCGCCGCTGGCGACGGCGTCGTAGAGACGGTTGGAGGCGAACCCATGGCTGCGCATGTCGTCCCAGTGATCGCACAGCACCAGCTTGGCCGACGCGTACACCTTGCGCAGCTCCTCGTTGGCGAACCAGTCCCCCTGTAGCTGGTGGTCACCCACGAGACCGCCGAGCCCGCTGCCCCACGCGGCGAGATCGTGGGGCGTCGGCAGCAGATCGTCGAGCACCGGTCGGCGGACACCGCGGGCGTTGCCGACGAAAACCAGCTCATGGGCCAGCGCTGGGTCGGGGTCGGGATAGAAGCGCCACGGGTCGGTGGCCTGCTCGAGCACAGCCACCGGGACCGTCACCCGGCTCTCGAGCTCGTGCGCGAACGTCTCGGAGGCGACGCAGACCAGGTCGTATGTGTTCGCCTCATCGCTGGACAGGGTCGTCGGGTGACTGATCAGCCACAGGACGTTGAACTGAGCCGGACGGGGTGCATACACCGAGCGGCCCTTGAGATGCACAACCACGTCGTAGCCGAGACCGGCCGGCTCGTCCCACTCGTCGAGCACCTGAATCAAACAGCGGTGGCCTCGTCGCCTGATCGCCCGCTCGAGATCGCGAGCCAGGTAGAGATCCCCCCAACGAGCTGCCTGCCGCCAGTCCGGAGCGCCGATCTTGATGCAGAACGAGAGGCGCTCGTCGTGATCGGAGATCAGCTCGCGCAACCGGTCCGCGCGGTGCAGGTAGGTGTGCTGCTCCAGGACTCGCCGGCGATAGCGCAGCGCCAGCTCGCGTCGGTGCGCGGGCGCGCCGAGCAGGGCGTCGAGCTGGGCTCGGAGCGTTTCCGCGTCAGACCAGACCGGGAACTCCTCGTCGAACAGCTCCCGAGCCCCGGTGGCGGAGTGGGTGAGGACGAGCGTTCCGCTGGCCAGAGCGTCGAACACGCGCGCCGGCACGATCCCGGCGCGTCGCTCGGGCTCGGGCACCACATCGATCAGCACGTCGCTGGAGGAGTAGACGGCGGGCAGACGCTCGTAGGCGACCGCGCCCCGGGCGTGGGGACGCAACGGCTTGACAGTGCTCCAACCACGCCCGAACAGCGCGGCCCGCTGGCCTCGGCGAGGCGACAGGGCCGGCTCGATGTCGACGCAGTCGTCGTGGTCACCGACCAGGCAATAGTCGCCGGACAGTTCGCGATCGGGCTCGATCGGCGAGAACTGGCTGGGGTCGGTGGCAAGCGGGAACAGAACCGGCTCGCGGCCGGTGGCGGCCGAGATCGCCTCGGCGAGAGGGCGAGAAGCGGCCAGCACGATGTCGTAGCGATCGAAGTGCTCATGGTGCAGCCACCGGTCGGGCCAGGACCGGATCCAGGCGATGCCGGTCACCCACGGCGGCAGCCGGCCAGGGTCGAAGTCGTCGGTGAGCGCGACCACCACATCGATGTCCGCGAGCGCGTACCAGGAGTCATCACGCCGCTCCAGATAGCTCACGCGCCAGCCGAGGCCACCGAGTGCCTGCCCGAGCTCGGCTGCCGCGTGGTGGTCGGGGCCCGCAGCGCCGGGGTCGTTGGAGGCCCGCGCCAGCCCGACGGCAAGCCGCTGCCCACCGACCCAGTCAGGGTCACGGCGAGACAGCCCCAGCCGCAGCTCTCGCCACAGAGCCGGGGCCCAGCGCTCGGCCAGACGCCGGGCGCCGGGGGCGGCGGCGGGCACACCATTCGGCCCCGGGTCGCGGTCGCTCAGCACGACCGCGCGCCCGGAGCAGGCAACGACCTCGCCGGCCGTCTTCAGCGCCAGCCCGAGGTCGACGTCGGCAAAGCGGTCCCGGTAGCCGGTGTCGAATCCTCCCGCCCGCCAGAAGGTGGATCGGTCGATCAGCAGGCACGTGCCGGCTGCGGCGACGCACGGCGTCTCTCGGCCGAAGCCCGGGCCGAAGGGATCGTCGCCGGCATCCTGGTCCCGGGTCTCGACGCGTCCGCCGGCCCGCGCCAGGACCTGGCCGCGTTGACGGACGGGGAAGGCCCCGGCTCCAGGACCGACAGTGCTGCGCAGCACAGTGGCGCCGATGGCGCCCGCCTCCGCGGTGAGCAGACCGTCGACGAGCTCCTTGCACCAGCCGGCCTCGAACGGCTCTACCGCGACGTCCATGAACAGCAGCAGGGGATGCGCGGCTACCTCGGCGGCCGCATTGCCGGCGGCCGCCGGCGTCAGGCTCACCTCCTTGCGCACGATCCGCAGTGGGAACGGCAGCGCCGCCTGCTCCAGACGGTCAACCGAGCCGTCGGTCGATCCGAGGTCGACGACCACCAGCTCCAGTGCCGGGTAATCCGTCTCTCGCAGCCCGTCGAGCAGCCGCGCCAACCCGGGCTCGCCATCGTGGCTGCGCACGACGACCGACACGTCCGGCCAGCTGGTCCGCTCGGGAACGGGCCCCAGCCGGTCGCGCAGCGCGGCGGCGAGCTCCTGCTTGGCCTCCGGCGAGGCGCCCGGGTCCGCCGCCGCCGGCTCCGGGGCCGCCGTCGTCTCGGTGCCGTCCGGCAACTCGCCGCGCCAGGCCCCGAGAAGCTCGAGCACCCCGTCGATCCGATCCCGCGCCGCCACCACCGCCCCGGCGGTCTTGGGGGCCCGAAGCCGGGCTCGGGCGGCGGTCCGCGCCGCTCGGTGGCCCATCCGCCAGGCGGTGGAGGCCTCGATTCGCTGCACATCCTCACGCACGGTGCGGAGCGCGACGCTGACAATCCCGAGCACCTGATCGAGATCGCGCTTGCGCTGACCGGCGAGCCTGCGGGCCTGGTGAGCGTCGCGCTCGGCGTCGGCGAGCTCGCGGCGCCGGCTCTCGGCCCGGGCTTGCTCGCCGGCGGCGCGCTGGTCGAGCTCGGCCAGGCGCAGGCGCAGCCGGCTCAGCTCCCCTTCGAGCGCCACGCGTCGCAGCTCGGACTCGCGCGCCGCCTGCTCGGCGCCGGCGAGCTTGGCGGCGAGAGCGTCGAACTGAAGGCGAAGCTCGTGGTAAGTCGGGAGGTCCGCTCGCTGGGTCACGCTATTCTCGCCTCGATGGCCAGATTCCGTGTGGCCAGGGCGCAGTCTACCCTTGCGCCTGGCCCCGATTCGCGTCCGGCAGGGGTGCCGGTGGGGCCCGCGAACAGCGCCCCGGCCCGGCGCCGGCCCCTGGCGAGGACCGTCTCCCGCTCGCGGTGGGCCGAGTACCGACGGCTGTTGCGCGACGCCCGCGAACGCGGGTACGAGCTCTGGTCGCTGGAGGAGTGGCTCCGTGCTGACGGGTCCCCGGCGTCGGCGGTCATCATCGTCCGTCACGACGTCGATCAGCATCCGCGCTCGGTGCTCCCGATGCTCGCGATCGAGCGCGAGCTCGGGGTGCGCTCTACCTGGTACTTCCGCTGGCGCACCGCGGCGAGGCCGGTGATCGAGGCCGTACGACAGGCCGGTGGCGAGGTAGGCCTGCATTACGAGACCCTGACGCGCTTGGTCCGCGAGCGGAGCCTGTCGGCCGCCGACGTCGACCGCCGGCTCGTGGCCGAGGCGCGGGCGATACTGAGACGCGAGATCGTCGCCTTCAAACGCACCTTCGGCCCAATCGACAGCGTGTGCCCGCACGGGGACTCACGCGTCCCGGGCGTCTCCAACCAGATCCTGCTCGAAGGCCAGACCTACACCGACTACGGGATCGAATTCGATGGCAACGAGGCCGTCAACCGACGACCTCTGTCGCTGTGGCTGACCGATCGCAGCGTTCCCGACGGCCGCTGGAAGGACGGGCTCCAACCCCACCGGGAGCTGGCCACCGGCACCTCGCCGATCCTGCTCGTGATCCATCCGAACAACTGGTGCTCGGGCGTCAGCCTCTGGCGCGACCGGGTGCTCGCCGCATCGCTGCCGTCGGCGGCTGGGCGCCGTCCGGTCCGGAGGCTGTCGATCGTGCGCACCGGTGACGACGCGCCGGCCGAGCTTCCGGCGCCACAGCCCAGCGGTCCCCCGGCAGGAGGGGGCCGCACTGTTGATTTCGCCCCCGTCTGCTCGTCTCTGCGGCGCGAGGTGCTTCGCTTCCACTACGACGTGGGGCGGCCGCTCACCGATCCGGCGGGGCTGAACACGCTGGCGACCAACGCCGAGCTCGCGGAGTCGCGAGCGGCGACGCTGGAGCAGGCGCTGGCCGACGCCGGCATGTCCGGAGTCGACGGACTTGACGTGCTGGACGTCGGTTGCGGGTTCGGCGCTCTGTCGCTGGTGTTCGCCGCCCACGGCGCCCGCGTGCTGGCCCTGGACCCGAATCTCGAGCGGATGCAGGTGGGGCGCAGCGTCGCCGAGCGGCACGGTCTGCCGGTCCGCTTTCGTGCGGCATCGATGGAGGAGATGCCGCTGGTCGACGGGGCCTTCGACGTGGCGGTGATGAACAACAGCCTCTGCTACGTGGTGGGTCGTCGAGACCGGCGCCGTGCCTTGCGCGGGACGCTCGAGGCACTGCGCCCGGGCGGGGCGCTGCTGATCCGTAACCCCAACCGCGTGCATCCGGTCGATCAGTTCACTGGGGTCCCCCTCCTCGGCCTGCTGCCGCCGAGCGCCGCTCAGGCCTTGGCCGCGATCTTGCGCAAGCACCGGTCGCACGTGCGCCTGGTCTCCAACCGCGCGGCCCGCCGCGAGCTGCGCCGGGCCGGCTTCAGCGATGTGCGCCACTACCGGCGCCCGCGCGAATCGCGGCTGCGCGCCGCTGTCACCGGCTACCAGCATTTCACCGCCCGCAGGCCGGAGCGCTGATGGCCGAAACGGGTCCCGGCGATCTGCTGTCGGAGCTCGACTCCGCGTTGCAGCGCCTAGAGGCCGCCGAGGCCGAGCTGGGGCCGTTGTACGACGCGGTGCAGACTGCGAGCCTTCAGGTTCGCGCCCTCGCCCGACGCGTGCGCATGCTCGAGCGTCGCCTGGCGGCAGCCAATCGAAGGGCCGTATCCGCCCAGGACCAGCTCCTCGCCGAGCGGGCCTGGGTGTCGGGAGCAGGCCCGCGCGGTCGCCGCGTCACAGTCATGGCGCCTCGGGCATGGGCTGGTCCGGACGGCGCGTGCGGTGGTCCGGCGCAGAGATCGCGGCGCGGACGGACTGACCGTGATCAGGCGTCGGATGGAGGACGGCGTCCGCGACTCCGGCGCCAGTTGATGACGCCCGACGACCATGAGCGCGAGCTGCGGCGGCGACTCGCGGCGTACGTGTCTCGTCAGACCGCGCGGGCGGCCGCCTATGACCGCCTGACCTCTGCGGCCAAGACCGAGCCTCAGTTCGACGAGCCATCGCCCTCGCCACCGGCGCCGGCACCGGCACCGGCACCGCCGGGGCCTTCGCCCGCTGCCGCCGCCCCGGGGCGCGGGTACGGCTCCGAACCTGACCGGGTCACCGTCGTCGTGCCGATTCACGACGCGCCGGAAGAGCTGCGCGCCTGCCTCTGGTCACTCGCCCGCAACACCACGCGGGCCGCGACGCTGCTGCTGATCGACGATGCCAGCGTCGATCCTCGTGTCGATGATCTGCTCGCGTGGGCGGTGACGCTCGAGAACGTGCGGGTGCTGCGCAACGTGCAGAACCTCGGTTTCGCCGCGACGATCAACCGGGGCCTGCGCGCCAGCCAGGGGGACGTCGTTCTGCTCAATTCCGACACGGTGGTCGGGCCGCGCTGGCTGGAGCAGCTCCGATTGGCCGCTCACACCGGTCCGAACACGGGGACGGTGACGCCGCTGTCAGACAACGCGGGCGCGTTCTCGGCCCCGGTGGTCGACGTCGCCAACCGGATGCCGGTCCGGCTGGGGCCTGACGATGTCGCCCGTCTGGTTGCCGCCGCGGGTGGCGCGGTAAACCCGCATGCCCCCACCGGAAACGGGTTCTGCCTCTACCTGAGGCGAGCGCTGATCGAGGCGGTGGGGGAGTTCGACAGCGTCAGCTTTCCCCGGGGATATGGGGAGGAGACCGACTACTGCATGCGGGCCGGCCGGCTGGGCTGGGAACACGTGGTCGACGACCGCACCTTTGTCCACCATCGACGGGCCGCCTCCTTTGGCGCCGCTCGCTCGACTCTGATCGCCGCCGCCCGGCAGCGCATGGAAGAGCTGCATCCCGACTACCCGGCCAAGGTGGCGAGCTTCATCGCCGATCAGGACATGCAGACAGCGCGCCGGCGAGTGGCGCAGGCCCTGGCGCGCGGCGAGCGCGAGGCTGCCTCGCGACCTCGTCTGCTGTTCGTCATCCACGAGGGCGGGGGTGGCGCAGTGGCTACCAACCGCGACTTGATGGGCGCCCTCGGAGGCGAGTACGACTGCCTGTGCTTCAGCTCGGACCGCCATGTGCTGCGCCTGCGCCGGATCGAGGGCTCAAGCAACGAGGTGCTCGACGAGTGGCCGCTGAAGCGACCACTTCTGCTCGCAGACTTCTCACGCGCTGACTACCGCGAGGCGTTCTCAGCCGCCCTGGACCGGGCGGCGCCGGAGATCGTGCACATCCGTCACCTGTTCAAGCACACTTTCGACGCCCCGCGCATGGCCGCCGCCCGGGAGCTGACGACGGTGATGTCGTTTCACGACCATTACTTCATCTGCCCCACGATCCATCTCCTCGACGAACGCGGGCGCTATTGCGGTGGGGATTGCACCCCAGGCCTGGGTCACTGCCCGACGGTCAGGGCCGGGAGCCTGCCGCCGCTCAAGCACGCGTTCGTGCACCAGTGGCGGGAGGAGGTCGAGGTCGCCCTCGGTGACGTGGATGCCTTCGTGACCAGCTCGAGCTACACCCGGGACATACATCGCCGGTTCCTCCGGGCGACCCGGTCGCGGCGTTTTGAGCTGATCGAGCACGGCCGGAACCTGACCCAGCTGGACGGTCTGTCGGAGGCGCCTGAGCGCGGCGGGCGCATCCGGATACTCGTGCCCGGCCATCTCGATCGGCACAAGGGCGCTGACCTGCTGGCGGCCATGTCGCGGCTCGATCGGGAGGGCCGGCTCGAGCTGCACTTCGTCGGCGACGTCCCGGAGCGCTATCGCCGCTTGGGCGTGATCCACGGCGCCTACGAGCGCGACGATCTGGCCGCCCGCGTCCAGGAGATCCGCCCCGCCTTCGTCGGCGTGTTCTCGGTGACCGGAGAGAGCTACAGCCACGCCATCACCGAGGCGTGGGCGGCCGGAGTGCCGGTGCTGGCCACCGATCTCGGAGCCCAGGCGGCTCGCGTCACCGACCATGGCGGCGGCTTCCTGGTCTCGGCTCACGACCCAGCGGCCGCACTGGCCCAGGTTCTGGCCGCCGCCGACAACCGTGCGGCTTACGCACGCGAGCAGGCCCGGTCCAATATCGCCACCCTCCCCGACGTCGATGAGATGGCCTGCGGGTACACCGATCTCTATCGGGATGTCGTCGATCGCCGCCGCCAATTCGCTGCACCCCACACTCGGCCGACCAGCCCATTGGCGCGGGGGGTGTGGCGGCTGACGGCGGTGTCCACGCCGCCCGGATCCCCAGCTGCCCGTCGCCTGACCCACCCCGGCATGCGCTGGAAACTGCGGACCCGCATCTGCTCGGCAACCGGTTCTCGGCCCGGTAGGGCCGATCTCGTGCTCGTCGGCGCCGAGTCGCTGGCCCCAGGCGAGGCACGCTCACTGGTGGCGGAGCTGCGCGAGCGCGGAACGCCCCTGGTCCTGCTGGTCGACCGCGCCCCCGGCGGCGAGGACACCCCCGGCGGCGCTGACGGCGCCCGCGAGGTGCTGCTGCGGGCCAGCCGTCTGGTGATCGTGCCCGGTGCGGCGCTCGCCAGGATCTACTCCCGGCGACATGGCCACGTCGCCGTCCTGGCCCCGGCGCTCGACGAACGCCTGTTCCTGGCGGCCGGAGGCTCGGGACCGCCACCGTCGCGGGAGCTCGAGCCGGCCGAGCCGGTCCACCTGGCCTACGTCGATCCACGACCCGGCACCCAGCAACTGGAGCTGCTCCGGGCCGCGCTGGAACAGCTGAACGGCGCGGCCGGCCGTCGCTACCAGCTCGATGTCGCGACCAGCGCCGACCTGGAACCGGGTGCGGGCTGGTACGAGCTGGTGCGCATCCCCGATCCTGAGCAGGCCTACGCCGAGTACGCACAGCGGTTGCGAGAGCTGAGCCCGCGCTGGCACGCGGCGGTGATGCCCCAACTCGGCGTCGCCGACGGCGACCTGCGCTATCTCGAGTGCGCCGCCCTGGGGCTCCCGGGGGTCTACGGCGCCACCGAGGAGAGAGCCATCCGCGACGAGGTCGAGGGGCTGGTATGCGCCGCCGAGATACCGGCGTGGTGTGAGGCGATCGGGCGGCTGGCGACCGACGCCGCGCTGGGCGAGACGATCCGCCAGGGCGCCTGGCGCAGCGTGACCGAGGCCCGCCTGATGGCGCACGGAGGCTCGGCGGCGCTCGAGGTGCTCGGTCAGGCATTGGATGCCCCGCCCCCGGCCTCGGCTTCGGCGGCCCCGGTGGCGGCGGCCCCGGCTTGGCTCGGTCCTCCGGTGTCCACGACGCTGGATCAGCATGCCGGTTAGCGGCGCGGTCGACGCCGTCCTCGGCCGGTTCGTCGTCGGTTGGGTCCACGACCCCGAGGATGCCGACCGCCGGGTCGAAGTTGAGCTCGAAATCGACGGGGAGCTGGTAGGTACGGCGACCGCGGACCTGGAGCGTGGAGACCTGCTGGTGGCGCAGATCGGCGACGGCTGCCACGCGTTCCGGATTGAGCTCCCGCGTGGATTCGAGCCCGGTAGCGAGCACATGCTGGCGGTTCGCACCGACAGCGAGCGCCTCACCCTGCCGCTGGCCAACGACTTCGTGGTCGAGTTCGAGCCGGGGCAGTCGGGGCCGGAGGTGGTCGTCTCCGTGCCGCCGGATCCGCCCTGGGAGGATCCGGTGCAAGTGCAGGACGCGCCTGCCGGCGACGCCGAGCCTCTGCCGGCTCTGCTCGGCGCCCACGATTGGCTCTACGAGCTGTACGACCCGGAGGTGATGCGCCATATGCTGGGCCGGCGGCGTCTACCGGCCGACCAGATCGCTCGCCACCGCGCGGAACTGGTCGAGCGCCACCGCCGCCTGCAAGAGCTCGGCGTGGTCTACGTGGTCGCCGTGCTGCCCGCCAAGCTGACCCTGTACTCGGACCACCTGACGCCGGAGCTGGAGCCGACTCTGGACGAGCGCGCGGCGCACCTCGTCGTCGCCTCCCTGCGCGACGACAACCGGCTCGAGCTGCTCGACTTACTGCCCGCGTTGCGCGATGCGCGCAGCCATGCTGAGCTCATGCCGAGCGCCGGCGCCGGGCTCACCTGGACGGGGGCGTTTCACGCCTACCGAGCGCTGGCCAAGGAGCTGGCCAAGCGCTGGCCGGTGATCGAGCCGCTGCCGCTGGCGGCGCTCAAGCCGGGGGTGCAGGTGCCGCTGGCTGACAGCCTGGCGGCTCGCGAGCGCTTCGCGCTGGTGCGCGGCCGGCTGGTGGCGATCGCGGTCGGGCTCGAACCGGCGCAGACGGAGCCAGAGCTGGTGAGCGGCGGGCTCGGCGCCAGCTTCGTCCCCCTCACGCGATCGCTCGAGGAGCGTCTCGGTCCGGGCGCCAGCATGCTGGAGGTCAGCGATGCGCAGGTGTCCGAGAGCGCCATCGTGGTGCACGGCGGCGGCGGCGCCCGCGTGGCCAGCTTCCTGGCCGAGCACTTCGCCCGCACGCTGGTCGCCGGCAACGGCGAGGTGCCATATGAGGCGGCCCAAAGCGAGGACGCGGTGGTCGTCGTCGAGCTGATCGATGAGCTGAACCTGTGCGAGTGAGCCGGCACCGCCTTCGATGTGGCGGCTCGGACTCGGGTGAGCCACCCCGAGCACGAGGGCGCGCTCAGGCTCTGTAGGCGACGAAAACGGTGCGGTACAGGTGCAGCGCCAACTGCCACTCGTTGACGATCTCCACCCGATCGCAACCCGCCGAGCGGAGCATGTTCGCGACCGACGACCTACCCAGCGACCACCAGGGGGCTCCGCGGTCGGCCGGGCTGGTGTGGAGATGGAACTTGCACAAGGTGCCGTCGTCTTCAGGGTCACCGTAGGACTGAGTCTCCAGGGCCAGGCACCCTCCGGGCCGCAGCATCTTCACCGTGTTGCGCAGCGCCGTAAACGGATCACGCAGGAACAGCAGCGTGCCGAGGTGCAGGATCAGATCAAACCGCCGGGCGGACATGAACTGGTTGGCGTCGGCGAGATGGAATCGAACTCGGTCAAAACCACCGATCGTGGCGAGGTAGCGGGCCACCTCAATGTTGCGAGCCGAGACGTCGACGCCGGTCACCTGCATGCCGTATGCGCGGCCCAGGTGAAGTGAGTTGTGGCCGATGTTGCACCCGACATCGAGGGCACGGCCACCGTCGAGGTCATCCGGCAGGCTGTCTTGAAACAGGCGAAACTTGGCCAGCGGCCCGGTGACGAAGAACTCGCCGGGCTCGAACTCGGTGGTGCTGACGCCGTTGGAGAACCGGATCGCGTAGCGCCACGGTGCCCACGCTCGCAGCCGTTCTCGCAGCTGGTCGGGGTCCAGGTCGGTCTCGATGTACAGGGGGAGGTCGCTCACTGGCTTGGCCCCGCAATCGCCGGGCCAGCGTACCAACCGGTCAGCCCGCGGTTCGACCGCTAGCATCCCCCCGGCTCATGGGCGCAACGGACGTGAGTTCCGAACCGCAGATTGTGGTGCGGCCGGGGCGGGGCGGGCGGCCGGACAGTCAAGTCGCGAAGGCTCGCCGGCAGGCCCCGTGGGCCGCAGCGGCAGGTGACCGCTGGCTGCCGGGGCTGGTTGCCGGAATCGCGCTTACCGTCACCGTCTGGGGACTGATGGTGCAGCTCACGGCGGCGTTGCGCGGCGATGAGCTGACCTCACTGGTCGGCTACAGCGCCCGCGGTCCCAGCGCGATCTGGGGGAACTACGTCCGCAACGATCACATCCTTTTCGAGCTTCTGACGTGGGGGCTGCGAGGGCTGACCGGAGACCACAGCGCCGCAGTGGTGCGGTTCTGGTCCGTGATCCCGGCGATCGCGGCCGTCGTGGTACTCACCGCCTGGCTTTGGCGGCGGCTGGAGCCGTGGGTGGCGGCGGTGTTCGCGGTGCTGATGTCGGCGGCGCCGGTGTTCGTCGACGTGGCCCCTGAAGGTCGTGGCTACGGCTTGACGTTCCTGGCGGGGGCGGTGATGCTGATCGCGGCGGATTGGGCCGCCCAACGGCGCCAGCGCGGCGCCATCGTGCTGTTCGCCGCCGGCGCGATCGTTGGGATTTGGACACTGCCGTTGATAGCGCTGATGGTCCTGGTGTTGGCGGCTCTGCTGCTGGCCAAGCTCGGGCCGCGGCGGGACGTGTGCCTGGCTCTCGCGGGCGTGACCGTGGTCTCACTGGTCTGGTACGCGCCCGTCCTGGGGGACCTGATCACGGCTTCGAGCGGAGGACGCGGGCCGACGCTGCCGGTGGCGGGTTTCATCACCGGGCCGTTACGGGATCTACTGCAGCCGAGCGTTGAGACGCTGATCCACCCCGTTACGCCGGCGGCCGCCGGCAGTTACCTGGTCCACCTTCTGTCCTTCCATACGGCGTCGCTCTCGTTAGCTGCCGGTTTGATCAGCGGTGTCGCCGTCGCCGCCGGAGTGATCGTGCTGTTGCGCTCGGTCGAGCGGTTCCTGGCGGCGGCGCTGCTGCTTCCAGCGGTGTTCACGTACCTCGTGTTCGTGGTCGCGCGGTCCAACGTCATCAGCCGCTTCGCCTGTTTTCTGCTGCCAGGCCTGTTGATCCTCGTCGCCGCCGGTCTGGTCGGCGTCGCCCGCCTGGCCGCGCGGACGCGTGCGCTGTCCGCGCTGGTCGCGGCGATCGGAGTGGTGCTGTCGCTGTGGGTGATCGGGAAGGCCTACCGGCTCGCCACCTTCGACGCCCGTCCGAATGGGGTGATCGTCTCCAACCAGCCGTCGGCGTGGGCCGGCTATCTCAACCCCGACGAGATGTCGCTGGTCACCGCTCCCGAGCTGCAGACTCTGGCCTGCGATAAGCCCGGCTCGTTCCTCATGCTCTATTACGAGCTGCATCCTCAGACGCTCGCGACCGCCGCCTGCCTGAAGCAGCGGCACGCGTTCGAGTTGGAAACCGCGCGGCTGGGATCCAGCGGGCACGCGGTGACCGGGCTGCTGGTGTCGGTGCCCGCTCTGCCCCTACCGCGTCACGGCCTCAAAGGTGCGAGCATTCCTCCAACATCATGAGCGTCGAGTTGGAGGTGCCGGGCACCGAGGGACCTAGCCTGCTGCCGGAGCCGGTGGCCGCAGGGCCGTACATCGAGCCGGCGGAGCTGGTCAGCGGCATCGTGAACGACCCCCTGCCGCTCGAGCCCGAGGTGCTGGAGTCCTTCGAGCACAGGGGGGTGGATTGCACCGAGCTGCGGTTCCTCTCGGAGATCTACGACGGAGACCGGGTGCACATGCGCGCCTGGCTGTGCCGCCCCGTGAGGTCTCGGTGCCACTGGTTCCGGTCCTGCTCATACCGGGCGGTCAGGGTCGGATCCACAAACATGACGAACCGGCGTGGATCGCCGCGCGCGCCGGCGCGCTGGTGCTGGCCGTGGACTGGATCGGCGCCGGCCATTCAGACCCGATTCCCGGGCTCAGCCCCTGGGCGAGCGCGATGCGATTCGAGGGCGACTACACGCAGAGCTACCAGTACCACAACCTCCGCGCGCTGATGCGGGCGACCGAGCTCCTGCGCTCGCAACCGGGGATCGACACCGAGCGGCTGATGGCGGTGGGCGGGAGCTGGGGTGGTTTCTACTCGTGGCTGCTGGCCGGACTCGACGAGCGCTTCACGCACATCTTCCCGACCTTCGGCTGCGGCTTTCTCGACACCGAAGCCAGATGCGTATGGGAGTCGTACTTCGAATCGATGGGGCCCGAGCAGACGGAGACGTGGCTGCGCGCCTTCGATCCCGGGCGCCGGGCGCACCTGGTCAAGGCCAAGGTCTTCTACCAGCACGCGACCAACGACCGCTTCTACAGCCTGGTGGCGGCGATGGAGACCTATCGCCACGTGAGAACGGACAAGCGGCTGCTGCTGGTGCCCAACCAGGACCACCAGACCGAGCCATTCAAGGCGCAGGACGTGGCGCTGCTGAGGTCGGCGATCGCAGGAAGCGAGTGGGAAGGGGTGCCGGAGATCCACGGCGCCAGCTGGATCGAGGGGACGAACCTGGTGGCGGTCGACGCCGCCGACGCCGACTCGCTCGAGCTGTCGGTCGTGTTCTCCACCGGTGCGTACACGAAATCCTTCGCCCGCTACTGGCGCCACGTCCCCGCCGAGCTACGCGACGGCCGCTACGTCGCCGAGATTCCCGTGGTCGACCCCTCACGGGAGCTTTGGTTCTATGGCCACGCCCTCGCTCCCGGCCCGCCCCCCGCGGTGCGAGCACGTGGGTGCACCGCATCGCGCCCATCCAGGCGGGGCTGACCGAGCCGACGGCCGAGTTCGAGCCCACGTTCGAGTTCGGCTCCGGCGACCTGTTCGATCTGCCGGTCGGCGATCGTCACTTTCCGGCGATGAAGCTCGTGCAGGATGACGACATCACGGCGCTGTCGATGACCTTCGCGCCGGATCCGAGCCGGCGCGGCGTCGCCTACTGCCTCGAGGGAGACCTGATCGCGGCACGCGGGTACAACGGGATCGAGGTGCGGGTGCGCGTGCCCAGCGCCGGCGACCTGCCCGGCCTCAAGCTGTGCCTGGTCACCGATTTCAACGCCCTGGTCGAGCAGGACTACGTCGTCGACCTCGACCAGCTCGATCTCGACCTCACCGAGTGGCAGACGCTGCGCCTCCCGTTCTCGGCGTTCCGGCCCATCATGAGTCGGCGGTACGACTTCTACCAGCCGCCGCTGGAGCCGTTCGACGCGACACGACTGTGCGGCGTCGGCTTCTACCACGGCGCGGTCGCCTACCGCGGGGAGGCGCTGCTCGCCGACATCACGGTGCTGCACATGGAAACGCCGGCGCTGGGCGAACCGCCGCCGGCGGAGGCCGAGGCACCGGCGGAGGCCGAGGCACGCGGAGGCCGAGGCCGAGGCCCCCGAGGCTGCGACCGACCAGCCCGATCCCTACGGCCTCCACATCGAGACCGACATGCCCGCGGCGGAGTTGCGCGAGCGCTTGGGCCAGTGGGCGCCGTGGCGTTATGACGTGAGCTTCTCCAACGGAGTGCGGACCTCGGAGCTCCCGACCACCGAGCCGTTCGTAGCTCAGCCGGTCAGCAAATGGCACACCTTCGAGAACCGGCTCCCCGATGACGCCCTCCGGGGGCGCCGGGCCCTGGATGTCGGGTCCAACATCGGTCATTACGCGTTCTACCTGAGCGAGCGGTACGACATGGAGGTGGTCGGACTGGAGCTCAACCCGCGCAACCTGGAGGTGGCTCGGTTCCTGTTGCAGGCCACCGGGCTGGACCGGATCAGCTTCCTCGCCGAGGATGCCAACTGGTTCAGAGCCGAGCAGCCGTTTGACCTGGTGCTGCACTTCGGCACTCTGGACCACTTCAAGAACCCGTTTCAGGCGCTGGAGAACGCCGCCGCGATGCTGGTGCCAGGTGGCTACCTGGCACTGGAGGTGCAGACCTACAAGGATCCGAGCGGCGACGAGACGCTCTGCAAGTTCCAACCCCACACCCCGACCTCGCAACACACCGTCTGGTGGCTGCTGGGCAAGCAGGCGCTGCTCAACATGCTCGACACCGCCGGCTTCGCGGATGTCGAGATCCTGCTCGAGTGGGACGCGCCGGAGAAGATCGGGCCGACTATGCGCCGAATGAGCCTGCTCGCCCGGACGCCGGCAGCGGAGGCCTGAGCGGGCCTTCCGGACCGGTTCGCTCTAACCCGGTTCGCTGGAAGAGGGCTCGGAGTCGTTGCTGCTGGGCGCGGGCAGCTGCGGTGGGGCCTCGAGCATGTCGAACAGGACGTCGGCGGCGCCGCGCTTCTTCTTGCTGGGACGGAAGGCCATCCGGCGCAGCAGCATCGAGGTGCTGTGCCCGTAGCGCCACGCGCGCGAGGCGGCCAGGCTGCGAGCGTGACGCGCCATCGTCTGGCGTTCGTGCATCAGCGCCTCGACGGCCCCGGCGCTGCCGTTGGCGGTGGCACGCGCGTCGGCGAGCTTGGCCTCGAGATCCCGAACCGAGGCCGCCAGGTCGCGCTCACGGTCGGCCGCCTCCAGCACCTGCGCGGCGCGCTCCTCGAGCTGGTCGCTGAGCTCGCGGCGTTCCCGTGTCGCCGTGGTCAGAGCCAGCTGAACCCGCTCCAGGGTCGCCTCGAGCAGATCCACCCCGGGCTCCGGGTTCTCGGTGCTGGCTTCCGAGGTCGCCCATCCGAGGTCGCCGGCCACGCGTCGCCCGGCGTGCAGGAGTCTGGTCACGAGTCCGCGTAGGTCGGCGAGTTCCTGCTCTCGACGCTGCGCCTGGGCTTGGAGCTCCACGACCGCCTGACCGGTCTGAGCCAGCCGTTGCTCGCGTTCGGCCAGCTGTTCGGTGAGCGCCTGCAAGCGGACGTCGCGGACGCCCGAGGCGCCGGCCAGCCGGTTGTGCTCGGTGCGCTCGAGAGCCAGGGCGCTTTCGACGCGGTCCAGATCTTCACCTAAGCGCGCGAGCTCGCTCTCCTGGTGGCGAGCCTTGGCCTCGAGCTCCTGGTTGAACTGGCGCGCCTGGGCCAGCGCCTGCTCACGTTTGGCCAGGTGCCCGGCGAGCTCCTCCACCAGCACCTGGCGCCGACGATCCCGCGCCGCGGAGGCGCCCCGGAGCCGGTTCAGCTCGGTTCGCTCGTCGTTCAGCGTCCCCTCGATGCGAGCGTGATCACCACGCAGGCTGGCGAGGTCGCTTTCGTAGCGCCGTACCCGCGTCTCGAGCTCACGGTTGGTCTGGCGAGCCAGGCCCAGCGTCTCCTCGCGTTCGGCCAGTTGTGAAGTAAGGGTCTGCTCGCGTTCGGCGAGCTCGGCGGTGAGTTTCCGCAGCCTTTGATCACGGGCGGTGGACGTCCCCCGCAGGTGGTTGTGCTCGGTTCGCTCTTCCTCCAGCGCGCCCTGAACGCGGGCCAGCTCCGCACGCAGTCGCGCCAGCCCACGCTCGTGGCGCATCACCTTGTCTCCCAACTCGCGCTCGTGCCGCTCCAACCTGGCCTCGAGGTCGCGCCGGGTCTGCTCGGTGCGGGCGAGTGCCTGCTCGGTGCGCGCATGAGCGCGTTCGGTGCGCTCCAGGGTGTGCTCGGCGCGGGCCAGGGCATGCTCGCGGGCGTGGAGCTTGATCGTCAGTGCCTTGACCTCGCGGCTTCGATCGACCAGGAGCCGGCGGGGACCGTTGTCATGGGACGACGGCTGTGGATCGGGAATGTCGACCAGTTGGGCCAGAGCACGCTCGTGCAGCTCGTCGTCGATGGTGTTGTAGCGGCGGATCGTCTCGACCACCTCACGGGGCAGCTCTTCGAGCGCCGGCCGATCCGGGGTGACGTTCTCGCGCATCACCGTCGTGTCAGACCAATCGAACTCGGCGGCGAATCGCTCCACCGACGCTCCGTACCGAGAGGCGGAGCCGAGCAGATAGTGCTCGGACAGCACCCAGTCGAGCGTCTCCAGCGCCGCGGGAACATCGGGCTGCCCATCCGCCATCGGGATCTGATTGGCGGTGAAATGAGGAGCGAGGATGGTCCTCGTCTGGCCGTTGAAGAACGCGGCGAACAGATGGTGCTCGCCGGTGTCGGTCAGATACGCCCCGCCGAACCTTCGGTAGATGTCAACTATCGACCAGTCGTTCTCGCGGATCAGCTCACCCGCCCGCCCACCACGCTCGCCGAAACCGTCCCGGCCCTTGAGGTAGTGGTACAGGGAGACGACACGGTCAACCGGGTCGCGGACGATGGTGAAAACCTGAAACGGGTCGCTCAGGACCGGGATGGCAAAGTTGATCGAGTGACCCGTCAGGCAACGGACCTGCTCCCACAGCTCCGGGTCCAGCTGCGCCAGGTATGCCGCGAATCCTTGCGGCGTAGCGTCGGGCGCGGGTCGGCCCTGGCGGTCGTAGACCTCCAGCAGCCCGCCGTGCGGGTAGTTGCGCCGCAGCAGGTTGACCATCGACGTTCCCGCCGATTTCGAAATGTGATGGAAGATGACTCTCTGGCCGGCCCGCATCGACCCCTCGCGTGCGTACGCCGCAGGATAGACCTAGTTTCCTGCGCCTCCAAGCGCTCTGCCAACGACTCATGCGATTTGCCATACTTGCCACGCTCGAGATGAGCGTGCCCCACAGGCGCGCCGGAGCCGGGGCATAGCCTTGCCGACAGCAGAGAATATGGCATCGGGGCAACCGTCAGGGCCAGAGTCGTCCCCGGCGGGGCGGCGGGCGCTGGTCGTCGTCGGCATGCACCGCACCGGCACCTCGGCGATTACCCGGGTGCTGGGCCACCTCGGAGCAGACCTCCCCAGCCAGATCGGGCCGCCCGGCGCCGACAACGAGCCGGGCTTCTGGGAGCCGGTGGAGATCGTGCAGACACACGAGCGGCTGTTGGCCGCGGCCGGCTCAGCGTGGGACGACGTCTCGCCGATCAGCCCGGCGTGGTTCACCACCCCCGAGGCGCTGCAGTACGAGGATCGCCTGCTCGGGCTCATGCAGAGTAACTACGGCGACTCGCCGCTGTTCGTGCTCAAAGACCCGCGCATCAGCCGTCTGATCCCGCTCTGGCTACGGGTGCTCGAGCGCCTCGGGGCGCAGCCGTTATTCGTCATCTCCGTTCGCAATCCGCTGGAGGTCGCCGCCTCATTGCGAATCCGGGACGGGTTTTCCCCCCAGAAGTCACAGCTCTTGTGGCTGCGGCACATGCTGGAGGCCGAGCGGTTCTCCCGCGGTCATGCTCGCTCGTTCGTGTCCTACGGACGGCTGCTGTTCGACTGGATGGCGGTGACTGAGCAGATCGCCGGCGAGCTCGATGTCACCTGGCCGAGCCGGGGCCACGCGAGCCAGGTGGAGATCGATCGGTTTCTCTCAGGGGCGCTTCGCCATCACACGGTCTCCGACGAGGACCTACAGGCGAGCGTTCGGGTACTCCCGTCCGTGAAGCGACTCTACGGTCTGCTGCTCGCCGCCTCCGACGCACAACCGGCGCAGCCGTTTCCCGAGAACCGGCTGATCCTCGACGGCATGTATCGGGAGCTGGGCGAAACCGACCGCACCTACGGTCCGTTGCTGGCCGAGGAGAGGATCGTCGCTTCGGCTCGGGTCGCGGAGTCAGAACGTGACGCCTCCCAGCGGGTGGCCGAGATCGAACGCCGGGGCGAGTTGGCGCTCCAGGGCGTGCGCGACGAGGCCGAGTTGGCGCTTGAAGGGGTGCGCGCCGAGGGTGAGCTGGCGCTGCAGGGCATGCGCGGTGACTTGGCCGAGAGCGAGCGCAGTGGGGCGGCTCTGCACCAGCAGATCCGCGGTCTCACGACGCAGGTCGCCGAACTCAGCGCTGACCTGGAGAAGCTGCGGCGATCGCTTCAGGACGGCGCCCGGCAGCTGGAGGAGGACCGCAGCGAGGCGCAGGAGCAGCAGCACCGGCTGCAGGATGCTCTGACCGAAACCGAGCAGGCACTCCAAGTCAGCGCCGCCGAAGTTCAGGCGCTCGCCGTGCGGGTGTCTGCATCCGAACAGGAGCTGGCCGAGGCGCGCACCGCGATGCTGGAACGCCAGGCCCAGTTCGACGGCCAGATTGCCGAACGCGATGAGGCGGCGACGGAGTTCGAGCGGATGCTGCGCGGAAAGCTGTCTGAGCGCGACCACTCGCTCGCGCGGTTGGCGGCTCAGGTGGGCGAGCGCGACCAGGCGGTGCAGGAGAGCCGCGCGCGGGTCGAGGAGTCGGCCGCCCGGGTCGCGCAGCTGGAGGGCGAGCTGGCCGAGACCGCGTCCCTGGCGCGGGCACTCGAGGTCGCCGCGGAGCGCAGCGCCGAACTGGAGGCGCAATTGCGCGCGGAGCTGGCCGGGCGGGCCGAGGCGCTGATCGCCAGCGACGGGCGTGCGGCGGCGTTGTCGCAGGAGATGCGCCGCCTGCAGGCCGAGCTGCTCGACGTCCACGAGCAGTTCGAGGCCCGGGCGCGGCAGCTGGAGGATCAACAGCGCGGCTCGCGGGCGGCAGAGCGCCGGCTCGCCGCCGAGCTGGCGGACCGCGACCGGGAGCTGGCCGCCAGCGATGCGAGGGTGCGCGCGCTGACGACTCAGATCGCCGACATGGAGGGTGACCTCTCAGTGCAGTCCCAGAAACTGCGTTCGGTCGGCCATGAGCTCGAGCTCGCCCATACCCAGCTGCAGGCCGGTCTGGCCGCCCGCATCCACCGCAACGCTCACCGGTTCACCGAGGCGGTAGCGGCATGGATGGACCGCGTCGCCGGCGCCATGCGCCGGTGGGTCAAGCTGGCCGGCTGGCTCGGTTCCAAGGACACCCGCCCGCTCGCCCAGGCCTACTTCGCCATCCGGTCCTCGGGGGCGTTCGACGCCGAGTTCTACCTCGCCAACTATCGAGACGTGGCCAGAAGTGGCACCGATCCGCTCCTGCACTACGTCCAGTACGGGGTGCGTGATCGCTACGACCCCAATGCCGGCTTCAGCACCGCTGGATATCTCAGCGCCCATCCTGAGCTTCTCGACACCGGCGTGAACCCGCTGGTGCACGCGCTGCAGTCGGGAGCGCCCGCCACGGCGCCGGCGCTCCCCGCGGGCGCGCCGGTGGTCGAGGGCGGACGGGCCGAGGCCGTCCAGGACGAGCCGGCAGCGGTCGCCGAGGCGGCCGACGACGGGCTGCCACTCGCGCCGCGGGCGCCTGAGGCCCAGCGCGGGCTGATGGTCCCGGCCGGCCGCTCCGAGAACGGGGCGCGGGATCCGGCCGGATCGCTGGCGGCGATCCCTCGCGGCGCGATCGTGATCCTGGCCTGCGAGGACATCGAGTCCCGGCCCGCCGAGCTCTCGGCGCACCGCGTCTGGCACCTGGCCTATGGCGAGGATGGGGGGGGATCGGGTCCGGGAGCCAAGGGCAAGCTGGCCGAGATCGAGGCCCTGCGGGCCAAGGGGGCCGGTTATCTCGTGTTCATCGGGGCCGCGCACGCGGCGCTGGGGCTGGCTCCGGAGCTGAAAGAGCTGCTCAACGCCAAGTACCGATGCCGGGTCGACAACCGCCAGTTGGCTCTGTATGAGCTCACCGCGCGCCGCGTTGCCCCGCGCTCGAAGCGCTCGTACCGCGCGTCGGGGTGGAGTGGTCTTGACGTCATCTGCCTGCCGATCATCGACTGGAACTACCGCTTCCAGCGCCCTCAGCAGCTCATGACCCAGTTCGCCCGCCACGGACATCGGGTCTTCTACGTCGCCACTACCTTCCAGCGTGAAACGCGACGGCCGGCGATCACCGAGCTGGGCGAGAACGTGTGGGGGGTCAGGCTGCCGGGACGGCCCGACGTCAACATCTACACCGATGCCGTCTCCGACGAAGTGCTCGATACGACCATCGAGGGCTTGGCGGCCCTGGCCCGGGAGGCACGCATCGGAGCTGCCGTGATGGTCGTCGACCTCCCTTTCTGGGGCCCGGTCGCGCTCGAGAGCCGAGACCGCTGGGGGTGGAAGCTGATCTATGACTGCATGGACGAGCACGGGGGGTTCGTCGCCACCGACGACGACGACGGCGACGATCTGCGCAAGATGATCGAGCTGCAGGAGAGGTCGCTGCTGCGCGGCAGCGACCTGGTTCTGGCCACCGGAAAGCTGCTGCACGAAAAGGTGAGGGCAATCGCTTCAGACGTGCTGCTGGTGCGCAACGCCGCCGATTTCGATCACTTCTCATCCGCCAAAGAGGGTCCCTTGGACCCCAGCCTGCCCCGCCCAGTGATCGGGTACTACGGGGCCATCGCCAGCTGGTTTGACTCCGCTCTGATCGGCTACGCCGCCCGCGAACACCCAGATTGGAGCTTCGTTCTGGCCGGGCGGACGACCGGTGCCGACCTCGCTTCGATCGAAGGGCTCCACAACGTTCATTGCCTCGGCGAGTTGCCGTACGCGATGGTCCCCGGTCTCCTTCATCAATTCGACGTCGCGTGCATCCCCTTTCACCTCGTCGACCTGACCCTGGCCACCAATCCGGTCAAGTTCTACGAGTACATGAGTGCCGGCAAGCCAGTGGTTTCCGTGGAGCTGCCCGAGCTTGAGCCCTATGCCGGCTACTACTACGGATTTCGCTCAGCGCCGGATTTCGTCGCCCAACTCGAACGAGCGCTTCGAGATGACAGCCCGGCGCTGCGCGAGCAGCGGGTGGCCCTGGGACGCGAGAACACCTGGACCGCCCGCTACGGCGAGCTGGCGTCCGCGATCAGGCCGTGGTACCGCAAGGCTGCGGTGGTCATCACCAGCTTCAACAATCCCACCTATCTGCAGCAATGCCTGGACAGCTTGCGCGATAAGACCGACTATCCGAACTTCGAGGTGATCGTTGTCGACAACGGCTCCGACCAGGCGCTGCTCGACGAGGTCGCCGCTCGCAGCGAGCATGACCACAACCTGCGGCTGATCGCCCAAGGCGAGAACGTTGGCTTTGCCCGCGCCAACAACATCGGCATGGAAGCCGCGGCCGATGCCGATTACATCATCATGCTCAACGATGACACCGTGGTCACACCGGGATGGCTGGGGCGCCTGATCGGACATCTCGAGGACGACAGCATCGGCCTGGTGGGTCCGGTGAGCAACTGGGCCGGCAATGAGGCTCGCGTCGACGTGCCCTACTCGGCCGATTTGGTCGGCCTGGATGAGTTCGCGGCTCGTCAGAGCGAGGATCACCGCGGTGACGTGTTCGACATACCGGTGCTGGCGATGTACTGCGTTGCCGGCCGTAAGCGGTTCATGGATCAGCTCGGAGGGCTGGACGAGCGCTTCCGCATCGGCATGTTCGAGGACGACGACTTCGCGATGAGGGTGCGCGGGGTCGGCAAGCGGGTGGTGTGCGCCGAGGACGTGTTCATCCACCACTGGGGCCGGACGTCCTTCCGTCGCATGAGCGACGCCGAGTACGAATCACTGTTCGAGGAGAACAAGCGCGTCTACGAGGAGATCTGGAACCGGCGATGGGTCCCGCATCGTGATCGCGATCAATGAGGCAGATGCGTCGTGCACGATGAGCTGACCATCCAGGTCTGCCGCAAACCGGTGTTCATCATCGGTTCTCCGCGCTCGGGCACGAGCGTGCTGGCCTGGGGCCTGGCGCAGCATCGGGACTTCTGGACCTCCGGGGAGACGGACTTCATCTACCACCTGTTCGGACAGGACCGGCTGGAACAGGCGTGGCAGGCGTCAGGCGGCGAGGGCGGCTGGCTGCAGCGCCACGGCGTCGAGCGCGGCGAGTTCATGCGCGCCGCCGGGCTCTCCTTGAACATGCTGATCAGCCAGCGCACCTCCGGCCGGCGGTGGGTCGATCAGTCTCCGACCTACACCGTGATGGTGTCGACGATTGCGGAGATGATGCCCGACGCGCTGTTCGTCCACATCATGCGCGATGGGCGCAACGTGGTCCAGTCGATGGTCACCAGTGGGTTCAATACGCCGTGGGCCACCGACTTCGCGGAAGCGTGCCGGACATGGGGCTGGTTCGTCGATCACGCGGTCGCGTTCGGCGCCAACGCGCCCGACCGCTATCTGGCGGTGCCCTACGAGTTCCTCACCGAGAATCCGGAGGCGTGCTTCGCCGGGGTGCTCGAGTTCCTAGACGCCGAGTACGAAGAGGCGCCCGCCGAGTTTCTGCGCACGCACCGGATCAATTCCAGCTATCAGCCCGACGGTCCGCGGACCGGCGAGTACCTCGGCCCACTCCGGCCCTGGGACCAGTGGACCAAGCAGCAGCGCAGATTGTTCGCGAAGCATGCCGGTCAGACGTTCGTCGAGCACCGCTTCGGGACGGAGCAGGAGCTTGCCGTCTGACCTCGCCGCCGGTGGCGCGCCCGGCCCTCGACGTGCTCGCGTACTGAGCATCGTGGGCACTCGGCCGGAGGTGATAAAGATGGCCCCGGTGATCCGAGCGATCGGTGCTCGGCCCACCACCTTCGAGCAGCTGGTGGTGACGACGGGACAGCATCGGGAGATGCTCGACCAGGTGATGGGCGCCTTCGGCCTCGAGCCCGACATCGACCTCGACCTGATGCGACCCGATCACCGGATCGGGGAGTTCGCCGCCCGGGCACTGCGCCAGCTCACCGACCTGCTCGTGAGCAGGTCGCCCGACGTGGTTCTCATCCAGGGCGACACCACCACGGTGCTGTGCGCCGCGCTGGCGGCCTTCTGGCTCGGGATCCCGCTCGGTCACGTCGAGGCCGGCCTGCGCTCTCACGATCGCCAGCAGCCGTTCCCCGAGGAGCTCAACCGCGAGGTCGCGGGACTGGCCGCCCACTTTCATTTCGCGCCGACACCCCGCGCGCGGGACAATCTCCTGCGACAAGATGTGCCTCCCGAGCGTGTGTGGATCACCGGCAACACGATCGTCGACGCCCTCGGACAGCTTGAGCTGGGGGAAAAGTTCTCAGCGCCGGCGCTGCGGTCGGTCGACTTCGAGGGCCGCCGGGTGATCCTGGTCACCGCCCATCGACGGGAGAGCCATGGCCAACCGCTGGCGTTGATCTGCGCGGCGGTGCGGACCATCGCCGAGCGTTTCCCGGACACGCAGGTCATCTTCCCGGTGCACCTCAACCCGCGCGTCCAGCGCGTCGTCCACCACGAGCTGGACGGCGTGGCCCGGGTGCTGCTGACCGAACCGCTCGGCTACCCGGACCTGCTGCGCGTCATCAGTGGGTCTTTTCTGATCCTCACCGACTCCGGCGGTATCCAGGAGGAGGCGCCGTCGTTTCACAAGCCGGCCCTCGTCCTACGGGAGGTGACCGAGCGCCCTGAGGCGGTGGATGCCGGACTTGCCGAGCTCGTCGGCACGGATCCCGGGAGGATCGTCGAAAGTGCTGCGCGCCTGCTCACCGACGCCGGCGCCTACGCGGCGATGACCAATGGCGCCAACCCATTCGGGGACGGCCGCGCCGGCGAGCGCATCGCCTCGATCCTCGCCGACCGCCTGAAACCCGACGGGCGGCGAGCATGAGCGTCCCGCTGGCGCCGACCGGCGAGCAGCGGTCGATCGCCACCGAGATGGCGAGCCGGATCAGCCGCGACTCGCTGCTCTACACGATGGTGACGGTAACGGCGTTTCCGCTCGCGCTGGCCAATACCGCGGTCCTGGCCCGATTCCTCAGCCTCAGCTCGTTCGGCTACCTGGCGATCGTGATGTTCTGGGCCGGGATGTTGACCATCGGGCTGAACATGCTGGTGCTCAGAGGCATCGAGCGCCATGTGTGGGGCGGCTCGGAGGACATGATGGATGTCGCGGACGGCAAGGTCGTGGGCGGCACCCTGCGCGCCCGGGCGCTCGGGACTGGCCTCATCCTGAACATCTCGATCGCGACGGTCGCGGCCCTGGCGGTGGCGCTCAACGCCGGGACCCTGTGCCGGCTGCTGCTGCTGCCACCCTCGCTCAAGACCGCCGTGATCTGGGCCGGCGTGTCGGGTGCCCTGGGGTCGATCTGGCGGTTGAGCACCGGCATCCTGCGCTGGGAGCGCCGGCGGACGGCGTTCTCGACCGTGTACATCATGCGCTGGCTGGTGGCCCTGGGGCTCTCCTGGCCGCTGCTGGTAGCGGGATACGGTCCGACCGGCGTAGTCGCCTCGACCGCGCTGGGCAGCCTGGTGTCACTGCTGACCGCACTCGTCCTGACGCGCAAGAGCTACCGGCTGGGATTCCACCGGTCAGCGGTGCGAGCCATCGCCCACAAGAACGCGCCGATGATCGCGATGATCCTGGGGCTGACCATCCTCCATGACGCTGACGTCTTCCTGCTGTCGCGCGTGGCGCCGGCGTCCGAGGTCGGCTTGTACCGGCTGGCGACGCGAATGACGAGCTTCGTCTCCTACGCGGTGAGCGCATTCCTGATCGCCTGGTCTCCGCTGGAGGCCAGCTCGCTGTTCCGCGCCACCTACGCGCAGCTCGGCCGCGCGCGCGTGCGCGCCACCTTCGTCAGCTACTACGTGATCGTCGGCGGCCTGCTCGTGCTCCTCATGTCCATCACGGCGGTGCCGGTGATCGCGGTGGTGGCGCCGCGCTACGCCCTCGCGGCCGGGTTCGTTCCCCTCACTTCGGTCGCCTATCTCGCGTACGGCTTCCTGGTGGTGGTCGCGCGGTCGAGTGAGTTCCCCCATCGCTACGTCATCTACGGCTCAGCGACACTGACCGGTGCCGCGGTGATGATCGTGCTGTGCCTGACGCTGGGCGGGCCGTTGGGTGGCTACGGGGTCGCGCTCGCGGATCTGGTCGGGGCGCTGGTCGGAACCGCCGTCGTGGTGGCGGCGTGTCTGCTGTCGCGGCGGCGCCCGGCGATAGACGCCCCACGGGTGGGGGGCGCGCTGCTGGTCGGTGGGCTCTGCTTCGCGGTCGGCGTGCCCCTGGCACAACAGTCGGGGGTGTTGCGCCCGTTGCTAGCGGTGGTCGCGATCGCCTTGTACCCGGTTCTGCTGATCATCTTCAGGATCGTGCCGCCGATCCCACCGCGCGATGATGCGAGAGATTGTGCGCGACCTGCGGGCGTGGCGCCGTGACCGGGGGGCGATGATCGCGAGGCTGGGCGAGCTCACGGTGCTCCAGCAACGGGTGTTCCTGGGGCTCCTGCGTGACCGCCAGCCGGTAGGACGGGTCTCCGAGGTGGTTGGGATGCCGATCTCTGAGGTGGGCGTCGAACTCGTCCGCGGGTTACGCCGGGTCAGCGCAACGCCGGGAACCGGCGAGCACGACGAGCAGATCGCACAGTGGCTGCTTTCCACCGATGCCGTAACCAGCAAGGACGCCGTCCAGCGGCGGATAGAGGAGGACGGGGCGACGCCGGAGGAGATCCACGCCCTCGAGGCCGCCTTCACGGCGCTTCGCTCGGCACCGGCCAGAGCCTGGTCTGCGGCCACGGCCAGTCCGGTGAGCACGCTGCCGGATCCGCCCTGGCCGGTCGACCCACAGACCCTGAACCTGCTCGACAGCGCCGTCCGCGGCGAGGTGCCGCGGCAGATGGTGGCGGCGAGCCACCGGCTCACCGAGCGAGAGCTCGACAGGCGTCTGGTCGGTGGTCTGCGCTCGCTGGCCGGCTTGCCCGCTAGGGCCGCGCTCGATCGGATGATCGCCGGCTTCCTGCTCGACGGGCCCGACGGGCCTCCGTCTCGCCAGCTGTGGGCAGCGGGGGTCGACCCGATCGAGTTGCACGAGCTCGAGCTGGTGGTGGTGGCCATCCGCGCAATGCCCGACAGCAGCTGGCAGGTCGTGCACTCGTACGACCATCACGATGGCCGCTTCGCGAGCAACGGCGATGGCCGCTTGGCTCGCAACGGCGCCGGCCGCTTGGCCCGCAACGGCGATGGCCATTTGGCCACGGACGGCGATGGCCGCGTCGTGAGCAACGGCAACGGCAACGGCCTTGGCGCCCCCGCGGCCGAAACCGTGGCCGCGACCGCGATCAGTGAAGTGCCAGGCCCTTAGGCCCGTCGACCCCGGCCAGCAACGAGATGGGCGGTAGGGACGACGAGGCTGGAAACACGGCGGTGTAAATCCCGTGCGACGCGCTCGCGGCGACGGCCGTGCAATCCGTCGGGTCCGGCGGCACAAAACAGGTGTAGCGGGGCAGCACCAGCGTGATCGGCGACCCGGTCGAACTCTTGATGTCCACTGCCGAGGACTGCTGTCCAGGCAGGGATGCCAACGCGGTCAACGACGCGCCGGGGCCCTGGTGGATAGTTACCTTCAGCCGCCCAGGCGCGCTCTTGCGTCGACCCAGGATGTGCACCACCAGGACCACCAGGTCTCCGGGCTTGGCGGTGACCGATGATCCAAACGGCGAGCTGACGGGCTTGGCTGCGCCCTTCGCCGGCACCACCAGCCGACCAGCCGCGATCACGTGGAGCCGATTTCCCGCTGCCGCCGCGGGCACGAGCCTGGGTAGGTTCGCCGGCCCGACGGTGGCGCCGATCACGACCGGCGACCCGGTCGAGGCGCGGAAGGCCATCGTGAAGGTCGCGGCGGTCGTTTTGACGCCGTGGATAGGGCAGAAGCTGGGATCCGGGGGCGCGGCGCAGGTGTAGTGCAGCTGGAGCAGGCTGAGATGCGCACCACTGGTGCTGCCGACCGTGGCATGGGAGGAGTGGCCGTTCACCGTTGCGGTGACCCTCAGCCGGGTCTGCGGCCCCCGCTCGAAGACGAGCCGGACGTTCGCAGGAGCCCTCGCTCTGAGCTTGGTTTGGAACTGAATGGCCTCGCCTGCGACCGCGGTCGCTGATGACGTCCATGCCGCTCCCGTTCCGCCACTCCGTACCGATTCGGCCACCACCCCCGCCGCCGGCGCCGCGGCCTGGAGCGCGGCCTTCGAAGTCGCCGTCACGGTGACGGTGGAGGTAACGGTCACGCTCGATTTCGGACTCGAGCTCTTCTCGCCGCCGCCGCAGGCGCCGACGGAGAGCACCACCAGCATTGCGACAATGAGCTTGTAGATCACGCGACCCTCGGTCAGTGGCCGACAGCTTGCGAACCGCCGCATGAGGATAACGATGCTGCTTCATAAATCGGTGGAGTTCGACTCGCGCGTCAGGCGCGAGGCCGCTGCGCTGGCGGCGAGCGGGCACGACGTTTGTGTGGTCGAGCTGGCGCCGGTGCCGCCCGCAGCCGCAACCCTCGACGGCTTCCGCCGGCGCTCGTGCCTGCCTCCCGCGTGGATGCGGCGGCTGCCGTTTCGCCTCTACCGGCTGGCGTTTCTGTACTCGTTCGTTCGGGCCGCCGCCAAAACGTCGCCTGAGATCGTCCACGCACACGACGCGGCGATGCTCCTGCCGGGGATCGCCGCCGCGCGCCTGACGGGCGCGCGCCTGGTCTATGACTCGCACGAGCTGGCCACCGGCGTCCCGTATCGCGAGCGGTTCTGGGCCTGGCTGGTGGGGACGATCGAGCGGGCCATAGTCCCCCGCTGCAGCGCCGTGATCACCGTCTCCGACGGCATCGCCGATCGGCTGCGCGACCGTTATGGATTGGCGCGCCCTCCCACCGTGGTCCGCAACGTCAGCGCGCTGTCGGTCACCGGCCCGGGCCACCTCCGGAGACGCCTCGGGCTCGAGGCCGGCGTGCCGCTGGTACTGCATCAGGGGGCACCTGCCGCGTCCCGTGGATCCGAGGTGCTGCTCGCGGCGGTAGCGCTGCTGCCAGACGTCCAACTGGTCTTTCTCGGCGACCCTGAGCCGGCCGACGGCAGGCGGCTGTCGTCAGAGATCGCGCGGCGCGGACTCGCCGGCCGCGTCACGATCTTGCCCAGCGTGCCGCTGTGGGAGCTGCTGGCCAATACCGCCGAGGCGGACGTCGGCGTCACCCTCTTACAGGCCAACTGTGACAACCATCGTCTCGCGCTGCCCAACAAGCTGTTCGAGTACATCGCTGCCGGCGTCCCGGTGGTGGCGAGCGCGCTGCCCGAGGTGAAGCGCTTGGTCGACGCCTACGGCATCGGCTGGTGCGTCGCCCCCGACGATCCCGCTGCGGTCGCGGCGGCGCTCACGCGAGCGCTGCAGGCGGGCGGGGACCGGGCCCTGCGTGAGCGGCTGGCACGGGCCGGACGGGACCTGACGTGGTCACGCGAACAGACACGGCTGTTGGAGCTCTACGCCCGGCTTGCGAATCCTCCGAGCTGAGAGCCCGGTTATCAGGGCGATGAATGGCCGCTGGCGCGACGTGCGCCGATTCCGGACGCGAGCCCGATTGCGATCACTATCGCCGCGAGCAGGATCGACAGCAGTGGCGCCGAGCCGGCCTCTCCTTCGACCGCGCCTAGGCCCGGTCCGGGCGGAGCGTCGAGCCCCGGAACGCTCGGCGAGGCGCCGAAGCCATTGACGGAGTGACTCAGTGAGCCGGCCTGGCCGCCCGGTACCAGCAGCGGGACACGGACCCCGGTGACGCCTGGGGCCGAGCCGATCGAGTCAACGCCCCCACCGAGACGATGACCGATGTGAGCGCGCGGCGCTGCATCCTGACGAGCACTCTCGAGCGGAATCGCGTCCATCACCCCCGCTGGGCTATTGGCGTTCGGATCGGTAGCCTGGGGGGACGGGGCGCTGGCCAGCGCGGGTGTCGACGAGGCCACCAGGGACATTACGAAAAGCACCCAGATGCCGACGATGCGCCGCGCCACGGAGGCGCGCATCATATCTGAGCACCAATCGCCTGAGGGCGACAACCCCGGGCCGAGCACCCAAGGATCTTCTCGGCTGAGCCCGGAGGGGAATGTGCCGGCGATCGTCGCCATCGCGCTCCTGGTCCTGCTGCTCGTAGTCACGACAACCTCGCAGGGGGCGTTCGCGACCAGTCGATGGACCCCGATGGGACTGTTCGCCCTCGCGGTGCTGCTGGGCCTGCTGTTGCGTCGGGGCGCCCCGGTGCTGCGCTCGAATGCAGTGAGGGTGGCCCTCGGCGGGATCTGGGGCCTGGCTGCGCTGTCGATGCTGTCGATGCTGTGGGCCCAGTCAAGCGGCCGTGCCTTCATCGCCGGCGACCGCGCGATCCTTTATGCCGCGGTCGCCACGCTGCCGTTCGTGCTGCCCCTCTCGCGCCGCTCGCTGGCCGCCACCGGGTGGGCGATCACCGTCGGAATCAGCGCGATCGCGGTCTACGTCCTGGTTGTTGTGATCTTCGCCGGAGCTCACATCTTTCTGGCCGGACGACTGAACGCGCCGGTCAACTACCGCAACGGCACCGCACTGTTATTCGCGCTGCCCGCGTGGCCGGCCGTGGTCGCCGCGGCGGCCCGGGACTACCGGCGAAGCGTCCGGGCGGCGGCGCTATCGATGGCGACGCTGTGCCTCGGCCTGGTGTTCTTGACCGAGTCGCGAGGGATCCTCATCGGTCTGGCGGTCGGCGGAGTGGTCGCGCTGTCGCTTGGGCCCGACCGGATTCGCCGCGCCTGGATGGCTGCCCTGGCCATCGCTGCGGTGGCGGCCGCGTCGCCGTGGCTGCTGAAACCGTTCCACGCCTTCGCCGGCGGGTACGGCGTGGTAACTCCGCACGAGATCAGCGTGGCCGGGACGGCGCTGGCCATCGCGAGCGCTGCTGCCTTTGCCGTCGGGCTGGCGGTGGCGCTGTTCGACAACGGCCTGCGGGCCGGCTCCCCCAGATGCGCCACCTGCGCCGTGCCGCCCGGATCGGGCTGGCTCTCGGGACCGCCATCGTGGTGATCGGCGCGCTGATCGCGATGGGCAACCCGGCCACCTATCTGAGCACGAAATGGAACCAGTTCCGCAGCCTGCAGAGCACGACTCCGACCAGCACTAGGCTGCTCACGACCAGCGGCCAGCGCTATGACCTGTGGCGCGTGGCCCTGAAGGAGTTCGAGGGCGCGCCGGTGCTCGGCATCGGGGCCGACAATTACGTGTTCGGCTATTACCGCGAGCGCCGCACGGACCGCAACCTCACCGATCCGCACAGTCTCGTGTTCGCTCTGCTCAGCGAGAACGGGATCGCCGGGCTGCTGCTGTTCGGGCTCTTCCTCGCTGGGATCTGTGCGGCCATAGGCGGCGGCTGGCGCGAGTTGGTACCGGCTACGCGCCGGCCCGTGGCCGCCGCCGCAGCCGCGGGGGTGGTGATGATCGGCCAGAGCACGGTCGACTGGATCTGGCTGCTCCCCGGTCTGACGACGATCGGGATCTTCTTGCTCTCGGTCGCCGCTGCTCAGGTCGCCGCTGGCCACGCTCACCGGTTAGCCACGGGGACGGCGCCGGCAAGGGGCGACTCCGGCACGGGTCGTTCTCGGCACATGGCCGCGGCCGGGCGGGGCCTGGCCATCGCGGCGGTGGTGGCGGCGATGGCGACGATGCTGGCTCTGTTGCTCTCGAATGCCTACATCCTGCGTGCGCGCTCGGTCATCGACGATCCCAAGGCGGAGCTGTCCGCGGCGCGTACCGCCGCCGCCTTGGACCCGTGGTCGGTCACGGCGCGGTATCTGGAGGCGTCGGCCTACGAGGGCGGCGGGAACCGGAAGGCCGCCTACGCCCAGCTGCGAGACGCCCAGTCACTCGAGCCTGAGAACTCGGCCACGCTGGGTGTGCTCGGTGACTTTGAGGCGCGCGGAGGGAACCTCCCGGCGGCACGCGCCTACTACCGGCAGGCGCTGGCGCTGAATCCGCTCGATGTGGGCCTCACACGCCTCGCGCAGATCGGCGAGCGGCCCGGGCGCTGACCGCGGCGCTGAGCTGCTCCGTCCAGGCGTCGGCGGCCGGCCCGGCTCCGAAGTGGGCCTCGGCATACGCGCGGCCGGCTCGCCCGAGCTCGCGCCGCCGGCCCGGATCGGAGTGAAGCTGGGCCAGCGCAGCGGCGAGGGCTGCCGGGTTGTCGGGCTCCACAACCACCCCGGCGCCCGCCCCCTTGACCAGGGCCGCCGCCTCACCGCGGGCGCAGAGCACGAGCGGGCGGCCCGCTGCCATCGTCTCGAGCAGCTTGGTCGGCAGGGCTCCAGCGAAGATCTCCAGGTCGCGCAACAGGACCGCGCCGGCATCGGCGGCAGCGTAAAGGGCCGGCACGCGGTCAGCCGGCACCGAGCCAAGCAGGTGAACGTTGGACACGGCTTCGTCGCGCGTAAGGGCCCGCAGCCGCTCGGCCTCGGCGCCGTCGCCGGCGATCGTCGTCTGGACGATCCCCGGTCCAGCGAGCCGCGACGCTCGAATCAGGACTTCAAGCCCCTGGGCCAGCCCCAACGTTCCGGCGTACAGCAGCGCCATGGGGCCGTCCTGGCGCCCGGCGCTCACCGGCGTCGAGTGGTTGAAGCGGTCGAGGTCGACCACCGGCCACAGCCGGCGCGTCTTGCCGCTGGCCTCGGGAACCCGAGCCAGCGCGTCGATGATTCCCTGCGTGGGGGCGAGGATCAGGTCAGCGTGGGCGTAGGTCCACCGCTCCAGCGCCAGCGCCGCCGCGATCGCGCGTCGATTGCGCAGGGCCCCCAGTTCGATCGCGGTGGCCGGCCAGCGGTCGGCCACGTTGACGATGTACGCCGCTCGTTTGAGGGCGGCGTAGGCGACTCCGGCGGCGGCGGTGAACAGCGGCGGCGTCTCACCGACGACCACGTCGGCGACACCACTGAGTGGCGCGGTGGCGAGCGCCGAGAGGGCCAGCGAGGCATGGTCGGCAAGCCGGCGCACGAACCCCTGGTTGGCCGCGGGGTACACCGCGCTGCGGACGATCGTGATCCCGTCGCGGCGTTCGACCAGCCACGGCCGGTTGCGGTAAGGCGGGGCAATCACGCCGCTGGGATAGTGGGGAAAGCCGGTATGCACGGTGACCGACGCGCCGCGGTCCGCGAGCGTGCGGGCGAGGAGGCTGATCCGAGTCTGGGGCGCGCCGGCCTCAGGCGGGAAGTAATGGGTCAGAAAGCAGACGCGCACCAGACGCGCACCCCACGCGTACCTCGGCCGCTCTAGGGCAGGTGGCTCGCCAGGACGATGAAGGCGACGGCCAGCACGGCCGCCGCCGCCAGCGATGGGAACCAGGGCCGGAGGTTGCCGAACTGTCGACGTAGCCGTGCGCATACCAGCACGAACGGAACCAGCAAGGTTCGTCCGACAATCATCAGGTCGATCCGGAGCGAGCGCCGCCGCACATAGGCGAGGTCGATCTGGATCTTCGCCGGCAGTACCTGCTCGGCGTAGGTGGCCGACGGCGAGGGTCCGGACAGCAGCTGCCGCTCGTTGAGGAATTGCAGCTGGGCATCTCCCGTGATGCCCGGCGTGACGGTCAGGATCTCGGAATACTCGCCGGCGTACTGCTCGACGAAGCACTCGAGTTCGGGTCGGGGCCCCACCAGCCGCATCTCCCCGCGCAGGACGTTGACGAACTGCGGGAGCTCGTCGAGCCGGGTGGCGGCGAGGAAGCGTCCGATCGGCGTGAAGCGCTCATCGTCGTCGAGCGTCACCGGAGCACTCGAAGCCTCCCGCCGCATCTTGCGGAACTTGAACATGTCAAACGGCGTCCCGCCCCGGCCGATCCGCCGTGACCGATAGATGACCGGCCCCGGGGAATCGAGGTAGATCGCCAGCGCTATCGCGGCTCCGACAACCACCACCAGCGGCACCGCCAGAACGGTCAGCGCGAGATCGAAGCAGCGCTGCGGCCAGGCCGCGGCGGAGCGTCGCTCCACGCGATCATCTCGCCCAGAGACCGCGCTCGACACAACGGACTCATCGACCCCAACTTCCAAGCCAAGAACCACCCTTTCCGGCCCGCAGGACAGTTACGGACCTAAAGCGCCAGGCGGCGACCGCAAGCGTACCTGAAGTCAGGACGTCAGGTGCCGCTTGTTGAGGGCCATGCGGTCGAGAATCTGGGTCGCCTCGATATGTTGGGCCGGGTTACCGACGTGAAGCCACTCAGCGTCGGTTTCGAACGCCGCGACGCGCTCGTCTCGCGCGAGCAGCGCGAGCACGAGATCTGGGAACTGGAGCGCACCGTCGGGCAGCGCCTTCAGGGCCCGTGGCTCGTAGATGTATATCCCCATGCTGGCGCTGTAGGTGATGACCGGCTTCTCCCGGTAGCCCGAGACCGTGCCGTTGCTGTGCTCTATCACTCCGAGCTCGGTCTGGACCTGGGCGGTGCGGGTCGCGATCGTCAGGGCGGCTTGCTGTGAGCGGTGAAAAGCAAGCATTCCCTGCGGATCGAGGTCGGTGAGGATGTCCCCGTTCACGACCAGCAACGTCTCGTCCACCTCTGGGACGAGGCGCAGCGCGCCGGCCGTACCGAGGGGCTCGGACTCCCACTGCCAGCGGACGTCGAGCCCCGGGGGTATCGTCTGGGCCTGCGAGAAGTAGACCTGGATCAGCTCGCCCAGATGTCCGATGCACGCATCGACGCGATCGACCCCGTGGCTCGCCAACCATGCGAAGATCAGCTCCAGGATCGGCCGTTCGCCGACCGGCACCAGGGGCTTGGGGAGAATCGCGGTGTAGGGTCGCAGGCGTGTGCCAAGGCCTCCGGCGAGGACGGCGGCTCTCATCGACGCGCTCGGCTCATCGTGCGTACTCCAGAGGCCGGTAGCGATGGAGGTTCGCCCGCAGCCAGTCGATGGTTTGCTCCAGGCCAGAGCGCAGATCGACGGCCGGGGCCCACCCGGTGAGTGCCGTCGCCCGCGTGTGATCGCAAAGCAGCCGGGGGACCTCACTGGTCGTGGGGCGCACGCGCTCGAGGTCGAGCTCGGGCTCGAGCACCTGCTGGGTGAGCTCGCCGATCAGGTCCACGAGCTCACCGACTGAGACGTCGTGCCCGCTTCCCAGCTGCAGCGTCGCGCCGACGGCGCCCTCGCAGGCGCCGATCGCCAACAGGCCGGCAACCGTGTCTGACACGAAGGTCAGATCTCGGCTCGGTGCCAGCGACCCGAGCCGCAGGGGGCTGCCGTGCAGCGCCTGGACAGCGATCGTCGGCACGATCGCGCGCCCAGATTGATGCGGGCCATAGGTGTTGAACGGCCGCACGATCACGACCGGGAGCTGGAAGGAGGCGTGCCAGCTGGTCATCAGAGCATCGGCCGCGACCTTGCTGGCCGCATACGGCGACCGGGGTGCGATCGGATGCTGCTCGGTGATCGGCAGCGCTCGGGCCGCCCCGTATACCTCGCTCGTGGAGAGGTGCACGAGCCGCATCACCCCGGCCCCGAGGGCGGCCTGGGCCACGTTCAGCGACCCGCCCACGTTGGTGGCGAAGAAGTCGCGCGGATTGGTGTAGGAGTATGGAATCGCGACTTGAGCCCCCAGATGAAACGCGACCTCCACCCCCATTAGCGCGTCTCGTACCGACTCGGGATCGCGGAGGTCTCCGAACCTCACCTCGACCGCGTGCGCCTCAGGATCCGGGAACCAGTCCAGGGTGCCACGATCGCCGCGCGAGTTGTACCGGCACAGAGCGCGCACTCGAGCTCCAGCCCGGGCCAGCGCGATAGCCAGATGCCCGCCGATGAATCCGCCGCCACCGGTCACCAGCGTCTGGCGCCCTTCCCAGTAGCTCACGCGATGACGATACGCCATCGCGTGGGGCGCCGACGATCGTGGCGATGGCGATACGCGCGGGCGGGTGTGGTCACACAGTTTTTCGTACCTTGAGGTTATGCCTCAATGGCTGGTCCCCCTAACCGACGTTCGCTTCAGCGACGAAGAGGTCGAGGCGGTCGCGGCCGTATACCGCTCCGGTTGGATCTCACAAGGTCCACGGGTGGCGGCGTTCGAGCGCGCGTTTGCGACCTTCGCAGGCGCCGACGAGGCGGTCGCCGTGGCCAGCGGGACGGCCGCGCTCGAGCTCGGCTGCGCCCTGCTCGATATGCATGCGGGAGACGAGGTGGTGATGCCCTCGCTCACCTTCGCGGCCACGGCGGCCGCGGTGGTGCGGGCGGGCGGCACGCCGGTGTTCGCCGACCTGGCCGGCATCGACCGGCCGTGGCTCTCGGCGGCCGCGGCCGCCGAAGCCATCGGCGAGCGCACGCGCGCGCTCGTCAACGTCTCCTACGGCGGTCATCCGGGCGAGGCGGTGGCGCTTCGAAAGCTCGCCGACGTGAGCGGGCTGACGCTGATCGAGGACGCGGCCCACGGGGTCGGGAGTTGGGCCGGCACGAGGCACGCGGGAACCATCGGTCACCTTGGGGCGTTCAGCTTTTTTGCCAACAAGAACCTGCCACTCGGCGAGGGCGGGATGCTGGTCACCGGCGATCCGGCGCTGGCGCGGCGAGCGCGCTTGTTGCGCTCGCACGGGCTGAGCGCCGGAACCTGGGAGCGACACCGCGGGGTTGGGGCCGATTACGACGTGCTCGAGCCCGGCTTCAACCTTCGCCTCGACGAGCCCCGGTCGGCGCTGGGAACGCTCCTGCTCAAGCGCCTTGCCGGCGATAACGCCCGGCGCGCCGAGTGGGCCGCCGCCTACGCGCGGGCACTGGGCGATAACGACCGCCTGCGTCCGGCGATCACCCCCGGTCCGGAGGTCACGTGTGCCTGGCATATCTTTCCCGCGCTGTTGCACTCACGCATCGACAGGGCCGAGTTCCGAGCCCGTCTCGGCGACGCCGGCGTCCAGACGAGCATCCATTACCCGCCGCTGCATCGGACCGCCGCCTTCTCAGGCTACGCGAGGAGAGCCTTGCCGGTCACCGACGAGTACGCCCGGGGCACGGTAACGCTGCCGTTGTTTGCCCACATGAGCGATTCCCAGCACGCCCGAGTTCTAGACGCAGCTATGGACGCCGTCCGCTGACGGCCGGCTGACGGGATCGCTTCGCCCGGTACACGGCGAGGTCGCCGCGCTTGGTGAGTTCTTCGAGCGTGTCCTGGGGACGCAGCTCAGCAAGGCCGACGCTGATTGATGCCCGCGGCTGGGTTCGCGCCAGCGTGACCCGAATCTTCTGAAAGCGGATATGAGCGACAGCGGGCGTGCAATCTCCCAGCGCGCACACGAACTCATCTCCGCCGACCCTGACCAGCGTGTCATAAGGCCGCAGGTGCTGTTGGAGTGCGTCGGCGACCTCGCGCAACAGCTTGTCGCCGGCAGCATGGCCGTCATGGTCGTTGACCTGCTTGAGTCCGTCGACGTCGATGTAGGCGAGGACGAGCAGTCCGTTTGCTCGTCGGGCACGCATGATCTCGCGCCGCAGCAGGAGCATTCCGATTCCTCGGCCGAACGCGCCAGTGAGCTCGTCGAGCTGAGCGGCCCGCAATTCGGCCTGCGTGTGCTCATAATCGTGGTCAGCGGCGAGTCGATCGGCCTCAGCCTGCTCGCGATCGGCAGCCGCGTGCTCGCGATCGTCGGCAGATTGGCCTCGATCCGAGGTCCGCTCGTCAGCCTCCACCTGGGACTGCCCTCGGTCAGACGCCGTCAGTTCTCGATCCGAGGCGGCGCGTTCACGGTCATCGGCAGCCTGCCCTCGATTCGAGATCCGCTGGTGGGCGTCGACCTGAGACTCATCGCGATCTGAGGCCTGCTCGTCCCGATCAGCGGCAGCGTGTTCGCGGTCGCCCGCCGAGTGGTCTCGGTTTGAGATTCGCTCGTCGGCCTCCGCTCGAGCTTGGCCTCGATCGGGGCGGGCGCGTTTGAGATCGTCGAAGGCGTCGTCTCGGTTCTCCGCTCGCCGGTCACTCTCAGCTTGGAGCTGGTCGCGGTCAGACGCGTCCGAGTCGCGACCTGAGGCGGCGTGCTCACGATCGTCGGCAGCGTGGTCGCGGTCCACTGCCCGCTGGTCGCTTTCCGCTTGGAACTGGTCGCGGTCAGACGCATCCGCGTCGCGATCCGAAGCGGCATGCTCACGATTATCGGCAGCTTGGCCGCGGGTCTCCGTCCGCCGATCAGACTCCGCCTGAGTTCGGTCGCGATCTGCCGCGGCCGCTTCTCGCTGCGCGGCCGCGTGGTCTCGGTCGGCGGCGGCACGGCGCCGGTTCGACCTCCGCTTGGCGAGCTCCGGGTCCCGTTCTCGATCAGTCACCTCGCATCAACTTGAGCGCGCACAGACCCGTGCCTCGTCGCGACCCCGACTGCCGTGTGCCTCGCTGCCCCGCTTGTCACCCGTCAACCGCCGCTTCCACTGGTGGAATGGCGAGAGGGCGGTGAGCAGCCTGGGCAGTCACCGACCGCGTGTCTGCGAAGTTGGCGCCGTTCGGTCGTCCGGTATCGCTGGTGACCATCTCGGGCCGGCCGAAGAGGTAACCCTGTGCGTAGGTGACGCCCAAGTCGCGCAGGACGTCGGCCGTGTATTGGTTCTCGACACCTTCGGCGATCGTCTGCTGTCCGAAATCGTTGGCCAGAGCGACGATCGCTCGGACGACGAACATGTCGCGCTGGCTGCGGGCGACGTCGCGCACGAACTCGATGTCGATCTTGAGGTACTGAACGGGAAGGCGCTTGAGGTAGGTGAAGCTGGCGAATCCTGTGCCGAAGTCGTCGAGGGAGAAGCGGCAGCCGAGCGCGACCAGACGCTCGGCAAACTGCGTCGCCCGATCCATGTCTGCATGACCGCGGTTTCGGTGATCTCAAACACGAGGTTGCCCGGCTCGGTCACCTGACTTTGCAGTTCGCGCTCGATCAGGTCCAGCACTCCGAGGGTCGCCCGCCGACGCCGCGGAGAGATTGACTCCGACGGGGCTTCCTCGCGCGGCGATCTTCGCGGCTTCGGTGATCACCCACTGGTCGATCTCCGCGATCAGACCGCATCGCTCTGCGGTGGGCAGGAAGGCCAACGGCGGGATCAACTCGTTTTGGTCATTGCGCATGCGCAGCAGCAGCTCGTGCTGGACGACATTGCCCGTCGCCAGGTCGACGATCGGCTGCGCGTGAAGCACGAACCGGTCTTCGGCCAGGGCCTCGCGGATCCGGGCGATCCACAGTCTCGCGGTCGGCCGCGTACACCGACGGGGTGCTCGCTGGCATCAAAGATCTCGGTGCGTGACCCGCCGAGCGACTTGGCGTGGTACATCGCACTGTCGGCATGTCGCAGCAGACTGTCGGGGGTGAGTATGCCCGGGGGCCGCGGGGTCGCAGATCGACACGCCGATGCTCGCGGTCACCGGCACGGGCCCGTAATCGAGGTCGATCGGGGGGTCGATTGTCCGTGCGATCCGGGCTCGCGACCGCGACGGCGTCCGCTGAGGTCTGCCAGAGCGGGGAGCAGGACGACGAATTCGTCGCCGCCGAGCCGGGACACGCTGTCCATCGGGCGCACCGCGCTGAGCAGCCGCTTCGCGATCTGGCGCAGCACCGCATCTCCCGCTGCATGCCCCCCGGTGTCGTTGATCGCCTTGAAGTTGTCGAGGTCGACGAAGATCAGTCCGGTCTGCGTTCCCGACCGCTCGGCAAGCGCGAGCGCCTGGGTGAGGCGATCGATCAGCAGGCTGCGGTTGGGAAGGCCGGTCAGAGCGTCGTGCGTGGCCTCGCGGATCAACGCGGCCTGGGCGCGCCTCGAGTTCGCCCATGCGCTCTGCCTGCGCCTGACTGAGACGCTCGATCTCGAGCTTCTGCGCGTTCTGCTCGGTGAGATCGGCGAAGGTGACGCAGAGAAGGTTCTGGGAGTCGACGTCGAGCCTCGAGGTGTTGACCCTGACCGGGAATCTCCTGTCCCGGTGGCATCGATCAGTCGGCTTCGATCGTGGCTTTGGTCTCGTCTGCTGATGCCATCCAGCGTCGACGGTCGTCGCCGTCGCGATCAGCGAGTCGACCGGCGAGCCGATGATGTGCTGGAGCGGGCGGGCGATCAGCTCCGCGAGACGGCGGTTGGCGTACAGGACGGTTCCGGCCTCTGACACCGTCGCGGCCCCGTCGCGCATGTTCTCGACGAAGAGCCGGTAGGGCCGGTCGGCGCTGGAGAGCGTGAACACCTGCGCGGCGGGAGAGCGCGTCGCGCACGACGAGTGCATCGACCTCTCCGTTGCGGATCGCCCGCAGCGTCTCCTCGGCCTCGCTCAGGCGCGCGTGAACGTCGCGACCATCGACCGCCAACGCCTCCGCGGCCGGCGTCCGCTCCACGCGCCGGTTCGGGTGTACCGAACCACCGATGGTGGAGAGGCCGTCCACGGTCATGAGCTCGTCTCGCGCGTCGCGACGCGGACGGCCCTGTCCTCAGGGGTGTCTTGCACGTCAAGGGCGAGCAGGATCTTGACGTGATCGGACATGTCGCCGACCAGCATCCGCAGCGGCAGCGGGCGATCCTTGACCAACGTCGGCGTGGCGAGCACGTGGTGCTCGCCGGCGAGCGCCGGCTCCTGGTTGAGGTCGACGATGTTGAGCTGGTGGCGACCGCTGAGGTGGGCGTCGCAGATCTCACGAATGTTCGATGATCGCTCTGCGCGGAGGAGTCCGACGCGCCGCTGACAAACAGCGTCAGCTCGTACTGCTCCTCCTCGAGCGCGGCGACGGCATGGCGGAACTGCTCGAGAGTCAGTTGCTGTTCGGCGGTCATTGTCAGTCGCGCCGGCCGTAGCTGGAGGCCGACGAGCACGCGGTCGGAATCCGACAGGTCGCCGATGATCTTGCGCATCGGCGACGGAAGCCGGCGCACGAGGGTGGGAATGGCGACGATCTCATCGCCGGCAGCGAGCTGCGGGTTCTCCAGCAGGTCGACGATCTCGACGTCGTAGCGCGAATCCAGATGCTCCTCGCAGAGCCGCATGAGGTTCGCGAATGCCCGCAGCGACTTCGGTGATTGCCCGGCGACGTACAGCCGCAGATGCCACTGTTCGGGTTCTTCGGTGGCCGGGGGCGGATCGGTCGCAGCCGTATCAGGTCATCGCGTCACCGGCCGAGCGGTCGGTCGGCCAGTCGAGCGGCGCTCAGGCAGGTCGCTGCTGCGCAGGCGTCCCTGCTCCAGCCGCTGCTCGGCGCCCTCCTCTCGACCGGTCGCTCCTCGGCTCAGCAGCTGATCGACCGCATCCGATTCGTCGTGGAACTCGCGCCAGAGGGCGGCGACCTGCGCTTCCACCGACTGGCGTTCGCGTTCCAGGTCGTCTCGACGCTGCTGGAGATCCTCCTGGCGGCCGACCGCATCGGATTGCTCCTTGGCCTCCTGCGCCGAGCGCGCCGAGCCGGTCAGAACACCCTGGGGACCGACGTACACGTCGGCGAGCTCGATGCCACGGTCGGTGAGCAGGAACTCTCGGACCTGGTTGGAGTGCGCCATCCCGCGTGACTTCAGCACCGACAGCACACGGTTGTGCTCGCCGTTGCCCTCGAGCGTACGCACGAGCAGGACGGTGTCGATCAGCGAGGCGACCATCTGCTCGGCGGGCTCCGCGCTGACCGTCGGAGGCGAGGGTGGTGAACAGCGCGGTGATCCCCTTGCCCTTCAGGAAGTCGACCTGCCGGGTGAGCATCGCGGTCACCGCCCGGCCGCGGTCGCCGCCGCTCACCAGGTCCGAGATCGGATCCACACGACGACCGCGGGGTCGAAATCGTCGACCAGGTTCTGCAGGGTCAGCAGATGAGCCTCGAGGCCGAGCTGGCTCGGACGCACGCACCGGAACAGGAGCAGGCCGTCGTCGACCCAGCGCTCGCAGATGCAGGCCCACCGAGCTCATGTTGCGGATGATCTGTTCCTGGGACTCCTCGAACGCGAAGTAGATCGCTCGTTCGCCGCGCGCGCATGCCGCGTCGCAGAACTGCGCGGCGAGCGTCGACTTGCCGGTGCCCGCCGTGCCGCTGACCAGCACCGAGCTGCCGCGATACGGCCCCTGGCCGCCGAGCATCACGTCAAGCCGGTCGACGCCCGGTGGACACGCGTTCGCTGGACACGCGCGTGCTCGAGCAGCAGTGACGTGATCGGCTGGACCGAGATACCGCGCTCGCCGATCAGGAACGGATACTGGTTGGTGCCGTGAAGCGAGCCGCGGTATTTGAGGATCCGCAGCCGCCGGGTCGACAGATTCCTCGGAGACGTGGTGGTCGAGCACGATCACGCAATCAGAGACGTATTCCTCGATGCCGTGACGGGTCAGCGCTCCGTCGCCCCGCTCGCCGGTGATCACGACGGTGACTCCCCGAGCCTTGAGCCACACGAACAGGCGCTGCAGCTCGGACCGCAACGTCGCCGTGTCCGTGAAGGCTCCGAACAGCGTCTCGATGCGTGTCGATCGACCACGCGGCTGGCTCCGACCGCGTCGATCGCGGCGCCCGAGGCGGATGAACAGCCCGTCGAGATCCCAGTCGCCAGCCTCCACCAGCTCGGCCGCGACGACGTTGACGTGATCGACGACCAGCAAGCCGTCCGCCTCCAGCGCGGCGAGGTCGAATCCCAGCGACGCCACGTTGGCGACGAGGTCATCGTGGGTCTCCTCAAACGCGATGAACACGCCCGGCTCGTCGAACTGGGTGATCCCGCGGACCAGGAACTCCATCGCCAGCAGCGTCTTGCCGGAGCCGGCCGGCACCGCACACGAGCGTCGGGCGTCCGCGAGGCAGCCCGCCTCCGGTGACCTCGTCAAGGCCGCGGATCCCGGTCGGCGCCTTGGCCAACATCGGCAGACCGCCGGCCGCAGCGAGCCCGGCGTCCGCTGGTGGCGTGAGCACGCTGCTGGTCGTTGTCGTCATCATGCGCTTCCTCTGCTCTGTCGAGCGTTAGCGGAGGCGCCAATCGTACGGGACGCGACCGGACTTGCGGTTGGAAACCATTCGTCCAGACAAGCAGCGAGAGCTAGCCCTGCATCCGCACCGCGCCGATGAGAATCGAAGCGGCGGCGCTTGTAATCGCTACCTTCACCTATGCGTATCGGCGCTCGGGCCCGCGAACTTGAGCGGCGGGTCGCTGGACCTCGCCGACCCGCCGGATCAAGGGCTCCGCGAAACCGATCTGACGATGGAGCTCAGGAACTGATGGCTAACGATCAGTTCAGGACACTGATGGCCAGCCATTCCTCGCCATCATTCCGAATCGCTCAGCTTTCCTTCCGATAAGCCGAGCTGTGGATCGGAGCGGACTTGACACTGACTCTAGATTAGGTGTCAGTGCGGTACGTTACGGGCGCTTCCGCGAGCGCGACTGTATCGCTTTTGGGTCTTTAGACGTCCCGGCGGGAACACCGCGACCGCCCCGACCGCTGACCACCCTTTCCGCCCACTGCTGCATTTAAAGGGGATGGTTGGCCCCGTGACGTCTCAGCAATACCTCGTGCTCCCATGACCGCGTGTGGCCCGGCGCGCCTTTATAAAACGCCGTAGGCGGCCAGATCATGGCGACCGAGCAACTGTCGGATGTGTTGGGCGAGTTCGCTCGCACGATGGTGACGGACTTCCCGATCCAGGGGATCCTGGATCACCTGGTCAAGCGGATCGTTGAGATCATGCCGGTGACCGCCGCGGGCGTCACGTTGATCTCCCCGGGCGTCGAGCCGCGCTACGTCGCCGCCTCAGACGAGTCGGCGCTGCGCTACGAGAAGCTGCAATCCGAACTGGGCGAGGGGCCGTGTCTCGCCGCGTATCACACCGGTGAGGCGATCGCGGTCTCCGGACCTGACCGAGGACGATCGCTTTTCGGAGGTTCGCGCCCGCGAGCGGTGGAGGCCGGGTCTGGCGGCGGTGTTCACGTTTCCGCTCAACCATGAGGACCTGCGGCTCGGGAGCGCTTGACCTGTATCGCGACACCCCGGTGACCTGTCCGAGGAGTCGATGGGGACGGCCCAGACGCTGGCTGATGTCGCCGCCGCCTATCTGATCAACGCTCAGGCCCGCGCGGACCTGCAGGACTCCTCTGATCAGTCGCGCGAGACGCGGCCCTGCACGACGCGCTGACCGGCCTGCCCAACCGGGTGCTGATGCTCGAGCGCCTGGAGCACGCGTTTCTGCGCGGCCGTCGCTCGGGCCACACGACCGCCGTGTTCTTCATGGATCTGGACGAGTTCAAGGCGGTCAACGACACCTACGGTCACAGGGTCGGCGACGAGCTGCTGGTCGCCGTCGCCGAGCGCCTGACCGCGGTGCTGCGGCCCGGGGACAGCGTGGCTCGCTTGTCCGGAGACGAGTTCGTGGTCCTGTGCGAAGACCTCCAGGATCCCTCCGAGGCCGACGGGATCGCCGTCCGGTTTGATGAGGCACTGGCTACGCCGTTTGACCTCTCAGGCGTCGCAGCTGCAGATCGACGCGAGCATCGGCATCGCCTTCACCGGACGCGGCAGCGACACGCCCGAAGAGCTGATCCACGACGCCGACCTCGCGATGTACCGGACCAAGCGCCACCGCGTCCACGGGCACAAAGTCCTCGACCTGCGCGAACTGCACCTCGCCGAGCACCACGCCAGCCTGGCGCGCGGCCTGCCCGGCGCCGCTGAACGCGACGAGCTGCACGTCGAATACCAGCCGATCGTCACCACGCGTCGACGGGCGGCTGATCGGAATGGAGGCGCTGCTGCGCTGGACGCACCCCAGCCGCGGAGCGGTACCACCAACGGTGTTCATCCCGTTCGCCGAGCAATCCGGCCAGATCATTGAATTGGGCCGATGGGTGCTGGAGCAGGCATGCGCCGACCGCCACGACTGGCAGCGCCAGCAGGCCGATCAGCTCTTCATGTCGGTCAACGTCTCGTCTCACCAATTCATGTCCGCCGGCTTCGCGGACAGCGTCGCAGGCGATCCTCGACACAGCCGGGACCGACGGCGGCATGTTGACCCTCGAAGTGACCGAACGCGTCTTCGTCCACGACAGCGCACGCGCTCTGATCGTGCTCAGCGACCTCAAGGACATCGGCGTCAAGCTCGCGCTCGACGACTTCGGGACCGGCTACTCCTCTCTCGGCTACCTCGAGACGCTCCCATCGACACGATCAAGATCGACCAGACGTTCATCGCCAAGCTCACCGCCGATCCCGAGCCAGCACACAATCGTGACCTCAATCATTCAACTCGCCCACGGCCTGGGCATGACCGTCATCGCCGAAGGGGTCGAAACCGCCGAACAACACCAGACCTTGACCACGCTCGGCGCCGACGCCTGCCAAGGCTTCTACTTCGCCAAACCGATGGCCGCTCGCGCCGCCAACACCTTCATCGCCCACGGCCGGACCACCTTCCCGCCCTCCGCTAGCCACGCCGCCTAGGTGCAGCGGGCCAACGCTGAGGATCGGTTTCTGGGTGTCGTTGCGTACTCGGGCCGAAGGATCACGGGCTCGGGCTTTCCGATGTAGAAGCCCTGTACGAAGTCGACGCCGAACCTGCGCAGCATCGTGACGGTGTCTTGGTCGTCGACGAATTCGGCGATGGTTCGTTTCTCGAGGCCGCGCGTGATTGTCACTATCGCCTCGACTGTGAGCTGATCGGTTTTGCTGTTCTTCAGTTCCCTGATGAAGTCTCCGTCGATCTTGACCACGTCGAACGGCAGGTGCTTGAGGTAATAGAAGGAGCCGAAGCCCGATCCGAAGTCATCGAGGGCAAATTGGCAGCCAAGTCCTGATAGCTGCCGTGAGAGCAGGCGAGCGCGGTCGATGTTGACGATCGCCTCAGTCTCGGTGACTTCGAATGTCAGCGCGCGTGGGTCGATCCGGGCGTTGCGCACTGAAGCGGTGAGGAAGTCGACGACGTCCCGGTCGCCAATGGAGGTGCCGGACAGGTTGACTTCCAGGCCGAGGTCGATCCCGGCAGCCTGGCGGCGCTCGAGCAGGTCGATGGAGTGACTGATGACCCACTTGTCCAATGCCGGCAGGAGGCCGAACCGGTCGGCGATGGGTAGAAACGCCGCGGGCGGCAGGACGTCGCCGTTCTCGTCTGTCATCCGCACGAGGATCTCTGTCCGTTCAATCGCGTCGGTGTGCATCGAGCGGATCGGCTGCTCGTAGAGTTGAAATCCGTCGTCGCGCTTGAGGGCGTGGCGGATGCGATCAGCCATTGCCAGCCGTCGCCGGAGTCGTGCTGGCTCATCGCTTCCCCGTTCGCCGATCGCGAGGCGGTCGCGGCCGTGTGCCTTGGCCTCATACATGGCGACATCGGCCTCGACGATCAGCTCATCGGCGGTCAGGGATTCGTCGGGTTCGACGGCGCGGATGCCGATCGATCCCGTCACGATGACCGGCTGGGGGGCCCCGACCGGGAACGCGAGCTGTTGCATCTCTCGGAGAAGGGAACTGGCTAGCGTTTCGGCGGCCCGTTCACCGCTGCTTGCCAGCACAACGCCGAACTCGTCTCCGCCGAGGCGTCCGACGGTGTCGGTTTCTCGAGTGCGACGAACGAGCATCCGAGAGACCGCCGCCAGCACCTCGTCTCCGGCGGCGTGCCCGTAGGTTTCGTTGAAGTCCTTGAGGTGGTCGACGTCGACGACGAGCACCGCGGTCGCGACGCCGTCGCGACGTCCGATTGCGGCGGCACGGTCCAGCTCCTCGGCGAACCGGCGGTGGTTGATCAATCCGGTAAGGGGGTCGTGATCGGCGAGGTGGCGGAGTTCCTGCTCGAAGCGCTTGCGCTCGGTGATGTCTTGCACCTGCAGCACGACTTGGCTGTCTTCTGACGCGTCGTTGCTGAGCCTCGCAACGCTCGTCTGGACCCAGATGGCGCCGCCGTCACTGTGAACGTAGTGGCGTTCCGCGATTCTCGTGCTCAGGTCGCCGTCGAGCAGCCACTGGACATCTCGACGGGCGGGATCGCGCTCGGACGGGGTGGACAAGCGTCTCGATGAGATCACTGCCCTGCAGGTCGTCTGCGGGCAAAGCCCGTCAGCTTGCACAGTGCTGGGTTGACATCATCGATGTGGTTGCTCTCGCCAGGGCGCGTTGATAACAGCGCCATGCCGATCGGCGCATTGGCAAAGGCCGACCTGAATCGCTGGTCGGCCGCCGCGAGATCGCGGGCGGCCGCCTCGGCTTTGGCTTGCGCCAGCTGCGCTGATTCGAACAGGTGAGCGTTCTCCAGGGCCTGAGACACACGGTCCGCGACCTCGCGCATGAGGCCGAGGTCGTCGCGGGTGAAGCGCCACGCGGGCTGCAGCGAGGCGACAAAAACCAGACCCACGGTGCGCGCGCCTGACCGCAGCGGCACGATCATGCCCGAGGACATGGGAAGTGCCACGAGCTCGTCGTGCAGGCCCGGAAATTGAGCGGCCCAGCCGGCGACCACTCCAGGAGTGACCGGATCCAGGAGGACGTCTTGGCCGGCAGCGAGCGCAGGATCGCTGACCTCGCGGGCAACCTCACTCAGCGGAGCATCCTCAAGGGCCCGGAGAAGGCCATCTCCGACCGTGGGATCGACTGCGCCGACACTGGTCAGACGTGAACTGAGTCCGTCGCCGGCGGCGATCACGACACACAGATCACCCAGCTCGGGGACAACGAGCTGTGCCATGACAGACACGGCGTGCGCCGCCTGCAGCGAGGTGTCCAAGAGCCAGCGAGGCTCGGGCGAGCAGACCGCCGCGGCGCTCCTCTCGCTCGAGCGCCAGGCGGGCCTGGTGCTGGGGTGCCGGTGACATCGCGGGCGATCGTGGATGACGCCGGTGATGCCGTCAGCACTGTCGCGAATCGCCGACACGGTCAGCGAGACCGGAACTCGGGAGGCGTCTCGGCGAACGCGCTCGGTCTCAAAGTGGTCGACCCGCTCGCCGTTCAAGACGCGTTTGAGCAGGACCAACTCCTCGTCATGGCGCTCGGGCGGGACAAGCATCGCGACCGGACGCCCGATCGCCTGCTCCGCCGAGTAGCCGTACATCCGCTCGGCAGCCGCGTTCCAATCGGTGATCTGACCCGTGAGGTCCTTGGCCAGAATCGCGTCATCCGAACCGGCAACGACAGCCGCTAAACGCGCGCGTACGACGTCGGTCCTGCGTTGCTCGGTAACGTCGCGGACGACAGCCAGCGCGGACTGCACCTCGTCGTCGCCGCTGCGTACCGGGACAGCAGTGACCTCAAACGTCAGGCCTCCGCTGGTGAACTCGAAGTCCCGGCGCTCGCCGTCGAGAGCGGCCTGATAGCTCTCACGCGAGATGACCAGAACCTCGTCGGGCAACTCACCCTGCAGATCACTAACCAGCCGGCCTCGAAACATGTCCGCGTCGACCCACGGCAACCGCCGTACCGCCTCGCCCTCGGCAACCAGGACACGGAGATCATGGTCAAACAGGAACATCGAGGTGTCGGGGAGGTTCGCCGCCAATGTGCGATACAGGGACTCCGCCCGGAGCAGTTGCTCCTTGCTGTCCTGGTCATGGCCCCGACTGCTCCACAACTCCATCACGTCACTGAAGCTCTCTGTTAGGGAAGCTCGACCAGCGTCCTCTGGCGAGCGCCCATCCGTCCTTCCCCCTCGAGCAGGAAACTGACTTATAACCTATGGTCATGACAAAAATCACAAATAGCATGGAGCATCAGGAGCTCTAAGCGTTCATTTCCCGCAGCCGCAGGGCCGGGCATTCTCGCGCGGTATCCCGTTAGCCGATCCCCCACCCGACGGTCTCGGAGTTGGATGAGTGATTTCATGTCGAGAAGCTCTGACCGGCTCCGCTCACCAGGTGAAGGGCCACGACAGGCGCGGCCCACGACACCAGGAGACCACCATGCCGAAGTACCTGCTCCTCAAGCACTACCGCGGCGGCCCGGAGCCGCACCATCCCTTCCCGCCGATCGACCAGTGGGCGCCCGAGGACGTGGAGGCGCACATGGCCTTCCAGAGGCACGTCAGCGAGCTGCTGCAGGAGAACGGCGAGTACGTCGACGCCCAGGCGCTCACGCCGGCGCGCACCTGGGTGCGCTACGGCGGCCCGGACGCCGCGCCCGTCACCACCGACGGCCCGCACCCCGAGACCAGCGACCTGATCGCGGGCTGGTACATGATCGACGTCGAGTCCCGCGAGCGCGCGCTCGAGCTCGCGGCCTACGTCTCCTCCGAGCCCGGCCCGGGCGGCGAGCCGCTGTACGAGTGGATCGACGTCCGGGAGGTCATGTCCGAGGCGCCGTCGGAGGACTGACCCGGCGTGATCGACGAGCCGACGCGACAGCTGGACGAGGGCGCCCTGCGCGTCCTCGTCCCTCGGGTGCTCGCGGGCCTGGTCCGGCGGGGCGAGGACTTCGATGCCGCCGAGGACGCGCTGCAGGAGGCGCTGCTGGAGGCGCTGCGGGTGTGGCCCGAGCACCCGCCGCGCGACCCGCGCGCGTGGCTGGCGACGGTCGCGACCCGGCGGCTCGTCGACGCTCGCCGCAGCGAGGCCGCCCGCCACCGCCGCGAGGAGGCGACGTACGCCGAGCCGCGGGCGGGCGGGCCGTCTCCCGAGGAGGGCGACGACACCCTCTTCCTGCTCTTCTGCTGCTGCCATCCCGATCTCGCGCCCGCCTCCCAGGTGGCGCTTACCCTGCGCGCCGTCGGCGGCCTCACCACCCGGGAGATCGCCGACGCCTTCTACGTGCCGGAGGCGACGATGGCGCAGCGGATCAGCCGCGCCAAGCGCGCGCTGCCGGCCCGCCGCGCCGCCTGGACCAGCCCGGCGACCTCGCCGTCGTGCTGCGCGTGCTCTACCTCGTCTACACGGCCGGCCACGCGGACCGCGTCGACCTGGCCGGTGAGGCGATCCGGCTCGCCCGCCAACTCACCCTCGCCACCGAGGAGCCGGAGGCGCGCGGGCTGCTCGCGCTGATGCTCCTCAACCACGCCCGCCTCCCGGCGCGACTCGACTCAGAGGGTCGCATCGTCACGCTCGACCGACAGGACCGCGGCCTGTGGGACACCCGCGAGATCGCCGAGGGCGTACGCGTCCTGCAGTCGGCGCTGGCCATGCAGACGCGCAACGGCGCCCCGGCCGCTACCAGGTCGAGGCCGCCATCGCCGCCCTGCACGACGACGCCGCCAGCGCCGAGGAGACCGACTGGCCGCAGATCCTCGCCTGGTACGACGACCTCGTCGCCCTCACCGACGACCCGGTGCGCCAGGACCCCGCCGCCGTGCTCGGGCGCGCGGTCGCGGTCGGCCACGTCCTCGGCGCCGCCGCCGGGCTGCGCGAGACCGACCGGCTGCGCGACGTGCTCGGCGAACGGCACCGGTGGCACGCCGTCCGCGGCCACCTGCACGAGCTCGGCGGCGATCTCCCTGCCGCCGCCACCGCCTACGCCGAGGCCGCCCGCCGGGCCACGAACGTCGCCGAGCGCGACCACCTGGTCCGCCAGGCCGCCCGGGCGCGGGCCGGCGAGCCAGGTCGCAACGGTCGTCTCACTCAGCCGACGTGGGTCGTCTGACTCGTCATATAGACGACTAGGACGTACCACGTCACGGATCCAAGGCCGAACCGTGACGACTCTGTGTCGGCATGTGTCAAAACGGCGCCGTGGTCACGGACCCGCGCCCGATCTTGCGGCTCACCTTAGGCGGGACGCTCACCCTACGTAGAGAACCTCGTGTTCCCAGGCATCGACAGGTTGGGTGTGAAGCCGCCAGTAGGCCTCGGCGATACGGTCGGGGTCAAACGCGGTTCCGCGTGCGACGGCGCCGGTCACCGTGACGGTGGCCACGTGGATGCCGGCCGGCCCGTACGCCTTGGCGAGCAGTTCTGCCAGCGCGCGTACCCCGGCCTTGCCGAGGGACAGGCTCGTCGCCTCGGGTAGCGGCTCGGGCATGCCACCGGTGATGATGATCGTGCCGGTTCCAGCCTGCGCCATCCGGGGGGCGAGGTGGGCGGTGGCGGTGATCGCGCCGACGACGTTGACCGCCCAGGCGTCGAGCTGCTGGCCGGCGGTCAGCTCGCCGAACGCGTCTGACTGGATCAGCGCCGCGTTGTAGACGAGCAGCTCGGGGACTCCGAAGCGCTCGACGATCTCGTCGAGCGCGGCGCGCAGCGCCGACTCGTCGGTCACGTCCGCTGTGACCGCCAGGGCGTCCACGTCCCCGAGCGCGGTCAGGGCCGCATCGCCGGTCGCCTCAGAGCGGGTGATCAGCCCGACCGAGAGGCCTTCCCGGGCCACACGTCGAGCGACCGATGTCCCGATCCCGGGACCGGCACCGATGATGATCGCTCCAGGCATTGCCGATATTTTCTCTCGTGGTCGCTGGACTGGGTCAGCGACGCGCGGCGGGGTCGATCTGGACGGGGTATCCGGCGCGGAGCACGGCGATCGTCGACGGCGGCGTGATCACCTCGGCAACCCCATGGCGCGGACGAGGATGACGGGTTGCGTATCCCGATGGTGTCCACTCGCTCAGCTGCCGGCCGACGACGACCGCCGGCGACCGGCCGAGCCGCACGAAGGCGCCGTCGGGCAGGTCGGCCCAGGGGATCGCGTGCAGGCGGCGACGGTGGGTGCCGCGGACGATCCGCTCGCCGTGCAGCTGGTGGTTGATGCACTTGGCCGATGGCACGGCGACCCCGAGGGCTTGCGCCCACGCGGCGCGGTAGTCGTTGTAGGCCTGCCGGCGACACTCCGCGCACGGGCGATGCCCGGCGGCGAACGAAACGGCCTCGTCGTGGAAGTACAGGAAGGTGTAGTGATGCGGCTGCCATTGCTCGTGCCAGCGGCCGCGGAACTGCAGCGCGCAGGTGATCCAGAGATCGCTGGCGTGAAAGCGAACGATCTCGGTACCGGAGTGGAGGATCCCGCGATTGCCCGTCCACGCTCCACGCAGCGACAGCGCTTCGATGTCGCCCATCGGCGTGACTCGATTACGCGCGGGCACGCCCCCAGGCTAAAGGCTCATTCCCAGTGCGTCTACGGGCCGCCGGCCTGCCGAGGCGCGGACGCGTCCGGTCCGTCCTCGCCCGGATGCTCGCGCGCCAGGAAGTCCTCGATCTCGGCCACGCGATCCCGCGAGCGCTCGGCGACAGCGAGCAGGTCGCTCATGGTTGCGACCTCTTCGATCTGCTCGGCGATGAACCACTGCACGAACTGCTCGGCGGCGAAGTCGCGCCCGTCGCGTGCGGTCGCGGCCAGCGCGTTGATCTGGTCTGACACCTCGCGCTCCTGGGCCAGCGCGAGCGCCACCGGCTCAACGACATCCGTGAAGGTGGTGCGCGGGGCGGCGATCCCGGGCGTGGTGACCTCTGCGCCGGTGTCCAGCAGATACTGGATCATCATCATCGCGTGGTTGCGCTCTTCCAGCGCCTGGCGATAGAAGAACGCGGCCAACCGCGGCAGCGTCTCGGCTTCGAAGTACACCGCGCACGCGACATACTGTTGGTGAGCCGCAAACTCGTTGGCGATCTGCTCGTTGAGCTTGGAACCGAACACGCTGGCGGCAGGCATGCGCGCCGCAGCGTAACAGGTGCTCTAACTCAGTCTCCATTGCCGGACCGGCGAGGAAGAGGCCGCGGCCAGTCGCATTGCCGAATCGCTTTAGGAATTCCTTAGGCGGCCGATTAGTTGATCATGAGCGGGAAATCAGTTCTTGCCGCCATCGTCTCCGCGGTCGCGCTCACGGTGGCGGTCGCGCTCACAGGCTGCGGAGGCTCGAGCTCAACCTCGAGCTCCAGTGGCGCGAATTTCGTGGCCCAGGCCAACAACGTGTGCTCAAAGGTCAACGATCAGATCGCCCAACTTCCGGCGGTCAAGGACCTGAGTTCGTTCAAGGCCACGGTGCCGAAGGAACTGGTCGTGATCAAACAGGGGATCGCCAACCTCAAGAGCCTGACCCCACCGGCCGACAAACGGACGGTCGTCAATGAGTTCATCGGTCAGCTGCAGAGCCAGTCCGTTCTGTCCCAGAAGCTCGTCGATGCCGTCAAGACCGGCGATGCGACACAGGTCGAGCAGATCGACGCGCAGGGCAAGGCGATCCAGACCAAGAACCACGCCATCGCCAACCAACTCGGTCTCACCGAGTGCCTAAGAAACGCTCAACCAGGAAGTGCCCAGTCGAGCGCGAGCAGCACCGGCTGATTTGATGGTGGGGCCGCGCACGTCAGTCATCTACCAAGCGTCAGCCGGCACCGGCTGAGGAAGGAACCTCAAGTGAAGGTGTTCATGAAGCTCGTGTCCGTGATATTCGTGGCCGTCGCCGCGTTTCTCATCTACGCGGTGATTGCTGCGTTGGCATCCGCCGGCGGGGCTCGTGTCGGCGTCGCGGTCGGCTACATCGTCGGCGCCGCCATTCTCGGTTACCTGGCCGTGTGGCTGTGGCGTAAGTCGAGCAGGCGGACGGTCGATGCGACCGGTCCGGTCGAACCGGCTGCGTAGCTCATCGCGACGAGCCTCGCGCCCGCTCCGGTGGGCGGGGGGATCGTCACCGATGCGTGGCTTGCTGCCGGGTGGGCGGCAGATCACGCCCCCTTTGACGCCGGCTTTGGAGCCGCGTCGCCGGACAGCAGATCGGCGATCTCCTCGATGCCGCGGCGGATCGGCCCGACGTCCAGATCCCCGAATCCGAGCACCAGGCCTGGCGGTCCGGGCTCGTCGCCGAGGCGATACAGGCTGAGCGGCTGAACGCCAACTCCCCGCGCGTGGGCCGCGTCGGCGACAGTCTGCTCGTCGGCATCAGCCGGTAAGCGCACGATGCCGTGAAAGCCTGCGTCAAGGCCGGTGAGCCTCGCCGCCGGAGCATGGTCGGCCAGGGCGTCGACCAGCGCCTGGCGGCGCGCGCCGTAAACAGCTCGCATTCGCCGGAGGTGCCGATCAAAGCGCCCGGACTCCAGCAGCGCCGCCAGCGCAAGTTGGTCGGCCCACGGCGACCCCCGATCGGCGAGCTCCTTCTCCTCCGCGACCAGGTCAACGAGGTGCAGGGGGCAGACGATCCATCCGAGGCGCAGGCCGGGGGCGAGCGATTTGCTGACCGTTCCCACCGCGGCGACCCGATCGGGGGCCAGCCCCTGCAGCAGGCCGACCGGGTCGCGGTCATAGCGAAACTCGGCGTCGTAGTCGTCCTCCACGATCAGCGCGCCCGACGCCTCGGCCCACTCCACCAGTTCCCGCCGGCGCGGCGCCGCCAGCACCACCCCAGTGGGGAACTGGTGCGACGGCGTCACGATCACCGCGTGCGAGCCGCGCTGCGCAAGCTCGCGTACGACGATGCCGTGCTCGTCGACACGGACCGGCGTCCAGTCAAGCCCCCAGCGCCGGCGCGACTGGGTGTAGTCACTGTCGCCGGGGTCCTCAATGGCAAGCGTCAGGGCACCGGACCGGCGCAGCGCCGCGAACAGCAAATTGACCGCCTGGGCAAAGCCGGCGCAGACGACGATCCGGTCGGGATCGACGACCGCGCCGCGCACGCGGCGAAGGTAGGAGGTCAGCACCTCGCGTAGACGCAGCTGGCCACGTGGATCCCCGTACCCCAGCGCCGCCGCCGGGGCGGTGCGATGCGCCTCGCGCAGCGCCCACATCCAGTCATTGCGCGGAAAGCTGGTCAGGTCCGGCACCCCGGGCAGGAAATCGATCCGTGGAGGCCGGGGAGCCTGAGGGAGCCCCGATCGGACCGGCGCCTCGTAGGCGCCCGCGGCCACGCGCGTCGCCGACCCCGATTTGGCGATGAGGAAGCCCTCGGCCTGCAGCTGCAGGTAACAGTCCAACACCACGCCACGGGATATCCCGAGCTCCCGGGCGAGCTGGCGGGAGGACGGGAGACGCTCGCCCGGCCGCAAACGGCCGGAGCGGATCGCCGCGCGCAGCTCACGCTCCAGCTGCGCGCCGAGCGGCTCGTCGAGTTCGCGGTCGAGCGTCAGCAGCAGGTCTGGGCCCACGCCCGCCCATTCCACAGGCACAGGTTCGGACCTTACCGCCGCCGCCAGCGGTTGGTCGTCCAGCAAGCGGCCCAGTCAACGCGCACGGAATTGGCTCTTATCACTGGGCCGCTTACAACGTACCTTCACACCCGTGACATCACGACCCATCGCCACGCTGCTGTCGCGCCCGGGCACCCGCAGGCTGCTGTCCAGCTCCGTCGTCGCCCGGCTGCCCCTCGCCATGTTCAGCGTGAGCCTGTTGGTGCACGCGCAGGCCCGCACCGGATCGTTCGCGGTGGCCGGCCTGGTGAGTGGCGCCTACGCGGCGTGCGGCGCGATCGGCGCCCCGTTCCTCGGCCGCCTGATCGATCGCCGCGGCCAGACCGGCGTGCTGGTGGCCTCGTCGGCCGTCAGCGCGGCGATGCTGATCGGCATCGGGGTGCTCCCCATGGGTGTCTCGTCACTGGTGCTCGTGGTGTTGGCCGGCGCCGCCGGTTTGTTCACCCCGCCGGTGGAGGCGTGTGTGCGCACACTGCTCCCCGGCCTGGTCTCGGACGTGTCCGAGCTCGACGCCCTGTACGCGCTGGAGGCGACCGTGCTCGAGCTCACGTTTGTGTTCGGGCCACCGCTGGCCCTTGCCCTGGGGGCGTGCTGGTCAACGGGCATGGCACTGATCCTGGGTGCAGTGGTACTCGCCGCGGGCACCGTCGTCTTCTCGTTGCAGCCCGCGTCGCGACGCTGGCGACCGCAACACGACCGTCCGCCGTCGGCCGCGGGGGCGCTGCGCTCGCGGGCAATCCGGTCCCTGGTCGTGATCGAGCTGGCCACTGGAGTGGTGTTCGGGGCCACCGAGGTTGGCGTGACCGCCACCGCCCACCACCTCGCGAGCGCGGCGGCGGCTGCTCCGCTGCTCGGCCTGTGGGGGGCCGGATCGCTGGTCGGCGGGCTGATCGCGACGCGCCGAGGCGGGAGCGCCACGAGTTTCAGAGGCCTCGCCGTCCTGCTCATCGCTCTCGCCTTGCTGCACGGAGCGTTGTTGGTCGCGACCGGCAGCCTGTTCGCCATGGGCGCGGTCATCATTCTCGCCGGCGCCACCATCGCTCCCGCCGAGGCCAGCGTGTACGCCCTGGCCGGTCAGGCGGCGCAGGGTGGGACAGCCACCGAAGCCTTTTCGTGGCTGTTCACCGCCGCCACCACCGGCCTCGCGGTCGGCGCCGCGCTTGCCGGCATCCTGATCCAGGAGTCCGGCCTGCCGGCGGCGTTCGCCCTCGCGGGGACCGCCGGGAGCGTCGCTGCCCTGGTCGCCATTGCCGCCCCCCGAGCCATGACCACGACTGGGGAGCACCTTGACGCGGTCCAAACGACCAGCTACCCGTGTGAGTCCGAATCCGCGAGATGACGGGCCAGGACCGACAGCACCGCCGATATTTCGGCGCGCAGCGCCGGGTCTGAGAGCGTGCCGTCAGGACCGACCGCATCGCGGGTCACCGGGATCCGCACGCACGCCGGCTCGACGATCTCGGCGTGCACGTAGCCCAGCACCTTGCGCAGCGAGTCGTGGGCGTCGGCCGCTCCGGTCGGAGCCGCGGCACCCGAGGCGTTGATCCAGGCGATCGGCTTGCGATACGTGCCGCCGTCTCCAACCGTCCACTCCAGCAGGTTCTTGAGCGCGCCGGGCAGCGCGCCGGCGTACTCGGGCGTGCAGATCAGCAGCGCGTCGGCGGCGGCGACCTCGGCGCGCAGCTGCGCCACCGCGGGATCGACCGGCTCGCCCTCCCGGTCGTCATCGGGGTTGAAGTGCGGCAGCGTGCCCATCCCCCGGTACAGCGTCGTCGCCACGCCCGCAGGGGCCACCTCCTCGGCGGTCTTGAGCACCGCGGTGTTGGTCGAGCCCTCCCGCAAGCTCCCGGATACCAACAGGATGCGCACCCGCCCGCTCACGACCACAGACCGTAGCCATTTGGTGGTCGCGGCGAGCAGCGGGGGCGGGTAGCGCACCGAGGGCGGTGGTCGGCGTCGAGGTCGAGGTCGACGTGCGCGGCAGTGGCGGGGATCAGTAGCTGTCCAGTCGTCCGGCGATCATCAGGGCGGCCTGCTCATGGGCGGCATAGGTTGCCCGCAGCGCCAGGACCGCGTCCCGGCCGTCGGCGGTGACTGGCGGTGGGTGGGCGACCAACAGGCGGCGGACGTCGCGGCCGAGCGCCTCGCCGCCGACGAGGTCGGCCAGCTCGGTGAGAGCGTCGGCTCGCACCCGCGCGCCCTCTACGAAGGACGCGATCACCGTCTCACGGGTGAGGGGCGCGGTGCCGAACACGCGCGCATGCAGGACCGCGGGATTTACCGCGTGCGGGCGGATCAGAGCCCGACGCTCCTCGGGCGAGAGGCCGGCGGCGGTGGCGAGATGATCGATCGCCTCGGTGACGCCCTGCGCATCCACCGGGACCGAGGCCTGCAGGTCCGGCGGCAGACGGCCCATCAGGCGCTCGTGCTCGGCGGCGGCGGCGCTCAGCAGCGCTTCGACACGAGCTCGGTGGCTGGTGGGCATGCAATCAACGCTAGCCAGCGAGACGATCCGATGGCGGCCCGGCTGCTGCCAATCACGCCAATGGGAATGGCACGAGCGCCGAGCCGGGCTACGGCTCTCGCACGGCGCCGGCGATCACGGCGGTCACGGCCTGATGCACGGCGCGGGGCTCCGGCGCCCCGCCTTCGCGGCCGGCGAACAGCAGGTGCCCGGTCCCGATCAGGGTGAGTGCGAGCGTGTCGACGCCGGCATCCGCGGCGATGCGGCCCAGGTCCTGCTCGCACGCGAGATAGGAGGCGAGCATGGCGGCGGCCTCGGTCAGCATCGGGACGCCCACCGGTGTGTTCGGGCGCAACCGGGCAAGCAGCTCATGTCGGGAGGTGACCAGTCCGACGATCGCCACGGCCACCGAGTCAAACAGGGCGGTCAGCGCGCCCGTGAGGTTGCCGGCGACGCGGACCGACGGCCCGGCGTGAGCACGAACGGGCGCCCTAGCGCTCGTGCAGCGCCCGCATCCGGCGCAGGCTTTCGACCGGCCACATCGTGGCTGTGTCGTAGTACTCCTCGAACGCCGGCTCGCCCTCGGGCAGACCAACCCAGCTCACCTTCGAGCGCGTGTAGATATGCACGTCCGGGGTCACGTCTCTCGGCTCATCGAGGGTTCCGCCGCGAACGAAGCGCACGTCGGGCGAGTTGTATTGGCTGAACACCGCGATCTGGCAATGAGGGCAGCGAAAGATGCGCTGCACGGTTCCGTCATCACGGGGCACCTCGACCGGCACCGGCGTCCCGGCGAGCACCTCAAGGCGGTCGGCCTCGATCAGCAGGTTGATGACGAAGGCGCTGCCGGTCTGGCGCTGACAGTTCAAGCAATGGCAGCAGTGGACGAACAGAGGTTCTGACGACAGCCGGTAGCGAACCTCGCCGCACGAGCATCCGCCCTCAAATTGGCGGCTCATGCGGCGGCATGGTATGCGTGTCCCGGGCGGTACGGATCTCTTAGGCTTTCGGCATGGAGGCGGAAAACCGGTCACGGGCGACCACGCTGGCCGCGCTCCTGTCGGCGGCGACGAACCGCCATCCCGACAAACCGGCGCTGATCGAGCGCGAGGCAGACCGACTGGCAAGCCTCACCTTCGCCGAGCTGTCGGGTGCGGTGGCCGCGCTCAGCAGCGAGCTGCGCACGCACGGAGTCGGCCGGGGAGACGTGGTCGCGGTGTGGCTTCCCAACTGGAGCGAGACCGTCGTGTGGGAGTTCGCGCTGGCCGCGCTGGGGGCGGCGGTGCTCGGAGTCAACACGCGCTACGGCATCGACGAGATCGCACACCTCCTGGAGCGGGCCCGGCCCGTCGGCGTGGTCGCCCCGGCGCGCTTTCTGGACCTTGACTTCGCCGGGCGTCTGCAGGACGGGCTTGCCGCCGCGGGCGACGTTCCCCCGCCGTGGGTGGCGCTCGTGCGAGCGCAGGGGGAGGAGAACCGGGGCCGGTTCGACGTCGGTGGCGGCACCTGGACGTGGAGCTCGATGCCGGTCGTAAACGCCGCTGCGGTCATCGACCATCCGCCCGCCGACGGAAAGCCGGGCGATCCGGTCAATTACTTCACCACGTCGGGCTCGACCGGCCTGCCCAAGCTCGCCGGGCACGACCAGGCGAGCATCGCCACCCACTGCGTCAATGTCGCCACCGCGCTGGACATGGGTCCCGGGGATGTCTTCCTGGGGGTGCTTCCGCTGTCGGGCGTGTTCGGCTTCAACCCGGCGATGGCAATGCTCGGCGTCGGCGGCGCCTGTCTGCTGGAGCCGGTGTTCGACCCCGAACTGGTCCTGGGCGATATGGAGGCGACCGGCGTGACCCATGCCGTGGGTGGCGACGACATGCTCGGCCGCCTGATGGACGCCTGGCACCACGCCGCGGGCAACGACCGGCCGGCTTTGCGGCGCGTTTCGCCGTGGCGGCATCGCCGACTTCGCCGGGCGGGTCGAGGCCGTGGTCGACTGGGCGCAGGACGAAGTCCAGGCCACGCTGAGCGGGGTGTACGGATCCTCGGAGCTGTTTTCTGTGGCCAGCATCTGGCCGCCCTCGCTCGAGCTGCCGGCGCGCCGCCGGGGCGGCGGCAGAGTGGTGTCCGACGAGATCGAGGTGCGGGCGGTTGATCCACATACCGGCGAAGGGAGCCCGCCCAACACCCCCGGTGAGCTTCAGTTCTGCGGCTACAACGTCGTCTGCGGGTACCTCGGGGACCCCGACGCGATGCGCAGAGCGTTCACCGATGACGGCTGGTTTCGCTCCGGCGACCTTGGTTGTGCGCTCGAGCCTCCGGGTTCATTCGTCTACATCTGCCGGGCCGGCGACGCTCTGCGGCTGCGAGGCTTCCTGGTGGAGCCGGCCGAGATCGAACGGTTTCTATGCACGCACCCTGACGTGTCGGCGGCCAAGGTGGTGGGTGTGTCCCGCGCCGAGGGTGGCGATGTGGCGGTCGCGTTCGTACAGCACACGCCGGGCGGCGCGGTGACCGAAGAACAGCTCCTTCGAGCTCTGCCGCCGCCAGCTGGCGGCGTTCAAGGTGCCGGCCCTGGTGATCCTGATCGACGAGTTTCCCGTCACCACCGGCACCAACGGAACCAAGATACGAGCCGGGGAGCTGCGGCGACGGGCCGAGGAGCAGCTCGCGGGCCGCGCCGTCGAAGATGGGTGCTAGCACCCATTTGACGCCGGGCCGGGACGGCTTAGCTTTGAACCTACGGATCGGGGGTCGAGGGCGCAAGCGGAGGGTTGATGTGAGGGGCTCCACGAGGTCCCGCGCATCGGCTCAGCGCAGCGGCGAGCGGAGCAGGAAGAGATAGTGATGGGCAGTAATACCGGGACCGGGACCGCCCAAAGCTCATCACCTTCCTCCCGCCCGCCGGCGCCTTCGGTCGCCTGGGCCAGCCTCCTGGGGCCGGGGGCTGACCGCCGGCACGGCCGGGACACCGTTCCCCGTTGCGGGGGAATCATCCGCGCCCTACCATTGCCGCTGCCAATCGAGACCCCGGGGCGCGCCGGGTTCACGCTGAACTGGGAGGAGCAATGAGGGGAGCCCAAATGGTCGGTCGCCTCGCGCGACGGTGCGCGACGGTCGTGTCCCTCATCGCCACCGTCGCCCTGACCGTCGCCCCGGCTACGCTGGCCGCTGCGCCCCGGTCAGCGCCCGGTCCGCGCCCGCCGTATCCGCCGGGGCTCGACGTGGTCAGCGTGGGCGGCGGCGCACCCTCGCGGCCGCTGCCGCCAGCTATGTCGGGAGTCTCGCTCGAGTACAACACGGTGACGGCCTACGAGGGCACCAGCGCGCAGACCGCCGACCCGGTGCTGGCCCAGCTGATCCGCAACCTGGCGCCGGGACAGACCCCGATCCTGCGGATCGCCGGCGACAGCACCGATTGGACCTGGTGGCCGATCAAGAACATTTCCCGTCCGCCCGGGGCCACCAACAGCCTGACCCCCACGTGGCTGCAGCGGGCCCGCACCCTGGCCCAATCCACCAAGGCGCGGCTGATCCTCGGGATCAACCTGGAGGCCGACAACCCGCGGATCGCGTCGGTGGAGGCCACGAACTGGTCGACGGGATCGGTCGCCAGTCCATGGCCGCGCTCGAGATCGGCAACGAGCCGCAGCTGTATCCGATCCTCCCCTGGTACAAGACCGCCACCGGGCCGTGGCGGTTCGGGCGGCCCATCAGCTACGACCTGGCTGACTACGGCGCGAGTTCGCCAGCTTCGCCGCGGTGCTGCCCAAGCTGCCGCTGGCCGGACCGGCGATCGGTCATTCGTGGCTGTCGCAGCTGGCCGGATTCATCCGGACGGCGAGCCGGCTGAGCATCGTGACCTTCCACTCCTACGCGATCAACAGCACCGGCGCCGCGTTCCGCGGGCGCAACTGCTCGACCGCGCTCACCGATCCGGCCCATCCGACGCCGGCGACGCTGCTGGCCCCGTTCGCGTCCCAGGGGCTGATGCGCCAGGCGGGACCCGGATATCGCCCTGGCCCACAGTCGCCACATGACCTTCCGGGTCGACGAGATGAACGCGATCACCTGCGCCGGGACGCCGGGGGTCAGCGACACCTTCGCCTCCGCGCTGTGGGTGCTGAACGCGCTGTTTGCCATGGACCGAGCCGGGAGTCGACGGCGTCAACGTCCATAGCTGGCGGGGCTCGGCCGGCAAGCTGTTCGGCTTCAGCCTTGATCGACGGGACGTGGTCGGCATCGGTGCGCCCGGAGTACTACGGCCTGATGATGTTCGAGCGCGCGGCGCCGGCCGGTTCGACGCTGCTGCCGACCTTCCAGAGCAACGGAGCCAACGTTGAGGCCTGGTCGACGATGGCGCCCGACCACCATCTCCGGGTGATGCTGATCAACCACAGCCTGACCTCGGCGCAGTCGGTGCTGGTGCGGGCGCCGGGGGCGAGCGGCAGCGCGGTGCTCAACGCCTGAGGGCGCCGAGCGTGCAGGCCACCTCCGGGGTGACGCTGGCGGCCAGAGCTTTGGCTCCGCGACCACCACCGGCGAGCTCGCCGGCCCGGCCCAGAACGTCTCGCTGAAACGCCGCGGTGGGGCCTACAGCGTCCGCCTGCCGCCGGCCACGGCCACACTGCTGACCGCCTCGGCCGCCAAGCCCTGAGCCACCGGCGCCCGCGCCCGCGCGTCCCGAAGGGGCGCAGGTGCGTCGCTCCCCGGCCCGGCATTGCTATTTTCGGGCGGTGTCCTCGGCTCGCGACGGTGGACGCGCTGAGCGGCGAGAGGGGGATCGGTCACTCCATCTCTCGCGGCGCGCCGTATTGCGCGCCGGAGTGTTCGGTGCGGCTGCACTCTCCCTAGACCGTCTCGAGTTCTCCGGCCACGCGAAAGCCAGTCCCAAGGCGAAGGGAGCGATCCCGCCGGGGGTGTACGGCTACAACCAGGGCTGGCTGTTCGGCGGCGTCTACAAGAAGGGCGCCGAGTGGCCCCGGTACTCGGACAGCGGCTTTGCCAAGGTCACGCTTCCGCATACGGTCGCGCCGCTGTCGTGGGGCGACTGGAACCCGCAGCAATGGGAGCGGGTGTGGATCTACCGCAAGCACATCCAGGGGGCGGCGCTCTCCGGGGGGCGCAGCTTCGTCGACTTTCAGGGGGTGATGACCAACGCGGCCGTGTACCTGGGCGGGACGCTCATCGCCCAACACGAGGGCGGATATCTGCCGTGGGCGGTGGAGCTGACCCCCTACCTGACCCCCGGAGACAACGTCCTGGCCGTGGTCGTCGATTCGCGCCAGCTCAACGTCCCACCCGACAAGCGGTCGGCGGGCGCGGTCGGGGTGGACTTCCTGCAGCCGGGCGGCATCTACCGCGATGTCGCGCTGAGGCTGACTCCGGATGTCCTGATCGCCGACGTATTCGCCAAGCCGTTCAACGTGCTGACGTCCACGCCCAGCGTCGATGTACGGGTTACGGTCGACGCCTCCTACGTTCCCTCAAGCCCGGTGACGTTCACCGCCACCCTGCTCGACGGCGCCGCCCAGGTCGGCTCTGTCACCAGTACCCTGCGGGTGCGGCGGGCCGGTGAGACCACGGTCAACCTTTATATGAACGGCCTGACCGGGATCAACCTGTGGTCCCCGGACACGCCGAATCTCTATCAGGTGTTGGTCACGGTGACCGCCGACGGGGTGACTCACTCCCGGCAGGTGACGATCGGGTTCCGTCAGGTGAGCTTCGAGCCCGATGGCTTCTACCTAAACGGCCAGCCGCTGACCATCTTCGGGCTCAATCGCCATCAGCTTTACCCGTATATGGGAATGGCCGCGCCCGAGCGACTCCAGCGCCGCGACGCCGAGCTGCTCAAGAACGAGCTCGGTTGCAACATGGTGCGTTGCTCTCATTATCCCCAGTCGCAGTACTTCCTCGACGCCTGCGACGAGCTCGGGCTGATGGTGTGGGAGGAACCACCCGGTTGGCAGTACGTGGGCAACGGCGCCTACCAGGACATCGTGGTGCAGAACGTGCGCGACATGGTGACTCGTGACCGCAACCACCCCTCGGTGATCATCTGGGCGACGCGCCTCGATGAGGCCTCCAACCACGGAGGCCTCGACGCGCGGACCCGGCGCGCGGCCCAGGCGCTGGACAACTCGCGGCCGACCAGCGGGGCGATGCGCGTCTGGTCGACGTCGGGGTGGAACGAGGACGTGTTCGGGTTTGACGACTACCACACCGAGAACGGAGCGGCCACGCTGCTGCCACCGCTTCCCGACGTGCCGTATCTGGTTACCGAAGCGGTCGGGGTCGAGGGACGGAGCGCCCCTGTACCGCTGGGTCGACAACGACGCGACGCTCGCCCAGCAGGCGGTGATGCACGCCCAGGTGCACAACCTCGCGCGCTCGATCGAAGGCTACGCCGGGGTGCTGGCCTGGGCCGGGATCGATTACGCGTCGATGAACGGCGGCATCCGCGTGTGGCACAACATCAAGTGGGCCGGGGTGCTCGACATCTTCCGGGTTCCCAAGCCCGGCGCCTCGTTCTACCGCTCACAGGGCGACCCCACCCTGGGGCCGGTGATCCTGCCGGGCTTCTTCTGGGATTTCGGACCGGGATCTCCTCCCGGCGGGCCGGGGCAGGGCGCGATGATCGCCACCAACTGCGACCGGCTCCAGCTCTACCTCAACGGCCAGCTGTTCAGCATCGCCACCCCGGATGTGGTGGATTTCGCCTCCCTGGCCCACCCGCCCGTGTACGTCAATCTCACCGTGGATGGCACCAGCCTCCCGGACCTACGCATCGACGGCTATGTCAACGACCAGCTGGTCACCTCAGTGCAGATGTCGTCCGATCCCTCAATGGACACGCTGGCACTGACGGTGGAGGACCAGAGCATCTCGGGTGACGGGACCGACGCGACTCGGTTCACGTTTCGCGCCCTTGACGCCTACGGCAACCAGCGGCCGTATCCCGCGGGCGACGTGGCCCTGGGCCTGTCGGGCCCCGCCGAGCTGATCGCCGAAAACCCGTTCTCGTTTGCCGAGTACGGCGGGGTCGGCGGCGGGCTGATCCAGTCGCTTCCCGGCACCGCCGGGCCGGTCACGGTTATCGCCTCGCATCCCACCCTCGGTCAGGCAAGCGCCACCGTAACCGTGCAACCTGCGCCGCCGGCCGGCGCCAGCGGGTCAGATGGCTCCGCGCCGCCGCTGATGAATCCGCTCACGCCGCTCAGCCGGGCGCAGCTGCGCACGGCGCTGGCCGCCGCGCTCTCCCCCCGGGGCCCGGGCGCGCGCGTCTCCCATCTGCTGCGCAGCGGCGGTTACAAGTTCAACCTCGCAGCGCCACTCGCCGGCGAGCTCGCCATCACCTGGCAGCAGCTGCCGACCGCCGCGTCCGCCGCCCGCAAGCGACGGCGGCGCCTCGGACCCCTGGCCCATGCCGCGGTGACGACCAAGAGCCCCGGGATCGTCCCGGTCCAGGTCCGCCTCACCGGCCGGGGCCGGCGAGTGCTTCGCCACGCGCGCAATCAACCGATTCAGGTCACCGTCAGGTTCACGCCCAGCGGTAAGCGCACACGGACCTTCACCCAGCTCGTCACGCTCAGGCACTGACCGCGCCCATCAAGCGCCGGTGGCCTGGCACTCCTGCACCGCGAGCCGCGCCATCGAGGTGCGCAGTCCCAGCGGCTCCAGGCCGATGCGATCCGGCCGCGGCGGGGCCACCGCGTAGGTGGCCATCATCGCCTCGGCAGTACTGGTTCCGTCTTGCACGGAGCGCCACGCCGCGTCCCGTAGCGCTCGCAGATAGGCCACGTCCTCCTCGCCGCTGCGCAGCGCCTGTTCGGGCGTCATCGCGGGGCCGTGACCCGGGACCACCACCTTGACCTGCCCGCCACGCACCGCCGCCAGCAGCCGCCCGTAGGTCTCGATCGCGTCGTTCAGCGAATTCCACACCACGGGATAGACGGCGGCCGAGAGGTAATCGCCGGTCAGCAGCAGGCCACGGTTCGCGAGCAGATACGCAGATCCGTCCTTGGCGTGGCCGTGGGCGTCGATCACCAGCACTCGCTCGGAGCCGACGCCGGTCTCGCCGCCGCCCTCCAGCACGTGATCGACGCGCATCGGTCCAGGGTCGGCCAACCCCCACTCGGGTCCGTCCTCTCGCAGCTTGTCCGCCGCCGTGCCGTCGGCGATGGCCTGCGCCGTACCGGCCCCGGCGGCCACGGTGGCACCGGCGAATCCCGGGATCCCACAGGTGTGATCCCAGTCGCTGTGTGTGATCAGAACGTGCGTGGCCGCGGGGTTGCCGGCCCGGGTCCGGATCTCCGCCACCTCGTCGGCGAAGATCGACGGGTCGCATACCACGGCGCCGCCGGCGTTCGAGACCAGTACCGAGTTGGCCGCCAGCAGCCGGCTCTGCAGCTGCCACACGCCTTCGTCCAGCTGCGTTACGTCAAGCGGCGGCATCGGACCACAGCTCGGAATCTAAGCGCTCGACCACGATGAATGCGACCCCCGTCCGGTAACACGACGGGAAAGTTCGTGGTCGCGACCACGATGACAGGCGCCCTGACTCCGAGCAGAGTTCCCTAGCGAAGTCAAGAGTCCGCCGGAACGCCGGACGGCACGACCGCCTCGCGTCGCGGACACGAAAAACGGGATCACCTCAGGAGCCTTGCCATGCGCGCAGACACTCTGCCCGCCGACGATCGACACATCACCGTGGCCGTATCACCGCGCCCCGCGCCGGTGAACACCACGCTGCGAGTGCTGTTTCTGGTCTCGGCCCACAACGGCCTCAGCCAGCGCGTTCAGATCGCGCTCGAGCAACTCGGCCACCACGTCACGGTGGCGGTGGTCGACGGCGCCGCCGAGATGGAGGCCGCCGTCGCCGAGCATGACCCCGAGCTGATCGTGTGCCCGTTTCTCAAGAAGCTGATCCCGGAGTCGATCTGGGCCGAGCGCCGGTGCCTGATCGTGCACCCGGGGCCAAGCGGTGATCGCGGCCCGTCCTCGCTTGACTGGGCCGTCGAGCTGGGCGCGTCCGAGTGGGGAGTGACCGTTCTCGAAGCCAACGGGGTCGCCGACGCCGGCCGGGTCCTGGCCACCCGCACGTTCGCCGTCCGGGCCGGCGCCGGCAAGTCGAGCCTTTACCGCCACGAGGTCAGGCATGGCGCCGTGGAGGCGGTCGTGCAAACGTTTGCCCGGATCACCAACGCAGACGCTGGCACCCGCCAACTGTCCTCCGAGCCCGAGCCTGCAGCCCCGCTCACGGGCCAGGCCCGTCCGCTCATGACCCAACAGGTCAGGGCCATCGACTGGGAGTCTGACCCCACGGCCACCGTGCTGCGCAAGATCCGCGCCGGCGAGGGCCAGCCGGGCGTGCTCGATGCCATCGGCGGAATCGCCGTTCACCTGTTCGGCGCCCACCGCGAGCGGGGACTGCGCGGACGGCCCGGCGAGATCGTGGCCCAGCGCGACGGGGCGATCTGCCGCGCCACGGTCGACGGCGCCGTGTGGATCACCCATCTCAAGCGTGCCGACACGGCCGGCCGGCGGTTCTTCAAGCTGCCCGCTGCGCAGGCCCTGGCACAGGCCGGTGCCGGCACCGCCGCCCCCGAGGTGCCGGTGTCCGCCCACGCCACGCTCCCCGCCGATCACACCTACCGCGAGATCGCGACCGAGGTACACGCCGGGGTCTGCTACCTGAGGTTCGAGTTCTACAACGGGGCCATGAGCACCGACCAGTGCCGGCGGCTGCGTGAGGCATTCATCCACGCGCGATCGCAGCCGCACAGCAAGGTCATCGTCCTGATGGGCGGGACGGACTACTTCTCCAACGGGATCCATCTCAACGTGATCGAGGCCGCCGACGATCCGGCCACCGAGTCGTGGCGCAACCTGCAGGCGATGAACGACCTCGTCCGCGAGATCGTCGAGACCGAGTCGCACGTCGTCATCGCCGCGCTGCGCGGAGACGCCGGCGCCGGCGGCGTACCGCTGGCCCTGGCCGCTGATGAGGTGGTGGCTCGCCGCGACGCCGTGCTCAACCCCTACTACCAGCACATGGGCGGCCTGTACGGCTCGGAGTACTGGACGTATCTGCTCCCCAGGCGGGTCGGCCGCGCGACGGCCGCGCGGCTCACCGGCGCCCCGTTCACCGCGGTCGGAACCCGCGAGGCGGTCGAGATCGGCCTGATCGATGATGCCTTCGGCTCCAATCTCAGCGAGTTCGAGCACCACGTCCGGGCACTCGCCACCGGCATCGTCCGCGACAGCAACCTGGAGCGGCGGCTGGACGACAAGCGTCGCCGCCGCGCCAACGACGAGTGGGTCAAGCCCCTGCACGCCTACGGGCGCGAGGAGCTGGCGCGCTCGCACCAGTGCTTCTTCGGGCCCGACCGCCGCTACCACGAGGCGCGACGGCAGTTCGTCTACAAGCTCGGGGCTCCGTGCTCGGTGACCGCGCCGGTGCACGAGCCGCCGCAGACAACCACAAACTAAAGAGGTGAGGAGATGTCGGAGAGGATCGAAGTCAGGCTGCGCACGGCGACCAGGCGCTACGAGCGCAAGGTGCTCAGCTGGTACGCGCTGGGCCGGCTCGCCGACGAGCGTGCCGCCCGCGCGGAGATCGCGCGCTGCCGGCGCGAGCTGGCGTCGTCCGACGATGCCTGAGCCGTAGGTCCGCCGCCGCGGCGCGCCGCGACCCGCGTGGAGGTAGCTTCATCGTCCAGTGAAATCGCGGATCTGGTGGCTGCTGGGGGGCGTGATGGCGCTGGCGCTGGCCGTCCGCTTCGCCGGCATCGGCTCGCGCCTGAGCATCGACGACGCCTACTCGTGGCTCGCCGCCTCCGCGCCCAATCCGCACGTGTTCCTGTCGCGCCTGGCCGACAACGAGAACACGCCGCCCCTGATCTACCTGGTGCTGATGCTGATGCCGGGTTCCCAGCCGGCCTGGCTGCGGATTCCGGCGGCGGTGCCGGGGGCGCTGATGTGCCTGGTGCTGTTCTTGGCCCTGCGCCCGCGGCTCGGCGATCGCGCTTCCCTGCTGGCCGCCCTGGGGGTGGCGGTGTCCCCGTATCTGATCACCTACTCGGACCTGGCCCGCGGCTTCATGCTCGCCGACGTGGCGTTGCTGGTGGCCATCTGGTGCCTGCTCAGCCTGGCCGAGCACGAGACGGTGACCAAGTGGGTGACGTTCTTCGCGGCCGGCGTCGTCGCCGTGTGGACCGAGTACGGGTCGGTGATCGCGATGATCGCGCTGGTCGCGGCGGCACTGTGGATCGGTGTCCCCCGGCGCCGGACCACGGTGGTGATAGGCGGCTTGGCGGTGCTGACGTTGGCCGCCTGGATCCCGGAGATCGTTCGGGGCCAGCATCAGCTGGGGCTGACCAAGCTCAACCCCGTGTCGGCGACGCCATCGCTGACTGCCCTACGTGACGTGTTCGTCACCCTGGCCTTCGGCGAGAACGGTGGCACCTCGAGCTCGGTCGGACGCTGGCTTGCCTTAGCAGTGATGCTGGCGCTGTGCGGCTTCGGCTACGCGGTGCTGCGGCGGGGGTGGCACCAGCGAGACCCGCGCTTTCGCCGCACCGTGCAGTTGCTGGCCATCACCGCCGTGCTGACCCTGATCGGCTATGCCCTCGCCGCGCTGGTGGGCGTCCACGTCTTCACCCAGCGCTACCTGACCTTCCTGGTGCCCCTGGCCGCCGCGCTGGCGGGCGCGGTCCTGGCCAGTATCAGCCGCCGGTGGGTCGTGCCCGTGGTCGCCGTGCTGCTCGTCGGCCTGGGGGTCGGCAACTTTGCCCGCCGCCTCGGGGGCCAGTGGGAGCCTGCCCTGGAGCCGGTCCGGCAGATCGCCGAGCGCGAGCACCTACGCACCGTGCTGACCAACACCCCGGTGGTCCTCTACTACCTGGCTGCCTGGCGGCCCATCTTCGACCGCCCCTACAACCTCGGCCCCGGCCTCGCCGCCACCTGCGCCCGGCCGTGCCTGGTCGTCGACGACACCCGGGTTCCCGGCGGTGAGCCGCGCCGGGCCTCGGGGACCAACACCGTGGTCGGGCCCTACCTGCTCACCTACCAGCCCTGAGCACGACGGTCCCTGATAGGCACCTGGGGAGATCCCTGATAGGCAGTCGGGGCCGTGGCCGTCAACATGTGAGGATGGGAGCGCCCACGCTCGCCGGGACCGAGGGTGGCGGCCACCGCCGTCTGCGTCGGCGTCCTGACCGGGCGCTGATCGGGGGCGTGTGCGCGGGCGTCGCCGACTATCTGGAGGTCGAGCCGCTCGTCGTTCGCCTGCTGTTCATCGTGATCGTGCTGGCCAGCGGGATCGGGGCGATCCTCTATCCACTGGCCTGGGCGCTGATCCCGTCTGACCCCTCGCTCGCCGCCGGCCACCGCCGCTCGTGGCAGGCCCGGGCGCGGGGTTGGCTCGAGGCCGCCGGCTTTGTCGTCGTGGTGGGGATCGGGGTGTGGCTGCTGCGCGGCGCCGGCCTGTGGCTGGGCGACGAAATCGTCCTGCCGCTGGTGCTCGCCTCGTGCGGCGTCGCGCTGATCGTGCGCCAGCCCGGCCTGGCCTCCGGCTCGGGCACGAGCGCTCGGGGCCGCGCGGCCGGGCCGTTGGGACGCATCGCGGGAGACACGCGCTGGGCGCGCTGGCCCGGTGGGGCGCTGGGCGTGGTGCTGGTGCTCGCCGCCGCCGGCGTTTACCTGCACCACTCGGGGATCCTGGCCCGTTCCCACCACGTGGTCGGCGGCATGATCCTGCTCCTGGTCGTGCTGGTGCTGCTGTTCGGACCGTGGTTCGCGCGCCTCGCCCGCTCCCTGGCCAACGAGCGCTCGGCCCGGATCCGCTCCCAGGAGCGAGCTGACGTGGCCGCCCATCTGCACGACTCGGTGCTGCAGACGCTGGCCCTGATTCAACGCCGGGCCGACGACTCGCGTGAGGTGGCGGGGCTGGCTCGCCGGCAGGAGCGCGAGCTGCGCCGGTGGCTCTACGAACGCGGCAACGGTCCTGAGGCCGCGACCTTCGCCGGCGCCCTGCAGCAGGTAGCGGCAGAAGTGGAGGATCTGTACAAGGTCCGCATCGAGGTGGTGACCGTTGGCGATCGACCGCTGGACGGCTCGCTGCTGGCCACCGTGTCCGCGACCCGCGAGGCGATGATCAACGCCGCCAAGTTCGCCGGCGAGGACGACATCGCCCTCTACGCCGAGGCCGGCGACGACGGCGTCCAGGTGTTCGTGCGCGATCGCGGCGTCGGCTTCGATCTGGCCACTATTCCCGAGGATCGGCACGGCGTCCGGCACTCGATCCTCGAGCGGATGCACCAGCACGGGGGCCAGGCCGAGATCCGCTCCACGCCCGGCGGCGGGACCGAGGTGGAGCTGGCGATGGAACGTCCGGGCCGATGACCGCGCCTCCCATCCGGGTCGTGCTGGTCGACGACCACAGCCTGTTTCGCTCCGGGGTGCGCACCGATCTCGGCGACCGGATCGAGATCGTCGCCGAGGCCGGATCGGTCAGCGACGCGGTGGGGCTGATCCTGGACCGCGAGCCCGAGGTGGTACTGCTCGACGTGCACATGCCCGACGGCGGCGGGGTCGAGGTGATCAACCGGACGGCCCGGGCCTGCCCTCGGGTGCGCTTCCTGGCGTTGTCGGTGTCCGACGCCGCCGAGGACGTGATCGCGGTCATCCGCGCGGGTGCGCGGGGGTACGTCACCAAGTCGATCTCGGGCCAGGAGCTCACCCAGGCCATCGTCCGGGTCGCCGACGGCGATGCGGTGTTCTCGCCCCGGCTGGCCGGATTCGTGCTCGACGCCTTCACCGGTGAGCCACCGGCGCCGGCCGACCCCGAGCTCGACCAGCTCACTGCTCGCGAGCGCGAGGTCCTGCGCCACATCGCCCGCGGCTACATGTACAAGGAGATCGCGCTGCGACTGGGCATCTCGGCCAAGACGGTCGAGGCCCACGTGTCGGCCGTCCTGCGCAAGCTGCAGCTGTCAAACCGCCATCAGCTCAGCCACTGGGCGGTCCAGCGGCGGCTGATCAGCCTGGGCGAGCTCGGCGACGCCGAGTAGGTGTCCGGGGTGAGCCGCCTCGGGGGCGGACCCTAGGGGCAATTCCCAATGGTGCGCAGGCCGGTGCCGGGTCAACCTGCTGGGCGATGACGAATCGCACCGCAATGCCAAGGAGACCCATGGCCACACGCTCACACCATCTCGAGGCGCTCGACCGACCGTCCGCGTCGCCGTCCCTCCGGGCGCTCGACGCGGATCCCACGCTCGACGCCGCCCCGGCGATCTCGACCCGGGGACTGACCAAGCGCTTCGGCGACCGGACCGCGATCGATTCGGTCGACCTCCACGTTCCGAGGGGCTGCGCCTTCGGCTTCCTCGGACCCAACGGCGCCGGCAAGACCACCATGATCCGCATGCTGCTGGGGTTGACCCCGGCCTCGGCGGGCACGATGAGCCTGCTGGGGATGCCGGTGCCGGCAATGCGGGCCAAGGCGCTGGCCCGGGTCGGCGCCATCGTCGAGGAGCCGCGCTTCTATCCCCAGCTGTCGGGTCGCGAGAACCTGCGGGTGGTGGCGGCGGCTCGGGGGCCCCACGCCGCCGCCCGGATCGCACCCGCGTTGGCCCGGGTGGGGCTGGCCGACCGCGCCGACGACAAGGTCCGCCGCTACTCGCTGGGCATGCGCCAGCGGCTGGGCGTGGCCCGGTGCCTGTTGGCCGATCCGCAGCTGCTGATCCTCGACGAGCCCACCAACGGGCTGGACCCGGCCGGGATCCAGGAGTTCCGCATGATGATCCGGACCATGGTGCAGGACGAGGGCCGGACGGTGTTCGTGTCCTCGCACCTGCTCGCCGAGATCGAGAGGATCTGCGACCTGGCGGCCATCGTTGACCGCGGCAAGGTGGTCGTGCAGGGGACGCTCAGCCAGCTCGCCGGCGGCGAGGGCCGCCACGAGCTGCAGATTGGGGTCGACGACCCCGCCCTCGCCATCCTCACTCTCGACGGCAGCGATCTGGTTCGCGAAGTCGGCCTCAGCGGCGACGGCCTGCGGGTCGTCCTCGCCGGCGGGCCGGAGACGGTCTCCGATGTCAACGCCTCGCTGGTCGGTGCCGGCGTCGGCGTGCTGGGGATGGAGCCGGTCCGCCACACCCTGGAGGAACGCTTCCTCCAGATCACCTCATCCGCAATCGAATCACCCTCTGAGGAGGTGGCAGCGTGAACCGCACCAGCATCGTCGTCGCCCGGCAGATGGTGGCCGGCGAGTTACTCAAGCTCCGTAAGAAGCGGAGCCTGATGGCATGGGCCCTGTTGCTGTCGGTGGGCAGCGTCGTCGTGTTCTATGTCTGGACCGGGATCCAGCACGCCTCAAGTGCGAGCCATCCCCCGGCCGGCGGTGTGAGCGGGTATCGCGACACATTGCGACTCCTCGGCCTCTACATCGGGCTGCTGGCCGCGGTGCTGATCGGCGCCGAGGCCGGTGGCGGCGACTCGGCCACCGGCGTGTTTCGGGACCTGGTGGTGACGGGGCGCTCGCGGCTGGCGCTGTTTGCGGCTCGCATTCCCGGGGCGCTGATGGTGTGTCTGCCGGTGACCGCGGCCGGCTTCGGGGCGGTCGTGGGCGGGTCGTTCCTGCTGGCCGGCGGCACCCCGACGCCCGATGCCGCCACCATCCTGCAGGGCCTGGGATGGGCGCTGTTGGCCAACGGCGCGGTGTGCGTCATCGCGGTGGGCCTGGCCTCGCTGCTCAATTCACGGCCGGCCACGATCACGGTCCTGATCGGGCTGGAGCTGGTGGCCAGCCCGCTGCTGATGCGGGCGAGCTCGCTCGGCTCGGTGCGCAAGCTGCTGCTCGACAACAGCGTGGTGCACCTCGCACCCATCACCACCAGCATCTCGCCGGTGGTCGAGTCACTGTTCGTTGCGCTGCTGGTGGTCGCGGCCTGGGTGGCCGTGGTCGCCGGACTGGGCGCCTGGCGAACGGCGACCATGGACGCCTGAGCAAACGGCGACCGTGGGCGCCTGATCACCCGGCGCGGTCCCAACTGGCGGATCCTGGACGAACAAGCGTCCAGGGTCCGCCACGGTCGTGGCGCCGGCGGTTGACCCGGCCGGTGCTGACGGGCTAGCGTTGGCGGCTGAACAGGCCAAGCGGGGGAGGGGACATGGCAGCGGACAGCGGCTGGGTGAAGCGCAACGTGGGGACCGCGGCGGTCAGCGCCACGGAGGGGCTGGCGATCCCGGAGGCTGCGTCTCCGCGCCTGGCCGGCGATCCGGCGCTGGCCCGGATCGAGTTCGACTCCGAAGGCCCCGAGGGCGCCGCGCTCCGCAGTGCCTGGCCGACGGCGCCACCCAGCCTGGACAGCTTCGTCGCGGTTGATTGGCCCCGCGGACTCGCCCCCGAGCCGGCGGCCAGCGCCCCCGCGGGGGAGGAGCTGCCGCGCGCCGACGTGCTGATCGTGACCTGGACCGCAGACGAGGGGCACGCGCTCAGCCGCGTGCTGACCCCTGGATTCGACAGCCTGCCGCCGTCTGCGAGCCATGCCGGTGCACCCGGAACTCAGTATTGGAAGCCCTACACCCGCAACTACGACGAGCTGGTCGCCAAGATGAAGCCGGGCGCTCCCGCCCGCCATTACCAGCGCCTCGGCACGTACTGGACCGCGACCATCGGCGCCAAGCAGGTGATCCTGTTCAAGTCCGATTCGCACTTCTCCCAGGACGGGGCGCGCGATCTCGACACCACGCCCAACCGCGCGGTGTGGGAGCAGCTCATCGAGGAGTGCCGGCCCAGCTGGGTGATCACCACCGGCACCGGCGGCGGCATCGGCGCCGAGATGGAGGTGGGAGACGTGGTCGTCAGCCGCTTCATCACATTCGACCCCGGCGGCGCCGAGCCGGCCCTGCGCGAGTTTCGCTGCGCCACCGATCCTCCCGAGACCGACCTCGCCGTCGCGGGCGGCCTGCTGGGAGCCAACGCGGGGTTCTTGCCCAACACCAACTCGCGGCCGCCCCGGATCGTCTCGGCGGCGTCGAAGGCGGCCGGGGTGCTGACCACCGCCGGGTTTGACTACGACGACACCGCCAACACCTTCCACCTCAAGGGCAAGGGTGATGTGTGCGAGATGGGGGATGCCGTGCTCGGCCTGGTGTGCCAATCGCTCGGGGCTGGCGCCCCCAACTACGTGGCGGTGCGCAACGTGTCCGATCCCGAGATCGACTCCAGCGACCCCGACGCCTCCAAGCTGGCCAACTTCATCTACGAGAACTTCGGGCGCTGGAGCAGCGTCTGCAGCGCGATCGTGTGCTGGGCGATCGTAGCTGCCCTGTGAGGGTCCAGTCCGGCGGGCAGGACACATGGCCTTCCGGGCCGAGTCATCACCCCCGGCCCTAACCGGCCAGCGTGGTGGGAGCCACCTGCACGGTCAGCATCGCCGCGCTGTCGCGCCGCACGCGGACCAGGTAGTCACCGGCCCGCGGCGCGATCGTCTCCACGATCGGCCGGCCGAGCCAGGTGACCGCCCGGCTCAGGTGCTGACCGGCCAGGGTCACCGCGGTCTGAGAGGCCGCCGATGGCGCCAGCAGCCGCTGGACGCGGCCGGGGCGGGTGGTCGGGAGCCGCAGCCGGACCGCGATCGAGCGGGGACCCTTATCGATCAGCAGCACGTTCAGCGTGTCGCGGCTGACCCGCACCGCCCACGCCTCGAGGTGCAGCGCGGCGGCGCTGCGGAGCGCGACCGGCACCAGCCGCGAGTCCGGGCCCAGCATTCGCTTGAACAGGATCAGGCCGTAGAGCAGCGGGCGGGCCAGCACCCCGCCGCCGTAGAAGCGAAACGGCGCGTTGATCGAGTACAGGCGGACGTGCAGCTCAACGCCCGCGGCGCCGGCGCGGGCCAGCTCGAACAACGTGTCAGAGGCCCACAGCGCGGTGGCGAACGTGTTGCTGACCCCGGCGACCCCGCCGCAGCCGACTGAGTTCAGCTCGGTCAGCCGCACCTGGTAGCCGGCCAGCCGCCCGATCGCGACCGCGGGGCGGATCGTCTGAGCCACGCCGGCGCTGGCCGCGTCGCTGAGCAGCTTGGTCACGGTCGGAAACGCTCTTTCTCCGGGCCTGGCACAGGCGGAGTACGGGTACTTGTGCACCGTGATCTCGCCCAGGCGGGGATGCGGGTGCGACAGCAGGGTCGAGATCCAGCCGACGTCGAGCCGCGGATTGGACAGCGCCGGGCCCAGGAGCGGGACCTTGGGGGCCGCGGTGGCGAGCGCCCGCGCGTAGGCGTCATATTCGGTCACATAGCTGCGGGCGGTGATGGCCTTGGGCAGCACGCCGTCGTCGAAGGTTGTGTCGCCGAGGCGGTAGGCCCACACGTCGCGGTCGTAGACGTCGGGCTCGTTGCCGATCTCAAAGCCGATGATGCTGCCGGGCGGCAGCCTGTCCTCGGCGGCGTCGGCCCAATCGGCGGCCAGGCGCGGGGTGCTGGTCACGGTGTTGAGGTCGACGATCACGCGCAGGTGCAGCTGGCGGACGATCCTGACGGTGCGCGTCAGCCACGCTGGGGTGACCTCGAAGGCCCAGTGCGGCAGCGGCCGCCGGGTGGGGTCCCAGAACGCATGGTCGGAGGAGCTACCGCCGATGCGCAGCACGAAGCGCCCGTCGTGCGGGACCCGCACCAGTTGCACGACGCGCCGGTAGAGGGCGATGTGGGCCGCGTCGGTGGGCAGAGTCCAGTACTCGGTTGAGAAGCCCAGAAAGGAAGCGGGGATGTCGGTCTCGGGCTCACGGGCGCCGATCGTCGCCTCGGCCCGGGCGAACCCGCCGGCCCCACGGCCCAGTGCCGCTGCCGTGGTGGAGGCGTTCACCGCCGGAGTCGAGCGGTGCCCCGCGCCTCCGGCCACCAGCAGCACGGCCGCGATCGCCGCAGCCACCAGGACGGCGGTGCCGGCGGCGGCGCGCGTCATCTGCGATCCTCCCCGTCGTGCAGAGCGCAACCGTCGACGTGACGACCGCCGATGGCGTCGCTGATGCCTACCTCACCTGGCCCGATGACGGGGCGCCCCACCGGGGAGTGCTGTTCATCATGGATGCAATCGGCCTGCGACCGCGGATCCAGGAGATGTGCGATTGGATCGGCGCCCAGGGGTATGTCGTCCTGGCCCCCAACTTCTTCTACCGGGGCGGCCGTGCGCCGGTCGTGCCGACGGGCGATCTCAAAGACCCCAGCCGTGACCGCGCCGCCTTCATGGCGCAGATACGGCCGCTGATTGACCAGCTCACTCCTGACGCGATGGAACGCGACGGCGCCGCCTACCTCGATTATCTGGACGAGGTGGCCCCCGGACCGGTGGCGATCACCGGCTACTGCATGGGCGCGCGGGCGGGCTGGCGGATCGCCGCCGCGTACCCGGACCGGGTCACGGCGCTCGGAGGCTTTCACGGCGGTGGCCTGGTCACCGACGCTGACGACAGCCCCCATCTCTCTGCCGGCGCTCTCGACGCCGAGCTGTACTTCGGCCACGCCGACCAGGATCCCAATATGACCCCCGATCAGATCGCAGTTCTCGATCGGGCCCTCGAGGATGCCGGGGTCAGCCATCGCACCGACGTCTACGCCGGGGCGCTACACGGCTACACGATGTCCGACATGCCGGTGTACAACGAAGCCGCCTGCGAGCGGCACTTCACCGAGCTGTTCGCGCTGCTTGAGCGCAACCTCCCGCCGCGCTGACCGCGGCCGATCCACGGTTCCCGGCCCTTGCCAAGGCGGGGCGGCCGAGCTAGCGTCCTCTCAGCACGCCGAAGGGGGTCGCGGGGATGAGCAAGCGCAAGCGCGAGGAGCAGATCAAGGTCCGGATGCGGGAGGCCCGGCCGGCGGGAGTGGCCGTGTCCCATTACCCGCCCGGCACCGCTCCTGCCAGCTTCACCCCCGGCGACTTCAGCCTGCACCGGGCCACCACCAACAAGGGCCGCAACGGCGCCACCACCATGCTCGGCAAGGCCATCCAGGCCGGTGAGCGCACCCGCTACGGCGACTCAGACTACGCCCGCTGGACCCACTCGACGCTGATCGTGTCCGCGACCGGCGACATCTGCGAGGCGATCGAATCCGGCGTGGCCCTGGACAACATCAGCAAGTACAAGGGCAGCGACTACATGGTCGTGCACGTCCAGGCGCTCGACGTCCAGCGCGAGCTGGCCTGCGGCTTCGCCCGGACCCGGGTCGGCGACAAGTACGGGATCATGAATTTCGTCGGGCTGGTCGTCCAGTCGCTGTTCGGCTGGAATCTGTCGGTGCACATGGACGGGCAGTTCATCTGCTCGGGAATGGTCTCGCGTGCCACCGAGAAATACATCGAGGCCTACCCCCGCAGCCCGGAGAGCATGATGCCCGGCGATCTGGCCTACTTCTGGGGCGCCGAATCCGATGAGCCGCTGCCGGCCATGGGCTGGTTCGGTCGGGCGCTCAACGGGCTGGTCTGGTTCGTCGATCTGTTTCGGCGCACCAAGGGCGACCCGGCGCCCGACCCGGGCCACCCGACGACGCCCGACCCGGGCCGCCCGACGCCGCCGGACCCGGGACGCCCGGCGCCGCCCGGCAACTAGGCGGCCAGCTTCTCGCGCACCGCGGCGCGGTCGACGCCCAGCGCGTCGAGCAGTGTGGCCCCCGGGTCGGGGCGATTGAGGGCCAGGAGCGCCAGCAGCACCTCGCCCGCCTCATACCGCCGTGCGCGCCGCATCGGCTTGCTCGCCTCCAGCGCCGACTTGGCCGCCGGGGTCAGCGGCAGCCGGTCGCGCAGCACCGCCTTCAACGTCGGCTTGGGCAGGTCGGGGCCGGGCTCGTGGGACGGCACCGGCGGCGCATCCGGGACGGCGCCGAGCACCGAGGTCAGCGCGTCGCCGTCCAGGGCGGCCAGCGCCTCGCGCCCGCTGTCGAGATCGAATCCCAGCGCCGGAGCCAGGGTGGGCTCGTAGGTGAGCCCGAGCAGCAGGTGGTCGGTCCCGACCTTGCGGTCGCCGCGGCGTCGCGCCTCCTCGCGGGCCAGGATGTAGGTCGTCCAGGGGTGGTAGGTCTCGCTCATGGCATCCACTTCCCGTACTTGGCGTGAACCGACTGTCGGGTGATCCCCAGCGCGTCTCCGATCTGCTGCCACGACCAGCCGCGGCGGCGCGCGGAGGCCACGTTGTCGGCCTCGACCCGTTCGGCCAGCCGGCGTAGCGCCAAGGCGGCGCGCAGTCCGACCTCCGGGTCGTCGGAGGCGATGTCGGTGTGAAGTTGGTCTACGTCCATCGCTGTCAGTTTAGGCTGACAACATTGGTCGTGTCAAGTCAAACTGACAGAACCGGCCTGGCCAGGGTCGCGCTCTAGCGGGTCACCCTTGGGGCGGCAGGCTCCGGGCACAGCTGACTCCACGCTGCACCCAGGTTCGGAGCTGGCGCTTGGTCTTGACGCCCTCGGGGGCGACTCGAACCCAGCCGTCCATGGTCCGCCCGCGCATCTCGAACGGCTCGGCATGCGGCTTGGCCAGCAGCTTCTCGGTCTCGTCGGGCTTCACGTGCAGCAGCAGCCCCCGCGACCGCTGACGCTGACCGACATGTGGCCCCCGATCAGGAAGGCCAGGCCGCCGAACATCTTCTTCTCGACCAGACCGTCCTCGTCGGCGATCAGCTCGCGGATCCGGTTGGCCAGGTCCTCGTCGTACGCCATGGCAGCGCATTATCCAGCCTCGTCCAGCGCCGACAATCTGCGGCCGCCGACCGCGCCGGCGCCCACCCGCCTGCTACCGGATCACATGGTCGGCGCGCAGTCGGGCCGCGACCAGCGAGGCAGCGATCTCGTTGGCGGCCGTCGACAGGTGCACGCCGTCGGATTCGTGGATGACGAACCCGTGGCCCCGGTAGACCATGTAGTCGCGGTAGCGATCCCCCGGGGTGAAGAAGGCGTTGGCGTCGATCAGCCCCACCCGGCCGGGGAAGCGTCTCGCGGCGATTCGGATCCCGGCGTTGACGCCGTCGAATGTCGACTGGAAGTTGCGCTGGCGCGGTGTCGGCAGCAGAAACCAGTAGACCCGCCCCGCCTGGCCGCGCAGGTAGGAGCGCATCATCTCCTCGACCAGGAGCGCGTAGCCCGCGCTCCAGTCCGCGCCGCAGCAGCCGACCAGGCGGCCGCGCGGATCGTGGATCGGGAACCCCTCGTTGCCGCCCATGAAGATCACCGTCACGTCCGGGCGCAGGGAGGCCGCCTGGCGTACGGCGTGGGCGGGCCAGTTGAAGAAGAACGAGTTGGTCAGGCCGGTGCTGATGCGGGCGTCCTCGGTGACCCGCACGCCGTCGGAGCTCAGATCAGAGCGCAGGAAGTCATCGACCTCCTGCATCTCGGAGTCCCCCGCTGCCAGCAGCCGGATGCCGCCGTGGGCGGGAGCGACCCACACCAGCCGGTGGTGCTCTGAGCCATACGGCATCGACACCCGGACCCGCCAGCCGCCGGGGCGAGGGGCTGCCAGCGTAACCAGACGTCGGGCCTCGCCCGGTGCCAGGTGCCACCGCCCGCACTGAAGGCGCCCACCCGGCGGCGTCACACAGATCGAAAACGTCATCGTCCCCAGCCCCCAGCGATCTCGCACGTGCACCTCGAGGCCTCGTGGCCCGGCGCGCGGCGATGCCGAGATGCGGGCGGATAATCGCTGCGTGCACGCCGGAGTGGTGACGGTGGCGGTGGCCTGGGCGGGAGCCGCCGGCGCCACCGTGGCCGCGACCAGCTCGCGCTGGCGCCGGTCACAGCGCCAGGTGAGTGCCTGAGGGACCGAGGCGCCGCCACCGGGCCCCAGTGTCACCGTGGCCAGGGGCGTGGTCGACGCACCGACCAGCTCGCCCAGCTGTACCGAAGCCCCCGGCGGGCCGGTGACGGTGGCGCCGACGTAGCCGGTGCGCGCCAGGCTGGTGGTGATGCTCAGCCCCGTCGACGCGGCGCGGCCGCACCAGCGACGCGTGGCGCTTGGGCTTGCGCTTCGGATACGCCCAGGGCAGCGCCATCGCCAGCAGGTGCGTGAAGGCCACCGCGCCGGAGTCGGTCAGATGCAGACCGTCGGGCTGAAACCAGCCGCCGTGGCCGGCGCTGTAGCGGACCCAGTCGAGCAGCTTGGCCCGGTTGCGGTGCTTGGCCACCTCCTCGCGTTCGGTCACCGCGTCAGAGCCGGAGCCGCCGCCGAGCTCGCGGTTTGTCACCAGCACCAGCAGGTGGGTGCAGCACAGCACCCCCAGTGCCGCCCCGACGTCGCGGTGGGTGACGCTGCCGTCGGCGCCGAGCGCTATCACCACCATGTGCGGCAGCGTGTGAGCGGCGCGGCGGGCGCGCAGGATGGCCATCGCCTCGCCCCACTCGCGACATCCGTGGGCGTTGGCCTCGTACCCGATGTTGGCCAGGTCCTGCAGGGCGAGCAGCATCGTGGAGTCGCCGATCGCCAGCGGCGGGCGCCGGCCGCGGGGGTGGTGGGAGGGATAGGCGGTGTCGACGCCACCGCACTGGGCCGAAGCCGCCGGCACGGCCACCGCCAGCAGCGTCAGCGCGAGCAGGAAGACACCTGCGAGCGCCCACGGTGATCGGATGCCACCCCTCATCGCAGGTGGATACTCTGCCCGATTCCAGGGCGGACTGCCACTAGCGGGCGCGTAGGCCGCAGACACGCCACATGCTCTTTCCCTCGATTCAGTTCGCGATCTTCTTCCCGATCGTCCTGTGCTGTCGTGGGCGCTGATGTCGCGGCCGGCCTGTGGAAGCCGTTCATCGTCGCTCGCCAGCTACGTCTTCTACGCCGCCGCCAGCCCGATCTTCTGCCTGCTGCTGGCCGGCATCACCCTGTGGAACCACCTGGCGGCGGTGACCGTGGTCCGCTGCCAGACGAGCTCGCAGCGACGCTGGGTGACCGGCATCGCGGTGGCCGGCAACCTGCTCACGCTCGGGGTGTTCAAGTACTACTCGTTCTTCGCCCAGGCGGTGGCGCGGGTGCTCGAGTCGGTCTCGCTCGGGGTGCCGTTCCCGCTGCTGACGATCGCGCTGCCGGTCGGGATCAGCTTCTTCACCTTCCAGGCGATCTCCTACACCGTCGACGTCAGCCGCGGGCTGATCGAGCCGGCGTCGCTGATCGACGTGGCGGTCTACCTGAGCTTCTTCCCGCATCTGGTCGCCGGGCCGATCGTCCGCGCGCGGGAGTTCCTGCCCCAGCTGGCGCGACCCCGGGATCCCGAGCATGTCGCGGTCAGCGCCGGCCTGTTCCTGATCGGGATGGGCCTGGTCAAGAAGGTGGTGATCGCCGACTACCTGGGGCGCACCGTGGTCGACCCGGTGTTCGCCGTTCCGCAGGCCTACCACGCCCCCGACGTGCTGCTGGCCGGCTACGCCTACGCCGCCCAGATCTACTGCGACTTCTCCGGCTACACCGACATCGCGATCGGGCTGGCGCTGCTGATGGGGTTCGTGTTCCCGCAGAACTTCCACAGCCCGTATCGCGCCACCGGCTTTCGCGACTTCTGGCGTCGCTGGCACATGACGCTGTCGCGGTTCCTGCGCGACTTTCTCTACATCCCGCTGGGCGGCAACCGCCACGGTGCGGCTGAAGACCTACCGCAACCTGATGATCACGATGGTGCTGGGCGGCCTGTGGCACGGGGCCGCGTGGACGTTCGTGCTCTGGGGCGTCTACAACGGCCTCGGCCTGGTGCTCGAGCACGCCTTCGGCGGGCGGATCAAGACGCCCACGTGGCTGCGCTGGTTCGTCACCTTCCATCTGATCGTGTTCGGCTGGATCCTGTTCCGGGCGCAGGAGATCGGGATCGTCTGGGCCTTCCTCAAGCGGCTTCGGGTCGTTCGGGGCGCCGACCCTGTGGACGGCCCCGGTGATCGCGGCGATCGTGATCGTGATCGGGCTGCAGCTGCTCCCCGAGCGACCCGTCGAGTCGCTGCAGGAGTACGATCGGCCGGCTGAGCCCGGCGCTGCTCGGCGCCGCCCTGGCGGTGCTCATACTGTTCGTCGCCGCGACCGTTCCGAGCCAGGGCGTGCCGCCGTTCATCTACTTCCGTTTCTGAGCCCGTGTCCACGCACCAGCCCGAGCACCGCGACGACAACCTGATGGAGCGCTTCGACCGCGCCGGCGAGCGGCGCTTCCGAGCCCGCGACGCGATCATCGCCGTGGTCGTGGCGGCGATCGTCCTGGTCCTGTGCGCCGGCCCCTCGATCCGCAAGGCGGGCGAGCAGATGCACCGGGATCGGACGCGACGTCGTGCTGGGGATCGGGCGCCCCGCCGCCTGGGTCGCCGACCAGCTGCCGCTTCCACCGCGGCGCACACCTCACCGCCTGGCTGTCGCCGGACGTGAGCCTCAACGGTCCCGGCGGCTTCGCCAGCGGCGCCAGCGGCGCGGCGGCGGCCGGCGCGGCCGGCGCCGCGGCGATCCCGCCGGTGACCCCGGACGCGTTCGACGCCCAGCTCGATCGGGGCGCCGGCACCCGCCGCGGCAGGCCGCTGCACACGCTGCTGGTGACCGGCGACTCGATGTCCCAGCCGCTGGACCAGGACCTGGCCCAGACGCTCGACGCCGAGGGCGTCAGGGTGATCGCGGGATCCGCACATCGGCACCGGGATCTCCAACACCGTGCTGGTCGACTGGGGCAAGCTGTCGGTCCATCAGGTGCGCCAGTGGCACCCGAACGCGGTGGTCGTGTTCATCGGCGCCAACGACGGCTACTCGATGCCCGGACCCGGCGGCAAGCAGGTCAACTGCTGCGGCGCGGAGTGGGCTGCGATCTACGCCAGCCGCGTGCGCCAGATGATGAACACGTACCGCCAGGACGGCGCCGCCCGCGTCTACTGGCTGACGCTGCCCACCCCGCGCGACAGCCTCCGGGCCAAGATCTCATTGGTGGTCAACGCCGCCATCGAGGTCGCCGCCGAGCCGTGGCGCGACCAGGTCACGATCATCGACACCGTGCCCGTGTTCACCCCCGGCGACAAGTACCGCGACTCGATGAACGATCAACGGCAAGCCGACGATCGTCAGGGAATCGGACGGGATCCACCTCAACGACGCCGGCTCGGCGCTGGCCGAGAAGTACGTGCTGGCCGCGATCGATCAGAAGTTCACGCGCTGAACGCCGACGCGCCTCGGTGGCGCGCTTACGTGTCCTGCGTGAAGGTGTAGATCACGTGCATCCGGCCCTTGCCGCATTTCTTCAGGCTGTCGTACTGGTCCGGGCTCGTGTCGAGGCGCGTCGTCGTGCACTGCCAACCACTTCCGTGATGCTTTGCCACCGTGCCGCCGTTCTTGCAGCCAATGTGGCTGACGTAGAGCGAAGTCAGATAGGTGTAGCCATAACCCCGTCCGGCGCCAACGCGGCAATACGAATACCCGGCCGGCACGTATTTCGGCCTCGCTGTAGCCGCGGAGCAGATAACCAGCGCCGCCAGGCTCGCGACGATCAGGATCGACAAGCGAATACCCCGTGACATACGCGCCTCCAGATAAGTCCGTGCAAAAAGATGGCCCCGGCCCACGGGATCCTAACCTAGATTTGGGTCGCCGCTGTCGACATTGGCCGAATCGGGGGCCTCGGTTCGGCCCCCGCGACTCAGCTGATCGGCTGGGCGACGCTCTCCTCGCGCAGCGTGGCAAAGCCTTGTCTCATCAGGCTGGGGAGGTCGTCCTTGGCCCCGGCGGCCCCCCAGCTCTGCACCGTGGCCAGCAGGACCGCGAACCCGACGGTGGCGATCAGCCGGGGCCGGGGGTCGCGCGCCGAGTCGACGCCCATGCGTTGCGCCAACCCCATCGCCAGCACCTCATCCCAGGCGGTGTCCTCGGAATGAGGAAGCTCCAGCGGCCGTTCGAACAGCCGCAACAGCCCCAGCGTCAGCTCGCGGCGGGCGCCGTAACTGGTGGCGACCGTGGTGAGGGCGCCCTCGACGGCCTCGAGGGGAGACTCGCCCGGTGGCCGAGCGGCGAGGGCGTCGTGCAGCTCCCGCGCCGTCTCCTGCTTCCAGTGCAGGATCACGTCCTCCTTGCGCGCGAAATAGCGAAAGAACGTCCGGCGCGAGACGTCGGCGGCGGCGGCGATGTCATCGACGGTGGTCCCCTCGAAGCCGCGGTCGGCGAACAGGGCGATCGCCGCCTCGGTGATCTGCTCGCGGGTCCTCAGCTTCTTGCGTTCTCGCAGCCCGGTGCTCATGTGCAGGCCAGAAGTCTACCGACGGTGCCAAATGGCACTGAAGTTGACATATGGCATTATGAGTGCCAGAATCACCGCTGCCGACCTGAAATCCGCGAAAGGAAGCACCGATGCCCTGGACCGCCGCCGATATCCCCGACCAGCACGACCGCATCGCCATCGTCACCGGCGCGAACAGCGGGATCGGCCTGGTTGCCGCCCGCGAGCTGGCCCGCGCCGGAGCCGAGGTGGTGATGGCCTGCCGCGACGCCGGCAAGGCGCAGCGCGCCGCCGAGCAGATCCGTGCCGAGGTGCCCGACGCCCGTCTGGACCTGCAGTCGCTCGATCTCGCCTCGCTTGACTCGGTGCGCGAGTTCGCCGCCGGCTACTCGCGGGACCGGCTGGACCTGCTCATCAACAATGCCGGCGTCATGGTGCCACCCAAGCGCACCACCGCCGACGGCTTCGAGCTGCAGTTCGGCACCAATCACCTCGGGCATTTCGCCCTCACCGGGCTGCTGCTGGACAGGCTGATGGCCACCCCGGGCGCCCGCGTGGTGACGCTGTCGAGCACCGCCCACAAGATGGGACGCATCAAGTTCGACGACCTGCAGAGCGAGCGCTCCTACTGGCGCTGGCTGCGCTACGGACAATCCAAGCTGGCCAACCTGCTGTTCGCGCTGGAGTTCGACCGCCGCCTACGGGCCGCCGATTCAGAGCTGCTGAGCGTCGCCGCCCACCCCGGCTACGCCGCCACCAACCTTCAGTTCGCGGCCACCCCGTCGCGGATCGAGCGGATCGGGTCCGAGATCCTGAACCGGGTCTACGCCCAGGACGCCGATCACGGCGCCCTGCCCACGCTCTACGCCGCCACCGCCGACGTCCCGGGCGGCGCGTTCGTCGGGCCCGACGGCTTTCAGGAGATGCGCGGCCACCCGACCCTGGTCAAGCCGACCAGCGCGGCCCGCGATCCCGAGACCGCCCGCCGGCTGTGGCAGGTGTCCGAGGAGCTGACCGACGTGCACTTCGATTTCAGCGCGGCGCCGAAGCCGGTCACGGCGTCGTAGCCGACGGCGACGCAGCCGTAGACGCCGCTGACCACTCCGGGACGCCCAGCGCGTGCTCCTGGAGGTCGATCGCCGCCTGGATCAGCCCGCGCCTCGCGTCCCCGCGGGGCCACCAGCGAGATCCCGGCCTGCCAGGTCACCGGCAGCGCCGCCACCGGCATCCCGGTCATGTCCCACAGCGCGGTCAGCGCGATCATCGGATCGCCCGGCCCGGCCGGATGGCCCCGCTCATAGCCGGGGCCGCGGCCGTAGGGGACGATCGGCAGCGTCGGCTCCAGCACCAGGTCGACGCCGCCTGCAGACGAACCAGTCCTCCCACAGCGGCCGCTCCCTGGGCGCGGCGCCGCTGGGCGGCCAGGTAGGCGCCGGCGTCGGTGAAGTTACGGGCCACCTCGACGAACTCGGCGATCGCCGGGCGGTAGCGCTCGTGGCGCTCGGCGTGGACGCGGTGATACGCCCACGCCTCGGTCATCAGCACCTGGCTGAGGTCGCGCCAGTCGAGGGTCCAGGGCGCGGGCCGCTCGAACGACCTGCGCGCCCAGGTGCTCGCAGGCGGTGCGCGCGGCGTCGTAGGCCAGGGCCACGTCGGGGTCAAGGGGCGTGCCCTCGGCTCGCTCGGTGACCGCGATGGTCACTCCGGCCAGTGGCCGCGCCCCGGCGGTGGCAGTCAGCGGCAGCGCTCCCAGCGGCGCGGGCGGCGGCGTGACCGGATCGACCGGCGCTCCTCCGGTGGCCAGCCCGGCCAGCACCGCGGCGCAGTCGGCGACGGTGCGGGCCATCGGGCCGGGGTGATCAAGCGTCGGGGCCAGGGGGACGATCCCGTCCAGCGGAAGTCAGTCCGTGGGTGGGCTTGATCGCGCTGGTTCCGCAGCACGCCGACGGGATCCGCAGCGAACCGCAGGTGTCGCTGCCCAGCGCTGCCGGCACCATCCGAGCCGCCAGCGCGGCGGCGCTGCCGCCGCTGGAGCCGCCGGCCACGCGGTGCAGCGCCCATGGATTGCCGACCTGGTCGGTGGTGCCGCCGGCGGCGAACTCATGCGTGTGGGTATGGCCGATCAGGACCATGCCCTGGTCTCGCACCCGCTGGTAGGCGATCGCGTCCTCGGTGGCGACGTTGCCCTCCAGCATGCCGGCTGGAGGCGGTCAGGGGGAGCCCGGCGACGGCATACAGATCTTTGAGCCCCAGCGGGATGCCGCACAGCAGCGCAGCGCCCTCGCCCTCGCGCGCCCGCCGCTCGTCGGCGGCGCGCGGCCTGCTCGCGCGCGCGCTCGGGATACAGCCGGACCCAGGCGTTGATCGCGTCAGGCGCGCCCTCGTGGCTGAGCGCGGGGTCGCGCTCCTGGATCCGGCGCAGGCAGGCCTCGGTCAGCTCGGCCGCCGACAACCGGCGTGCTCGCAGCAGCGCCGCCGCCTCCAGCACGCCGAGATCGGCCGGATCGGAGGCGGTGCGGCACTCGCGGCGGGTGCGCCGCCGGCCGCGGTCATGCCGTCTCGCCTCCGTCGATCGAGTACACGGCGCCGGTGATGAACGGTGCCTCGTCGCTGAGCAGGAACGCGGCCAGCGCGGCGACCTCCTCGGCGGTGCCGAGGCGGCCTTGGGGCAGCAGCTCCTCAGCTCGAGAGCGGAAATGCGGTCTCAAACCGCTCGAACAGGGGCGTGTCGACGGGGCCGGGAGCGATGGCGTTGATCGCACCCGGTCGGCCGCGTTCTCGATCGCCGCCGCCCGCGTCAGGCCGATGATCGCCGCCTTGGTGGCGCCGTAGGCGCCCAGACCGGGCACGCCGTGCAGCCCGGTGCCCGACGAGGTGTTGACGATCGCCGCCGGCGTGCCGAGCCGGCGGGCGGTGCGGAGCATCTGGCGCAGGTTGAGGAAGATCCCCACCAGGTTGATCTGCACCAGCCGCTCGAATTCGTACAGCTCGAAGTCGGCCAGCGGCGTCACCGGTCCCTCGATGCCGGCGTTGTTGTGCAGCGCGTCGACCCGGCCGAACCGCTCCAAGGCGGCGGCGAAATACCGCTCCACGTCGGCCTCGCAGGACACGTCGCCGGTGAGCGCGACCACCCGCTCCGGGTCGGCGTCAAGCTGTCCGGCGGCGGCCGCCACCGCCTGGCCGTCGATGTCGACCAGGGCCACCCGCGAGCCCTCGGCCAGCAGCCGGCCAGCGGTCGCGCGCCCGATCCCCGAGGCGGCGCCGGTGACGATCACGACCTTGTCCTGCAGCCCTCTCAGCGCCATCGAACCTCCCTCCGGCTAGGTGTTCAGGTCAGCAGCACCGGATACCACATCGGGAGTGTTCGGCCTCGCCCGGCCATGGGTACCGTACGCAATGTGCCCGATTGTTCTCAAAGCGTACGTGATAGCGTTGGATCGTCAGCGCTTCAGAAGTAGACGGAGGCATGATCGACCAAGCGCAGAGCGCCACCGTGGCCGCCGTGGCCGGGCCCAGTAAGACGGTGGGGGCCCCACGCACCGTCAGAGACGCGGTGTTCGACGTGATGCGCCGGTTCGGGATGACGACGATCTTCGGCAACCCGGGCTCGACGGAGATCTCGTTCCTGACCGCGCTTCCGCCCGACATTCACTTCGTGCTCGGCCTGCACGAAGGCTCGGTGGTGGGGATCGCCACCGGCTACGCGATGGCCCGCGGCGAGCCGGCGTTCGTGAACCTTCACACCGCGGCCGGGCTCGGCAATGCCGTCAACGCGCATCGCCAACGCCCGCGACAGCCGCGCGCCGCTGGTGGTCCTGGTCGGTCAGCAGGACCGCCGCCAGCTGGCCTACGAGCCGTTTTTGACCGGACGTGCGCTGGAGCGGCTGGCCGGTGAGTACCCGGTGTGGTCAAACCTGCCGGTACGCGCCCAGGACGTTCCCGGGGCCATCGCACGCGCCTACCACGAGGCCCAGGCGCAGCGCGGCCCGACGCTGGTGGTGGTGCCGATGGGCGACTGGGACGAGCCCGCCGACGAGCACGCCGCCGGCTGGCCGGACCGCACCGTGCGCGCCGCCTCGGTCGCCCCCGCCGAGGTCGGTGAGCTGGCCGAGATGATCGAGCGGTCTCGCCGTCCGGCGCTGGTGGTGGGGCCCGGCACCGACAGCTGCGAGGGCTGGGAGGCGATGATCGCGCTCGCCGAGCGCCTGCGTTGCCCGGTGTGGCAGGAATCGTTCACGCGCCGCGCCGGGTTCCCGCAGGACCACCCCCTGTTCGCCGGCCACCTGCCCTGGCGCCGGCGGCAGATGCGCGAGACGTTCGCCGCCCACGACCTGGTCGTGGCCGTGGGCACCAACGCCTTCCGGCTCTACCTGCTCGACGACCCCGGTCCGATGGTGCCGGAGGGAACTCGTGTGGCGGTGCTCACCGACGACCCCGGCGAAGCTCATCGCAGCCCGTGCGAGCTGGCCGTGGTGGCGCCGGTGGCCGCTGCCTGCGCGACGCTGGCCGAGCTGCTCACCCAGCGCGACGACGAACCGTCCGCTCGCGCTACAGCGTCCACCCGCGCCTCCGCCACCCGCTGACGGCGAGCCGCTCACCGCCGCCCACGTGCTCTCGGCGCTGGCCGAACGGCTGCCCTGCGACGCGGTGGTGGTCGAGGAGACGCCCTCCAGCCAGCCCGAGCTGTACCGGCGCGTTGCCGTCCGTCGGCCGGGCGGATTCATGGCCGGTGGCAATGGCGCGCTGGGCTTCGGTGTAGCCGGCTCGATCGGGCTGCGGATGGGTGACCCCGACCGGCCGGTCGTCGGCGTGGTCGGCGACGGCTCCTCGATGTACGCGATCCAGGCGCTGTGGAGCGCCGCCCACTACGAGGTCGGTGTGCTGCTGATCGTGATGGCCAACGGCCGCTACGCGGTCATGGACGGCCTGGCCCGCGCCCGCAACACCCAGGGTGCGTGGCCGGCCTTCGGCTCGATCGACATCGCCGGAATGGCCCGGTGCCTGGGCTGTCCGGCGATCAACGTGCGCACGCACGAGGAGCTGCTCGAGACCTTCGACGAGGTCCTGCCCGGCCTGGCCGGCCGGCGGGAGCCGCTGCTCGTCGAGGTCGCGCTGGCGCCATAAGCTCAGCCGCGTGGGGGTCGAGACCGAGGAGCCACGGGCACCCAGTCACCGGCCGGGTCGCCTAACCGGGCAGCAGATCGTCATTCTGGGCGCGCTATCGGCGTTCGGGCCGCTGTCGCTGGACATGTACCTGCCCGGGCTCCCGTCGCTGACCCGTGAGCTGGGCACCTCGGCCTCGGCCGGACAGCTCACCATCACCGGCTGCATGCTCGGGCTCGGGCTGGGCCAGCTGGTGGCCGGCCCGGTCAGCGACAGCCTCGGCCGCCGCCGGCCACTGCTGATCGGACTGGCCGGCTACATCGCCGCGTCGCTGGCGTGTGCGGCGGCGCCGTCGATCGCCGTGCTGGTGGTGGTGCGTTTGATCCAGGGCATGGCGGGCGGAGTGGGCGTGGTGATCGCCCGCGCGGTGGTGCGCGACCTGTGCGAGGGCGCCGTGGCCGCGCGGATGTTCTCGCTGCTGATGGCCATCACCGGGGTGGCGCCGGTGTTCGCGCCGCTGGTCGGTGGTCAGGCGCTGGCGGTGACCTCGTGGCGCGGGGTGTTCGTGATCCTGGCCGCGATCGGGGTGCCGCTGCTGCTGGTCGCCGTGTTCGGCCTTCCGGAGACCCTGCCGGTCGCCCGCCGCCACGGCGGGGGCCTGCGTCCCACGCTGCGTACCTTCGGGCGGTTGCTGCGGGATCGACGCTTCAGCCCCTACGCGTTCGCGTTCTCGCTGTCGTTCACGGCCATGTTCGCCTACATCGCCGGCTCGTCGTTCGTGCTGGAGAACATCTACGGACTGTCGCCGCAGGCGTTCAGCGTCGTGTTCGCGATCAACTCGGTGGGACTGATAACGATGTCGCAGGTCGGCGGGCGCCTGGTCGGCAGGGTGGGGGCGACGCTGCTGCTGCAGCGCGGGCTGGTGGCGGTCATGGTCGCGTCACTGGCCACGCTCGCCGTGGTCGTCGGCGGTCTGGGACTCGGCTGGCTGCTGGTGTCCTTCTTCGTGCTGCTGTCGGCCAACGGGATCGTGCTGCCCAACGGCACCGCCGCCGCCCTCGCCGAGCAGGAGGGCGCGCTCGGCGCCGCGTCGGCGCTGCTGGGGCTGGGCCAGTTCGGCTTCGGTGCGCTGGTGGCACCGCTGGTCGGGCTCGGGGGAAGCAGCAACGCCCTGCCGATGGCGGTGGTGATCGCCGTCGCCGGGGTCGCGGCGCTGATCGTCGATCTGGCCTTTGCGCCCTAGGTGACCTAGGTCGCCGCTCGGGCCGCCACCCGGCCGAAATAGCCGTGCTCGCCGGAGGCCAGGTACTGGGCCAGCCGGCTGGCCAGCGACATGATGGTCAGCGAGGGGTTGACCGACAGGGTCCGGGGGATCACCGAGGCGTCGCCGACGAACAGGCGCTTGATGTCGTGCGACTCGCCGTGGGCGTTGACGACCGAGCGGGCCGGGTCGCTGCCCATCCGGCAGCCGCCCTGCACGTGGGTGCTGAGGACGCCGGTCTGATACACGCGCTTGGCGCCCGCCGCCTGCAGCACCTTCCGCGCGAACTGCAGCGAGTCGTCGATCCGCCGGCGCTCGGTGTCGCTCCACTGAAACGAGTAGCGATCGTGGCCCTCGCCGTCGACCCAGGCGGTGCCGTGGTTCTCGTCGTTGACCATCGTCAGCAGGCCCGTGTAGTACCGATAACGGCGTAACGCCTGCGCCAATTCCTCTCCCCACAGCGGGACGCCGTTCTCGTCACTGAGCGCGGTGGCGAAGCCGATCGGATCCTGGATCGTGGCCGCCTCGACCACGAACCCGCCGTCGTCGTCGCGCTGGAACTTCATGCAGTGGGCGCTGATCGGATACACCATGTGCGCGTCCTGGATCTCGTCGAACTCGCCCTCGACCAGCCGCGCTGGGTGAAAGCCGAGGTGGCGGCCGATCTGCTCGGCGCTCGGCGACCCTCCCGCCGCCTCCCGCACGCCGGAACGCAGCAGCAGCTGCGGCGAGGCGAGCGCTCCGCCGGCCACCACCACCGCGTAGGCGGCGACCTCGTGCGTCTCCCCGTCGCTGTCGGAGTACTGCACGCCGGTGGCCTCGGGTCCGGAGCCGCGGTCCTCGATCCGCACCCGCTGCACGTGGCATCCGGCCCGCAGCTCAAGGCGACCCTCGGCCCACGGCGGATGGATGTAGGTGTTGAGCGTCGACTTGCCGGCATTGGTCGGACAGCCCTGCAGGCAGGAGCCGCAGCGCATGCAGTTGGAGTCGGTGTAGGAGATGACCGGCTCGAGCTCGGCGTCGAGCGCGGCAAACCCCGGGATCACGGTCTTGATGCACTGCTGCCAGTCGCTGCGCTCGCGCACCCCCAGCCGCTGCTCGGTGCGCTCGATGTGGGGCAGCAGATCGCGCGCGGAGAACGGCTCGCCCCCGTCGCCCAGCAGCCCGCTGGCCCGGTGCCACTTCACGTAGTCCTGCTCCGCCGGCCGCAGCGCGACCTTGGTGTTGATCGTGGTGGTGCCGCCGACGCAGTGCCCGCGGAACACGATCAGCGGTGGCTCATCGGGCGCGGGCGGCTCGGCGAAGGCCGGCGGCCACCACAGCTCGTGGTTGGCGTGGGCCTCCCAGCGCATGTAGTCGGCCGCCGTCTTGTGGGGCCCCGACTCGAGCAGCAGGACCCTGACGCCGGCTTCGGCCAGCTCGCCGGCGACCACGCCGCCGCCGGCGCCCGAGCCCACCACCACCACGTCAAAGCGCTCGGTCATCCGCCGATCCCCAGATACGACCAGTCCTTGTCCAGCCGCGTGGCCAGCGGTGAGGCGAAGTCGATCTCCTGCCAGGCGCCCGGGCCAGGCGCGCCCGCGGCCACGAAGTCGCTGTAGTACGCCTCGCAGGCGAGGGCGCGGACAAGCTGGAACTCAGGAGATGCCGCGTGCTCCCCAAGCCCTTCGGCGCCGGCGGCCGCCGGCTCGGCCAGCGACTCGAACGCGGCCAGGGCGCGCTCACGGTCGCCGTCGGGCATGTGCGCGAGCAGTGCATCGACGTACACCTCGGCGCCCGTGCGGGCGCAGCCGGGCACGATCACCTCGCACACGGTCCGGACCAAAGCCGCCTGTCGTTGGTCGAGGACCTGCATACGCCGCGAACGCTATAGCCCGGACCGCCCGCCCGCAAAGGGCTCTCTGTGAGGGCTTGGTCGATTTTGCGCGAGACAGACAGAAAAGCGACCGAGGCCCCACGCGGCGGCCGATGCCCGGCCCTTCCTGGCAGTTCGAACGCGGCCAGCCCAGCTGGCACCATTCACGACCCCATGAGCGACCACGACCGACAGCAGATCCGTGACCTGGTCGAGAACTGGGCCGTATGGCGCGACGCCGGCGACTGGGAGCGCTTCCGAACCGTCTGGCACGACGACGCCACCATGATGGCCACCTGGTTTCAGGGCCCGGCGACCGAGTTCATCCGCGTCAGCCGCGAGGGCTTTGAGCGCGGCGTCCGCATCCTTCATTTCCTCGGCGGGACCTCAATCGACGTCAACCAGGACCAGGACCGCGCCATCGCCCAGACCAAGATGACCATCTCCCAGCGCGCGGAGGTCCACGGCGTCAGCTGCGACGTCGTCTGTACCGGGCGCTTCTACGACTTCATCGAGAAGCGCGACGGCAAATGGGCCATCGTCCTCCGGCAGCCGATCTACGAGAAGGACCGGCTTGACCCGGTTCATCCGGCCGCACACCTCGAACTCGATCAGCAACTCCTGGACCGCTTCCCGGTCGGCTACCGCCACCTGGCCTACGCCCAGACCGCCATCGGCTACGACGTCAAGCGCGACATGCCCGGCCTGACCGGCCCGGAGGTCGAAGACCTCTACGCCCGCGGCGCCGCCTGGCTGTCCAAGGACTGACCGGATCCAGCGCGGATCAGGTCCGCCGCCTTCTCGGCGATCATGATCACCGCGGCATTGGTGTTGGCGCGCGTGATCTCCGGCATCACCGAGGCGTCGGCGATCCGCAGCCCCTCGAAGCCGTACACGCGCAGGTCGGAGTCGACGACCGAGCCCATGGAGCACGACGACGTGGGGTGAAAGACCGTCATCGCCTCGCGCCGGGCGAAGGCCAGCAGCTCCTCGTCCGAGTCGCCGTCCGGGACCAGGAACGGCTGGTCGATGACGGCGCGCAGCGCCGGCTGCTCGGCCATATCCAGCGCCATCCGCAGGCCGGCGACCATGCTGGCGCGGTCCTCCTCGGTGGTGAGGAAGTTGCACAGCACCCGGGGCTTGGCCAGGGGCATGGGGGAACGGAGCATGACCTTGCCCCGGCCGGTGGGCTTGATGACCACCGGGCCGTAGGCCATGCCCGGGGCCTCGGGGGCGGTGAGCCCGCCGTCGTAGAGCATCCCCGGGGCGAAGTGGAACTCGACGTCGGGCGCGTCGACCCCGCTGCGCGCGCGGAAGAAACCGGCGCCCTCGGGGATGTTGGAGGTGAGCGGCCCGCGGCCCTCGGACTCGAACAGCGCGAAGTTCTCCGGCGAGGGGGCGTCGAACAGCGATGGCCCGGTCGTCGTGTAGTTGAGGTTGCACATGCAGTGGTCCTGGAGGTTCTCGCCCACCGGGAGCGACTCGCGCACCTCGATGCCAAGCGGCGTGAGCTGGTCCTCCGGACCGATTCCCGACAGCATCAGGATCTGCGGCGAGTAGTAGGTGCCAGCGGAAAGGATGACCTCGCGCGCGGCCGCGATCTCGAGCGTCTCGTCCAGCCGCACATATTCCACGCCGCTCGCGCGCCGGCCGTCGAACAGCAGCCGCGTCGCGTAGGCGTGGGTAATCACCGTCAAATTGGCCCGCTCGCGGACCGGGTGCAGGAAGGCGTCGGAGGTGCTCACCCGCCGTCCGTCGCGCTGGGTGAGCTGGAAGCGACCCACGCCCTCCTGACGGGCGCCGTTGAAGTCGGGATTGTGCTCGTGCCCGGCGGCCCGGGCGGCCTCGAGCATGGCGTCGACCAACGGATGCATGGAGCGGCTCTCCGACACCGCCATCGGGCCGCCGACGCCGTGAAATGCGTCCTCGCCGCGCTCGTTGTCCTCCGAGCGCTTGAAGTACGGCAGCACGTCGTCATAGCCCCAGCCCTCACACCCGGCGGCGGCCCAGGCGTCGTAGTCCAGCCGGTTGCCGCGGACGTAGATCATGGCGTTGATCGAGCTGCAGCCGCCGAGCACCCGCCCCCGCGGCAGGTAGAGACGGCGGTTGTCCATCCCGGGCTCGGGGTCTGAGAACAGGTCCCAGTCCAGCTCGGTCTTGAACATGATCGGGAAGATCGCCGGGATGCGGATCTCCGGTGCGCTGTCCTCGCCCCCGGCCTCCAGCAGCGCGACCCGGACGTCCGGGTCCTCGCTCAGGCGGGCGGCCAGCACGCAGCCCGCCGAGCCGGCCCCGACGACCACGTAGTCGAACCTGTCATCCACTCCTGATCACCACCTTCATCACCGCCGTCGGATTGCTGATCGCAAAGCGCAGCGCCTCGGGCGCCTCGCCGAGCCCAAACTCGTGGCTGATCAGCCGGCGCAGGGCGGGGGCGTTGCGCTCCACCACCCCCACCGCCACCGCGAAGTCGTCGGCGTCGCAGCAGCTGACCCCGAGCAGGTCGAGCTCCTTCTCGGTCAGGCTGCCGATCCGCAACGGGACCTCGTCGACCGACATCCCCACCTGGACGGCGCGTCCAGCCGACGCGACCATGTCGACCATGGCTCGCACCGCCTGCGCGGCTCCGGTGGCGTCGACCACCACCGGCGGGCCGCCGGCGCCGCCCCAGCCGCGGGCGTAGGCCACCACCTGCTGAGCGTCTTGCCAGCGCAGGGTCTCGGCGCCGTTGGCGGCGGCAATCGCCAGACGGCTCTCCTGCAGGTCGACCATAAGCACGCGCGCGCCACGCTCGCGGGCCACGATCGCCACGCACTGGCCGATCGGCCCCGCGCCCAGCACGACCACGTGCTCGTCGTGCTCGATGCGGCCGCGCCGCGCCGCGCGGACCGCGATCGACACCGGCTCCGCGAGCGCCGCCAGTGCCCCGTCGTCGACGGCGATCGGGAACACCTGGTCCTGGCCGACCGACACCAGCTCCTGCAGGCCCCCGTCGGCGTGGATCCCGATCAGCTCGAAGTTGTCGCAGGTACTGGGCCGCCCCACCGAGCACGGATAGCAGCGCCCACAGTTGCGCAACGGCCACAGCGCCACCCGCCCGCCCACTTCCAGCTCGCCGCGGCAACCCGGTCCGACGGCGACGATCCGAGCACCCACCTCGTGGCCCTGTACCCGCGGGAAGGTGCCGCCCCCGGCCGCCGCCGACAGCTCACCGGCGAAGTAGTGGTAGTCAGACCCGCAGATTCCGACCGCCTCGGGCGCCACCAGGACCTCACCGGCGCCAGGCGCCCCGGGCTCCGCGCGATCGACCACCGCCATCGCCCCGACACCCTCGGTGACCGCCGCCTGCATACCGGCTAACCCCAGACCTCGGCGGCGGTTTCGACCACCAGCGACAGCTTTCGCACCTGATCGTCGTAGGTGACGGTGTTGCCCTCGACGGTGGACGAGAATCCGCACTGCGGTGACAGGCACAGCTGCTCCAGCGGAACGAAGCGCGAAGCCTCCTCGATGCGCCGCTTGAGCTCGTCCTTTGACTCGAGCTCGGCGCGCTTGGTCGTGACCAGTCCCAGGACCACCATCTTGCCGCCGGGCACGAAGCGCAGCGGCTCAAAGCCGCCCGAGCGGGCGTCGTCGTACTCCAAGAAGAACCCATCGACGTCCAGTCCACCGAACAGCGTCTCGGCGACGAAGTCATAGCCGCCCTCCGCCGCCCACGAGGAGCGGAAGTTGCCGCGGCACAGGTGAGTGGTGACGGTCAGCCCCTCGGGCCTTTCCGCCAGCGCCCGATTGATGTTGCTCACGTAGGTCTCGTGCAGATGCGAGGAGTCCTCACCGCGCTGCTCCATGGCCTCGCGCTGAGCCGGATCGTTGAGGTAGGCCAGGGTGGTGTCGTCGAGCTGCAGATAGGTGCAGCCGAGCTCGGCCACCGCGCGCACCTGGTCGCGGTAGGCGGCGGCGAGGTCGCTCCAGAACGGCTCCACGTCGGGGTAGACGGCCGGGTTCAGGGCCGCCCGGCCGCCGCGGTAATGGACCATGTTGGGCGAGGGGAGGGTCAGCTTGGGCGTGACTCCCTCATCCACCAGCCCGGCCAGGAACCGGAAGTCATCGGCGAAGATGGTGTGATCGAGCGACACCCGCGCGCTGACCGCGATCGCCGCCGGCGTGTACTCGATCTCGCCGTCGGCGTTGCGGAAGCGGACCCGGATGTCGCCCTCGACCGTCTCGATCCCGCCCAGCTGATAGATGAAGTCCATGTGCCACGAGCCGCGGCGGAACTCCCCGTCGGTGGCCGACTGCAGCCCCACCTCGCGCTGCATGCGCACGGCGTCGCGGATGGCGTCGTCCTCGATTACGCGCAACTGCGCAGGCGAAATCACCCCGGCCAGGTGCTCCTCGCGCGCACGCAGCAGCTTCGGCGGCCGCAGCAGGCTGCCGACGTGATCGGCGCGGAACGGGGGCCTGGTCCGGCGACCACCGGACCGCTCGGCCGACTGCGCTTCAGCCATCTGCACCCACCTCCTCAGCGGAAGACTCGACTACGTTGATCTCCACCCGCAGCCCCTCGGGGTCGAAGAAGAACAGCTGGCGCGGACCGCCTCCGGCGATCTGGCGGCAGACCGGCTGCACCCCGGCGTGGGTCAGCCGCTCGTAGGCCGCCTGGTAGTCATCGGCGCCGAAGGCGATGTGGTCCACCGGCCCCGGGCCGTGGACCTGCGCCGGCACCTCGAGGCCGTAGCCCTCGGCGTGAGCCCGGTAGGAGGTGCGGTCGGCGATGTGCAGGCAGGGCCGAACGCCGGCGTACAGCCAGTAGCCGGAGAAGTCAAACGGCGGGCGCTCGCCGGTGCGCAGGCCGAGCGCGCGCTCGTAGAAGTCGGCGGCCCGGTCGATGTCGTCGCTGAGCACGAGCACGTGCTGCAACTCGGTCACGCCACTGCCTGCTGCCATCAGGCCGGTCGCGGTCCGCGCATCAGCCCGCGGGTACCGGCTTGGTGGCGTCCGTTGAGCCGCCGTTGGCGCGACCGCGCAGCAGATATGCCGAGTGCAGGAGGTTGGGGTTCTCCTGCAGCTCCTTGGCGTGGCCGGAGTACTGGATCGTCCCACCCTCCATCACGTAGGCGCGGTTGGCCAGCCCCAGGGCCAGGGTGGCGAACTGCTCGATCAGCAGCACCCCGGCCCCCGATTCGGTCACCGCCTCGATCGTGGGGATCAGCCGTTGGACGACCACCGGCGCCAGGCCCAGCGACAGCTCGTCGATGATCACGAACTTGGGTGCCGACACCAGTGCCTGAGCCAGCACGACCATCTGCTGCTCCCCTCCCGACAGCGAGCGCGCCTGCGTGGAGAGGCGTTTCTCGAGCTCCGGGAACAGCTCCAGCGCGTGCGCCCGCCCCCGCTTGGCGTCCTTGTCGGACAGTGCGTAGGTGGCCACCTTCAGGTTGTCCTCGACAGTCAGGTCGGGCAGCAGGCGCCGTCCCTCGGGCACGATGGCCAGCCCGGCGCGGCGGATGTACTCGGGTCGGCGGCGGGTCAGGTCACGCTCGCCGAGCTTGACCGATCCGGCCTTGAGCGCCAGCACCCCGCCGACCGCCAGCACCATGCTGGACTTGCCGGCGCCGTTGGGGCCCAGCAGTGCCGTGACCTCGCCGGCCGGGACCTCGATCGAGACGTCGCGAACCACGTCACGCCCGCCCCGGGGGACGACCAGACCCTCGAGCGCCAGCACCTCGGTCATGCCGCCGCCTCGCCGCCCAGGTAGGCCCGGATCACCCGCTCGTCGCGCAGGACGTCGGCGGTCGGCCCGGAGGCGATCAGCTTGCCGAAGTCAAGTACCGCCGTGGTCGTGCAGCAGGACGAGACCAGGCTCATGTCGTGGTCGACGAGGATGGTCAGCGCCCCGGTGTGGTCGGGGATCCGCTGGATGATGTCGCCCAGGTGGTTGGTCTCGACCTCGGGCAGACCGGCGGCGGGCTCGTCGAGCAGGACAAGCCGCGGTTTGCCCACCACCGCGCGGGCCACCTCGACCAGCCGGCGCTTACCCGCTCCCAGCGTGCTGACCTTGGCGGAGGCGACGTCATCCAGGCCGACGAACTCGATCGCGCCGGTCACGTCTCGCACCCGCTCGGAGCGCCCCAGCTTCGAGTGCTCGTGGACCATGGCCACGTTGTCGTAGACCGACAGGTTCTCGATCGCCTGCTCGGTCTGGAAGGTCCGCCGCAGCCCCCAGCGCGCGCGCCGGAAGTGGGCCATCGACAGCAGGTTGTCTTCGAACGCCGTCACGGCTCCCTTGGCCGGGCGCACAAAACCGGAGAGTACGTTGAAGAAGGTGGTCTTGCCGGCGCCGTTGGGACCGATCAGCCCGCAGGTGCCCGAGTCGAACTTGACGGTCATGCCGTCCAGGGACGTCACCCCGCCGAAGCGCACGGTGAGGTCTGAGACCTCGATCATCCGGCCTCTTCCTGGCTTGGGGAGGGGTGGCGGAACAGACCCCCGACGAACCGGCCCAGGCGGGCCACATCGCGGGGCAGCTGATCGACGATTCCGGTGGGTGCGGTGGTCAGCACCTGCAGCACGCCGATCCCGAACAGGATGGTCAGCCAATCAGGCGAGATCCCGATGTCGTTGAGGATGGCGGGCAGCAGCTGCAGCAGCAGGCCAGCCACGATCGCGCCCCAGATGCTGTACGCGCCGCCCATCAGCACCACCGCCAACAGGGTGATCGAGTCCTGGGTCTGGAAGTCGATCGAGTACAGGTACCGCACGGCGCCGGCCAGCACGCCGCCGGCCACGCCGGTCACGAACGACGCCAGCGCGAACGCCCACAGCTTGTACAGGGTGGTGTTGATCCCCGCCGCCAGCGCCGCCGGCTCCGACTGGCGGATCGCGGCCCACGCCCGCCCGGGACGGGTTCGCACATGAATCAGCACGAGCAGGAACATCACGATCCCGACGATCACCGAGTAGCGGAAGTAGGCGGGATCGCTGGTGGCGATCCCCGGGCGGCGGATCGGCGGGATGTGCAGCAGCGCGCCGTTGTAACCGCTGAAGCCGTGGCCGCCGTTGGGGAAGTTCAGCGACGCCAGCACGACGGTGATCGCGCCCGCCAGCATCAACGTGATCAGGGCCAGGTACAGGCCGCGCATCCGCAGCGCGGGGAGGCCCACCAGCGTGCCCAGCAGCATCGTGATCACCCCGGAGGCCAGCAGGACCAGCTCGAAGGGCATCGCGGTCGCGAACAGCAGCCGCGCCGCCACCCAGGCGCCGATGGCGAGGATCGCGGCCTGGCCGAGTGAGACGAGGCCGACGCGTCCGACCAGGACGCCGAGCCCCAGCGCCACCACCGCGTAGATCGCCACCTGCGTCATGGCGTCGACGTAGTAGAGGCTGAGCAGCTGCGGCAGGCCGATGATCACGAACAGCAGCAGCACGGCGATGATCGCCCCTCGCACCAGGTCGCCGCGGTCCACGCCCCGCGGCGCCGACGGGGGTGAGGTCGTGTGCGCGTCGCCCGCCAACTCGGCCGTGGTCACCCTCAGAACTCCTGGCGCCCCAGCGAGAGCGTGCGCTTGCGGTTGATGAACAGCAGGGCGAGGATCGCCAGCACGAACGGCGTCATGTCGCGGTAATTGGTCAGCGAGTTGATCGGCGTGATGCCGGCGTCCACCACCCCGATCACGATCGCGGCGACGAACGTGACCCAGATCGATTTCAACTGCGCGATCAGCGCCGCCGCCAGCGACGAGATCACCAGGAAGGTGAGCGTGGTCGCATCGAGCGCCACCAGGTCGGCCAGCAGGATCCCGGCCACTCCGGCGATCACCCCGCAGCCGAACCACGCCGACGCCTCGACTCGGCGAATCGGAACGCCCAGCGTGGCGGTGATCTCACGGTCGTTGGCCATCGCTCGCATCGCCGTGCCCAGCTTGGTGTAGCGGAGAAACAGCGTCGAGGCCACCGTGATGACGACGCCGACCGCCAGCCCGATGACGTCGGTGGTCGTCACCTGCACCTGGCCGACCATGAAGCCGTGGTTGTCGGTCGGCAGCGTGATCGAGCGCGACGCGCCGCCGTTGGACGTCCACAGCAGATCCATGACCCCCAGCAGGATCAGGGTCAGGCCGAGCGTGGCGGTGGTCTTGACCAGGGGGTCACGACCCGCCAGCGCCCGGCCGAACACCATCCCGTAGGCCAGCGTCAGCACCCCACCGAACAGGATGCAGACCAGATACGCCAGCCATTGGTTGAGGCCGTTGTGGTTGATGAGCTGCCATGCGATCAGGGCCCCGAACGCGCCCACTGCTCCGAACGACAGGTTCAAGACCCCTGTCGTCCGGAACAGCACGATCATGCCCACTCCGGAGAGGGCGTAGACCCCTCCCAGCGCCAGCCCGGTGACCAGGAACGGTTGCTCGTCCTGCCAGCTGGGCAACGACAGCGCCATGACCAGAAGCGAATGCATGGTCGTCGAGGTTCAGCGCTCCGATCGCATGACTGTTCTCAACCTCCCGGGTTGATCCCGGCCGCCTTTGCAGCACTGCGGTAGGCCGCGATCTGCGGATCCGCGTTTGAGATCGCCGTGCAGCCCTGTGCGGTGATCATCTTCCCATTATCGGGAGTCGTTGTGTAGTCGACGTTGTTGGGGATGTGCAACGCCACCTTGCCGTAGGTCCACGGCGTGCACAGCATCTCCGACGGGTAGTTCTTGATGGCCACGATGGCCGCGTTGACGTTCTTCATGTTGTACGGCTGCTTGGCCTTCTCCAGCGCCTGCGTCAGGAACTTGGCCAGCAGGAAACCGAACTGGCTGAACGAACCGACGCCGCCGGCCACGTTCTGGCCGTACTTGGCCAGGATCCCGCGGTACTCCTGGAACTCCGGGCCGTTGTGGTCGTCGGGCGAGGCCGACTCGGCGTTGACGAACAGCTTCTTGTTCCACTTCGGTCCCAGGGACTTGGCCAGGAAGTCGGTGTTGCACGGTGTCGAGCAACCCCACGACTTGACGCGGTCCTCGATTCCCAGCTTCTGCGCCGCCTGCAGGATCACCAGCGCTTCGGGCGGGGTGAAATTGAGGATCACCGAGCCGTTGGCGCCGGCGTCGTCGACCAGGTTCAGCGCCACCGAGCTGGCGTCGTTGATCGGCACGTTCTCGGTCAGCTCCTGGATCGGCACGCCGGCCGCCTTGGCGATCGCTGCCGGACCGGCTGCGATGTAGCCCGTGCCCGGGACGTTTGACTGCACGAACACGATCTTCTTGGCCTTCAGCGAATTGAGCGCGTACTGCACCGCCCCGTCGGAGCTGTAGCGCGGCCCCATGTTGACCGCTGCGCTGTTGGGGGTCGACCAGCACTCGGGCGCGATCCCGGCGTCCATCTCGTAGATGCCGAGCTGCTTCCAGTAGCTCTGGTCGATGGTGCACTCCAGCAGGTCGAAGACGCCGTCGATGGCGACCACGTGGTCTGACGTGATCAGCTTCTTGGCCGCCGCCGCCACCTGGGCCGGCTGCGACTGGTCGAGCTCCACGAACAGCTTCAACGGGTGGCCGTTGATGCCGCCGTTGTCGTTGACGCAGGTGAAATACGCCTGAATGATGTTGGGGCCGTCCGTGAAGTCGGTGCCCGGCTGGTGGGTGTCGATGGTGCCGATGTTGATCGGCGATCCGGTGGCCTTGACCCCCGGCTTGGGGCCGCAGGACGAGACGTCGGTCGCCGCCGTCGGCGTGCCTCCGCTCGAGCTGCTGGCCGCCGCCGTCGAGCTTCCACCGCTCGCCGACGATGCCGCCGCCGAGCTGCTGCTACTGCTACTGCTGCTGCTCCCGCAACCTGCCAGGACCACCAGTGCGATCACCGCCAGCAACGCGAGACCCATCCTCGCGCGCGGCGCGGCGTGGTTGGTATTCACCGACCCTCTCCTCTCCTAAAAAAATGAACCCAGCCTCGAGGGCCTCCCCGAGGTCGCGGGCATACTAGTTGCGGCCTCGGCTGCATGCAACTGCTGGCTAACACTGCCCCAACGTAGGCACGCAGGGCCTTAAAGAAGGATTTCTGCATGCAAGGCCCGGCCGAGCTATAGACTGCGTCCGCCTCAACCGCCGAGCGGGCCAGGTGGGCCAGATCGGCCGGTGAACGCGGCGGCAGGACTGACTTGGCCAGGCCAGCGAACCGAACCCAGATCACCCGAGCGCTCCTGCGCCTGCGCGAGCTGATTTTCAACGGGGAGTTCGCCCCCGGGGAGCGCATGTCGGAGTTGCCGCTCGTGCAGCGGCTGGGGGTGTCGCGCACGCCGCTGCGCCTGGCCCTGGCCCAGCTCGAGCACGAGGGCCTGTTGCGTGGGCTGCCGGGCGGCGGCTACGTGGTGCGCGAGTTCACCCAGGGCGACGTTCGCGACGCCGTCGAGCTGCGTGGCGTGCTCGAGGGCACGGCGGTCAGGTTCGCCGCCGAACGAGGGGCGCCGGCGCGCGATCTCCGCGCGCTGCGGGCAACCAACGAGACGATCGGCAAGCTTGTCCATCGCGCCGACTACGACTCGTTCGAGCGCTATCTGCATCTCAACGAGACCTTTCATGCCCGGCTGATGAAGATGGCCCACAGCTCACTGCTGGAGCGGGCGCTGGACAGCATCATCTCACTCCCGTTCGCCGGCCCCAGCGCGTTCGTCTTGGCCGAAGCCGAGCTGCCCGCCTCTCGCGACATCCTGATCATCGCGCACCGCCACCACGAGGTGCTGATCGAGGCGATCGAGCGTCGCCAGGGCGAACGGGCGGAGTCGGTGGCGCGCGAGCACGCCCGGCTGTCGCTGACCAACCTCGAGATCGTGGTCGATCACCGCCGGGTGCTCGAGCGGCTCCCCGGGGCATCGCTGATCACCCTCCCCGACGAGCCCAACGGCGGCTCAGCCGGCGACGACGGCGGCGATCCGGCCGCCGACTGAGCTCAGCCCCACGCGGCGGCTCCCGGCGGCGTGAGCGGTTCGTCGTGCTCGCCCCACTCGAGCGCGATGCGCGCGGCGGCGTACACCTGGTCGCTCCCCGGCCGATAGAGGTCCTCGAGCTCCGGGCTGAGCGGCACCGGAATGAACGGGGCCCCCACGCGCTGGATCGGAGCCTCCAGATAGTCGAAGGCCGCGGCTTGCAGCTGGGCGGCCAGCTCGGCCCCGAAGCCGCCGGTCCGGACCGCTTCGTGAGCCACCACCGCGCGGCCGGTGCGGCGGACCGAGGCGGCGATCGGCTCCAGATCCAGCGGGACCAGCGTCCGCGGGTCGATGACCTCGGCCTCGATCCCCTCGGCGGCCAGGCGCTCGGCCGCGGTCAGCGCCTCGCCCACCAGACGTGACAGGGCCACGATCGTCACATCGGTGCCGCGACGCAGCCAGTGGGCCTGACCCAGCGGCAGCGGCTCGAGGTCCTCAGGCACCGGCTCGCGGCGGAAGTAGAGCGATTTGTTCTCCACGAACACCACCGGATTGGGGTCGGCGATGGCGCTGGCCAGCAGCCCGGCGGCATCGGCGGCGCTCGACGGCATCACCACCTTCAGGCCGGGGACGTGCGTCAGCCACGCCTCCAGGCTCTGCGAGTGCTGGGCGCCGGCCCGCCCTCCAGCACCGCCCTGGGTGCGCAGCACCAGCGGCACCGACAGCTGACCTCCGGACATGAAGTGCGCCTTGGCCGCCTGGTTGACGAGCTGGTCCAGGGCCAGCGTGATGAAGTCGATGAACATGATCTCGACCACCGGTCGCAGGCCCGCCTGGGCGGCGCCGATGGCCACCCCGCACACCGCGCCCTCGCTGATCGGAGTGTTGAGCACGCGCTCGGTTCCGAACTCCTGCGCCAGCCCCTCGGTGGCCAGATAGGGGCCGCCCTCGGCCACGTCCTCGCCGAGCACGATGACTCGCTCGTCGTCGCGCATCGCCCGCGCCAGCGCGCCGTTGATCGCCTTGACGTACGTCGTGTTTGTCATAACGCGTAGACCAGCGCCGCGGCCTGCTCGGGCTGGAGCGGCGGGCTGTCGCGCCCGAAGCGCACCGCCGCCTCGACCTCGGCGTCGGCCTCGCCGATGATGCGTCGCGCGGCCTCCTCGTCGATCCAGCCGCGCTCGGAGGCCAGCGCCTCGAGCCGCGCGATCGGGTCCAGCTTGGCCCACTCGGCATCGGCCAGGGCGTCGCGGTAGCTCTGCTGATCGCCCTCGTAATGGCCGCGGCGGCGGTGCGTCGAGCACTCCAGCAGGAACGGGCCGGTTCCCGATCGCGCCTTGGCCAGGTAGTCGCCGAAGGCTGACCACACCGCGCCCACGTCGGAGCCGTCGACGGTCTGGCGCTCAAAGTCATACGGCGCCACGACGTCGGCGACGCTGGCCACCTTGGTGTGGGCCGAGCGCGGTGTGAACTCGGCGAAGCCGTTGTTCTCGCAGACCAAGATCAGCGGCAGCTCCCACAGCGACGCCAGGTTGACGGTCTCTGAGAAGTGGCCGGCCTGGACGGCGCCGTCGCCGAAGAACACCACTGTGACGCGGTCGAGCCGCTGCAGCCGGCCGGCCAGCGCGTCGCCGGCGGCCATCGGCAGATTGCCGCCCACGACGCCGGTGGCGCCCATCAAGCCGTGCTCGGTGTCGACGAGGTGCATGGAGCCGCCGAGCCCCTGACACAGCCCCGCCGAGCGGCCCATCAGCTCGGCCATGACCCGTCCATCGGCGCGCCCTTGGCCAGCGCGTGGCCGTGGGCGCGATGGCCGCTGTAGACGGCGTCGTCGTCGCGCAGCTGGCGGCACACCCCGGCCGCGACGCCCTCGGAGCCGATGCTGAGGTGGACCAGTCCGTGGACCTGAAGGCTGTGGTGCAGCTTGGCCACCCGCTCCTCGAAGCAGCGGATCCGCCACATGGTGCGCAGCAGATCCACCGCCGTGTCGGTCGAAGCTGCAGCCGCGCGCCGGCCCGCGCTTGGGTCCGCCGTCAGGCGGCCACCGGCGCCGTGCCCAGGACCTCGCGCGCCGCGCCGGCGATCTTGTGCTCGTCGGGCAGCACGAACGCCTCCATCGGCTCGCTGTAGGGGATCGTGGCGTCCAGCGCGGTGACCAGCTTGATCGGCGCCTTCAGCGACCCGAAACCGTGCTCGGCGACCTCGGCGGCGATGATCGAGGCCGCCGAGGCATGCCGCGTCGCCTGGTCGGCCAGCACCAGATGCCCGGTCTTCTCCACCGAGGCGAGGATCGTCGGCATGTCGAGCGGCTGCAGCGAGCGCGGGTCGATCACCTCGGCGTCGATTCCCTCGCCGGCCAGCGTCTCGGCCGCTGCCAGCGCCTTGCCGACCGTCCAGCCGGTGGCCACGATCGTCACGTCGGAACCGGGGCGCCGGACCGCCGCCTCGCCGATCGGCACCAGGTGCTCGCCCTCGGGCACGTCACCGTGCTCGAGCACGAGCAGGTAGTGCATGAGGTAGACGACGGGGTTGTCGTCGCGGACGGCCGAGGCCATCAGGCCCTTGGCGTCGGCGGGCGTCGAGGGCAGCACGACCTTGAGCCCCGGGATGCCGGCGAACATCGTGTAGATGGAGCCCGTGTGCTGGCCGGCCCAGCCGGCGGTGAACCCATAGCCGGCCTTGAGCACGAGCGGGACCTTGACCTGACCGCCGCTCATGTAGCGAAGGCGCGGTGCCTCGTTGACCACCTGGTTCATGGCCACCAGCATGAACTCGGCCATCAGCAGTTCGACTATCGGCCGGTAGCCGCCCAGAGCGAGACCGACCGCCATGCCGATCTCGGCCGTCTCGGAGATCGGCGACACGCGGACGCGATCGCGGCCGAACGCCTGGACCAGCGGGTCGTCGTCGCTGGGGGCGACGTCCTGGCCGTAGAAGACGACGGTCTCATCTCGAGCCATCTCCTGCTGGATCGCCTCGTTGACGGCAGCGATGTAGGGAATCTCTCGTGCCATGGTCGTCTCCTAGGCGTAGACGTTTTGGGTGGCCGCTTCCGGCTCGGGGAAGGGGCTGTCGAGCGCGAACTGCACGGCGGCCTCCATCTCATCCGTGACCGCGGCGGCGATCTCGTCGGCGCGCTCGACGCTCAGCGTCCCCTGCTCGATCAGGCGCGCGCGGAACCGGGGTACGGGGTCGCCGCGCAGCGCCGCCTCGTACTCCTCGCGGTTGCCGAACACGGTGATCGCCTCGTGCTCGGGGTAGTGCAGCGGCACCCCCGGCGGAGCGATGAGGTTGCCGTGGGCCGACAGGCGGTAGACCTTGGACTCGACCAGCGTCGGCCCGTCGCCGGCGCGGGCGCGCGCGGCGGCGGCCCCGACGGTCTCGTACACCGCGATCGGATCGCCCCCGTCAATGGTCACGCCGGGCATGCTGTAGGCCTTGGCCTTGACCGACAGCGGCTCGCCGGCGGCGGCGTTGGCGTCCTCCTGGTCAGAGCGCGTGCCGACGTTGTAGTTGTTGTTCTCCATGACGTAGACGACCGGCAGCTTCCACAGCGAGGCCAGGTTCAGCGACTCGTGAAACGCGCCCTGCTTGGAGGCTCCGTCGCCGAAGAAGCACAGGACCACCTGCGCCGGGTGGGTCCGGCTTCTGATCTGGGCGGCGTAACCCAGGCCGGTGGCCTGCGGGATGCCCTGCCCGACGATCCCGCTGGTGCCCATGAACCCGCGCCCGGGATCGACCAGGTGCATGGAGCCGCCGTAGCCTCCGCACAGCCCGTCGCGCCGGCCGTAGATCTCGGCCATGATCGCCTTGGTGTCGGTGCCCAGGGCGATCGGGTAGCCGTGGCAGCGATAGGTGGCCAGCAGCTGGTCGCCGTCGCGCATGGTGGCCAGCGAGCCGACGATCGACGCCTCGGCACCGTCGGCCAGATGGGTGTGGCCGCGGATCACGCCCGGGTGCTCCTCGAAGGTCCGCTTGACCCGCTCCTCGAACTCCCGGATCCGCAGCATCTGGGTGAAGATCCAGACCAGCCGCTCGTCGTCAAGCGGCGCCGCGCTTTCGGTGGTGCTCAATGTCGCTCCTCTCACGCCACCGCGGCGCCGAACTGGGCCGCGGTCGTCTCGTACGCTCGCTCGAATTCCTGCTCCATCGGCAGGCTGCGCAACGCCGCCGACAGCACCTCGACACCCCACGGCCCGGGGTAGCCGGCGTGACGGCACGCCGCCACGTAGCCGGGGATGTCGAACTCGCCCTCGCCGGGCAGCCGGCGGTGGTTGACGGTCTCGTCGACTCGGTCCTCCATGTTCTCGAACTGGCCATCGGAAAGCTCGACCCAGCCGAGGTAATGGGCCGGGACCCGGCGCAGCTGCGCCGGCGTGATCCCCAGCTTGGCCATGTGCCAGGTGTCGATGGCCAGCGCCCCGTTCAGCCGGTTGGGCTCGTCGACCAGATTGACCGCGGCGTCGAGCGTGTTGACGTTGACGTCAAACGGCATGAACTCGTAGACGATCTTGGCGTCGGTGTGCAGCGCGGCGTCGTCGCACAGCGCCGCGAACTCCTCGGTCAACCGCCCGAGTTCGCACGGGGTGCCGGGGATGTTGCCGACCTTGATGTGATGGGCGTCGAAGGCGGCCGCGGTCTCGAACAGCTGCTTGCGCAGCCTGTCTGACTCCTGACGCGCCCGCTCACTAGATTCCACGAAGAAGTCAGCCAGGAACTCGACCTCCAGATAGCGCAGACCGGCGTCGTCGAAGATCGAGCGCATCTCCTTGAGGCTGCTGCCGTTCTCGAGCTGATGGCTGACGTCGGCGTGCCAGAGGCCGAGGCCGGCGAACCCGACACGTGCCGCCTGGGCGCAGCGGTCGCGCCAGTCGAAGGTGCTCCACTCGCGCCCCTGATGCACCTCGACCGGGCCGGCGCTGGTCCAGTAAAGGTCCAGCAGCTCAATCTCGCCCATCGACGCTCCTCTTCTCCTCGGAAGTCAGGCAATCAAGCTAGCGCCGGGGCCGTTCGCCGGTCCAGCCATCAAGCGCAGGTGTTCTTGCCTATGCATGCCGGGTCGGACCGGGCGCCGGCGGCCTGCGGGTTACGGTGGGGTGATGGCCACCCTCGCCGGTCCCGGCCGGACGGTCGCGGCGACTGTTTCCGACGCAGCCCTCGAGGACTTCGAGCGGCTGCTCGGCGCCGACCGGGTGATCCGCGCCGGCGAGGCGCTGCGCGAGTTCCGTGACCCGTTCCAGTTCGAGACCTGGGACGCCAACGATCCCTGCGCCGTCATCTCCCCGACCACCGTTCCGGAGGTCCAGGAGATCGTCCGCATCGCCGTCCGCCACCGCGTCCCGCTGTGGCCCCACGGCCAGGGGCGCAACACTGGGCTACGGCGGCGCCGCGCCGCGGGTACAGGGCTCGGTGGTGGTCTCGCTGCGCCAGATGAACCGAGTGCTGGAGATCAACGAGGAGCTCGGCTATGCCGTCGTCGAGCCCGGGGTGCGTTGGTTCGACCTGTACGAGGCGATCGAGGCCGGCGGTCACGACCTGATGCTGTCGATCGCCGACGTCGGTTGGGGCAGCGTGGTCGGCAACACGCTCGACCACGGCATCACCTACATGCCCTACGGCGTGGACATGGGGATGCAGTGCGGGATGGAGGTGGTGCTGCCCACCGCCGAGGTGCTGCGCACCGGCATGGGGGCGATGCCGGGCAACCGCTCGTGGCACGTCTACAAGCGCGGCCTCGGTCCGACGCCCGACCAGCTGTTCATGCAGTCCAACTTCGGGATCGTGACCAAGATGGGCGTGTGGCTGATGCCCAAGCCGGAGGTCTACATGCCGTTGTGGCTCCGGGTGGCTCGCGACGAGGACCTTCCCGCCGTCGTGGACACGCTGCGCGAGCTGATGCTCGACGACACGATCCGGATGGTCCCGCAGATCATGAACGCGATCCTGCTCGCCTCGCTGACCACCGGCCGCAGCGACTGGTGGCAGGGCGAGGGCCCCATCCCCGACGAGCGCATCGACGAGATGGCCCGCGAGCTCGGGATCGGGCGCTGGACGATGCGCTTCGCCCTGTACGGAGACGAGGCGGTGGTCGACCATCGCTTCGCCAAGATCAAGGCCGCGTTCGAGCGCATCCCCGGGGCCGAGGTGACCGGCGCCAAGCACGCTCCGGACGAGATCGCCGGGCTCGAGAATCCGGTGGAGCGGGTGCAGGGCGGGGTCCCCAACCTCGAGATCTACCAGATGACCGCCTGGTACGGCGGCGAGCAGGGCGGCCATATCGGCTTCTCGCCGGTGGCGCCGCTGACCGGCCATGACGCCCGCGCGGTAAGCGATCTCCTGCGAGGGATGGTCGAGGAGGCGGGCCTCGACTACATCGCCGCGCTGATCCCCGTCAACGCCCGCAGCCTGGTCCACGTGACCCTGATCATCTTCGACACCCGCAACGAGGAACAGACCCGGGCCGCCTACGACGTCGCCCGGCGCCTGGTGCGCGACGCCGCCCGGCTCGGCTACGGCGAGTACCGCGCGCACCTGGATTTCATGGACCTGGCCGCCGAGCAGTACTCCTGGGGCGACCACGCCTACCGCCGCTTCTGCGAGACGCTGAAGGACGCCATCGACCCGGCCGGGATCATGGCGCCGGGCAAGCAGGGCATCTGGCCCCGCGCGCTGCGCGACGACGCCCGGGCCTAGAGAGACCCTCCCGCGTCCCGGGGTCGCCGGCTCAACACCGCCGCGCTACGCTCGGCCGGAAGGGGCACAACTTCAAACGCAGCCGTCGAGGGACTTGGGATGCAAGCAGGCGAGCGAGCTTTCCGCACCGTCCGCGGTTCCCGGCGGTTGTCGTGCGTGCTCCTCGGCGTGCTGGCTGCGCTCGTCCTGGCCCCGGCGGCGGGCGCCGACACCCTGTTCGTCTCCACCCGCGGTTCGGACGCGCACGGGTGCACTCGCTCGGCCCCATGTCGGCGCATCGCCCACGCGGTCGCCGTCGCCCGCAGCGGCGACACGATCGAGGTCGGCCGCGGCCAGTTTGACGAGAACGTCGTCCTGCCCCCGCGGCTGCGCTCCATCGCCGTGATCGGCGCCGGGCCCCGGGCCAGCGGGGTCTCGGGCCGGTCCCCGACCAGCGTGTTCACGATCGAGGACCGGGCCACGCTGTCGGGCCTCTCGATCGGCGACGGCTCGGCCTCGACCGGGGGCGGGATCAACGTGCTCGACACCGCGTCGCTCACGCTCCGCCGCGTCTCGGTGGCGTTCAACAGCGCCATCTTCGGCGGCGGGGTGTTCGTGGAGGGCGGCGGCTCGCTGCACGCGGTGGACTCGGCGATCTTCGACAACCAGGCGGGCTTCGAGGGCGGCGGGATCTACGTCGGCGCCGGCACGGGGCGATTGAACATGACCGGTTCGGCCGTCTACCAGAACGTCGTCACCGCCGACGGCGGTGCCGGCGCCGGGCTGTTCAGCCAGGCGTCAGGGCCGAGCCGCAGGCTGCTGGCCGACGACACCATTGCCCTGAACAGCGTGCGCGGCGCCAACAGCCAGGGTGGCGGTGTGTTCGGCGACGGCCTGACCTTCGACGGCGACACGATCGCCGACAACTCGGCGGTCACCGGCGGCGGGCTCTACGTCGACTGGACGCGGTCGAGCGCCACGGACACGATCCTGGCCGGCAACAGCGGCGGCAACTGCACTGCCCCGTTTCGCTCGAGCTCGTATGACCTCGAGGACGACAGCCGCGGTGCCTGCGGATTTGCCGCCGCCGATCACGACATCATCGGCACCGATCCGCAGCTCGGTGGCCTCGCCGCCAACGGCGGCCCCACCGAGACGATGGCGCTGGGCGCGGGCAGTGCCGCCATCGGCGACGGCAGCTGCGAGGCGGTGGCGCGCGATCTGCACGCCGACGTCGACCAGCGCGGCCATGAGCGCCGGTTTTCCGCGCGCGGGGTTTGCGACATCGGGGCCTTCGACACCGGCGGCTCGACGTCCGGGCTGGCCGTCCAGACCGGGGGAGCGCCCGACGCCACGGTTGGACTTCCGTACCGGCTCGCGCTCAATGCGTCGGGCGGCATCGGGCGGCCGTACACCTGGTCGCTGACATCCGGGGCGCTGCCCCCGGGGCTGTCGCTGTCCGCCGCCGGGACGGTGTCGGGCACCCCGGTGCGCTCGGGAAATTTTACCTTCACCACAACTGTGACGGACTCCGCCGTGCCCGTGGCCCATATCGTGGCTCAGTCACTGGCCCTGACCGTCTACCCGGCGCCGCGGCCGGCGGTGTGGGCGGCCAATCCGGCTCACATCCAGGTCGACGCCTACGCGGCCACACGCCGGCGGTCGACGTCCACCCGACCCAGGTCCTGTCCGGCCATCTGACCGGCGTGGTCGCTCCCCAGGCACTCGCCTTCGACGCCCGCGGCACTCTGTACGTGGCCGACTCCGGAGTGCCGGCGATCTGGGTCTAGCCGCCGGGGCCGCCGGCGACGTGTCGCCGCTGCGGGTCATCACCGGCCCGGCAACCGGGCTGCTGGTGACGCCCGGTGGCATCGGCCTGGGCCCCGGCCCGACGCTGTACGTGACCAACGAGATCGTCAACGCCGTCACGGAGTACTCGGCGCGGGCCAATGGCGACGTCGCGCCGCTGCGCACCATCGCGGGTCCCCGCACCCGGCTTGACCAACCCCGCGGGCTGCGCATAGACCGTGCCGGCCGCCTGTGGGTGGCGAACTCCGGGTCGGGGACGGTGACCGAGTACCGGGCGGGCGCCGACGGTGACGCGGCGCCGCTGCGGACGATCACCGCCGCGAGCCGGGTCAGATGGGCCGGCATTTCGAACACGCCGGGGGTGGTGAGAACCCCGCCGATGGCGGTGGCCTCGACGCGTCTGCCCACCGACGCGCCGGGGATCAGTTACCGGCAGCGGCTGACCGCGGTGCTGGGCGAGCCCCCGCTGCGCTGGCGGCTGATCCGGGGCAGGTTGCCGCACGGGCTGCAGCTGTCATCTGGGGGGCTGGTCACCGGCCGGGCTTCGCAGCCGGGCACGGCTCGCTTCACCGTGGTGGTCCGCGACTCGTCCCGGCCCGCGATGCGCGCGACGGCGCGGATCACCCTGGCGGTGCGACGGCGGCCGATGTTGTGGTCGGTGCGGCCTCGGGGTGGGCCCGCCGCCGGCGGGCGCCGGGTGACCATCGTGGGCCGCAACCTGGGTGCCGGAACGACGATCGCCTTCGGCGCCATGCGGGCCGTGGGCGTCAGCTGCGTGCGCGGTGACCGGTGCACGGCCCGGACGCCACCGCATGCCCGCGGGACGGTCCGGGTGTCGGCGACGGTGGGCGGGGTCTTCTCGGCGTTGCGCGGCGCTCCCCACTACCGCTTCAGGTGAGCTGGCGAGGGCTGGGTGGGAGGCTTTACCGATTAGTTGCGATATTGGGAACCGAGCGGTCAAGGCCCCGGGTTTGCGGGCGTCGGTTGCATCGATGCCGGACCGCGGAAGCGCCACTCTTTCTCAAACCCCCACAGCGTGAACGCCGACGGACCAAAGCAGGCGTGGCGCGACGTGCGCCGTCTGGCTTACCGCATGGGTAAGTGGATCGCGCCACGTCCCGGATCCGGGGGTGAACCGTGACGAGTCTGTGCCGACGTGTGTCAGGACTGCGACCCAACCGGCGCGGGCAGCGGACGTGCGTGCACTGCACGCCCAGCGCGCGCCTGCGACAAACCCGGTCGCGCCACGCGGCCGAGTCACCTTTGCATGCCCACGCGGCGTGCCAGCCCCGTCTCCTTCCTGGCTGTCTTTACACGAGCGACCGCTGCATCGGCGTACGGGCAGGCCACCTTCCCGCCGCCAAGCGGCGCGCAATCACGCGTCTACGTGAGCTCGTCGGCGATCCGTGTCAGCGCGGCGAACAGCTCGTCGGGGCGCGACAGCCACGGCGAGTGGTCGGTGTCGATCTCGATCACCGGGTCACAGCCGGCCGCGGTGTACATGACCCGCTGCATGGCCGGCATGATCGCGCGGTCCTGCAGGCTGGTCACGTAGGCGCGGGGCAGGTTCGCGAACGCCTCGGCGTGATCGCCGACCCTGAACGGCTGGGTGAAGGCGGCCACCGGCTGGGGTCCGAGCTGCTCGGCGGCCCACGCCGCGCGCTCGGGCTCGGCGCAGTGATACAGCGCCTGTGGTGCCGCGTCGAGGGACATGGTGGCGATCGGCGGGTCGCCGTCGACGATCAGGTTCGCCTGCACCTGATCTCCGGCCGCCTCGGGAAGCTGGGTGATGTCGATCAGGCTCTGGCCCTCCTGGGGCGCGAAGGCGGCCACGTAGATCAGACCGGCAACGTGGTCCGGGCAGCGTGCGGCGGCCTGGGTGATCACCATGCCGCCCATGCTCTGCCCGGTCAGCAGCGCCGGCGGGCCCTGCGCCAGGACCTCGCACACGCGCGCGGCGTAGGCGTCGAGGTCGACCTGATCGAGCGGCGTCGTGTCCGAGCCGTGGCCGGGGAGGTCGAAGGCGGTGGCGTCATGCCCGGCCTCGTTGAGACGGCCGGCGATGTCCCGCCACGACCACGAGCCCCCGAAGGCCCCGTGTACCAGCACGAACCTGGCCATGGCGGTGAGCGTATTCGGCGGCGGGTCGGCCCGCGAGCGACGCAGCGCCTGCTCTCAAGCGGCCCTGCGCGCACGAGCAAGGCGGTTGCTTTGTTTATGGTCGTCGCGTATATAGGCTCAAAGGGCGTGAGGCGACTCGTATCGCGAGGGAGGTTCAGATGAGCACCACGGAGCCCGCGCTCAGCGCGTTCCCCAGCCCGTACTCGGTGCAGACGCCACCGGGCTGCGAGGGCTGGGAGGAGATGTATCCCTACTACGCGCTGTTTGACGAGCGCCGCCGCGACAGCGACGAGAATCGCTTCTGGTTCTGGAACTCGATGCACTTCCCGGTCCCGATGCCGGCCTTCGACGTCATCTGCATCGACTCTCCCTACCAGGCGGTGGGCTCGTGGCAGAACCGCGTGTTCGCGGTCCCGCCGGCGATGGGCATCGACTACCGCGCCGTCAACGGCTACATCTACATCTCCGGCAACCCGGTCACCGACCCGGAGAAGATCGCCGAGCGGGCCACCTTCTTCCAGGCCCGGGCCGGCTACTACTACGAGAACTGGCCCGAGCTGTACGGCAAGTGGCGAGCCAAGATGGAGGCCCTGATCGCCGATCTCGACAAGCTGCGGGTGCCCGACCTGCCCGAGTACGAGCCCGACGAGGTCGCCTTCGGCGAGGATCGCAACACCGCGTTCTACGAAGTGCTGGAGCCGTATGGGCGCCTGTCTGCGGATGGGCGACCTGATGTGGCAGCACCACTTCGAGTTCCTGCTGCTGGGCTACGGGGCCTACGCCACCTTCGTCGAGATCTGCAAGAGCAACCTCCCCGACATCCCCGACCAGCACATCGCCCAGATGGTGGCCGGCATCGACGTCCTCCTGTTCAAGCCCGACGCCGAGCTGCGCCGGCTGGCCCGGCTGGCCATCGAGACCGGCGTCGACGGATCGTTCGTCGAGGGCCGCTCGCCAAAGGAGATCGAGGCCGACCTGGCCCTGAGCGAGGCCGGGCGCGCCTGGCTGGACGAGCTCGAGCAGATCAAGGACCCCTGGTTCAACATGGCCACCGGCGACGGTCTCTATCACTACTACCGGAGCTGGCTCGACGACCCCAGCATCCCCTACGCCGCCCTGATCGGCCACATGACCGCACTGCGCGCCGGCGAGCAGATCGACCGGCCCACCGAGAAACTGGCCGCCGAGCGCGAGCGGCTGGCAAACGAGTACGGCGCGCTGCTCGACGAGGACACGCGCGGGCCGTGGAACGACCTGCTGGCCCTGTCGCGAATGGTGTTCCCCTACGTCGAGGAGCACAAGTTCTTCTGCGACTACTGGTTTCTGACCCGATGGTGGAACAAGGTCCGCGAGTTCGGCGCCCTGCTGGCCGAGCACGGGTTCCTGGAGGACGGCGAGGACGTTTTCCAGCTCTCGCGCCACGAGGTGGCTTCCGCCCTTGACGAGCTCGTTCTGACGTGGGCCACCGGCGGGGTGGCGCTGGGGCCCAAGCACTGGCCCCCGATCGTCACCCGGCGGCGGGAGCTGCTTGAGAAGCTGGCCGACTGGACGCCGCCACCGGCGCTCGGCGTCACCCCGGAGGCGATCACCGACCCGATGACGATCATGCTGTGGGGCGTCACCACCGAGCGAGTGCGCGAGTGGGCCCGCCAGGTCGAGGGCGGCCGCGAGCTCACCGGCGCCGCCGCCTCGCCCGGGGTGGCCGAAGGGCCGGCGCGGGTGGTGCGGTCGGTGAGCCAGATCGCCGACATCCGCGACGGCGAGATCCTGGTGTGCGGCTCGACGTCGCCTGCGTGGGCGCCGATCTTCACCAAGATCAGGGCCACCGTCACCGACGTCGGCGGGGTCATGTCGCACGCCGCCATCGTCTGCCGCGAGTACGGGCTGCCGGCGGTGGTCGGCACCGGACGAGCCACGTCGGCGATCCACACCGGCCAGATGATCCGGGTCGACGGCTCCTCGGGCGTGGTCACGCTGGTCGGCGACAGCGCATGAGCTTGGCGGTCGCTCGCCCTCTTCACTCGCTGTCGGGCTCTGACGAGGCCGCGTTCGGTGGCAAGAGCGCGTCGCTGGGCGAGCTGTTGTCGGCGTCGATCCCGGTGCCGCCGGGGTTCGCCCTGTCGACCGCGGCCTTCGAGGCGTTCATGGCGGAGTCCGAGCTATGGGGGGTGGTCGAGGAGGCGCTCGGCGCCGCGTCGCTGGACGACGCCGCCGCCGTGGGCCAGGCGGCGGAAACGATCGCCACCGCGGTGCGCGCGGCGCCAGTGCCCGATTCAGTCCGGGACGAGATCGCTCGCGGTTACCGCGGGCTCGGCGATGACGATCCTCCGGTGGCGGTCAGGTCAAGCGCGGTGGGGGAGGACAGCGCGGAGGCCACCTTCGCCGGCCAGCAGGAGACGTATCTGTGGGTGCGCGGCGCCAACGAGGTGTGCGACGCGGTCCGCGACTGCTGGGCGAGCCTCTACAGCGCGCCCGCGATCAGCTACCGGGCCCGCCTGGGCGGCGCCGGGCGACCGGCGATGGGGGTCACCGTGCAGGTGATGGTCGACGCCGAGGTCTCGGGCGTGATGTTCACCTGCAACCCGGTCAGCGGCGATCCCAGCATGGTCGCCGTCAATGCCAGCTGGGGCCTGGGCCTGGCCGTGGTCGGCGGCGAGGTGACCCCCGACGACTACCTGGTCAGCAAGGTCACCCGCGAGGTCGTGCGCGAGCAGCTCAGCGACAAGGCGGTCCAGTACGTGCCGCACCCCGGTGGTCACGGCGCCGAGAAGGTCGAGGTCGCGCCCGAGCGCCGCGAGGTGGCGTGCCTCGACGCCGGCACGCTGTCTGAGCTGGTGGCCGTGGCCCGCCGGGTTCAGGACCACTTCGGCTCGCACCAGGACATCGAGTGGGCCGTCGACCACGGCGGTGAGCTGTTCGTGGTCCAATCGCGCCCGGTCACCACCGCGGTCACCACCGTGCGCCAGGACAAACCCCCGGATGCGCCGGCCTCAGCCCTGTCCATGATCATGAACCAGTTCGGCGCCGGGGGCCGGCATGGCGCTTAGCCACGACGACGTCCGCGAGATCCTCCGCATCATCGACGAGTCCGACCTCGACGAGCTGCGTCTGGAGACGGAGGGCTTTTCGCTGCACGTCCGCAAGGGCGCCGCTGCCACGCCCACGGATGAGAATGAGACTGATTCTCAATCTGAATCCGCGGTGGCGGCGCCGGCCCCATCGCGTGCCCCAACGCCACCCCCCGATGAGAATGAGACTGATTCTCAATCTCAGGACGGGCTGGTGGAGATCCCATCGCCGATGCTGGGCACGTTTTACCGGGCCGAATCGCCCGGTGCCGCTCCATTTGTCGAGGTCGGGGCGCGGGTGGAGCCCGACACCATCGTGTGCATCATCGAGGTCATGAAGATGATGAATTCGGTCCCCGCCGGGGTCACGGGCACGGTGAGCGAGGTGTGCGGCAACAACGGGCAGCTGGTGGAGTACGGCGAACCGCTGTTCCGGGTGCAGCCGCAGTGAAGCGGGTGTTCATCCCCAACCGCGGCGAGATCGCGCTGCGCATCGTCAACGCGTGCCGCACGCTCGGCCACGAGTCGGTGGTCGGCTTCTCGGAGGCCGACCGCGACGGGCTTGCCGCCCGCCAGGCCGACCGCGCCGTGTGTCTCGGCCCCGGGCCGGCCGCCGAGAGCTACCTGCGCGACGACCTCGTGGTCCAGGCCGCCGTCGGCACCGGCTGTGACGCCATCCATCCCGGCTATGGCTTTCTGTCCGAGAGCCCCAAGCTGGCCGCGCGCGCCCGCGAGCACGACCTGGTGTTCGTCGGGCCTCCCACCGAGGCGATCAAGCTGGCCGGCGACAAGCTGGCCGCCCGCGCCGCCGCGGAGCGGGCCGGGGTCCCCGTGCTGCCCGGCGGCGAAGTCGCCAACGCTCAGGACGCCCGAGAACTCGCCGAGCAGATCGGCTACCCCGTCCTGATCAAGGCCGCCGGCGGCGGAGGCGGGCGCGGGATCAAGCGCGCCGGCGATGGCGACCAGCTCGAGTCGCTGCTGGGGCTGGCCCGCGGCGAAGCCGGCGCCGCTTTCGGCGATGAGCGCCTTTACGTCGAGCGGCTGGTCGAGTCTGCGCGCCACCTGGAGGTCCAGCTCGCCGGCGACGAGCAGGGCACGGTGGTCCACCTCGGCGAGCGCGACTGCTCGGTGCAGCGCCGCTTTCAGAAGGTGGTCGAGGAGGCGCCCGCCCCGGCGCTGGCCGACGCGACCCGCACCCGGCTGCACGAGGCCGCCGTGGCCTTCGCCGGCGCCATCGGCTACCAGAACCTGGGCACGGCCGAGTTCGTCCTCGACGCCGGGCGCGACCAGCTGTTCTTCCTGGAGGTCAACTGTCGCATCCAGGTCGAGCATCCGGTCACCGAGGCCGTCACCGGCCGCGACCTGGTCGCGCTTCAGCTGCAGATCGCCGCCGGCCGGCCGCTGGGCTTCAGCCAAGAGGACGTCACACTGACCGGCCACGCGATCGAGTGCCGGCTCAACGCCGAGGACGTCACTCACAATTACATGCCCACCCCGGGCACGCTGTCGCTGTTCTCCATCCCTGAGCGTCGCGGGCTCCGGGTCGACAGCGGCTACTACCCGGGTGCCGTGGTGCCGCCCTATTACGACAGCCTGCTGGCCAAGCTGATTGCTCACGGCGACGACCGGGTGCAGGCGACCGAGATCCTCCTGGAGGCGCTCGAGGAGGTTGATGTCGATGGCGTCGAGACCAATCGGGCGGTGCTGATCGGCGTCCTCGGCCATCCCGACTTCCGCGACGCCCACATCACCACCGACTGGCTGGAGCGGGTGATCCGGTGATCGAGTTCATCGACACCAGCACCCGGGACGGAAACCAGAGCCTGTGGAGCGCCACCGGGCTGACCACTCCCGACGTGCTGGCCATCGCGCCCACGCTGGACCGGGTCGGCTATCACGCACTTGACTTCACCTCCAGCACGCACATGTCAGTGTCGGTGCGCTTTCACCACGAGGACCCGTGGGAGCGGATCCGGCTGGTCAGCGCGGCCATGCCCCAGACGCCGCTGGGAATGATCACCACCGGGATGCGCTTCATCTCCTGGGTCCCGGCCGAGGAGGAGGTGATGCGCCTGTCGTTCAGGCTCGTCGCCCGCAACGGGATCCGCCGCTTCAAGATCGCCGAGCCGTCCAACGATCCGGCGCGGCTCAAGCAACTGGCCAGGATGGCCAAGGCCGAGGGGATCGAGGAGGTGGTGATCGGGCTCACCTACTCGATCAGCGAGGTCCACACCCACGCCTACTACGCGCAGCGCGCCGCCGACCTGGCCGACTGTGCCGACATGGACCGGCTGTACCTGAAGGATCCGGGCGGGCTGCTCACCCCCGATGCCGTGCGCGAGCTGGCCGGGCCGATGCTGGCCGCGGCCGGCGAGCGTCCCGTGGAGCTGCACAGCCACTGCACGATCGGGCTGGCACCGCTGGTCTACATGGACGGCGTGCGGGCCGGATTCACCGTGCTGCACACGGCATCCGGCGCCCTGTCGCGCGGGACCTCGCAGCCCGACGTGCTGGCGACCGTGCGCAACCTCGAGGCACTGGGCTACGAGCACGGGCTCGACCTCGAGCAGCAGGCGATCGTCTCGCGCCACTTCGACGAGATCGGCCGCGCCAAGGGCCTGCCCGCCGGCGCGCCGCGGGAGTTCGACGCCGTCTACTACCACCACCAGCTTCCGGGCGGGATGGTCACCACCACCCGGCGGATGCTCGAGGAGCTGCGCCGGCCGGAGCTGTTCGACGCCGTGCTCGACGAGGTGACTCGAGTGCGAGCCGAGATGGGCTACCCCATCATCGTCACCCCGGTGTCGCAGTTCATCGCCAGCCAGGCGGCCCGCAACGTGATCGACGGCGAACGCTGGGCCAACGTGTCGGATGAGACCGTGCGCTACTTCCTCGGCCACTACGGCCCCTCGCCGGCGCCGGTGGACCCCGACATCGCCGACAAGGTCCTGTCGCGGAGCAATGTCCGCGAGCTGGCCGCGTTGAAGCCGGTCAGCCTCGAGGGCGCCCGCCAGCGGTTCGGCCGGCGGATCTCCGACGAGGACCTGCTCCTGCGCCTGACCATGCCCGCCGAGCAGGTCGATGCCATGGTGGCCGCCCGCGACGGCGGCGCGCCGGCGCCGCTGGCCGCCGCCCGCCCCGGTCGCTCGCCGCTGGTCACCCTGCTGCAGGAGCTCGAGCGCCGGCCCGCCCTGACCAGCGTCGAGATCTCCGCCGCCGACGGTGACCGCGTGGTGTGGCGCCGTGCTTGACGGGCTGCGGCTCGACGGCGTCCGCGGGTTCGTTTTCGACGTTGACGGCACCCTGCTTCACCGCGCCCCCGACGGCCGCGCCCACCCCCAGCCCGGAGCCGTCGAGGTCCTCGAGCGCATCCGCGCCACCGGGCGCCGGCTGGCTCTGTTCACCAACGGAAGCCACCTGCCGTCGGCGGCGATCGCCCGCGGACTGCGCGGCGACGGCCTGCCGATCGCCGCCGACGAGATGCTGACTCCGGTCGACAGCGCCACCACCTACCTGCGCCGCCGCCACCCCGGCGTGCCGGTGCTGGCCTTCGCCTCCGAGCCGGTCAAGGAGCACATGGCCGCGCACGGGATCCCGATGGCCGACGGCGAGGACGCCGGTGTGGTGTTCGTGGCCCACCTCAACGACGAGCTCGACCTGCGTATGCTCGACCGCGCCGCCCGCGCCGTCGTCGCCGGCGCGCCCCTGTTCACCGGCAGCTACGTGCGAGGCTATGCCGGCGCCAACGGGATGATCTTCAGCCACGGCGCCATGATCACGGCGGCCATCGCCAAGGTCACCGGCGTCCGCCCCCGAATCCTCGGCAAGCCCTCCCGCCCCGCCGTGGCCGAGGTCAGCGCCCGCCTGGGCATGCCGACGAGCGACATCGCGGTGATCGGCGACGACCTCGGGATGGACATCGCCCTCGGGCGCATGGGCGGCTCAAGGACGGTGCTCGTCCGCAGCGGCATCAGCGGCGACATCGACGCTCGACCGCGTCCCGGCCAAGCGCCGCCCCGACGCCGTCATCGACGGCGTCGGAGACCTACTCGAGCACCTCTGACGTTCCGGTCGTCAACCGGCGCCGGTGCCCGCTCGCGCCGCCTGCAGCGCTTCCCACACCGCCAGCCCGTTGACGGGCATGTTGATGTGGCGAACGCCCAGATGCGAGACGGCGTCGATGACAGCGCTTTGCACCGCCGGGGTGGCGCCGATCGTGCCCGACTCGCCGATGCCCTTGGCCCCCAGCGGGTTGACCGGGGTGGGAGTCACCATGTCGACGAGCTCGAACGGCGGCAGCTCGGGCGCGGCCGGCATGCAGTAGGTGACCAGATTGGCGTTCTGGGGATTGCCGTCCTCGTCGTAGCGAAGCTCCTCGAACAGCGCCTGGGCGATGCCGGCGGCCACGCCGCCGTGGACCTGGCCCTCGGCCACCATCGGGTTGATGATGGTGCCGGCGTCGTCGACCGCCACCAGCCGCTGCAGCTGCACCGAGCCGGTCTCGGTGTCGACCTCGACCACGGCCACGTGGGCCCCGAACGGGAACGTCGGCTGGGCGGCAGTGAAGTCGACCTCGGCGCTCAGCTCGGCCAGCTGCCCGCCGGCGTCGAGCCGGGACGCGAGCTCGCCCCAGTCCAGGCCGGGCTCGGGCGCGCCGGTGACGTGGAAGCGGCCGGCGTCGGCGTCCAGCACCATGTCCTCGGGGCTGGCCTCCAGCGCCTCGGCGGCCAGCTGCTTGGCGCGCTCGACCACCACCTCGGAGGCCTGGCTGGCGGCGGCCCCGCCGATCTGCGTCGACTTGGAGCCGTAGGTGCCGGTGCCGCGCGGGACGATGTCGGTGTCGCCCTTGATCACGGTGATCTTCTCGATCGGGATCCCGGTGCGCTCGGCGACGATCTGCGCGAACGTCGTCTCGTGACCCTGCCCCTGCGAGAACGAGCCGGTGCGCACGATCGCCTCGCCGTCGCCGGTGATCTCCACCGCGCCGAACTCGGTCTCGTTGATCCCGTTGGTGATCTCGACGTAGACGCTGACTCCGATGCCGATCTGCAGCGAGCCGCCGTCCTGGCGGCGCTTGGCCTGCTCGCGGCGCAGCTCCTCGTACCCGGCGGCCTCCAGGACCAGGTCCAGCGCGCCCTCGTAGTCGCCGATGTCGTAGTGAGCGCCTGACGCGGTGGTGGCCGGGAAGGCGTCGCGGGGGATGAAGTTGCGCCGGCGCACCTCGGCGGCGTCAAGGCCCAGCTCGGCCGCGAACAGATCCATCGCCCGCTCGATCATCTGCGTGGCCTCGGGCCGGCCGGCGCCGCGCACCGGACCGGTGGGCGTCGAGTTGGTGACCACCGAGGTGACGTCGGTCTCGATCTTGGGGATGCGGTAGACGCCGCTGGCCATCATCGCGGTCAGGTTGGCCAGGAACGCGCCGATGCCCGGATAGGCCCCGGAGTCCTGGAGAATCTTCACCCGCAGCGCCTTGACTTCTCCTCGCGGCTGCCGCCGATCTCGAAGTCGACCCACTGGGCGCGGCCGTGGTGCATGGCGACCAGGTTCTCGCTGCGCGTCTCGGTCCAGCGGATGGGGCGCCCGATGGCGCGCGCCAGCCAGCCGATGATGACGTCCTCCACGTCGAGGCCCTTGCCGCCGAAGCCGCCGCCGACATCCGGCGCGATCACCCGCACCTGATCGGGCTCCAGCCCCAGGGACAGATGCAGGACCAGCTTGTCCTGGTGCGGGGTCTGGGTCGAGAGCCAGACGGTCAGCTTGCCGTCCTCGAACTGGGCCGCGGTGGCCCGGGGCTCGATCGGGCACGCGGCCAGCCGCGGGCTCTCGCTCGAGCCCGAGACAACCACGTCGCAGTCGTCGAAGATCGCTGGATCGGGGTCCTGGGGCGGGACCCTGATGGCGGTGTTGGTGCCGGTCTCCTCGAACAGCAGGATCTCGTCGCGCACCGCCTGACGCGTGTCGGTGACGACCGGTAGCGGCTCGTACTCGACCTCGACCAGCTCGGCGGCGTCGTACGGCGCCCTCGCGGGTCTCGCTCAAGACCACGGCGACGATGTCGCCCACGAACCGGACCTTGTCGGAGGCTATGAACGGCCGGAACATCAACTCGGGAACCTGGATGAACGGCGGCGGCGGGTTGACCTTCAGGTCGGTATCCGCCGCGGTGAACACCTGAGTTCCGGGCAGCTCCCGCGCCGCGTCGGCGTTGATCGAGAGCACACGGGCGTGGGCCATGTAGGAGCGCACGAACTGGACGTGGAGCGCCCCCGCCTGCTGCAGGTCGTCGACGTATTGACCCCGGCCGGTGAGAAAGCGCGGATCCTCGCGCCGGCGAATTCTCTGTCCGATTCCGGTGGCCATGGGGGCGACGAATCTAGCGCAGCCAGCTCTTGGCGCGCCAGTCGATGCGCGCGTGTGCGGTTGGCGCTCAGTGCCGGTGCGCCGAGACCCAGGCCACCGAGCCGGCGTCGACCGGCAACGCCACCCCGGTCACGAACGAGGCCTCCGCCGAGCACAGCCACACCACCGCGGCGGCGACCTCGGCCGGGTCGCCGAGGCCGGGTCATGGCCTGCGGGGCGAGGATCTCCTGCTGGCGCTCGGGGGGCTGGTTGGACATCAGCGGGGTCATGATCGCCCCCGGGCAGACGGCGTTGACGCGGATGCCCTCGTTGGCGTACTCGACGGCGCCGTTCTTGGTCAGCCCCAGGATCCCGTGCTTGCTGGCCGCATAGGCGCTGAGCATCGTCACCGCGCGGAGCCCGGCGTTGGACGAGGTGTTGACGATCGCGCCCCGGTTCGGCATGTCGTTGGCGAGCATCGCGCGGATCTGGTGCTTCATCCCCAGGAACGTGCCGCGCAGGTTGACCGCGATCACGCGGTCGAAGTCCTCGTCGGAGGTCTCGTGCAGCGGGCGGTGGACTCCGATGCCGGCGTTGTTGTGGGCGAAGTCGAGTCGCCCGTATCGCTGCACCACGAAGGCAACCAGCGCCTCGTTGTCATCCGAACACGACACGTCGCAGGCGAAGAACTCAGCCCGTCCGCCGTCCGCAGCGATCGGCCGCAACCGTCTCCTGCGGCGCCGTCAGCCGCGCCCGGCAGGTCGGCGACGACCACCGCCGCCCCCTCGCGGGCGAAGCGCAGCGCGCACGCCCGGCCGATACCGCTGGCGCCCCCGGTGACCAGGCCGGACTTGCCCTCCAGTAGACCGCTCATGCCGACCAACCCTATCCTGCACCTCGGAGAGGCAATGCAGGCGATAAGCAACCTACCCACCGAGGAGTTGGAGGCGGCCGGACTGGCCGCGGCCGACATCGAGGGCTGGTCGATGTCCTCGCCCGCGCAGGTCGAGTCCTTCGAGGCGGCCGCCGATGCGCTGAGCGCGTTTCTCAGGCGCGGGATCGCGCTCGGGGAGCGCCTGCCCGATCCGGGCGACCGCTCCGACGCCGAGCGGATCGCCGGCGAGGCGCTGACCGCGACGCTGGCGGCGGCCCGGGTCGTGTTTCTCAAGGCTCACGCCGTCGAGCTCTACGACGACCTGACCGACAAGCCGCTCCCGGCTCGTCCGGCTCGAGGACCTCGTCTACGGTGCCGCCGAGCGCGTCCCCGGCCTGGCCCCCAGCGTCGAGGCGATGACGGCCGAGCGGGCGCGCCCGCTGGCCGAGAAGCGCGGGCTCGAACTGGCCCAGGGGTTGCTGGTCGAGCACCTGCTGGCCGACCCGGGCACCGGGCGCCATCTCGTCGAGTCGATGCTCGCGCCCGACGCCGCAGGCGCTCGATCTGCATCGACAGCTTCCGTGAGACCGGGACCGTCGACCTGGGCCCGGCCCGGGTCACGCGCGACGGGCGCGCGGCGGTGCTCGAGCTCTGCAACCCGCGCCACCTCAACGCCGAAGACGACCACACGCTGGGCCCCACCGAGGTCGCCGTCGACCTGGTGCTGCTCGACCCCCAGGTCGAGGTCGGCGTGTTCCGTGGCGCCGTCGTCGACCACCCCCGTTATGCCGGCGACCGCATCTTCGGCGCCGGCATCAACCTCACCCACCTCTACCAGGGGAAGATCGACTTCCTGTTCTATCTGGTCCGCGACCTCGGCTACGTCAACAAGCTCTACCGCGGCCTGATCACCGACGACGGCGATGTGGAGAAGCTGTGGGTGGCCACCGTCGAGCACTACGCCATCGGCGGCGCCTGCCAGCTGCTGCACGTGATGGACCACGTGCTCGCGGTGCGGGGCTCGCGGCTGTACCTGCCCGCCCGCAAGGAGGGGATCATTCCCGGCGCTTCCAACCTGCGGCTGGCGCGCTCGGTGGGAGACCGCGCCGCCCGTCAGGCGATCCTCTCAGGCCGCGAGTGGACGGCCGGCGAGCCCGACGCCGATCTGCTGATCGACGAGGTGGTCGAGCCGGGGGCGATGGACGCCGCCGTGCAGGCGCGCGGTGAAGGCGCTGACCAACTCCGGGCTGATCAACGCCGCCGCCAACCGCCGCGCGCTGCGCGTCGGCCAGGAGCCGCCTGACCTGTTCCGCGAGTACATGTCCACCTACTCCCGCGAGCAGGCCTACTGCCATCTCAGCCCCGCGCTGGTGCGCAACCTCGAGCGTCATTGGAACGCCGCCGAGCGTGGCGACTGACGCCGTCATCTGGGATCCAGTCGAGACGCTCGCCCCGGACGAGCTGCAAGCGCTTCAGCTCCAGCGCCTGCGAGACCACCATCGATCGCGTCCTGACCGCGCAGCCGCTTCGGAGCGCAGCGCCTCCGCGAGCACGGGGTCGCAGGCGCCGAGGACATCGAGACCACTCGACGACCTGCGACGGCTCCCGTTCATGCTCAAGTCCGACCTGCGGGAGCAGTACCCGTACGGGCTGATCGCGGTCCCGCGCGAGGAGCTGGTCCGCGTTCACGCCTCCAGCGGCACGCACGGCAAGCCGACCGTGGTCGCCTACACCCGCGCCGATCTCGACGGCTGGACCGACCTGATGGCCCGCAGCATGACCATGGCCGGCGTGCGCCCGGGGATGACGATCCACAACGCCAACGGCTACGGGCTGTTCACCGGCGGCCTGGGCTTTCATCAAGGCGGTGAGCGGATCGGCGCCAACGTGGTGCCGGTGTCCGGCGGGCGCACGGCACGCCAGGCATGCTGATCCAGGACCTCGAGCCTCAGGTGCTCGTCTCGTCCCCGTCCTACGCGCTGGTCATCGCGCAGGCGCTGCACGACGCCGGCGCCGATCGCGACGGGCTGGCGCTGCAGCTTGGCCTGTTCGGCGGCGAGCCCTGGGGAGAGCGCATGCGTGAGCAGATCGACGCCGCGCTCGGACTCAAGGCGGTCGCCTTCTACGGCCTGTCGGAGATGTGCGGCCCGGGGGTGGCCACCGAGTGCCTCACCGCTCGCGACGGCCTCCACGTCCAGGAGGACCACTTCCTGGTCGAGGTGGTCGACCCCGCCGACGGCAGCGTCCTCGCCCGCGGGCCGGGAGGGCGAGCTCGTGTTCACCACCCTGACCAAGGAGGCGCTGCCGCTGATCCGCTATCGCACCGGCGACTTGGGCACGCTCGCGCAAGGCCGTGCCCGTGCGGGCGGACGACAACCCGGATCGCCGACCTGCGCGGCCGCCAGGACGACATGCTCATCATCCGCGGGGTCAACCTGTATCCCTCCGAGGTCGAGCATGTGCTGCTCGGCATCGACGGCGCCTCGCCCCATTACCGGCTGATCGTCGAGCGACCGGGGCCGATGGACGAGGTCACCGTCGAGTGCGAGGCCGTCGACGGCGCCGACGCCGGCGTCCTGCGCGCCGCCGCCGAGACGCGGCTGAAGGAGGAGACCGGGCTGCGCATCACGGTCAAGGTCCTCGAGGCGGGCGCGGTGCCGCGCAGCGAGGGCAAGGCAGTCCGGGTGCTCGACCGCCGCGAGCTATAGCTGGTCGCCGGCGCTCGCCACCGCGGCGTGGCGCACGTCGCTGGGCGTGGCGCCGAACTCGCGCTTGAACACGCGCGAGAAATGGGCGGCGTCGCAGAAGCCCCAGCGGAAGGCGATGTCGGTCACCGACCCGCCGTTGGGCCGCTGCAGGTCCTCCAGACAGCGGCCGAGGCGCTCGCGGCGCACCAGGCCGGCCACCGAGGCATCGACGTCCTCGAACAGGGCGTGCAGCGCCCGCACCGACATCGCGTAGGCGCGGGCGATCGATGCCGGCCCCAGGCCGGGGTCCTGCAGGTGGGTGCGGACGTAGCGGCCGATCTCGGCTCGCATGGCGGCGCGGGCCGCGGCCCGGTCGGTGGGCAGGCTGGGCTCGACCGCGGCCCGCAGCAGCTCGAGCGCCGCGCCGGCGGCCGCGGCCGATGCGGCCGGCTCCAGCAGGGGCAACTCCAGCGCCAGCGCGTTCATGTAGCGCACCAGCAGCCGCGCGATGCCGTTGCCATCCAGCGAGGGCAGCGCCCCGAGGTCGGCCAGCCGGGGGCACACCGCCACCACCTGTTCGCGCGGGAACAGCAGCGTGCGCTTGTAGAACGCCTCCACGATCTCCACCTCGGTCGGCAGCATGCCGTCCCACAGCACGACGTCGCCGGCCTTCAGCGCGAGCTCGCGCCCGCCCTCGCGAACCAGCTCGACGCCCTTGCAGACGAACTGGAAGCCCAGCACGTCCTCGCGCAGGCCCTCGGTAGAGCCGGTGATGATGGCAGAGCCGCGGTGGCCGAGGAACGGGGAGGCGGCGCAGTCGACCAGCATCAGGTCGCCGATCGGCCGCCGCGTGACCGCGCCCTCAAAGCGGGTCGGGGTGCGGAACGTGGGGCGGACGTCGAAGCGAAGATGCGTGGTGGCGAGGATGTCGCTCCAGGACTTCAGCCGCGCATCGACGTCGGTGCCTCGCACCCGCCAATGCTCCGCGTTGAGCGGTGGTCGGCTCGCCGGTCCTGCTGGCACTGCGTCGGCTACAGCCATCCGGCTCCTCGTCTCTCCTCATGGCTCGGCGGCCCGAGCCAGCCAAGCGCCTAGCTTAACTGAGAGCCCTAGCCTCCGACCGCTCGCCGGCCAGGGCCACGAACGCGTCCAGCGCCGCCGGGTCGGCGAGGGAGTCGCGGCTGGCCACCTTCTCGGGCGGCTCGCCGCGCAGGATCCGCTTGACCGGCGCCTCGAGCTTCTTGCCGGTCAGCGTGCGCGGGATGGCCGGCACGGCCACGATCGCGTCGGGCACATGGCGCGGTGACAGCTCGCGCCGCAGGGCGCTCGCGATCTGCGACTGCACGGCGTCATCGACCGTCGTCCCCGGCGCCGCCACCACGAACAGCAGCAACTCACCGCTGCCGCCTTCGGCGTCCTCGAGGTGCACGACCAGCGCGTCGGCGACCTCGGGCAGCTCCTCGACCAGGGCGTAGAACTCGCCGGTGCCCAGCCGCACCCCGCCCCGGTTCAGGGTCGCGTCCGAGCGGCCGGTGAGCACGCAGGTTCCTCGCTCGGTGAAGCGGATCCAGTCGCCCTGGCGCCACACCCCGGGGTAGCGATCGAAGTAGGAGGCGCGGTAGCGCTCGCCGTCGGTGTCGCCCCACAGGGCCACCGGCATCGACGGCATCGGCTTGGTGACCACCAGCTCGCCCAATTCGCCGACCACCGTCGCGCCCCTCCTCGTCGAAGGCGTGGGCGTCGACGCCGAGGCACCGTCCTGAGATCTCGCCCTCGTAGACCGGCTGGGCGGCGGACCCGGAGACCAGTCCCGTGCACACGTCGGTGCCGCCCGAGCCGTTGATCAGCACCACGTCGGGGCCGAGCTGCTCGTAGACGTAGCGGTAGCCCTCCGCGGGCAGCGGCGAGCCGGCGGTGCACAAGGCCCGCAGCGAGCTCAGGTCACACTCGCGACCGATCTGCAGCCCCGCCTTGCGGCAGGCCATCAGATACGGCGGCGCCACGCCCATCACCGACGGGCGGTTGCGCTCGGCCAGCCGCCACTGCTGGAGTAGGTCCGGCCAGGCCGGGTCGCCGTCGAGCATCACGATCGAGGAGCGCAGCAGCAGCGCCGACACCAGCGCGTTCCACATCATCCACGCAGTGGTCGAGAACCACTGCAGGCGTCCGCCGGGCTTCAGGTCCCAGTCCAGCCCCTGGTTCTTGTGATGCTCGATCAGCTGGCCGCCGTGCCCATGCACGATCGCCTTGGGCAGCCCGGTGGTGCCGGATGAGAACAGCACATACAGCGGGTGGTCGAAGTCGACGGGTTCGAAGGCAAGCGGCGCCTCCTCGGCCAGCACCCGATCCCAGCTGACCGAGTCGGGAATCTCGGCGTCCCCGTACGGCACTGCCACCACGTGCTCCAGCGACGGCAACGCCGCGCGCACCGCCGCCACTGCCTCGCGGCGGTCGACGTAGCGGTCGCGAAAGCCGTAGCCGCCGATCGCGAGCATCACCTTGGGCTCGATCTGGGAGAAGCGATCGATCACGCTGCGGGCGCCGAACTCGGGCGCGCAGGCGGCCCAGATCGCCCCCAGGCTGGCGGTGGCGATGAACGCGGCCAGCGTCTCGGGGATGTTGGGCAGGTAGGCCACCACGCGGTCGCCGCGGCCGACGCCGAGGCGTTGCAGGCCGGCTCGCGCCCGCCCCGCCAGATCACGCAGCTCGCCGAAGGTCAATTCGAGGTCCGGGTCGCGGGTCTGTGACTGGGCCACCACCGCGACCCGATCGCGGTCCTGTCGTTGCCCGACCAGGTGCTCGGCGTAATTCAGGCGGGCGCCGGCAAACCACTGCGCCCCGGGCATCGCCGCCGACGCCAGCACCTGCTCATACGGCGAATGCGCGCGGATCTCGAAGAACTCCCACACCGCGCTCCAGAACCCGTCGAGGTCGGCGACCGACCAGCGCTGGAGCTCGTCATAGCCGCTGAAGTGCAGGCCGCGGTGCGCGGCCAGCCAGGCCATGAAGCGGCCGACCTCGGTGCTCTGACGCAGGTCCGCCGGCGGTGTCCAGAGGATGTCCCCGACCATGTCCCGGGAAGCCTAACGGCGGCTTGACATGTGACCATTTAGTCACATATTATCCGCGCCATGGACGACGATGACGATCTCGTCTTCAAGGCCCTCGCCGATCGGACCCGGCGGTACCTCCTCGACCAGCTGTTCGTCCGCGACGGGCGCTCCCTGACCGAGCTCGAGTCGGATCTGGAGATGACGCGCTTCGGCGTGATGAAGCACCTGCGGGTGCTGGAGCAGGCCGGGCTCGTCGTCGCCCACCGGTCGGGCCGGGAGAAGCTGCACTACCTCAACCCGGTCCCGATCCGGCTGATCCACGACCGGTGGATCGACAAATACACCGAGAGCCGGGTCGCCGCGCTCTCAGATCTCAAATCCAGATTGGAGGAAGCGGGATGAGTACGACCAGCCCGCAGAGCACGCAGGCCGCAATTCCGGCCCCGCAGACGACCCAGGTGTACCAGGTGTTCATCAGGTCGACCCCGGAGAAGATCTGGCAGGCCATCACCGAGCCCGAGTTCACGGCGCGCTATTTCCACGGGTCGCGCATCACCGCCACCGCCGAGCGCTACGCATCGCCCACGGTCCCGACGGCGACACGTGGGGCGACGCGGCCGGTGATGGAGTTCGACCCGCCGCGCCGGCTCGTCCACGGCTGGAGGTCGATGTATGACCCGGAACTGGCCGCCGAGCCGGAGAGCCGCGTCACCTGGGAGATCGAGCCGCGGGAGGAGGGGCTCTGCCTGCTGACGGTGATCCACGACCAGCTTGACGCCTCCCCCAAGACGGCCGCCAGCGTGACCGGCCCCGGTTGGACGTTCGTCGTCAGCGGGCTCAAGACCCTGCTGGAGACCGGCGAGCCGCTGGTCGCCTGAGCCACCGTCGAGCGCGCTCGAGCATCAGGACGATTCGCTCGCTCTGACTCGCAGGAGCCCGGCCCCGCTAGGTGCTTAGCGGGCGCCGGGCGCCCCTGCCCATCCCTGTCTTCGCCCACAGACAAGCTTCCCGTCCCGCTCGGCTCGCCCTCGTCCTTTCGTCCAGAAAGAGGTTTCGCGCCTCAAGTTGTGCGATTTGGCGGCCGAAGCAACACGTTTTGATACAGCGCTCAAGTTTCTGGCGCGTTACGTCGATCCGGTGCGGGTGCCCAGCCCGGACCCGCCAGCGCCGCACACCGGCGTCACGCCCCTGACCTGGGCCCTTCCGGAGACGATCGCCGACGGCGGCCGGCTGGCCGCCCTGCGCGACCTGGCCATCCTCGACACCGAGCCCGAGGACGCCTACGACCGCGTCACCGCCCTGGCCGCCGAGCTGCTCAGCGCCCCGTTGGCGTTGGTCTCGATCATCGACCGCGATCGGCAGTTCTTCAAGAGCCAATACGGCCTGCCGGAGCCGTGGGCCCGGGCGCGCCAGGTCCCGTTGAGCCACTCGTTCTGCCAGCACGCCATCGCCACCCGGCGAGCGCTGGTGATCCCCGACGCACGCCAAGCTGCGCTCGTCGCCGACAACCTGGCCATCCGTGATCTCGACGCCATCGCCTACGCCGGCGTGCCGCTGATCCTGGCCGACGGCAACGCGGTGGGGGCGTTGTGCGTGATCGATCGCCGGCCGCGGCAATGGACCAAGTTCGAGCTGCACATCCTCGACGATCTGGCCGAGGCGGTCATCACCCAGCTCGAGCTGCGCCGGGCGCTGGCCGACCAGAGCCTGCACGACCGCGTCACCGGCCTGCCCAGCCGGGGGCTGATGGTGGCCTTCTGCGATCACCTGCGCGCCACCCGGCACGACCGCCGCATGCTGGGGCTGGCCATCGGAGTCGACGACATCGACGCCGTCAACCGCACCCATGGCATCAGCCATTCCGACCGGATCCTCAAGCGCATCGCCCGCCGGATCGCCTGGCAGCTCGCCGGCGAGGACCTGCTCGGACGGGCCGCCCCCGACACCTTCATCGTGATCCGCCCCGAGATCGAGGACGAGCGCGATGCCCTCGCCCTCGGTCACCGGATCCGCGAGGCGATCTGCGGCGAGACGCTCACCGTCAGCGGCGAGGCGCTGTCGGTGGGGGTCACGGTGGGCATCGCCTACAGCGATGGCGACACGACCGGCGAGGACCTGGTGGTGCGCGCGCGAGCGGCGATGGACGAGGCGCGGGCCGGCCACGCCCAGGCCGACACGACCCAACCGGACCGTGACGCCGACGCGATCGGGTCGCGACGAATCCGCGGCGCCCTGCGAGGAGCGATCGCCCGCAACGAGATAAGCGTTGCCTTTCAGCCGATCGTAGAGCTCGAGACCGGCCACACCCGCAGCTTTGAGGCGCTGGCCCGCTGGCGCCATCCCGAGCTCGGCGAGGTCAGCCCGGAGACGTTCATCGGCGTCGCCGAGACCACCGGGGAGGTGGTGGCGATCGGCGAGCACGTGCTGCGGATCGCCTGCCGCCAGCTGGCCGCCTGGCGCTCGCAGTTCGACGCCGAGCTACGAGTGACGGTGAACTTCTCGCCGCTGCAGCTGGCCGTCCCCAACATCGCCGAGGTGATCCAGGCGATCCTCGACGAAAGCGGAATCCCGGCCCGGGCGCTGTCGCTGGAGATCACCGAGCGGGTGCTGCTGTCGCCGGCGGCGCTCGAGCTGCGCAACCTCGAGCGGCTGCGCGAGTTCGGCATCCGGATCGCGCTGGATGACTTCGGGACCGGCTACTCGACCCTGAGCTACCTCAAGCGCTTCGCCGTCGACGAGATCAAGATCGACCGCTCGTTCCTGGAGGACCGCCGCGCGGACTTCCGTGACGAGGCGCTGGTGCGAGCCATCCTGGCGCTGGGCAGTGGGATGCAGATCGAGGTTGTCGCCGAGGGCGTCGAGACCGCCGCCCAACGGGATCTTCTGCACCGCTCCGGCTGCCGCTGGGGCCAGGGCTACCTGTTCGCGCGACCGCTGCCGGCCGACCAGGTGATCATCGCCCCGGCGCTGGGGCGAGAGGTCACGCTGGACGCAGTCGCCGCCGGAAAACGCTGATCGGCCGCCGCCGGTCGCGGGTGGGCGGCGTCAGCTGGCTGGCCCGCAGCCGCAGCATCGCCACCGCTTGGGCGGTGGGGGCAAACGGCGTGGCCACCACGCGGCCGTCCTCAAGCGACATCGCGGCCACCGGCCATCCGTCCACGTAGGCGAGCAGCTTGCGCCCGATCAGCGGCGGCGCGCTGTCCAGCTGGGCCAGCGTCTCCGCCAGCTCCTCGTCGTCGTGGGAGGCAAGGCGCAGAATCACCGGCAAAGGGTGGGTCTTGGTTGACATCTCTGATTCCTCTCGATCGCTTGACAGAGATGCTCCCGGTAAGCCGCCGTTTGCACATCGGGAAAACGACCCTGATTTCGCCACCGGGCCCCTTAGCCGCCGACTGCCAGGCCTTACAGTGAAGGTCCACCCCGAGCCGTCCCAGGAGAGGAGCCAAACGTGGCCGTCGACCCCAAGCGCACCGCCGTCGTCCTGATCGAGTACCAGAACGATTTCACCTCTGAGGGAGGCGCCCTGCACGGGGCGGTCCAGGGCGTCATGGACCAGACCGGAATGCTCGAGAACACGCGGGCGCTGGTGCAGGCCGCCCGTGCCGCCGGTGCCACCATCGTGCACGCGCCCATCACCTTCGCGCCCGGCTACGGCGAGCTGTCGCCCCAGCCCTACGGGATCCTCAAGGGCGTGGTCGACTCGACCGCGTTCGTCAAGGGCGAGTGGGGCGCCGAGATCGTCGATTCCCTGGCTCCGCAGGCCGGGGACGTGGTCGTCGAGGGCAAGCGAGGCCTCGACACGTTCGCCACCACCAACCTGGACTTCATCCTTCGTGCTCGCGGGATCACCACCATCGCGCTGGGCGGCTTTCTCACCAACTGCTGCGTCGAGTCGACGATGCGCAGCGGCTACGAGAAGGGCTACGAGGTGATCACGCTGTCGGACTGCGTGGCCGCGACCTCCGCGGAGGAGCACGAGAACGCGATCAAGTTCGACTATCCGATGTTCTCCGACGTGCGGACATCGAAGGATCTGGTCGACGACCTGCAGGGAGCTCCCGCCGCTACATCCTGAACACGCCGTAGCGGACGTCGGCCAGCGGCGCGTTCCCGACCGCCGACAGCGCCAGCCCCAGCACGTCGCGGGTGTCGCGCGGGTCGATGACGCCATCGTCCCACAGGCGCGCGGTCGAGTAATAGGGGTGGCCCTGGCGCTCGTACTGGTCGCGCAGCTGCGCGCCGGTCTCCGGCTGGCCGACCTCGGTCATCACCGCCGCGGCCTGCTCGCCGCCCATCACCGAGATCCGGGCTCCGGGCCACATCCACAGAAACCGCGGCGAATAGGCGCGCCCGGCCATACCGTAGTTGCCGGCGCCGAACGAGCCGCCAACGATCACGGTCAGCTTGGGCACCCGCGCCGTCGACACGGCGGTGACCATCTTGGCCCCGTGCTTGGCGATTCCGCCGGCTTCGTAGTCGCGCCCGACCATGAAGCCGGTGATGTTCTGCAGGAACACCAGCGGGATCCGGCGCTGGTCGCACAGCTCGATGAAGTGGGCGCCCTTGAGCGCGCTCTCGGAGAACAGGATTCCGTTGTTGGCCAGCACGCCCACGGGGTGGCCGTGGATGTGGGCAAAGCCGCACACCAGGGTGGCGCCGTACAGCTCCTTGAACTCGTGCAGCCGCGACCCGTCGACAACGCGGGCGATGATCTCGCGCGCGTCGTAGGGCCTTCGCACGTCGGCTGGGATCACGCCCAGCAGGGTGTCGGGGTCGACCGCCGGCGGCTCGGAGGCCAGGCGCTCCCACGGCAACGGAGCCGGCGCCGCCAGCGTGGCCACGATGCTGCGCACGATCTGCAGCGCGTGGCGGTCGTCCTGGGCCAGGTGGTCGGTGACCCCGGAGGTTCGCGAGTGAAGCTCGCCGCCGCCAAGCTCCTCGGCCGTCACCTCCTCGCCGGTGGCCGCCTTCACCAGCGGCGGGCCGCCGAGGAAGATGGTGCCCTGGTTGCGGACGATCACCGTCTCGTCGCTCATCGCCGGGACGTAGGCGCCGCCGGCCGTGCACGAGCCCATCACCGCCGCGATCTGCGGGATCTCGGCCGCCGACATCGTCGCCTGATTGAAGAAGATGCGCCCGAAGTGCTCGCGGTCGGGAAACACCTCGTCCTGACGAGGCAGGAACGCGCCGCCGGAGTCCACCAGGTAGATGCAGGGCAGCCGGTTCTGCAGCGCAACCTCCTGGGCGCGCAGGTGCTTCTTGACCGTCACCGGGTAGTAGGTGCCGCCCTTGACGGTGGCGTCGTTGGCCACGATCACGCACTCGCGTCCCGACACCCGCCCGATCCCGGTGATGATCCCGGCGCCGGGCGCCTCGCCGTCGTAGAGGTCGTGGGCGGCCAGCGGCGACAGCTCCAGAAACGGCGAGCCGGGGTCCAGCAGCCTGTCGACGCGGTCGCGTGGGAGCAGCTTGCCGCGGCCGAGGTGGCGCTCGCGGGCGCGCTCGCCGCCCCCCAGCGCCACCCGCTCGAGCTGGGCCCGCAGGTCGGCGGCCAGCGCCTCGCCGGCCCGCGCATTGGCCTTGAACTCGTCCGAGCTCGGGCTGATCGTCGAATGCAGGACGCTCACGCCGCGTCCCCCGAGTCGACGCGGGCCAGCGGCTGATCGACCGCAACCTTGTCGCCGGCGGCCACGCTCAACTCGACCACCACCCCGTCGGCGGGCGCGGTCAGCACCAGCTCCATCTTCATCGACTCCAGCACCACCACCGGGTCGCCGGCGCGGACCTCCTGACCGAGCGACGCCGGCACCATCAGCACCTGGCCCGGCATCGGAGCGCGCAGGGCCCCGTCCGCGGCGGCCTCGTCAAGCTCGTCGGCCGAGGTCTCATGTACCGGCCACGCCCTGCCGCCGTGCCCGATCCAGGTCACGTCGCCGTCTCGGGCCAGCAACCACTCCCCGCGGCCTTCGATCGCGAACCGTCCGTCGCCGAGCGCGCTCACCATCGCCACGTACTCGAACGGCACCGTCACCTCGACCGGCTCGCGGCCGCCGACCGATACGCGCCAATACGAGGCGGCGCGCACCCCTCCATGCCGCCAGCCGTCGACGCGATCAAACGGATCGTCGCCGGCGTTGGCGGCGCGGTCGGCGAGGATCAGCATCGCGGCGGCGATCGCCACCCCCGCGTCATCGATCGGACCCGGCGGAACCCCGCGCCGCTCGATCAGCCCGGTGTCGAGCTCGCCCGCGTCCACGGCCTCGTCGGCGAGCAGACCGCGCAGGTACCCGGTGGTCGTCGTCACCCCCAGCACGTTGAAGGCCGGCAACGCCCGCCGCAGCCGGGCCAGCGCCTGGTGGCGGTCGGCGCCGTGCGCGATCACTTTGGCCAGCAGCGAGTCATAGCTCGTGTCCACGACGGTGCCGGGTTCGATCGCGTCGTCGACCCGCACGTTGGCGGGGCGCGTGTAGGCGAGCACCCGGCCGGCGGCGGGCAGAAAGTCGCGCGACGCGTCCTCGGCGGTGATCCGGACCTCGATTGCGTGTCCGGTCAGGGTCACGTCGTGCTGACCGAACGGCAGCGGCTCGCCGGCGGCGACGCTGAGCTGGAGCTCGACCAGGTCAAGCCCCGTGACCAGCTCGGTGACCGGGTGCTCGACCTGAAGGCGGGCGTTCATCTCCAGGAAGTAGTGGTCGCTGGGATCGTGCATGTCGGCGATGAACTCGACCGTCCCGGCGTTGACGTAGCCGGCGGCGTGCGCCAGCGCCACCGCCTCGGCGCCCAGGCGCTCTCGCAGCTGCGGCGTGACCACCGGCGATGGTGATTCCTCCATCACCTTCTGGTGGCGGCGCTGCAGCGAGCACTCGCGCTCGCCGAGGTGGACCACGTTGCCGTGATCGTCGGCGATCACCTGCACCTCGATGTGGCGCGCCCGCGGCAGGAAGCGCTCGATGAAAACGCGTTCATCGCCGAAGCCGGCGCGCGCCTCACGGCGGGCCGACTCGAGCGCTGCATCCAGGTCGGCGGCGTTCGACACCACCCGGATCCCGCGCCCGCCGCCGCCGGCCGCGGCCTTGACCAGCAGCGGGTAAACGTTTTCATGGGCACCCGCCGCCTCCTCGACTGTGTAGCTGGGGACCACCGGCACGCCGGCCTCGCCCGCTGCGCGCTTGGCCGCCAGCTTGTCGCCCATCAGCTCGCTGGCCTCGGGGGGCGGGCCGACGAACACGACCCCTGCTGCGGCGCAGGCGCGGGCCAGCGCCGGGTTCTCAGACAGAAAGCCGTACCCGGGATGAAGCGCGTCGGCGCCCGCGGCCGTCGCGGCGCCCACCACCGCGTCGATCTGCAGGTAGGACTCGACCTTCATCGCAACGTCGGCCTCTCGCACATGGGGGGCGTCGGCATCGGCGGCGGTGTAGACGGCGACGGACTGGATGCCCAAGCGCGACAGGGTGCGGATCACCCGGCGCGCGATCTCGCCCCGGTTGGCGATCAGCACGACGTCGAACATCAGCGCTGCCAGTCGACCGGTCCCGCCACCACCACGTGGCTGCCCAGCGGCCGCCCGAGGTGGCGCTGCAGCGCCCGGGTGCATGCGATCAGCGCCGGGAGGTCGATCCCAGTCTCGACGCCGCTCTCGTGCAGCATCGAGACCACGTCCTCGGTGGCCACATTCCCGGTTGCGCCGGGGGGCACCGGGCAACCGCCGAGCTCACCGAAGCTCGACTCGAACGAGTCGATCCCCGCCTCCAGGGCCGCATACACGTTGGCCAGCCCCTGACCGCGGGTGTTGTGAAAGTGGGCGGTGAGCTCGACGTCGGGCCCCAGGCGTTCGCGCGCGGCCTCGAAGAACTTGCGGACCTGCACCGGGTTGGCCATCCCGGTGGTGTCACCGAAGCCGATCTCCTGCGCGCCGGCGGTCATCAGGCGCTGGGCGATGTCGAACACCGTGTCGGGCTCGACCCGGCCCTCGTAGGGGCAGCCGAAGGCGACGCTGATCACGCCCTCGCAACGCAACCCGGCGTCGCGGGCGACCGCCAGCACCTGCTCCAGGCCGGCCAGCGATTCCTCGACGCTGCGGCCCACGTTCTTGCGGTTGTGGGTCTCGGTGGCCGACATGAACACGTTGATCTCGTCAAAGCGGTCGCGGACCTCGAGCGCGTTCTCCAGCCCGCGCAGGTTGGGGATCAGCACCGAGCGGCTGACCCCCTCGGGAATGTCGACCTGATTGAGCACCTCGACGGCGTCGGCCAGCTGCGGGATCACATCGGAGCGGACGAAGCTGGTCAGCTCGATCCGCTGCAGGCCGGTTCGCGCCAGCGCGTCGATCAGCTCCACCTTGACCTCGGTGGGGACCAGCTCGGGTTCGTTCTGAAAGCCGTCCCGAGGGCCGACCTCGCGGATCCGCGCGCGGCGTACCGGCGGCCGGGCGGCGGCCCCAGTGGACACGGCGCTCACGCTCCCAAGGCTCTCGCGATCACCATCTGCTGCACCTCGTCGGTTCCCTCGCCGATGGTGAGGATCTTGGCGTCGCGATAGAAGCGGCACACCGGATACTCCTCGATGTACCCGTAGCCGCCGTGGATCTGCACGGCCTCCTCGGTGGCCCGGACGGCCAGCCGGCCGGTCTTGAGCTTGGCCTGCGCGGCGGTCAGCCCGAACGACCGCTGCTGATCCTTGAGCCAGGCCGCCTTGTAGGTGAGCAGCCGGGCGGCCTCGATCTCGGTGGCCATGTCGGCCAGCTTGGCCTGGATGGTCTGAAACTTGGCGATCGGCTGCCCGAAGGCGCGCCGCTCCTTGGCATAGGCCAGCGCCTGATCGAGCGCGCCCTGGGCCAGGCCCACGCCCATCGCCGCCACCCCGATCCGGCCGATGTCGAGCACCTGCAGAAACTGCCTGAAGCCGGCGCCGCGGTTGCCGAGCAGGTTCTCCTCCGGTACCCGGCAGTCGGTGAAGGTCAGCGGGCGCGTGTCCGACGCGTTCCAGCCCATCTTGCGATACGGCTCGCCCTGCTCGTACCCCGGGGTGCCCTGCTTGACGATTATATTTGATATTTCCTCATCGCCGGTTCGGGCGGTGATGCACACCACGCCCGAGATGTCGGTGCCCGCGTTGGTGATGAACTGCTTGGCGCCGTTGATCACCCACTCGCCGTCCTCCAGGCGCGGCGCGGGTGCGGGTGTTGCCGGCGTCCGAACCGGCCTCGGGCTCGGTCAGGCCGAAGGCGCCCAGCACCTCACCGGCGCACAGCGGCGGGAGCCATTCCTGCTTCTGCGCGTCCGAGCCGTACAGGTAGATCGGCTGAGTCCCCAGCGATGTGTGGGCGCACAGCGTGATGGCCACGCTCGAGTCGACCCGGGTCAGCTCCTCCACGGCGACCGCGTACTGCAGCGACGTGCCGCCGGCCCCGCCGACCTCCTCCGGGAACGGGATCCCCATCCAGCCCAGCGCGGCCATCTTGGCCACGATCTCGTAGGGGAAGGACTTGGTGCGGTCGAGCTCCTCGGCCGCCGGCGCCACCTCGGCCTCGGCGAACTCCCGAACGGTGCGCTGCAGGAGGGTGGTGTCGTCGTCGAGGTCGAATTGCACGGCCCGCCCATAATACCGAATCCTCGTTCGGAGTTCGAATAAAGATTCGCTTTTGTTGGCGGCGGCGGGTCTAGAATCCGGCCGGTGTCCGCCCGCCCCACCAGACCGGCGCTGCGCGAGCGTTACGACCGCCGCCGCCAGGAGATGATCTACGCCGCCGCCAAGGTGTTCGCCCATCGCGGCTATGACCGCACCACCATGCAGGACCTGGCCGCCTCGATGGGTCTGGCCACCGGCGCCCTGTACCACTATTTCGGCTCAAAGGAGCAGTTGCTGATCGAGATCTGCGACCAGCTGATGGAGCCGCTGCTGGCTCGCGCCCGTGAGCTGGTCCGCCACGACGATCCGCCGGCCGAGCAGTTGCGCGCGCTGGTCCGGATGTGGGTGGCCAACGTAGTCGAGTACCGCGACCACATGCTCGTCTTTCAGCAGGAGCGCCACGCGATCGAGACCGGGGCCAACTGGCGCCGGGTCCGCGACAGCCGCAAGGCCTTCGAGCGCCTGGTCCAGCGCGCGCTTGAACGTGCGGGGGTCGCCGGCAGCGACGACGGCGACGGGCGGCTGGCGCTGATGGCGCTGCTGGGCATGGTCAACCACACCGCGCAGTGGTACCGCCCCCGCGGACGGCTGACCCCCGAGGAGATCGCCGACGGCTACCTCGAGCTCCTGACGGCCGGCCCGTCGGCCGCCGCGGCTTGACCGCCCAGGCGCCGGACGCAAGCCCGAGCCTGCTCGCGCGGGCCCCGTCCCCGGCCCTGGTGGTGGGCGCGATCGCCTCGGTCCAGTTCGGCTCCGCGCTGGCCGCCACCGTGTTCGATCGCATCGGGCCGGCGGGGGCGGTGACCCTGCGGCTGGTGTCGGCCAGCGTCGTGCTGATGGTCATCTGGCGACCGCGGCTGCGCGGCCACACTGCCAGCGAGCTGCGGCTGGTCGGCGGCCTCGGCGTCGTCTTGGCGGTGATGAACCTCACCTTCTACGAGGCGCTTGACCGGATCCCGCTGGGAATCGCCGTCACGCTCGAGTTCGTGGGTCCGCTGGCGGTGGCGGTGTTTGGCTCACGCCGCCCAATCGATCTGGTGTGGGCCGCCCTGGCCGCCGTCGGGATCGTGGCCCTGACCCGTGGCGGCACCGCCCACCTCGACACTCTGGGCGTCGGCTTCGCGCTGCTGGCCGGCTGCTTCTGGGCGGCCTACATCCTCTTGCAGGCGCGCCTGGGCCGGGCGTTCCCGGGCGCGGGCGGGCTGGCCCTGGCCATGTGCGTGGGCTCGGTGGTGGCGCTGCCGTTCGGCGTGGCCCAGGCCGGATCCAGCCTGATCCAGCCCGGACCGCTGGCCATCGGCTGCGCGGTGGGGATGCTGTCCTCCGCGATCCCCTACACGCTCGAGCTCGAGGCGCTGCGGCGGATCGCTCCGCCGGTGTTCGGGGTGCTGATGAGCCTCGAGCCGGCGATGGCGGCGCTGGCCGGGCTGATCGTGCTCGGCCAGGGGCTGGGGGCACGGGCCGTGGCCGGGATCGCGCTGGTGGTACTGGCCTCGATCGGCGCGTCGCGCCGCGCCCGCGAGGCGCCGGTGGCCGTCTAGCCAGAACGTCGGATCCCGTTGACAGCTTTCAGCGGGAGCGGGCAGCCGGCGCCCATTACGCTGAAAACGTGGACGGTCGGGACACCGGACACGGCTCGTTCGCGTCTGGTGTGCGGGCCGGGGTCCCCTACGCCCTCGCCGGAGGGCTCGTTGCCATCTCCTTTGGCGTGCTCGCCCGCCCGCTGATGGGCTCGGCGGCGACGATTGTCATGTCCGTCACCTCGTTCGCGGGCTCCGCACAGTTCGCCGCTCTGGCCGTGCTGTCGGCCGGCGGCGGGGCGCTGCCGGCGATCATCGCCGGCTGTCTGCTCAACCTGCGCTTCGTTCCCATGGGGATCTCGATCGCCCCCTGGCTCCGTCACCGGCACTGGCTGCGGGCCGTTCGCGGTCAGGCGCTCGTCGACGCCTCGTGGGCCATGGCCAATCGCGGTGACGGGCGCTACGACGTCGACTTCCTGCTCGGAGCGACCGCGATCCAGTACCCGGCCTGGGTGCTGGGCACGGTCGCGGGCGTGCTTCTCGGTGGCGTCATCCATAACCCGGACGCGCTCGGCCTCGACGCGGTCTTCCCGGCCTTCTTCCTCGGACTGCTGTTCGAGGAGTTGCGCCGCTCCGGTGCGCTGGCGGCCGCGGCGACCGGCGGCGTGATCGCACTGGTGCTGACGCCGGTGGCGCCCGCCGGGGTACCGATCATCGCCGCCTCGCTGGCGGCGCTGCTCGGCCTGCGCGGTTACCGCTCAGAACGCCGCGCGGTGCGGCAATGACCGCCACCGTGTGGATCACCGTCGCCGGCCTGGCCGTGGGCACGGCGGCGATCAAGGCCTTCGGTCCGGTGGTCTTCGGCGGCCGTGATCTGCACCCGCTGCTGGCCCGCATCATCCCGCTGCTCGCTCCCGCCCTGCTGGCCGCACTGGTGGTCACCGAGACCACCGGCGGGCACGGCCACACGATCGCCATCGACGCCCGCGTGGCGGGACTGGCCACCGCCGCAATCGCGCTGTGGCTGCGCGCGCCGCTGACCGTCGTCGTCATCAGCGCCGCCGGCGTCACCGCGCTGGTGCGCCTGGTGACCTAGCTATTCGGGGGTGAATCGTGACGAGACTGTGGCGGCGTGTGTCGAGACTGCAACGGTCCTCTCGCTGCGCCCATCGCGGTCGCGCCCATCACCGGGCCCGCGGCCGGCCTAGTCCCGCGGCCGGAGCCCAGATAGATAGAACCTCAGGACGAGTACTCGTAGAACCCGCGCCCGGCCTTGCGCCCGTGGTGGCCGGAGACCACCATCCGCTTGAGCAGCGGCGGCGGAGCGTACTCGGCGCGCTTGAACTCCTCGTACAGCGACATGCACACGGCGTAGAGGACGTCGAGCCCGATGAAGTCGCACAGGGTCAGCGGGCCCATGGGGTGCCCGCACCCGAGCCGCATCCCCTCGTCGATGTCCTCGCGGGAGGCAAAGCCGTCCTCGTACATCCTCACCGCCGCCATCAGGTACGGCACCAGCAGCATGTTGACGATGAAGCCGCTGCGATCCTTGGTGCGGATCGGGCGCTTGTGGATCGTGGTGGCGAAGGTCTCGGCGACGTCGACCGTCGCGGTCGAGGTATCGAGCCCCACCACCACCTCCACCAGTCGCATCACCGGCACCGGGGAGAAGAAGTGAAGCCCCAGTACGCGGTCGGGGTGCTGGGTCCAGGCGGCCAGCTCGGCGATCGGGATCGACGATGTGTTCGAGGCCAGAAACCGAGCCTCCGGCAGGGTCTCGTCGAGCCGCGCGAACAGCTTGCCCTTCACGCGAGGGTCCTCGACCACCGCCTCGATCACCGCGTCCACGCCCTCCAGGTCCTCGAACCGGTCGGTGTAGGCGATCCGGTCGATCAGCGTTTCGGCCTCCTCGACGCTCATCTTCTCCCGGGACACCGCGCGTGCCACCGACGCCTCCAGTGCTGTTCGCGATCGCTCGAGCGGGGCGCGCTCGGGCTCGTGCACGGTGACGTCAACGCCGGCCGCCGCCGCCGCCTCGGCGATCCCCGAGCCCATGAACCCGGCGCCCACCACCGCGATTCTGCTGATGCCGTTCTCCATGGGCGTGAGTCTCGCAGACCTCGCTGTACGCCCCGGCCCTGGCGGGGACCCCCCGGCCGCCACTATCCTCGCCTGAGCGTGAAGCCGACTCTGATCGTCACCCACGGTGATAACAAACGCGCGGGCATCGCCCGGGAGTGCCTGGCCGCCGCCGGCTGTCCGGTCGTCGATTGGGAGTGGACGCCGTCCGAGGAGCCGATGACGCCTGCGCCCGCGCTCGAGGAGATCGCCGGGATCATCTCGATGGGCGGCATCCAGAGTGCCACCAGAGTCGCCGAGGATCCGTTCTTGTCAGCCGAGGTGGGATTGATGCGCGACGCCCTCGAGCGCCAGATCCCGATCCTGGGAATGTGCCTGGGCGCCCAGTTGCTGGCGGTGGCGGCCGGCGGCCGGGTACGTCCGATGGGGCGCATGTACGTCGGCTGGCCGCAGCTCACGCTGCACGACACCGCCGCCGACGACCCGCTGTTCAGCGCGCTGCCCACTGGGATGCATGCGCTGAAGTGGCACGAGGACATGATCGAGACGCCGTCCGGCGCGGTCGTGTTGGGCGACACCGGCGACGTGACCCCTGGCACCCAGCTCTACCGGGTTGGCGCCAACGCCTGGGGCAGCCAGATGCACCTCGAGGCCGACATCCCGATGGTCATCGGCAGCTGGATGGCCAGTCCCTCCGGCGTGGCCAGTCTCGAGGCCGCCGGCTATGACGTGGACGCGATCCGTGAGGAGACCGCCGGGCGGCTGGTGGTACAGATGGAGGCGGCGCGGCCCGTGTTCGACCGATTCGCGCAACTGAGTCGGGCCGGGGCGGGTACACCCGGTCCGGTCGGCGTCTCGTCTTCCGCCTGATCTACCGCCTCCCGGCGGTGATGCGCCGGCGTCAGCGGTTGTGGTTGACGGCCTCGACGTTGTTGCCGTCAGGGTCGAGCAAGAACGCCCCGTAGTAGCCGGCGCCGTACTGGGGGCGCTCCCCGGGAGCGCCGTTGGAGGTAAACCCGGCCGCCGTCCCGGCCTGGTGGAAGGCGTCGACCGCGTCGTTGGTGGTCACCGGGAACGCGACGTGCAGGTTCTCGGTCAGCGGCCTGTCGTCGTGCACCAGCGAGTAGGAGCGGTCGCTGCCGCGCAGCGAGACGCGTGCACCTTGCTCGGGGCTGTCCAGCTCCAGGCCCAGGGGTCCGGCGATGGCGGCGTAGAACCGCCTTGACTCGCCCAGGTCAGCGACCCGCACCCAGATGTGGTCGATGACGCTCTCGCCGCGCCGAGGGCGCCCCAGCCACACCGCCTCGATGCTGTTGGCGTCGGGGTCCAGCAGGAAGCTGCCGTAGTACTCCTGGCTGTACTGAGGCCGCGGCCCCGGCTCGCCGTCGCTGGCGTGCCCGGCGCGGGTGCCGGCGCGCCAGAAGTGGTCGACCTCGTCGCGCGAGCGGGTGACGAAGGCGACGTGCGCGTGCCGGGTCGGCGGCCGGTCCTCGGTCACGCTCGCGACCAGGAAGTCGCGCCACTGATCGAGGTTGGTGCCGGACTTGCGCGGGCCGGCTCCGATCGTCGACAGCACCGTGTCGAAGAACTTGCGGCTGGCCATCCGGTCACTGGCCCGCAGGACGACGTGATCGAACATCCACCGCAGCGTACCCCGGTCCGGGCTCGCTACGTTGGGTGACGTGCCCGTGCTGCAAGCAGAGGGCGTGGTCAAGTCGGTGGGTGCCGGCCGGGCGCGGCGCCGGGTCCTGGACGGCGTCAGCCTGTCGGTGGACGCCGGCGAGGTGGTCGCGGTGCTGGGTCGGTCGGGCAGCGGCAAGTCGACGCTGCTGCATCTGCTCGGCGGCCTCGACCGTCCCGATGGCGGCCGCATCACCGTGGCCGGCGAGCGGCTCACCGGTCGCAGCGGGCGAGCGCTGGCCCGGCTGCGCCTGCGCCACATCGGCTTCGTCTTCCAGCAGTTCCAGCTGATCGAGGAGTGCAGCGGCGCCGAGAACGTGCTGCTGCCCACGCGCCTGCCCGGTGCTCCCGCCGGCGGCGCGCGCCGGGCCGCCCGGCTGATCGAGGAGCTCGGGCTCGACGGCGTCGCCGATCATCTGCCGCACGAGCTCTCGGGCGGCGAGCAGCAGCGCTTCGCGCTCGCCCGGGCGCTGGTCAACGGTCCCGAGCTGGTGCTGGCCGACGAACCCACCGGCAGCCTTGACGCCGACAACGGCGCCGCGGTGCTCGAACTGCTGCGCGGCCTGCGCGGGCGTGCGGTGGTGATCGTCACCCACGAGCCCGAGGCGGCGGCGATCGCCGACCAGGTACTGCATCTCGGCGACGGGCGGCTGGTCGGCGCCGGAGCCGTCGGCCAGCCGCGCGCGGTGACGGCCGACGCGCTCAGACCGGCGGTCGCGGCTCTGGCCGAGGCCCGTCGCGGACTGCGGCTGCGCCGGCGCCGCACGCTGCTGACCGCGGTGGGGATCGCGCTGGCCGCCGCGATGCTGTCGGCGGCCGTGGTCATCGCCGACGGGCTGGGGCTGGGCTTTGACCGCGCCGCCCGCGCCGCCGGGCTGCCCGACATCATCGTCCGCTTCGATCCCCAGTCCGAGAGCATGGTCGGTCAGCGGATCACCGCCCTGCCCGATCTGGCCGCCTACGCGACCCGCTTTGAGCAGACCAACGTCGGGATCGCGTTCGCCGGACGCAGCCGCGACGACGCCGTCGCCGAGGTGGTCGGCGCCGGGCGGCGGGGCTACGCGGTGGTCGTCCGGGCGCGACCTGCGCGCGCGGGGCGCCGAGGTGCTGATGGAGAAGGCGTTCGCGCAGGCGTGGGGGATCCGCGTCGGCACCACCGTGCGCGTCGAGCGGGCTCGGGCCTCGAGCGGGTGGTCGGGCTCGTCGAGGCGCCCGACAACGTCGGCTATCCGCTGGCCAAGCCGCGCTTCTATGTGTCCCGGGCGGCGATCGACGCCCGCTTCGGGCGCGAGCGCAACCCGCAGGTCAACTACGCCGAGATCTGGCTGCGCGATCCGCGCTACCTCAACGAGGTGCTGGTCCAGGCGCGGGCCTCAAGCTTCGGCCTGCGCGATCTGCGCTTCGCCACCCGGTCCGGCGTGCGGGTGCTGCTCGACCAGGCGGCCGGGATCGTGATCGACCTGCTGGTGGCGCTGTCGCTGATCGCGCTGGCCACCGCCGGGGTGATGCTGGCCGCGTCGGCGCGCGCGGAGGTGCAGACGGCGGCTGGCCGCGATCGGGGTCGAGCGGGCGGTGGGGGCGTCCGCCGGCTACGTCGTCCTGGTCCAGGGGTTGGAGGCGGCCCTGCTCGCCGCGCCCGCCGCCGCGACTCGGCTGCGTCGCCGGAGGGCTCGCCACCTACGGTCCCGCCGCGCGCCTGCTGACCCTGCTCAACGAGCCGGCTCCCGGTGCCGCGCTGGCCCTGCCGCTGGTGGCGGGCTGGCTGGCGGCCGCCGCGATCCCGGTCGCGGCCGTGCTGTGGCCGGCGTGGCGGGCCACCCGGCGGCCGGTGGTGGGGCTGCTGCGCGGCGCCGACGTGGCGGGCGGCCCTGGCGGATCGCCGCGGTTCGCTCGCACCGCCGCCTTCGTGCGCCGGCGCCGCGGCGGCATCGGCGTGCTGGGCGCGCGGCTGGTCAGCGCCCGGCGCGCTCGGCTCGTCGCGACCGTGATCACGCTCGGGCTCTCGACTGCGTTCGTGCTGCTGATGCTGTCGCTCGCCTCGGCGCTGCAGTCGCTGGAGACCGATCCCGGCGCGCTCGGCAAGCGCTACCAGCTGACCGCCTCGCTGCCGCCGTCGGACAGCCGCGCCGTGGCTCGCATCCCCGGCGTCCAGGCGGCGGCGCCGCGCTACGAGACCGAGGCGGTCGACTCGTTCTCGCTGGGGGAGACGATCGACGTGATCGCCTATCCCGGCAACCACACCGTGTTCGAGGCGCCGCCGCTGACCAGCGGCCAGCGCCTGCGCGGCCCCGACCAGGCCGAGATCGGTCAGGGGCTGGCCCAGGCGCTGGGGCTGGGACCGGGTCAGACGCTCGCGCTGGCGCTGCCGTCCGGGCGCGAGCTGCGCCTGCGCGTCGCCGGCGTGGTCAGCTCGCTGGACCACGACGGGCGCGTCGCCTACATCCCGGCCGCGGCGCTGCTGGCCGCCGACCCCGACGTCGGCTCGCAGATCGCGGTGCGCCTGACCCCCAGCGCCGATCAGGCCAGGGTCAGCGCCGCGCTGGCCGCACTCGGCGCCGCGCCGGCCACCGCCGCCGGCGCCACCGCCCGCGGCGCGCCGCTGGTAACGATTCTGCGAACGATTCTCAGAGCGGTCGCGGTGGTCGACGGACTGGTGTGCCTGTACGCGCTGATCCAGGCGTGCGCCCTGACCGTCCAGGAGCGCCGGCGCACGGTCGCCGTGCTGCGCGCCTGCGGCGCCGGCCCGTCGGCGGTGCGCCGGCTGCTGCTGGGGGCCGCCCTGATGCTGGTCGTGCCCGCCGCCGTGGTCGGCGTGCTGCTCGAGCGTCTGGTGTTCGGCCCGGCGCTCTCGCGCCTGGCCGCCAACTACGCCACGCTGCCGCTGGCCGCCAGCGGGCTGCGAGGTGGCGGCCACCGTGGCCGGGCTGCTGGCGGCGGCAGTCCTGGCGGTGGCCTGGGTGGCCCGCCAGGCCGGCCGCGAATCGGTCCTGGAGGGCTGGCGGCATGACGCCGCGCCGCCTCACCCGCCGCCGCGTGCCTCGCCGACGCCCTCGCCGGCGCCGCCTCGCTGTCGGCGCTGCCGCTCGTCATCGCCGCCTGCGGCGGTGCGAATGAGGCTACGAATCGTTCTCGATCGGGGTCGACGCTGCGTCGGGACCTGGATCGACCCGATCGGTGACGGTCAGCTCCGGCTCGGGCCGGGCGAGCCGTTTATCCACCGCACCGAGCTCGGCCGCCCGGCCCGCAGCACCGCGACCCTGGCCACGCTCGCGCACGTCACCGACGCCCACGTCCTCGACTGCCTCCTCGCCCGCCCGCGTCACCTTCCTCGATCGGCTCGGCGCGCCGTTTCAGTCCACCTTCCGGCCCCAGGAGGCGCTCACCGCCCAGGTCCTGGCCGGCGCTGCGAGCGCCGTACGCGCGCTGCGCCCGCAGCTGGTGATCCAGGGCGGCGACCTGATCGACAACGACCAGCCCAACGAGCTCGAGCGCGCGCTGGCCGTGCTGCGCGGCGGACCGTGTCGCCCGGGCAGCGGCCCCGACGGCTACTACGGCGTCCAGTCGGCCTCCGACACGGATCCGTTCTACTACCGCCCCGACGTCGACGCCCCGCGCTATCCCGGGCTGCTGCGCCGCGCGGTCCGGCCGTTCACCGCCGCCGGCGTGGCCGCGCGGTCTTGCCCGGTGCTCGGCGACCACGATGCGCTGGTCGCCGGCGAGCTCGTGCCCACCGCCCTGACCCGGTCGCTGGCGGTCGGCGACCGCGCCCTGTGGGATCTGCCGCCGGGGCTCACGCTGCCCGCCGGGGACCCGCCCACCCTGCTCGCCTCGCCCGACGGACCGCCGGATCCCGGCGTCTGGTCGACGACCTCCTGCACCGGGCGCTGGCCGGCCCGACCGTGCACGGTTCCCGCCGACCCCAGGCGCCGCGAGCTCGGCCTTCGCCGAGGTGCTCGCCCGCCTGCGCTGCCCGACGTGCGCCGATCGCACGCGTCCGGCCGGCTCGACTACACGCTCGACCTCGGGCCCCGGTCTGCGCCTGATCGTGCTCGACCTCGTCCGCCGCGGCGGCGGCTCGGGCGGCCTCGTCGACGCCGACCAGCCGGCCTGGCTGCGCGCCAGCTTCTGGGCGCGGCGACCGCTGGGTGATCGTCGTCTCCCACCAGCCGCTCGACCAGCTCGGCCGGCGGCGACGCAGCTGCTGGCGCATGCTCGACCGCGCGCCGCGCGTGATCGCCGCGCTGAACGGCCACACCCACCGCAACCAGATCCGTCGCCCGGCGGACCGCGGCCGGCGGCTACTGGCTGATCAGCACCGCGTCGCTGATCGACTATCCCCAGCAGGCCCGGGCGCTGCGCATCCTCGCGACCGCCGGCGGCGGCGTCGCCATCCAGACCTGGATGCTCGACCACGTCCTCCCCGGCGACCTGGGCACGATCGCCCGGCAGCTGTCCTACCTGGACGCCCAGGGCGGGCGCCCGCGCGGCTTCGCGGGCGCGCACAGCGACCGCAACGCGGTCCTGTACCTGCCCCTCGCGGGCAAGCCGACCGGCTTCCGTGGCCTCAGCGCACGAAGGCAGGCGGGCGCCGGTCTGCTCGCCGTCGGCGGTGAACGTGGCCGTCGCCCGGTTCAGCGCGAACGGCAGCGTCTGGCCGTCCTCGGTCTCCACCTCCAGCCGGCGCGCCGTCGTCTCGACACGCTGCGCACGGTGCCCGCGTCGCACGGTCGCGCCCGAGGTAGCTGACCACGACGCGACCGCCGACCACTGCGGCATCCGAGCGGCCCAGGGGCATGCCCTGCCGAATTTAGACGCCCAGCTCCTCCGATGCCATCTTGACCCCGGCCAGCCGGGCGGAGATCTTCTGCATCGCCACATCGCGGGCGAAGTCCGGCGAGCCGTGCTTGGGCTTGACGTCGCGGCTGAACGGCGAGAAGCCGCAGTCGTCGGTCGCGCCCAGGCGCTCCACCGGGATGTGCTTGGCCGCGGCCAGCAGCTCGTCGCGACGTGCTCGGCCGTCTCGACCTCCGGGGCTGAGCGGGTTGATGACGCCCATGAAGCACACCTGGGCGCACGCCGTCGGCGTCCTCGCGGCTGTACTTGCCGCACAGCTCGTAGACCTTCTCGCGGTCGTCCTCGGACGCGCACTGGATCAGGAAGTAGCCCGGCGTTCATGTCGAACATGTGCTCCAGCAGCAGCTCGTAGGGGACCTCCTTGGAGTGCACCGAGTCGCAGTCGCCGCCCGGGCAGGTGTGGATCCCGATGTTCTTGCGCTCCTCGGCGGTGAAGCGGGCGAACAGCCGGTTGTTGAGGTCGATGAACTCCTGCAGCATGTTCTTGCCGGTCCAGGGATTGCGCGAGTCGTTCTTGTTGGCCAGCCGGCCCTCGGTGAAGTCGACCGAGACGCGCACCGCGCCGGCGTCGAAGCACTGGCGGATGTCCTTCTCGGCCTCGTTGACGCAGTCCTCGAGGAACTGGTCGCGCGAGTAGCCGTCGATCTCGCCCTCCAGCGGATACAGCAGCATCATCATCGACGGGGAGATGACCGCCTGCTTGACCGGATGGGTGGCGATCGCCTTGTTCTTGGCGACGAACTCCGAGGCGTAGGTCTTGTAGCGGAACGGGCCCTTGGTGATCCGCGGCAGCTGGCGGTTGTGGCCGTCGTCGAAGATCGCGAAGAACTGGCCGTCGCCGGCCAGCCCGTCGGCCAGCCCGGTTCCCGCGAGCGTGTCGGTGAGGTTGTAGGTGGCAAAGCTCGACTCGCGCTGCTCGCCGTCGGTGACGATCGGCTCGCCGGTCGCCTCCAGGCGTTTGATCGAGTCCTCGGCGGCTGCGTCCTGGACGGCCTGCAGCTGCGTCGAAGTAGATCTTGCCCTCGTCGTAGTCGGCGTAGGCCTCCTGGAGCTTCATCGGACGCGGAAGCGACCCGACGAGCTCGGTGGGGATGGGCATGCTCTGTCCTCTCCTCGGGGCGGATGGGCGAGGGCCGCCGGAAGGCGCCGAACCCGTGAGGCCGACCGCGCGCTCGGCATGAGACTGACCGGTCTCCCTCAGCAGCCAACATACTACGTGCGCCTCACAGCGGCGTCAAGACGGCATCGCGCAGCTACCCTTCCGCCGCTTACCCGAGCTTGCAGATCAGAGAAAGCGAGGCCCGCGATGGCCGCTCCCCAACGGCAGTATCTGTTCACCTCCGAGTCGGTCACCGAAGGCCACCCGGACAAGATCGCCGACCAGATCTCCGACGGCGTCCTGGACGCGGTGATGGCCGAGGATCCGACCGGGCGGTGGCCTGCGAGACGCTGGTCAACACCGGGTTGGTGGTGGTCTCGGGCGAGATAAGCGACCAAGACCTACTTCGACATCCAGGAGATCGCGCGCGAGACGATCCGCAAGATCGGCTACGTCGACGCCGAGCTCGGCTTCAGCGCCGACTCGTGCGCGGTGCTCAACGCGGTCGACAAGCAGTCGTCCGATATCGCTCAGGGGGTCGACGAGGCCTACGAGACGCGCCAGGCCAGCGGCGGCGATGAGCTTGACCTCGCCGGCGCCGGGGACCAGGGGATGATGTTCGGCTACGCCACCGGCGAGACGCCGGAGTTGATGCCGCTGCCGATCGCGCTGGCGCACCGGCTGGCGCGCCGCTTGCGCCGAGGTCCGCAAGGACGGGACGCTGGATTATCTGCGCCCCGATGGCAAGACGCAGGTCAGCGTCCGCTACCGCGACGGCCGGCCGGTGGCGGTCGAGAAGCTGTTGATCTCGACCCAGCACGCCGAGGGCGCGAGGCCAGGATCAAGGATGACCTGTGGGAGCACGTGGTGCTGCCCACGCTTCCCGCGCGAGATGTATGACGAGCGCGGCGCTGCAGCGCGGCTTTCCTGGTCAACCCGACCGGGCGGTTCGTGATCGGCGGCCCGGTCGGCGACTGCGGGCTGACCGGACGCAAGATCATCGTCGACACCTATGGCGGGATGGCCCGCCACGGCGGCGGCGCGTTCACCGGCAAGGACCCGTCCAAGGTCGACCGCTCCGCCGCCTACGCCGCGCGGTGGGTGGCCAAGAACCTGGTCGCCGCCGGCCTGGCCGATCGCGTCGAGGTTCAGGTCGCCTATGCGATCGGGGTGGCGCGGCCGGTGTCGGTGATGGTCGAGACGTTCGGCACCGAGGCGGAGGGCTTGACCCCCGAGCGGATCGAGGCGCTGGTCTCCGAGCACTTCGACCTGCGCCCGGCGGCGTTCCGCCAGCGCCTGGATCTGCACCGCCCGATCTATCAGAAGACCGCCGCCTACGGCCATTTCGGTCGCGACGAGGCGGATTTCACGTGGGAGCGGACCGACCTGGCCGACGAGCTGCGCGACGCCGCCGGGCTGGGCGAGCGTGATCCTGCGCAGGTGGCCGCGTGAGCATCACCGTTGTCGGTTCGATCGCGTTTGACGCCGTCGAGACGCCGTTCGGGGTGCGCGAGCGGATGCTGGGCGGCGCCGCCACCCATTTCGCGCTCGCCGCGTCGCTGTTGGATCAGGTCCATGTCGTCGGGCCCGGTCGGCGACGACTTCGGCGACGCCGAGCTGGCGGTGCTCGCCGACCCGCGGCACGGACATCTACGACGTCGAGCGGGTGGCCGGCGGCAAGACGTTCTTCTGGAAGGGCCGCTACGGCTAGGACCTCAACACGCGCGACACGCTCGACACCCAGCTCAACGTGTTCGAGCACTTCGCAGCCCAAGCTGTCGCCGGCCTCGCGGGCCGCCGACGTGCTGTTCTTGGCCAACATCCAGCCCGGCCTGCAGCTCCAGGTGCGCGAGCAGTGCCAGGCGGCCAAGTTCGTCGCGCTGGACTCGATGAACCTGTGGATCGACATCGCCCGCGACCAGCTGGTGGAGATCATCCGCGGGTCGACTGCCTGATCCTCAACGACGAGGAGCTGCGCCAGCTGACCGGCAAGCCCAACCTGATCTCCGCCTCGCGCGAGATCCTCGGGTGGGGGCCCTCGATCATCGTCGCCAAGCAGGGCGAGTACGGCTCGGCGCTGATCACCGCCGACGAGTTCTTCGCGCTCCCCGCCTATCCGCTGGAGAAGGTCGTCGATCCCACCGGCGCCGGCGACACGTTCGCCGGCGGCTTCGTCGGCTACATCGCCAGCGCGAGCTCGACGGGCCGCCCTCCGACGCGCTGCTGCGCAACGCGATGGCCTACGGCACCGCGCTGGCCTCGTTCAACGTCGAGCAGTTCGGCACCGAGGGCTGCACGAGGTACCGCCGCCGCCGTCCGCGATCGCGTCGAGGATCTGGTCGCGCTTCGCCCGCTTCGACCCGTCGGTGGTCGAGCTCGTTGATTAGCGACCCGCTGCAGTCCGGCCCGGCGAGCGGCGCCGCGCTGCGCTGCGTGAGCTGCGCCTGCGTGCGCTGGCCGACGCCCCGACGGCATTCGCCGTCGACCGTCGAGGCGGAGGCCGCGCATCCGGACTCGCACTGGTCGGAGCTGGCCGAGGCTCGGCGAGCGCGTGTCTCGTTGCCGATCGCGAGGCGCACTGGGTGGGGATGGCCGCCGGACGCTGGTATGACCGCGACGCCGGCGATCGCCCAGCTATGGGGGATGTGGGTCGACCCGGCGCTGCGCGGCCGCGGGCTCGGGGGACGCCTGGTGGACGAGGTCGCGGCTGGGCGGCGGTCCACGGCGCCCGGTTCCTGCGCCTGGGCGTGATCATCGACGGCGGCGACTCGACGGCGTTCTACGAGCGGCTCGGCTTCGTGCGCACCGGCGAGACCCGGCCGCTGACCCGCGACCGGTCGCGCACCGCCTCGCTTCCTGGCCCGTCCGGTGCCCGGTCGCGCTGAGTCAGCAGCAGCCTCCCCGATCTGCTGGCCGCGCTGGGCGGCGTCGCGGTCGCCCTCGCCGGCGGCCACGATCGAGCCCTTCATGAGGATGTGCCACTGACGGGCGAACGCCTCCGGGTCCGGCGATCTCGGCGTCGCGCGCCAGGTCGGTCAGGAAGTCCGGATGTGGCCAGGTACCGGCGGCCGCCCGTGCAGAGGGTGGTCCTCGGCGGGGTGCTCGAGCATCACGTTGATGAACGAGCAGCCCTCGAAGCTCGGGCGTCCGAAACCACTCGTCGAACACGTCGAAGATCGCCAGCAGCTGCTCGCCGCGGGTCCGTCGGCCCGCCGCCGCGACCTCGGCCGGCCAGCCAGCCGTAGGTCCACAGCTCCTCGCGGCGCTCCAGGAACGCGAGCACGAGGTCCTGCTTGGAGCCGAAGTGGCGGTACATCGTCTGCCGCGCCACGCCGGAGCGCTCGATGATCGCGTCGACGCCGACCGCCTGCACCCCCTGGCGGGCGAACAGCTCGTAGGCCGCGGTCAGCAACCGTTCGCGCGCGTCCCCGGGAGGGGTGGGGACGCGGCCGAGGTCAGCTCCGCCACGGTCGGAGTGTACCCGCCGGCTCGGTGTGGGCTCAGAGCCCGGAGCTCGACCGTGAACTCGCCGTCGGGCAGCTGATCGGGCTCGGTGACCATCTCGAAGCAGCCGTCGAGACCGCACGCCTTCAGCAATCGGTCGATCTGGCGGCCGCCGCGGATCACGAAGAAGCGCTGGCCGCTGCTCCTGGCAGCGCCGGCCGGTGGAGATCAGCGCGTGCACTCCGCTCGAGTCCATGAACGTCAGCCCACGCAGGTCGACCGCGAGGACGACTGGCCGCTTGGCGAGCAGCCAGTCCATCTCCGCCAACAGCGTCTGCTGCACCGAGACGTCGAGTTCGCCGTGGGGCGCGAGGATCGCCATCGACCTCCAGTCCAGCGCGTCGACCCTGAACGTGGACCGGGTGTCCGTGAACATATCTTCCATTATACACCCGAATTTAGTGCGTCTATTCAATACCGGAAACCTCGACGTCATCCCCGGGCGGGCGCTGGAGCAGCGCGCCCACGATTCCGGTCCCGAACAGCACCAGGATCAGGATCGCCAGCACGTCGAGCCAGTTGACCCCGTGTGCGACGATGTCCAGCGCGGTCAGCAAGCCGAGGCCGGCGATGAACACCATCGCCACCACCAGCAGCACGGATCTCATCGAGGCGCCGCCGCGGTCGGCGGCGATCGCTTTGCGCGCGTGGCCACCGCCCGGATCGCCAGCGCCCCGAACGCGAAGCCGCCCGACGTGAGCGAAGTAGGCCACGCCCCCGGTCCACCGGGCGTCGGTGAGCCCGGCGGCCGCGAACACCGCCTGCATCGGCGAACCACAGCGCGAGCATCACCAGCGCCGGGACCTCGATCACGGTGAAAGGAAGGATGATCAGCACGAGCGTCAGCACCCGCGCGCGTGGATACAGCACGATGTAGCCGCCGAGCACGGCGGCGATCGCTCCCGCCGGCGCCGACGGTGGGTGGCGTGGCAGTTCGGGCTCGACGGCGACCTGGAGTGCCAGGGCCGCCAGTCCGCCGACCAGGTAGAAGCGCGAGGAAGCGCAGCCGGCCCCATCGAGTCCTCGACGTTGTTGCCGAAGATCCACAGAAACAGCATGTTGCCGGCGAGCTGCAGGATCGAGGCGTGCAGGAACATGCCGTGAACACGGTCTCCCACGCCGATCCCGAGGGCGCCTGGTGTGGGTGAGCGCGTACGGGAGGCGCCGTACTTGACCAGCTCATGGGCGTCGGGCCCGCAGAACAGCGAGCCGCCGTGGCCGACCGCCAGCACGTAGACGAGGACGTTGGCCAGGATCAGCGCCGACCGTGACCAGCGGGAACCGGTCGGTGGGGATGTTGTCCTTGATCGGGATCAAGCGCCGGAGAGCTTATGGCTCCCGCGGCGTCCGGACGCGATGCCGCGAGCGGCCTGACGGCATTCGGCCGCACGCCCGGCCAGCTGCGAGGCCGACTCACGACGACGCTCGGCGCTCAGGCGAGGCCGACGGGCGCGCCGACGGCGGTGATCCGCCACGGCTGCTTGGTCGTCGCGTCGAGGCTCAGCGTCCAGCGCTCGGTGAAGCTGGTGGCCGCGAGCGGCTGCCCGCACACGACCGCGGTCGTGTCGCGGTTCTCGAGTAGCGCCGGCCGGTCAGGTCGACCTCGATCGTCATCGTCGGCGGCTCGGCGGCGGCGTCCAGGGCGACGATCCGGATCCGGTTGACCGACGGGCCGCGGACGACGACGCGCGTCCGGCGTGTCGAGTCGCCGGCGTAGAGCAGCTCGCGCGGCTGCCTGCGGCGTGGCGATCTGCTGCAGCGCGCGCGTCGTCGCCGTCGACGGCCTGCGCCCAGCGCGTCGATCGCGCGGCGGGCGGCGATCTCCAGCACGTCGGGGGCGAAGCGGCCATCGGCAAGGCTCAGGTCCATTCGCCGCGGCGTGGGCGTCGCCCTCGTACTGCAGGTCGGCGACCTCGGCGATCTTGGTGCCCTCGGGCACGGCGTCGGCGACCGCGCCCTCGACCAGCGCCTGCGTCGCGCATCCGCGCTCGTCGGCCCACGGCGTGGCGACGATCTGGTCGTCGAGCGCGTGCTGGCCCTCGGCGCCCTGCTCGATCGACGCCAGGAACCAGTGGCCGTCGCGCCGCTGCAGCGTCCAGAACTCGCGGATGCGGGTCGTCTCGCCGAGGCGGCCGGTGCGCTTGAGGTGGCGGCCGTAGCGGTCGACGACGTAGTCCTTGAGGCGCGCGTCGATCCTGACGACGACGCGGTCGGTGTCGCGGGTCGCCGTTGTGGTTGAGGCCGACGTACTCGATCGTCGGCTCGCCGAGCGGCTGCACGTGGTTGCGCCAGCCGCGGCGCTCGAAGTCGTCCAGCCGCCGCTCCCACTCCTTGAGCAGGTCCGGTGCCACCAGGCCGCGGAGGGTGATCCGGTCGTGGTCGTCCCAGGCCTTCTGGATCGTCCATGAACAGCGTCGCTCGGCGGTGCGCCAGCACGTTGTCCGGCGCGAACGTCCGGGTCGTCCTCGGCCGCCTCGGCGGCGGCCAGCTCGACGCGGCGCTCGCGCTTGCGACGCTGGCGATGGAGCCGGGCCGCGGTGCTGGCGGCGCGCGTCTGCCAGCCACTGCCTGGATCGAGGGCATGACCGCGCGTGAAGAAGAGATAGATCAGCGCCAGCGCGATCAGGACCAGCGCGCCGAGGCCGTGGCCGAGCACGCGATGTGGATCAGGAGGTCGATGATGATGTACAGCGCGAAGCCGCTGCCTGGCCTCCGCCACCACCGCCGCCTCGCCACCGCCGCTGAAGCCGGCCGAGCCGCCGCCGGCGGCGGCCAGCGCCGCGGGGGCGATCGATCAGCGCGAGCGCCAGGACGGCCAGGCGCGATCAGAGGTCGTGCGTCTGCGCGGGCTCATGCGGACCTCCTCTCAAGTGGACCGACGCCAGGCTCGGGCTGGGGAACGTGCTGGTCGGCGTGATAGCTGGAGCGCACCAGCGGCCCGGCGGCGACGTGCTCGAAGCCGAGCTCGTAGGCGGCCGCCTCGAGGGCGGCGAACTCATCGGGGTGCCAGTAGCGCACGATCGGAAGGTGGCGTTCGGTGGGTCGCAGGTACTGGCCGACGGTCAGCACCTGGACGTAGTTGTCGCGCAGTTGGCCAAGCGCGTCCACCATCTCCTCGAACGTCTCGCCGAGCCCGACCATGAGTCCGGATTTGGTGGTGACTTCGTCGCCGCCGTACTCCTTGGCGTTGCGCAGCACCCGCTTGGACCGCTCCCAGGTCGAGCCGCGGCGTGGCGACCGGGTACAGGCGCGGGACGACCTCGACGTTGTGGTTGAAGACGTCCGGGTCGCTCGGCGATCACCTTGGCCAGCGGCATCTCGGCTCCGCGGAAGTCCGGCGTGAGCACCTCGATCTTGCGTGCTCCGGCGACTGCCGGCGGATCTGGCGGATGACGCCGACGAACGCGCTGCGCGCCGTAGTCGGGCAGGTCGTCGCGGTCGACGGAGGTGATGACCGCGTGGCGCAGGCCCATCTTGGCGACCGATGCGCGCCACCCGGGCCGGCTCCAGCGGATCGTTCCAGGTCGGCTTGCCCGTCTTGACGTTGCAGAAGCCGCACCGGCGCGTGCAGGTGTCGCCGAGGATCATGAACGTGGCCGTGCCCCGCTGCCAGCACTCGCCGATGTTGGGGCACGCCGCCTCCTGGCAGACCGTGTGCAGGTTCTCTGACTTGATCAGGCTCTGCGAGCTCCCGGTACCGCGGGCCACCGGGCGCCGGCACCTTGAACCACGGCGGCTTGCGGCCCCGGTGGGGCTGCGTCTCGGGCCCCAGAACCGTGAGCACGTCGGCGATCCCACCGGGATTGGATCGCGATCGCGTCGCATGTTGCCGATTCGTCACACATCTAAGGCTACTGCGGTGCACGTCGCGTGACCCACGCGGCACACGTTTTTCGCCACGCATTCGGAGCATGTCGAGGCTGGCACGAAACGGGAACTAGGAGCACGTTAGATGCCAGGCTCGCCGACTGTGGCGGCCGCCAGCACGGGCGTGCGTCGCCTCGCTGGCAGCTGGTCGCGCTCGGGCTCGGCGACGCGGCCGTCGCAAGCGGGCGCGCGCCGGGCGGCTGCACCGCATCTACCGGGCCGTCTACTCGCTCAGTCCCTCCGCGTTGCTCGCGCTCAAGGGCCGCTACATGGCCGCCGTCCTGGCCTGCGGCCCGGCGCGGTCCTCTCCCACCGCTCGGCCGCCGACCTCCACGGTCTCCGCAGACGCACCGCGCCCCGGGCATCGACGTCACGGTCCCGGCGCCGCGGTCACGCGCCACGACGGCATCGACATCCACCGCTCGACCACCCTCACCGCCGCCGACATCACCATCGTCGACGGCATCCCCGTGCACGACCGTCGCCCGCACCGCTCCTGGACCTCGCCGACGTCGTCCGCCGCCGCGCGGTGGAGCGCGCCCTCGACCAGGCCGAGCATGCTCGAGGTCTTCGACCTCCGCGCCCTCGACGACCAGCTGCAGCGCAACCCCACGCCACCGCGGCGCCCGAACGCCTCAGCGCCGGCGCTGGACGCGCTACACCGCCGGGCCGACCGCCACCGGAGCAGACCTCGAGGAGCTGTCCTCGAGCTCATCCGCGCCGCCGGCTCAGGCTGCCCGAGCCCGAGCGCCAGGTCCGCTCGACCCCGGCGACGGCGAGCCCGCGATCCGCGCCGACTTCGTCTGGCGCGAGCAGCGGGTCGATCGTCGAGGCCGACGGCGTCGGGACCACAGCACCCGCCAGCGCGTTCGAGGCCGACCGCCGCCGCGACCAGCGGCTGATCGCGCGCCGGCTGGCGCGTGGTGCGCGTCACCTGGCGTCAGCTCCAGCGAGGAGCCCGGACCGCATCGACGGCACTCCTGCAGCGAGGCCTGCTGCTCACGGCCGGCAGTGAGCGCGGCGCCGACGGCCGCCTCCAGCCGCGCCCGCGACACCAGCCGCTGCCGGCGCCCGAGCGCCTGGGCCACCGCGAACGCGGCGCGCTTGCGAGAAGCACGGCATCTGCCCGGCGAGTCGTCCGGTCTCGCTGATCAGCGAGGTCATCTGGACTCCGTCGAGGCCGCAGGGGACGACCCACGAGAACGGCTGCAGGTCGTTCTCGACGTTGACCGCCCACCCGTGGGTGGTCACGCCGCGGGCGACGTGCACGCCGATCGAGGCGATCTTGCGCTCGCCCACCCACACGCCGGTGTAGTCGGGGCCGTCCTCGGGCCGCGCCCGCGCGTCGACCACCCTCCTCGGCGCAGCGCCGCCACCAGCGCCCGCTCCAGCGTGCGCACGTACTCGACGACGTCGTCGACGCGGACGATCGGATAGCCGACCAGCTGCCCGGGGCCGTGGTAGGTGACCTTGCCGCCGCGGTCGACGTCGACGATGTCGATCCCCTGCGTCCGGTACCAGTCCTCGCCCATCGGCAGCTCGCCGGCGCCCGAGCGCCGCCCGCGCGTGTACACGGGCCAGTGCTCGAGCAGCAGCATCACGTCGGGCACGGCGTCGGCCTGGCGCGCCGCCCGCACCCGCTCCTGCAGCGCCAGCGCCTCGCGGTACTCGACCGTGCCCAGCTGGCAGACCCAGAGCTCGCTCGCATCACGACACTGCCTCCAGGCGGCGCTTCACGCGTGGCCAGGAACTGCGCCGACAGCGCGCCGTCGAGCGCGCGGTGGTCCCAGCTCAGGCCGAGGATCGTCATCGGCCGGATCGCGATCGAGTCGTTGCCGTCGGCGTCGGTGACCACCACCGGCCGCTTGACCACCGCCTCGAGGTCGAGGATCCCGACCTGCGGCTGGTTGATGATCGGCGTGGCCATGATCGAGCCGTACTGGCCCGGGTTGGTGATCGTGAACGTGCCGCCCGTGACGTCGTCGGGGGTCAGCTCGCGCGCCCGGGCGCGTCGGGCGAGCTCGCGGATCCGCGCCGCCAGCCCCTCCACCGACAGCTCGTGGGCGCGGTGGATGACCGGCACGATCAGGCCGTCGTCGCCCAGCGACACCGCGATCCCGAGGTTGACGTCGTCGACGCGCGTGTAGTCGCTCGCCCTCCAGCCACGCGTTCAGCGCCGGGTGCTCGCGCAGGGCGTCGATCGTCGCCCGGGCCACGAACGCCAGCGCGGTGACGCCCAGCCGCGCGCGCGCCGCCTCCACCCGGCTCATGTCGACCTCGATCCAGGTCGTGCAGGTGGCGGCGGTGTCGAGCGAGCGCTTCATGTGCTCGCCGATCTGACGGCGCATCCGCGACAGCCCGCCGCCGTCGGCCGGCGGCTGCCGCGACGCGGGTGCGCTCGCGCGGCACGGGCGCCGTGCGCAGCTGGCGGGTCGGGCCGGTACGGGCTCTCGATGTGCAGCGGCGGCTCCTCGACCGCCGGGCTCGTGCGCCGTTTGCCGTTCACCAGCGCCAGCACGTCCTGCTTGCGCACGCGGCCGTCACGGCCGGTGCCCGACGACGCGTCGACAGGTCGATCCCGTGCTCGGCGGCGATCCGCTGGACGACGGGGGAGTACCGCCGCCGCCGGGCGCGGCGCCGAGGGCGCGGGCGCCGGCGCGGCGGCAGGATGGCGGCCGCGCCGCGAGCGCCGGTGGCGACTCCGGCGCCGGACGGCGGCGGGCTGGCGCCGCCGGCCCCGTCGCCGGTGGCGATCCGCGCCAGCACGACGCCGACGTCGACCGTCTGCTCGACGTCGACCAGGATCTCGGCCACCACGCCGCTCGACCGGCGCCGGCACCTCGGTGTCGATCTTGTCGGTGGAGATCTCGCAGATCGTCTGCTCGGCCTCGACCGGTCGCCGACCTCGACGCGCCAGGCGACGACCGTGCCCTCGGCCACCGACACCCCCATCTGGGGCATGGTCACGTCGACGCAGGGCGGCGGCGATCTCAGTAGGCGAGGAGCTCACGGCACGCCTCCTTCACGCGGTCGACGCCGGGCAGCACCGCCTGCTCCAGCGGCGGCGAGAACGGGATCGGCACGTCGGGCGTGGCCACCCGGACGACCGGGCCGTCGAGGTCCTCGAACGCCTTCTCGGCGATCAGCGCCGCCACCTGGGCGCCGGCGGCGCAGGTCATGTTGGCCTCGTCGACGATCACCACCTTCGAGCAGCGCGCCACCGAGTCGAGGATCGCCTCCTCGTCCAGCGGCACCAGCGAGCGCAGGTCGAGCACCTCGACCGACGCGCCGTCGAGATCCTCGGTCGCCTCGCAGCGCCACGTCGACCATCGCGCCGTAGGCGATCACCACCAGGTCGCGACCCCGGACCGCGGCCACCCGGGCGGTGAACGGCGTCTCGTAGACCCCGTCGGGCACCTCGCCCTTGACGCGGCGGTACAGGTGCTTGTGCTCCATGAAGCAGACCGGGTTGGGGTCGTGGATGGCGTGCGTGCAGCAGCCCCTTGGCGTCCTCGGCGGTCGACGGCGCGACGACCTTCATGCCCGGGCGAGTGCATGAACAGCGCCTCGGGGTTCTGGGAGTGAAACGGCCCGCCGGAGAACCCGCCGCCCGACGGCAGCCGCACGACCAGCGGCACCGCCAGGCCCTGGCGGTAGTGCATCTTGCCGGCCACGTTGACCAGCTGGTCAAAGCCGCAGGAGATGAAGTCGGCGAACTGCATCTCGCACACCGGCCGCATCCCGACCACCGCGGCGCCGACCGCGCAGCCGATGATCGCCGACTCGGCCAGCGGCGTGTCCATCACCCGGTCGGCGCCGAACTCCTCGATGAACCCGTCGGTGACCTTGAAGGCGCCGCCGAACACGCCGATGTCCTCGCCCATCAGCAGCACCCGCTCGTCGGCGCGCAGCTCGTCGCGCAGCGCCGAGGAGATCGCCTGCAGGTAGGTCATCGACCGGCCATCAGGCAGTCATCGCCATCCGCCAGCCGCGTCGGCGAAGCCGCTCCACGGCGCCTGGCCGTCGCCGAGCGGCTCGGCCTCGCCCGTCGCAGAAGACGCCCGTCGAGCACGTCGTCGGGCGCGGCATCGGGCCGGCCAGCGCCTCGGCGGCGGCCGCGTCGATCTCGGCGGTCACCTCCGCGCGCACCGCGTCGACGTCGACGCCCGAGCGCGCGCAGCCGCTTCTCCTGGCGCTCGATCGGGTCGCGCGCCCGCCACTCCTCGACCTGCTCCTTGGGCACGTACTTCATGTCGTCGTGGGCGGCGTGGCCGTGCATGCGCATGGTCACCGCCTCGATCAGCGTCGGGCCCCCGCCGTCCACCGCCCGCTCGCGGGCGCTCGCGCGTCGCCTCGAACATCGCCTCGGCGTCGTTGCCGTCGACGGTCACGCCCGGCGAACCCGTAGGCCGCCGCGCGCTCCACCGGGTCGACCGCGAACTGCTTGTCCAGCGGCGTCGAGTAGGCGTACTGGTTGTTCTCGAGCACGAACACCACCGGCAGCTTCTGGACGCCCGGCCCAGTTCATCGCCTCGTGGAAGTCGCCCGCGGGAGGTGGAGCCGTCGCCGAACCAGGTCAGCGCGCAGCGGCGCTCGCCGCGCAGCTTGAACGCCATCGCCATGCCGGTGGCCACGAGCATCATGTCGGGCAGCATCGAGACCATCCCGACGCAGCCGAGCTGGCGGTCGCCGAAGTGCACGTTGCCGTCGCGCCCGCGCGGTGATCCCGCCGGCCCGGCCCATGTACTGCGACAGGATCCGCGCCGGCGTCACGCCGCGGATGAGGTGCGCCGCCAGGTCGCGGTGCAGGATGCACAGCCGGTCCTCGGGGGCCATCGCGAACGCCGCCCCGGCCGACACCGCCTCCTGGCCGAAGCCGTCGTAGAACGAGCCGGGCACCTTGCCCTGGCGGTACAGGCTCATGGCCCGCTCCTCGATGCCGCGCATCAGCAGCATCGCCCGCAGCAGCGCAGATCCGGTCCTCGAGCTGGAGGTGCTCGGCTCGCCGCCACCCTGCCGACAGCGGCTCGGCCCAGCCGTGTCGGTCGCCATCTCTTGTTGTTCTCCCTTTCGGTCGGCTGGGCCGGCGCGGGATCTCCGTCCGCGACCCGTCTGCCGCACAGGGCCGCGAGCGGGATCTGCCGTCGCGCGCCCCTGCATCCGGGCAGTGCTCGCGAGCTTACTCCTCGCGCGTCCGCGTGCGCAAGCGCTGCACGGCCGATTGACGCGGGCAATGAACGCTCTTCGGTGGATGGAAGCGCCTGGCTCGCCCGTGCTGCGCTGGCGACGCGCGGCGCCTGGCTGTGGCCGATGTTCGTCGTGCACCGTCGCTCGCTCGACGGGCTGATCGCGCACGCGCTGCCGATCGCTGGGCGACAGCCAGAGCGTCGCCGGCGGCCTGGTCGCCGGGCTGATCCTCAACCTGCTGGTGGTCGTGCTGCTGCTCGCGGCCGCTCGGGGCTGCTGCTGCGCCGCTGGCGCCGGACCTGCCCGGTGGTGGTCGCGCGCAACTACGCGGGGACGGCCGCGGTGCTGGTCGGTCAGTGTCGCGCTGCTGGCGGTGGGCCTGCGTCCACCGTCCGGACGATCGTCTGCCACGCAGCGGATGCTGCAGCGACGCGATCGTGCGCGCCGAGGCCTACATCGGCGACCGGGCGCCGGCCAGTTTCGCGCCAACGCCGCGCACACCGACACGTACACGATCCAGGCGGGAGCGTCTATCGCACCTGCGTGCCGAGCCAGCGACCGGACGCCGCGACCTACTGCGTGATCGTCAAGCCCAGGCTGCCGTTCGCCCAGAGCGTCGTCTTCGCCGGCTACGAGCCCAACTCGCTGTTCGCCCAGGGGCACGAATCTACGACCGGCTCGCAGCTGCGACCGGGAGCTGGAACAGGGCCGCGAAGCGCAGCGCCAGGAACGGATCGCCGCTGAGCTCAAAGCGCCCGCTGGAGAGCAGCTCCGGCCAGCTGGCGGCGCCGCTGGCCAGCAGGATCAGGTCGTCGGAGCCGACCACGGCCTGGGCGCCGGACTGCTCGGCGGGCGCCGCGCCGCACTGAGCAGCGGCGTCGGCGATGGCCAGCTGAAGCGGGCCGGAGGCCGGCCGCGGGGGTCGCGGATGGCCAGCTGCGAGCGTCGCCTGCAGGCCGTCGGCGGCGGCCGGGTCAAAGCGCATGGCGATCGCCCGCGGGATCGCCCGCAGCACGATCCAGTGCGCCGGGCGACGCCGGTCGAGGCGGGCCAGACGGCGCCGGCGCGGCCCGAACTCGATCGAACAGCTTGGTCACGACAGCAGGTGCTCCATCGCCTCGGTCGGGTCCGAGAACAGCATCAGCGCGTCGTCGGTGGCCACCATCCGGCCGTAGTGCGTCGACATCTCGTGCTGGATCGAGTACGCGTCGATCTCGTAGCCGAGCTCCTCGGAGATCTGGTCATAGGGGATGACCAGCCGGTCGCGGGCGCGGATGTCCCAGAACGACGGCTGCTCGAGCACCTCGACGCCGTCGCGCCCGGCCAGGAACGCGCGCCACCGCGTCGCCCTCGGCGCTCTTGGCCATCACGATCCCGACGAAGTCGTAGGTGCCGTCGGCGGCGGTGCGGGATGTGGTCGTTTCCCGGTCCTCCGTCGGGCTGGCTGGCTAGCCAGCCAGCCTGGGTCGGACGCGAGCGTGCGGACGGCCGCGACGGCTGGCGCGCGACGACGGCTCGGGCGCGTCAGCCGCACTCGTGGGCGTGCCACCGACCAGCTCGCAGAGCTCGGGCAGGCCGGCCTCGGCGAGCATCTCGCCGGCATAGGCCCGGACCCGCTCGCCGGCCCGCTCGGCGTCGACTCCGATCGGCTGCGCCAGCGGCGCCAGGGCGGCCATCGCCTCCAGCGCCTGCGGCAGCCAGTCGCGCACCCAGCCGGTCGAGCACGGCCCGGTTGTCGTGGTCGTCGGGCGACTGCACGAACCGGGCCAGGGCGACCGTCCAGGTGCGCGCCCATTCCCACTCCTGAGTCTCCGCGCGCGCGAGCACCGGGGTGACGGTGTCGCCGCTGGCGGCGGCGGCGCGGGTGCCCAGCTCGCGGCGGATCAGCGTCGCCACCGTGGGCTCGAAGCACAGGTTGGCGGCGAACAGCGACCTCCGCCCAGTCCGGCGTGGCGGCCAGGCGCTCGAGGTAGCGCCGGGTCGGCTGCCAGGCCTCGTCGCGCATGAAGGCGCGTGCGGGCGGCGTCGATCGGCAGCTCGCGCCGAGGTGGGGCTCGAGGTCCATGGCGTACAGGACGATCGCCTGCGCCGAGCGCTGCTTCATGCGCCGCCTGCAGGCACACGCAGGTGGCGACCGAGTCAGACAGGCAGTCGCGCGCGGCGGTGGCCAGCGCGAACCACAGGCCGTGCTCGACGAACGCCGGGACCTGCAGCGTGTCGCGCAGGAACTCGACCCACGCGGGGGCGAAGTCGTCGAGCAGGCCCTGCTCGGCGGCCGAGCGCAGCGCCGCCTCGATCTGCTGCTCGACCGCCGTGCCCGCCTGGTAGAAGGTCCGCTCCCACTGCTCGCCCGGGTCGCGGAAGGCGAACCAGTCCGGGCTGCGCAGCGCGGTCGAGGCGTCGTTCCAGGTGCCGCGCCCGTCCTCGAAGCTGACCGGCCAGCCGCGGCGCAGGTGGCGGTGGATCGAGGGCTGGGTGTCGATGGTCACGTCCTCGTACAGCGTGGCTCGGCGCCCGCTGGGCTCAAACCAGCGCGAACTCGCGCTCGGAGACGGCCGGCGCCCGCGCGGCCGGCGCTCGGGCTCGGGCGCGCCGGCGCCGCGTCGGCCGAGGTCGTGAATTGTCCTGGAAGATCCGCGCCGGGATCCTGGCCGCGCCCGGCCAGCATCGCCTCGGCCGCCTCGAGCATCGGCGGCGGCCCGCACATGTAGACGTCGGAGCCGTCGAGCTCGCCGCCCTCAGGTACTCGTCGACCGCCTCGTGGACGAACCCGCCGACGACCGGGGTGAAGCGGAAGTCGGCCAGCCGCTCGCCGAGCGCCGCGATCTCCTCCAGCGCGAACAGGTCGCGCTCGCTCGCGCGCGCCGTAGAAGAAGCGCACCGGCCGCTCGCAGCCCTCGGCGGCCAGCTGGCGCAGCACGCCGAGCACCGGGGCCATCCCCGAGCCGCCGGCGATCATCAGGATCGGCGCGCTCGGAGCGGCGCAGGTGAAACGCGCCGTAGGGCCCGGTGAAGCCGCAGCTCGAGAACCGGCGTCGATCTGCATCTCCGAGCAGCGCGGAGAAGCGGCCGCCCGGGTAGCGCTTGATCATCAGCTCGATCCGGCCGCTCGCCGGGCAGGTTGGCGATCGAGAACGAGCGCCGGCGCGCCGTCGGCGCCCGGGCACGTGCACGTCGACGTACTGGCCGGGCAGCCACGAGAAGTCCTCCGGCACCGCCAGCGTCAGCCCGACGATGTCGTGGGTCAGCTCGACGACCGCCTCGACCGTCGGCCGTCGCCGTCGCGGATGGCGTTCTCCAGCCGGTAGTTGTCGGGGTCGTAGTGCAGCAGCTCGATCGACGACGTCGGACTCCGGCAGCGCCCGGCACATGAGCGCGTAGCCGTTGCCGCGCTCGGTGTCCGAGAGCGCGAAGTTCGAGTAGCGCTTGAGGTCGACCTCGCCCTCGAGCAGGTAGCACTTGCAGGCCGAGCACTGGCCCTCGCGGCAGCCGTAGGCGAGGTTGTAGCCCTGACGGAAGGCGGCGTCGAGGACGGTCTCCTCGGGCGCCGCAGTCGATCTCCTCGCCGAGCGGCTCGAATTTGACCCGGAACCCGCCCACCGGCTCACAGGATCGCGGCGGCGAGCTCCAGCGGCACCGCGCCGTCGCTGAGCGCGGAACGTCGGACCAGTCGCCGCTGGGCAGCCCCAGCTCGCGGGCGACGCGGATGTTGGGGCTGACGCAGCTTCAGGTCGTGGGCGCGGATGTCCGACAGCGTCCAGCGGCGCTCGTCGCTCGCAGGTGCGGCTGGCCGATCAGCGTCTCGCCGTCGGCGCGGACGAAGCCCGAGGTCGCGGATCACCTCCGAGGCCTCCCAGCCGTGGTAGCGGTCCAGGTAGTTGCGGTCGCCGGTGTAGCGGCCGGGGTTTGACTCGTCCAGCCAGCGGCATTCCTTGGAGCAGTAGAACCGAGTGCGCTGGCCGACGACGCGGTGGCGGCGGTCGCGCTCGGACACGCACAGGCCCTGGCAGGTCCAGCAGAACGGCGGCGCCATGTTGATGAAGTCCAGCGGCAGGAAGCCGTTGCGCGGGTCGGCGCCGTGGCGGAAGGCCTCCCAGAAGGCGCCGTACTCCGCGTACCAGCCCGGGTACTGGGCCTCGAACCACTCGAAGTCGCGCTCGTCGAGCGGATCGAAGCGCCAGAACGACAGCGGCCAGCCGGCGAAGGCGAGGATCGCGTGCCGGTGGTGGATGCCGTTGACGATGCCGCTCGCGCGCGCGCTCGAACATGTCCGGCGGGATGTCGAGCCCGAGCTTGCCGAGCTTCATGATGTAGGCGCGGTGCCAGTCGTCGCGCACCCAGCGGTCCCACTTGTCCAGGAACGACTCGGGGTCGGAGCGGTCCTTGGAGAAGTACTCGATCACCACCGCCGAGAAGATGTCGATGAAGGCGTGGTTGATCCAGAACGCCTGCTGCAGGTCGCGCTCGATCAGCGGCGCGTTGTGGTCGTCCTGCAGCACGGTCAGCAGCGTGGCGTAGCCGTTGGAGATGTGGCGGGCCTCGTCGGACTGGACCGACAGATACGTGGTCGGCAGGGTGAAGTCGCCGTTGCGGGCGGCGACGTCCGGCGTGGCCACGAACACGATGTTGGTGAACGCCGTCTCGGCCACCACCTGCAGCGTGAACGCGCACTGGATCGGGTCGCCGACGATGAAGTGCGACAGCATGTTGAGCCCGGGGTTGGTCAGCACCGAGCCGCTGAACGCCTTGGGGCCCGAGGTTCCAGCCCGCCGGGTCGGGGACGTTCTTGGCGTACCAGCGGGCCAGCGACATCTGCATGCCCGGTGTGGCGGATCTCGTCGACGAACTGGACGTGGTAGCCGTTGCGCAGCTCGTTGTTGGGCACCGCGCTCATCAGCATCGACATGCAGCGGCCGGCCGCCACCTCGGCGTAGTTGGTGATGACGATGAACGGCTTGAGGATCTCCAGCCAGCGCTCGTGGGCCTTGCCGGTCATCCCGGCGCGCACGGCGGCGTCGTGGCCGCCGTACACGCGCTCGTCCTTCTCGAGCTCCATCGGCAGGTACTCGCGCATGATGTGGCGCATCGGATCCTTGGCCTTGTGCGGGAACCGGTAGCGCGTGGGGTAGCGGACCACCGGCTCGTGGTAGTCCGGCTCCCAGCCGAGCTGGGCGATCCGCTCGTGCGTCTGGGTGATGCTGCGGCGGCGATTCGGGGCGCTCATCGTCTCGCGGTGCACGCTACGCCTTAGCACGAGTGCGATTTCTCCGCCTGTCGACCACGACTTCGGCCAGCCGTCTTGTCACAATGTGACAATGAGCGCCGAGCCGTGGCGCGCGGAGCCGCTCCCGCCCGAGACCGTCGCCGCCGTCCGGGCCGAGCTGGGCGCGCTGGTCGAGGGGATCGTCACCGCCGTCGGTCGGCTCAGCCCGGTCTACGGCGACGTGCTGGCCGCGCCCGAGGGGATGGGCATCAGGCTCGGGATCGAGCAGGCGACCCGAGCGTTCCTGGATGCGGTGGAGCAGCGGCGGGCGACCCGGCGGCCGAGACCGACGAGCTGTGGCGGCGACTGGGCGAGGCGGAGTTCCAGGCCGGCCGCAGCCTCGACGATCTGCGCGCGGCGTTTCGCACCGGGATCGCGCGCCGCCTGGCGCGGCGCCGCCGAGCTGGCCCTGCGGGCCGGAGTCTCGGCGCCGGTGGCGATCGCGCTGGCCGAGGCCATCTTCGTCTACGGCGACGAGCTCGCCACCGACGTCGTCGAGGGCTATCTGCGGATGCAGTCAGACGAGGCCGGCGAGCGCGAGCGCCGCCGCCGGCGGCTGGCCACGCTGCTGCTCGATCCGGCCGGCCACGACCCCGAGGCGCTCGCAGCGCGCCGGCGAGCTGGCCCGCTGGCCGGTGCCGCGGGCGCTGGCCGTGTTGGCGCTGGCCGATGACAACCCGGTGGCGGTGACCCGGCGCCTCGACGTCGACGTCGCTGGCCGGCGCCGACGCCGAGGGCGCGTGGCTGGTGCTGCCCGATCCCGACGGGCCCGGGCGCCGAGCCGCGCTCGAGCGCGCCGCTGGCCGGCGAGCCGGCGGCGCTCTGGGCCCGACCGTCGCGCCCGCCGATGCCCACCGCTCGCTGCGCTGGGCGCGGCTGACGCTCTGGAGCTCGTCGCGCGAGGGCGCGCTACCGGCCGACGCGGCTTGGTCCGGACCACCGATCACCTGGCGACGGTGATCCTCCTCCAGGACGCCGAGCTGGCGCGGGCGCTGGTGCGCGAGCGTCTGCGCGCCGCTCGACGAGTTGCCGGCCGGCGAGCGCGAGCGCCTGGCCGAGACCCTGGCGGCGTGGCTGGCCCACCAGCGCCACACCCCGAGCGATCGCCGAGGAGCTCCACGTCCATCCGCAGACCGTCCGCTACCGAATCGCCAAGCTGCGCGAGCTGCTCGGCGATGCGCTCGAGACCCCCGACGGGCGGTTCGAGCTCGAGCTGGCGCTGCGGGCCAGGGCGGCGCTGGACGACGCTTGAACGGCTACCTCAGCGGCTGTCCCCAGTCGGTGTCTTCCCGGAGCTGGTTCTTCAACACCTTCCCGCCGGGGTTGCGGGGCAGCGGTTCCCCACGCACGGCGACGTACTGCGGAACCTTGAAATCGGCGATCCGCTCGCGCACGTGGGCGATCGCCGCCTCGACGGCGAACTCGGGGCCGGCGACGATCACGGCGCCGACCTTCTCGCCCATCATCTCGTCGGGTACGGGGATCACGGCGGCCTCGAGCACGCCCGGGGCACCGGCCAGCGCGGACTCGACCTCGATGCAATAGACGTTCTCGCCGCCGCGGTTGATCATGTCCTTGGCGCGGTCGACGATGTACAACAGCCCGTCGGAGTCAAGGCGCGCCAGATCGCCGGTGTGCAGCCAGCCGTCAACGAACGTCTCGGCGGTGGCCTCGGGCTTGCGCCAGTAGCCCTGGACGACGTTCTGCCCTCGGACCAGCAGCTCGCCGACGCCGGTGCCTGGGTCGGGCTGGTGCAGGGCGAGGTCCACCACGGGCATCGCGAACCCGACCGAGTCGGCATGGTCGCCCGCCTCCTCGTGAGGCAGGAACGAGGTCAGCGAGGAGGTCTCGGTGAGGCCGAACCCGTTGCCGACCCTTGCGCTCGGGAACGCCCGCACGATCTTGTGCACCGCCTCGGCGCTGATCGGCGCTCCTCCGTAGAAGACCCAGCGCACGTGGTCGAGGTCGGTGGAGGCGAAGTGCGGGTGACGCGTCAGAGCGTGATAGATCGCCGGCACCGAGGTCAGCATCTGGATCTTCTCTTCGCCGGCCGTACGCAGGTAGCCCTCGAGATCGAGCGCCTCGGTGAGGATGAAGGTCCGGCCCCCGAGCTCGGCCATGACCAGCAACTGGCTGTTGCAGCCGGTGACGTGGAACAGCGGCACGTTGATCAGAGTGGCCAGCGACGGGCCCTCGGCGCGGTCGATGCCGACCGCCCGAACCGCGTTCTCGACGTTGGCCAGGAAGTTCTCGTGCGAGGTCATGGCGCCCTTGGGGAAGCCGGTCGTCCCGCTGGTGTAGAAGATCGCCGCCAGATCGCCAGGCTCTGCGTCCTCAATGACCACAGGGTCGCCGTCGGGCAGCCCGCCGCCCGGCCGGAACACATGGGCCGCGCCGGAATCGGTGATCACGTACTCGATCTCCGGCTCCTTGAAGCGGGTGTTGACCGGCACCGCGACCAGGCCGGCGAGCTCAGCGCCCCAGAACGCCAGCACCCAGTCAAGGCCGTTGGGGAGCACGATGGCCACGCGGTCGCCGCGCTCGAAGCCCATCGCGCGCAGGCCGCCGGCCACCCGACTCGCGCGCTCCCACAGCTGCCCGTAGGTCACGCGCTCGCCCCCCACCTCGGCCACCGCGAGCGCGTCGGGGTCACGCTCGACGCTGTCAGCCAGCATCGCCACCAGTGAGTGTGGTCGCGCCGAGTAGCGGGCGATCCCGTCGCGGCCGCGCTGCACCCCGTCCATGGCGAACGGGTTGCGCCCCCGTCCCAGCGGCTCCACGGTCATGGCAGCGCCGCTCCGCGACCCGCTGGCCGGCCGTCGGTCAGGACCGGCTCGGCGTCGGCCGCGGAGCTGGCCGGATCGATCAGGATCTTGGCGTGCCGATCGGGGCTAGCCAGCTCGTCGAAGGCGCGGCCGACCCCCGGCAGGCCGACGACGCCGGTGAGGACAGGGGAGGGATCGATCTTGCCCTCAGCGATCATGTGCAGAGTGTCGCGAAACTCCAGCGGGGTGTAGCCGAGACGAAGCGAAGGTCGATCTCCTTGTTGATCGCCATCGAGGGCCGCACCCGGTCCTCGCCCATGCACACGCCGACCACGACCACCCGGGAGAGCAGGGGCGCGGAGGCAATGATCCCGTCGATGATCCCCGGCACCCCTACGCACTCGAAGACGACCGGGCTCTTGGGCTTGATCCCGAGGGTGTCGATCGTCCTCCACAGGTGGTGCCAGGGGATCGGGAGACGGCGCAGCTTCTCCATCGTCCCCATCATCAGGTCGACCGCGGCCGGGATCGTCTTGAGGTGGCCTCTGAGTCCCTCGCCTCATACGGGCGAATCGGTGGCGGGGTCGACGACGATGTCGGCACCGCACGCCGTGGCCAGCGCGCGCCTCGCGGCCGAGAAGTCGCCGGCCACCACCGTCCGCACGCCCCTCGCCTTGAGCGCGCTGATCACCGCCAGCCCGATCGGGCCGCAGCCGACCACGATGGCCACGTCGCGCTTGCCGATCTCGCTGCGCCGCACGGCGTGCCAGCCGACCGCCATCGGCTCGGTCATGGCGCTCAGGTCGGACGAAATCCCGTTGGGCACCGCCATCATCAGCGACTCCTCCACCACGACCTGCTCCGCATAGGCGCCGGGCGCCGCGGCCGACAGTCCGAGCGCCTGCGTCCGCCCCGCCCGGCGCACCAGCGGGACCGCCACGACGTCGGCGCCGGCCGGCACCTGCCGGCGGCATCCCGGCCCGTACTCGGCCACCCGGCCCGCGAACTCGTGGCCGAAGACCACGCTCTGCTCGGAGCGCATGAAGTCCTCGTAGCCGGTCTGCACCATGACCTCGGCCAGCTCGTCGCAGTGGTGGCGGGCGTGCAGGTCAGAGCCGCAGATTCCGCATCGCGTGACCTCGAGGAGCACCTGGCCACGCTCTGGCTGAGGGGTGGCCAGATCGGCTACCTCGAGCTCGGCCCGGGTACAGGTGACCGCCTTCATGCGCTCACCGCCACCCGCTCGCGCGAGCCGCAGCTGGTAGGCGCCGGCGGGGGGCCGGCGGGCCCGGTGGCGGAAGCGCCAGGTCCAGTCCGGCCACAGGGTGGCGTTGCGCCCGGTGCGGTCGATATAGAAGCTCTTGCAGCCACCGACCTCCCACACGGTGCCGCGCATGCGCGCGTCGACCTCCTGGTTGTAGGCGGCGTGCACCTCGGGGCGCACCTCGACAGTCGGTGCCGAGGCTCGCTGCATCGCCTCGACGGCGCCGACGACGTGGTCCACCTGGGACTCGATCATGTAGATCATCGAGCTGTGTCCGAGCCCGGTATTGGGGCCCAGGAGCATGAAGAAGTTCGGGAATCCCGGGATCGGACGTGCCCAGGTAGGCCCGCGGACTGCCCCGCCAGACATCTTGCAGCACCGCGCCCTCGCGGCCTCGGACGTGATCGGCGAACGGGATGTCGGTTACGTGGTAGCCGGTGCCCAGGATGATCACATCGACCTCCCGCTCGGTTCCGTCGCCGGCCACCACGACGTTGCCGCGCACCTCGCGCAGGCCCCCGGTGATCAGCTCGACGTTCGGCCGTGTCAACGATGGATACCACTGGTTGGACGGGATGATCCGCTTGCAGCCGACCGTGTAGTCCGGGGTGACCTTGGCCAGCAGCTGAGGATCGGAGATGGCCTTGCCCATGTGCGAGCGCGAGACCTTCTCCAGTAACCGCAGCAGCCGCGGGTGCTTGACCATGGCCGAGCACCAGGAGCTCGCGGCTCCAGTAGACGCCCTGGCGGACCAGCTCCTGCACGGGCGGCAGGCGGCGGTAGAGCGCCCGCTCGAAATCGGTGATCGCCCGGTTCCCGTGAGGCATGACCCACGGCGGGGTGCGCTGAACGACGTGCAGTTGCGCGACCTGGTCGACAATCTGCGGGACGTATTGGACCGCCGAAGCGCCGGTCCCGATCGAGGCCACGCGCTTACCCCGCAGGTCGACCCCATGATCCCAGCGCGCCGAGTGCATCAGCTGACCCTCGAACTCCGCCAGGCCCGGGACGTCGGGCAGATTGGGCTCGGTCAGCGGTCCGACGGCGCTGATGAATACCGAGCACGTGTAGGTGCCCCCGGTGGTCTCCAGCGTCCAGCGCTGCTCTGTCTCAGACCACGAAGCCGACTCGACGGCGACGCCGGTACGAATGTGGTCGCGCACGCAGAAGCGCTCGGCCACGTCGAGCAGGTACTCGCGGATCTCGGGCTGGGGTGAGTAGGTGTGCGACCAGCCCGGGTTGCGGGCGAACGACAGCGAGTACAGATGGGAGGGCACATCGCAGCGTGCATCCGGGATAGGTGTTGAGTTGCCATACCCCGCCGATCTCCTCGGCGCGCTCGAGCACGATGAAGTCGTCGTGGCCCTTCTGCTTGAACCTGATCGCCGTGGCCAGCCCGGAGAAACCCAGCGCCCGCGATCACCACCCGTGCTGCTTGCGACATGCCGTCTCCTTGGTTTCAAGCCCTCTCGCGCAACTGACAGTACCGTAACTAACGGCAGTGTAACCTTATGGCGATGAGCGCGCGCTCCGCACGGACCCGCCGGCGGACGGCCGCGGCGCGCCGCGACCAGCTGCTCGACGTAACCGCTCGGCTGTTGGCCCGCCGCGGCTTTCACGGCATGTCGATCGAGGCGGTGGCCAGCGCGGCCGGAGTCACGCGGGCGACGGTCTATCTGCACTTCGCCGACCTGCAGGAGCTGCTGGAGGCGGTGATCGACCGCGAGATCTCCCGCGCGCTGGCGCAGTTCTCCGAGACCGCGCTCACCCGTCTGGACGAGGGCGAGCCACGCACCCTCCTGCTCGAGGCGCTTGAGGCCTACCTCCATGCCGTGGCCAGCCAGCCCAGCACCTGGCGCTTGGTGCTGATGCCGCCCGAGGGCGCGCCGCCCTCTCTGCGTCGCAAGATCGCCGCCGGACGCGCCTCCGCGCTCCGGCGACTGTCCGCCGCCGTGCAGCCGCTCGTTGACCGCAACCCGCGCATGCCGGATGCGGAGCTCACGGCCCGCATCCTGTCCGCGATCTCTGACGAGTACGCGCGCCTGATCCTCACCGAACCTCGCCGGTACCCGATCGATCGGCTTCTGCGCCACGCGCGCCGCGCGCTGGGGCAGGGACCGTTCTGAGCCCGGTGGAGGGGTGCACCCGCAGGCGTAGTGTCCACCATCCCAACGAGCGAGGAGACCATCGTGGCCATCGTCGAGAATCGATCCACCCCCACCGGAGAGGACAACGCGGCGATCGCGGAGCTCCAGGAAATGGTCGCGCGTCAGCGCGACGCCTTCCGATCCGATCCCTTCCCCTCCTTGGCGGAGCGCCAAGCGCTGCTCGGCGCCCTCGCCGCCATGCTGCTGGGCAACCGCGCCGAGATCGAGGACGCCATGAACAGCGATTTCGGGGTGCACCCGCGGCTGGCCGCTGATCTGATCGAGGTGCTCGGCCCTGCCGGCCGTGCGGGCTATGCGGCACAGCAGCTGGAGGCCTGGATGAAGCCGGAGCCGCGCTGGATGGAGCCGGCCCTGTTCGGATCCGGCCAGGCGTACGTCATGCCCCAGCCCAAGGGCGTGATCGGCAACATCGTGCCCTGGAATTTTCCCTTCGACCTGTCGGTCGGCCCGCTGGTGGAGATGCTGGCCGCCGGCAACCGGGTCGTGATCAAGCCGTCCGAATACGCGCCGGCGTGCGGCGAACTGTTGCGCGACATGGTCCGTGCGACTTTCGATCGCGACCGTGTCGACGTCGCCGTCGGTGGGGTTGAGCTGGCCAAGGCCTTCGCGCGGGTGCGGTGGGACCACCTCCTCTACACCGGCAGCACGTCGGTCGGGCGTGAGATCGCCAAGGCCGCGGCCGAGCAGCTCGTGCCGGTGACCCTCGAGCTCGGCGGCAAGTGCCCAGCGATCATCGCCGCCGACAGCATTGATCGCGAGACGGTCAAGCAGCTCCTCGGTACCAAGACGGTCAAGAACGGCCAGATGTGCATCTCGGTCGACTACTGCCTGGTTCCGCGCGACCGGCTCGAGGACTTCGCCAGCCTGGCCGCCGAATACGTTCGGGAAACGATGCCCGACTACTCGAGCTCGGAGAGCTGCACCGGGATCATCTCGGCGCGCCACCTCGACCGGCTCCAGCACCTGCTCGACGACGCTCGCGAGCAGGGATGCGAGGTCAGAGCCCTGGAACCCGAAGCCCAACCGGATCCCGCCACGCGCCAGATGCCGCTGTCGCTCGTCATCGACCCGCCTGAAGATCTCGCCCTGATGCGCGAGGAGATCTTTGGGCCGATCCTGCCGCTGAAGCCGTACGACGACCTCGACGAGGCGATCGAGCATGTGAACGCGGGCGAGCGCCCGCTGGCGCTGTATGCGTTCGCCAAGGACGAGGTGGTGGCCGACGACGTGCTGCTGCGCACGACCTCGGGCGGGGCGTGCGTGAACGCGGCCGCCGTCCACGGGGCGCTGCCCTCGCTCCCGTTCGGCGGCGTCGGCAACAGCGGCATCGGGCGCCACCACGGCGTCGAGGGGTTCCGCGAGTTCTCAAACCTCCGTGGCGTGTTCGTCCGCGGCGAAGGCGACCTGATCGAGGCGTTCGCCGCACCCTACGGCCCAGCCGCGCAAGCCATCGTCGATGCTGCCTTCGGCGCCAACCCCTGAGCGCCGGTGGCTACGGGCGATCACCAGTCTGGAAGGATCAGTCGCGCAGCTGACCCAAAAACCAGCGGGCGTGCTCGGCCAGGCGGTCGATCGGGTAGCGGTCCGGATCGATCAGGATCAGGCGGGCGTATTCGTCGGCGATCGCCGACAGGGTCCGCGCCGTCACCTCTGGGTCGGGCGTCTGGGCGCCCGGCCGAGGCCGGGCGCGACCGCATCGGTGAGGCGCTCCAGGACCCCGGCCCGGCCGCGAACGATGTGCGGCGCAGGATCTCCGGCGCCCCCTCCGGCGGCATCAGCACCAGCCGCCAGGTGGTGGGGTGGTCGACGACCGCGGTCAGGTAGGTCCGAAGGCTGTCCAGGATCAGCTCCGTCGGGTCGGCGGCAGCGGTCACCTCGGTCAGCGTCGAGGCCGACACCTGCGCCAGCGCCTCGGTGGTCTCGCGTTCGACCAGGGCCGTCAGCAGCCCCGGCAGGTCGCCGAAGTGCTCGTAGATGATGGGGCGAGAGATGCCGGCCCGACGGGCCACCGACTGGATCGTGACCGCCGAGAAGCCGCTCTCGACGATCATCTCCGCGGTCACGTCAAGCAGCTGCCCGCGCCGTTCCGAATGAGACATCCGGGTCGAACTGTCACGTAAGCGTGCCGCCACCAGTTAAGATGTTACGGGCGTCGGGTTACATGAGTGTAACTTACAGTCGTGTAAGGACGTCCGCCGCGAAGGGACGAGGAAGGTCAGGAAGGGAAAGGGATGGAGGTTTCGGCGAGCGGAGTCGGACGGTGCGGCGCGGAGGGCGCCATTCGCATGCCCGCGCCCAGGGACTATCGCCGTGGCTCTGCGCCACGCACAAGCAAGTTGCTGATCGGACTATCCGTTTTTTCGCGTGTCCAAACCGACCTGGCGTGAGGCGGGGCCGCTTCGGCTCATCGGGGGCGCGGTGACGCAACCCGAGGGGGTGGGCTAGATCAGCCCGCGCAACAACGCGACCCGCGAGCCCCTGCCCCCGACCGCGATCGTACGCAGCGACGGCGGGCGCGATTTCAGCACCCTGGGCCGCGTGGCCGCGGCCGGCGCCCTGATCCTCGCCCTGGTGGTGATCGGACTGGTGATCCTGGGCAACCAGCCGAGCTACACCCTGCACGCGGTATTCCAGAACTCCAGCGGGCTGGTGACCGGCAACAGCGTGCTCATCGGTCCGGCGCAGGTGGGCACCGTCCAGTCGATCGGGTTGACCCGCAACGGCAGCGCCGAGGTGACGATGTCGCTCAAGCCCGACGTTGGGCACATGCACCAGGGGACTGTGGCCCGCATCTACGAGGACTCGTTGTCGGGCATCGCCAGCAAGTACATCGTGCTCGAGCCGGGCGCCAAGGGCGCACCACCGATCCAGGACGGGGGCACGATCGGTCTGAGCGACACCTATTCAGAGGTAAGCCTGGACTCGGTGTTCGACACGCTGGACCCGCTGACCCGGCAGGGGTTGCGCAACGTCATCCGGGGTGAGGGAACCGCCATCGCCGGCAAGGGCGTGCAGGCCAACCGGACGCTGGAGTACTTCGCCCCCGGACTGCAGAGCACGAGTCAGGTGACCGCCGAGCTGACGCGCGACGCGCCCGAGTTCGACGCGCTGATCGGCGACGGGGCCCGCACGATGGAGGCGCTGGCCTCCAAGAGCCAGCAGCTCACCCAGCTGATCTCCAACACCAGCACGGCCACGGGCGCCATCGCCCGCCAGAGCCAGGCGCTGGACGAGGCGCTGACGCTGCTGCCGGGCACGCTGCGCCGGACGACGACCACCTTCGTGGGGCTGCGCCAGACGCTGGATGCGCTGAATCCGCTGGTGGCCGCCTCCAAACCGAACGTGCGTCAGCTGGCGGAGTTCGCCAATCGCCTCGAGCCCCTGATCAACGAGTCGATCCCCACCGTCGCCCAGCTCAACACCCTGATCCACAACCCGGCCGGCACCGGCGATCTGACCCAGCTGGCGCTCGAGGCGCCGAGCCTGGCCCGGGTCGCGGGCAGCGCCCTCCCGCGCCTGATCCAGGAGATGAACGACTCCCAGGCCCAGCTCGACTACCTGCGCGAGTACACGCCTGACGTCATGGGAGCGCTCTCCAACCTCGGTCAGATCGGCGCCAACTACGACGCCAACGGCCACTACACACGCACGCAGCCGGACCTGTTCCCGTTCACGCTGAACGGCGCCGGCCAGCTGACCATGCAGTTCCCCTCACAGCGCTATGCGGGCCTGCACTCGGTCCGCAACCGCTGTCCGGGCAGCGCCATCCAACCGTCCCCGGACGGATCGGCTCCCGAGCAGATTCCCGGCTGCTCGCCGAGCTCGGTCCCGCCAGGCCCATGAGACGGATCGTCGCCGTCGCCGCTGTGCTGATCGCGGTCGGCGCCCTGTTCACCGTCACCACGGCGGCGTCGAACCACAAGCGCCCCGCCTACCTGGTGCGCGCGATCTTCGACGATGCCTCGTTCGCCGTCGCCGGCGAGGACGTGCGGGTAGCCGGCGCCAACGTGGGCACGATCCAGTCGCTGGGCGTCACGGCACAGAAGCGGGCCGCCGTCACGCTGGCCATCAGCGACCTTCGTTTCGCACCGTTCTACACCAACGCCACCTGCGCGATCCGCCCCCAATCGCTGATCGGCGAGCAATACGTCGACTGCGACCCCGGGACCTCCAACACACAGCCGCTGTCGAAGATCACCCAGGGCCCGGGGAATGGCAGCCACTACCTGCCGGTCACCCAGACCAGCTCGCCGATCGACTCCGACATCGTCCAGGACATCTCGACCGAGCCGGTCCGCCAGTCGCTGGCGGTGATCATCAACGAGCTCGGAACCGGGCTGGCGGCGAGGGGCTCAGATCTGAACGCGGTCATCCATCGCGCCAACCCCGCTCTCGGCGACACCGACCGGGTGATCAAGATCCTCGCCCAGCAGAATCACACCCTGGCTCGGCTGGCCACCGACTCCGACGTGGTGTTGGCGCCGCTGGCCCGCGAGCGCCACCAGCTGGCCGGGTTCGTCACCCAGGCCAACACCACCGCGGTGGCCAGCGCGCAGCGCGCGGCCGACATCCAACGCACGTTCAGCGAGTTCCCGTCGTTTCTGCGCCAGCTGCGGCCGCTGATGGCCGATCTGGGGACGGTGGCCGACCAGGGGACGCCGCTGATGACCAGCCTGGGCCAGAGCGCGGCGGCCGTCGGTCGTCAGTTCGCCAATTTGACCCCGTTTGCGATCAAGGCACGGACGGCGCTGATCGATCTGGGCAAGTCGGCGCAGCAGTCCCAGCCGGCGCTGGTCGCGACCCTGCCGCTGGCGCAGCGACTCGGGCGGCTGGGGTCGGCGGCGGTTCCGTCAGCCACGTTGCTGAACCGGCTCACCGCCAGCCTCAAGAACACGGGCGGGATCCAGCAGTTGATGAACCTCCTGTTCGCCGGCGCCGTGGCCGGCAACGGGTTCAACAGCCTGGGCCACTACGTTCGTGCCGAACCGCTGGTCTCCGACTGCACCGACTACGTGACGCGCCCCGCGCTCGGTTGCTCGGCCAACTTCGCCAGCGGCTCGGCCTCGGCCAGCTCCGCTACCGCCCGGGCGCCTGACCCGCCGGCGGACCCGGTAGTGACCGAGGCGGTGCGCAAGTCCCAGCCCGCAGCCAAGCGCAGTGGCGCGCTGCAGGGACTCATCACCTACCTGACCGCGAGCGGCCGGTGAGACGCAATCGCGGCTCCGGGCTGGCCAGCAACCCGATCGTGATCGGGGCGGTAACGGTGCTGGTGACGATCATCGCCGTCACGCTTGCCTACAACGCCACCGTAGGGCTGCCGTTCGTCCCCACCTACGACCTCCACGTCCAGATCGCCGACGCCAGCGAGCTGCAGAAGGGCGACCAGGCGAGCATCGGCGGTGCCCTGGCGGGCACAGTGTCGAGCGTCGACCCCGCGCGGACCGCCTCCGGGCGCCCGATCGCGGTGCTCAATCTGAAGCTGTACGAGAACATCAAGCCGCTGCCGGTCGACACCCACTTCACGGTGCGGCTGAAGGGGAGCATCGGGCTCAAGTACCTGCAGATCAGCCCCGGCACGTCCAAGCAGGGATTCCCCAACGGCGCCACCGTGCCGCTCACCCAGTCGAGCGCGACCGTCGACTTCGATCAGGTCCTGTCGATGTTCGACCCGCCAACGGCGCTCGGCATCCAGCGGTCGACGATCGGCTTCGGCGAGGCGCTGGCCGGCCGCGGGCAGCGACATCAACAGCGCCATCGGCGCCTTCCTTCCGCTGCTGCGCGACCTGAGGCCGGTGGCGCGCAACCTGGCCTCGCCGCAGACCGACCTGGCCGGCTTCTTCCGTGGACTCGAGAACTACAACTCCGCGCTGGTCCCGGTGGCCCAGACCCAGGCCACGCTGTTCGGCAACCTCGACACCACCTTCCGGGCGCTGGCCGGCGTCGCCGTGCCGTTCCTGCAGGAGACGATCTCGGATACCCCGCCGTCGTTCGAGGCCACGATCAACGGCAGCCCGGTGATCCGGCCGTTCCTGCTCTCACACCGCCAAGCTGTTCAGCGACCTGCGGCCCGGGGCCGCCACGCTGCCGCAGTCGGCGCCGGTGCTCGCGCAGGCGTTCGCGATCGGGACCAAGACCCTGCCCGGGACCGCGGCGCTCTGGACCAGCGCACGCTTGCGCTGGCCCGGAAGCTCGAGAGCTACGGCGCCACCCCGGCGGTGCAGCAGGGTCTCGATCGCCTGACGCTGACGCTGTCCCGGCTGCAGCCGCCGCTGGCGTTCCTGACGCCTGCGCAGTCCACGTGCAACTACGTGACCCTGTTCCTGCGCAACACCTCGAGCGTGCTCGGCGACCGGGTCACGCAGGGAGGGCTGCTGCGCTTCGTCCAGGTGGCGATCGACCGACCGCCCGGGCGCCGAGTCCGGCCCGTCGTCAGCAGCCCTACACCGGACCGGCCGGCGCCGAGATCGGGCCGCTGCACTCCAATCCGTATCCGTACACCGACGCGCCCGGCCAACCGGCGAGATGCGCGGCCGGCAACGAGCAGTACTCGGCCAAGGGCTCGGTGATCGGCAATCCGCCCGGGAAGGCCACCCTGTCCACCGAGCTGACCAAGGCTGAGCGCGCAATGAGGCGCCACCGCTCGCGCGTCTCGAATTTCGTCGCCGGCGTCATCGGCGTCGTCGTTGATCGGCGCGGTCTGCTACCTGGTGTTCGGCGGCTCGACGCCGTTCGGCGGCTCCCCGTTCGTCCTCAAGGCGATGTTCACCGCCCAGACCCAGCTGCACCTCGCCTCGCCGGTGCGGATCGCCGGCGTCAACGTCGGCAAGGTGACCTCGGTCGAGCACGTCGCCGGCTCCGCCAACGCGGCGGTGGTGACGATGACCATCAACTCGCAACGGCGCTGCCGATCCACTCCAACGCCACCATCAACGTACGCCCGCGGCTGTTTCTGGAGGGCAACTACTACGTCGATCTGCAGCCCGGGCACCCCGTCGGCGCCGATCCTGTCGTCGGGCGGGACGCTGCCGGCCGCCAACACCAGCGGGCCGGTGCAGCTGGACCGCGTGCTGTCGGCGCTGCAGTCCAACTCCCGCGCCAACCTGCAGACGCTGCTGCAGGGCTTCGGCTCGTCGCTCAACGACAAGCCGACTGCCGGCGCAGGACGCGACCCAGGATCCGACCCAGCGGGGGCTGACCGCGGCCCAGTCGCTCAACCAGAACCTCAACTACGCCGCCGGCGCCTTCAAGGCATGCGACGATCGTCAACTCGGCGCTGCTGGGCTCGGCGCCGCACGACCTGTCCGGCGTGGTGACGGGCACCGCGCACGTGTTCTCGGCCCTGGCCTCACAGCAGAATCACCTGGCGCACCTGGTCGGCTCGTTCAACGCCACCATGGGAGCGCTGGCCGCACGCCAGGACGACCTCAGCGAGACGATCGCCCTGCTGCCGCCGCTGCTGCGCACGGCCAACAACGCGCTGGGCCCGATCCAGGCGTCGTTCGGCCCCACCCAGGCGTTCGCCCGCGAGCTGACCCCCAGCATCAAGCAGCTGGGACCGACGATCACCGCGGCGCTGCCGTGGATCGCGCAGTCCACGGCGCTGTTCTCGCCGCAGGAGCTGGGCGGACTGCTGCCGCCGCTGACGCACCGCGGTGCGACGCCACCGCGTCGCAGTCTGAACTCGACCAAGGCGCTGCTGGAGGCCTCGGGCTCGCTGGCCCGCTGCCTGACCCACACCGTGATCCCCACCGGCAACGAGCGCATCCAGGATCCGCCGCTGACCACCGGCCTGCGCGACTACCAGGAGCTGTTCCAGTCGGCGGTGGGCCTGGCCGGCGCCGCCCAGAACTATCGACGGCAACGGGCGCTACGTGCGCTCGTCGACGGGCGGCGGATCGGACCGCGTGCAGACCGGCTCGCTCGGCGCCGCAGGGGCCGCTGTTCGGCAACGCGGTGCTGCCGCCACTGGGTACGCGGCCCGCGTACCCCGGCAAGGCGCCGCCGATCCGCGGCAACGTGGCCTGCTTCAAGAACCCGCCGCCGAACCTCAACGCCGTGAGCACCGGGAGCGGGTCCGTGAAGCGCGCGCATCGAAGACCCACCGCATCGACGTGGCGTCGATCATCGTCTCTGATCGTGGCCGCGGTCGGCGGTCAGCGTCTACATCCTCGAGCACCAGCCGTCGTTCCAGTTCGACCAGAGCTACTACACGGTCAAGGCCCAGTTCTCGTCGGCCGCGGCGGTGACCGGCGGACAGGGCCAGGCGGTCACCATCGCCGGGGTGCAGGTGGGTCAGGTCGGCGGCGTGTCGGTGCAGGACGGCCTCGCCGTCGTGACGATGAACATCTACAAGCAGTACGCGCCCATCTACCGCAACGCCACCGTCCTGCTGCGCCCGCGCACGCCGCTGAAGGACATGTACCTGGCGCTGGACCCGGGGACCAAGAGCGCGGGGGCGGTCCCGGCGGGCGGCACCCTGGGGCCGGCCAACACCACCCCGGACGTCGACGTCTCCGAGATCCTGTCCTCGCTTGACGCCGACACCCGCAACTACCTGATCCTGCTGCTGTCCGGCGGCGCCGGCGCGTTCCGTAACCCGGGCTACAACGGCGCGGTGCCCAGCCCCAGCGCGGTGGCGGACCTGCAGCGGCACGCTCAAGCGCTTTGAGCCGCTCAGCCGCGACACGCGCACCTTCGCCACGCCTGCTGGCCACTCGCCAGCGCAACATCCGCCGCTCGATCCACAACCTCAACCTGGTGGTGGGGGCGCTGGGCGGAGTCGACACCCAGCTGGCCTCGCTGGTCAGCGCCTCGGACACCAACTTCTCGGCCATCTCCGCCGAGGACGCCCAGCTGGAGGACACGCTCACCCTGTTCCCGGGAACGCTGCAGCAGACCACCACGACGCTGAACAAGGTCAAGGCGTTCTCGACCGCCAGCGCCACCACATTGACCGAGCTGCAGCCGTTCGCCCGCAACCTGGGGCCGGCGCTGGCCGCCGCGCGCCCGCTGTTCCGCGACACCACGCCGGTGATCCAGAACCAGCTGCGGCCGTTCTCGGTCGCCGTGCAGCCGCTGGCGCGCACGCTGGCCCCGGCCGCGACCGACCTCGCCAAGGCCACCCCGAAGCTGGTCGAGCTCGATCGGGGTGCTCAACAACCTGTTCGACACGCTCGCCTACCAGCCGCGCGGTCGCAGAAGAGCTACCTGTACTGGGGCTCCTGGCTGTCGCACATCGCCGACAGCCTCACCAGCGCCCAGGACGCCAACGGCCCTGTCTTGCAGGGAATCTTCATGGGGACCTGCGCGCGAGCTGAACTTCTTCGAGGGCACGCTGCAGCCGAGCAACGAGCCCTCGGGGTGATCCTCGACCTCCTGAACCCGCCGCCGCTCGCCACAGCTCCCGGCGGCCACTCGAATCCCGGGCACCAACGTCTTCACCTGCCCCAGCTGATGGAAACCCGGAGCCCAGCAGCCGCGCAAGATGCTCACGATGGTCCTGTTCGCCGGGTCGTGCGTAGGGCTGCTGCTGTACCTGTGGATCTCCTTCGGCGGCACGGTGCCGTTCGCTCCGGCGGGTTACCGGTTCAGCGTCGAGTTCTCCCAGGCCACCGAGCTCGGCACCCAGGCGCAGGTCGCACATCTCCGGCGTGACGGTCGGCCGCGTGGTCAGCGTGGGCCTTGACCGCAGCACCGGACTGACCAAGGCGGTGATCGAGATCAAGCCCGCAGTTCGCTCCCCGGCCGGCCGACACGCGCGCGATCCTGCGAGCCAAGACGCTGCTGGGCGAGACCTTCGTGGAGCTGTCGCCGGGGAACCCAAACGGCCCCAAGCTGCCCGATGGCGGCACCCTCCCGCAGGCGCAGGTATCGCCGACGGTGCAGCTGGACCAGATCTTCTCGGCCTTCGACCCGGTCACGCGACGCGCGTTCCAGACGTGGATGCAGCAGAGCGGGATCGCACTCACCAATCGCGGCGAGCAGTTCAACGCCGCCTTCGCCAACCTCTACCCGTTCGCCATCAACGTCGAGTCGGTGCTGGCGGTACTCAATCGCCAGAGCGCCGCCACCCGCGCCCTGCTGCACGAAGGCGGGCAGGTGTTCTCAGCGCTGAGCCCTCGCCCGCCAATTGCAGTCGTTCGTGCGCAACAACAACGCGCTGTTCGCGGCCACCGCGGCCCGCGATACCGAGCTTGCCGCAACTTCAGGGCGTTCCCGGGTTTCTTAACCGAGTCACGGATGACGATAAACCAGCTCACGAGCTTCTCGCAGAGCGACCCAGCCGCTGATCGACGAGCTGCAACCGGCGGCGATCGCGCTCAATCCAGTCCTCAAATCCACGGTCACCTTTGCCCCCGAGTTGCGCGATCTAATGACCAACATCGGCCCGCTGACGGCGGCCTCCAAGAACGGTTTCCCGGCCTTCGAGAGATTCCTCGACGAGACCGTCCCGTGGCTGACGCGCCTGAAGCCCTACCTGGGCGGGGTGGTGCCGGTGCTCGACTACATCAACGACTACCGGCGCGAGGTCGCCGCCTTCTTCGCCAACGCCACCGCGGCCAGTCAGGGCACGCTGGCGCCGGCTCGGGCCACGGCAACCTGCACTACCTCAACGTTGCCGCCCCGGTCAACCCCGAGGTGCTGAGCCCCACCCAGACCCGGCCCGAGACCAACCGGACCAACCCGTACCTGGAGCCGGGCGGCTTCGACCAGCTGGTCAAGGGGCTGCCGGTGTTCGGGAGCTACCTGTGCACCAAGAACCCCCTGCCGGCACTGGCGCCGTCGCTCTCGACCGCCACCACGACGGTTACCGGCACCGTGCTGACCCTGGCGCAGCTCGTGCAGCAGTTCTACTACACGTCGGATCCGTCCGGCCCGCCGTGCCGGTCGCAGCCCCCGCTGGGGTCGGTGACGACCGGGCAGCTTCAGTCCTTCCCCCACCTGCAACCGCTTCCATGACAGACGTCCTTGCCACACGAGCCGGTGCGGAACCACCAAACCAAAATGACCCCACAAGGAGGAGTCACTTGCGAAAAGTCATCATTGCCACCGTGGTGGCGTTGTTCGCCCTCACCGCAGTCGCATCCGCGGCGGGCCCCAACGCCGACTCGGGGAGCGTGACGTACAGCTCCAACAAGGCGGGCACCAAGAAGAAGCCCCACGCGATCAGCTACGTGTTGAAGATCAACACGACGGCGACCGGCACCACGCTGCCCCAGGTCACGCGTGAGGTAAAGCTCAAGATCTACGGCATGAAGGTCGACGGCAAGCACTTCACGACCTGCAGCTTCAACACGATCGGGACGGCGAAGAACGACAACGTGTGCCCCAAGAAGGCTCTCGTCGGTTCGGGATCGATCGTGGCCACGCTCCAGGGAGCGCCGGGCAGCGCCCCGTTGCCGTGTACTCCTTACCTGGACGTCTGGAACAGCGGCCAGGGCAAGCTGACCTACTTCTTCCGCATTGGCGGCAGCCATCAGTGCGGAGGACTGCAGACGGGTTCCACGCCTCCGTACGCAGGCACGTACAAGGAGCAGGGCGGTTTCTTCTCGTCCGACGTCAAGATCCCGCCGCAGATCAACTACCCGACGCAGGGCCTGACCGGCCTGCTGTTCAGCGAGTCTCTGAACTTCACCTCGCAGACCGCGAAGGTGAAGGGCAAGAAGTACATCTCGCAGGCGGTCACCGGCTGCAAGAAGGGCAAGCGCCCCTGGCAGCTCCAGGTGATCTCGGCGCCGCTCTCGGCCGGACAGACCGGTCCCGGGCAGACCTCTACGGTCAACGGGTCGTCTTCCTGCTCGAAGTAGTAGTGACGCGCTGCGCCGCGTGGGGATAGTCTCTCCGCGCGGCGCTAGCCGCCACGCCGGGCTTACAAGCGAAGGGAGGGAGAGGACCTGTACGACCCAGTTCTGTTCCGCGACCGGCCTCGGGCGGTGCAGATCATCAGCGGTGGGGTTATTCCCGCCGCCATCGGCGCTCTCCAGGGAGTGCTGATCGGCTCGTCGGTCGCGGCCTATTGGGCCGTCGCGGTGCTGGCGGGAATCGGCGGTTTCGTGGCCGGCTTTGAGCACCGCGACGGCTGGGGTGGCGCCGACCGCGGCTTCTTCGGCGGACTGATCTACGGCATCGCCCTGCTCGTCGTCCACGCGCTGGTCGGAACCGACGCCCTGGTCTCGCTCGGCAACTTCCCGCCGCTGCTGGCCGTGATCACCGCGCTCATTGGCATGTTCCTGTCAGCAGGCGGCGGTCGACTGGCTCGGCTCGGCCGAGAGCGCAGCGGCAGCGCAACGGACGAAACGACTCACTGACAACGCGTAATTCGTGACAAAGCGGGATTGTCACGTCCATAGCGACCCGAATTACGGTTACAGTCGCGCCAACCTATTGGTTCTGAGGCAGAGGGGGCTCTCATGCTTCGACGAAGCGCATTTGCCGTGTTCATGCTTGCGGTTGCCCTACTCGCCGTGGGGGTGGGAGTCTCGGCGGCGTCGCGTGGCCTGTCGGCCCCAGGCAAGGGGCCGATCGCCGGTGGCCCGGGTTTCGGTGTCGGCGGGAGCGGTGACGAGGGTCCGACGAAGCTCTGTGCGGGGGACTACCCGGCTCATCGCGATCCGTCAAATCCGTTGATGCTGGCGCACGCGCCGGGGAGTAACCCGCTCAACGGAGCGCACTTCTTTGTCGATCGACCGGCACACGGAGCTGCGGCTGGTGGGATCGCCCAGCTGCTGGGTGTTGCCGGCCAGTTTGACGACAGCTATTCGTGGGCTCAGTTCGACCGTGACCTGAAGTCGGGCCCTTACGCGGCGAGGCTGGCGGCGAACCCGGGGTTGCGGCGCAAGGCGAACCTCCTTTCGAAGATCGCCAGTCAGCCCGAGGAGGAGCGGTTCAGCCTTTATTCGGGGGGCGGAGGCCCCGGAGCGATCCTCGGGCAGGTGCACAAGATCCTGTGCGGCAACCTCAACGCCGATCCGGGGACAATCCCGATCTTCACCACGTTCTTTCTCTACCAGGCCGGTTACTGCGAGACCCGTAGCGAGATCATCGCCAACCGCCCCAGGTTCGAGCGCCAGATCAACGAGATGGCCGAGGGGATCGGCAGACGTCCGGCGGTGCTCCTAATGGAGATCGACGCGATCGGCTCGTCGGCCTGCATGGCGAAGAACGGGGCGCTTGGTCAGTGGGAGGCGGACATCCGCTATGAGATCAATCGCGTGTCAAAGCTGCCGCACGTTGTCGCCTACATCGAGGGAGGCTATTCCGATGCCAACAGCGTGGGCTACACGGCGCGGGCGCTCAACGCGGTGGGCGTGCGCAAGATCCAGGGGTTCTTCACCAACGACACGCACAACATGTGGACGATCGACGAGATCCACTGGGCCAAAGCGATCTCGCGGCGAACCGGCGGCGCGCACATCGTCATCAACACCGCCGACAACGGGCGCGGTCCCAAACTCAACCCGGACCCCGCGACTCAGGGCAATGAGGATCTCTGCAATCCACCCGGACGGGGCCTGGGTCCCCGCCCGACCACCCACACCGGCTTTGCCGGCGTCGACGCCTTCCTGTGGACAGGCCCACCTGGCAACAGCAGCGGCACCTGCCACGGCGGCCCTTCCGCGGGAACCTGGTGGCTGGCGCGGGCGCTCTCGCTGGCGGCTCGGGCGCAGGGCAAGCTCGGTCCCGGCTACCCAGCAGACCCGTACTGAGCGCTCCTCAAACGTAAGTCGGGGTTACTGATGTCCGGCGATCGCGTGCGGCACGTACAGCTCCTCCAGGCGCTCGATCTCCTCGCCGCTGAGCGATAGCTGCTCGGCGGCCAGCGCGTCCTCGAGGTGCTCGAGCTTGGTGGCGCCGACGATCGGGGCGGTGACGCCCGGGCTTGTGCAGCAGCCAGGCCAGCGCCACCTGGGCGGTGGGCACGCCGCGGGCCTCGGCGACCTCGGTGGCGCGCTCGACCACGTCGAAGTCGACCTCCGGCTTGTACAGCGAGTCGCCGAAGGCGTCGGTCTTGGCTCGCTTGGTCAGCTTCTCGCCGGAGCGGGTGCGGTTGCCGGTCAGCATCCCGCGGGCGAGCGGGCTCCAGGGGATCACTCCCACGCCCTGATCCAGGCACTGGGGGATCATCTCGCGCTCCTCCTCGCGGTAGATCAGGTTGTAGTGGTCCTGCATGGAGACGAAGCGCGTCGCGCCCGCGGCGGCGGCGGTGGCCTGGGCCTTGGCGAACTGCCAGGCGAACATGCTGCTGGCCCCGATGTACCGGGCCTTGCCGGCCTTGACGACGTCGTGCAGCGCCGCCATCGTCTCCTCGATCGGGGTGCGCGGGTCCCAGCGATGGATCTGGTAGAGGTCGACGTAGTCGAGCTCGAGGCGCTGCAGGGAGGCATCGATCGAGGCCATGATGTGCTTGCGCGACAGGCCCTGGCCGTTCTCGCCGGGCATGGTCTGGCCATGCACCTTGGTGGCCAGCACGTACTCCTCGCGCATGCCGAACAGCTTGCGCATCAGCCGCCCGGTGATGACCTCGCTCTGGCCGCCGTTGTAGACGTCGGCGGTGTCAAAGAAGTTGATCCCGCCCTCGGCCGCGCGGCGCACGATCGGCTCCGCGCCCTGCTCGTCGAGCGTCCACTTCCGGCTCTCGTGCTTGCCGAAGCTCATCATCCCCAGGCACACGCGCGAGACGCGCAGGCCCGTGCTGCCCAGATTCACGTAGTCCATCGCCGGCCTTCCTGGTCGCTTGTCGACACCCGTCCCGGATCGAGGCTACTCAGGCCCAGCGCGCCCGTGAGCGCTGGCAGCTGCGGCCGCTGACCCGAGTGGCGCCCGCCGGCGCTTGGGTCAGCCGTCGACGGGGCGTGCTCGCTCAGGTCCTCCATCTCCTCGCTGTCGAGGGGCAGGCAGACCCGGCAGAAGTCCTCGCCGAACGGGGTCAGGTGGATGCTGCGCTGGATCGTCTTGGCCCGCGTGGCGCGCTTGATCGCCTCCAGCACCTCGGGCTGGGCCTCCAGCACCTGGTAGGCGATGGCGTCGTCGATCGGCTCGCGGCTGAACCAGATCAGGCCCAGGCGCTCGAGGTTGTTGAGGTAGGCGGGCACGCGCTCGCGATGCCGCGACGCCGGCCTGCGCGCCGATCATGTTCAGCCCCCCGGCGACCAGGTCGGTGCCGATCCCGATCAGGTTGGCGGCGCGCACGTCGACCGACGGCTGGGCGCCGTCGGTGGCCATCAGCCGCAGGATCCGCGCCTCGTCGGGGGCCAGCTCGGTCAGGATGCGGGCGTAGGCCGGATGGGCGTGCGGCTGCGGCGTCGACCTCGGCGGCGGCGCGCAGCAGCAGCGCGCCCTGGACGCGCAGGCCCGCGTCCTCGGGCGACGGAGCCGTTGCGCGAGGCGCGGTCGCCGTCGCCGTCTGGCGGCGGCATCAGCTGGCGGACGCGGCGCGTCGAGCTCGGTGATGCCGAGCAGGTCGCGCGCGTAGGTGCGCAGCTGCTCGCCCAGCTCGCCCACCACCTCGACGGTCAGCACCGGCTCGGCCGCGGCCCGCGCGGCCCGGGCGCCGGCGCGCACCGACGCGCCCATGCCCCAGCGGGCCGCGCGCCACCACACCCCGGCGGCGACCCGGGCCAGCACCGGCGCGTCCTGGACGACTCGAGCCCGCGGTCGTCGTCGGTCGCTCATCCGAAGATCGCCAGGTGGATCAGGCCTCCGGCCAGCCCGAGCACGGCGCCGTGCAGCAGCAGCAGCCACTCGTCCTCCTTGGTGGCCGTGCGCAGCAGGTCGGCGAATTCGCTGGGGCGCCATGGCTCGGATCCGGTCGGTGATCAGCTTACGCATCTGGCGCGCTCTGGGTGCGGCTGAACTCCGGGTCGCGTGAGCGGCTCCATCATCTGCTCCACCGGCTCGGTGGCGAACGACTGCGCGGATCGAGTCGTACTCGCGCGGGCCGATCGCCACCTCGACGGCGGCGCGCGCGGGCCCGGTGGCGCGGTCGATGGCCGGCCGCATCGAGGTCTCGATCAGCGCCCGGGTGCGGTCGGACTGGGGACCGTGGAGCAGCTCGTTGCCGAACGCCGACGACGGTGAGGATCTCGTCGGCGACGATCCGGGCGTAGACCTCGGCGACGTCGTGCTGGCGGCGGATGAACAGGCCCTGGCACCGGAACGGCCCCCACCGCCGCGGCTCCGGCGGCTCGTAGATCATCCACAGCGCGACCCAGTTGGTGACGTAGCCGACGAGCACGCCGAGGATCGGCAGCAGCCACCAGAAGGTGACGAAGTGGGTCAGCAGCGCCACCGGGATCCCGAGCAGGAAGCCGAACACGAAGCCGAAGTTCTGGATGAACTTCAGCTCGCGCTGGCCCATGTCCAGGAACACCCGGTTGGCCAGCTCGGGATCGAAGCGCTTGATCACCATCAGCTTGACGTCGACCAGCTGGTCGATGTGGTCGCCGATCGCCCGCGTCAGCTCGTGGACGATCTCGGGCAGCTGCTCCTGGACCCGGCGGTGAACCAGCTCCTTGAACTGCGGCGGCAGCTCGCGCCACAGCCGCGGCTGCTCGCGCTCCATGACCCGGTCGACGATCTCGTCGGATGTCGCCCGCGCGTGGAGTCGACGATCTGCTGCGGCGATCTGCTCGGGGTCGAGCTCCTGGAAGAACTCCCTGGGCGTGCCGATCTTGGCGATCCCGCTGTCGACGGCCAGGCTGCCCATCTTGGCCGCGCGCGAGGGCACGATCCCCTGCCAGCCGATCCCGCCGACCATCACCCCGGGGATCTGGCGCACCTTGTAGGGCAGCAGGCGCGACAGCGCGTGCAGCCAGTCGCGCCTTGATGCCCTTGAAGTGGACGGGATAGAACAGCATCAGCACGCCCGGTCCAGTTGGTGACGTAGCCGATCACGCCCGTGACGAACGGGACCGTGATCAGGGCGAGCGTGCTTTTGCTCACGACCGGGTGAAGCTACCCCTAAGCGCAGCATCGCCCACCCATACCCCGGACTTCGGTCCGAGTAGGCTGCGCGCCTGATGGCGTTCGTCGCTCTCATCACCGGCGCCTCGAGCGGGATCGGCGAGGCCACCGCCCGCCGGCTGGCGCGCGAGCCGCGACGTCGCGGCTGGTGCTGGTGGCGCGCCGGGCCGGACCGGCTGCGAGCGCTGGCCCGCGAGCTCGGCGGCCCCGGACGCGCCTCATCGGTGGCCGTCGACCTGACCGCCGCGGACGCGCCGGCGCGGGTGCTCGAGGCGGTCGAGCGCGAGCACGGCGAGCTGCACATGCTGGTCAACAACGCCGGCGCCGCCTGGCGCGGGCAGCTTCGCCGACAAGGGCTGGGCCGAACGTCGAGCGGCACATGAAGCTGAACTTCGAGGCGCCGGTGCGGCTGACCGAGGCGCTGCTGCCGCTGCTGCGCGACGACCGCCGCCGCGCGCGGGGCGAGCGGCGGGTCTGCATCGTCAACGTGGCCAGCACCGCCGGCCGCGTCTCCCGGCCCGGGCTCGCCGCCTACTCGGCCAGCAAGTTCGCGCTGATCGGCTGGAGCGACGCGCTCTACGCCGAGGAGCTCGCCGCACGGCGTCCACGTCGGCCTGGTGCTGCCCGGGTTCGTCAAGACCGAGGGCTTCCCGGCCGAGGAGCTGCTGGCCAGCCCAGTGACACGGAGGATCGTGTCCACTCCCGACGCGGTGGCCGAGGCGATCCTGGAGGCCGGGCCCGGGCGGCAAGGCCGAGCGCTACGTGCCGCGCTACTACTGGATCCCCGCCGCGCTGCGGATCCTGGCTCCGCGGCTGGTCCGGCGGGCGATCGCCGGCGGCGCGCTCACCACGTCCACCAAGGGCGACGAGTAGCGACCACGCCGGGTCGCGTGCCGGCGGCGGCGTAACTCCGCTTAAGCTACGGTGCTGTAACAAACTCGGATCAGGAGCTGTCACGAGATGAACCAAAACGCGCGCCGGGTGGCCGTCCTCGGCGGCAGCCGGATCCCGTTCGCTCGCCAGAACGGGCCCTACGCCCAGGCCTCCAACCAGGACATGCTGACCGCGACGCTCGACGCGCTGGTCGAGAGCTTCGGGCTCGAGGGCGAGACGCTGGGCGAGGTCGCCGCCGGCGCGGTGCTCAAGCACAGCCGCGACTTCAACCTGACCCGGGAGTCGGTGCTGGGCTCCAAGCTGGCGCCCGAGACGCCCGCCTACGACGTGCAGCAGGCGTGCGGCACCGGGCTGGAGGCGACGATGCTGGTCGCCAACAAGATCGCGCTGGGCCAGATCGACTGCGGCATCGCCGGCGGCGTCGACACCACCTCCGACGCGCCGCTGGCGATCAACGAGGACCTGCGCGAGGTGCTGCTGGAGCTCAACCGCACCAAGTCCAACGCCGGCCCGGCTGCGCACGCTGACCAAGCTGCGCCCCCAGCAGATCGTGCCCGAGATCCCGCGCAACGCCGAGCCGCGCACCGGCCTGTCGATGGGCGAGCACTGCGCGATCATGGCCCAGGAGTGGGGGATCGGCCGCGAGGAGCAGGACGAGCTGGCGGTCCGCAGCCACCACAACCTGGCCGCCGCCTACGACACCGGCTGGCTCGACGACCTGGTGATCCCGTTCCTCGGGCTCGAGCGCGACCAGAACCTGCGCCCGGACTCGAGCGCTCGAGAAGCTGGCCAAGCTCAAGCCGGTGTTCGGCGGCCCCGAGGGCACGATGACCGCCGGCAACTCGACGCCGCTGAGCGACGGCGCCTCGGCGGTGCTGCTGGCCAGCGAGGAGTGGGCGGCCGAGCACGGCCTCCCGGTGCAGGCCTACATCACCGAGGCCCAGACCGCCGCCGTCGACTACGTCCACAAGCGCGAGGGGCTGCTGATGGCGCCCGGCCTACGCGATGCCGAGGATGCTCGCCCGCGCCGGCGCTGCAGCTGCAGGACTTCGACTTCTACGAGATCCACGAGGCGTTCGCCGCCCAGGTGCTGTGCACGCTGAAGGCCTGGGAGGACCCGGTGTTCTGCCGCGAGCGGCTCGGGCTCGACGCAGCCGCTGGGCGCGATCGACCGCGACCGGCTCAACGTCCACGGCGGCTCGCTCGGCGCCGGGCATCCGTTCGGCGCCACCGGCGGGCGGATCGTGGCCACGCTGGCCAAGGCGCTGCAGCGAGCAGGGCTCGGGCCGCGGCCTGATCTCGATCTGCGCCGCCGGCGGACTCGGCGTGACCGCGATCATGGAGGCCGCGTGATGGCTGACCGTTACCAGCAACTGGTCAACACCCCGATCGGGCGGATCGTCGCCAAGCAGGTCGGGCTGCCCAACCCGCCGCGGCTGCGAGCGCTACGAGCCCGGGTCAGCCGGTGATCGACGGCCCGGTGCTGCTCGGCGCCGCCCGCGGCTCGCGGCTGGCCGCCTCGCTCACCGCCGGTACTGGCCTCGGTCGGCGCCGAGACGTTCACGCCGATGGACGACGACTGCGCACCGCCGCGGCCGCAGGCCGGCCTCGACGCCGGCGCTGTTCAACCCCGACGCGGCCCCGGCCGAGCAGCGGTTCAAGGCGCTGGTGTTCGACGCCACCGGGATCGACTCGAGCGAGCGAGCTGGTCGAGGCCTGCGACGTTCCTGCACCCGACGATCCGCCGCGTGCTCGGCCTCCGGGCGGGTGATCGTGCTCGGCACCCCGCCCGAGGACTGCCGCAAGCCGCCGCAGGCGGATCGCCCAGCGGGCGCTGGAGGGCCTGGTGCGCGCGATCGGCAAGGAGGTCAAGCAAGGGCGCCACCGCCCAGCTGGTGTACGTGCGTCCCAAGGCCGAGGACCAGCTCGAGTCGACGCTGCGCTTCTTCCTCTCGCCCAAGTCGGCGTTCGTCTCCGGCCAGGTGGTGCGCGTCGGCGCCGCGGTGGCCGCCGGGCCCGAGGAGCTGGACTGGGAGCGCCGCTGGCCGGCAAGGTCGCGCTGGTCACCGGCGCCGCGCGCGGGATCGGCGCGGCGATCGCCGAGGTGCTGGCCCGCGACGGCGCCCACGTGGTCGGCCTCGACATCCCGGCGCATGGCCGGCGAGCTGGACGACGGTCATCGGCCGCGCTCGGCGGCTCGTCGCTGACCGCCGACATCACCGACCGAGACGCGCCGGCGACGATCGCCGCCCACCTGCTCGAGCACCACGGCGGCGTCGACGTCGTCGTCCACAACGCCGGCGTCACCCGCGACAAGACGCTCGGGCCGGATGAGCCGAGGAGCAGTGGAGCACGGTGATCGGCGATCAACCTGACCGCGCCGCAGCGGATCGACCGACGAGCTGTTCGAGCGCGAGGCGGTGCGCGCCAACGGGCGCATCGTCTGCGTGTCCTCGATCAGCGGCATCGCCGGCAACGCCGGGCAGACCAACTACTCGACCTCCAAGGCGGGCGTGATCGGGCTGGTCGCAGGCGTGGACGCCCGGCCCTGGCCAAGCGCGGCGTGACGATCAACGCGGTCGCGCCCGGGCTTCATCGAGACCCAGATGACCGCGGCGATGCCGATCGCCATGCGCGAGGCCGGCCGGCGGATGAACAGCCTGTCGCAGGGCGGGCTGCCGGTCGACGTCGCCGAGACGATCGCCTGGTTCGCCAACCCGGCATCCGGCGGGGTGACCGGCAACGTCGTCCGCGTCTGCGGCCAGAGCCTGCTCGGGGCCTGACGCGATGGCCGCGCACGAGCGAGAGCTGAGCAGCGCGCCCTCGATGCTGCCGCTGTTCGCGCGGGCGGGCGTGGCGATGATCCCGGGCGCCTCGCAGCTGCCGTTCGTCGGCGGCGGCGGGGGCGAGATCCCCGACCGACGCTCTGACCCTCGACCGACGTCGAGATCGACCGCGACCGGCTGGCCGCCTACGACCGCGTGTGCGGGTTTCGGCCTCGGCGAACACGCTGCCGCCCACCTATCCCCACATGCTGGCCTTCCCGCTGCACCTGGCGCTGATGACCGGCGGCCGGTTCCCGTTCGCCGGCCATCGGGCTCGTCCACATCTCCAACCGGATCGTCCAGCACCGGCCGATCGACGCCGGCGAGCGGCTGTCGCTGCGGGTGTGGGCGACGCCGATCGAGCCCCACCCTCGCGGGCGGCAGTTCTCGATCCACACCGAGGCCCGGGTCGGCGAGGAGGTCGTGTGGGAGGAGAGCTCGACCAACCTCAAGCGCGGCGCGCGGCGCCGAGGACGCGGCCGAGCGCCGACGGCCCGCCGTCCAGCGAGGGCTCTGCCGGCGACCGCGACCTGGCGGCTGCCCGGGGACCTCGGCCGCCGCTACGGCTCGGTGTCGGGCGACCTGAACCCGATCCACGTCCACCCGCTGACCGCGCGGCTGTTCGGCTTTCCGTCCGCCATCGCCCACGGGATGTGGACCAAGGCCCGCTGCCTGGCCGCGCTCGGCCCGCGAGCTGCCGGACGCGTTCACGCGTCGAGGTGGCGTTCAAGCGCCCGATCCTGCTGCCGGCCACGGTGCAGTTCGCCGAGGCCGAGGACCGGCGACGGGATCCAGTTCGGGGTGCGCGACGCCAAGCGCGAGCACCCCGCACCTCGACGGGCTGCGTGGCGCTCCGGCTGAAGCGGCTCAGGGCTCGCGGGCGATGTCGTCGAACATCGCGCGCAGGCGGTCCAGCACCGCGGCCGCGGTGCGCAGCTCGTCGTCGCTGAACTCGGCCAGGGCGGCGTTCCAGCGCGGCGCGATACTGCGCGTGGCGCTCCTCGAGCAGCGCGTGACCGCGCTCGGTCAGCGAGGTCAGCACGACGCGGCGGTCCTTGTCGGAGCGCACCGCGGCGACCAGGCCGGCGTTGGCCAGCCCCTCGAGCATCTCGGCGGCGGTCGCGGGGGAGAGGTCGGCCAGGCAGGCCAGCTCCCGTGACGGCAGCGCTTCGTGGTCGCGCAAGCCCGAACAGCAGCCTGTACTGGGCGTCGCTGAGCCCGTGCGGGTGGCGCGTCTCGCGCCCCCGCAGGCGCCGGAAGGCGCCCATCAGCCCCTTGAACGGCCGCGCCCAGCTCGGTTCCAGCCTCGCCGATCTCGGGCCCCGGTGGCGCCGGCTCGCGGGTCGCGGTCATGCCGCCACCACCTCGGCCAGGTCGGGTTGCTCAGCCTGCGGCTCCTGCGCCGCATGCGCCCTGCGCGCCTGCCGCTCGGCCCGCATCAGCAGGATCGCACGGGACGATCGCCAGCGCGGTCAGCGCCGTCGGCGGCCCAGAACGCGGTCCCGTACGCCGAGCCGCCTGCGCCGACGCGTGTGGGCGCCGACCAGCGCCCGCTGGAGGACGACGGCCAGCACGGCGGTGCCCGACCGAGCCGCCGACGCGCTGCAGCACGTTGAGCTGCGGGGTGGCGTCGGACAGCTCGGAGCGCTCGAGCGAGGCGAACGCCGCCGACATCGCCGGCATGAAGGCGAAGCCGATCCCGAAGCCGCGGACCAGCATCGCCACCGACAGCCAGACGATCGAGGTGGTGGGCGCCGATCAGGCCGAACGGGAACGGTCGCCACCGTGGTCAGGACACGCCGAACAGCGCCAGCGGCCGCCGCCGATGCGGTCGGTGAGCCTGCCCGCGAGCGGCATCACGAGCGCCGCGCCCAGCCCCTGGGGCGCGGTCAGCAGGCCGGTGACGAGCACGCTCGTCGTGGCGGACGTTCTGCCAGTACAGCGGCAGCAGGATCATGCCGCCGAACAGCGCCGCGCCGAGGAAGAACATGGCGATCGAGGCCGTGGCGAACGTCGGCCGCTTGTAGAGGCGCAGGTTGAGCAGCGGGTTGCGGGATCCGCAGCGCGTGCCAGACGAAGGCGGCCACGAGCAGCGGCGCCGAGGATCAGCGGGATCACACCTTGGGTGAGCTGAAGCTCGCCGGTGCTCGCCGATCTCGGCCAGGCCGTAGGTGATCAGCGGCAGCCCGGTGGCCATCAGCGCGAGGCCGACGAAGTCGAGGGGATCGGTGCGCTCGCGCTCGACGGTGGGCAGGACCCGCAGCGCCGCGATCACCGCGATCACGCCGATCGGCACGTTGACGTAGAAGATCCAGCGCCAGCTGGCGTTGTCGAGGATCAGGCCGCCGAGCGTCGGGCCGAGGATCGGCGCCAGCATCGCCGGCACCGCGACGATGCTCATCACGCGGCCCATGCGCTTGGGGCCGGCGGCCTCGGCCATCATCAGCTGGCCGACCGGCAGGATCATGCCGCCGCCGACGCCCTGCAGGACGCGGAACACGATCAGCTCGGTGGACGAGGTGGCCAGGCCGCACAGCGCCGAGCCGGCGGTGAACAGGACCAGCGAGACCAGGTAGACGCTGCTTGGCGCCGAACCGGCGCGCCGCCCAGCCGGTGACCGGGATCACCGCCGCCAGCGACAGCATGTAGCCGGTGACGACCCACTGGATCTGGGTCGATCGAGGAGTGCAGCTCGCGGCTGAGCGTGTCGAGCGCGACGTTGACGATCGTCGTGTCGAGGATCGACATGATCGACCCGAGCGATCACGACCGCGCTGATGCGCCAGACGTAGGCGTCGATGCGGTCTGAGGCGTCGGCGGCGCTCATCAGGTTTCGATGAGGCGCGTGGCGAAAATCATACGGTCCCGAAAGATTAGGCACCGAACTATTTCCTGTCAACCCCGGCGCGCGTCAGGCTGTTGGCGTCTGATCGCCTATCGTCATTGGTGATGACTGAGTTTTGCCGATCTCGGCCTGGCTCCCGAGCTGCTCGCAGGCGGTCCACGACGTCGGCTACGAGTCGCCCAGCCCGATCCAGGAGCAGGCGATCCCGCCGCTGCTGGAGGGGCTGGACGTGATCGGCCAGGCGCAGACCGGCTCCGGCAAGACGGCCGCGTTCGGGCTGCCGATGCTCCAGTACGTCGATCCCGCCGAGGACGAGGTCCAGGGGCTGGTGCTGACGCCGACGCGCGAGCTGTGCATCCAGGTCACCCAGGCGCTGCGCGCCTACGGCAAGCGCAAGGGCGTCGACGTGGTGGCCGTGTTCGGCGGCGCCCCGATCCGCAGCCAGCAGGCGCAGCTGCGCGCCGGCGGCCAGATCGTGGTCGGGACGGTGGGGCGGGTCAAGGACCTGATCTCCCGCCACTCGCTGATGCTGCACGGGTGCCGGTTCGTGGTCCTCGACGAGGCCGACGAGATGCTCGACCTGGGCTTTCTGGAGGACGTCGAGCGGATCCTCGCCCTGACGCCCTCCAGCCGCCAGACGGCGCTGTTCTCGGCCACGATGCCGCCGCCGATCCGCCGCCTGGCCGATCAGTACCTGTACGACCCGGTGACGATCAAGGTCAAGACCGCCACGCTGACCGTCGACACCGTCGAGCAGTTCGCGCTCGAGGTGGCCCCGCGCGACAAGCCCGAGGCGCTGGTGAAGGTGCTCGAGGCCGAGCGCCCCGAGCAGGCGCTCGTGTTCGTGCGCACCAAGATCCGCTGCGACCAGCTCTACCGGACCCTGCGCGACCGCGGGATGAACGTCCGCGCCCTGCACGGCGACATGACCCAGGGCGCTCGCGACGGGGTGATGATCTCGTTCAAGAATGGCAATCTGCCGCTGCTGGTGGCGACCGACGTCGCCGCTCGCGGCCTGGACATCTCCGGCATCTCGCACGTCATCAATTACGACGTCCCGATTTCGCCCGACGTCTACGTGCACCGGATCGGCCGCACCGGCCGGGTCGGGCGCAGCGGCCGGGCCATCACCTTCTATGAGCCCCGCCAGCAGCGCGACATCCAGGCGATCGAGCGCCACGCCGGGGTCAAGCTGTCGCCGTGGGTCGAGCACGCCCACGTGGCCCCGACCGCCGGTCAAGGCCGCCGCCCCGGCGCCACTCCAAGCCGCGGGTGTCGGCCAACGGTGCGGGGCCGACGCGCCAGCTGATCGTCTCCGGCGGCCGTGCCGCCGGGCTGGAGCCATCGGACATCATTCACGCCATCACCGCCGCCACCCAGCTCGACGGCGAGGCGGTGCGCAACGTCCGCGTGCTGGAGCGCTTCGCGTTCGTCGAGGTGCCCGACGCCGATGCCGAGCGCGTGGTCGAGCTCACCGGCGGCAGCGAGGTCCGCGGCCACGTGCTGCGCCTCGAGGCGATGGGCGCCTGACGCGTTCGCGCGATCTGCCCGCGGTTGCGGGCGATACGGCCGCCTGAGGCCATTTCCGGGACTTTTTCGTGGTGTCAGGTCCCTGTCAGCCACTGACAGGGCCCCGCGACTTAGCGCCGAACACTGTGTTTGGAAACGAAAGCCCGCAGACAAGGGTCCCACCACCACTGGAGGTACCAGTGAAGAAGCGTTTGTTCTCACGTAGACCGTCGGCGGCGTTGATCGTGGCGTCGGCGGCGCTGTTCCTGTCACTGGGAGGGGTCGGCTACGCCGCCATCTCGCTGCCCCGCAACAGCGTCGGCACCAACCAGATTCGCAACGACGCCGTCCACGGCAGCAAGATCAACGTGCTGGCGGTCGGCTACCGGAAGATCCAGTTCGGAGCGGTCGGCATCCGGCGGATCAACGCCAATCAGGTCCAGGCGCGAGTCAACGGCACGTGCGCGGCCAACAGCGCCATGACCGCGATCGACAACCAGGGCAACGCCACCTGTTCGGCGACCGCGCCCAAGGAGTTCGGCACCACGTCGACGAGCCCGACCAGCATCGGGACCACGGCGACCGCCGTCACCTCCAAGGCGCTGCCCGGCGGCACCTCGTATCTGGTGTTCGCCAACCCGCAGGTGGACGTGTCGGGCGCCGCGGCCGGCTCGCAGGTCGAGGTCGACTGCACACTCTCGATGAGCCCGGGCGACGCCTCGACCACTCAGACGCGCAGCGTGACCGTCCCAGGTGGGACCGGGCATCAGTTCGCGTCGATGTCGCTGGAGATCCCCGCGCCCTCGCTGTCCAATGGCTCGACGGCGGCGGTCAGTTGCGTCAGGCCGACGACGGCGACCTCGTCGACAATGCCTTCGGTCAACGTCTCGACCGCGATCAACGCGCTTCAGACAGCCTCCAACGGCTGACCGGCGGGTAGTTCCCGGCGGCCTTCACGGCTGACGGGCGGGTAGGTCCCAAGACAACGCGATCCGAGTGGCCAGGGTGGGCCGCTCGGATCGCGGGTAATGTCGCACCCATGAGCAAAGCCAATATGAACACCAGTCTCGGCACGATCTCGCTCGAGTTCTTCGACGAGGACGCGCCCAAGACGGTTGAGAACTTCCGCAAGCTCGCCGGCGACGGCTTCTACGACGGGATCATCTTCCACCGCGTGATCCCCGACTTCATGATCCAGGGCGGGTGCCCCGAGGGCACCGGCACCGGCGGGCCGGGCTATCAGTTCGAGGACGAGTTCAACCAGCACAAGGTGGTGCGCGGCGCGCTCGCGATGGCCAACGCCGGGCCCAACACCAACGGCTCGCAGTTCTTCATCGTCACCGCCGACAGTGCCCCCTGGCTCGACGGCAAGCACACCGTGTTCGGCCGGGTGACCGGCGGGATGGACGTCGTCGACGCGATCGAGGCCCTGCCCACGGGCGCCCGCGACCGGCCTCAGGAACCCCCGACGATCGACTCGATCGAACTCGATCCGGCCTAGGCGATTGATTTCAATCGCCGAACTGGCACGATGGCGACATGGAGCGTGTGCTCGGCATCGGCGGGCACTTCATGCGTGCCGCCGACCCGGTGGCTCTGGGCGCGTGGTATCGCGATTGCCTCGGCCTGGGCGCTGATGAGAACGGCCTGTGGCGTCAGGAAGCCGGGCCTACGGTGTTCGCGACGTTCGAGTCCGAGACCGATTACTTCGGATCACGTACCCAGCAGGTGATGATCAACTTCCGGGTCGGGGACCTGGAGGCGATGCTCGCGCAACTGCGCGCCAACGGAGCCGACGTGGCTGAAGAGACGCAGGACATGGAGGGTGTCGGCCGATTCGGCTGGGTCACCGATCCGGAGGGCAACCGGATCGAACTGTGGCAGCCCGCGTGACGTGCTGCGGGCCCACTGCACGGCGACACCCGTGAATATCGGGTCCCCGTCGTAAGTACGATCGCATTCGAGCGGCCCGTATCCACAACGGAGATCACCGAGCTCGCTGGGGTAGGCTCAACGGCCTTACTTAGGTTTCGAGAGCAGGAGGAGAACATGGCGAGCGTCGAGCAGCGGACCCCAGCCCAGACCAACGGCGGCACCGCACAGACGATCGCGGTGGAGAATCCCGGCCACCGGCGCGGTGACGGGCACCGTCCCGATCCTGGGGGCCGACGAGCTGGAGGCGATGGCCGATCGCGCCCGCGCGGCCCAGCCGCAGTGGGAGGCGATCGGCTTCGAGGGTCGGGCGCGGATCATGCGCCGCGCCCAGAAGTGGATGCTCGACAACGCCGACCGGGTGATCGAGACCGTGGTGTCCGAGACCGGCAAGACCTACGAGGACGCCCAGCTGGCCGACTTCGGCTACACCGTCTCGGCGCTCGGCTTCTGGGCCAAGGAGGGCCCCAAGTACCTCGAGGACGAGCGCGTGCCCTCCTGGAACAACCCGATCGCCGCCGGCAAGAAGCTCGTCATCCGCTACGCGCCGATCGGTGTGGTCGGGCGTGATCGGCCCGTGGAACTACCCCATCGCCAACTCCTTCGGCGACTGCATCCCGGCGCTGATGGCCGGCAACAGCGTGATCCTCAAGCCCAGCGAGGTGACGCCGCTGAGCTCGGTGCTGATGGCGGAGATGATGCGCGAGTGCGGGCTGCCCGAGGACGTCTTCCAGGTCGCCACCGGCGACGGCTCCACCGGCGCCGCGCTGATCGCGCGAGGTCGACTGCGTGATGTTCACCGGCTCGAGCCGGACCGGCAAGGCGGTCATGAAGGCGGCCGCCGAGGCGCTGATCCCGTGCTACCTGGAGCTGGGCGGCAAGGACCCGATGATCGTGTGCGCCGACGCCAACCTCGAGCGCGCCGCCAACGCCGCCGCCTTCTACTCGATGAACAACGGCGGCCAGGTGTGCATCTCGGTCGAGCGCTGCTACGTCGAGGACGCCGATCTACGACGAGTTCGTGCAGAAGGTGACCGAGAACGTGCGCGGCCTGCGCCAGGGCGTGCCCACCGCCGTCGGCACCGTCGACGTCGGCGCGGTCATCTTCCCGCCCCAGCTGGACATCGTCGAGGACCACGTCCGCGACGCCGAGGGCAAGGGCGCCAAGATCCTCACCGGAGGCCACGCCGGCGGCGGACCGGGCCGCTTCTACGAGCCCACCGTGCTGGTCGACGTCGACCACACGATGAAGATCATGCGGGAGGAGACCTTCGGTCCCACGCTGCCGATCATGAAGATCGCCAACGCCGAGGAGGGCGTGCGGCTGGCCAACGACTCCAGCTACGGGCTGCAGGCCAGCGTCTGGACCGGCGACGTCGAGCGCGGCGAGGCGCTGGCGCGCCGGATCGAGGCCGGCGTGGTGTGCGTCAACGACGCCCAGATCAACTACACGGCGCTGAACCTGCCGATGGGCGGCTGGAAGGCGTCGGGGCTCGGCACCCGCCACGGCGCCAACGGGATCCGCAAGTACACCAAGATCCAGTCGCTGCTGGTCACCCGCCGGGCGCTCAAACGCGAGCTGTTCATGTTCCCGTACTCAAAGCGCACCACCCTGCTGCTGCGCCGCCTGTTCAAGGTCCTGTACGGGCGCGGCGGCCGCGACTGAAACGGCCGCCCGGGCCGGCGGGGCCGCGGGGCCGCGGGGCCGTGACAAAGCCGTAACGGTCGGCATGGGAGTTACCCCCACATAGAGGCCGTCGCGCAAAGAGCGGGCTCTATACAAAAGTGATAATCGCCGACCCGCTATTGAGCGCGCCAGCGATGAGCTGCGCGCTCTGGTGTCACCGATTGGCGTCCAGGTCCGGATGGGGGGCGTAAAAGTGGAAATAGTGGCCACTTTTACGCCGGACATCGGCTGTGCCGCAAGCCAGCGGTCCCTGGATGTGAGGCTTGCACTACTGCCCAGCGTTTCAGCCGTTGTCAGTAATTGATAACGACCCACGCCCACCCCGGGGTCTACGCGACACCCTCCATATTGTGGTCAACTTCCAAGTCCGCTCGGATCTGGCCGATTGCGGCGCTGGCTGGCCAGCCAGCCAGCCAGCCTAAGCAGCACGGAATCGTCGCGTGCATAAGGTGACAAACCCACACGCGCCGGTGCGATGTGTCGCCAAGCGCGCGCCCAGCCCTCAGTCCGCGACAAAGTCGGCGGCGCGGATCGGGTTTGTCGCACCGTGCACGATCGCCGCTCGCCTCACCACTCCTCCCTAAGCCGCAGTTCGTGCCAGATCCATGGCCCCGGGCCTGACACAGCGCCTACCGGCTGACGCAGGCGTCAACGTCGACCGACCGCCAGGCTTCGTCGGCGCGCGCCTCCAATGGCGTGAGGCGATGCTGGAGGGACTTGATCTCCACCACCGGGTCACCGCCGACCTTCAGGCCCTTGATGGCCGAGCGCAGCGCCGCCACCTCGGCGGCGGCGGCGTCGACGCCGGTGCGGTAGTCACCGGCGAGATCGTCGGGGGGATGCAGGGCGCGAAGCTGGGTGACCTCGGGCTTGAGCGCGGCCAGGCCTCGGCTGAGGTAGGCGGCGGCGTCGGCCGGGCGCGCGGGGGTGGGGATCCGCCCGGTGCGCCGGTCGGCGATGGTGCAGATCCGGCCCGCGCTGGTGCGCAGCTGGGTGTCCGACAGCGAGCTCGAGCCGCAGGCGCCCACCGCCAGCGCCAGCAGCAGACCGAGCACGGCGGCGGTCGCCGCCCGCCGCGCCACCTTCGCCGACCTCATTGCAGCTCGATACCGAGCAGCAGCTCGAGCTCGGCGATCGTCTTCTCGGTGTCGGTGTGGTGGACGGTCGCCATGCCGAGCTCGGCGGCCGGCTTGAGGTTGAAGGCCAGGTCGTCGACGAACACGCACTCGCGCGGGAGAATCCCGATCCGCTGGGCGCCGAGCTCGTAGATGTCCAGGATCAGGCTTGCGGATGCCGACCTCGCCGGAGATCGCCACCCCGTCGAACAGCTCGGCCAGCAGCTCGCGGTCGTAGCGGCGGGTGCCCCAGGAGTTGGAGATCAGGCCCGTGCGGACCCCCTGGGCGCGGGCGCTGCGCACCGCCCCCACCATCCCCTCGTCGGGCTGGGCGCCGGCGAACATCCGATCGATCAGCCCGGGTGCGGCGACGCCGAGGATCGCCGCGAAGCGCGGCTCGAACTTCTCCTCGCTCAGTGCTCCCGTCTCCAGCCCGATCAGCAGCTCGCGGCTCTCCTCGTGGCCTCGGAAGTTGTCGCGCACGGCGTCGGGCGACAGGCCTTCGCGTTCGCAGAAGGCCCGGAAGGAATCGAACAGGTTGGTGGTCATCACGCCGCCCCAGTCGACGAGCAGGCCGCGGTAGGCGTCAGAAGCCATGCTCGGTGACGTCGCGGGCCCGCTGCGCCAGCTCGATCACTCCCTCGCCGAAGGTCTTCAGGTACGGATCGTCGGTCGACCCCGAGATCGGCGCGCTTGTAGTTGCCCTCCATGAACGCCACCGCCTTCCAGAGGGCCAGCGTCACGTACCAGTCGAGCGCCTGCATCGAGCGGCCGGAGCGCTGCTCGTAGCGCGACACCATCTCCTGCCGGGTCGGAAACCCGGGGTCCTCGGTCACGCTCTGGAGGTTGAACTTGGCGCCCGGCGGATCGTCGGCCTGGCGCCAGTGGAGCATCATGTAGCCGACGTCAGCGAGGGGATCGCCGATCGTGGCCATCTCCCAGTCGAGGATCGCCTCCAGGTGCGCGGGCGCCCGAGACGCCATGATCACGTTGCCCAGCCGGTAGTCGCCGTGGACGATCGTCGCCGGGGGAGATTCGGGCAGGTTGCCGGCCAGCCACTGCGCGACCTGCTCGAACTCCGGGATCTCGCGCGTCTTGTTGTGCTCCCACAGCCCGTTGAAGCGGCGCAGCTGGCGCTCCAGGTAGCCCGTGGGCTTGCCGAAGCCCTCGAGCCCGATCGTCGTCCAGTCGACGCCGTGCAGCTCGACGAGCGCCTCGATCAGCTGATCGGCGGTGCGCTCGCGCTGCTCGGGGTTGTCGAGCGCCGGCGGCATGGAGGTGGTCACGACGTCGCCCTCGATCTGCTCCATGACGTAGAACGGCGCGCCGATCACCTCGGTGTTGTCGCACACCGCCAGCACCCGCGGCGTGCGTACCGGCGTCGGCTCCAGTGCGGTCAGCAGGCGCGCTTCGCGCAGCACGTCATGGGCACTGGGAGGCAGCGGTCCCCGCGGCGGGCGGCGCAGGACCACGCCCGTCGACAGCGCGTAAGTGACGTTGGAGTGGCCGTCGCCGATCGGCTGGGCGCTCAGATCGGCCGGCGCGGCCAGGTCGCTGGCATCGAGAAACTCCCGCAGCGGGTCGAGCACGAGCAGGGGCTCGCGGTCGTTGGCGGCACCCTCGGCGTGGGTGCGGACGATGTCGTCGGGGGCTACGGCAGTACCCATGTGGTGCCGGAGCCTACCGCCGAAAACACGCGGGCAGCGGTCACCCGGAGACCGCTGCCCGCGGGGTCGCCCGGCCGGGTGGGGGCAGGATGGAAAGGCTCAGGCCGCGAGCGGCAGCGGTGGCGCGAGCTCGCGGTCAAACCGCCAGCCGACCAGCTGCGAGCGCTCGCCGGCGACTCCGACGACGGCCGCGTTGGTGCGGACCTCGACCTCGGCCATCAACCTCGCTAGACGGGTCCGCAGTGCGTGCCCCGCCGGCGAGTCATCGTGGATCAGGTCGGCGTCGGTGTCCTCGATCAACAGGGTGACCCGATCAGGACGGTTAGCCGCGATCTCGTCCAGCAGCTCCGCGTCGGCCTCGGGGGGCCCGAAGGTTGCTAGTAGATCGCTCATGGGCCGCAGTCTCATCACGCAGCTTTAAGAATTCCTGAACGCCGTCGAACAATTCGCCCCCGTCGTTACACGATCGACGCGCCGAGCACGCTGAGTAGCCTCAATTCACACCATGCCCGAGCTACCCGAGGTCGAGATCACCGCCCGCCTGATCGGAGCCGCTGTCGCCGGCGGGCGGATCGAGTCCGCGCTCGCGCCCGGCGTCAACGCACTCAAGACCTACGATCCGCCGCTGACCTCGATCGACGGGCTGACCGTGGCCGGAATCGGGCGGCGGGGCAAGCTGTTCATGATCGAGCTCGAAAACGAGCTCACGCTGCTGATCCACCTGATGTCGGCCGGGCGCCTGCAGCTGTTCGACACCCGGGCATCGCTGCGCGATCGGACCGCACGGTTTCTGCTGCGCCTGGATGACGGACGCGAGCTGCGCTTGCGTGAGTTCGGCACCAAGCAGCGGGCTTGGGTCAAGCTGTTGACCCGCGAGGGTCTGGCCACCGAGGAGACGCTGGCCGAGCTCGGGCCGGAGGCGTGGCCCGACCCGCCGGCCCTGGGCGAGCTGCTCGACGCACCGCGGCCGCTGCATGGGCTGCTGCGCGACCAGCACGTGATCGCCGGCATCGGGCGCTCCTGGGTCGACGAGATCCTGCATGCCGCGCAGCTGTCGCCGTTCAAGCGCGGCTCCGAGCTTTCCGACGAGGAGGCCGACCGCCTGCGCGAGGCGATCGTGGCCTGCCTGGGCGGGGCGATCGCCCACTACGAGGCCACGCTGACGCTGCCCATCCCGGACAAGCTGCCGATGCCGCTCACCGTCCACCGGCGCAACGGCGAGCCGTGCCCGCGCTGCGGTGACACGCTCGAGGCGGTGTTCTACGAGGACTACGTGATGTGCTACTGCCCGACCTGCCAGACCGAGGGCAGGCTGCTCAAGGACCGGCGGCTCTCGCGGCTGCTGAAATAGCCTCGGCGCGGGAATCCGGTAGCAGGACTAAGCCGAGCGCAACGCTCCCAGCACGAGGTCGTCGTGCTCGGCGGGCTTGACCTTCCGGAACACGTCCTTGAGCTTGCCGTCGGGCCCGATCACGAAGGTGGTGCGCTCGTTGCCCATGTACTGGCGCCCGTACATGGACTTCTGAACCCACACGCCGTACGCCTCGGCCACGGCATGGTCCTCGTCGGCCAGCAGCGGGAAGCCAAGCCCGTACTTCTGGTCGAACTTGGCCACCGCCTTGACCGGGTCCGGCGAGACCCCGAGGACCACGGCGTCGGCCTGCTCGTAGTCGGGCCGGTGGTCGCGCACGCCGCAGGCCTGCGTCGTGCAACCTGGGGTGCTCGCCTTGGGATAGAAGTAGAGCACGACGGTCTTGCCGCGTAGCCCTGAGAGGGATACGGGGTTGCCCTCTTGGTCGGGCAGCGTGAAATCGGGGGCGGGATCGCCTGGGTTCAAGGTCATTCGCCGATCCTAGACCCGAGGCGGCGACAAGCTCGACCAGACCTACAGGCTCGGCGTCTCGATGCTGATCAAGCCGACCGGATACGACGAGCTCGTGCTCGGGGAGCCGAGCGCGACCCGATCGGCTACTGAAGGCCCTCGCGCGCTTCGCGCACGAGCGTGACGGCCTCGGGAAAAATGACCGCCATCACCGTTCGCAGCTGCTCGGCCTGCTGATCGGTGGTTCCCTGGATGTTGGCGCGATTGATCGCTGCCACCGTCAGATCGACAGCCAGCTTGATGGCATTGTCAGCCCAAGCCAGCCGCTGCGCGCCCTGCATCTGCTCGGCAAACTCGCCGAGCCGGCGCTGCAGATCCTCGGGGTCACCGAACAGATCGCCGAAACCGCTTCCTTCCATGCAGGCAATGGTAGCTCGCGCGGTGGGCCGGCCCCCCAACGCCCGCACCACGGTCACCCCACGCGCCGGGCCAGGACCGCGATCGTCCCCCCGCGCCGGGCCAGTCCGGCCGCCAGTTCGGCGACCGCCGCCAGCGGAGCCAACGGCAGCGCCAGCAGGGTCAGGGCCAGGTCCCGCGCGTCCAGCGGCGCGTTTCGCTTGAGCAGGTTGTAGAGGTACGACGGATGCCCCGTAGCCAGATTCACCGCCGATTGCCACATGCCGTAGGGGTTGTGCTCCAGCAGCAGATGCCTCACCTCCAGGACCTGAAAGCCGCTGGCTGCCAGCAGGCGCGCCAGCCCTACCGGCGTGAAATGCACCCGGTGGCGCGGGACGTCGAGGTGGTACCAGTCAGCCCCCGACATCCGGGCCTGGAGGCTGGCCAGGTTGGGGACGCCGATCAGCAGCCCGCCCCCGGGCGCCAGCCACTGGCGCAAGCGGGTCAGCGCCGCCCCCGGCCGCTCCAGATGCTCGAGCACATGCCACAGGCTGACCGCGTCAAACGATGCCGGCCCGGGCTCGAACTCCTCGATGGCCGCCATCGTCACGGCAGCGCCGATCTCCGCGGCGCGCTGGACTCCGCGCCGGGATGGCTCGATGCCCGACGCGGCGTAGCCGGCGGCCGCGGCGGCGGCCACGAAGCGTCCCTGGCCGGCGCCGGCGTCCAGCATCCGGGCCGGCGGCGCCGCCAATTGCCGCAATAGCGCCAGCCGCTGTTCGTCAAACGCCCGCAGCGCCGGCGCGGCCAGCCGGTACAGCCGCGGGCGCCCGGCCCGAAAGGCGCCGGCATCGTTCCACGCCGGGTCCGCCGTCCCCGCGGTCAGCGCGGTTCCGCACCCAGCGCAGCGCCACAGCTCGAATCGCCGCCCCGCCAGCCCCGGCTCGGAGGCCGGCACCGATCGCCACGCCGTCAGCGCGCCGCCACAGGCGGGACACACGGCGGGCGGCGGAGCGGGGCTCACCACGCCGAGGACCACTACCATAACCCCGCCGTGGATACCGACGCGCAGCTGTTATACGAGGCCCGCAATCGCAGCCGGATGGCGGCGGTCGCGCTGGGCGGTGGGGTGCTGCTGGTGGCGGCGTCCGCGATCGCGCTGGCCGGCCCGCACACCACGGTCGACGAGCTCACGCTTGACCTGATCACCGCCAACAAGCGCTTCCCGCTCGACCTGATCGCGGCCGTGGTCAACGGCGTCGCCTCGGTGCTCATCGCCTGGACGTTGGTGTTCCTGTACCGGTGCGCCCGGGCGCGCAACCCTGACTCCGTCAAGCCGTTCATCAAGTGGGTGGCCATTGCGGGCGGCGGCGCTGGCCGCGGTCGCCGGGGTCGCCTACGCGATCGTGGTGGCGATCAAGGTCCACGAGTTCGTGACCACCGGTGCGCAGACCTACGACGAGGCCAACCACCTGACCAGCTCCCCGGACTGCTGGGGCTGCAGCTGGTCGGTCAGGCGGCGGCGCTGCTGCTGGCGGTGGCGTTCGTGCTCGTGTCCCTGAACGCGCTGCGGGTGGGCCTGCTGACGCGCTTCATGGGCTACCTGGGGATCTTCGCCGGAGTACTGGTCCTGTTCCAGATCATCCAGATCCCGGTGGTCCAGGGCTACTGGCTGGCCGCCGTCGCCTACCTGCTGTCGGGTCGCTGGCCAAGCGGGGTGCCGCCGGCGTGGCGCACGGGCCGGGCCGAGCCGTGGCCGTCGTCGGCCGAGGTGCGCGCTCGTCGTGCCGCCGGGTCCGGCGGCGGCGGTCTCGGTCGCGGGCGGGGCAGCGCGGCCCCGGCGCCGGAACCGCAGCCCGCCGGTGCGCCGGCCCCGACCAGCAACGGCCGCACCCGCGCCAACACGCCGAAACGCAAGCGCAAGCGCCGCGGGTAGAAGACCGCCCCGCTCGGCGGTCACCGCTCGCCGGGCCGAGACGACCGCTCACGGCAAAACAACTGCCGCTCAGCGATCCGGGCCTTGTCGCACCGGGTGCCGGAGTGAAGGTTACGGGCACTCCGAACCCACTTATAGGAGGGGAGAATGGAAGCAAGTCGTCTACCGCCGCGCGAGGCCGACGTGGCCCCCGCGCCCGATCCGTCCGGAGGCAGGACGCTCGGCTGGACTCCCGCAGACCCTGGGCCACTGGGGCTCGCTGCGTTTGCCGGCACGACGTTCGTGCTCAGCATGATCAATGCCGGCCTAGTCGGCAATAAGGGCGTCGGGGGCGGCCTGCTGCCCCTGGTTGCCGTGCTGGCGCTGGCCTATGGCGGGATCGCGCAGTTCGTCGCGGGGCTCTGGGAGTTCCGGACGGGCAACACGTTCGGCGCCGTCGCGTTCTGCTCCTACGGAGCGTTCTGGATCTCGTACTTCTTCGTGGTCCAACTCGCAGTGCCCGGGATAATCGCAGGGAAGGGCGGAGGCGTCCTGTTCAGCGGGATTGGTCTGTACCTGTGGATGTGGGGGATCTTCACCGCCTACATGTTCATCGCCTCGCTGAGGACCACCGGTGGCGTTGCGCTGGTGTTCCTGCTGCTGGCGATCACGTTCATCGTGCTGGGTATCGGCAACTCGGCTCTGGCCGGGACGCTGAAGGTCACCAACGGCACGATCAAGCTGGGTGGGTACATCGGCCTCGTCACCGCGATCGTGGCCTGGTACGTCTCGTTCGCGGGGGTCCTCAGCTCGACCTTCGGCCGGACGATTCTGCCTGTCTTCCCGCTGAACCGCTGAGAAAAGCCATGCCGTCCCACGGCGTGGGGTACAACTAGAGATAACACAGCACCGGGCGCCGGCAGATCTGCCGGCGCCCGCCGCTGTTCGATCCGATACGCCAGCTCTGAGAGAAGGAGAGGTTTATGGCAGACACGGCATCGAAGCCAGGCGGGGAGACGCTCGAGCAGCAGCTCGAGGAGATGCTTGAGCGCAACGATAAGTTCGACCCGCCCGAGGACTTCCGTGAGCACGCGCTGCTCAATGACCCGGCGGTCTATGACGAGGCCGAAGAGGACTGGAAGGGCTGGTGGGTCAAGCAGGCCAAGGAGCTTCACTGGTTCAAGGAGCCCACCGAGGACCTGGACGACTCAAACCCGCCGTTCTACAAGTGGTTCACCGACGGCAAGATCAATGCCTCCTACAACTGCCTGGACCGTCACGTCGAGGCGGGCAAGGGGGACAAGGTGGCGTTTCACTGGCGTGGCGAGGAGGGCGAGGAGCGCGACCTCACCTACAGCGACATGCTCGCCGAGGTTCAGCGCTTCGCCAACGCGCTCAAGGACCTGGGGATCGAGAAGGGCGACGTGGTCGGGATCTACCTGCCGATGGTCCCCGAGGTCGCGGTCGCGATGCTCGCCTGCGCCCGGATCGGCGCGCTGCACAACGTCGTCTTCGGGGGGTTCTCGGCCGACTCCGTCAAGGAGCGGATGGAGTTCTCCGAGGCCAAGGCGCTGATCACCGTCGACGGCGCCCGGCGCAAGGGCAAGACCGCGCCGATCAAGGATCAGGTCGACAAGGTGATGGGCGACGTGAAGTCGCTTGAGCACATCATCGTGGTCAAGGGCACCGACACCGAATGCGAGATGCAGGAGGGCCGCGACGTCTGGTACCACGAGATCTGCGAGGCCGCCGATCCCGAGTGTCCGGCCGAGGAGCTCGACGCCGAGCATCCACTGTTCATCCTGTACACCAGCGGCTCGACGGGCAAGCCCAAGGGCATCCTGCACACCACCGGCGGCTACCTGACCGGAGTCAGCGCCACCCACCGGTACGTGTTCGACCTAAAGCCCGACGAGGACGTGTACTGGTGCTCGGCCGACGTCGGCTGGGTCACCGGCCACTCCTACATCGTCTACGGGCCCCTGCTCAACGGCGCCACCTCGGTGATGTGGGAAGGGGCTCCGGACTACCCGCACAAGGGGATCTGGTGGGAGCTGTGCGAGCGCTACGGCGTCACGCTGTTCTACACGTCGCCGACGGCGATCCGGGCCTGCATGAAGTGGGGCGTCGAGTACGTCGAGAAGGCCAACCTGGAGAAGCTGCGGCTGCTGGGGAGCGTCGGCGAGCCGATCAACCCCAAGGCGTGGCTGTGGTACTACAAGGTCGTCGGCGGTGAGCGGTGCCCGATCGTGGACACCTGGTGGCAGACCGAGACCGGGGCGATCATGATCACGCCGCTGCCCGGCATCGTGGCCACCAAGCCGGGATCGGCGACGCGGCCGTTCCCGGGAATCAAGGCCGACGTCGTCGATGAGCGCGACGGCGAGCCGATCGACGAGGGTCAGGGGCTGCTGGTTCTCCAGCGACCGTGGCCGTCGATGCTGCGGTCGCTCTACAAGGAGGAGGACCGGTTCATCGAGACCTACTTCTCGAAGTTCGGCAAGGAGACCTACGTCGTCGGCGACGCCGCGCGCAAGGATTCCGATGGCTACTTCTGGATCATCGGCCGCATCGACGACGTGGTCAACGTCTCCGGACACCGGCTGTCGACCGCCGAGGTGGAATCGGCGATCGTGTCTCACGGCAAGGTGGCCGAGGCGGCGGTGATCGGGCAGGCCGACGAGGACCAGGGTCAGGCGATCTGCGCGTTCGTGACCCTGGAGGGCGACCTCGAGGGCAGCGACGAGCTGATCGTCGAGATCCGCGACCGAGTGGCCGACCGCATCGGCAAGTTCGCGCGGCCCAAGCGGATCATCTGGGCCGATGACCTGCCCAAGACCCGCAGCGGCAAGATCATGCGTCGGCTGTTGCGCGACATCGCCGAGGGACGGGCGGTTGGTGACGTGACCACGCTGCGCGACCCGGACGTGATGTCGCAGCTGGAGGGCAAGATCAAGGACGAGCAGGCCGCCGAGGAGAGCTAGCGGCCCGTCACACCCGCCGAGTTCCGGCGACCAATTCCGCCGGCCGGCTCGGGGCGGCGCTCAGCTCACACGCTGAGCAGCCGCCCGAGCTCGGCGGTGTGCCGGCGGGCGACGGGAATCGCCGTCTCGTCGGCGAACCTCAGCTCGGCGGTGCCGCCCAGCAGCGGGCGCAGCTCGACCGCGTTGCGCAGGTTGGCGACGTACTGGCGGTGCACGCGCACGAAGCCGAACTGCGCCCAGCGCCGCTCGATATCGGCCAGCGTCCCGCGCAGGAGATAACGCCCATCGCCGGTGACGATGCGGACGAAGTCGCCGTAGGCCTGCACGTAATGAATCGAGCTGCGGGGCAACAGGCGGGTCGAGCCGCCGTGCAGCGTGGCCACCGCCACCATCTCACTGTCGAGGCCACCGGCCGGCGCGGCGTGGGTACGCGCTGCCGCGGTCACCCGTTCGCTCGATACCCGGGCCTGCTCGACGGCCTCGGCCACGCGGCCGATCGCCTCTTCCAGGCGGTGGCGGCCGACCGGCTTGCGCAGGTAGTCGAGCGCGTGCAGCTCGAAGGCGTCAACGGCGGCGTGGTCATAGGCGCTGACGAACACCAGCTGGGGCGGAGTGGCGAACCGGCGCAGGACGCGGCCCAGCTCGAGGCCGTCGAGGTCGGGCATGCGGACGTCGAGGAAGATCGCGTCATAGACGTTGGCCGACGCCTTGACCAGGGCGTCGTGGCCATCGAAGGCGCACTCCACCTCACCGACGCCGGCTGAGCTGCGCAGCAACCGAGCCAGATCATCGAGCTGGGTGAGCTCGTCGTCGACGGCGAGGATGGTGAGCTGATCGGCGCTCATCCGGTCAGGGCGCGATGCCCACCGGCAACGGCCGCAGGGTCTCTTCGCCGACCAGCTTGGGCACGGTCATCACCACCGTGGTCCCGGCGCCGAGCTCGGACTCGATCCGCAGCGCGTGGCGCTCTCCGAAGGTGGCCCGCAGCCGGGCGTCGACATTGGACAGCCCGATTCCGCCGCCGGCGCCGGCCAGTACCGCGTCGACCCGCTCAGGCGCGATCCCGGTGCCATCGTCACAGACGCGCAGCTCGACGTCGGTGCCGGCGATGAACGACTCGATACGGATCCGGCCCGTCCCCGCGCGCCGCTCGACTCCGTGGCGGACGGCGTTCTCGACCAGCGGCTGCACCGACATCGCGGGCACCACCGCTCCGCGGGTGGCGGGGTGGATGTCGAGCGTCACGTGCAGGCTGTCGCGGAACCGGGCCTGCTCGAGCCGCAGGTAGCGCTCGACGTGGTCGATCTCCTCGGCCAGGGTCACGTACGAGCGTCCGTCGCGGAACAGGTAGCGGGTGAACTCGGCGAAGTCGATCAGCAGCTCGCGGGCCTCGGCGGGGCGGTCGTGGATGTCGCCGGCCACTGCGGCCAGCGCGTTGTAGATGAAGTGGGGGCTGATCTGCGCCCGCAGGGCCCGCAGCTCGGCCCGGGCCAGGCGCTCCTCCTGCTCGCGCAGGACCGACAGCTCGACCTGAGCCGAGACCAGGCTGGCTGCCTCCTGGACCACGCGCAGCTCGTCGTTGCGCGGCCGTCCCACCGTGCGGTAGAAGGCGATCAGCGTTCCGGCCCGGCGGCCCTGGACGGTGAGCGGCGCCATCGCCGCCGAGCGCAAAGGACAGCTCGGATCCGAGGAGATCAGCCGCGGCACCACGTGCATGCGGTCGTCGGGGGTGCGCTCCAGCAGCCGGGACAGCAGGTCCCCGGGCCGGACCTGCTCGCGGCCTTCGCCGTCGATCGACAGGACCGAACGGGTGTCGGCCAGAGCGACCGCCGCCGCCCCGGTCAGCGCTCGGATGTGGGGCACGGCTTCAGTCCGCCGAACGCGTGTGCAGACCCACGCGCAGGTGGGGCAGGGTCGAGGTGGCGGCGTGCAGCGCCGACTGCATCCCGATCGCCTCGGGCGCGCTCGGCTCGCGCGAGGTATGGAGCGAGCGCCAGGTGAACAGGACCGCCGCCAACACGACAACTCCGACCAGTACCCCTTCGAAGAATTGCATCAGAGTTGACGAACCCTATTCATCGTGCTGTTATATTGTCCTGCTGCGCTGGCGCTGACGGCAAGGAGCCGAAGGGCAAGCGGAGGGCACGTTATGGTCAAGGATGACGAACAGGTAAAGCCAAGCATGGCACGCGAGCCGGCGTGGGCGCCACTTGACGAACCACCTCCCCGCCAACTTTCGGTGGTTCGTGATTCTGGTGTTCATGGCCGCGCTCGCGGCGCTCGCCGCCGGGGGCGCGCTGTGGATCAAGCGCAGCAGCTCGGCGGGCGCCGCCACGACCTCGTCCGCGCCCTGGTTCGCACCGTACGTGGACGTCACGCTGACACCCACGTACGCCTTCCAGTCGCCGGCCGCCAATCCGGTGGGCAACGTCGCCCTCGGGTTCATCGTGGCCGGCCACTCGGCGCCGTGCACGCCCAGCTGGGGCGGTTACTACACGCTCGATCAGGCCGCCTCCAACCTGAACCTCGACGCCAGGATCGCGCAGGTGAAAGCTCAGGGCGGCGCGCCGATGATCTCCTTCGGCGGCGAGGCCAACACCGAGCTCGCCGACGTCTGCACGGATGCCAAGAGCCTGCAGGCGGCGTACTTGGCTCCGATCCAGCGCTACGGCGTGAGCGCCATCGACCTCGACGTCGAGGGCTCGAATCTCAACCCCGCCGCCGACGCGCGCCGCGCCGCCGCCGTCGCCGCCGTCCAGCGCACCCAGGCCGCCGCCGGCAAGCCGCTGCGGGTATGGCTGACGCTTCCGGTCGCCACCAGCGGGCTGACGCCCACCGGGTTGTCGGCCGTCCATCAGATGCTCCTGGCCGGGGTGAAGCTCCAGGGGGTCAACGTGCTGGCCATGGACTTCGGGGCCGGTGTCGGTTCCGCCAAGGGCATGTTCGGCCCGGTCAAGAGCGCGCTCGAGGCCGCCAACGGTCAGCTTGCGCCGATGTTCTCCCGCGCCGGGCTGGGCTCGACGACGGCGGATGTGTGGCACAAGATGGGCGTCACGGTGATGATCGGGGTCAACGATGTGACCTCCGAGCGCTTCACGCTCGAGCGACGCCCGCCAGCTGACGGCGTTCGTCGGTCAGAACCGCATCCCCCGGTTGTCGATTTGGTCACTGAACCGTGACTCGGAGTGCGGCAGCGTGTTCGCCCAGGTCGGCGTGCTGTCGAACACCTGCAGTGGGGTGGCCCAGACGCCGCTTGAGTTCACCCACATCTTCAGTCGCTTGGCGGGGACGTCAACCGCGCGCGGTCCAGAACGTGGACACCGTGCCCCAGGTGGCCCCGGCGCCGCCCGACAACCCGGCCACCAGCCCCTACCCGATCTGGCAGGCCGCGGACGGCTACGTGGCGGGCTACAAGGTCGTCTGGCATCGCAGCATCTACCAGGCGAAGTGGTTCAGCCAGGGCAGCGCCGCCCGACGCGCCGGCCCAGGGCACCACCCCCAGCCCGTGGCTGCTGATCGGGCCGGTGACCGCGGGCGCGCGGGCGCCGAAGCCGCAGCTGCTGGACGGCGCGCATCATCGCGCGTGGTCACCTACTGCCGTCTACCGCGAAGGAGATCGCGTCATGTACAAGGGCTTGCCGTACCTGGCCAGGTGGTACACGCACGACCAGGCGCCCAGCCCGCAGCTGCCGGCGCAGTCGTCGCGTGGCCTGGCAGCCGCTGTTCACCGCGCCCGGCGAGCCCGCGGGGGCGGTCCGATGATCGGGCGGCGCAAGCGACGGACCGCGGCGCCAGTGGGGCGTCTGACCGCCACGTCAACCCGATGCCGGCGGTTCCGCGGCTGGCCGGGGAGTGGACGATGATGCTCGGGCGCGCCGCCGTGGTCGTCACCGTCGGCGCCTGGCTGGCGCTGGTGGTGACCGTGGTCGAGAGCCAGCTGCTGAGCGGTGGGCCCGGACGCGCCAGCATCCTCGAGACGGTCGCCTTCCTGTTCGTGGTGACGATGCTGGCCGCCTCGGCGTGCGCGTACCTGGTCGGCCGGCTGGGCTTCTACTACCGCGCGCGGCGCCACCGCCGCGTCCCTCGCGCGCTGCTGGACGAGGCCTTCTCCGGGTAAGACGCCGTCGCTGACCGCGCTGATCCCCTCCTACCAGGAGGAGGAGTCGGTGATCCGGATGACGCTTCTGTCGGCGGCGCTGCAGGAGTACCCGGACCTGCGGGTGGTGCTGCTGATCGACGATCCGCCAGAGCCGCGCTACGCCGGCCCGTATCGCAAGCTGGCGGCGGCGCGCGCACTGCCCGACGAGATCCAGCGGCTCCTGCTCGAGCCCCGCAACCGCTTTGACCTGGCGCTGATGCACTACGAAGAGATGGGCGACACCGAGCGCGAGCTGACCGTGGAGGAGATCACCACCCTGGCCGAGCACTACGAGTTCGCCGCCGCCTGGATCAACGAGCTGGTGGAGGCGTATGACCCGTCGGACCACAACGAGCGGTTCTTCGCCAATCACGTGCTGGGCCAGCTCGGATCCGACCTCGCCGTGACCGGGGTCGCGCTGCGCGCGGCCGCCGAGGACGATCCGGCCAAGCTGCCGCCGGCGCGAGTGGCCCAGCTGTACCGGCGGCTGGCCTGGACCTTCCGGGCCGAGCTCTCGAGCTTCGAGCGCAAGCGCTACGTGTCGCTGTCCTCGGATGCCAACAAGGCGATGAACCTCAACAGCTACATCGGCCTGATGGGCGGGCGCTACAGCGAGAGGCTGACTCCGGCGGGCCGCGTGCTGGTGCCGGTCGAGGAGGGCGAGGCCGATCTGGTGGTACCGCACTCGCGACTACGTGCTCACCCTGGACGCCGACAGCGTGATCCTGCCCGAGTACTGCCTGCGGCTGGTGTACCTGCTCGAGCGCGGCGAGAACCACAAGGTCGCCGTCGCCCAGGCTCCCTACAGCGCGTTCCCCGGCGCCGCCACCCGGATCGAGCGGATCGCCGGCGCCACCACCGACCTGCAGCACATCATCCACCAGGGGATGACCTTCTACGGCGCATCCTTCTGGGTCGGGGCCAACGCGATCCTGCGCAAGCAGGCGCTCGACGACGTCGAGGAGATCGAGTATCAGGGCGGCTGGCCGATTCGCCGCTACATCCAGGACCGGACGGTGATCGAGGACACCGAGTCGACGATCGACCTGGCCGCGCACGGATGGGCGACCTACAACTACCCCGAGCGCCTGAGCTACAGCGCCACTCCGCCCGACTTCGGCGCCCTGTGCATTCAGCGCCATCGCTGGGCCAACGGCGGGCTGCTGATCATCTCCAAGCTGCGCCGTTGCGTCCGCGAGCGGCGCTGGCGCGACGAGCGCACCTCATTCACCGAGCTGCTGCTGCGGCTCAACTACATGGCCTCGGTGTTCTTCAGCTCGCTGTCGGTGCTGTTCTTGATGGTGTTCCGCTTCAACGGGCACCTGCTGTCGCCGCTGACCTACCTGGCGGCGGTGCCGTACTTCCTGGCCATGGCCATGGACCTCCACTACTGCGGCTACAAGCGCGCTCGACGTGCTGCGGATCTACGGCTTCAACCTGCTCCTGCTGCCGGTCAACCTGGCCGGCAGCCTGAGCTCGATCGTGCAGGGGCTGACGGGCGCCAAGGGTCGGTTCATGCGCACTCCCAAGGTCCGCAACCGCACGGTGCCGGCGTTCGTCTACGTGGTGCTGCCCTACGTGCTGGTGGCGCTGTCGGCCTACACCTTCATGGGCGCCTACCAGCACGGGCTGTGGGGCGACGCGGTGTTCGCCGCGGTCAACGCGGTGCTGGCCAGCTACGCGATCGTGGCCTTCGTCGGCATCCGCAACTCACTGGTCGACATCTGGACCAACGTCGTCTCCTGGCTCTACAAGCCCGAGCGGTTCCAGCCGGCGCCGCTCGCGGCGGTCCGCCCCCGCCCAGGCCGTCCCGAACGGCCAGCTGCCCGACTGGGAGCTGGTCCTTTACCTCGGCTTCGCCGACCGCCGGCGCCGCGCGCGCTCCACCGGGCCGGTCGCGCCCGGCCGCGAACTGCCCGCTGCCGCCGCCGAAGCGGGGGCGCACCGTCAAGGCGTGATCGGCGAGGCGGCCCAGCCGGGCTTCTTGCGCGTGGCCGAGGAGTGGAGCCGGCCCGAGAGCTGATCCGGGGATCCCGGCCGGCCGCTTGACACCGGGACGGTCGTCGGGAGATGAGATCCAGGACCCGGCCGGCCGCTTCAACACCGGGGCGGCCGGTCGGGAGAGTCTCACGGCGGGCAGAGCGCCAGGCGCCCATCGGGCATGATTGGCCGATGAGCCGAACACCGTCAGTCACTTCATACGAGAGACGCGTGCGCCAACCATCGCTGGGCGGTGCCCGAGCGCTACAACATCGCCGTCGACGTCTGCGACCAGCATCCGCGCGACCGGCTGGCGATGATCCACGAGGACTTCAAGGGCAACGTCCGCCGGGTCGACTGGGGCGAGCTGCAGGACAACTCCAACCGGTTCGCCAACGTGCTGGCCGCGCACGGGGTGCAGCGCGGGGACCGGGTGGCGATGCTGCTGCCGCCGACGCCCGAGACCGCGGCGGCGTTCTTCGGCACCTGGAAGCTGGGCGCGATTCTGCTGTCGATGTCGGTGCTGTACGGCGACGAGGGGATCCGCCACCGCGCTGACCGACTCCGGCGCCAAGGTGCTGGTCACCAACGCAGGCCAACGCCGATCGCATCGAGCGCTCGCTGGTCGACGAGGTGCTGATCCTCGACGATGAGCTGCTCAGCGGCGGCTCGACCGACTTTGAGGTCGTCGACACCGCGGCTGACGATCCCGCCCAGCTCTACTACTCCTCGGGCACGACCGGGCTGGCCAAGGGCATCCTGCACGCCCATCGCTACATCCTGGCCCACGAGGAGTTCGTCTACTGCCACGACATCCGCGACGGCGAGGTGTTCCACGGGATGGGCGAGTGGGCCTGGGCGGCCGGGATCGCGCCGCTGCTCGGCCCCTGGCGCTACGGCGCGGTGCAGGCTGTGTACCAGCGCGAGGGCGGCTTTGACCCCCACAAGCAGCTGGACTTCCTCTCGCGCCACGAGGTCACCAACGTGTTCGGGACCCCCACCGCGATCCGCTCGATGATGTCGATCGGCGACGCCGGCACGCGCTATCCCGCAGAAGTTCAGGATCGTGTGCTCGGCCGGCGAGCCGCTGAACCCCGAGGCGATCCGCTGGGTCCGCGAGCAGTACGGCGTCACCGTGCTCGACTACTACGGGCTCACCGAGTCCTATCCGCTGTGCGCGAACTACCCATTCATGGACGTCCGCGAGGGGTCGATGGGCAAGCCGATGCCGGGCTGGGAGGTGGAGATCCTCGACGAGGACGAGCGTCCGGTGGCGACCGGCGAGCGCGGCGAGATCTGCCTGAAGGCCCGGTCGAACCCTCACTACCCGCTGGGCTACTGGAACCGCCCGCCCGAGGACACCGAGGAGACCTTCGGCGGCGACTGGTTTCACACCAAGGACGCGGCCTCGGCCGACGAGGACGGCTACTACTGGTACGAGGGCCGGGCCGACGACGTGATCATCTCGGCCGGCTATCGGATCGGGCCGTTCGAGGTCGAGTCGGCCTGTCTCGAGCACCCGGCGGTGGCCGAGGCGGCGGCGGTCGCCTCACCGGACGAGCGGCGCGGCAACGTGGTCAAGGCGTTCGTGGTGGTGGCCGGCGGCTACGAGGGGTCCGACGAGCTGGCCGAGGAGATCAAGGCGTTCGTCCGTGACCACCTGTCGGCCTACGCCTACCCCCGGCTGATCGAGTTCGTGCCCGACCTGCCCAAGACGCTGACCGGCAAGATCCGGCGGATCGAGCTGCGCCAGGAGGAGGCCAAGCGCGTCGGCAAGGGCTGAGTCGTACGTCCCGGAGCCTTAGATCAAGAGTCCTGGGTGCGGATACCGGGCGCTGGCGAACGGCGGCCAGGAAGGGAAGGGACCTGGCGGCCGGTGGGCATGCATAACGTGACAAACCCCGGTCGACTGGGGAGTTGACCATGACATTTAGGGTCAACTTCCCAACGGACCTTGCCCCCCTGGGCCACCTTCCCGCCGGCCAGCCCCAGCCGAGGTTCGCGCTCGGGGAGACTAGGTCGTGGTGCTGTCGCTGCCGCCCGACTCGCTCGGGAACACCGACTGGCCGAAGGGCTGGCGCTTGGCGGCGTAGCCGAGTGCCTCCACATTGAACAGGGTGTCGAGCGTGCTCAGCAGGGTGTAGTGATCCGAGGGCGTCGAGTCGGTGGCGCCCTTGGCGGCAAACGGCGAGATGACCAGCGCGCCGGTGCGCCCACCGCCGGCACCCGGCTGGGCGGCTCCCCCGGGGTTGCTGGTGTTGGCGTAGTCGAGCCGGCCGCAGCAGGCCGATGAGTCGGCATTCGGACCCGACGCCGGCGCCTGGTCGGAGAGGATGACGATCATCCCGTCCTTCTTGTACATGGGCGTCGCTTCGATCTGCGGGACGTAGGCCGACAGGAACTGGTCGGCGGCGGCGGCGCCGGTGACGGCGTCGCCGGGAGGGCAGGCGCCGTCGGCACCGGCGGCGCACAGGTCGGGCGCGATCCAGGAGAAGTTCGGGATCTTGCCGGTGAACAGATCGGCGCTGAGCTGGCTGAGGCCGACGTCATTGTTCGAGCAGGCCGGCTGCGCGGTCAGCGTGTCGAAGTACACGAACGGGTTGCGGCGGGTCACGTAGCCGTCCAGCGGGGTGGAGGTGGCCGCGGTGGGATCGGCGGCGCCGAGGGCCGGATGGCGGCAGGTGGTGGCGGGGTCGCCGGGCGCTCCCTGGCCGGCGATGTACGCGCGCCAGGTGAGCTGGTTGGCGGTGAGCTGGTCGGGCAGCGTGGTGACCTTGTCGGAGAACACGCAGCCGTCGCCCTTGGTCAGGCCGGTGTTGGGATCGACGGTTCCCGGAGCCACGGCGTCGTAGGTGGGGCAGTCGGCCTGAAGCTGCGACGTCGGGCCCTGGCCGGAGAGCAGGGCAATGCCGTCGGCCAGGGCTCCATGCGCGGTGGCGTAGTAGTCGCTCAGGAGCGTGCCCTGAGGCAGGAGCGTCTTGTTCAGGTAGGTGGCCGGAGAGCTCGGACCGAACAGGGAGTTGACCGACTGGTCGGAGAGCACGATCAGCCACACATGCTTGATCGCGGGGAGCTTTACCGGAGCGGGCGTGGGAGTGGTCGAGCTCGAAGTCGTGGTGGTGCTGCTGGAGCTCGTCGTGGTGCTCGAGCTGCTGGTGTTGCTCGAGCTGGGGCTGCCCGAGCTCGAGTTGCTCGCGCTCGAAGACGCCTGAGTGGTGGTGGCGGCGGCGGTCGGGGGCGGCGGCGGCGCTGCCGGGGCGGCCGGCTGCAGGGCGGCCGCATTCGCGGCCGAGGTCGTGGGCGCCGACGCAGTCCCGGACGCCGGAGCGCCCGCGGCCGGCACGCGCACCGCGATCAGCTGGGCCGCGGACACCGGGGTCTGAGGAGCGATCAGCGCGCCGGCGAGCACCCCCACGCCGAGGCCGGCGGCCAGCATGCCGGTGAAGGCGCCGGCGAGGCGGGGCCCGCGCCGGTGCAGCGGGCCACGGGGTGGCGCGGAATCGTGGGCGGGCACGGCGGCCAAGGCGCCGCGGATCCCGCCCAGCGCCGAGGACAGCGTCTGCCCGCAGCGCACGCAGTAGCGCTGGTCGGAGGCCAGCGGCGCGGCGCAATTCGGGCAACTCGCGGCCGTCACGACGCCGGCTCCCCGGAGGGCGAGGGCGGCGACTGGATCAGCGCCATCCCGCAGTGCCAGCAGTAGTCGGCGCCGCGGGCGTAGAGTGATCCGCAGCTGGGGCAGGCCCCGGCGGCGCCCAGCGTCGTCGAGGCGAAGCAGCCGCTCGGCCTCGGCGAGATTGCTCTCCACCTCCTGCAGCTCCGCTGCACGTGCGACCAGCACCTCCAGCCGGAAGTGGTCACGGCTGGCCATCTCGTAGACGATGCCACCGAGGTCCCACTGCAGCTCGGCGAAGCGGGCGGCCAACTCGGCGCGGCGCGCCGCCAGCTCGCCGGCGTCGAGCGCCTGGGAGCTGCCCGGCGAACCGGGCTCTGGCGGCGGTGGGGGCGCGGGCTGGGCCAGTCCCATCCGCCGCAGGCCGGAGATGACCCCGGCCCGGGCCTGTCCCCAGCGCGGCCCATGCGGCTGTCCGTTGCCCTCGCCGGCCATCAGCACCCGATGCAGGAGCCGGAGGTCCCATCGCCGGCCTTCTTATGGTCGGTCGGTGGCGGTGCGCCCCCGGTTCCGACGCTGGACGGCAGCTTGGACGACGCCTTCTCGTAGGCGGTGCCGGACAGGTGGCGTTCGGAGGTCGCCTGCGAGGCGCCGGCCGAGCCCGACGCCGGTCCGGTGCTGTGCTGTGGCATTCGCGCCCGAACCCGAGCTGCGTTTGGGCGTCACGTGCAGCACCAACGCTCCGGGGAAGTCCTTGGTCAGCTTTGCGCGCGCGGCCTGGGCTTGGCGCTTGCTGGTGAAGCGACCCGAGTAGATGACGTACCTACTCGCCGGGGTGCCGCCGTGCTGATCGCCGTTGAGCACCCCGACCGCGGTGGCGCCCTTGGCAGTGGCCGCGCTCTTGGCGGCGCTCACGTCCGAGGCGTTGGCGGACGTGACCAGGGAGGACAGTTCCACGGTCCAGCCCGAAGCGCTCGCCGGCCACTCGTCGGTGACCGATCCGGAGCTCGCCGCGGTGGCGGCGCTCGACCCGGTCGCGGCAGCGCCGGTGGCCGGCGCCGCGGTGGCGCCGGCGACGGTCACCACCGTGGGCTTTGACGAGCCGGCCGCAGGCCCGTTGCCTCGACCGATGACGATCCCCACGCCCAGTGCGAGCAGGATGGTGGCGATCCCGCCGAGGAGCAGCAGCGGCCCGCGGGTGTCGCGGTGCGGCGCCGGCGCCGGCGCACCGGCCGGGCCGGCGCCCAGTCCCAACGCGCCGCGGTAGTCGACCCGGGGCGCGCTCAGACGACGCCCGCAGCTCAGGCAGTAGCGCTGGTCTGGCGCCAGCGCCGCGCCGCACTGCTGGCAGTTCGAGATCGGGCCCTGGCGCTCGGGGTCAAAGGTGGGGGGTGGGGCTTCTGTGGACATGACTCCCTACTTCGCAATTATCGAGGGGGGCGCGCTGATCGAAAGCTGCGCTCCATGGGGGTTGCCGATGAAATAGGCGTGAAAGCGCGCGCTCTTGCCGGGCATCAGGCGGGTGATGATGGCTCGCCCGGCGGCGACGATCTTGCCCTGGTGGCGTGCGGTCGCGAACAGGACCAGGCGAAGCTGGGCCACGTGACTGGCGTTGACGGCCGTCCCGTCGGCGGTCCAGCCGCTGACATCGTCGTAGCTCAGATGGACCGACCGGGTTTCGATCCTGGGCGGTGGTGATCCGAGGCTCCGCCCGGCCCCGATCCGCGCCACCAGTCCGACGGCGGTGCCGGTCGGCAGCACCTGGTCATTGACCCAGTCGACGCGTTGCCCGGGCAGCAGCAGTGGGACGTGGGTCAGCGAGTTCTCCAGCCCCGGCGAGTTGTTGCGGAAGATGCTGCGTCGACCGGCGCCCAGGACGTCGATGGCGATCGGCGCATCGGCCATCGCCCGCGGCCCGGTGTTGCGCACTGCCACCACGGCGGCGGTCCCGTTGGCGTCATGGACGATCGCGGTGGAGAGGATCCGGATCCGCCGGTCGACCCGGCCGACGCTGAGCCCCTGGGCCTTGAACGCGCTGGTGCCCTGCCGGGTGATCTTGCGGGCGGCGTCGACGGTCGACTCACAGCCGGTCAGCGCCACCAGCGCCGCCATGCCGAACAGCACGACCGCCGGGCGGATCATCCGAACGCTCCGGCCACGTAGTCGCGGGTCCGCTGGGTCCGGGGAGCCTCGAAGACCTGGTTCGCGGTTCCGTACTCGACCAGCTCGCCGAGGTACATGAATCCGACCCGGTCGGCGATCCGCCGCGCCTGCTGGAGATTATGGGTGACGATCACCACAGCGACATCGCGCTTGAGCCGCACGATCAGCTCCTCGATCACCGCCGTCGAGCGGGGATCGAGCGCCGAGCACGGCTCGTCGAGCAGCAGCACCTCCGGGCTCGCGGCCAGCGATCGCGCGATGCACAGGCGCTGCTGTTGGCCGCCCGACAGCCGGAGCGCGGGGTGGTCGAGGTCGCCGCCGACCTCATCGTGCAGTCCGGCGCGCTTCAGCGCCTCCACCACTTTGGGCTCGAGCTCTGACCGGCGGGGCCGGCGCCGGCGCTTCTCGCCGTGCTCGCGCAGCGCGTAGGCCACGTTGTCGTAGATCGACATCGGGAACGGGTTGGGCTGCTGGAAGACCATCGACACGCGGCGCCGCAACTGGGTGACCTCGAGCTCGTCGATGTCCTGGCCGTCGAGGGTGATGCGACCGCCGCGGGCGGCGGTCGCGGTCAGCTCGGTGAGGCGGTTGAGTCCTCGCAGCAGTGTCGTCTTGCCGCAGCCCGAGGGACCTATCAGCGCCAGCACCTCGCCCTGGGCCACTGGCAGGTCGACGGCGTTGACGGCGATCTTGGCCGCGTAGGCGATCGTGACCCGCTCGCAGCGCATCCGCTCGCGAGCCGGTGACGGTGCGCCGGCAGCCGCCGCGCCCGACGGGCTCGGGATCGGGATCGCCTCCAGCGTGTCGGTCACCGACACGGCCGGCGCGGCCCGCCGAACCGCGCCCGGGTCGATCTTGCGGATCGGCGGCGGCGGGTTCAGCGACTCCACGCCGTCACCTGCCGGCCGCCCCTGGTCAGGCGATCGACCATCCAATTCAGAACGAGCACGATCAGCAGCAGGAAGAACGCTGCCGCGTACGCCTTCTGGGGCGCGTTGCCCTCTCCGACCGGCGAGTTGTTATAGACGTAGGTGGTCAATGTCGACCCGGTGCCACTCAGGTAGTCGAGCGGCCACGGACCACCGCCGGGCTGGTTGAGCAGAGTCCCGCCGAGCAGCACGATCGCAATCGCAGTGTCACCCACGATCCGACCCATGCCCAGCGCGGCGCCGGTGGCGATGCCGGGGCGAATGGCGGGAAGCAAGACGTACCTGATCGTCACCCAGCGTGACTTCCCGAGAGCATAGCTGGCCTCCCGTACGTTGTTGGGCACCGCCAGCAGCGCCTCGCGGGTAGCGCCCACCATCAGGGGCAGGGCGACGAGCGACATCATGATTCCGGCGATCAGAAACGACCTCCCGTAGGAAGCGACACCCTCTGATGACACTGACAGAGGGGCGAACAGTGAGGCGCTGAACACGATTAGCCCGAAGATAGCCAGCACGATGCTCGGCACGCCGGCGATGATGTCGACACCGGACTCCACCAGCCTGGCCAGCCACACCGGACGGCCGTACTCCGATAGCCACACGGCGATTCCCAGGCCGATGGGGCCGGCGATCAGCATTCCCAGCAGTGTCAGGGCGATGGTCCCCTCGATCGGGTCCAGAAACCCTCCGGCCTGACTCTGATCGACCGCGGCGGTGGGATGCTCGAACAGCAGGCTCAGCCGCATGTACTGGATCCCCTTGACGGCCATGAAGACGACGATCCCAATCGCGCACAAGAACAGGAACATGCCGGCGATCCAGCACGCGGCCAGGCCGAGCCGGTCGATCAGCGGCCAGGCCGAGGACGACTCGCGGGGCCGGGTGCGCCGCACCGGACCCGTGTCGACGGCGGTGCTCATCGAAGCCCGTAGCGGCGCAGCGGTCGCCGCGCCACCCAGCCGGCGAAGGACAGCAGCCCGGCCGACACCAGCAGTACGGCTGCGAAGGCGTAGATCGTCTGTGGGAACGGCTTGACCGAGAACAGGCCGTCGGAGTTCTGGACGATCGCGGCGGCCAGCGGCAGGATCGGCTCCAGGAAGAAGTTGAAGCCGTCGAGCGGGTTTGGCGAGAACCCGAACCCGCCCGAGACCATCACCAGCATGATCGCCTCCCCGAGCGCGCGAGCAGTGGCCAGCACGATCCCGGCGGCGATGGCCGGACGGATGGTGTGCACCGAGATCCGCCACATCGTCCGCCAGCGGTTGACGCCCAACGCCGCCGAGCCCTCGGTCCAGATCGTCGGCACCGACTCAAGCGCGTCGGCGATGATGGCCAGCATGATCGGCGTGATCATGATGGTGAGGATCACGCTGGCCAGCAGCAGGCCGGTGCCGGTGACCTGCACGATCGGCGCCACGGCCAGCTTGAACGAGGGGCTGACCAGGTACTTGTTGACCAGCGGTGCCAGGGCCAGCAGACCGACCAGGCCGTAGATAACCGATGGCACCCCGGCCAGCAGCCGGACCGCGGGACGGAGGGTTCGCTTGCAGCAGCGGCGGGGCGAACTCGACTAGGAACACCGCCCCGAGCAGGGCCAGTCCCAGGCCTACGATCACCGCCAGACCGGTGCTGAGCAGAGTCCCGTAGATCAGCGGCCAGGCACGGATCTTGTAGTCATAGTGCGCCGGGTTGGCCGGCGAGTGATAGATGTTGTGCAAGCTGCGTGTTGACGTTGCCGCCGGAGCCGAACCAGGCCAGGCCGTTGTGGGAAAACGACGGCCAGGCGTTGATGAACACGAAGATCACCAGCGCTGCGATCACCGCCAGCAGCGCGACCGAGAGCGCGCCGAGCAACCACTCGGCGCGCTCGCCCCCAGGTCGTGGAATCCGCATCCCCGGTTCAGCTACCCCTGAGCTTCGTCGCTAGTGCAGCGGGATCCAGTTCTTGTTGATGATCGCGCGGGCGGTCCCGGAGTGGGTGACCCAGTTCAAGAAGGACTTGGCCTTGCCCTTGGGCTTGCCGCGGCTGACCATCCAGAAGTTGCGCACGCCCTGGTACTGACCGCTCTTGGCGTTGCGCAGGGTGCAGGGCACACCCTGGTAGGGAACCGTGTGGGTCCCGGGTGTGAAGTCGAGCGAGACGAAGCCGATGGCATTCGGGATCGGACCGGACAGCCTCGGCGACCAGGCCATTGGACTGCTTGGCCACCGCGGTGCCGGAGATCCGGTGCGCGCCCGGCGCGGTGCCGCCCATGAAGATCTGCTGGAAGGCGTCGGCGGTGCCGGAGGCAGCCGTGCGGGTGAGCAGGTCGATAGCTCCGTGCACGCGGGCGCCGGAGACGGATGACCAGCTGCTGACGCTGCCGTCGAAGATCGCCTGCACCTGGTTCTGCGACAGGTCGGAGACCGGGTTGGAGTTGTTGGTGATCACGCAGACACCGTCGCGCGCGATCTTGGTGAAGGTGAGGCCGTGGGGGTCGATGCCAGGCTCGGGATCGCGAGAGCAGTTGCCGATCGGTGACTCGGCCGTGGGCGACGTCGTTGATCCCGATGTCGGATCCGCCCTGGAAGATCCGGAAACCGACGTTGCGGTGCAGCGAGTTGTACTTGGTGGCCAGCTGGACCGCCAGCGGGTACACCGACGTCGATCCGCTCATGGAGATGACGGTCTTGGCGGCGGCGAAGGCCGCCGCCGGCCCGAGCACGGCGAGGCAGACCGCGAGGGCGGTCCGCCTCCGGATGCGCTTGAAGTTCATCGGACCTCCTGGGTCACGTGTGGGTAGATGGACAGGGCCCGGCCAGCCCCATTGCCGCGCGGCCACGGTACAGCGGCTCTCGGAGCCACCAGAGAACATCTTGTGAACGTCTCAGTGCAATCGGCTGGCGCGGTTCCCTACACGAGTAAACGAGATGTAGAGGAAATGTGAATGGGAATCTCACTGTGAAGGAAATGTCACCATGATGTGAAGAGTGTGTGACACCGATGTCAAAAGCATTTGTGAGATTTTGGTGAACACCCTAGCCACGGCGAGCGTGGTGCGTCATACATCCGGCCGCGGTCCCGCCACCGTGGCGGGGATAGCTGCGCGGCCCGGGGTGCCGTCCAGCCGAACACATGAGCGCCAGCGACAAGAACGATGGTCAGTCCTCGCCCGGGCCGCGAGCGAGCGGGCCGCGACCGAACGGGCCACGACCGAACGGGCCGTGGTCGGCCGGGCCCGGCGCAACGGCGCGACCGGCAACGGGCGACGCGGCGCCAGGGTCCAGTCCGGGCTGGCCAAGAAGCGCCGCCACCCGGCGCTGACCGCGCTGGCCGACTTCGGCTGCGGGGTCTGGCGCTTTCTCACCCGTGACCTGCTGACCACCGGGCTGCTGCTGGCCAGCATCGCGCTGATCATCGTCTTCTTCGTGCTGCTGGCGTCACTGTCGCCCGGCAACACCGGGGCGGAGTACCCGCTCTCCCGGGTCGCTGCTGCTGGCCAAGGAGAACCAGATCGCCGACGCCACCCTGCTCGACCACGACAACCGCGTGGTGGTCGACACCTTCAGCGGCCAGCGCTTCTACGCCAATTACCCGAGCTCGGGCGCCGCCACCCAGGGGCTGGTCGACCTCGCTGACCAACGGCGGGCGCCCGGGTCACCGTCGATCCGCAGTCGGGCAAGCCCGAGCGCCAGCTGCTGGTCCAGTTCCTGATCCCGATCGTGCTGCTGGTCTGCCTGTTCGCCTTCTTCACGCGGATCTCGGCCGACGGCGGGCCGGCGGGCATCGCCGGCGTTCTCCAGCTTCACGCGGCAAGGGCAACGGCGCGAGGCAAGGGCAGCGCACACCGCGATCACCTTCGACGACGTGGCCGGGGCCGGCGAGGCGGTGGCCGAGCTGCGCGAGATCCGCGACTACCTGGCCGACCCGACCAAGTACACCGCGGTCGGGCGCCGCCGCTCCCAAGGGCGTGCTGCTGGTCGGTCCGCCGGGCACCGGCAAGACGCTGCTGGCCAAGGCGGTGGCCGGCGAGGCCGATGCCGCCTTCTTCTCGCTGTCGGGCTCGGAGTTCGTCGAGTCGCTGGTCGGGCGTCGGCGCGGCGCGCGTGCGCGACCTGTTCCGCAAGGCCCGCAAGGCGGCGCCGGCGATCGTGTTCATCGACGAGCTCGATGCCGCCGGGCGCAAGCGCGGCGCCGGCATCGGCCAGGGCAACGACGAGCGCGAGCAGACGCTCAACCAGCTGCTGGTCGAGATGGACGGCTTCGCCGGCGACCTGGGCCTGGTGGTGCTGGCGCGCCACCAACCGCCCCGACATCCTCGACCCGGCGCTGCTGCGACCCGGGCGGTTCGACCGCCAGGTCACCGTCGACGTGCCCGACGTCCACGGCCGCCTGGCGATCCTCCAGCTGTACGCGCAGAAAGCGCCCGCTGGCGCCCGGCGTGTCGCTGGAGGAGATCGCCAAGCTGACCCCCGGCTTCTCCGGCGCCGAGCTGGCCAACGTCGTCAACGAGGCCGCGCTGCTCACCGTCCGCGAGGGCAGGGTCGAGATCGAGCAGCCGACGCTCGAGGAGGCGATCGACCGGGTGCTGGCCGGGCCGGCCAAGCCCGCCCTGCTGACCGCCTCCGAGCGGCAGCTGATCGCGATCCACGAGTCCTCGCACGCGGTCGTCACCGAGGCCATCGGCCAGGCCACGGCCCATCGCAAGCTCTCGATCGTCGCCCGCGGGCGCCAGCTCGGCACCGCCGCCCACATGCTCACCGACCGCGACGCGACCGTGCACACACGCACCGGCCTGGAGATGCAGCTGATCGCGATGCTCGCCGGCGCCGCCGGCGAGCGGATCGCGTTCGCCGAGCTGTCGACCGGTGTCACCGACGACCTGCACGCCGCCACGCAGCTGGCCCGGCGGATGGTGACCTCGTTCGGGATGTCCGAGCAAGCTCGGGCTCGGTGACGATCGGCGAGGCGGGCGGCGAGGTGTTCCTGGGCGCCTCGCTGCAGGACCTGGGCAGCACCGGACCCTCGACGCTGGACCTGATCGACCGCGAGGTCGAGCGGATGGTCGGCGACGCCGAGGCCCGGGCCACCCACGTGCTGCGCGCGCAACTGGGACACGGTGCGCGAGACCGCCGAGGCGCTGATCGAGCACGAGACGCTGTCCGGGGTCGCGCTCGATGCGCTGCTCTCGCCGGCGCACCAGATCGACGTCGCGCACGCTGTGGAGCATCGAGCGCGTCGAGCTCGACGACGAGGCCCGCCGCGCAGCCGACGGCAGGAGCCGGACGCGTGAACGGGCGCCGTGCAAGTCGCTGGCACGGGCGGCGGCCCGGTGGCGTGGGCGGCGCTGGCGGTCTCGGTGCTGGCGCTGATCATGGCGAGCACCGGGTTGGCCGGAGCCTCGGGGCACCGATCCGCACGTCGGCGCGGTCGGTGGCGGTGCGGCTGGGTCCCAACGGCCGCATCCCGGCGCAAGTACCTGCCGAAGATCCCCGCTCCGCGACCTGCCCACTGTGCCCAACGCCAGGAAGGTGGGGGGCCAGACCGCCAACCAACTCACCCGCAGCTGCCCGCCGACCACCGTCGATCTCGGCACCTGGTGCCTGATGTCGGCTCCGTACCCGCTCACCAACCAGCAGATCGGCAAGAACAACTACTTCTGGGCCAGCCAGCAGTGCGTGCAGCTCGGCGGCTACCTGCCCACCGCGGCGCAGCTGATCGGGGCCGCCAACCGGGTGAAGCTCGAGTCGACGATCGACGACTCGCCGCTGACGGCGACGGTCGAGCAGGATCCGAGCCGCGGACTGCAGGACCAGCGCGAGATGAGCGCCACGCTGGTGACCACCGCCGCCGGCTCGGACGCCGCCGGCTCGGAGGGCGTGTCGCCGGGCGCGACCGGCAACCACAACGAGGGCCAGCCGAATCCGACGCCCGAGCCCGCCGTACCGCAGCCGGAGACGCTGCAGTACGTGACCGTCTACGACAACCACAACAAGGGCGGGTTCGCCGGCTCAGAGCCCGTTTCGCAGCCCGAGAACTTCCGCTGCGCATTCGAGAAGACCCCGGGTGCAGCCAGTCAGAACAGCAGCTAGATACGCGCGCGGATCGGACGGTTCGGCAGACCGCTGCGCGTGGCCCTGGCGGCTGCCGTGGCGTCGCTGGCCGCGGCCGGCTGCGGCTCGATCAGCCGCGCGCCCACGGTCCCGGCCCAGCCGCCACCCAGCTCGGTGATCTTGCACGGCGCCGGCTCGAGCGACGCGTACCCGATCTACGAGGAGGTGGGCTCCGAGCTGGCGACGCAGGGCATCACACTGAACTACCAGCTGACCAGTGCCCCAGCGGCGATGGCTCGTTTTCGCGCCGGCCGCCTCTCGTTTTTGTCCTCGGCGAGTTGGCGGGCGGCCGGAAATCTGCCCCGGATCGGAGACACTTCGGCGCTGTACCTTCCGGTCGGGTTCTCGCCGGTGGCCGTCGTCTACCACCTGCCCTCGGTGCGCTCGCCCCTGAAGCTGAGCGGCAAGACGCTGGCCCAGATCTACCTGGGCAGCATCCGGCAGTGGAACAGCCGCGTAATCGCGCGAGAGAACCCCGGCGTACGCCTCCCGGCCACGGCGGTCTCGATCGTGCACCTCGGGGCGCCGGCCGAGACGACGACGCTGTTCACCACCTACCTGGCGGCGGCCTCCAAGCGCTGGCGGCGGCAGGTCGGCAGCGGCCCCGCGGTCAATTGGCCGGGGGGGACGCCTGAGGATCAGGACGCTGCTGTGAGCCAGACGGTCGGTCAGACCAACGGTGCCATCGGATACATCGATCCGTCCAAGGCGCTGCCCGGCGGCCTGCGGGCAGCGCGGCTGCTCAACCCCGCGCAGGCCTACGTCGCTCCCACCCCGGCCAGCACCAGCGCGGTCGGGAACGGACCGCGTCCGGCCGGCAGCCTCAGCCTCGACACCATCAACGCGCCGCCCGCCGCCGCCTACCCGATCGTCTCCGAGACCTACGTGCTCGTATACCGCGATCTCTGCGAGGCCGGAATGGAGCCGCGCGCGGCGGCGGCCACCCAGCGATTCCTTCACTACCTGGTCGGGCCGGGACAGGCGGCGGTCAGCCGGCTGGCCTTCGCTCCCCTGCCGGCGCGGCTTCGGATCCGCGCCCAGGCGGCGGTGGCCCGGCTCCAATGCAACGCCCAGTCGCTTTGACGCCGGCGCGCGCCCGGCGAGCAGCGTGGATGACCGAGGGCGTCGCCGCGCTGCTCGTCGTTCTCATCGCTGTCGGTTTCGCCAGCACCGGCCAAGCCCGGGCCGCCAGTGGCCTCACCGCCCAGCCGGTGCTGGGGATGCCGGCGTCGCAGGTGGAGGTGGTGGGCGCCTCGCCGGGCGAGGGCAACGAGGTGTGGGCCCAGGGCCAGATCGGTGCCGTGCCCGCGCCAGGTCGGCTCCCAGAGCGTTTCGAACACCTCGGTGCTGCTGCGCTACACCGCCGCTGCCGGGTCCTGGCAGGTCGTGCCGGTCGATGACGCCTCCGGCAATCCGATCCCGATCACCTGGCAGGCGACCGAGGTGACGCCGGGCGGCGGAGTGGTGCTGCTGGGCACCGACGCCGACTCCAAGACGATGCTGGTCACGCGCGATCCCGGGCGGCGCGTTTGCCGTCGCCCCCAAGGCGACCGACACCGGCCCCGGCGCGGTCTTGCTGAAGGGCGAGTCGCTGTTGCCGAGTTCAAACATCCCGACCATGGCGGCGATCGACGAGGGCGGGCACGCGGGTGTGCTGGTCGCCCCCAGCGGCGAGGACACAAAGAGTCCGGGGGTGCTGCACTACGTCAACGGCCAGTGGACCCGCGAGGCGATCTGCGCGTCCGCTGGCTCGACCGGCTGCACGCCGCCCACCGACCCGCTCAGCGTGGTCGCCGTGGCCGCCTCCGGGCCTGACAACGCCTGGCTGCTGGCGACGGCCGGCACCGGCAACCAGCCGTTGCTGTTCAGCGCCAGACGGGATCGCCGGGTCCGCCGGTGTGGGTCCAGCAGCAGCCGAGCAGCTGGCTGTTCGGCGCCTCGGCGGCGCCGATCCCCGGCGAGACCGCGTCGGCGCCGGCCAGCGGCCCGGTCCTGACCGCCAGCGGCCAGGGAGTGTGGGTCGACTTCAAGCTCGGCGCCGCCGGGCAGACCGGCAGCGCCACCGTGTTCGTGACCCCCGGCACCGGCGGTGGCGCCGGGCCGGGCGCGACGTGGTGCTATCCGACCAGCATGTGCCCCGGCGGGACGCCGTCGCTCGGAGCCCCCCTTCCGGCCAACTACGGGAGCTTCGCCTGGCCGGGCAGCGGGCCGACCGATCCTGGAACCCGGATCATCTCCGGCCTGCCGACCGCGGCTCTGCTGCGGCTCAGCGACGGATCTGCGACCTTCGCCTATCAGACCACCAGCGGCGACATCCCGGGGGCGCTGGGCGGCGGCGGCACGTTCGGTCCGGGCGGGGAGACGCTCAGCCAGAGCGCGAGCCACGTCGAGGGCGGCGCCGCGTTCCTGTCGCCGACCGAGGGCTGGCTCGGCAGCGCGCTGACGGCGCCGTCGGAGACCCCCGAGGTGATCCACCTGACCGAGTCACCGGGCGCCAGCGCGCTCACCCCGTGGCCGGTCCCGTTCCGGCGCCCGCTGCTGGCCTTGGCCGCGGCGCCCGGCACCACGCCCGGAGCGGCGAACGCCCAGGCGATCGCCGTCGGTGCCCATGGCGAGGTCGCCCGCTACACGCCGGGCCAGGGCTGGTCGCCGGAGTTCCTCTACGACGGCGCCGGGACGGTGCAGACGCCGACGCTGCGCGGGGTGGCCTGGCCCGAGGCGGGACGCGTCTACGCCGTCGGCGACGACGGTGCCATGTGGCTGTGGCGCGCCGACACCGGCCTGTGGGAACCGGACCCGGCCAAGCCGTTCAACTTCCACGGGAACCTGACCGCGATCGCCTTCGCGCCCGGCAACCCCAACCTCGGCTACGCGGTCGGCAAGCAGGGCGTGCTGCTCGCCTACGACAAGACCTGGACTCAGCAAACGGTGCCGGCGGCCGTCAGCCAGGCGCACTTCACCTCAGTGGCCTTTGCCGGCAGCGAGGCGATCGTCGCCTATCGGATGCTCGATCCCGCCGATCCGTCGCAGGAGGAGGGCGGGCTGCTGGTCAACAACGGGCTCGGCTGGAGCGTCGACCCCTCGGCCCAGTCGCTGCTGTCGACGTTGCCGGTGGGCCAGACGGTGATCACCAAGGTCGCCGGACTGCCCGATGGCGGCGCGGTCGCCGCCGGGCCGGGGGTGGTGCTCGAGCGCGACTCGGCCACCTCCCCGTGGCGGTTCTCGAGCCGCCCCGCTGGCCGACTCCGACAACGGCAACATATCCGCGCTGGCCGCGATCCGCGACGGCGCCTCGGTGCGCGCGCTGGTGTCGATCGATGACGACGCCGAGAGCGACCCCAGCGGCCAGGACAACCTGCTGTGGCAGGAGATCGACAACCCGCCGGCGACGGCGGCCGGCGAGCCGCCGCTACTGGTGGCCGCCGACCCGCTCCCCAGCCACGGCTTTCTCGTTCGCGAGACCGCCAACGGCTGGGTCGACGAGCAGCTTGCCGACTATCCCAACCAGACCAGCTACGGCGCCACCGACGGGGATCTGCCCGGATGGCCGGACCCGGTCCTGGCGCTGCTGGTCGACCCGGCCGGCGACCAGGGGTGGGCGGTGGGGGGGCAGACCGGCGGCGACGAGCTCCAGCTCAACGGTGCCGACGGTGCCGCCGGCGTTGTTCAGACCGCGGGGATCGAGCGCTTCGGCGGTGGCGTGTCGCCGCCGGCGAGCAGCAACGCTCCGATTTCGATCCCGGCCGGCCAGGCAACCTTTGCCGTGGGCGGCGGCTCGGGGTGCGCGCAGGCCTGCTCGGACAACGCCGCGCAGAACCTCGGCCCCGACGCCTGGCTCACGGGGGCCATCGGCCGCGCCTCCCAGATCGGGGGCCTGCGCGCCTTCCTCTACGCCGGCCAGCGCCTCGCCTCGGGCACCAACGGCCTCAGCGCCGACCAGTACGACCGTGAGCTGTCCGACTACGCCGGCCTGCTGTCGAGCGGCGGCTCGCTGCCGGTGTACGCCGCCGCCGACAGCCAGGACGTGAGCCCGGCCGCCGGAGGGGCGGCTGGCTTCGCCTCGTTGCTGGGCTCGCATGCGCCCGCGGGCTCGGTCCCACCGGGGTCCCCGGCGCCCCCGGGCGGCACCGCCGCCTACGCGTTCAATTCCGTCGGTGCGGGAGGCACCGTCCGGGTGATCGTGCTCGACTACTCGGCGGGAACGCTGTCGGCCGGCGGCGGCGCCCAGCTCAACTGGCTCGCCGCCCAGCTCGACTCGGCCAAGGCCGCCGGGATGCCGGCGATCGTGGTCGGGTCCGACGACATCACCGACGCCGGCGTTCCCAACCAGGCGCAGGACGCCGCGGCGGTCACCAGCGTGCTGCTGTCCCACGGCGCCTCGGCGTATCTGTTCGACGACGCCGCCCAGCAGAACGTGCAGCAGTCGATCGGCTCGGGCGCCAACTCGATTCCCGTCCTCGGCACCGGCACGCTCGGCTACGTGCGCCCGCCGACCAACGCGGTCACCGCCAACGCCTTCCTCGGCGCCAGCGGCTTTCTCCTGGTCAGCGTGAAGGCACTCGGCGCGCGATCCCAAGACCAACCGCGCGCCGGTCACAGCCTCGTTCATCCCCAACCTGGGCGCAATCGCCCTCGACGCCAGCGACGGGACGCTCCTGCATCGCAGCCAGGTGGCCCTATTCCAGGGCCTGGCGCGCCGTCCGCTCGGGGGCGAGGAATGGGTCGGCGGCAGCCCCGGCGCCGAGGCCGAGGCGCCCGATCCCTACACCGTGTTTCCCGAGACCTGCCTCGGCAGCGGGTGCTCGCAATTCATCAAGCCGGCCTACACGTTCACCTCTTCTGACCCGACGATCGGCGACTTCGTCGAGCACGACCCGACCTCGATCAACCCGCGTCAGGTGCTCCAGGACTCGAGCGGAAAGCCGATCCCGGATCCGACCTCGGGCCTGTTCTGCGCCTACAACGCGGGCACCACGACGGTGACCATCTCGAGCGGCGGCTTCAGCTACTCCGAGAACGTCACCGTCCAGGCCGGCAGCGTCGAGCAGCCGTGCGGGACCGTGCCCGGCAAGCGTCATCACCACCACCGTAACCGTGCCGGGCACGGCCACCACGCCGCCCCCGCCCCCGCCGGTCAGCCCCAGCCCCTCGCCGCTGAAGATCAACGCGCCGCCGCCGGCCCCGCCCCCGCCCCTGCCGTTGCTGGTGGCCGGCGCCCGCCGCCGCGCCGCCGACGCTGCCGCCGCTGGCGGCCAAGCCGGCGCTGCCGCTGCCGGTGCTGGCACCGCCGCTGCTGGCGCTGGCCGCGACTGTGCCGCCCAAGCTGCTGCTGCCGATTCCCGCCGCCACCTTGCGACCGATGCCGCCGAGCGGTTTTGCCTCGGTGCCGGTGGCCGCGCCGCTGGCGGTGCGCGTGGTGGAGGAGGAGAAAAAGGAAGAGGAGGCAGTGGAGAGCGCCCAGAACAATTTCGCCGCCTACCACCCGGACCAGTCCAACGACGTGTTGCCGGCGGTCGCGGTGGTGCTGATCCTGCTGGCCGCCGGGGGCGGGATCACCGGCCTGCGGCGGGCCCGCGATGCGCGGGGCGGCGGCGCTGGCACGAACGGAGGTGAGACACAACCGCGATATCGAAATCTTCACTAGTTGGTCACGGGTTGTGTCGCCGGAGTGAACCGGGGATCGGATTTCCTAACGGAGGCATCGGCTTGGCAACCCCGGGGCCGGTCCACAAGACCGCTTACAAACCACTCTGGAGGGGACTTCTCCATGGCAAGTAGACGTTTGCCGAGACGCGTCGCGACGTTCGCGGCTGCGTTCGGTATCACTGCAATCGCGGGCACGGCGCCCGCGTTTGCGACGGTGGCGGGCGAGAACATCTTCGGTTCTGGCTCGTCGCTGCAGAAGGTCGCGCAGAACAGCATCTGGATTCCCGAATTGGGAGGGCGACCGCGGCCGATCGCTCCGACCCTGAGCAACGATCCGACCATCACCTACTTCTCGAGCTCGAGCGGCCACGGTCTCGACGAGTTCGGCAACAACACCGGCGCGCTGGACCTGACCCAGGACACCAACGCCGACAACGGCTCCACCAACGGTTACGGCGTCCCGTGCTGGATGCCTACGTCGGGACCGATGATCCCCCGACCGGTCCGGTGACCACGGCCGGGACCCAGCTCGCCGACGCCAGCGCAGGCGGCGACCGGCGGTGCGGCCACCGCCATCGACGAGATCACCGTTCCGGTGGCCCAGGCCCCGGTGGCGGTTCTGCTCAGCATCCCCACCGGGATCACGATCGGGAGCGGCACCAAGATCAACCTGACCAACTCTCTGCTGCAGCACATCTGGAGCAACGACCATCCCAGCGGCGCAGCGGCTACAGCGCCAAGGCACTGGGGCTCGCTGCTCTCCGACGCCGGCCTGACCAAGGTGACCGGCACGCCCGGGCGTCAACCAGTTCACCGACGCTGGCGGCAGCACCGGCGGCGCCAGGCGATCGACCCTGCAGGTGCGCAGCTCGGCCTCCGGCACGAGCTACACGTTCAAGGGGTTCTTGAACGTGTCTGGGGACGCCACCTACCCGTCGTCGTTCGTCACCGACGACGACAAGTGGCCGGTCGGGACCAAGAACACCGGCAACACCGGCGGGTCGCAGCTGGTCGCCGACACCACCGCGCAGCCGGGATCGGTCGGCTATGCGAACCTGGCCGACGCCGCCACGCCGTCTCCGGGATACACCAACGTGGTCCAGACCACGACAACCGGCGGGACGCATCAGATCCTCTACGCCGCAGATCCAGTCCAACGAGGGCGGATCGCCGGTGCAGTTCGCCAGCCCGCAGGGCAGCACCGTGGGCTCGGCCAACGTTTACATCGGCAACAACATCGACATCAACGGCGCCAACTCCCAGCCTCGTCGGCCATTGGACCGTGCCGCTCAGCGGCAGCACCTTCCAGCCCACCGGCACCTGGGGCGGCACGCTGGCCGACGATCCCGATGTCTACGACCACGACGTCACCAATGGGGTCAAGACTGACTTCTACCCGATCGTGGCCGCGACCTACGACCTCGGCTGGACCAGCTACAGCGAGGCGGGGAGCAATCTGGTCGGTGACTTCGGTGGTACCGCGGCCGACGCCATGGCCGCCGGCAACACCGCCCGCGAGCTACCTGGACTACCGTCAGACCAAGCAGGGACAGACGGACCTGTCGACTGCCCGGCTTTACTACGCGCAAGCTGCCGGCCAAGATCGACAGCTACGCGGCCGCGGCGGCCTCAAAGAAGGTTCGTCCCGTAAGCAGATCGTCCCGACCGCGCATGCGGCCCGTCGCCCCCTTCGGGGGCGGCGGGCCGCCCGCGTTAAGTCTTGACTCGGGGTCGACCTCGAGAACCTGACCCGATTGCACGTCACTGCGCGTCATTGCGGCGGTCATCTCTGATGCTGTCGCCGTGCGCCTCCGCCGCCGGGCTGACGCGCCGGGCGACGGACCCCAGTACGGCGCCATCGGCCAGTACGGGGAGGTCTGGCGGGGAGGAGGGTTCGACTCCGCTGCCTACGACGGCGGCAAGTACGACAAGCCGCTGACGCCCGGCAAGTTCCTGGATCCGGTCGGGTTCGCGGTCGATACCGGCGACAAGACGCCGGGCGGAGACGGGACGGCGATCTATGTGCTCGACCGCACCAGCAACCTGCCGGCGAACGTCGCGGGCCGGACGTCCTGGCGCCTGCAGAAGCTCGACGACCGCGGCGACGTCCTCGGCACCGACCGCTTCACCCTGCCGGCCAACGCCAACAATTACGAGATGCTGGGCCTGTCAGTCGACCCCGCCAGCGGGTCGGTGTACTCGCTCATCGTCACCTACAACCAGGAGGTCGGCGAGGCGGCGCAGGAGATCGTCGGCTGGTCGACCACGCCCGATGCATCTGGCCGGCTCGTGCCGGCGGCAGGCCTGCCCGCCGATGGCCTCTCGGCTGGGACCGCCGGCTTTCCCGCACCCGGGCTGGTCAGCAGCGCCGCACAGCTGAGCGCGGACGGCGAGCCTGTCATTGAGAACCCCGAGGGACTGGCTCGCGATATCACCGGCGGCAGCTCCTACCTGGCCGTCGAGGCGCTGGATCCGACGTTTCAGGGGCTGACCGGCGTAATTCAGGTCTGCGCGGGCGCGACGTGCGGGGCCGCCAAGCGGGGGACGATCACCGACGAGTGGTCGACGGCGGTCCTGTCGGGGCTGCCCAACGACAATGGCGAAGAGGGACTGCCTCCGGCCGGCATCAGCACGGCCGCCGGACGGATCGCTGACGGTGCTGCTGGACGAGCAGACCGGACCGGCGCCGTCGAACATCGACGTCATCGACGTTCCCGCCGACCTGACGTCGAAGCCGAAGATCCTGTCGTCGGCGGTCAACGCGGTCGAAAACCCGGATTTCGCCTCGCCCGCCGACGATGACGCGGCCGTATTCACCCAGGACGCTCCCGGTCGAGGTATCCGATCCCGACGGCGTCACCGCGGCCACGCTGCTCGCCGCGCCGCAGGTGGTCGGCCTCTCCAACGGTCTTTACGCCGGCGAGTTCGAGCCCGACCCGAGCGGCCAGCCAGACCCTCAGAACCCATCCGGCGGCCCCGGATTGTGGACCGACCACAACCCCGGAGTGCGGCTGCTTGCGCCCGAGAGCGACGGGACGCTGTCAGCGTCCACGCCGCCGTTGATGTCGCTGTTCGACACCCTTGGCAACCCGACCCCCAACGCCGGCGACGCCACCGACGCCGCAACCGCCTGCAGCCTGTCCGACTCGGCAACCGCGGCGGCCGGCGACAGCGCCAGCCCGTTTCCGTCGCTGCAGGCAGGGGCCGGCGGCACGCTCTGGGTCCTGACCCGCGGCAGCGACTCGGCCGGCAGCGGCTTTAACCCGGTCGGCGGTCGCGAGTTGATCGAGCTGGCGCCGAAGGCCGGCGATCCCTGCCCGATGCCGTCGGGCACGTTCACCGTCGCCTCCGGCTCGGGTCCAGCCCAGCCGGCCAGCACGACCAGCCCGCTGGACGTGGCCGCCGGCGCCACCGTGAACTTCGACGCCTCGAGCATCGCCTATCTGGGCGGCGCGACGGCCGAGTACGACTGGAACTTCGGCGACGGCGACACGCTCAAGACGCTGGGCAACAGCAGCCCGCCCTTCCAGTGGCCCGACCCCACCGCCAGCGAGACCTACACCACCGCGGGCACCTACGCGGTCACACTGACGGTATACGGCGACTTCGGCGTCTACCGGGAGACAGGCACGATCGACGTCGGAACCGGATCGGTCCCCAAGGCAGCGGTCGGCTATTCGCCGGCGGATCCCAACACCGCGACGGCGGTCAGCTTCGACGGCTCCGGGTCGACGCCGTCGGCGGGGGCCACGATCGAGGACTACCTGTGGAGCTTCGGGGACGGCACCATCGATGACACGACGGGGCCGGCCGACACCCACGTGTATGCGGTCCCGGGCACTTACACGGTCAGCCTGCGGGTGCACGACAGCCGTAACGGTCTGAGTTCGGCAGCCACCCAAACGATAACCGTGACGGCGGCCCCCCCGCCCGCGCCGGTTGCGGTGGCGGGTCCCCGGGGATGTCCCCGCCGCCACCCGCCGACCAAGACCATGGCGGTGATCAAGGCGCCGCTGGTGCACGCGAAGTTCGCGCGCACGACGAGTAAGCGAGGCGTCGTGGCGGTCGTCGTCTCGTGCCCGTCAGGACAGACGTCGTGCTCGGGAACGGTGGCGCTGAAGACGGCCAGTCGGGTGGTTCTACCGCTCACCCACAAGCACGGTCGGCGCGCGGTCACGCGAGGGCGTGCTCGCCCTGGGCGCGGGTAAGTTCAGCATCGCCGGCGGCGGGCACAAGACGCTCGCGATCCACCTCGCCGCTGCCGGGCTGGCGCTGCTGCGCAAGGCCCACTCGCTGCGCGCGCGGGCCACCGTGAGCGCGGTCAACCCCCAGGGCAAGCGCAGCAGCCGGACGTTCGCGACCACGCTCCGCTACCCGGCTCTCAAGGCCAAGACGAAGAAGGGCCGAGGCCGTCGATGAGGACCTCACGCACACGCTGCCCTCGTCTTCCCGCGGTCACGGTGGCCGTAGTGCTGGCGCTCGCCGGCGTGCCGCCGTCCGCCACCGCGATGATCGGGCCCAGCCGCGTGCTGGTCGGCCCCAGCGCGTCGATCCTCGGCGTCGGCAACGCCGCGCTGGCCCCTGACGGCACCGGCGGGGTGGTGTGGCGCCAGCTCTCGGGCGGGGTGCCCCACATCTTCGTCTCGCAGTTCGACAACGGCTACTGGAGCCCGCCGATCGAGGTCGACAGCGAGACGCCCGGTCCGGCCACCTTTCCGGCCATCGCCGCGGCCGACGGCGGCGAGCTGCTGGTCGTGTGGGTGGCCCCGTGGGCGTCGGAGTCGGTCGGCGACCAGCCCCCCACAACCCACTACCAGTTGTGGTCGGCGGTCATGCAGCCGGGCTCGAGCGGCTTCGGGGCGCCGATGCAGGTCGATCCCGAGGACGTCGGCGACGGCAGTGGCGTGTTCCCATCGCTGGCCATGGCCCCCGACGGGGACGCCTACGTCGTCTACCGGGTGGTCACCAATCCGCTGACGCCGGGGGTCACCCAGCCGCCGGGCACGATCACGCCGATGCGCACCGGCGACGAGGTGGTCGACGTGCGGGTGGCCCAGTTCAACGGCCTCTACTGGTCCTCGCTGGGGGCGGTGAACCGGGCGCCGGGGCAGGTGACGATGCGCAAGCCGTCGGCCGCCAACGCCCCCGTCGATCGCGATCGATCCCAGCGGCGATGCCGTGGTCGTGTGGCAGGAGCCCGACATCAACGGGGTGGCGCGGATCTGGGCACGGCGCCTGTACGGCACCACGCAGGGCTTCGTCATGGAGGCCAGCCCGGAGACGATCGGCACGCAGCCGGTGACGGTGGACGCCGACGCGCCGACGATCAGCTTCGGGGACTTCGCCAGCGCCAAGGTCGCCTTCCGCCTCGCCGGCGGGGCCGGGTCGCCGCTGGGCACGCCGCACGTGTTCGTCAACACCCTGCTCGACGAGTTCACCTCCGGCGCCTCGAACTTCACCGGCCCGGTGGCGGTCGGGCGGCAGTCCGTCGATCGGTGCGCCCAGCGTGTCGGTCGACGACAACGGGGACTTCCAGGTCGGCTTTACCGCGGGTGATTCCAGCGAGCTGGTCACCGGCACCCAGACCGGGGTGGGTGCCCCGCAGTCGATCGGCCCGGCGTCAGGCGATCCCGGCCTGGCCACGATCGACCCCGACGGCGGCGGCGCCGCCGTGTGGCCGTCGACCGACGCCGGCGGGCGGGCGGTGGTCGACGTGCGCAACGTGCTCCCCGACGGGGGCATGCAGACCGCGTCGCTGTCGGCGCCCATCACCGGGCCGATCAGCTCGCTGAACATCGGCTCGGCCGGCGGCGGTAACGCGATCGTCGCCTTCCAGCAGGGCACCAGCTCGATCTCCCAGGTGGTGGTGGCCACCGTGCAGGAGCCGCCCCACGACTTCTTCGCTCTGACGCCGTTCGGCTGGCTGCGAGCCCAAGGCCGCGGTCGATCAACTGGGGGCAGGCGACCAACGTCATCGGGCCGGTGACCTACTCGGTCTTGGATGGCGGCCATATCGTGGCGCGGGGGCTGAACCAGCCTGCGCTACCGGCTGAACCCGAAGGGGCTCGGCGACGGCGTCCACCACCTCCGGGTGGTCGCCATCGACAGCTCCGGCCAGGAGACGTTCACCCCGGTCGCCGACATCAAGATCGACGGCGACCCGCCGGTGGTGAAGGTCAAGCGTCTGTCGCACCAGCGCGTCAGCGTCCGCGTCCAGGATCCCGACTCGGGCGCGCGCCGGAGCTCAACCCGGATCGGGTTCGGCGACGGTACCCGTGCGGTCGTCCACCGCCTGGCGGTGGTGCACCGCTACCGGTCGCCCGGGCGCTACCTGGTCACCGTCCACTGCGGCGACAAGGCCGGCAACCGCGCCGTCGACCACATCCTGGTGTCGGTGCGATGAGCCGTGCGGCCTGATAAGAGCGCTGGCGGTTGGGCTGGCGGCGGCGGCGGTTGCGTTCTGCGGGGTTCCCGCCGCGCGGGCCGACTTCACCCCGCTGACCCTGATCTCGGGCTCGACCGCCGAGCAGTCCGACTACGCCTCGGAGCCGGCCATCTCCGCCGACGGTCGCTACGTCGTCTACACCGGATCGCAGGCGGGCGTGCCCGGGATCTACCGCAAGGACCTGGAGACGGGCGCGCTCGACATGGTCGCCGCCGGCGACGCCGGGGCGCCCTCGATCAGCTCCGACGGCCGGTTCGTCAGCTTCACCACCACCGCCACCGACCCGGCGAGCGGCAGCGGCCAGCAGTGCTCGAGCGTCTACGTCCGCGACATGTCGGTGCCCGCCGGCCAGCCCGGTGCCTTCACGCTGGCCTCCGCGCTCAACGGGACCACGGCCGGCCTGGCCTACGGCGGCTCGGCCACCGCCGGTTGCCCCGGAGGGGGCTCGGCTGCCGCCGACCGGGTCGCGCTGAGCGCGGACGGAAGCGAGGTCGCGTTCACCGTGGTCGGCGCGTCGGATCTGACCACCGGGGCCGGCGGACCGGTCACCACACCGGTGGCTCAGGTCGCCGTCCGCGACCTGACACCGACGCCACCACTCTGGTCAGCCAGACCCAGGGCTCGATCGGCCTGGCGGCGCAGCCGGTGCCGGATGGTGCTGCCATGACCGACAACTCGACCGGGACCGGTCCCGACACCGGCACCCGCAACGCCGCTCCCGGCGACAGCACGGCCGCCATCAGCGCTGACGGAAGCACGGTGGCCTGGCTCGGGATCAACATCCCGCAGCAGGCGCCGGCGTCGGGCGCCGATGAGCCCAACGGCCATCGCCAACGAGTACGACGAGCCGCTGTGGCGGCATATCGCCGACGGCCCGGGCGCGCCGATCCTGCGCGATCCTGGGCGGCTCGGCGCCCGACGAGCCGTGCCCGAGCGCCTGCGACTCGCCGCTGGACACCCAGTGGAGCGGCGAGGAGAACCCGACGCCCGGGCTCGACCAGGGACCTGAGCGCGGCAGCTTCATCGCCTACGACGGGTTCACCAGCGCGTCGAAGACGTCGCGCTCGACGCTCGACGACGCCACGCCGCAGCTCAGCGCCAACGGCCAGGTGGTGGCGATGCTGTCGACCCAGCCGGCGGTCGGCGCCGACCCCGAGTGCTCTGTGACCTGCAGCTCCGACGTCGCCGCCAACGCCTACGTGGTCAACATGGCGCCCGGGCTGACCCGGTCTCAGGCGGTCACCCGGCTGACCGAGTGGGCCAGCGAGGACTTCACCGATCTCTCGCTGGCGGGGCCGATCGAGAACATCGCCATCTCGCCGGAGGGAAACCGCGTCGCGTTCGTCACTCGCCGCATCGAGTTCCCGTTCTCCCCGCCGGCGCTGATCACGCCCCAGCTGTCCGGGGCCGAGAACGAGCAGCTGTACCTCGCCGACCTGTCCGACGGGACGCTGCAGCTGGTCAGTCCTCGGCTATGACGGCCAGCCCGCCAACGGCGTCGTCGACTCCCCGTCGATGAGCGCCGGCGACGGGCCGATGGTGTTCGCCTCCTCGGCGACCAACCTCGTCTTCGGTGCCTTCAGCGACATCACCGGCGGCGGGGAGGTGTTCGCCACCACTGAGGTCAAGCCGCCCGACATCCCGGGCGTGGAAACGATTTCACCGGCGCCGCCGAATCCCGCCATCACCCCCGAGTGGGTACTGGGGGCCAGCGCGCGCCGCCAGTCCGACGGCAGCGTGATGTTGTTCGTGACCGTGCCCGGAGCGGGCACGGTAACCGCGCAGGCGCGGTCGGCGGTGCCGGTCGACCTCGCATGCCAAGCACGGGAAGACGGCGCGAGTTCGCCGGCGTCACCGCCGGTCAGTGACGCGGGTGGTGACGCGGGTGGTGACGCGGACGGTGGCCAGCGCCCACGCCGGCAGCGCGGCGGCTCGGGTTATCCGCCTGCGCCTGCGGCTGGCGAGGTCCTACCGCTCGCTGATGGCACGTACCCACGGGCTCTACTCGTCAGTGCGCATCACCTTCGTCGCGGCCGGGCACCCGCACCTCACCGACACCCTGCCGACCAGCTTCATCCGGACCGCCAAAAGGACTAAACCGAAGACCTCGCAGAAGACGAAACAGGGGAGGAAGCGATGAGCCGGCGGTTGACGTGCACCTGCGCCGCCGTCGTCGCGGCGGTCGCTCTGTTTGCCGGGCTCGCGGGCGGGGCCCCGGCGTTCGCCGCCGACGGCGGTGCCACCTGGGTGTCGGCCCCGGCCCTGGCTCCGCCGCCTCCCACCGGCGCCTCGCCGTCGCCGTTCCCGCTGCCGGTCGGCTACGTCGGCGACATCGAGTTCTGGGCCCCCAACCGGGGGCTGCTGATCACCGCCGGCAACAGCGTTGTGCCGGCCGGGCCTGTACGCCTACGACGGCGTCAACTGGCACCAGCTGTCGACCGTGTGCGGCGGCACCGATGGGCGGATCGCATGGGCGGGGCCGGACGAGTTCTGGACGATCTCCGACCAGCGCCCGGGACAGGTGCTGTCCACCAGCGGCACGCGGGCCCTCGAGGACGTGTCGCTGTGCCACTTCCTCGACGGCCAGGTCGTCGCCTCCTTCGCCGAGCCGCTCGAGCAACCCAACTCCTACAAGCCGATGAACGCCGCCGCCTGCGCGGGGCCCAACGACTGCTGGTTCGGCGGAGACCTCGACAGTGCCGGCGCCTTTCATCTGCACTGGGACGGGAACTCGCTGACTGAGGTCGACGCGCTCCCAGGACCATGAGATCGCCTCGATGGCGGTCGACAACGGACAGATCTTCGAGAGCGTGCAGCTGTCGCCCACCGACAGCTATGGCGGCGAGGACCCCGAGTGCGCCGCCGCTGCTGCACGTGATCGCGCCCCAGGACCCGTCCAATCCGTTTCACAGCCTGTTCCTGCCCGACACCCAGGACCCCGGCTGCGGCTCGTTCTGCCCTTCGCTGCCGCGTGTACGGAAATGACACCAACGGCAACCCGGTGGCGCCGGTGACCCTGGGCGGGCTGGCGCTGAGCAGCGACTGGTCGGCCGGGGCGTCGGACCCGCAACTGTGGGCGGCCGCCGGCCCGGATACGAACGCGCCGCCCGACGGCGAGGGGACCGCGTCCCCGATCGTGCTGCGGTTCGCAAACGGCACCTGGACCCAGGTGGTGCCCAACCTGGTCTCGCTGCCTGGCGACGACACGCCGCTGGGGGAGCAGAACGCCACGCCGGCCGCCCAGTCGGTGGCCGCCGAGCCCAACTCCGCCGCAGCCTGGATCGCGGTGGTGTCGCCGAGCAGTCCAGACGATCAGGCGCACGTCGATCGCATCGCCATCAACCCGGACGGCGACCGCCGCCGTCACCGACCAGGACTCGCTGGGCGACGCGCAGGGCGTGGGCGCCAAGGGGGAGGCGTCGGCGATCAGCTGCCCGGCGGCCCGGGACTGCTGGCTGGCCACCCAGCAGGGATGGCTGTTTCATCTGACCGACGGGACCGCCTGGCCGCAGGACACCGATCCGAACTTCCAGACCGTCGATCACCTTCCGACCCGCCGACAATGGCGTCCCGGCGGTGATCGCCGACACCGGAATCGACGACGCACCGCCGCCGCCGCGCCGTGGTCACCACTATCACCACCCTGACGCCGGCCAAGGACACCAAGCAGCGCAAGGCCAAGCCGCTGATCTCTCACGTCAGCCGTTCGCGGGTGGTCCATCGCACGATGCTCGAGCTCTCCTTCACGCTCACCGCCCGGGCCCACGTCCAGCTGGTGGCCCGCCGGCACGGGCGGGTGGTGGCGCAGACGCCGCAGCGCGACGCTGCGGGCCGGCAAGCGCATCCTGCGCCTGCAGCTTGAACCCGAAGCGATGGCCGACGGCGCTGGCCCTGAACGCCAGCCCGATCGGCTCGAGCGGCGGCGGCTCGGGCGGAGGCGGCGCCAGCAGCCCACCGGGGACGAGCCCGCCGCCGAACCCCAACCCGGTGGTGTCGACCTAGCGAGGCAACGCCCTCCTGTCCGACCATCAGGGCCGCCACCTTTCGATGCCTGGCGTTTGAGTGGTCATAGTTTCCACTTTCTCGTGCAGCTGCAGCTGCAGCTGCAGCTGCAGCTGGCGCCAAATCGCCCCGGACCTTGCGGGTTTGTCACGTTCTGCACGCCCGGCAGCCGCCCCACCTCCACGCTCCGCCCAGACTCCGCCCTTCCGAGGCTTTCGTTTACGTCGGCTCCCCCGCACGCGCGCACGGACGACTGGCTGTTCGTGGCTCTTGGCGCTCCGGGCATGACGGCACGTGACGGAACGACGACGTCACGGCGCGGAACTACTGCCGGGACCGGAAGGATTTGCGTAGGTCGAGCTAGTGCCCCGTGGCGGCGCGGGCCTGGTTGCGCATCTCGGCCAGGATCCGCTCCAGCCGCGGCTCGGCCTCGGTGTCGACGTGGCTCATGGCCGCCGCCACCGCCGGGTGCACGGCGGCGATCTGGGCGTGCATCTCGTGGGCCACGGCGCGGTAGCTGGGGTGGCCCTCGCGGCCGGAGCGCAGCTCGATCAGCTGCATCGCCTCGCGCGCGTTGAGGTCGAGCACGAAGCGGATGCGGTAGCCGAGGCAGAGGGCGTAGGGGGCGGCGCTGTGCAGGCCGGCGGCGGCCAGCCGCTCGTACTCGGCGCGGGAGATCTCGAGCGCGCGGCGGTAGGCGTCGCCGACGCCGGCGAGGTCCACCTGGTCGGGCACGCCGGCGCCGAGGTCGGGGGTCAGCGCCTGCCACTGGACGGTGAGCATCCGGTGGCGCTGCAGGTCGCGGAAGGCGCCGTAGTCGGCCACGATCTCAAACCGGTAGCGGATCGCCTCAAAGCCCCGGCCCGGCCGGTGGCGGCGGTTGGCCCGCTCGCCGACCAGGTGCGAGACCAGGCTGGCCCGCTGCTGCGTCGTCCAGCGGCTCCAGCGGCGCGGCGGATCTCGGCCTCGGAGGCGGTGGCGGACTCGAACAGCAGCGCCGCCAGCAGGTCGTCCTCGTCGCCCTGGACGCTGGTCAGCCGCACCGAGGGGCCGGGCTGCTCGACGTCCTCGTCGGCTCTCGCGCAGTCCCAGGCGCTCGCGCCCAGCGCTCGCCCGTCTGCGGCGCGGCGCTCCAGGTAGCCGATCCATTCGCCGCCGCGGTCGGGGCGCTCGACGCGGGTGACGAAGCTGGGGATCACCGCCTTGACGGCGTCGAGGATCATGGCGCCGTAGCGGCGGGCCTCGGGCAGCGGGTGGGCCAGCAGGTGCAGGATCAGCTGCTCGTAGGTCTGGCCGCTGGCGTAGATGCCCATGTGCGACAGCGAGGCGGCGGGCAGCAGGCCGCGCAGCAGGTCCAGCGCCTTGGCCTTGATCGCGCGGGCGTGGGCGGCCGGCGGCTCGTCGCGCCGCGCGCGGGAACTCGGCTCTCGGCCCAGGCGGTGACCTGGGGCAGCGACTGGCGAGTAGATCGAGAACAGCTCGTCCATCGCCCGCTCGTACTCGCGGGCCGAGCTCGGCGTCGCGGTAGTAGCGATAGCCAGGGCGGGCGGGATCGGGTCCCGGCATCGGCGCGTCGTAGGCGATGTAGCGCGTCGACTGCTCCAGGTAGGCGGCCAGCCGCGGCCGCTGCAGGATCTTGGTGAGCACGTTGGAGACCCACTCGCAGGCCACGTGGGCACCGCCGAGCTGGGCCACCGAGTCGTCGCCGTAGCCGAGGAAGATGCGCTCGTAGAGCTGCGGCCGCCCGGTCGCCCTCGCTGTCGTCGGTGCGCTGCGGCGCGCTCGGGAAGGTCGTCGGCGAACTCGTCAAGCAGCAGCCGCCGCAGCGTGCCCGGGTAGCGCGAGTAGCGCGCGAACAGCGCCCCCTTGACCGTCTCGGGCAGGTTGATGAGCGCGAACACCGGCCGGTCGAGGTTGCGTGACGTGCGGGCGCAGGCGCTCGCCTCGGCGGCGGTGAAGGTCTCGACCGGGTATCCACGGGTCGCCGATCGTAGCGGCGGGCCCGGCGGGCGCCCAGGCCGCTGCGAGCGCTGCGCGGCGCTGCAGGAGCGCCTGATCGGCCATCGTGGGCGGCGGCGACCGGCCAACGCTGGCTAGCTTCGACTTCGACCGCGATTACGAACGCGATCGAGCGACGAAACGGCCGGCGGAGTGGTCTGCGCCGCTCCTCGGTCGCCCCGGGCAAGCTGGCGCCGAGCTCGATCGTCGCGGCGATGGAGCCGTTGCAGTTTCGATCTGCACGCCGCCACAGACTCGCCACGGTTCGGGTCTGGATCGGGCGACGCTGGTGCGACCTCGTCGACCTATATGACAACAGACGACCCACGGTCGCTGCCGCTCGCCGGTGTGCGTCGCAGTCCTGACAGCGCCGACACAGACTCGCCACGATTCAGCCCCGAGACCCGGGATCGGTGGTGCGACTGACTGACGCTCAGCGTCCAGTCACGAGGACGCACGTCGCGCCACGCTCGGCTATTCGCAACCAGCCACCTGTCCCCGAGCGGCCAGCAATGACTGCGCGCTCGACGCTACGGGCTCTGGCGCCTCCCACCGGTTCGTGGATGTGCTGTCTCGGCCGCGGCGGCCGGCACGTGTAAGCTACTCAGTGATACGCATGCGTACCACTGAGCGCGAGCACTTCGATGTGCTGATCGTCGGGGCCGGCCTGTCGGGGATCGGGGCCGGCTGCCACCTGCGGCGCAACTGCCCGGACCGCAGCTACGTGATCCTCGAGTCGCGCGAGGCCACCGGCGGCACCTGGGACCTGTTCCGGTATCCCGGGGATCCGCTCGGACTCCGACATGCACACCCTTGGCTACTCGTTCCGGCCGTGGAAGAACGCCAAGACGATCGCCGACGGCGCCTCGATCCTGCAGTACATCCGTGACACCGCGCAGGAGTACGGCGTCCCCGATCACGTCCGCACCGGCCACAAGGTGCTCGGCGCCGAGTGGAACAGCCAGGAGGGGCGCTGGACGGTTCGCGCCCAGCGGACCCGGGTCGGCGACCAGAACGGGACCCCCGAGCCGAGCCGGACCGGCGGGCGGAACGGGACCGGCGGGCAGAACGGGACCGCCGAGGCCACCACGGCAGAAGAGACGGTCGAGTTCACGTGCTCGTTTCTGCTCATGTGCAGCGGCTACTACGACTACGGCGGCGGCTACACGCCCGAATTCGAGGGCATGGACCGCTTCCAGGGCCAGCTGATCCACCCCCAGAAGTGGCCCGACGACCTCGACTACGCCGGCAAGCGAGTGCTGGTGATCGGCAGCGGCGCCACCGCGGTGACCCTGGTCCCGGCCATGGCCGAGAAGGCCGCGCACGTGACCATGCTCCAGCGCTCGCCCACCTACATGGTGTCGCTGCCCGCCGAGGACCCGCTGGCCAAGCTCGCGCGCCGGGTGCTGCCGCCGATGGCCGCCTATCAGGCGATTCGCTGGAAGAACGTCGGCCTGATGAGCCTCAGCTACCAGCTCAGCCGGCGCCGCCCGCGCCTGATCAAGGCGGTGATCCGCAAGGGCGTCAGGTCCCAGCTGCCCGAGGGCTACGACGTCGACACCCACTTCAGGCCCAGCTACAACCCGTGGGACCAGCGGCTGTGCGTGTGCCCGGACGGCGACCTGTTCAAGGCGATCCGCCACGGGCAGGCGTCGATCGTCACCGATGAGGTCGAGACCTTCACCGAGGGCGGGGTCAGGCTGCGCAGCGGCGAGGAACTCGAGGCCGACGTGATCATCACCGCCACCGGGCTGCAGCTGCTGCCGCTGGGCGGCTTGGAGATCAAGGTCGACGGCGAGGCGCTCGACCTGCCGAGGCACATGACCTACAAGGGAATGATGCTCGACGGCGTCCCCAACGCTGCGCTGGTGATCGGCTACACCAACGCCTCGTGGACGCTGAAGTGCGACCTCACCCTGGAGTACGTCTGCCGGCTGCTCAACCACATGCGCGAGCGCGATTACGCCTACTGCGTGCCCGAGCAAACCGATCCCAGCATCGGCGTCGAGCCGCTGCTGAACCTGAACTCCGGCTACATCCTGCGCTCGGTCGACAAGTTCCCGCACCAGGGCACCGAGCGGCCGTGGCGCGTCTACCAGAACTATGCGCTTGACGTGGTCTCGCTGCGGCTGGGGTCGATCACCGACGACGCCATGCGGTTCGTCCCGTCAGCGGCGGTCAACGGCGCCGCGCCGTCGTCGGCAGCTGAGCCGGCCGCGACCGCCGCCTAGCCCAGCGCCTCAGCCCGCGCTGGCGGGGTTGCCGGTCGACTGCGAGCCCTCGCCGGACTCCCCGCCGGATCCCTTGTCCTTGCGCTCGCCCTGGCCCGAGCCGGTGGTGTCGTCGTCGTGGCCGGGCTCGGCCTCCTCGGCGTTCTGGTTCGACGTCGACCCGGGGAGGGGCTGGTCTGAGGCGTTCTTGTCTGGTTCGTTCATGCCGTCCAGCTACCCGCCCCAGGCGCGGTAACGCACCAACTCGGCTGGCCGGCAGCCAAAAACCGTCAAAGACGGCGGAAAAGTGCTGCCGGTTAGGTGGCCCGGCCGAGCCGATTTCCTGTCAGTCGGCGCTGGGCCGCTAGAACAGCCCGGTCAGCGCCGAGCCCGCGTGCGCCATCAGGTTGAACAGCGGCGACGGGAAGATGCCGAAGAAGACGCTGGCGCCCGCGAACAACACGGCCACCGCCGTGACCTCGGGGAAGAGCGTGAGCGACGAACGCGACCGGTCGCCGCCACCCGACGCCACCACGGCCTCGCCGCCGTCCCCGTTCCCGCCGTTCCCGCCGTTGCCACCGTCGCCGGCAGCGGCGAGCTCGTCGGCCTCCGGCGAGCCCCCGGCGATCGGCGCCAGGCCGCCGGGCGCGGACCCCGGACTGCCGCCGTAGACGCCGGCGGCCACCGGCACCGGGGCCGGCGTGGGGCCGGTCATCCAGATCGCCGCGACCACCCGCAGGTAGTAGGCGAGGGAGATCATCGAGCCGATCACCAGCACGATCGCCAGCCAGGTGTAGTCGCCGTTGACCAGGGCGTGGATCAGCTGGAACTTCCCGATGAAGCCGACCGTGCCCGGGATCCCGGCCAGCGACAGCATGGCGATCGTCATCGACCAGGCCAGTAACGGATTGCGGGCTCCCAGGCCGGCGATCCCCGAGATCTCGTCGCCGTCGGCGCGGGCGTTCTGCACCGCCACGATGACCGCGAAGGCGGCGATGTTCATGAACATGTAGACGGCCAGGTACAGCACGGTGGCCTCGACGCCCAGCCGGGTGCCCACCACCACCCCGGACAGCATGTAGCCGGCCTGGGCGACGCTCGAGTAGCCCAGCATCCGCTTCAGCGAGGTCTGACCGAGCGCGCCGACGTTGCCGACGATGATCGTGATCGTGGCGATGGTGGCGAAGGCGGGAGCCCAGGTGTCCTGCGCGCCCAGCACGGCCACGTCGAAGAAGCGCAGGATCACCCCGAGCGCGGCCGCCTTGGTGGCGGTGGCCATGAACGCGGTGATCGGGGTCGGGGCACCCTCGTAGACGTCGGGGGTCCACTGGTGAAACGGCGCCACCGACGCCTTGAAGGCGAAGCCGACGATGACCAGCGCCAGCCCGGTCAGCATCATCGGGTCGCCGAGCAGCCCGCCGGCCAGCTGGCCGCCCGCGATCGCGGCGGCGATGCCGGAGAAGTCGGTGGACCCGGTCGACCCATAGATCAGCGCCAGTCCGTAGACCAGCGTCGCCGAGCCGACCGACCCGATCACCAGGTACTTGAGCCCGGACTCCAGAGAGCCCTCGCGGTGGAACTCGGACGCGCACAGGATGTAGAGGGGGATCGACAGCAGTTCGAAGCCGATGAACAGCGTGACCAGGTTCTGGGCCGAGACCAGCACTGCCATCCCCAGCACGCTGAACAGCAGCAGCGAGTAGTACTCGCCCTGGCCGGCGATGCGGGGCGCCACCGTGCGCAGGGAGATGACGACCGAGGCCAGGGCCGAGACGGCGAAGATCAGGTCCAGGGTCAAGGCCAGGTCGTCGACCGCGAGCGCGCCCGAGATGATCGACGCGCGGTGGTCAAAGCGGGCGATGACGTCGGCAATGAACAGCGCCAGCGTGACGATCGTCAGAAGCGGCACCACCCATTCGCGCGCCACCCTGCCCGGGAGCAGCCCCGCCAGCAGCACGATCAGCGCGCCGGCGCTCAGGATCAAAAACGGCATGAACTCGGCCCAGTCGATATGGGGGCCGTGGACGGTGGCCAGGGTCAGGATCGCGGTCATGGCGCGCGGCTCGCGGTCAACGTTCGACGTTCAGCCACGGTGGCGCTCGAGCCGCTGGTCGACAGCGCCTGAGCGCCGGCGATCGACGACTTCAGCGACGGCTCCGAGCGGCGCAGGCCGAACTGCGGATAGAAGGCAAGCACGAGGATGACCAGCACCAGGGGCACGATCGCCAGCCCCTCGGGCAGCCCGATCTCGCGCGAGGTCACCTTCGGCCCGACCCGGTTGTGCATCGAGCGGATGTACAGCCGCAGCGCGTAGGCGGCCGCTCCCACCACCCCCACCGAGGCGATGATCGCGTAGACGATGTTGTACTTGAACAGGCCCAGCAGGATCAGGAACTCGCCGACGAAGTTCGACGAGCCGGGCATGGCCAGCGTGGCCAGCGTGACGATCAAGAACAGGGCGGCCAGCACCGGCGCCCGGAAGGCGATCCCGCCCATGTCGGCCAGCTTCTCCGAGCCGCCGGCGCGGGCGGCGGCGACCGCGATGATGAAGAACAGCGGCGCCGTGACCAGCGCGTGGTTGACCATCTGCAGCAGCGCCCCCTGACCTCCCTGGGGGGTCAGCGAGAAGATGCCCAGCACTATGAACCCCAGTTGCGCCACGCTCGAATAGGCGACGACCAGCCGGGCGTCCGGAGTGGTCATCGCCACCAGCGTCCCCCACAGCACCGAGGCCAGCGCAATCACCAGCATCAGCGTCTGGAAGTGCGCCGAGGCGTACGGGAACAGTGGCAGCACGATCCGCAAGAAGCCGTACGCGGCCACCTTCGAGAGGATCGCCGAGAACACCGCCACCGCTGGGATCGGCATCGCCTTGTAGCCGGCGGGCAGCCAGCCGTGGAAGGGGACCAGCGGCATCTTGACCAGAAACGCGAACGCGAAGCAGAGGAAGATCCAGTCCTGGGAGGCGTGCGACAGCGGGAGCCCGCGGAGCGAGGAGATGACGAACGTCAGCGGCGTCCCGTGCTGGCTGGAGGCCAGCACGCCGGTGGCGACCGCCGCCACCAGCATGAAGAACGACCCGATCAGGGTGTAGATCACCAGCCGGGTGGTGGCGCGCACGCGGTCGGGTCCGCCCCACATCCCGGTCAGGAAGTAGAACGGGATCAGCATCAGATCGAAGAAGACGACGAACAGGGCCAGGTCCTGGGCGCAAAAAGCACCCAAGACGAAACTCTCCGCGAGCCCGAAGTGGAAGTAGAACAGCCGTGGCCGGTCCCATTCGCGGGTGGCGGCGAACATCAGCGCCAGCGCGAACACAAGCGTGGCCACCACCACCAGGGCCACGTTGAGCCCGTCCAGGCCGAGCTTGTAGTGAATCCCCAGGGCCGAGATCCACACCTTGTCGGTCACGAACTGCAGCCCGGCCTGGCCGAGCTTGAAGCGGACCAGGAACGAGACCGCGATCCCCAGCGCGATCAGGCTGCCGAGAACGGAGACCTTCGGCACGACCTTGGCGGGCAGCTGAGAGGCCAGCAGCGAGACGGCCAGCGGCAGCCAGATCAGGATCGACAGGGTCATGCGCTGCGACCGGTCACGTCGAGGAGATCAGGAAGTAGAGGGCCATGCCGAACACGCCGATCAGCATCGCGGCGGCGTAGTAGCGAAGAAAGCCGGTCTGCAGCCGGCGCACCGCCGCCGAGCAGGCGCGCACCAGGCCGATCGTGCCGCCGGTGATCCCGCCGGCGATCACCCCGCGCTCGAGCACGGTGTCGGTGAAGCGCCCGGCCCACTGGACCGGCCGCACCACTGCGGCGTCGATCAGCTCGTCGAAGTACCACTTGTTCGACAGAAGGGTGTAGACGGCCGAGAAGCGCTGCTGCAGGCGGGTGGAGGTGCCGGGCTTGAGCACGTAGATGCGGTAGGCGACCGCGATTCCCAGGACCGCGATCAGGGCGCCGATGATCAGGCCCTCCCAGGAGGTCTTGGTGCTGGGATCGATCTCGTAGAGGCGGGAGTTGGCGAACGTGGGCGCCAGAAAGCGGTTGATCCCGGCGTCGATGCCGGGGATCTGGACGATCCCGCCGAGCAGAGCCAGCAGGCCGAGGATGGTCATCGGGACCTTCATCTCCAGCGAGCGCTCGGCGATCGGGTGGGCGGGGCCGGGGAAACCGACGTCGGTGTCCTCGGCTTCGCCGGACGTCGGGTTGATCGGTACATCGAGATGCGCCTGGTGGCCGTGCTCGAGCTCGACGGCCTCCTCACAGGGCGGGCCCCAGAAGGCCCGGAAGATCATCCGGAACGTGTAGATCCCGGTCATGAACGCGCCGACGTAGCCGAGAATCCCGAAGATCACGTAGCCGCCACCGCGGTGGTCGAGGTAGTCGAGGATGTCGTCCTTGGACAGCCACCCCGAGAAAGGGGGAAAGCCTGATAGAGCAAGGCCCCCGACGATGAAGGCCAGAAACGTGAACGGCAGCGCCTTGCGAAAGCCGCTCATGCGATCCAGCGACTGGATCCCGGCCATGGCGCTGATGATCGAGCCGGCGGCCATGAACAGCAGCGCCTTGAAGAACGCGTGGGTCATGAGGTGAAACAGGCCGGCCGAGTAGGCGCCCAGCGAGACGGCCATGATCATGTAACCGATCTGCGACATCGTCGAATAGGCGATCACACGCTTGAGATCGACCTGGACGATCGCGATGGTGGCCGCGATCAGCAGCGTTGCGCAACCGACGATGGCGCCGACATCGGCGGCGGTCGGCGCGTGCTCGAACAGGACGTGCATACGGGCGATCAGGTAGACGCCGGCGGTGACCATGGTGGCGGCGTGGATCAACGCCGAGACCGGCGTCGGGCCCTCCATGGCGTCGGGCAACCAGGTGTGCAGCGGGATCTGGGCCGACTTGGCAAACGCGCCCACGAGCAGCAGCAGGCAACCGGCCACCAGGCTGGGGTTGTTGTGCGAGAACACGAGGTCGACCCTGTGGAAGGTCTGCAGGAAGTCGAGGGTTCCCGTGCGCCGGAAGATGAAGAACGTTCCCAGCACCAGGCCCACGTCGCCGAGCACGTTGATCACGAATGCCTTGAAGCCGGCGGCGGTGGCGGTGGCCCGGCGGTACCAGAACGAGATCAGCATGTAGGAGGCGGCGCCGACGAAGGCCCAGCCGACGATCAGCAGCAGGAAGTTGGACGCCAGTACCAGCAAAAGCATCGAGAAGACGAAGAAGTTGAGGTAGGCGAAGTAGCGCGAACGCCCGACGTCTGACTTCAGGTAGGCGACCGAGTAGACGTGGATCAGCGCCGAGACCCCGGAGACGACCAGGATCATGAACACCGACAGCGGATCGACCAGGATCGACAGCCTGGCGTTGACGCCGACGCTGACCGCGTAGTTCCACAGCGAGGAGACCAGCACGCGATCGCTCTCGGGGCGGCCCAGCATCGAGATCAGGCAGCCCACGGCGCAGACGAACGACAGCGAGATCATAAGCGTGCCCAGCCACGGCGCGATCGGGCGCAGCGGGCGGAAGCCGATCCCGATCACGATCGTCCCCACCAGCGGGAACAGGAGGACCAGCCAGCCCCAGGTCGTTGTGCTCACGCGCGCCTCACCCGTGCAGCTCGCTGAGCTCGTCGACGTTGACGGCCAGGCGGCGGCGGTAGATGGCGACGATCAGGCCCAGCCCGACGACCACCTCGCAGGCGGCCACCACCATCACGATCAGGGCGAAGATCTGGCCGTCGGCGCGCCCCCACATTCGCGAGAAGGCGACCAGGGCCAGGTTGGCGGCGTTGAGCATCAGCTCCAGGCAGAGCAGGATCACCAGCGGATTGGGGCGGGTCAGCACGCCGGCGGCGCCGATGCAGAAAATCAGCGCCGAGAGGGCCAGATACCAGCCAATATCCATCACCAACCGCCTTCGCTGGTGGTGGGTTCGACGCTCACTGGATCCCGGTCGGACTGGTCCTCGATCTCGCCCTCGCCGGTGCCGGCGCCCGGACGCAGTCCCGCCCCCTCGGCCATCGTCCCGGTGAACATCGGCCGTGGCGTCGCCGCGATGCGCTGATCGACGTCGTCGTCGTCCAGGCCGCGCCGGCGGCGGGCCAGCACCACCGCGCCGACGGCGGCGACCATCAGCAGCAGCGAGGCGATCTCGAACGGGAACAGGTACTTGGTCAAGAACAGGGTCCCGATTTGCCGCGGCGTGCCGAAGCCGAGCACGATGTGGGCGCCACGGGTTGAGATCCCGTGCAGCGCCGAGCCGAGCATGGCGATGCACAGCTCGATGGCCACCGCCAGCGCGAACAGCGGCCCGAACACCCGCAGCGCCCCGCCCACGCGAGCCAGCGGCTCGTCGCTGCCGCCGATATAGGCGACCACGAACACGTACAGCACCATCACCGCCCCGGCGTACACGACGACCTGGGCAGCGGCCACGAACTGGGCCTCCAGCAGTAAGAACAGCGCCGCCAGCGAGATCAGGTGCCCAACCAGCGCCAGCACGCTGTAGAACGGGTTGCGCAGCAGCACGACGCCGACGGCGCCGGTCAGGGCCCCGATGGCGGCGATGAAGAACAGGACTGCGGACATCTGGTGCGGGCTCCTACTCGCCCTCGCGCCGCAGCGGCGTGCGCTCGATCGGCTCGGCCAGCAGCATCTCCTTGGTGAAGATCAGATCCGAGCGGGTGTAGTCCGACAGCTCGTAGTCGTGGCCCATGGTGATGGCGTCAAACGGGCACGCCACCTCGCAGTAGCCGCAGAAGATGCAACGCGACAGATTGATCTCGTACACGGCGGCGTAGCGCTCGCCGGCCGACACCCTGTTCTCGGGGGTGTTCTCGGCCGCGACCACGCGGATGCAGTCGGCCGGGCAGGCGGCGGCGCAGAGCGAGCAGCCGACGCACTTCTCAAGGCCCGTGTCCTCGAAGCGGTGGAGCTTGTGGCGGCCGCGGAAGCGCGGGTACACCGGCGTCTTCTCCTCCGGGTACTGGATCGTGACCGGACCCTCGACGATCCGAGCGAACGTCGTCTTGAGTCCGCGCAGCGTCTCACCGAAGGTCCGGTAGGCGCCGGCCACCGGCCCCCGGGCGGGCGCGCGGATGACCTGGATCACGTCGGCGCCGGGGTCGTAGGGAGGGGTCATCGGTCGATCCTTTTAGGAGCTGTTGTCAGGACGCTCACGACACCACCACGATCGCGGTCACGAGCAGGTTGAGGGTGGCGAGCGGGAGCAGGATCTTCCAGCCCAGCGACATCAGCTGGTCGTAGCGCAGGCGCGGCAGGGTGGCGCGGATCCAGATGAACACGGTGATGACCAGCAGCATCTTCACCAGCACCACGATGGGGTCGACCCAGCCCGGGGGATGGATACCGAACGGCATCAGCCAGCCGCCGAAGAACATCGTCACCGCGATCCCGGAGACCACGATCATGTTGGTGTACTCGGCGAACAGGTAGGCCACGAACGGGGTGCCGCCGTACTCGGTGAAATAGCCGGCCACGATCTCGGCGTCGGCCTCCACGAGGTCAAACGGCGCCCGGTTGGTCTCCGCGAACGACGCCGTCATGAAGATGAGGAAGCCGACGATCTGGGGGATGAAGTACCACATGCCCTCCTGCGCGTGGACGATCCCGGTCAGTGACAGGGTTCCCGCGGTGATGACCACCCCAACCAGCGACAGGCCCTGGGAGACCTCGTAGGAGATCAGCTGGGCGGCGGCGCGCATGGCCCCCAGAAACGAGTACTTCGAGCCAGAGGCCCAGCCGCCGAGCATGATCCCGTAGAACGAGATCCCCGCGAACGCGAACACGTACAGCGGGCCGATCGAGACGTCGATCCCGTAGAGCCCGACCTCCTGACCCAAGACGCGTTGCACGTCGCCGAACGGCACCAGGGCGAGCGCCGAGACGGCGGTGATGATCGCGATCATGGGCGCGATCCGGAACAGGAACCCCACCGAGCTGGTGGGCCGCGACGGCTCCTTGGTGGCGAACTTGACGATCTCGGCCAGCGGCTGCATGAGGCCGAACGGGCCCACGCGGTTGGGGCCGTAGCGGCCCTGGAAGCGCCCCAGGAGCTTGCGCTCGTAGACGATGATGATCGGCAGGATCGCGAAGATGACGCCGAAGATGACCAGCGCCTTGATGATCTGCACCCACCAGGGCTCGACGTAGTTGACCAGCGCGAAGGAGATCACGTTTTGCGCACCTCGATCAGCGGCTCGGTCAGGGCATTGGCCGACTCGGAGGCGATCCCGTCGGCCATGAACGCGCTCCCGTCCGGAATGCCCGAGCGCACGGCGGCAGTGGCCCGCAGCCGCGATCCGTTGGCGCCCACCACCACGTCGTCGCCGTCGGCCACCCGCAGCCGGGAGGCGTCGGCCGGCGACAGCTCGACGTGCTGGACCGGGATCAGATACTTGAGCGCCGGCGAGATCTCGACCTCGGGCGCGGCCCAGATCGGGCGGTAGGTGCCAAGGCGCAGCGCTCCGTTGCTCGGGGCCAGCGCCGTCGGGGCGGCGCCGCCCGGAGCCGGCAGGTCGGTCCAGCTCGGCGCATTCAGGGCGGCCGCCTGGGGGCGCTCGGGCCAGCGGACGCCGTGGCCGGCCAGCTCGTCGAGGGTCAGGCCCTCGTACACCGGGACCGCCGCCACCAGCTGCTCGAAGGCGTCGGCGCTGCGTTCGATGCCGAAATCGGCTCCGACGCGGCGGGCGATCTCGACCAGCACCGCCCAGCCGGCGCGGACCTCGCCCGCGTGCGCCACCGCGATCCGCAGGCGCTGCAGGCGACCGTCGGGGTGGACGACGGTGCCCTCCTTCTCGGCATAGGACTCGGCGGGGAAGATCACGTTGGCGTGCTCGCGCAGGCCCTCGGTCAGCACCGAGGCATGGGCCACCACCAGGGCGGCGCGGTGCAGGGCTGTCTCCCACAGGGAGCGATCGGGAAGGTCGCGGATCGGATCGGTGCCGAACAGGTACAGCGCGGTCAGCTCGCCGCCGGCGGCGGCCCGCCCGATCTGCTCGGACCCGCGACCGCTGGCTCCGGCACCGGCCCCGGCGAGCTCGGCGTAGCCGGGCCTGGCATCGGGGACCACGCCCGCCTCGCGCAGGCCGCGGCCGTTGGCGCCCGCAGGGATCTCCAGCAGACCGGCGCCCGGGTAGTCGCCGAGCTCGAGCCACTCGGCGATCCGCAGCAGCGTGGCCGCCGCCCGCGCGCCGACGCGCTCGCTGTAGACGATGACCACGTCGCGACCGCCGTCGCGCAGCTGTGTGGCCAGCTGGCCGATCGGCTCGTCATCGGAGTGGCGGTCGCGGTCGCCGCCGTCGAGCGCGGCGTGCAGCGAGCCCAGGAACTGCTCCACCGAGCCGGGGGCGTAACGCGAGATGAAGGTGGCGTTCGAATCCAGCGCGCTGGGACGCGCGGTGGCAACCGCCAGCTTGACGCCGTTGCGGCGCACGCCCTTGCGGATCCGCAGGTCGATGATCGGCATGTCGTCGACCGGGTCGCAGTCGATCACCAGCACGGTGTGGGCGAACTCGAGGTCCGACACCCGCGCCTGCAGCGGCGGCGCCGCCAGGGCCTGGGCCAGGGTGGCCGGGATCGCTCCGGGACCGCGCGAATCGATGTCGGGCGAGCCGAGCTGCTCGCGCATCAGCCGCTGGAGGATGAAGCCCTCCTCGTTTGACGCCTGGCCGCCGACCAGGGTGCCGATCCGCCCCTGGTGGCGGGCCAGCCCGGTGGCCGTCTCCAGCGCCCGCTCCCATGAGACCTCACGCAGCTCGCCGCCATCTCGCACCAGCGGGGCGGTGATGCGCTCGTCGACGTGCATCGCCTGGTAGGCGAAGCGTCCCTTGTCGCACAGCCAGCCGTCGTCGACCTCCTTGTTGCCCTCGTAGTCACGGGCCAGGACCCGCACCACGCGCTCGTCGCGGACGGTGAAGGTCACGTTGCACTGCGCCGGACACAGCGTGCATACGCCCCCCGCGCTCTCGTTGTCCCAGGGGCGGGCGCGGAAGCGGTAGGGCTGCGAGGTCAGCGCGCCCACGGGGCACAGCTCGACGATGTTGCCGCTGAACGGGGCCACGTAGGGGTGGCCGTCGTGGGTGGCCACGAACGTGTGGGCGCCGCGCTCGGCGAAGATCAGCTGGTAGTCCTCGGCGATCTCCTGGGAAAAGCGCACGCAGCGGTAGCAGAGGATGCAGCGCTCGCGGTCGATGGCGACCAGGGGCGACAGGGCCAGCGGCTTTTGGAAGTGGCGCTTGGGCTCGATGAAGCGGCTGCGGCCCAGCCCCCAGCCGAAGGTGATGTCCTGGAGCGGGCACTCGCCGCCCTTGTCGCACACCGGGCAGTCGAGCGGGTGGTTGACCAGCAGGAACTCGACTATCGCGTTCTGGGCGTGGCGGACGCGATCGGTCTGGGTGTGGACCACCATCCCGTCCTTGACCGGCGTCGAGCAAGAGGTCTGCAGCTTGGGAATTCCCTCGATCTCGACCAGGCACATGCGGCAGGCACCGACCGGGTTGCCGAGCTTGGGCTCGTAACAGAAATAGGGGATCTCGACGTCGCCCTCCTTGGCGGCGTCGACCAACATCGCGCCCTCGAACGCCTTCACCTCGCGGCCGTCGATGGTCAGCTGAATCGTCTTCTGCTCGGGGCGGGGCATCTAATTGAGGGCGTCAGTGAACCGGGAGGGGGCCGGCGTGCTCATCGGCGACGCCCAGGGCTACTACTTCTTGCACGGCGGCGGCGTCCGCCTGGGCACGGGCCATCTCGATCTCGTACTCGAGCTCGGGTCGGAACTTCTCCACCATCGAGCCGATCGGCATCGCCATCGCGTCGCCGAGCACGCACAGGCAGTTGCCGATGATCTGCTCCTGGACCGAGGCCAGGATGTCGAGGTCCATCGGGGTGGCCTCGCCGGAGCGGATCCGCCCGAGCATCTTCTCCGTCCAGTTGGTGCCCTCGCGGCACGGCACGCACTTCCCGCACGACTCGTGGGCATAGAACTTGGCCACCTTCAGTGCGATGTCGAGCACGCTGCGGCGCTCATCACAGATGATGATCGCCCCCGAGCCGAGCATCGAGCCGGCCTTGGCCATGCTGTCGAAGTCATACGGGATGTCGAGGTCGTCACCGGTCAGCACCGGAGAGCTGGATCCGCCGGGGAACCAGAACTTGACCTTGTGGCCCTCGGGCGGGCCGCCGGCGAGGTCGTAGATGATCTCCCGCGACGGGATCCCGAGCTCGATCTCGTAGTTGCCGGGACGCTTGACGTCGCCTGAGATCGACACCAGCTTGGTCCCGGTGGAGGTCTCGGTCCCGAGCTTGGCGTAGTCCTCGCCGCCCATGTTGATGATGTGGGGGACGGTGCACAGCGTCTCGACGTTGTTGATCAGGGTCGGCCCGTGATACAGGCCCTCGATGGCCGGGAAGGGTGGCTTCAGCCGCGGGTTGCCCCGCTTGCCCTCCAGCGAGTCCAGCAGCCCGGTCTCCTCGCCGCAGATGTAGGCGCCGGCGCCGCGGTGCAGGACCAGCGGGACCGACAGGTCGCCACCGAGGATGTTCTGGCCGACGTAGCCGGCGCGCTCGGCCTCGGCGATGGCGGCCGCCATGATCTCGGCCTGGACCTCGTACTCGCCGCGGATGTAGATGAAGGCGCGGCTGATCTCTCCGGCATAGGCGGCGATGATCACCCCCTCGATCAGCATGTGGGGGCTCTTCTGCATCAGCTCGCGGTCCTTGAAGGTGCCCGGCTCGGACTCGTCGGCGTTACAGACCAGGTACTTCTCCATGTCGCCGTGAGGCAAAAACGAGATCTTGCGGCCCATCTGAAAGCCGGCCCCGCCGCGACCGCGCACGCCGGACTCCATGATCTGATTCGTGACCTCGTCCGGCGTCATGGTCAGCGCCTTGCGCAGTGCCGAGTAGCCGCCGCGGCGCTCGTAGACCTCGAGCGTGTTCAGCCCGGGCTCGTCGATCCGGTCGAACAGGATCTTCCTCATGTGTCTGTGTCCTCTTTCTCCCGCGCTTCGTCGGGGAGGGTCTCGATCGGAGCTGATGGCCCCGGGCGGTCGCTGGCGCGGTCGGCCTCGGTCAGGCCGGCGGTGTCGGCACGGTCGGGATGCTCGGGCGGGTGAAACTCCTCGGCGCCGGGCTGCACGCCGGGATCGACGGACTGGCGGTAGCGGATGTTCTTGTCGGGCAGGACGTCGCGGCTCGCCTCCAGGTCCTCGACGATCCGGACGGCGTCGATCGTCGCCAGCGGGCCGATGTACTCGCCGTCGACCGAGGCCATCGGGGCGATGTCGCACGCGCCGAGGCACTCGAACCCGCGTACGTGGATGGTGGGGTTCTCGCCGCTGGCGGCCAGCATCTCGGCCAGCAGCTCGTCGCCCCCCAGCATCGAGCAGGTGATGTTGGTGCACACGTAGACGTCGTGGTGCAGGGGATGTGGCTCGTTCTCGAGCATGTCGTAGAAGGTGGCGACCGAGTTCAGGTAGGCCGGGGTCAGCCGCATCACGCAGGCGACCTGATCGATCGCCTCCGGCGAGCACCAGCCGTGGCGGTCCTGGGCGGCGTGCAGCGCCGGGATGGCGGCCGAGCGGCGGTCCGGGTACCTGGCCATGGCCGTCTCGATCTCCAAGCGCAGGTCCTCAGGCACCGGCGTGGTCGCCGGGTCCGGGATCACCGCCGGATCCTTGGTCAGGTCGACGGCCTCGTCCCAGCCGGGCACGCGCGAGCCGTGGCCGAAGCGCGGGACCGGAATTTGTCCCCGCCCACCCGAGCTCATCGGTCGATGCCTCCGATGATCGGGTCCAGCATGGCCAGTGTCGCGATCAGGTCGGCGATGTAGCCGTCGCGCACCATCGGGGCGAAGGCCTGGAGGTTCGTGAAGCTGGGGTCGCGCATGTGCACCCGGGCCGGCTTGGCCGAGCCGTCGGCGCGCACGAAGCAGCCGAGCTCCCCGCGGGGCCCCTCGATCGGGTAATAGGCCTCGCCGGGCGGGACCCGGAAGCCCTCGGTGACCAGCTTGAAGTGGTGGATCAGCGCCTCCATGCTGGTGGCCAGCTCGTGGCGAGGCGGCAGCGCCACCTTGCGGTCCGGGGTGATGAATGGCCCCTCGGGCAGTCCCTCCAGCGCCTGCGAGATGATCTTCACCGACTCGTAGATCTCGGCGTGACGCACGCGGAACCGGTCGTAGTTGTCGCCGACGGTGCCGACCGGAATCTTGAAGTCGAAGTTCTCATAGCTCGAGTACGGAGCGGCCTTGCGCAGATCCCAGGGGTTGCCGGCCGCGCGCAGCAGCGGCCCGGTGACGCCGAGCTTGAGCAGCGTCTCCTCGTCCAGCTGGCCGGTGCCGCGCAGGCGCTCGAGCATGATCTGGTTCTTCTCGAGCAGGTCGGCGTACTGGTCGGCCCGGGTCGGCATCACGTCGAGGAACTTGCGCAGCTTGGCGGCGAAGCCGCGGGGGATGTCCTCGAATACCCCGCCGACCTGGATGTAGCGCGTGTGCATCCGCTGGCCGGAGGACATCTCGAACAGGTCGTTGATCATCTCGCGCTCGCGCAGGGCGTACCAGAAGATCGAGATCGCGCCGAGGTCGAGCGCGCCGGTCGCCAGCCAGAACAGGTGGGAGGAGATCCGATTGAGCTCGAGATGTATCACGCGCAGGTATTGGGCCCGTGGCGGGATGTCGATGTCCACCAGCGCCTCCACCGCACCGCAGAACGCCATCGCGTTGAAGTAGTAGCTCAGATAGTCCATCCGCTCGATGACCGGGATCACCTTCCAGTAGGACTTGTCCTCAGCGGTCTTCTCGATCCCGGTGTGGATGTAGCCGACGATCGGCTTGACGTCGCGGACCACTTCGCCCTCGAGCGTCGTGATCAGGCGCAGGACACCGTGGGTGGCGGGATGGTGGGGGCCGATGTTGAGCGTGAGCAGCTCGTGGGTCTCGCCCTGGCCGGCCGGCTCAGAGGAGAGGGTGATCGACTCCTCGCGTTGGCGGTAGTCGCCGCTTATTGCCATTTTCCGTAGGAGTTCTCTTCGTTGTAGGTGAAGAGCACCGGCTCGCCTCCGATCGGAAAGTCGCGTCGCTGCGGGAAGCCCTCGTAGTCCTCCGGCATCAGGATCCGCCGCATGTCCGGATGCCCGTCGAACAGGACTCCAAACATGTCGTAGACCTCGCGCTCGGGGTGATTGGCCCCCGGGAACAGGCCGGTCGCGGTTTCGATGTGCGGGTCGTCGAGTGGGAGGCGCGCCTTGACGCTGATGCGGTCGACGGCCTTCATGTCCAAGCAGCTCGTAGATGACACCGAGCCGCGGCTCCTGCGGGTAGTAGTCGACGCCGTGAAGGCTGGCCAGGAAGCTGTAGCCCTTCTCGTACAGCGAGGTCAGGACCTCACCACGTGCGGCGGATTCGCGTTCAGCGTGGCCCGTCCGCGCTGGAATTCGGTGCCGAGAATCGAGTCGGCGTTGGCATCGCGGAGCTCGTGCGCGGTCAGCTCCAGGCCTGTCGCGTCAGGCACCGGCGGTGTCCCCTCCGGGGTAGACGTTGATCGCGCCGCCGGCGTCGTCGCCTTCCGGACCCTCAACGCCCTCACCGCCCGGGAGGAGTTCCTCGGTGCCGACGGCGTCGTAGCGCTCGCGCCAGCCAGTTCGCTCGTGACCCTGGATCTGGTCACGCAGCCGGAGGATCCCGTGCATGAGCGCCTCGGGACGCGGCGGGCAGCCGGGCACGTGGACGCTGACCGGCAGGAACTTGTCAGCGGGGACCAGCGCGTAGTTGTTGTACACGCCCATCGAGGAGCAGCAGGCCCCCATCGAGATGGCCCACTTGGGGTCGAGCATCTGGTCGTAGAGACGGCGAATGACCGGTGCCATCTTGGTCGATACGCGGCCGGACAGGATGATCAGGTCGGCCTGCCGGGGGGAGGCGCGAAACGCCTCCCAGCCAAAGCGTGCGAGGTCGGCGCGCGCTCCCACAACCGTGATCATCTCGATCGCGCAGCAGGCGAGACCGAAGGTCATCGGGTACAGCGAGTTCCCGCGCGACCACGCCACCGCCTTCTCGAGCGTGGTCGTCATCACGGCCTGCTCCACGTACTGCTCGAGCGCGTCGCCCTCGAGCCCGCCGCGAAGCATGTCGCGGGCCAGCAGCTGACGGGAGCGGAACTCCGACGGGGCCCCGGACTGGTCTCCGGCGCCGCCGAGGGGTTCGCGCTTTATTTCCACGCGAGGGCGCCTCTGCGCCACACGTATACGAACGCGACCATGAGCAGGGCGACGAACATCACCGTCTCGCTCATGGCGAAGGTCCCGAAGGCCCGCAGCTGAACGGCGATCGGATACAGGAAGATGACCTCGATGTCGAACAGGATGAACAGCATCGCGATCAGGTAGAAGCTGATCCCGAAGCGGAAGCCGCGCTTGACGTCCGAAGGCAGACCGCACTCGTACGGCGACTCCTTGCTGCCGGTTCGGATGCCGCGGTCCGAGGAAGAGGTTCAGGACCGAGAACAGTCAGGCCGACGAACCCGCCGAGTAGCAGGAACACGATCGCCGGCAGATAGCTTCGGAGCACAACTGACTCTTATATCACCGAGTGGGGAAACCTTGTAACAAGTTGTTACTTAGTGCGGAATGCGGCAAGGAACCCTGACCAGATTCCCGAACATGAAGCTCGTCCACATCGTCGTGGGCATCTTGCTGCATCGGCTTGACCGGCGTCGCCGCGCTGTGGGGCGGGTGGTGCTGGTACCGGGTCCGCCAGAGCCCGGTGTTCTGGTGGCTGCTGCGTGGCGGCCAGGTCGCGGTCGTGGTCGAGGCGGCGATCGGCGGCGTGCTGCTGATCATGGGCAAGCACGAGTCGAACCTGCACCTGATCTACGGACTGCTGCCGCTGCTGCTCTCCTTCATCGCCGAGCAGCTGCGGATCGCCTCGGCCCAGATGGTCCTCGACAGTCGCGGCCTGGAGGGCTCGGCGGCGGTGGGCAAGCTGCCCGAGTCCGAGCAGCGGGTGGTGGTGATCGCCATCCTCCAGCGCGAGCTGGGCGTGATGGTGCTGGCCGCGCTGGTGATGTGCGTGCTGTTGGTCCGGGCCGCGGGGACGGGGTGACCGGTTGCTCATGTCCGATTCCCCCTTTGTCGGCGTGGTCCGTGAACTGCAGCCAGGAAAAGGGGAAGGACAGCCAGGCGCGCCCCCGAGCCGCCCGGTCGGCTACCCCGGGCAGCGCGTGGTAGCGCCCGCTGTACCACAGCAGCGGCTCGCCCTCACCCAGCCCCATCTCGGTCACGCGCCCGATCACGATCGTGTGGTCGCCGCCGGCGAGCAGCTCCTCGAGCTCGCAGATCGCCCAGGCCAGCGAGCCCTCGATCACCGGCACGCCGTGCTGCAGCCGGTGGGCGACGCCCGTCGAGCTTCTCGGCCTCGGGCAGCTTTGACGCGAACACGCCGGCCAAGCGCTCCTGGTCGGCGGCCAGCACGTTGACGGCAAAGCGCCCGGCCTCGCGGACGATCGGCAGCGTGCGGGCCTGGTTCTCGAAGCAGACCAGGGCCAGCAGCGGATCCAGCGACAGCGAGCACAGCGCGTTGGCGGTCATGCCGCCCGCGCCCGCCGAACCGGCGCTGGTGATCACCGCCACGCCGGTGGCGAACCGCCCGAACACCTCGCGGAACAGCTCGGGGTCGGGCTCGGGCGCCATGGTCCGCTTTATACGCGGTGGGCTGCATCGACGCCTACGCGGTGGGGAGCCCCGGCGCCGACACCTCTGGTTGCCGCCGTAGGAGGACGATCGCGTGATTAGGCCGTGGCGAACGTCTCAAAGCCGGCGCCGGGGTTAGCGCTTGTCTTCGCCGCCGCGGTCCCCGGCTCCTTCCCGGCCTGGCCCGGAGCCGCTCGGCCGGCCGCGGTTACTTTGTGATGGTCAGGGTCCCGTAGGCGCCGAGGGCCTGGTCGGCCAGGATCGTGGAGGCCATCACGTACTTGCCCGGGGGCAGGTCGGTGAACAGCTCGGTGCTCTGGCCCGGCGCGATCGCCTTGGTCGACGCCTCGGGGTGGCCGTTCTGGGCGATCACCAGGTTGTGGCTGAGGCGCCCGTAGTTGTGGACCACGATCATCAGCAGGCCGGCGGCGGCGCTGGACGCTCTGGGGCTGGACGTGGTACTCGGTCAGCGCCACGCGCAGCGTCCCGTCGGCGGGAACCTGCGTCGTGGTGCTGCAGCCGGCCAGCACGGCGATGCAGGCCGCGAGCAGGGGCGATAGTGTGGGCGCAGCCCGGCCAAGGTGATCCGATTATGATCCCGCCGGATGAGCCGGTCGGTCAGGGTCCTTGTCCTTGCGGTCGCGACGGTGGCGGTCGCCGCGGTCGCGACGGGCCTGCGGCACCCAGCACATCGAGGTCAGCCAGTCCCAGAGCCATCGCTGTACGCCGGCGCGCAGCTGTTCTCCCAGCGCTGCGGCGGCTGCCACACACTCTCCTACGCCGCCACCCACGGCTCGGCGCCGAACATCCGCACCGCCCAGGCCAACAGCGGCCCCAACTTCAACATCCGCTGCGAGCGGCCCATCACCCGCGTCCTGTACGCGATCGAGAACGGTGGCTTCTCCGGCGCCTACATGCCGCAGAACGTGGTCGTCGGCCAGGACGCGATCGACGTGGCCAAGTTCGTCGCCACCTACGCCGGCCGCCAGGAGCCCCTTGAGCCCGGCACCGTCCCCTGCCAGACCAAGCCGATCGGCACGCTGCCGGCCGGCAGCGGCACGGTCAACGGCGTGAGCAGCAGCGGCAGCTCAGGCTCGAGCGACGGCGACCACGGCGGCGTCGGCGGGTGCCAGCACGAGCGGCTCGAAGTCCAAGGGCAAGTCGCAAGAAGACGTCCTCGTAGGAGGCCGGCCATCCTTGACATCAGGCTGATCCGCCGCGACCCAGACGCCGTGCGCGCGGCGCTGTCTCGCCGTGGCCCCGACGCGGCCGCGGCCGTCGACCGGGTGCTGGAGCTCGACGAGCGCTGGCGGGCGCTGACCACCGAGCTCGAGCAGCTGCGCGCCGAGCAGAACCAGGCCAGCCGCGCGCTCAAGGGTGCGCCCAGCGAGGAGCAGCGCGAGCAGCTCGCCGCCCTGGCCGCGCGCGGCCGCGGGCTGAGCGACGAGGAGACCGCGCTGCGCTCCCAGCGCGACGCCGCGCTGGCGTCGCTGCCCAACCTTCCGGCCGATGACGCGCCGGCGCAGGACACCGTCCTGCGCGAGGTCGGCGAGGCCGGCCAGACCGGGCGCGACCATCTGGAGCTGGCCGGCGAGATGATCGACATGGAGCGGGCCGCCCAGCTGTCCGGGTTCCCGCTTCGCCTACCTGCGCGGCCAGCTCGTGCTGCTCGAGCTGGCCCTCGTCCGCTACGCGATGGAGACGGCTGATGGCGGAGGGCTTCGAGCCGGTGATCCCCCCGGTGCTGGTCCGCGAGCGGGCCCTGTACGGGACCGGCTTTCTCCCCGACACCGAGCAGCAGATCTACCGGCTGCCCGACGACGACCTCTATCTGGTCGGGCACCTCCGAGGTGGCGCTGGCCTCGCTTCACCAGGACGAGATCCTGGCCGCCGACGACCTGCCGCTTCGCTACGCCGGCTTCTCCACCTGCTTTCGCCGGGAGGCGGGCGCCGCCGGCAAGGACACCCGCGGCATCTTCCGCGTGCACCAGTTCGACAAGGTCGAGATGTTCAGCTTCGTGGTTCCGCAGGCGGCGGCGGCCGAGCACGAGCGGCTGCTGGCGATCGAGGAGTCGATCATGCAGGAGCTTCAGATCCCCTACCGAGTGGTGGCGATCGCCGTCGACGACCTCGGCGCCTCGGCAGCGAAAAAATATGATGTAGAGGCGTGGCTACCCGGGCAGGGCCGCTACCGAGAGCTGACCTCGTGCTCGGACACCACCGACTACCAGGCCCGGCGACTGGACATCCGCTACCGCGCCGGCGACGGCCGTCCGGCCAATCTGTTCACCCTGAACGGCACGGCGGTCGCGGTGGGCCGCACGATCATCGCGCTGCTGGAGAACGGGCAGCAGCCGGACGGGTCGGTGCAGCTCCCGGAGGTGCTGACCCGGTTCGGCGCGCCCGCGACCCTGCCGCCGGCATCCGGCTCCTCCGCCGGCTGAGCGCCGAGCGTTAGCGGCCGAGGCGAGAGGCGCGCGGCGTTGCTGGGCTGGGGAAGGGTGGCTGGTTTGCGAAAAGCAGGCGTCGTGCGGCGTGGGTCGTCTGACTCGTCATATAGGCGAGTAGGCCGCACCACGTCCCGGGTCCGGGCCTGAAATCTGGCGAAACTGTGGCGGCGTGTGTCCAAACTGCAACGGCCCGCCTCTCCTCGGACGTGAGCTTGGGGGCGCCGGCCCCCGGGACGTGAGCTTGGGGGCGCTTCGCTCCGGCGCGACCCACGGGCCAGTCCACACCACTCCGCGGCCGGTTCGTCGCTCAGGTGCTCGTCTGCGGGAAGCGGCTAGCGCGAGCCGAATACCCGCCGGCGCGCCGGCGGCGATTCGACCGCGCGCAGCGTACGGGGACGCGGGTTCGGGGCGCGGTCCTCGAGGACTACCAGGGCCGCCCGCGGCGGCCCACAGGTGGCGATCCGTGCGCACACGCGGACACCGAACGTGTTCCAGGGCCGGACGAAGCTGCGGGCGGTGTCGGGGTCCTGGCCCTCGGCGGCCTCAGCCACCGCGGCCGCGAACCCGGTGCGGCCCTGGGCCTCGGCATCGGCGGGCACCAGCAGCTCGGCCACGGGCTTGTTGACCGCGTCCTCTTCGCTCATGCCCAGGAACGCCTCGGCGCGCTTGGACATGGCCTGGACCAGCAGGCTCGGGTCGACGACCAGGAAGGCATCCTCGTCGCCGGGAACCGCGTCCTCACGGGTCTCCAGCAGCAGCCCGAGGCCGCATTCCGTGCATACGCGAGCCGTCGGGGGCGGGGCGCCCACCGGCGACGGTGCTGCGCAGTGCCCGCAGAACCAGCGGTACTCGACAGCAGGGTCGAGACCGCCTTCTACGAGTCGTAATGCGGGACGTTCTGTCACGGGCGGACGTGGGTACTGGTGTGCGCGACGATTCTCCCCTGGACACCTCCCATCGCCGGCGCATTGTAAGAGACCAATTGGCCCAACGCAAGGCGGCCCAGGTTCGTTTTGCTTGCTTTCCCGCAGGCAAAACGCCATCAAAACGGAGAGGGGGGGATTCGAACCCCCGAACGAGGTCAACCCCCGTTACGCGATTTCCAGTCGCGCCCGTTCAACCGCTCCGGCACCTCTCCGAGAGCGCGACTAGCGTAGCGTGGCCCGCCGGGCGGCGGCGGTCAGATCCGTCCCACTGCCGCAGGTCACGATCACCGTCAGATCTGCCAGCTGCCGCCTCGCAGAACCGGGGTCTCCGAGCCGTCGCCACCGATGCCGGTGACCGCCACATCGTCGCCACCGATCATGAAGTCGATGTGGATGTCGGACTCGTTCATCCGCCGGCGGTCGTCGGGGTCGGCGACCCCCTGGTCATAGGCGGCGCCCAGCGCGATGTGGCTGGCCGCGTTCTCGTCCAGCAGGGTGTCGAAGAAGACCGTGTCGAGCGGGCCGATCCGGCCCTCGCGGTCGACCAGCGCGACCTCGCCGAGATGCGACGCGCCGGGGTCGTGGGCGGCCAGGCCGCGCAACACCTCCGCGCCCTGGTCGGCGTCGATGGCGACCGCGCGGCCGCGCTCGAACCGGACCTGCAGACCGGTGATCGTGGTGCCGGACGTGAACAGCGGCTTGGTCGCGGTGACGATCCCGTCCACCCGCTGTGGATCGGGGGTGGTGAACACCTCCTCGGTGGGCAGGTTCACGGTGTGGACGATCCCGTCCACCGTCTCCATCCGGGCCGCCAGCCACGTGCTCGACGGGAGCAGGCCAATCGTCAGGTCGGTGCCGGGGCCCTCGAATCGCAGGGAATCGAAGCGCAGGGCGCCCAGCCGGGCGGCGGAGTCCGCCAGCTGCGCGATCCGGGTCTCCCAGGCGGCGACCGGGTCCGGTTCGTCGAGCCGGCAGATGTGCGCGACCTGCTGCCACAGCCGCTCCAGCGCCGCCGCCGGCTCCAGCCGCGGGTGCACCAGCGTGGCCCACCCGAGCGTGGGGCACGGGACCGCGGTCCAGTTGGTGGTGCATTCGTTGATGACGGCCATGCCCTCCGGCACCGCCGGCAGCATGTCGAGGCTGAGCAGGGCGGGATCGACGTCGTCCATGATCCGTGGGGCCACCGGGCCGGTCAGGCCGATGCGGGCGCAGCGGTGCTCGCCGAGAGCGGTCGCCCGGGCACCGATCCACGGGGGGACGAACCCGAGGCTGTCGCGGTCGGCGTGCAGCGCGCGGGCGCGCTTGAGGTGCACGTCGAACACGCTCAGGTCCACGAACCGGGCGCCGGCGGCGTAGGCGGACTCGGCGATCGCCCTGGTCAGGGCCTCCTTTCCCGGCTCCGAGGAGACGGACACGATCTGCCCCGGCTGCACGTTGGCGCCGAAGCGGACCGCCAGCTCGGCCAGCGCGGTGATGTTGTCGACGCGGTCGATCACCTGCTCATCCTGGGTCAAAGCGCATCCCCCTCCTGTTCACCGTCGACCAGCACCCCTGGATTGAGGATCCCGGCCGGGTCGAGTACCTGCTTGATCGCGCGCAGGACCGCGGTTGACAGCGGGCCCACCTCCACCTGGTACCAGTCGCGGTGATCGCGGCCGACGCCGTGGTGGTGGCTGATCGAGCCACCGGCGGCCAGGATCGCGTCGCTGGCCGCCGCCTTGGCCTGGCGCCACTGGGCGACCGGGTCTTCGGCCTGCGCGCAGGCGACCGTGAAGTAGAGCGACGCACCTGACGGATATACGTGCGAAACGTGGCAGAGGATCACCGGCGGAGTTCCGACGCGCGGTCAGCGATTCCCGCAGCGCGTTGGTCACCTCCTCGTAGAGCGCCTCGAGCGAGGACCAGAAGGTGACCGTCTCCAGCGTCTCCACCAGGGCGCCGGCGTCGAGCAGCGCATCGCGCAGGTAGGGGCCGCGGTAGCGCTCCTGCGCCCAGCCCTCGCCGGCGCCCGTGACCGGCGTGGCTCCGGCCGCGGTCAAAGTCACGCCGACCGCTTCGCGCCGCGCCTCGACCTCGGCCGTGGTGCCCTCAAAGCCCACGATGGCCAGACAGCCGCCGGTCGTCCCCGACCCGCCCACCGCCCCGGGCCGCGCGAGCCCCATCGCCGTCTCGGCCTCGTCGGAAAGCCGCACCACGGTGGGAACCGGACCATCCTGGATCAGCGTCCGCAGCGCGGCGATGCCGGCGGCTGAACGAATCCAGCCGCCAGCCCTCGTAGACGCGCGTCTGCGGAACGCGGCCGGACCTGCACCGTGAGCTCGGTGATCACTCGCGAGCGTGCCCTCGGAGCCGAGGATCAGCTGGCGCAGATCGGGTCCGGCGGCCGACTTCGGCGCCCGGCCCAGCGTGATGCGGTCCGGCGGGGGTCGCCACCCGCAGAGCCATCACCAGCTCGTCGAAGCGGCCGTACCCGGCCGACGCCTGGCCGCTGGAGCGCGCGGCCGCGAATCCGCCCAGCGACGCGTATTCGAACGACTGCGGGAAATGGCCGATGGTGTAGCCCACGCTCGTCCGAGCAGCGCCTCGGCCTCCGGGCCGCGCAGGCCGGGCTGTAGCACCGCCAGGCGCGACTCCTCGTCGAGCTCGAGCAAGGCCGTTCAAGCCGCCGCAGGTCGAGCGGCCACCATGCCGGCGAAGCCGCTGCGTCCGGGTCAGGCCGCCGACCACCGAGGTGCCGCCGCCGAACGGGACCACCGCGACCCGGTGCGTCGCTGCACTGCCGCAGCACGGCCAGCACGTCTTCGTGCGAACCCGGCAGCACGACCGCGTCGGGAGCCGGGACCGGCGCGCCCGGAGCGGATGGCCAACAGGTCGAGCGTCGACTTGCCCAGTGGCGTGACGGGCACGGGCCTCGTGGTCGAAGCGGACGTTGCCGTCTCCGACGATCGTGGCCAGCCGCCGCGGCGACGGCGTCGGGGAGGCGGGCCGGGGTCAGCTCCAGGTCATCGATGGTGGGCGGGCGCCGGCGTCTCGCGGCTGACCCCGAGCCCGTCGCGCAGGAGCTGGCGAAGGCCGTCCGGGAGCGGCGTGGCCTGCGCCGGGTCGCCCCAGCCCGACCACGAGAGCTCGGCGCGGTCGCCGGGTGGCCGCGAGGCGGGCATGCGCGCACCGTATCCGGTAGGCGATCGTGGCGGGGTGTCGCCGCCGGGCGTCGGGGTCAGGGCGAGCTGCGCCACTGGGGAACGGCCAGCATGATCAGCCGCAACCGCTTGGCGGTCAGGGCGGCGATCTCGGCCTCGGCACGCCGGCGCCGGGCCGTCGGCATCCAGCGCGCCGCCGGCCTACCTCCAGCATCGCCTCGATGGTCGCGATCATCACGTCCACGAACAGGCCCGCGAGCATCTGCAGGTCGGTCGTGCTCCACTCGCGCAGCACCGGGAAGCGGGCCAGATCGGTGGCCAGCTCGGAGGCGAACAGCTTGATCTCGTTGCGGATCGTGTGGCGCAGGACCGCGTTGCCCGACGACCGGGCGTCGGCCAGGAACGCGAAGTGGCGGCGGTGCTCACGCACGTGCTCGACCAGGATCCGGACCGAGTTGGCGATCACGTGCTCGGGCGGCGGCCCGCCTTCGCGGGCTTCGCGCAGCATCGAGCGCAGGGTCCGGACCGACTCGTCGACCAGCGCCAGCCCGAGCTCGTCCATGCTGTCGAAGTGGCGGTAGAAGGCGGCCGGCACCACGCCGGCGGCGTGGGTCACCCGCCGCAGGCTGAGCGCGGTCGAAGCTGATCCCCGTCTCCATCTGATCAAGCGCGGCGTCGAGCAGCGCCTGGCGGGTCTGACGGCGGCGCTCGGCCTGCGAGCGGCGTTCGCCCGGCGAGCACCGTCGAATGGCGGGACCGACGCGACGACGGCATTGATCCGATGTGGTGGACGTCTGTTCACGAAGTATCGTGTGCGGCTGGTCACAGGAGCCAGTTTAGCCTTGCGCATAGGCGGAGAGACACGTACCATACTTAGTGAACAGGCGTACACTAAGAGGCGAAGAGCGATGACCACCACCACTCCGACAAGACCCCGCCGCATGGCGTGGCCAAACGCATGCTGGGCTCGCAGTTCGTCGACCTCCTGCTCGGCCCCCACGGCGTCGATCGCTACCTGGAGCTGATCCGGCCCTCGATGACCGTCCGCGATGCCCGGGCCGAGGTCGTCGAGGTGCGCCGCCAGACGCCGCGCAGCGTCACCCTGACCCTACGGCCCAACTCGGCCTGGGACGGCTTTCGCGCCGGCCAGTTCGTCCGCGCCGGCTTTGAGATCGACGGCGTGCGCCGCACCCGCACCTACTCCCCGGCCGGCTCCGAGCACGGTCCAGGCCCGCGGCTCGAGCTGACCGTGACCGAGCATCCCGGGCGGCCTGGTCTCGCGCCACCTGCGCGAGCGGATCCGCCCCGGCGCGATCGTCCACCTGGCGCCCGCGCAGGGCGAGTTCGTGCTGCCGACCCCGCGCCCGGAGCGCCTGGTGCTGATCAGCGGCGGCAGCGGGATCACGCCGGTCATGTCGATGCTGCGGACACTGTGCGACGAGGACCACCCCGGGGAGATCAACTTCCTGCACTACGCGCGCACGCCGATGCCGACTGGCTGTATGAGTCCGAGGTTCGCGACCTGGCCGGCCGCCACCGCGGCATCGAGCGTCTCCTACCGCGCCACCCGCGGCCAGCGTGGCGGGCACCTGGCGCCGGACGCGCTCGGTGACGTCGACGGCTGCACCTGGGCTGCGGTGTGCGGGCCGCCGACGCTGATCGACGGCGCCCGCCTGGCCTGGGCGCAGCGCGGGGGCGACGAGCGAGCGGTTGCTGGCCGAGACGTTCACGCCGCCGACGGTGACCGTGAGCGGCGAGGCGGCCGAGGGCACGCTGCGCTTCCTGCGCAGCGACCGCACGGCGCAGATCGCCGGCGGCACGCTGCTCGAGCAGGCCGAGGCCGCCGGGCTCTCGCCCGGAGTTCGGCTGCCGGATGGGCATCTGCCACACCTGCACCTGCCGCAAGGCGGCGGGCGCCGTGCGCAACGTCCGCACCGGCCAGGTCTCAGACGAGGAGGACGAAGACATCCAGCTCTGCATCTCTGTCCCCGCCGGGGACGTGGCGCTTGAGCTATAGCGAAACCGAGAGGAACTGACACCCATGAGCAACCCATCGCTTCCAGACCTGACCGACCAGCAGATCGAGGCCCTCGGCGACGAGCTCGACGAGCTCCGCGGCCGCGTGATCCTGGACCTCGGCGAGCGCGACGCCAACTACATCCGCAACGTGATCAAGGCCCAGCGGGGCTGGAGATCGGCGGCCGCGCGCTGCTGTTCGCCGGCTTCCTGCCCGCCCGCCTGGATCGGCGGCACCGCCGCGCTGGCCCTGTCCAAGATCCTGGACAACATGGAGATCGGCCACAACGTGATGCACGGCCAGTACGACTGGATGAAGGATCCGGCGCTGGACTCGGCCCGGTTTGAGTGGGACACCGCCTGCCCCGGCGACCAGTGGCGCTACTCCCACAACTACATGCACCACACCCACACCAACGTGCTCGGCAAGGACCGCGACATCGGCTACGGCGTGCTGCGCATGTCCGAGGAGCAGCCGTGGCGGCCGCGCGACCTCGGCAACCCGGTCTACGCCGCGCTGCTGGCGCTCCTGTTCCAGTGGGGCGTGGCCGTGCACGACCTCGAGGTCGAGCGGATCGAGGCCGGCGAGATCACGCTGGACGACAAGCGCGACATCCTGCGCGCGATCTGGCGCAAGGGCCGCCGCCAGGTGCTCAAGGACTACGTCGTGTTCCCGCTGCTGGCCGGCCCGAGCGCGCCGTTCGTCGCTGGCCGGCAACCTGACCGCCAACCTGACCCGCAACCTGTGGTCGTTCATGATCATCTTCTGCGGCCACTTCCCCGAGGGCGTCGAGGAGTTCTCGGAGGAGGAGGTCGAGGACGAGACCCGCGGCGGCTGGTACCTGCGCCAGATGCTGGGCTCGGCCAACCTCGACCGGCGGCCAGCCTGTTCCACATCCTCAGCGGCAACCTGTCACACCAGATCGAGCACCACCTGTTCCCCGACATCCCGGCCCACCGGTACGCCGAGATCGCCGTCGAGGTGCGCGAGATCTGCGAGCGCTACGGACTGCCCTACAACGCCGGCCCGCTGCGCAAGCAGTTCGGCGTCGGTGGTCAGGAAGATCTTCCGGCTGGCGCTGCCCGACCGCGGGCGGGGCGATGCGTCAAGCCCAGGGTCCGACGATGAGCGAGAGCCCGAGTTGGCCCTGGCCGCCTGAGACCTGTCAGAGCTATTACAACTCGTTGGCACCAAACATTGACATTGCTCCACAATGTGGGTAATAATCGCGGCGGGGCGCCCAAGGGGCGTTTAATCACACGAATAGCGGCAGGGGCATACGCGGAACCGGGCGATTCCCGCGCATTCAGCAACGAGCTGATTGGCGGCGGCCTGAGGTTCTTGCCGGAAAGGATTGTTCATGACACATCGGCGGCGAGGAGTCGGCGCGGTTGCGGTCACAGTTGCTGTTTTTGCGGCAGCTGTTGGGGTTGCGACCGGCGATAACGCCAACAATCACGCTCAGCACAGAAGCGCGTCGCATCTTGCGCGCCCGCACGCCGGCAAAGCGGGCGGCGCGCGGGCAGTGGCAGTGACCCCAACGACGTCACACCCCGTCACGGGAGTGACGCAGGAGTTCGGCTGCCAACACCAACGGGTTCTGCCCGAGCGGTTCGGGCAACCTGCCGTGTGACGGAGCGGCTGGCGACTACGGCACGATCGACGTCGTTCCGGGCGGCTTCTCAAACGGCGGCGCGGGCAACTACGCCCCGAGCACCCCGGCGTTCGCCGGCACCCACATGGCGCTCGTGTCCGGCACGTACGGACGTCAACCAGGGCATCGACTGCCCCGGAACGACGGCGACGTCTAATCCCGGTGAGACCTGCAGCGGTCCCTATGCGCTGTTCGGCACCGGTGCCTCGCAGGGCGTGGAGAACGTATTCCCGAAGGGCGGGTTCACGGTCACCAACGACCTGTACCTGTCGCCGAACACCGCCGGCCAGACCGGCTCGCTCGTCGACGATGACGTCGAGCTGAACAACAACGCTGGCAGTTACGGCAGCGACAACATCATCACCGCGTGCAGCGTGAGCGGCGGGTTCGTTATCAACTTTGGTAGCGGTTCGCCCGGCTCGTGCAACGGCTCGCCGGTCGTCACGACCGCCGGCTGGTACCGGTTTGTGTTCGACTTCAGCGACGTCGGTGGCAACGCCTACGTGACTGAGACGGTGTTCCAGGAGGGGCCGGGGACGGCGGCGCCTACCGAGGTCGCGTCAAGCGGAACGGTGCCCGTTGGCGGCACCGCCTACGCCGATCACGAGTTGGGGTGGCCCGGGCTACTTCGTGGCTGCCGACGGAGGACTTCAGCGGGCTTCCGCTGGCGAACTTCGCGCTGCAGACCGGTCAGCACGCGACGGGTTTCGCCCCCACCAACAAGAACTAGTTCAGACCAACCAGTAATTACCAACGCGGGGTCAGCGCCAGGTGCTGGCCCCGCGTTTTGCTTTGTCCGCATGGAACCCTTGTCCGGGATCGACTCCGTGGCTGGCAGCGGTGCGTAGTGTTTCCCCGGGTGCCACGCGGCGCCAAGGCCCCGGAAATCAAAGGAGAGGACATGCGCGAAGGCCTGATGATGGACGACTTTCCGCTGTCGCTGACGGCCGTCGTCGAGCGGGTGGAGCGATTCAGCGCCGCGCGCGAGGTCGTCTTCCGCCGGCCCGACGGGTCCGTGGGCCGATGCACCATGGGCGAGTGCGCCGAGCGGGCCCGGCGGCTCGGCGCGGCACTGGCCGGGCTGGGAATCGAGCCGGGCGATCCCGTGGCCACGCTGATGTGGAACCAGCCCGAGCACCTGGAGGCTGTACTTCGCGCTGCCGGCCATGGGCGCGGTGCTGCACACGCTGAACCCGCGGCTGCATCCCGACGAGCTGAGCTTCATCGTCAACGACGCCGAGGACCGCGCGATCGTCGTCGACGAGTCGCTGCTGGAGGTGTTCGAGAGGTTCCGCGAGGCCCGCGACTTCGAGCACGTGATCGTCGTCGCGCGCTCCGGGGCGGTGCCCGACGGCTACCTCGACTACGAGCCGCTGATCGGCGACGCCGAGCCGATGCATGGCCCGCAGGCCGACGAACGCGCAGGCCGCGGCCATGTGTTACACGTCGGGCACCACCGGGCGGCCGAAGGGCGTGGTCTACTCGCACCGCTCGCTGGTCCTGCACTCGCTGGTGGCCGCGCTGCCCGACGCCAAGCGATCGTCCGCCGCGCGACACGCTGCTGCCGGTGGTGCCGATGTTCCACGCCAACGCCTGGGGGTTGGCCTACACCGCGGCGGCTGGTCGGCGCCGGGCTGGTGCTGCCCGGCCCCAAGCTCGACGCGGTCAGCGTGCTCGACCTGCTGGCCGACGAGAAGGTGACGATCAGCGCCGGCGTGCCGACGGTGTGGATGGCGGTCCTGCAGGCGCTTGACGCCGAGCCCGACCGCTGGGATCTGAGCGCGCTGACGCACCTCCTGGTCGGCGGGTCGGCGGCCCCCAAGAGCCTGCTCGAGGGCTTGGAGCGCCACGGGCTGACGATCATCCACGCGTGGGGCATGACCGAGACCTCGCCGCTGGGCAGCGTGTGCCGGCTGCCGCCTGCGACTCGACGATGCATCGCCCGAGGAGCAGCTACGAGTACCGCGGCCGCCAGGGGGTCCCGTCGCCGTTCGTGGAGATCCGGGCCCGCGGCGACGACGGCGAGCTGATCCCGTGGGACGACGAGGCGATGGGCGAGCTCGAGGTCCGCGGGCCGTGGGTGGCGCGCGCCTACCACCGCGGCCAGGGCGAGGAGAAGTTCACCGACGACGGCTGGTTTGCCACCGGCGACGTGGTCACGATCAACGAGCACGGCAGCCTGCGGCATCTGCGACCGCTCCAAGGACCTGGTCAAGTCCGGCGGCGAGTGGATCTCCTCGGTCGACCTCGAGAACCTGCTGATGGCCCACCCGGCGGTGGCCGAGGCGGCGGTGATCGCGATCCCGGACGAGCGCTGGGGCGAGCGGCCGCTGGCGGTGGTGGTTCTGCGCGACGGCCAGGAGGCCACGCCCGACGAGCTCGCGCGAGCATCTGTCCGGCGACTACGCCAAGTGGCAGCTGCCCGACCGCTTCGAGTTCATCGACGAGATCCCGCGCACGGCCACCGGCAAGTTCAAGAAGACCGCGCTGCGCGAGCAGTTCGTCGAGAGCAAGGTCTGAGCCGCGGGGACTCGTCAGGCGGCCAAGCCTTAGATCCCTCCTACGTTCCTCACACACGCGCGCGGGAGGGTGCGTGTCAGTCGAACACAAGGAGGTGAATACATGCGTCGACTCAAACCCCTGCTGGTGGCGCTGGCGGCCACGGCCGCACTGGCCGCGGGCGGGGCAGCGATCGCCGCCGCTGCGACGTCGACCTCGACGTCGTCATCGAGCGGCGGCGGCGCGAGGTCGAGCACCACGACGAGTACAAGCCGGACCACGCCACCCCCGAACCGGTCCACGCCACCCCCGGCGCGGCCCGGACCCGGCCAGGCCAGGCCCGGGCAACCCGGCCCGGGCGGCCATCACTGTCCTGGGATGGGAAGCGGCTCATCCTCGAGCCGCTCGTCCTCGGGAAGTGCATCCTCCGGGACGGAGTACCCGGGATCGCCGCCGCCTCAGGGCGTCTGACACCAGCCGCGCGGCCTGGCTCCCCGGAGCCGGGCCGCGCAAGGTCAGTCGGTGCCCAGCCGCTTCTTCTGCACCTTGCCGAGCTCGTTGCGCGGCAGCTCATCGAGGAAGCGGACCTCGCGCGGGCGCTTGTGGGGGGCAAGTTGCCGCGCGACGTGGTCGATCAGCTCCTGGGGCTCGGCGTCGGCGCCGTCGCGCAGGACGACCCAGGCCACCACGCGCTCGCCGAGATCGTCATCGGGCTCGCCGGTGACGGCGGCGTCGTCGACCGCCGGGTGGTCGCGCAGCGAGGTCTCGATCTCGCCGGCGCCGATCTTGTAGCCGCCGCTCTTGATCAGGTCGGTGGCGCGGCGGCCGACGATGCGGATCAGGCCGTCGGCGTCGCGGGTGGCCATGTCGCCGGTTCTGAAACCAGTCGTCGTGCATGGTGGCGGCGGTCTCCTCGGGGCGGTTCAGATAGCCGAGGAACAGGTTGGGCCCGCGGACCTCGATCTCGCCGATCGTCTCGCCGTCAGACGCCTCGATCGCTTCGCCGTCGTCGTCGACCAGCCGCACGTCGACGCCTGGCAGCGGCGGTCCCACCGATCCCGGACGCGGCTCGCCGTCGGCCCGGATGGCGGTGTTCATCAGCGTCTCGGTCATCCCGTAGCGCTCCACCACGCCGCGACCGGTCAGCCGCTCGAAGGCGCTCGTGCTCGGAGGCCGGCAGCGCCGCCGACCCGGATACCAGCAGCCGGGCACCGCCCAGCGCTCTGCGCCAGTGACTCCGACTGCTCGGCGGCGTCGGCCAGGCGCCGGTACATCGTGGGAACGCCGAACAGCATCGTGGCGCCGGCGGTCAGCGCCTTCTCCACCGCCTCGGGGCTGAAGCGGCCCAGGTGAACGGCCGTCCCGCCGCGGCGCACCGGGCCGAGGATCCCGATGACCAGGCCGTGGACGTGGAACAACGGCAGGCCGTGGGTGACCGCGTCGCGCTCGGTCCAGGCCCAGGCGTCGGCCAGCGCGTCGAGGTTTGAGGCGATCGCCCGCCGCGGCAGCACCGCGCCCTTGGGCGGGCCGGTGGTGCCGGAGGTGTAGACGATCAGGGCCGGGGCGTCGGGGTCCCCCTCGGCGGCGGCGGTCTCGGCGCCGCCGTCGCCGCCTTCGAGGTCGACCTCGACGATCCGCCGCCCGGCGAACGCATCCGGCGCCTCGGTCCCGGGCGCCACCAGCAGCGCCTCCGGCTCGGCGTCGTCGACGATGTGGGCAAGCTCGCCGGTGCCGGACTTGGGATTGACCGGGACCACCGGCACGCCGGCGGCCAGCGCGCCGATCACCGCCACCGCGGTCTCGATGCGGGGCTCGGCGAGCACCGCTACCCGCGACAGTCCATGAAGCTCGCCGGCCGCCGCGGCCACGGCGCCCCGCAGCTCCCGGTAGGACAGCGAGCGGTCGGGAACGCGAGCGCGACCCGGTCGGGCGGATCGCTACCGAGCGCAGGAAACAGGGCGGTGTCGGCGGCGAATGCGGTCATCAGGCGTCTATCTACCACTAATCGAAGGCCGCCCATCGAGAGCCGCTTGATCGAACCGCCGCCAACCGAGAACAATGGAGGGTGATGTCGACGCTGCAGGAGGACACCGCCCTGGGCACGCTCCGCGCTGTGGAGTCCCGCGTCCTGTGGCTGGCCACCTCGATCATCCACCACGCCAACCGGGTCCGGCGCACCCCGTCCGGGGTCAAGGTGGGCGGCCATCAGGCCTCGTCGGCGTCGATGGTGTCGATCATGACCGCGCTGTACTTCGACTACCTGCGCGACGCCGACCGGGTCTCGGTCAAGCCGCACGCATCGCCGGTCCTGCACGCGATCGAGTACCTGCTCGGGCTGGCTGGACGAGCGGTATCTGACCACGCTGCGGGAGTTCGGCGGCCTGCAGAGCTACCCGAGCCGGCTGAAGGATCCGGTGCCGGCCGACTTCTCGACCGGCTCGGTGGGGATCGGGGCGACGGCGCCGATCTGGAGCGCGCTCGCCCACCGCTACGTGGCCGGCCACTTCGAGGTGCCGCGGGGCGGGCGGCAGGTGTCGCTGGTCGGCGACGCCGAGCTGGACGAGGGCGCGGTGTGGGAGGCGATCGTCGATCCGGTCGTCTCGCACCTGGGCGAGGTGCTGTGGATCGTCGACGTCAACCGCCAGTCGCTGGACCGGGTGGTGCCCGATATCGCCGCCGGGCGGCTGGGGGCGATGTTCGAGGCGGCCGGCTGGCAGGTGATCACGGTCAAGTACGGGCAGCGGCTGACGGCGCTGTATGAGCGCGACGGCGGCGAGGCGCTGCGCGCGCGGATCGACGCGATGACCAACGAGGAGTATCAGCGGATGCTGCGCTCATCCGCCGACCGAGCTGCGCGAGCGGCTGCCGGCCGGGCCGGGCGCGCGCCGATCTGCGGCGGCTGCTGGCCGACGTCGAGGACGAGCAGCTGATGGCGGCGGTGCGCGATCTCGGCGGTCACGACCTGGGGCTGGTGCTCGACGCGCTGGCGCGGGCGGACGAGGTCAGCGACCGTCCGTCGGTGATCTTCGCGTTCACGATCAAGGCGTGGCGGCTGCCCACCGAGGGCCATCCCGCCAACCACTCGGCGCTGCTCGACGACGAGCAGTGGCGGGCGCTGGCCGCGGAGCTGGGCGCCGACGCCGGCCGATCCGTGGGCGCGCTTTGCCGAGGGCTCGCCGGAGGCCGAGCTGTGCGCCCGGGCCGCCGAGCGGCTGCGGCGCGAGCCGGTCCCGCCGGCGTCACCGCCGCCGGTGCCGGCCGCGCTGGGCCGCGCGCACGCCGGCACGGTCTCGACCCAGCAGGCGTTCGGGCGCCTGTTCGTCGATCTGGCCCGGCAGGCGCCGGAGGTGGCCGAGCGGGTGGTGACGGTCAGTCCCGACGTCGCCTCGTCGACCAACCTCGGGCGGCTGGATCAACCACGTCGGGATCTGGGATTTGGCCCGGACCCACCCGCCCACCCAGCGGATCGACTGGTTCGCCGACGACACCGACACGCTGGTGCGCTGGCGCGAGTCCGAGCACGGGCGGCACATCGAGCTGGGGATCGCCGAGGGCAACCTGGTCGGCCTGCTGGCCGAGCTGGGGCTGACCTGGGCTCGCGACGGCGAGCCGCTGCTGCCGATCGGGACGCTGTATGACCCGTTCGTCAACCGCGCGCTGGAGCCGTGGTCGTTCGGGCTGTACGCCGGCGCGCAGTCGATCCTGGTCGGCACCCCGTCGGGGGTCACGCTGGCGCCGGAGGGCGGCGCGCACCAGTCGATCATCACGCCGTCGGTGGGGCTCGAGCAGCCGCGGTGCATGGCCTGGGAGCCGGCGTTCGGCCAGGACCTCGAGTGGACGCTGCTGTCCGCGCTGGCCGCAGCTGGGCCGCGCCGGCGGCAGCTCGGCGTACTTCCGGCTCTCGACGCGGCCGATCGACCAGGCGCTGGCCGAGCTGCCCGACGACGACCGATGCGCGCGAGCCCGCCGCGAGCACGTGCTGGCCGGCGGCTACCTGCTGCGCCGGGCCGAGGTCAGCGCCCGGCGGTGACGCTGGTCGGGATGGGCGCGGTGATGCCCGAGGTGCGTGGCCGCCGCCGACGAGCTCGAGCGAGGCCGGGCGCCCGGTCGACGTCGTCTGCCTGACCTCGGCCGATCTGGTGTTCCGGGCGCTGCGCGCCCGCCAGGGGCTGACCGACGGCGACGACGGGATCCTCGATGAGCTGCTGCCCGCCGGATCGGCGCCGCGCCGATCGTCACCGTGCTCGACGGCCACCCGCACACGCTCAGCTTCCTGGGGTCGGTGCGCAACGTCCCGATCAGCTGCCTGGGGGTCGACGACTTCGGCCAGTCGGGCGACGTGGATGACCTGTACCGCTATTTCGGGATCGATGCCGAGACGATCGTCGGCGCCGCACTGGACCTGATGCCATGACCGAGATCACGATGCCGAGCCTGTCGGACTCGATGAAGGAGGGGACGATCCTCAGCTGGCTGCAAGGAGGACGGCGAGCAGGTCGCCGTCGGCGACGAGCTGGTCGAGATCGAGACCGACAAGGCGACGATGGCCTACGAGTCGCCGGCCGCGGGCGTGCTGGAGATCGTCGCCGCGGTCGGGGAGACGCTGGCCGTCGGCGCGGTGATCGCCAGGCTGGGAGTGGCCGCCGCGGGCAACGGCGCTCCCGCCGCCGAGGGCAACGGCGCCGCGCCGGCCAGCGGCCCGAACCGCCGGCGGCCGAACCGCCGGCGGCCGAACCGCCGGCGGCCGACCAGCCGGTGGAGCCGGCCGAGCTCGAGCCCGCCCGCGTGACGGGAAACGGGGCCGGCCGGGGAGGTCAGGGCCACACCGCTGGCGCGCCGGTTGGCCCAGGCGCACGGCGTCGACCTGGCCGCGCTCGAGGGCACCGGCCCGCGCGGGCGGATCACCCGCTCAGACGTGGCCGCCAGCGCGGGCGTCGAGGCGTCCCGGCACCGGCACCGGCACCGCCACCGGCACGCGGCACCGGCACCGGCGGACGAGCACGACGGCGCCCCCGCCCAGGAGCTGACCCGGACCCAGCAGCTGATCGCCCGCCGCATGTCGGAGGCCAAGGCGACGATCCCGCACTTCCAGGTCCAGACCGAGGCGGAGTTCGACGCGCTGCTGGCGCTGCGGTCGCAGCTCAAGGCGCAGGCGGGCGAGGACCAGCTCGTCCCCTCGGTCAACGACTTCATCGTCAAGGCGTGCGCGCTGGCCCTGCGCGAGCACCCGCGCGCCAACGGCTCCTACCGCGACGGCCGCTTCGAGCTGCACGCGCGCGTCAACGTCGGCGTCGCGGTGGCCGCCGCCGAGGCGCTGGTCGTGCCCGACGATCACCGACGCCGACCAGCGCTCGCTGCGCCGACATCGCCGCCGAGTCGCGCCGGCTGGCCGACGCGCGTGCGCGACGGCAAGATCACGCCGCCCGAGCTCTCCGGCGCCACCTTCACCGTCTCCAACCTCGGCATGTACGGGATGACCGCCATCACCCCGGTGATCAACCCGCCGCAGGCGGCGATCCTCGGGGTCGGCGCCGCCCGCGCAGTGCCCGCGCTCGTCGACGGCGAGCTCGTCGAGCGCCACCTGATGACGCTGACGCTGAGCTGCGATCACCGCATCCTCTACGGCGCCGACGCGGCCCGGTTCCTCACCGCGATCCGCGAGCGCCTGGAGTCGCCGCTGCGGCTGATGCTGTAAGCGCCCGGTCGAGGTCGTCGATCAGGTCGGCGACGTCCTCGACCCCCACCGACAGCCGCAGCGTGCCCGGCAGGATCCCGATCTCCGCCCGCTCGTCGGCGCTGAGCTGACGGTGCGAGGTGTTGTAGGGGGCGCTGATCAGCGACTCGACGCCGCCCAGGCTGGTCGCCTGGGCTGATCAGTCCAAGCGCATCCATCAGCGCCGCCCGCGCGGGCGTCGCCGCCGTGCGCGCGGAAGGTGACGATGCCGCCACCGCCGGCCAGCAGCCCGCGGGCCAGCGTCGAGTCGGGGTGGCTGTCGAGCAGCGGGTAGCTGACCGCCTCGACCTCGTCGAGCGACTCCAGCCACCGCGCGATCGTCAGCGCGTTGTCGTTCTGGCGCTCCACCCGCAGCACCAGGGTCTTCAGGCTGCGAGTCGAGCGTCGCCGCGGCGGCCGGGTCCAGGCAGCCGCCGAACGTCTTGGCCGATCGCGACGATGTCGGCGATCCGCTCCCGGGAGCCGGTGACGACTCCGGCCATCAGGTCGGAGTGCCCACCCAGATACTTGGTCGCCGAATGCAGGACAAGATCGAAGCCGTGCTCGAGCGGGCGAACGTTGACCGGCGTGGCGAAGGTGCTGTCGACGATCGCCGTGGCCCCCGCCTCGTGGGCGAGCCGGGCGATCGCCGGCAGATCGGCCAGCCGCAGCATCGGATTGGACAGGGTCTCGACGTAGGCGGCGTCGGCACCGGCCAGCTCGCGCCGCCACCCGTCCAGGTCGGTCATGGCCACGAAGCTGACCGAGCGCCCAGAGGCGGGCACGACGTTGGCCAGCAACGTGAACGCCTCGCCGTAGAGCTCGCGCGCGGCGACGATGCGGCCACCGGGCGGCACCGCGGTCATGACCGTGGCGGTGATCGCGGCCATGCCTGACGCGAACGCCTGGGCCGCCTCGGCGCCCTCCAGCGCCGCCACCCTGGCGGCGACGGCATCCACCGTCGGGTTGCCCAACCGCGTGTACCACCACGTCTCGGTGCCGCCGGTGCGGGCGATGTCCTCGTAGGCGGCGGCGTCGAGCTCGTAGGTGGTGGACTGGAACACCGGCGTCGACATCCCCTGCGGCCACGGGCGATCAGGCAGGCGACCACCGTGGATGGCGGCGGTGGAGCTGCCGGGCCGGGGGTCGACGTCCTCGGGAGTCATGCGCTGACCTTACCGGCGCGCCAGAATGGCCAGCCTTAAGGGATTCCCAACTTATTGAGTTGACAAACCTCAGAAGCCCCGGATACCATTCAGCATTAAGTCAATTAAATTGGTTGAGTTTCTGGCAGCTTGCCGGGGACGGGGGCTTGGCTCCGCATACCGCGGAGCGCCGTGGCTCCTGCCCGAAGCCGGAGCTCGACCGGCCGGGAGCGGGTCAGCGAACGCTGATCGCACGACCGTTTAGAAAGGAACTGCATTGAGTCTCAAAATGAGGTCGGTCATAGCCGCGGCGGTGGTGACGCCGGCGCTGGCGGTACCGGCGGCGGCCGCCGCCCAGACCGTGATCGGCTCGGGCTCCAGTGCCGAGCAGCCGATCCTGACTGCGCTGTTCGCGGGCTACAAGAAGGTGCAACCCAAGGTCAAGTTCATCTATAACGCCGACGGCGGTAACGCCGGCATCAAGGACGTGCAGACCAGGCACAGTGTGTTCGCGGTCAACACGCGCGCCCCGCTCCCCAGCGACTCGGGCACGACGCAGTTCAAGCTGTACCTGGACGGGCTGTGCGTCGACGTCAACAAGGCCAACAGCCTGAACAACATCTCGATCCAGAACGCGGCCAACATCTTCCTGGGCACGTCCACCAGCTGGAGCCAGGTGTCGGGCTCGAGCCTCACCGGGACGATCGACCCGATCGGCCGCAACTCGACTGCCGGCTCCTACACCTTCTTCCAGAAGGCGGTGCTCAACGGGGCCACGCAGGCGACCAGCGTCCAGCAGCTGGCCTCCGACGGCCTGGTCGCGACGGCGATCAAGAACGACAACAACGCGATCGGCTACGTGGGCCTGGCCCATTCCGGCGCGAGCAGCGGCATCAAGACCCTGAGGCTCAACGGCATTGCCTGCAGCCCCCGGAACATCAAGTCCGAGAAGTACCCGATGTCGCGGTTCATCTGGGGCGTGCTGTCGACCAGTCATCAGAACCGGGCCGCGGCCAAGTTCTTTGACTGGGTGCGCACCAGCAAGCGGGCCGGGCAAGATCATCGCCCAGGCCGGCGCGGTGCCCGCCTTCAACAAGAAGTAGACGACTGGAAACAAGGGACCCAATCCAGGAGTGAGATGGACGAGGACGTCCTACTCGAACTCGAAGCGGAGGCCACCGGGGACTCCGACCGGCGCGCCGAGCTCATGCTCGGCGCGCTGGTCTGTCTGGTGGTCGCCCTGCTGATGGGGATGTTCACCTTCATCCTCATCCAGGCGTGGCCGTCGTTCTCGCACAACGGCCTGTCCTGGTTCGGCGCGGGCGGCAACGTCGACTCGCAGATCCAGGCGATGTTCAACGCCGGCGCCGACCTGGCCAAGCCGATCTACACCTTCCACGCCTGGCCGCTGATCTGGGGCTCGATCCTGGTCGTCGGCGGCTCGGTGACGATCGCGTTCGTCTGCTCGCTGTTCGTGGCCGTGTTCATCGTCGAGTTCGCGCCCGACCCATTGCGGCGCGTGCTCGAGCCGGTGGTGCGGCTGTTGGCCAGCGTGCCCTCGGTGATCTACGGGCTGGTGGGGGTGTTCGTGCTGGTGCCGTTCATCGGCAACCACTTCATCAGCAGGGGCAGCAAGGCGTCGGTGGCCGGGATCCTCACCCTCAACGGCTACGGCCTCGCGGCCGGCGTGCTGATCCTCACCGTGATGATCGCCCCGGTGATGGTCGCCGTCTTCTCCGACGGCCTGCGGGCGGTGCCGCGGGGCTGGATCGAGGCGTCGCTGGGCCTGGGGATCAACAAATGGCGCACGGTGTGGAAGATCGGCGTGCGCGCGGCGCGCCCCACGCTGGTCGCCGGGACCGTACTGGCCACGGCACGCGCCCTCGGCGAGGCGGTGATGATCGGGATGGTCTGCGGGGTTGTCTCATTCGCGCCCAACCCGGCCGACGGCTTGATCTTCTTCGTCGAGCCGACGCGGCCGCTGGCGGCCACGATCATCGCCTTCATCGACGACCTGTCGTCGCCGCCGATGCGCCACACCCTGTACGCGATCGCGGCGGTGCTGCTGCTCTCCGGCAGCGGTGCTGTCGTTCGGTGGCTGGGCGGCCAAGCAGCCGATGAAGAAATACGCGGCGCGGGCATGAGCACGGTCGAGCTTCAGGCGCCGCCGCCCCGGCCGCGGCCTCCGAGAGCGCCGGCCCGAGTCGCCGCCCGTGGCGGCTGCGCGACCGCGTCGGCCTCGGCCTTCGCCTGGCTGCTGGGCCTGCTGTTCTGCGCGGTGGCGGTGGCGATCGTCGTCTACTTCCTGGTCCAGGGGATCAAGTACGTCCGCCCGGACCTGTTCGTCACCAACCCCTCGATCAACGCCAGCACCAGCGCCGCCACCGGCGGTTTTCTCGACCCATTGCTCGGGACGCTGCTGGTCACCGCGCATGGCCATGTCGATCGCGCTGCCAGTGGGAGTGGCGATCGCGGTGTGGCTCAGCGAGTACGGCCGGCCGGCGGTGCTGGCCCGGATCTGCGAGTCCTCGGTGGAGATGATCGCCGGCACGCCGTCGATCGTGCTGGCGCTGTTCGGGGTGCTGCTGTTCGAGAGCCCGGCGCTGGGCTTTCTCAGCCGTACCTCGGGCGGCGTGGTCTACGGGCGCTCGTTCTTCGCCGGCGCGGCCATGCTGTCGCTGGTCGGGCTGCCGCTGGTGGTCACCAACGTACGCGCCGGACTGCAGGCGATCCCCAACCACGTGCGCGAGGCCTCCTACGCGCTCGGCAAGACCAAGATCGCCACCACCCGCCGGGTGCTGCTGCCGGCGGCCCGGCCGTCGGTCCTGACCGGGGCCATGCTCGGCGCCGGGCGGGTGATCGGGGACACCGCGATCATCGTGGTGCTGCTCGGCGGCACGCTGACCTTCAACAGCGCCGGCGGGGTGCCGTTCCTGTCGACGCTGCGCGGGACCGGGGCCACCCTGACCTACTACGTCTTCTACAACGCTCCCACCGGCGAGGGCAACCAGCCGGCCAAGGCCTACGCCGCCGCGTTCGTGCTGCTGCTCATCGTGCTGGCCCTCAACGTCGGCGTCGACATCGCCACCCGCCGCTCCCGGAGGATGCAGTGGAGTTCATGAAGCCGCCGCCGATCCGGCGGCTGACCGGCGACGAGGGCGTGGCCACCCCGCCGGCCGCCGCCTGCGGTCAACGGCAACGGCCATGCGCCGAGCTACGAGCGCGCGGTCACCAACGGCAGCGCGGCCGGGCGCACCGGCCTTCGTGGGCGCGGATCGGCGGCGGCCCGCCGCCACCTGGCCGGCGATCGACCGGATGCAGGTCCGCGAGCTGTCGGTCGCCTACGGCCGCAAGCAGGCCGTCAGCTCGGTCTCGCTGCCGATCCGTCAGGGCGAGGTGCTGGCCCTGATCGGCCCGTCGGGCTGCGGCAAGACGACGCTGCTGCGCTCGCTGAACCGACTGACCGAGCTCAACAAGGACGTCACCCTGCGCGGCCAGATCACCCTCGACGACACCGACATCGCCCGGCTGGATCGCGACGGCGCTGCGCCGCCGGGTGACGATGGTCTTCCAGCAGCCGAACCCGTTCCCGATGAGCGTGTTCGACAACATCGCCTACGTCCTGCGCGAGCAGGCGGCGCGGCGCCCCCGGCGGGCCGCCCTGCGGGGCGCCGTCCGCGACGCCCTCAGCCGAGCGGGCCTGCTCGACGAGCTGCCCGATCTCGATCATCCGGCGCTCAGGCTGTCCGGTGGCCAGCAGCAGCGGCTGTGCATCGCCCGCGCGCTGGCCGCCGACCCCGAGGTGCTGCTGCTCGACGAGCCCTGCTCGGCGCTCGATCCGCAGTCGACCCAGGTGATCGAGGACCTGATCATGAAGCTGCGCGAGGACGTGGCGGTGGTGATCGTCACCCACAATCTGCAGCAGGCCTACCGGGTCGCCGACAACGTCGGCTTCATGTACCTGGGGGAGCTGGTCGAGTACGGCGGCGCCATGCAGGTGTTCCGCGCCCCGCGCGAGCAACGCACCCGGGAGTACGTGCGTGGCGAGTTCGGGTGATGCGCTCCGGCGTGTGCGGGCGACGGCCGTGACCGGGCTGGCGGTGGCGGGCGCCGTCGCCTGGCTCGGGGTGGCCCTCGAGCGGCTGCGTCTCCACCCAGCAGAAGGCGACCTGGCTGCACGTCGAGGACGCCCGGATCATCGCCAGCCAGCGCCCGACGGTGGTCGACGCGCGCCGGCGATCAGGTGCAGGTCACCGCGGGTGACGCTGCTGCGCGCCAGGGGCCGCCTGGCCATCGCCGTCGAGCTGCGCAACCTCACCGACCACGCGGTCAACGACGTCCCCATCTCGGTCGGTCTGCGGTCGCCGGCGACGGCGCGCGCGTGTACCTCAACCGGGGCTCGAACCTCGACTACTTCAAGACCCACGTGGCCGTGATTCCCGGCCGCGGGAGCGTCCACCTGGGTATTCACCGGGCCCGGGCGCCCGGGTCTCCGGAGGCCGGCCGTTCGCCGTCGCCGGCAGCGAGAGCGATCCCCCGGTGACGGTGGCGCGGTCGATCCCGGCCCTGCGCGTCCGGGTGCGGCAGCGTCACCACCGCCGGCGGCGGCACGGTGCGGGTGACCGTGACGAACCTGTCTTCGATTCCCCAGGTCGCGGTCTCCAGGTATACGCGTTCGCCGGCGACGGCGGGCGTTACTCGGCGGCGGGCAGCGCCACCGTGGCCAGCCTCGGGACCGGCCAGACCACCACCACCCGCGTCGACCTGGTGGGGCACGAGCACGGCACGCAGCTGCAGCTTGAAGCGCTACCGACGTTGTTCTGAGTAGGAGACCCAACGTGAGCCTGATCGACGAACACGCGAGCGGCACCGCCGGAGGCCAGCGACGCCGCCGCCGGAGGACGACCGAGACCTCCCCCTATCAGCCGTGCGACAACTGCGGCTCGCCGCTCGACGACCGCCAGCGCTACTGCGTGGTGTGCGGCGACGCGGCGCAAGCACGCCGACGATCCCGCCGCCCGCTTTCTCGTCGGCGGCCACGCGGCGGCGACGGACCAGCGCCGCCGAGTCGCCCCGCCGCCAGCGCCGGGCGCCGGCGGGCGCACGGCGTCGCTGGCCACCGCGGCGATGATCGCCGTGATCCCGGTGACGTTGGGGGCCGGGGTGCTGATCGGCCGTTCCTCGGCCGGCGGCGACGGCAAGCTGATCGCGGCCCTGCACGCCGCAGAAGGCGCCGGTGATCGAGTACTCGGGCAGCGCCCCGGCGGCGTCGGGCTCCGCCGCCAGCACTGCCGCGACGGGCGCGTCCACGACGGCCAGCGTCAGCACCACGCCACCGACCAGCACCTTCTCGCTCAAGCACGGCTACGTGGTGGAGCTCGGCACCCTGCCGTCGGGCACCTCGCAGCCGGCAGCCAGCGCACGGCCGAGAAGAGCGACAAGGCCAAGGGCGCGAGCGCGGTCGGGATCATCGCTCAGTCCGACTTCACGGTCACGCCGAGCCCGCCCGGCGGAGCGTTCGTCGTCTACTCGGGCAGCTATCCGACACAGGCTGCGGCCGAGAAGGCGCTGGCCAAGCTCAAGAAGAAGTTCCCGGCGGCCAAGGTGGTCAAGGTCCAGAGCACCGCGTCGGTGGCCAAGGGCGCCGGCAAGGTGATCACCAAGACCAACTACGGGTCAGCGCACCAGGTGACGGGCTACAAGCCGAATAACACCGCGCTGCAGCAGGGTGCCCAGGTCGTGCAGCAGGACAGCCACGACACCGGCAAGGCCGCCTCCGGGGTCAGGCCTGCCCGACGTGGTGGCGGTCCCATGAGGGTCCTGGGTGCAGGCGGGAAGGCTGCGGATGAGGGCTTGGCGGCCGGAACGCCCGGCGAGACCGCTGCGCCCGATCCGGTGCTGGTCGCCGAGCGCGACCGGCTCACCGAGCGATTCACGGTGATGCAGACCGAGCTCGGCGGCCTGTTCTACGAGATGGCCATCCGCGACCACGTCCGCATGGAGATCCTCATGGGCAAGGCGGCCGCCCTGCAACGGATCGACTCCGAGCTCTCTCAGGTGGAGCATCTGCTCGCCGGGGGCGAGACCGGGATAGGTGGAAACTGCCCGGCCTGCGGCGCGGTCTACGGGCGCGGAGCGGCGTTCTGTTCGCAGTGCGCGGAGGCGCTCCCGGGGTGAGCGGCTGGCGTCAGCGACTACGCGGAACCCGCGTGACGCTCGGCCAGCTGGGGCTGGTGAGCATGGTCTCGGCGGTGGTCAGCGCGGTCATCGTGGTCGGGGCGCTGGGCGAGACCGGTCCCGAGAAGGCGGTGATCTCCGCTCTGCGCGCGCGCCAGGTGATCCGCGAGGGGGCGGCCACGGCCGGTACCGCGACGCGGTCCACGGTGGTACCGGCTGCTGACACCACCCCGGTCTCGGCGGCGGCAACCGCGTCGCCCTCCGGTGACGACTCGGGGTCGGCGGCCGGCGACGGCACCGACGCCGGGTCGGTGGCGGATAGCTCTGACGGCTCGGACAGCTCTGACAGCTCCGATAGCTCCGATAGCTCGAGCGACGGCTCCGACGACTCCGGCGGGTCAGACAGCTCTGACAGCTCTGACAGCTCGGGCGGCTCTGACAGCTCTGACAGCTCGGGCGGTTCCAGCAGCGGCGCGACGGCCAACAAGCCGACCGGCGCGGCGGCCAAGGTCAAGCACGTGTTCGTGGTCGTGGTCTCGACTCCGAGCTATGCGGCGGCGTTCGGCAAAGGGTCGGCCGCCACCTATCTCAACGGCACCCTGCGTCCCAAGGGCGTGCTGCTCAGCGGTTACCACTCGCTCGGCGGCGCCCAGCTGCCCGACTACCTGGCCATGGTCGCGGGCCAGGCGCCCAATCGCGACACCGAGAAGGGCTGCGCCACCTACGCCGACTTCCCCAGCGGCGCGTCACCGGCGAAGGACGGGCTCGTCCCGGGGGACGGCTGCGTCTATCCCAACACGGCGCTGACGGTCGGCGATCAGCTCGACGGGGCCAACCTGCCCTGGCGCGGCTACATCGACGGCATGACCTCCGCCTGCCAGCACCCCAATTCTGGCGCCGCCGATACGACGATCCCCAGCACCGGCACCTCGACCAGCGCTTCCTCCACGACGGCGACCACGACGACGACGTCGACCACTGGCGCTGCCACCACGACCAGCACCAGCACCACCGGCGCCGGCACGGCGGTGGGCCCGAGCGGGGGTTACGAGACCAGCGAGAACCCGTTCGTCTACTTCCACTCGCTGCTGGATCTCGGCGACTGCCAGAGCGACGATCTGCCCCTGACCAAGCTGGCCGGGGCGCTGCACGCGACCACGTCCACGCCGCACTACGCCTTCATCTCGCCAGATCCCTGCGACACCGGCACCGTCGCCACCTGCCCGGTGGGCAAGCCAACCGGGATCGCCGCCGCCGACGCCTTCCTGCACCAGGTCATCCCCGGCATCCTGGCGTCGCCCGCCTACCGCGCCGGCGGCGCCGTCGTGATCGCCTTCACCACCGCTCCGGGTGCGAGCGGCGGCGATCGGCCCGGTGCGGACCGGGGCGCTCGTGCTCTCGCCCCACGCAAAACCGGGGGCGACCGTCGCTGGCAATTACGACCCCTACTCGGTCCTGCGCACGGTCGAGGACGTGTTCGGATTGACCTCGCTGGCCAAGGCCAAGTCCGCCCACGGCTTCGATCAGCAGGTCTTCACCCGCTAGACGCGCCGGGGCGGAAGTCGCGTAAACCCCGGGGAGGGCGTGGGTCGTTATCAATTACTGACAACGGCTAAACGCTGGGCACTTGTGCGAGCCTCGCATCGCAGGGACCGCTGGCTGGCGGTACAGCCGATGTCCGGCGTAAGAGTGGCCACTATATCCACTTTTACGCCTCCCATCCGGACTTGGGCGCAAATCGGTGACGCCAGCGCGCCCACCTCATCGCTGGCGCGCTCAATAGCGGGTCGGCGATTATCACTTTTGTATAGAGCCCCGCTCTTTTCCGCGACGGCCTCTATGCGAGCACTATCGGTAAAGGCCCCGGCCGGGGCCGTCGGACGCGGAGCCTTCACTCGCTCGCGACCGGCCGCAGGGCCAGCCCGCGGGCTCAACCCATAGGGTTGTCGGATGGACCTCGGTCTCGCTGACAAGGTCGCGCTGGTGGCGGCAGCCAGCCAGGGCCTGGGCAAGGCGTCGGCGCTGGCCCTGGCCCGGGAAGGCGCGCGGGTGACGATCTGCGCGCGCACCCAGGCGGACCTCGACGCGGCCGCCGATCAGATCGCGGGCCGAGACCGGCGCCGAGGTGCTGCGCCGTCGCCGCCGACCTCAACCGGGCGCAGGACATCCATCGCGTCGTCGCGGCCACCGTCGAGCAGTTCGGTGGCATCGACGTGCTGGTCAACAACTCAGGTGGTCCGGCGATCGGCAAGTTCGACGACCTCAGCGACGACGACTGGCGACGGGGCTTCGAGGTGGTCACCTTGAACTTCGTCCGCTTCGTCCGCGAGGTCGTCCCGTACATGCGGCGCAAGCGGTGGGGCCGTATCGTCGGCATCCAGTCCATCTCGGTCAAGGAACCCGTCGAGCACATCGACCTCTCAAACGGGATCCGCCCGGGTCTGGCCGGGCTGATGAAGGCGATCATGCCCGACCTGGCCAAGGACGGGATCACCATCAATCTCGTCCTGCCGGGCTCGTTCGCCACCGCGCGCCTGCACCCCGCCCTTCGCGACGGCGCCGGCGACCTCGACGAGGAAGTGCGAGCCCAACTGGCTCCGCGCGTCGCGGCGATTCCGGTCGGTCGTCTCGGCGAGCCGAGCGAACTGGGCGACCTCGTCGCGTTTTTGGCCTCGGAACGGGCGTCCTACATCACCGGCGCCGTCTACCAGGTGGACGGCGGTCTAACCCGGTCCCACGTGTAGACCGCGGTCAGCCGCTGTAGCGGTAGCGCGCGGCGGGCCCTGCCCGCGCGGTCAAGACCGCTCACGCGCTCAGCGTGGATAGAGCCCGCCGTCGATGCTGATCACCTGGTTGGTGACGTAGCCGTTGCGCAGGATCGCCATCGCCAGGTCGCCGACCTCGCCCGGCTTGCCCAGCCGGCCGACCGGAATCCCCGCCGACAGCTCGCCCGGATCGCCGGGGAGCATCGCCGTGTCCTCGATCAGCGCCGGCGCGACCGCGTTGACCGTCACCCCGTCGTTGGCCACCCGGGAGGCGAGGAAGTGCGTCAGCCCGTGCAGGCCCGCCTTGGAGGCGGCGTAGTGGGGGCCGACGATCCCGCCGGTCAGCGCCGCGATCGAGGAGGTGAACAGGATCCGACCGAACCCGCGCTCGCGCATCCCCGGCAGCACGCGGCGGGCCAGGAGGTAGGGCGCGCGCAGATTCACCGCCAGCGCCTCGTCGAATCGCGCGGCATCGATCTCCTCATAGCCGGCCCTGTCGGCCAGCCCGGCGTTGGCGGCCAGCACGTCCACCGGCCCCAGCCTGCGCTCCACCGCGTCCACCAGGCGCTCGGGAGCGTCGGCCGCGCGCAGGTCGGCGCCGAACGCCTGGGCCGACCCGCCGCCGGCGGCGATCCCCTCGACCACCTGCCGGGCACCATCCAGGTTGGCCGAGTAGTGCACGGCCACCGCCGCGCCGGCCGCGGCGAGCCGGCGGCTCGAGCACCGAGCCGATCCCGCCGCTGGCTCCAGTGACGAGCGCGACCCTGCCGGAAAACGGTCCGCCTCGCTCATCGTTCAATCGGGAGTAGTCGCGTACTGCACAATGTCGTCCAGCCGATGGGATTCCTGCACAGAGACGATGGACCGGGTGGCACGCGGTATCAGATGCGCGAGAAGCTGTTCGCCATCGGCGACGACTACTGGATCGAGACCGAGGACGGCACCAGCGCGTTCAAGGTCGACGGCAAGGCGCTGCGTGTCCGGGAGACGTTCATCCTCGAGAGCCCATCCGGGGAGGAGCTCTACAAGATCCAGGAGCGCAAGCTCCGGATCCGCGACACGATGGCGCTGGAGCGTGGAGGCGAGACGGTGGCCACGGTCAAGAAGGCCCTGATCACCCCGCTGCGCGACCGGTTCACGATCGAGCTCGAGGCCGGCGACAAGGAATTGAGCGCCAAGGGCAACGTGCTCGACCACGAGTTCGAGATCGAGCGTGACGGGGACAAGATCGCCCAGATCTCCAAGCGCTGGTTTCGCATCCGAGACACCTACGGGATCGAGATCGCTCCCGGTGAGGACGACGCGCTGATCCTCGCCGCACCGTGTGCATCGACGAGATGGCCCGCGGCTAGCGGGAGGGCCACCGTCGGCCCTCCCACTGGCCACAAGAGCCGCCGCTACAGGACCACGATCCCGAACGGCGCCGCGTCCGGACGGCAACGCCGTCGGCGACGAGGGCAGCTCGCTCAGGCTGCCGCCGTGAACGGCGAAGGCGCTGATCGACTTGCCGCCGCCGCCGACCACCCACAGGGTGTCGTCCGCTGGGGCTCAGCCGGGCGTCGACCGGGCCGAGGCCGACCGGGTTCTTGAACGGCGTGCTGCCGAGCAGCGCCAGCGAGCCGTCGGACCCGATCGCGTAGCGCGAGATGCTGGGCTGCGCGGTGTTGACCGCGAACAGGAAGCGTCCGTCGTGGCTGATCTCGACCCAGCAGGGAGCCGTCTGCTGATCGGCGAACGGCGAAGTCGCCGATCGAGGTCAGGGTACCCCGAAGCCGTCGCGGAACGCCGACACGGTGCCCGCCGCGGTGCCGCCGTGAGCGTTTGAGACGTACAGCTCGGTGGGGTCGGTGGGGCGAAACTCGCTGCCGAACGGTCCCGGGCCCTGAGCCGTGAACGGCGAGCCCGGCCGCGGCCGTCAGCCGGCCGTCGCGGCCGACCACGAAGCTGTCGATCTGCGAGGTGCCGACCCGGGTGCCGACCAGCCGGGTGCCGTCTCCGTTGAACAGCACGTCGCCGGGCGTGGCGCTGTCGGGCAGCGCCACCGTCGAGCCGGGCAGCGCGATCGAGCCGGCCGCGGCGGCCCAGGACGAAGCCGGTGTAGTCGCTGGCGCCGGTTCCGGCGTTGGCGACATAGACCAGTCGGTGGTAAATGGCGATGCTCACGGGCTCGTTGCCGCCCGAGGAGACGACCCCGCCGCGGGCCAGTTCCAGGGACCCATCGTGGCGCACGCGCAGCACCGACAGCTGGTTTGAGCCGGCGTCGACCGCGAGCAGGTAGCGCCCGTGCCGGGTGGACTGCAGGGATCCCTGCGAGCCGATGCCCGGCCCGGTGCCGGCGCCCCCGGTGGCAAACGGCGAACCGGGGAGCGCCGACAATGTTCCGTCGGCGTGGCGGGCGAAGCCGGCGATGGTATTGGCAGGGGCGGTGTTGTCGTTCACATACACGTATCCAACTACCGGAGACGGGTGGTTGGGATGTGCGGATGCTGCCGCCGGCGCAATCAGAAGTGCACCGAGCAGCGCGACGGCCGCTGGCACGCGGCCAGTGATGCGCATGCGTCCTCCTTTGGAGTTATTAACAGTGTGTGACAGTCACGACACTGTCACTGCGGTGCGGCCCGACCGTGACCTCATTGCAGCAGTGGACACCGGAGCGCGCAAGGGTCTCGAAGCCACTGACATTCACCGTTAAGAACTAAAACGCCATGACGGCGGCCTCAAGACGCTGCGATCGGCCCACGGCTGCGCGGGAGAAAACCACCCCGCTTCGGTGGGGCAACTCCCCTGAAAACATGAGGATCCTGGTTTTGCCCCGCCTGTGCTGGGTACAGGAACGGCACATGTCGCCGCCGGTTGCGCGCACTATTATTAGGTGTACTGGCGGCGGTCCTGGCCGGGGCCGGGTCTGCCGTGGCCGCCGGGGCATCGAGCACGCCCGGCCGCCGCCCCGCCCGTCCAGGCACGCAGCCTCCGGGGCAGCGCCCGGTCCGGGAGCCCAGTCGTACCTCGACACGCCCGCAAGGACTGCGTCGGCACCGCCCGCAACAACACCTCCAAGGTCTGGTTCACCGTCGCCGACGGGGTGCTCTCGGACGTGTTCAGCCCCAATCTCGAGGCCACCAACGTGCATACGGTGCAGTACGTCGTCACCGACGGCTCCACCTTCACGGACCTCCAGGAGCGCGACATGACGTACTCGGTCAGCTCACCCGACCGCAGCGGCATGGTGTGCCGCGGTGACCAGCGCCGACGCCCGGCACGGCTTCGAGCTGGTCAGCGACTACATCACCGATCCCGCCCGCGACAGCGTGCTCGTCCAGACCATCCTGCAGGCGCTGCCCGGCCATCACCCGGACCTGGATCAGCTGCAGGTATACGTTCGCTACGACGCGACGATCGACAACACCGGCGGGGGCGGCTCGACCAACCAGGGCGCCAACGACGCCACCGTCGATCCGGCCACCACGGCGCTGGTCTCCTCCGACCACACCACGCCCAGCGGGCCGTTCGCCGCTCGCGTGGTCGGCGCGCTGGTGGCCAACCGTCCGTTCCTGGCCGAGAGCAGCGGCTTCGTCGGCGCCGGCAGCGACGGCCTCACTCAGCTCGACGCCAGCCACCGGCTCACCCAGCAGTACCGGTCCGCCACCGACGGCAACGTCGTCCAGACCGCCCAGGTCGACGCTCGTCCGGATCAGCCGTTTACCCTCGCCCTCGGGTTCGGCGCCACCGCCGGCGACGCGGTCGCCACCGCCACCCGCAGCGCGCATCAGTCCTTCACCGGCACGGAGACGCGACTACGTCGACCAGTGGAGCCAGTACGACGACGGCCTGCACGCGCCGCCGTCGTCCCTGCCGGCCAGCGGTGGACTGAGCGGCGCCGCTCTGCGCGACTCCTACTACCTGTCGGCCAACGTCATCAAGCTCGCGGAGGACAAGACGGACATCGGCGCGTTCGTGGCCTCGCCGACCGATCCCTGGGGGCAGGCGGTGCCGGCCACCACCACCCATCCGGGCTGGACCTACCGCGAGGTGTTCGCGCGTGACAGCTACGAGACGTTCACCGGCCTGCTGGCCGACGGCGACCAGGCCAGCGCTCGCCAGATGGTCACGTTCATGTTCGACCATGCCCAGCAGCCGGACGGGTCTTTCCCGCGTGACTCGCTGCTGAACGGCAGCGTCGCCCCCGACACGTTCGGCCTGTCCGAGATCGACGAGGTCGCCTACCCGCTGCTGATGGCGTGGGAGTCAGGGTTCGCCGGCCAGAAGTCGTTCTACGCCGCCCACGTACGGCCGGCCGCCGACTACATCGTCGATCACGGCCCCACCACCGGCGCCGAGCGCTGGGAGGAGCATCCCGGCTACTCGCCCTCGACGATCGCCGCCGAGATCGCCGGGCTCGTCGCCGCCGCCCACCTGGCCCAGGCCGCCGGCGATACCGCCCGGGCCCAGCTCTACCTGGCCACCGCCGATCACTACCAGCGCAACGTCAAGGCGTGGACGGTCACCACCACCGGCCCGTATGCCAACCACCGCTACTTCATCCGCCTGTCGCCGACCGGCAACCCCAATACCGATGAGACCTACGACCTCGGCAACGGCAGCTCCAACAGCCGTCGACCAGCGATCGGTCATCGATGCCGGCTTCCTCGAGCTGACCCGGATGGGCGAGCTGCCGGCCAACGATCCCGACGTTCACACCTCGCTGGGGGTGGTGGATTCCGTGCTGGAGAGCCACACCGCCTCCGGGCCGGGCTGGCATCGTTACGGAATCAAGGCCACCGGCGCCAGCGACGGCTACGGGGACTGCTACCAACCTGATCCCGACCGACTGCTCGCCGACCGGCGCGCCGTGGTTCGGCCCGGGGACCGGCTCTGGCCACCCATGGCCCCTGCTCGACGGCGAGCGCGCCGAGCAGGACCTTCAGCTCAACGACACCGCCGACGCCGGGAGACTGGCCGTCACCATGCAACGGATGTCCTGGGGCCTGGGGCTCGTCCCCGAGCAGGTGTGGGAGGACCCCAACGTCGCCCGCTCGCCGTTCGGCGCCAATCCCGCCACCGGGTCGATCGGCTTTACCAACGGCCAGGCCGCCGGCTCAGCCGATCCGCTGATCTGGGGCCAGGCGCAGTACGTGAGGCTGATCCGTGACCTGCAGACCCGCACCCTGGTTGACCAGCCGAGCATCACGCGCTCGCGCTACGTCAACAGCGGCCCGCCCGACACGCTCGGCGTGAGCATCACCGCGCCCGGGTCAGTCAACCACCTCGGCGACGACCCAGGTCAAGGGGAGCACCACGCCCGGCGCCACCGTCGTCGTCTCAGCCGGCCAGCCGGGAGCAAGCACCAACCCCACCGCGGTGGTCCAGACGGTGGCCGATTGGCAGGGCAATTTCCAGGTCACCGTCCCAACCCCGGCCGGGCGCGACCGTGGTCACCGCCACCGCTGGAGCGCGGCCAGCGAGCCACCGGCTGGGCCCAGGAGACCGTCAACAGCCCTCGGCCTAGGTCTGGAGCTAGGCCAGCTGCCGCGCTCGGTCGGCCGGAACCGTCGCGGGCTCGCGCCGGTCCTCGAGCGCCGCCATGATCTGCTCGACGGCCGACGCCACGTCGACCTCGGCGGTCGTGGATGTGGATCTCGGCGTGCTCGGGCGGCTCGTACGGCGCATCGACGCCGGTGAATCCCTTGATCTCCCCGGCCCGGGCGCGGGCATACAGGCCCTTGGGATCCCGGCGCGCGCACTCGTCGACGTCGGTGTCGACGTGGACCTCGATGAACGGCAGACCGGCGGCCTCGTGCAGCTGGCGCGGGATCTCCCGGTCCGAGCGCAGCGGGGAGACCAGCGAGACCAGCGCGATCACGCCGGCGTCGGCGAACAGCCTCGCCACCTGGCCGACGCGGCGGACGTTCTCGGCCCGGTCGCCGGGAGCGAAGCCGAGATCGTCGGACAGGCCGTGGCGGATGTTGTCGCCGTCGAGCAGGTAGGCGGCCCGGGCCCGGTTGACCAGGTTGCGCTCCAGCGCCACCGCGATCGTCGACTTGCCCGAGGCGGGCAGCCCCGTCAGCCACACCGTCGCCCCCGATTGGTCAAGCGACCGCCACCGGTTCTCACGGTCGAGCGCCGACGGGTGCCAGGTGACGTCGCGCCGGCCCTCGATCGCCGGCTTGATCTCGCGCGCTTCGCGGATGATCCCCGCGCCGACGGTGTCGTTGGAGTGCTCGTCGATGAGGATGAACGCCCCGGTGACGCCGTTGCGCCGGTAGGGATCGGCGAGTACCGGCGAGCTCGTGCGCAGGCTCACCCGGCCGATGTCGTTCAGCCCGAGGCTGCTCGGCTCGGCGAAGACCTCGAGCGTCTCGGGGTCCCAGCGATCCTTGATCGCCTGCACGGTCGCCCGCACCGTGCGGGTGGTGTGCTTGAGCGCGTAGCGCCGGCCGGGCGCCAGCGGTTGCTCGCTCATCCAGCAGAGGGTGACGTCGAGCTCGCGCGCGGCGGGCGGCCGGCTCTCCGGAGTGACCAGCAGATCGCCGCGTCCGACGTCGATGTCGTCGGCCAGCGTCACCCCGACCGACATCGGCGGGATGGCCTCGGACCGCTCGGAATCGAGCGTATCGACCGACACCACGGTGGTGGTCTGCCCGGCCGGGACCACCATCACCTCGTCGCCGGTCCGCAGCGTTCCCGAGGCCAGCTGGCCCATGTACACCCGGCGCGCCGCCGTTGTGCGGGCGCGCCACCCACTGGATCGGCAGGCGCAGGTGCGACTCATCGAGGTCGCGGTCGGCGGCCACGTCCACGGTCTCGAGGATCTCCAGCAGCGGCGGTCCGTCGTACCACGGCGTGCGTGGCGAGCCGTCGACGACGTTGTCGCCGTCCAGGGCGCTGATCGGTACCACGTGCAGGTCGGGCAGGCCGAGGTTCTTCCCGAGGGCGCGCGCCTCGCCGGCGACCTCGTCGAACCGCTCCTCAGAGAAGTCGACCAGGTCCATCTTGTTGATCGCCACCACCACGTGGGGAATGCGCAGCAGCGCGGAGATCTGGGCGTGGCGGCGGGTCTGCACCACGACGCCGGCCCGGGCGTCGATCAGCACGATGGCCAGGTCGGCGGTGGAGGCCCCGGTGAACATGTTGCGCGTGTAGCGCTCGTGGCCCGGGGTGTCGGCCAGGATGAACGTCCGGCGCGGGGTGGCGAAGTAGCGGTAGGCGACGTCGATGGTGATCCCCTGCTCGCGCTCGGCGCGCAGCCCGTCGGTCAGCGCGGCCAGGTCGAAGGCCCCGTCGCGCTGGGCGACCGCCGCCAGCTGATCGGACATCAGCAGCCGCGTGTCGAGCAGCAGCCGGCCGATCAGCGTCGACTTGCCGTCGTCGACCGAGCCGGCGGTGGCCAGGCGCAGCAGCTCACGGGATTCGACGGTGGCGCTCATCTCAGAAGTAGCCCTCGCGCTTGCGGTCCTCCATGGCGGCCTCGGAGGCGCGATCGTCGGCGCGCGTCTCGCCGCGCTCGGAAACCTCCGAGGACTTGACCTCCTCGATCACCGCCGCCACGTCGCGGGCCCGCGAGCGCACCGCGCCGGTCACGGTCAGATCGCCCACCGTCCGGTAGCGGACGCAGAGCCGCTGCGGCGTCTCGTCGCTCGTGCGGCTGGACGTACTCGGATACGGCGAGCAGCATGCCGTCGCGCTCGAGCACGTCGCGCGCGTGCGCGAAGTAGATCGAGGGGAGCTCGAGCTCCTCCAGCGCGATGTAGTTCCACACGTCGAGCTCGGTCCAGTTGCTGATCGGGAACACGCGGATGTGCTCGCCGCGGCGGATGCGCCCGTTGTAGAGCGTCCACGGCTCGGCGCGCTGGGCGCGCGGCTCCCACTGCCCGAACTCGTCGCGGAACGAGAACACGCGCTCCTTGGCCCGTGCCCGCTCCTCGTCGCGTCGACCGCCGCCAAAGGCGGCGTCGAATCGCCCCTCCTCCAGGGCGTCGAGCAGCGTCCGCGTCTGCAGCTGGTTGCGCGAGGCGTTGGGACCGAGCTCGCGCACGCGCCCCTCGTCGATCGACTTCTGCACCGAGGCCACGATCAGCTCGTGGCCGGCATCGGCGATCCGCTGATCGCGGAACTCGATCACCTCGGGGAAGTTGTGGCCGGTGTCGACGTGCAGGACGGCGAACGGCAGCGGCATCGGCGCAAACGCCTTCTCGGCCAGCCGCAGCAGCACGATCGAGTCCTTGCCGCCGCTGAACAGCAGCACCGGACGCTCAAGCTCGGCGGCCACCTCGCGCAGGATGTGCACCGCCTCGGCCTCCAGCACGCGCAGCTGGTCGACTCGCGCGAGCTGGGCCGTGGTCACGCCGCCACCGGGCACCGGTAGGCAGCCACTGGCCGGGTCGGCGTCGCCGACCCGGCCAGGTGCCTGTGGAGAGGCTGCGCAGGGTGGCACCAACGTCGACTCCCGGCGGCCCTGTGCCGTACCGCGGCGGTCGCGTAGTCCGCATCCGCTCCAGGCCCCCACTGCCCAAGGAGGTCTCGAGAAGAGGGCGGGTCTGTGATGGTGGTCATCTGCACAACTCCAATCGAGATTATCAAGTTTCGGCCTGCACGAAATCTGTATGCGACCGGTCCCGTTCTTCACGGTTTCCTGACGCGGGTGGGTGCACCCTGAGAGAGCAGAAGTGATGAGGCCAGGGCCTCGCAGCCGGGTAAACCGAACTTGCAGGGCCCGGCAGACCCAGATTTCAGGAGTTCGATATGCCCGCCAATTGCAGATCCCTTCGCCAGCCATCGCCACGACCTGGCTCCTGACACCGCTCAGCGTCAGCGGTCAGCCGTCGAGGCGCCTCCGTTCGCGTCCGCCTGCGCACCGCCGTGCAGCGGACCGCGCTCACGAGCGCGCTCGCGCATGGCGCGCTCGAGACCGGGAGCCCTGAGCTGGCTCTACGCGCCCGCAGCTGACCTCCGAGCGCAACCGCCGCTCGGTGGCGCGGGCGATGCGCCGCGCGATCGCCGAGGCTTACCGGCCGCCGCTGGCGCGCGCACGGCTGACCCTGATCCGGCGCAGCGCCGTGCTGGAGGCCGAGGAGCCGATCAACGACATGATCGATCGCGTCAACGGGTCGGTGCCGGTACGCGCCGAGGGCATGGCGATGGCCGAGCTGATCCTCAACAACGCCGAGCAGAGCCCGCTCTACAACTTCACTGAGCCGGGAGCTCTGCGTCGCCAGATCAGGCTGGCCACGGCGGCGATGGACGACGTCCCGGAGTCCTCGCGCTCCCACGAGTTCGCGCTCACCGCGTAAGGACGTGCGGCCGCAGCGTCTCCCCGCGGTCAGTAGCGCCACAGGTGCGCCGCGACGATCTCCTCGGGCGAGCGATCCTTCGCCCAGGCTGCGTCGGCGCGGCGCACCGCGAGGAAGGCGCCCAGCAGCGGCTCCCCGAGGGTCTCGCGGATCCGCTCGATTGGAGGACACCGCCTGCTCCTGCTCCAGCGGGGTTACCGGCAGGCGGACGATGCCGGCGCGGTCGCGCTCCTCGTCGCTCCAGCCGCCCGGATCCTGCGCGACCGGCTCCGGCAGCGCCAGCCCCTCCTCGATGCCGGCCAGTCCGCACGCGATCAGCGTGGCCAGGGCCAGGTACGGGTTTGCCGAGGCGTCGGACGGCTTGAGCTCGACGTTGGCGTGGTCGACTCCGAGCATCGCCGACGAGGGCACAAAGCGCAGCGCCGCCTCCCGGTTCTCGACTCCCCAGAAGGCGTAGGCGCTGGCGAAGTAGCCGGGGCGCAGGCGAGCCAGCGACGGGACGCTGGGGGCGGTCACGCCGACCAGCGCCGGCAGGTCACGGAGCAGGCCGGCGATGTAACCGGCGCCCTCCGGTCCCGGGCCGCGCTCGCCGGCCAGCAGGTTCTCGTCGCCGCGCCAGATCGAGGAGTGGATGTGCCAGCCGTTGCCGACGCCCTCGGCGGTGGTCAGCGGCGCGAAGCTGACCCGCAACCCGTGGGCTCGGGCCGCAGCCCGGGTGGTCTGGCGGGCCAGCAGCTGATCGTCGGCGGCTCTGACCGGGTCGGCGGCCGGCAGGCTGATCTCGACCTGGGCGAGGCCGTACTCGGCGTGTAGCTGGTTGACGCGCAGGCCGTTGGCGTCCAGATCCCGCAGCAGGGCGCCGGCGAACTCGTCGACTTCAAGCAGGGCATGGGGGCTGTAGGCGGGGCCGTGGTGGGCGGGCGCTACCTCGTCGACGTCCGCGCCGACGAAGAACTCGAGCTCGTAGGCGGCGCGCACCTCGAGCCCGCGCTCGGCGGCCCGGGCGACCTGTCGCTCGAGCACGCCACGTTGGTCGTAGGGCCAGGCGGAGCCGTCGGCGGCGACCTGACGTCCGGGCGCCCAGGCAAAGGCGGGCTGCCCGGCCAATGGCGTGGCCCGCTCCAGCACCGGGACCAGCCGGACATCGCCCGAGGCATTGGAGAGCCCCTCGTGGGCGAAGGTGATGCCGTCGTGCGAGTCGAACACGGCGAACAGGGTGGTGATCCCGACTCCGCTGGCCGCCGCTTCCGCCAGGCGGGCGACCGGGACCGTCCGCGAGCGGGGGATCCCGTTGTTGTCGACCCAGGCGATCGTCAGACCGGCGACGCCCGCGCGCGACAGCTGCTCGGACAGCGTCTGGGGATCGACTGCGGCTGGCTGGTCTGGACCGGTCATCGCACGGTCACGGAGACTAACCGCCGCGCCGCCTCGGCGATCACCTCCGGGCGCTTGCAGAAGGCAAAGCGCGCCAGGGTCGACGCCGCCTGCTTGTCGTCGTAGAAGACGCTGGTGGGAATGGCCACGATGCCGCAGCGCTCCGGCAGTTCTCGGCACCACTGCACGGCGTCGGTGCCGACATCGGCGTTGACGAAGTAGGTGCCGGCGGGAACCAGTGGCCGCAGTCCGGCCGCGTCGAGGCCGGCGCACAGCTGGTCGCGCCTGAGCCTCAGGTCGTCGCGCAGCCGCTCGAGCTCCGACGGCGGCAAACGCAGCGCCGCGGCGGAGGCGTGCTGGAGCGGGGTCCCGCCCGCGAAGGTCAAAAACTGCTTGACGGTCCGGGTGGCGGCCACCAGCGATGCCGGCCCCGAGCACCAGCCGATCTTCCAGCCGGTGAACGAGAACGACTTGCCGACGCTGGAGATGGTCAACGTGCGCTCGGCCATGCCCGGCAGCGTGGCCAGGGGAACGTGCTCGCCGTCGAACACGAGGTGCTCGTAGACCTCGTCGCAGACGCAGACCAGGTCGTGTTCGACACACGCGGTGGCGAGCAGTTCGAGCTCGGAGCGATCCAGCACGCGACCGGTGGGGTTGTGCGGGGAATTCAGCAGCAGCACGCCGGCTGCGTGGCGTGATCGCCGCGCGCAGCGCGTCGGGGTCAACCGTGAAGTCGGGCGGCCGCAGAGTCACCGGCGAACGGGTGGCGCCGGCAAAGCCGATGCACGCGGCATAGGAGTCGTAGTAGGGCTCGAGCACGACCACCTCGTCGCCCGGCTCGCACAGCCCGAGCAGCGAGGCGGCGATCGCCTCGGTGGCGCCGAACGTGATCAGGACATCCTCCGGATCGAGGCCGTAGTACCGGTGCTGGTGCTCGAACACGGCCTCGCGCAGGACCGGCACGCCGGGCAGCGGCGCGTACTGGTTCTCGCCGCTGCGCAGAGCGTCGACGGCGGCTTGTACGACCGCGGGCGGACCGTCGGTGTCCGGGAACCCCTGGCCGAGGTTGATGGCGCCGGTGCTGAGAGCCAGCGCGCTCATCTCGGTGAACACGGTGGTTCCGAGACCGGCGAGCCGGGAGGCGTGGCGAGTCATAGCGGCATGTTGCCCGGTCGCGGCTGGAGGAGGCGGTCACCCACAAATCCCATAAAGACCATTGAATTAGTCAAGATATTTCTTTATCCTGCTCAAACGATGCCGAGGATCATCGTCCAGAGCCAATCAGCCGCGCAACCGACCGAAGTGACACTCAGCGAGCGGATCGTCGCGGCCAACCTCGACAGTGCGCATTACCGCAGTCAGCTGATTGAACGGCTGCTGTGGGCTACCGCCGACGCCGAGGAACTGGAAACCCGAGAGGCGGAGCCACACAATGCACCAATCGACGAGTCCGGTTTTACCCGCCCGCGCTTCCACGAAGCGCTTGGTGCCTGACCGCCCCGCCGCGCCGCGGCGCCGGTGGCGCGTCAGCCCTGCCGTCGGCATCCAGGCGGTTCCGCCGCCGCGCGGTCCCGACAGTCAGCCGGCCAGCGCCGCCGCGGCGGCCTCGAGCCGGTCGTCGCCGTAGAACATCGCGCTCCCGACACGCAGCGACGGTACGCCTCGCACGCCCGCGTCCCAAGCCTGCTGCGTGGCCAGCCGTAATGCGTCCTTAACCTCGGGATCGCCCAGGGCGGCAACCATGCCGGCGGGGTCGAGTCCGGCCTGCTCGGCGCATTCGGCCAGCAGCGCGCCGTCAGCGATGTCGCCGCCATCGGCGAACTCGCACCGGAACACGGCCCGCGCGAACGGTCCGACGCGGCCTTGTTGTCGCGCCCAGGTGGCGGCCCGCATCGCCGCCAGTCCGTCGGTCGGCCAACCGGGCGGCCACACCACCGGCGCCAGGCGATAGCGCCGCGCCCGTCGCTGCACCTCGGTCATGCCCGCTGATCTCTGCTCGGTGCGGGCCCAGGAGCCGTGGCCGCGCCAGCCGAAGATCGCCCCCAGCAGCACCGGCTCCAGCGCGGGCGAGGCACCCAGGACCGCCTCGGCGCGCTCGAGCGCCAGGTAGGCGTACGGCGAGCCGAGGTCGAAGTACAGCGTCGGTGGGGACGGCGGCGTCACGGCCGGCAGTATACCTTGCTAAACGTTCAGCTATCTTTGTGGCGTGCCAGTGCGGGTGACCCCCGGTGTCCCCGACCGGACGCGTGATGCCCAGCGCAGCCGTCTGGCGATTCTCGATGCCGCCGAGACGTTGTTCGCCCAGCGCGGCTACGACGGCGCCAGCGTCGCCGACATCGCGGCCGCAGCCGGACTGTCACGGGGGACCCCCAACTACTTCTTCGGCTCCAAGGAGCAGCTTTACCTCGACGTGCTCGACCGAGCCTTCGCTGCCCGCCAGGCGGCCACCGCCGCCGCCTTTGCCCCCGTTCACGCCTGGGCGGCCGGCCACGGGGGGCTCGAGGATCTGAGCGCCGCGCTCACTCGTGCCGCCGACGACTATCTGCACTTCCTGGCCGCTCACCCCAGCTTCGTCGCGCTGGTGATGCACGAGGAGCTCGGCGGCGGCGGCCGCATGCAGCACCGGGGGGTGTCTTCGACCGCCATGCAGGATGCCTTCCAGGCGCTGCATCGCGTGAGGCGACGCCGGGGGCTTGGCTCGTTCACCGTCGCGGATGCGGTCGTGACCTTCGTGGCCCTGACGTTCGCGCCCCTCTCCTACCGCCACACGCTGATGCGCGCGGTTGACCGCGACCTCGAGCGTCCCGCAGTCCGCCGCCGGCAGGTCAGGCTGGCCGTCGATCAGCTCATGCACCTGTTGGTCCGATGACTTAGTTGACATCACCGTGACTTCGCTGGTACATTAGTCAAGTAATGAACCAGCGAACTGGATCTCTCCTCGTCAAGCGCGGGGTTGGCTGTGCTCGATGATGCGACGCCGATCTTCTCTCAGATCGCCGAACGCCTGGTGCGGGACATCGCCGAGGGCGAGCTGGCCGAAGGCGACCGCGTGCCGTCGACCAATGAGCTGGCCGCCTACTATCGGATCAACCCTGCCACCGCGGCCAAAGGCGTCAACGTGCTGATTGACGACGGGCTGCTGGAGAAGCGCAGAGGGATCGGCATGTTCGTTGCCGCGGGCGCCCGCGAGCGGCTGGTGGGGGACCGTCGCCGGCAGTTCGCCGAGCGCTACGTCGTGCCGATGGTCGCGGAAGCCAGCCGGCTGGGGATCGACGGCGAGGCGCTGGTCGACATGGTCCGAGACGCGAGCCACGCCGGCGGTCCGGTGAAGCTGTGACGCCCGCGATCTCAGTCACCGGACTCACCCGCCGCTACCGCGGGCAGGTGGCCCTCGACGACGTCAGCGTGTTAATCGACGGGCCTTCCATCACCGGGCTGCTGGGCCGCAACGGTGCCGGCAAGACGACGCTGCTGCGCATCATCGCTGCCAATGAGTTTGCCTCCGCCGGCCGCCTCGAGGTGCTTGGCGCCGCCCCGCTCGAGAACGACCGGGTTCTGCGGCGGATGGTGTTCGTGCGCGAGGACCAGGCGTTCCCGCACTTCAGAGCGCGGCATGCCCTCCAGGCGGCCGCGTTGTTCTACCCGAACTGGAACGCCGAGCTCGCCGAGGAGCTGAGCGCCGATTTCGAGCTGCCCTTGGACCGGCGGGTTCAGCGACTGTCGCGCGGGATGCGCTCGGCGCTGAGCGTCATCATCGGCCTGGCGGCACGGGCCGAGGTGACGCTGTTCGATGAGCCCTACGCCGGCCTTGACGTGATCGCTCGCCGGAGGTTCTACGATCGGTTGCTGGCCGACTACGCCGAGCATCCGCGCACGATCGTGCTGTCGACGCATCTGGTCGACGAGATCGCGGGGCTGCTGGAGCGAGTCGTGATGCTGGAACGCGGGCGGATCGTTCTCGACGCTCCCGCCGACGACATCAGGGGCGCGTTCACGGCAGTCAGCGGTGCCGCCGCGGCCGTCGACGAGTTCATCGCCGGCCGTGCCGTGCGCGACCGGCGGCGGATCGCCTCGCAGGAGTCGGTGGTGATCGCCGGCGGTCTGCGCGACGGCGACCGGGCTTGGGCAGCCCAGCTTCACCTCAGCGTGGAGCCGTTGTCGCTGCAGCAAATGATGGTGCACGCCACCGGGGACGGCGCCGAAGAGACAAACGAAAGGACGAGCGCATGAGCTCCTGGATCAAGGTCGCGCGCTACCAACTGCTCCCTCCGGTGAACTTCGTGGTCGTTCCCTGGGCGGTGCTGGCGTTTACCTTCGCCGTCAATCTGATCATTGCGTTGGCCGAGGGTGCCGGCCCCGATCCCACCAAGGCGGTGGTATCGATCTTCGCCGTGCTGTCCGTCGTCGGCGTGATCAGCGCCACCCGTCAGCTGCCGTTCGGGCTCGCCCTCGGAGTGAGCCGGCGCTCCTACTACCTCGGGACCGTCGGCCTGGTCGTCGTCCTGGCGGCGGTCTACGGGCTCATCATCGCCGGGCTGCAGGCGCTCGAGCGGGCCACGGAACAGTGGGGAGTGGGCCTGCAGTTCTTCGAGGTCCACTACTTCCTCAGCGGGCCCTGGTACCTGACCTGGCTGAGCTCCTTCGTCGGCATGGCCCTGCTGTTCGGCTACGGCCTGTGCTTCGGCCTGGTCTACCGCCGCTGGGACAACATCGGCCTGTTCGTGTTCGGGCTCGGGCAGGTTGTGGTGGTCCTCGCCGGGGTGCTGATCGCCGACTCGGACCACGCCTGGCACCGCATCGGGCACTTCTTCACCACCCTCACGGCGGCCGGACTCACCGGTGCGCTGGCGGCGGTGGCCGCCTTGATCTTCGCCGGCGGATTTGCGCTGATGCGCGGCGTGTCGGTCTAGCCATGGCCGCCGCCGCCCGCGCTGTCGGGCTGACCAAGACCTATGGCACGGGCGATGTCGCCGTGCGAGCGCTCGATGCCGTGGACGTCGAGTTCGCGCAGGCCCAGTTCACCGCCGTCATGGGTCCGTCGGGATCGGGGAAGTCGACGCTCATGCACTGCATGGCGGGGCTGGACGCCCCGAGCTCGGGACGCTCGTTCATCGGCGAGCAGGAGATCGGGCAGCTCGACGATGCCGGACTGACGCGCCTGCGGCGGGACCGGGTCGGGTTCGTGTTTCAGTCCTTCAACCTCGTGCCCACGCTCGCCGCCGGCGAGAACATCACCCTGCCTGCCGACCTCGCCGGCAGACCGGTCGACCGCGGCTGGCTCGACGACCTGGTTGGGCAGCTCGGCATCGCCGACCGCATGTCGCACCGCCCCAGCGAGCTGTCCGGCGGCCAGCAACAGCGGGTGGCCTGCGCCCGGGCGCTGCTCGGCCGGCCGGAGCTGATCTTCGCCGACGAGCCGACCGGCAACCTCGACTCCAACGCGTCCGCCGAGCTGCTGGGCTTCCTGCGCGGCTCGGTCGACGAGCAGGGGCAGTCGATCGTCATGGTCACCCATGACCCGCGGGCGGCCGGCTATGCCGACCGAGTCGTGTTCCTCGCCGACGGCCGGGTGGTGGGAGACATGTCCGAGCCCACCGCCGAGGCGGTGCTCGAGCATGTGAAGCAATTGGGCGCCTGAGATGCGCAGGGTCGCGATCAGGGGCCTGCTCGCGCGCAAGCTGCGCCTGTCGCTGACGGCGCTGGCAATCGTGCTCGGCGTCACCTTCGTCACCGGAACGCTGGTCCTCGGCGACACGTTGAACCGCACCTTCAACTCGCTGATCGGCACCGCCTATCAGCACGTCAGTTTCGAGATCCGCGGCCGGGCTGCGTTCGGCAACAACACCGCCGCGGCGATCAACGGCAACGCCGTCCGCAAGCCGATCCCGGAGTCGCTGGCTGCCACCGTCAGCAACCTTGCAGGCGTCGCCTACGTGCACGGCTCGGTGACCGGGTCGGCTCAGTTCGTCGAGCGGGACGGGAACTCGATCGGCAACGGCGGTGGCTCGTCCCTTGGGTTCTCGTTTGACCCCAACCGGCAGCTGTCGTCGTACCGGCTGGTCGCGGGCCACGCCCCGACGACGGCCGACGACGTGGTCATGGACAAGGCCACGGCGACCAAATACCACTTCGCCATCGGCGACCGCGTACACGTGCTGTTGCCCGGCCGGCCACAGACATTCACCGTCACCGGTTTGGTCACCTTCGGCAACGACAACAACCTGGCCGGGATCACCCTGGCCGGGTTCGACCTGGCCACCGCCCAAACGCTGTTTCGCTCTCGCGGTTATTACGACACGATCGAGATCCTGGCTGCGCCGGGGGCCGACACGATCAAGCTGCAGTCGGCGATCGAGAAGGTCCTGCCGCCCGGCATCCAGGTGGTCAGCGGCGCGACGGTGGCCAACGAGCTGTCAAGCGCGGTCGACAACGAGCTCTCGTTCATCTCGACCGCACTCTTGATCTTCGCCTTCATCGCGCTGATCGTCGGCGCCTTCACGATCTTCAACACCTTCTCGATCACCGTCGGTCAGCGAACCCGGGAGCTCGCTCTTCTGCGTCTGGTCGGTGCCAGCCGCCGCCAGGTGTTCCGCTCGGTGCTGGCCGAGGCCGCCGCCACCGGTCTGGTCGCCTCGCTGATCGGGCTGGGGCTCGGCATCGTCGCCGCCCTCGGGCTCAAGGCGCTGCTGAAGGCGTTCGGCATCACCCTGCCGTCATCGTCGCTGGTGTTCGCGGCCCGCACGCCGGTGGTGGCGATCGCGGTCGGGGTCCTGGTCACCGTGGCGTCGGCCATCGTCCCGGCGCGGCGAGCGGTGCGGATCCCACCGGTGGCGGCGCTGGTGGAACACACCGAGGACCAGACCGACGCGCTGAAGCAGTGGCGCGCGATCGCGGGCGTCGGGGCCGCCCTCGTCGGCGTCGCGCTTCTGCTGACGGGACTGATCGATGCGGCCATCGCCGTCGTCGGACTTGGCGCTCTGGCCGTGTTCATCGCCGCCGGCATGCTGGTGCCGCTGGCGGCGCGGCCGTTGGCCGGCGTGCTCGGGCGGCCGCTGGCGGCAGGGTTCGGCGCGCCAGGACGGCTGGGAGTCAAGAACGCCACCCGCAACCCGCGCCGGACCGCGCAGACCGCCGCCGCGCTGATGATCGGGCTCGCGCTGGTGTCGACGATCGCCGTGCTGGGAGCCTCCTTGAGCACATCGGCCAAGCACAGCGTCGACGGCGCCGTCCGCGCCGACTACATCGTCGGCGGCCCCAACGGCGGGTTCAGCACCGCGGTGGCGCCAACGGTGTCCCGCCTGCCCGGGGTCACCACCACGACCACCGGATACAAGGGACAATTCGAGTTCCGGGGCGCGCTGTCGAGCCTGACGGCGGCCACCCCCGCCGGGTTGGACCAGACGGTGAACCTTGACATCACCTCCGGCTCCGGGGCTCCGGCAATGGCCGCCGGCCGGCTGCTGATCGACACTCATACGGCGGACGACGATGACCTCCACGTCGGCTCGACGGTCGCGGTCAGGTTCGCGCAGACGGGAGCCACCACGATGCGAATCGGCGGCATCTTCAAGCCCAACCCACTGGTGGGCAGCTTCGTCACCGGGGCGCCGTTCTTCCTCGCGCACTACAACCGCCCGCTTCCGGACGTCGTCCTGGTCGGCACCGCTGCCGGCACGCCCCACTTCGAGGCCACGCTCAACCGTGTGCTGGCCCCCTATGCCAATTTGTCGATCCAAAGCCGCGCCGAGTTCGAGCACTCCCAGCAGTCGGCGGTCAACCAGCTGCTCGGGCTGATCTACGTGCTGCTGGCGCTGGCCGTGATCATCGCCCTGATCGGGATCGTCAACACGCTCATGCTGTCGGTGTTCGAGCGCACGCGCGAGCTCGGGCTCCTGCGTGCCGTCGGCATGGGCCGCCGCCAGGTGCGGACCATGATCCGCTCGGAGTCGGTGATCATCGCTCTGTTTGGCGCCGTTGTCGGGATCGTGGTCGGGACCGCCCTCGGCGCCGCGTTGGCCTCGTCGCTGCGCAACAGCGGCGTTACCAACATCGCCGTTCCGATCCCGAGCCTGATCGCCTTCCTGGTCCTGTCGGCGCTGCTCGGACTGGCCGCCGCCACCTGGCCGGCCCGGCGGGCCGCCAACCTCGATGTGCTGGCCGCGATCGCCTCCGAGTGAGCCGGTCTCGCGCTGCGATATCGTCGTTGCGCACTCAAGTTCTGCCACGGTTCATCGGATTGGAGAGGTCATGGCGAAGACGGTTTACACAGCCCAGGCGACGGTCACCGGCGGTCGCACGGAGGGCCACGGAGCGACCCCTGACGGCGCGCTCGACGTGCAGTTGCGCACCCCCAGCGAGATGGGCGGCGAGGGCGGCGGCACCAACCCCGAGCAGCTGTTCGCGGTTGGCTACGCGGCCTGCTTCGAGGGTGCGCTCGGCGTCGTCGGCCGCCGCGAGCACGCCGAGGTCGGGGATGTCTCGATCGATAGCCGGGTCAGTCTGATCACCACCGAGGAGCGTGGCTTCAACGTCGCCGTCGAGCTAGACGTGACCCTGCCGCAGGTGTCAGATCCCGACCAGGCGGGCGGATCGTGGCCGCAGCCCACGAGGTGTGCCCGTACTCCAACGCCACACGCGGCAACGTCGACGTGAAGCTGACCGCAAACGGCAGGACGTGGCCGTCGCCGCCGCGCCGTAACCGAGCGGATCACCCCGGGCGAGCCATCCGGGCTCGGCATTAGCTTCCCGGCGTTGTGATCGACGCAACGATCTTCGACTGGCTCTACAACGCCGGGCGCTGGACCTGGCACGACCCTGATGGCTACAACTTCATCAGCGGGCCGCTCGCCGACATCACCCTCCTCGGCGGCGCCTACGCCATCCTGCGCCGCCACAACTGCCACGCCAAGCGCTGCTGGCGGATCGGGCGCCATCAGGTTGCCGGCACGACCTACGTCGTCTGCCGCAAGCATCATCCTGACGCAACCCCGACGGCCGAACAGATCCTCGCCGCTCACGACGCCCACGCCGCCCAGGAGCGGGCGCTCAAGGACGCGCGCCTGACTCGCGCGGCCGTCGTCCACGACGTCGACAAGGTGGCCCATCAGGTGGCTGCCGACGTCCATGAGGTCGCCGAGGACTTCCAGGGGGAGCCGACCTCGCCGCCTGAGGATCCGCATCCGAAGGACGGCGACAGTCAGGAAGAATAGGCTCCCCGCGTCGAGCGAGCGACCAGAAGGGAGTAGTGGATGACGGGTGCCGGCACAGCACGAACCGGTTTCATCGCAGAGCACGGGCTCTGGACCGACGAGCAGCGAGAGGCCGCCGAGCGGCTGAAGGCGACGGTTGCCGACGGGAACCTCAAAGAGGTCCGTATCGCGTGGGGAGACCAGCACGGCATCGTCCGCGGCAAGAACCTCACCATCCCCGAGTTCCTCAGCTGTCTCGAACGCGGCAAGGACTTCCAGTTCGTGACCACGATCTTCGACACCACCAACCACCCGATCGTGCCGCCGTTCGCTGCCGGCAACTTCAAGGGCGTGCCCGAGCTCAATGGACTGCCGGACGGAATCCTCGTACCCGACCCGCTCACCTTCAGGACGGTCCCGTGGGTGGAGCGCACCGGCTGGATCCTCTCCGACGCCTACTTCCAGTCCGGCCGCGAGCATCCGTTCTCGACCCGAGGCATCCTGCGCCGTCAGCTCGGCCGAGCTCGCCGGCCTGGGGTATGACTTCGACGTCGGGCTCGAGATCGAGTTCTACATCTTCCGTCTCGAGGATCCGATGTTGCGCCCAGAGGAGTCCGGATGGCCACCGGAGGCGCCGCGGGTCTCGATTCTCCAGCACGGCTTTCAGTACCTGACCGAGAGCCGGAGCGATGAGATCGCCGATCTCCTGCGGGTCATGCGAGATCATCTGCTGGATCTCGGCCTGCCGCTGTCGACGATCGAGGACGAATGGGGTCCGGGGCAGATCGAGTTCACCTTCGAGCCCGAGGACGCCCTACCGCCGCCGACAACGCGCTGCTGTTCCGCAACGCAGTCAAACAGATCTGCCGCCGCCTGGGCTACCACGTCACCTTCATGGCCCGCCCGGCGATCGAGAATCTGTTCGGCACCGGCTGGCATGTCCACGAGTCACTCAGACACCCGGGGTGAACGGTGGCAACGTGTTTCGGGACGAGACGGACAGGAACGGTTGACGCGGTGGGCAACCAGTGGCTCGGCGGGCCTGATGGAGCATGCGCTCCGGCGTCGTGCGTGTTCACCACGCCGACGATCACCGGTTACAAGCGCTACCAGCCTGACTCGTTCGCGCCCGACCGCGTCACCTGGGCCAACGAGAACCGCGGCCGCCATGTTCCGCGTCATCGGCAATCCCGGGGACGCCGAGCGCCCACATCGAGAACCGGGTCGGTGACCCCGCCGCCAACCCGTACCTGTACTGCGCCTCCCAGGTGGCCAGCGGGATCGACGGCATGAAGCGAAAGCTCGATCCCGGCCCCGCCGACCGAGGAGCCGTACACCTCGGACAAGACGCCGCTTCCCGCGAGCCTGATGGACGCCGTCGACGTACTGGCCGCGGATGAGTTCTTCCGCGAGAGCCTTCGGCGACATCTTCGTCGACTACATGCTGCAGGTGAAGCGGTTCGAGATCGCCCGCTTCCTCGAGCACGTCACCGACTGGGAGCAGCGTGAGTACTTCGAGATGTACTGAGTCATCGCGGTGGACCGCCGTCTCGATTGCCGACGACGTGCGAGGCTGGGCGGCGCAGCGCCGCGTCGGTGGTGGACGAGGCGCTCGAGCGGATCGCCGCAGCCAATGGGGCGCTGCTGGCGTTCTGCGAGGTGAGGCCGGCGGCCGCGCGCGCGGCTGCCGCCGCCGTCGACGCGCGGCTCGCCCAGGGCGCCGACCCCGGGCCGCTGGCTGGCGTGCCGGTCGCGGTCAAGGACGTCGTCTGGGAGGCCGGCGTCGAGACCACGGACGGGTCGCGCTCGCTCGCTGGGCTTCGTGCCCGAGGAGAGCGCGACAGTGGTGCGCCGCCTCGTCGACGCGGGCGCCGTCGTGGTCGGGCGTACCAACGTGCCCGAGTTCTGTTACCGCGGCTTCTGTACCAACGACCTGTACGGCACCACGCTCCAACCCGTGGGATCTGGGTCGCACCCCCGGTGGCTCGAGCGGTGGCGCGGCGGCCGCCGTCGCCGCCGGCCTGGTGCCGCTGGCGATCGGGACCGACGGTGGCGGCTCGATCCGGATTCCGTCGTCGTTCTGCGGCGTCACCGGGATCAAGCCGACGTTCGGGACCGTGCCGCGTGAGCCCCAGTGGCCGGGGTGGCTGACGCTGACGCATCTGGGGCCGATCGCCTTCACGGTGCAGGACTGCGCACTGATGCTGTCGGTGATGGCCGGGCCTGACCAGGCCGACCCGATGTCGCTGCCGCGGATCGACCGGGATCTGGTGGCGGCTGCGCGCGACGGCGGCGACCTTCGCGGGCTTCGCATCGCGTGGTCGGAGGACCTCGGCTACGTGCGGATCGACGACGGCGTCCGGCGGGCATTTCGTTCAGCGCTGGAGCGCGTTCGCCTCGCTGGGAGCCGAATTGGTCGAGGCGCGCCCCGGGCTGCCCAACCCGGTCGACACCTGGAACACGCTCACCACCGTTGACAACCTCGCCTCCGAGGGGCCGTTGCTCGAGACGGGCCGGCGTCGGGGCCGACGCCCGCGGCCTGATCGAGCCCGGAGCGCAGGTGTCGGGCGTCGAGTACGTGCGGGCCCGCAACGCGCAATGGGAGTACGCGCGCGCGTGGGGCCGGTTCATGACCGACTACGACCTGTTGTCTGACTCCGACGATGGAATGCGTCGCCTACGAGCACGGGCTCACCGGTCCGCCCACGCTCGGCGGGGAGCCGATCGGCGACTTCTACGACGACTACTGCCACTTCTGTTATCCCTTCAACCTGACCGGGCAGCCGGCCATGAGCGTGCCGATGGGCACCGCCGAGCACGGCCTGCCCGTGGGCCTGCAGATCGTCGGACGCCGCTTTGAGGACGACGTCGTGCTCCGCGCCGCCGCCGCCTGGGAGCGGGATGCAAGCGTGGCCGCGAGCGACTCGGTTGAGTCCGGCCTCGGCGCGAGCCGACGGCCAGGCGACGGTGGCGGCCGGCGAGCGCGTCGTCGATGACGAGGGCGCGACCGCCGAGGTCCGTCGCGCCTTCAGCCCACAGTGACGGGGAGCTCGTCGTCGAGTACGACGGCGGCCGGGCCGGATGACCGATAACCGTATGCTTCACGGCCAGACCACGGCATGCACCCACCTGTGGACGGGTGACTATGGGAGCACTTGGACAGCTGCTCGAACTTCTGCATGACGCTCATGCCAGTGTCAGGACGTTCGAGATCGAGTATCAGGACTGGGGACGCCCGCCCCCAAGTAACGACGTGATCGTCAGCTACGCCGAGCCTGGTAAGCCCCAGGTCCGCTGGCGGGGTGCGGGGCCGTGGCCGAAGGCGGCCCTGTCGACGCGCCGGATCTGGCTCGAGCAACCCGATCTGGCGCGGGTCGAGATCTCCACCGATCAGGCGCTCGTACGCCTGGCGGTCCGCAACGGGTCGCGGTGGTGGCGATGGGACGCCGAGCAGGGCGTGATCGGCGGATCGGCGCTGCCAGACCCGCGGGGCGTCCCGACCCTGCCGGCCATGCTCGCCATGCCGATGCTCGACGTCCGCCGCTTGATCACCGCGATGCGGCTCGAGCCGGCCGGCGTCGGCGAGCGCGCCGGACGCAAGGTGCTGTGCGCGCGGGGGCGACCGCGAGTACAGCCGCCAGCCAGTGGACCGCTCCACTATGAACTCGAGTTCGACGCCGAGCATGGCTCGCTGCTTCGCCGCGCGGAGTTCGAGGACGGGCAGTGCGTATGGGAGAGACTGGCCGCCGAAGTGCTCTACGGCGCTGACATCGACCGCGAGTGCTTCGTGTTCGTCGCACCGGACGAGGACCTCGCGCGGTAGGTCCCGGCCTCAGTTGGTCCCCGCGCCAGGTGACGGCGAAGGGACGCTCGAGCCCGTCTCGTCGTAGTCGAACTGCGGGCTGAGCGGCCCGAACTCAGGGGTCACGCGCGCTGGCCGCATGCGCGAGCGGCATCGTGAACGAGTAGTCGAGCGCGGAGGTGCTGCCGGCCCAATCCCACGCGTACACGGTCAGCCGATAGCGCCCACGCGGCAGGCTGCCGAGCGGCAGCGGCGGGTCAGGCCCCCCGCCAGCCGGTACACCCAGTTGGGTATGCATCGCCGCTTGCTAAGAAACAATCGAATCCGGGGTTCGCCGCACCCGGGGCGAAGATGACGGGCTTGAGCCCGGGCGGGTAGTTCTGGGAGCCGCGCATCGCCCATTCCAGGCCGGTGAGCGGACGTCCGCGGGCGTTGTAGAGCCGCCACGCCAGCGACGACGGGGCCAGAACAGGTGTCTCATAGCTCAAACCTGTGGCTACGAAGCTCTGCGGGTCGAACGAACCGACAATCACCCTCCCGTCGGAGAAGATCGGGGGATCCCGATGATCGGCGGTTCGGTGTCGACGTACGGCCGCAGAGCTCCCGCCGGGGCGGAGGGGGTTGAGGTAGTCGTCGTGTTCCCCTGGGACAACGCGAGGTGGTAGAAGCCGTAGAGGACCCGGCCGATCACGGTCTTGTAGGCGGTGACGTACTGGCCGTCGGAGACGGTCGGATTGATGTGCCAGTAGTAGAAGTCGCCGACGTCGACGTTGACGTCGCCGGTCCCGGGATATCGGATCGTCGCGTAGCCCGACTGGAGCGCGTAGACGGGCTGGAAGTTGTGGGCCTGGATGTCGACGGCGACGTGGAAGTTCGCCGGGCGCAGCTCGTTGATCCCAGCCCGGATCGCGTGCTGTTGATGAAACGGCTTGATCGGCCAACCCGGGATCGCTCCCGGCGGGGTGCAGCCGACCGAACAGGCAGGCCATCGGCCCAGAACGCCGGCAAGCGGTCGGAGGGCGTGGTCGGGCGTTGGCAGCGCCGAAATCGCGAACGGCCAAATGTCGAGCCGGAGCCCACGGCGGTCGGAGATCGCTGTGTAGGTGATCCGCGTGTTGATTCGCAGGGTCTGGTCAGAAGCCTTGGCTGCGACGATGAGCTTGTTCAGCGTCCAGGCGCGCGTGGAGCGTGCTCGAGGGTTGCGGTCGACGACGAAGTCCGTGGCTCGAGCGGTGGCGTGGGCCAGCATCTCGTCAGTCAGCACGAAGGCACGGCGGGCATGCGGGCCCGAACGCACTCTGACCCGTCCTGACTGCAGGCTGACGGCCAGCGTGGTGGTACGAGCGTCCCTTCGCCTGGCGCTCAGGGCGACGGCGCGACATTCCAGGTGCACGATCCCACGGGAGATCCGGTAGCGGTTGCCGGCGTAGGAGAAGGTGAACCTGGCCGGGCGCGTGACCAAGATCGTGTCGCCCTCCTGGAGGAACGGGCGGCTCGGTGTCGTCGCCGGCGGCGGGCCCGTGGCGAGCCGCTGACCATCGCGGACCACGATGACCTTCGCGGGGATCTTCGGGATCGGGATGTGGGTAGCGCAGGTGGCGATCATTGCAGCGCCAGATTGGCATTACTTTCTCCGGATGAGAAGAGTCTCCCACTGCCCAGCAGTTTCCCCACCGCTGTGCAGCTCAGCCCGTATAGGTGGGGTGGATCTGCTCTTGCTCGTCGGCCTGGCAGTCGCGCTGGTCGTCCCGTCGCTTTGGGGCGGAGGCTTTAGCGATGTGTCTCGCTCGGTGTTCGTGCTGCTGGCCGGGGTACTGCTTCTTCTAGTGGCGCTTGTCGACCTCGATGGGCTGGTGGCCGCGGTCCGGTCGCCGCTGGCGTTGACGCTCAGCGCGCTGGCTGCGCTCAGTCTGGTCAGCGCCGCTTGGACGACCGGAACGGTGTCCGCGTCGGTGCGCGCCGGGTTGGTGGTCGGCGGGTATGTCGCCGTACTCGGTGGCTCACGAGTGGTGGCCGGCCGAGTGGGCGTGGTTCCGATCGCCGGCGTGATCGCGCTGGTGGCGCTGATTGAGGCGGTGCTGGGCCTTCGGGGGGTGGCGCTGCACGCTCTACCCGACGCTGAGAATCTCGAGGGCTCATGGCACCCTGGCGGGACGTATCAGTATTCGCCGGCGCTCGCGGTGCTCGAGGTCGGTTCGCTTCCGATTTTCGGCTATCTGCTGAAGGATCGTCAGGTGATTGTCGCCGTAGTCGCCGGGGCTGGGGCAGTGCTGGCCGGTGGCGTGATCGCGCTGGCCGACAGTCGTCTCGCGCTCGGGCTCGGCGCCGTCTTCCTGGCCGCATGTATCTGGCTCCCGACGCGCCCGCCTGGAGCGCGGACAGGCGCTCTGACAGTGGCGATCCTGGGCGTTCCGGGGATTGCCGCCTTCCTCGTCTTCGACGGCGCGGTGGCCGGCCGAACGCCTCCGGCTGGAGGGGCGGCGTTCACCGAACTGCTGGCCGTGTCGGTATTGCTGGGCGGCGCCGCCGTGGCGATGCGCCGCCTCGCACGGAAGCGGCCCCTTCGGCACGCCGTCGATGCCACAGCTGTCCTGGCGCTCGCGCTGGCGGTGGCGACTGCCGCCACCGCGCTGGCCAGCGACCAGACCGGTCCCACGCCGATCCGCGCCTCTGCGCCAACGCGGGTGCAGAGCGATGTCCTCCATGGCCGTACCCACCAATGGCTCGCGGCCATCCAGACGTGGCTGGACCGGCCGCTTCTTGGTGGCGGCGCCGGCACGTACTACGAGATCTCGCTTTCGCACCAAACCCGGGACCGCTCGCTGTTTGCTCATGATGAACCCCTGGAAACCGCCGCCGAACTCGGCGTGGTCGGTCTGGCGCTGATGGTGGCGCTGTACTTTGCCGCGGCACGCGGGTGCTATTCGACGTGCGCCGTGAGCCGTCGGTGTGGTTACTCGGCGCGATCGTGTTGGCCTTCCTGGCTTCGAACCTGGTCGACTGGACCTGGCACCTGACGGGCCTGGTCGCCATCTGGGCCGCCGCCGCTGGGGCGCTGCTCCTGACGGTCAGATCAGGCGCTGGTACCGCCGAGGTAGATCCAGGCGAATAGCGAGCGAGAGGTTTTTCACCGCTCATTTTTGTACTGATGTAGGATGCCGACACTTTGATGCTGGGGTAACGCTCAACGGAGTGAGGCGCCCGGACGCGATAGTGCCGGGTAAAGCCGATTTGGTTGTTTTACAACGGGGGTCAACATGAATAGACGGCATCACTTGGGCCGCGGCGCGATTCGGGCGTTGATCATCGCGGGCGCCTTGGTATTGATCGTTTGCGGCATCGCACTCAGTGCGCCCCTGGGCGCGCATCGCGGCGCGACACGGAACGCCCACTTCACGACTCGAGATACGGTTTACCTGGCCCCGCCGGAGGCCCCCTCCAACGCCTCGTTGCCGCTGATCGCGGGCTCTCCGATCGTGGGCAATACCCTGGCCAGCTCGACGGGGTCCTGGGGCGGAACGGCGCCGATCGGCTACGCCTACCAGTGGCAGAAGTGCAATCCGACCTGTTCAAGTATTCCCGGCGCGGTGACCAACAGTTACAAGCTTGCTCCGGGCGATCTCGGGGCGGTGGTCCGCATCGCCGTCACCGCGAGCAACAGCACCGGCCACGTCGTCGCGATTTCCCCACAGACCGGCACCGTCCTCCCCCAGCCGACAGCAGGTCAACGCGGCTCTGGGCTCACTGCTGTCACCCAGCGGCAGCGCCGCCAAGATCCCGAAACTGCTTCACAACGGCGGGTACACAACGTCGTTCAGTGCGCCATCCGCCGGCAGGCTCGTCGTCGACTGGTATTTCGTCCCGAAGGGCGCGCACATCGCCAAGGCCGGTAAGAAGCCGGTCCTCGTTGCATCGGTGAGCAAGACCCTCGGCAAGGCGGGAAACACCAAGATCAAGATCAAGCTGAGCGGCAAGGGACACAAACTGCTCAAGGGCCGAAAGCGGGAGAAGCTCACGATCAAGGCGAGCTTCAAGCCCAACGGCGAGTCCGCCACGACGCGCTCGAGAGGCGTGACGGTCAAGAAGTGACCAACCGGAGGCACCGCTCACTGCGCGGGTGAAGCCTTCATGACGTGAGGCGCCGTGGACGTCGGGCTCAGTTGGAGGCGGTGGCGGCGAGTGCGGTTTCGGCTGCTGTCTCAGTGAGCTTTACGACCTCGGCCGGGTGAGAGATCATCGCCAGGTGGCCCGAGGGGGCTTCGACGGTGGTGGCATTCATGCGGTTGCCTGGAGGGCGGCTCTCACCGAGCTGCACGAGTTCGCGCTGGCCAGGATCGGCGAGAACGTGCCGCTGCCGCACATCCTTGACATTGGCTATCTGCCGGCGTTGCTGCGCGACCACCCCGCTGCGGTCGTGCCGTACCTGGTCAGCCGTGACAACTTCATCGCCAGGCTCTATCACCAGCGCACGGGCTACTGACAGCCGGACGGACAGGGTCTTGACCCCCGCAGCCAGGAAGAAACAGCGCAAGCTCTCGACCTGCTCGCCGGAGGAAGGGTGGAGGCATTCGTCACCGCCGCTGGCACCCTTGCCGGTCAGGGCGACCTGGCCCTCGCGCTGGAAATCCTCACTCCGGGGCTGCTCCGGCATCCTGACAGCTGTGAGCTTGCTGAGCTCCGGCAAGCGGTTCTGATCCGGCTGATGGAGCAGCGTCAGTTGTTGGATCCGTTCGGCTTCATGGTTTACGCCCAGCTGACTGGGGCTGAGCTCTCCCCAGTCGGATAGCGATTGCTGACTGGAGTTCTGAAGTGCCACGAACTCACGTCAGTACTGGTGCCTCGGAGAGTCCCGCTCACCAGCGGACTGCGGTGGTGGCTGAACGGAGAGGGAGGGATTCGAACCCTCGATGGACGAAACCGCCCATACCGGTTTTCGAGACCGGCGCATTCAACCGCTCTGCCACCTCTCCGGGCCTAACCACGGCGATTCTGACCCGCTCAGACCTGCTGGCATGGGCCGCGGAATCACCGACGATGTTACGAGGCGGCGTCTGACGGCGTCGCCGCGGGCGGTCTCGGGACCTCCGCGGAACGTTCACGTGCCTCCGGACGCCACCGTGCCGGGAGGGGCCGACTCACCGCCGGGAGGCGAAGAAGGCGCGCAGGAGATCGGCGCATTCGCCGGCCAGCAGCCCGGACTCGACCTGGGGGCGGTGGTTGAGCCGCGGCTCGGCGAGCACGTCGAGCACCGAGCCGGCCGCTCCCGCCTTGGGATCGGTGGTCCCGAACACCACCCTGGGCACGCGGGCCAGGACGATCGCCCCAGCGCACATGGCGCACGGCTCCAGGGTGACGTACAGCACCGAGTCAAGCACCCGCCAGCTGCCGAGCGTGCGGGCGGCGTCGCGCAGGGCGATCAGCTCGGCGTGGGCGGTGGGGTCGGCGCGGATCTCGCGCTCGTTGTGCCCGGTCCCGATCACCTCGCCGTCGCGGACGATCACGGCGCCCACGGGAATGTCGTCGTGTTCGGGGGCACGCTCCGCCTCACGGAGCGCCAGCCGCATGAAGTACTCGTCGCGTGGGAAGAAACGGCTACTCAATGACCCGGCCGATGATGTCGATACCTTTTCTCGTGGGGAAACTTTCGGCGCCCTGATGATGTCTTAAGACCGCCCGTCCGGATCGCCGATCCGGGGGTGGTGCACACTTCGATGATCAACCAGCCTTCTCGACGCTCAGTCAGAGCAGCCCTGCTCGTGCTGGCGTTCGTGGCGGCAGCGGTCCTGCCGGCGACCGCGGGCGCTGCCGCCCGGGATTATGTTCCGCACCAGGTGATCGTCGGCTACGCCCCGCGGGCGGTGGCCAGCGCGAGCGCGGCAGCGCGCATCCACACGATGGTCGTCACCGCCGTCTCGGCCTCGGCTCGGCCGCAGGCGCGGGCGAACGCAGCACCGGCTCCCGACTCACAGGTTGTGCACCTGCCGCGGCGCGAGAGCGTGATGGCCGCGATCGCCCGCCTGCGCCGCCAGCCCGGCGTCGCCTACGCCGTGCCCGACTACATCGCCCACGCCGCCGGCGCTTGGTATCCCAATGACCGCGGACGCACCGGACGGCCCCAGGGCTGGGAGAAGACGCAGTGGAACCTGCTGTCCGGCAACGGCATCAACGCTCCCGAGGCGTGGTGGAACCTGCTCGGCGACCATCGCGGAGGCGGCAAGGGCGTGACGGTGGCCATCCTTGACACCGGCGTCGCCTACCGCAACTGGCGTCGGTTTCACCAGTCACCCGACTTCCGTGGCACCAAGTTCGTCTCCCCCTACGACTTCGTCGCCCACAACCGCTTCCCGCTTGACCGGAACGGCCACGGCACGTTCGTCGCGGGGGTGGTGGCCGAGGCGACCAACAACGGCTTCGGACTCACCGGCGTCGCCTACGGCGCCTCGATCATGCCGGTGCGGGTGCTCGACGCCCAGGGACTGGGAGACGAGACGACGATCGCCCGCGGAATCCGCTACGCGGTCAACAACCACGCCCAGGTGATCAACCTCAGCCTCGAGTTCCTGCCCGACCAGGTCGCCTCCGGCGCGGCCATCCCGCAGATCGTCAGCGCCCTGAACTACGCGCATCGGCGCGGCGTGACGGTGGTGCGGGGCGGCCGGCAACGACGAGGACAGCCAGATCGCCTATCCGGCGCGAGTGGGAACCGTGATCTCGGTCGGCGCCACCACCAGCGACGGCTGCCTGGCCGACTACTCCAACGGCGGCTCGGGACTCGACCTCGTCGCCCCCGGCGGAGGCAGTGACGCGATCATGCCGGCCGATCCCAACTGCCACCCGGACCGCAACCTGCCGTCGATCTACCAGCTCACGCTGACCGACCCGCCTCACTGGGGCGAGTTCGGCTATCCCGGTTACTACATCGGTACCTCGATGTCCGCCCCCGAGGTGGCGGCCACGGCGGCGCTGGTGATCGCCAGCCGGGTGATCGGTCGCCATCCCTCGCCGCAGCAGATCCTGGCCCGGCTGGAGCAGACCGCGACCACGCTGGGCGGGCGCAAGCCCAACCACACCTACGGCTACGGCCTGCTCAACGCGGGGGCGGCGACCAGTCGCCTGCCGGTTGGCGCCAGCACCTGTGTCACAGATGTCGCTTCCCGGGCCGCGGCAGAGCCTGCGGGTCTAGGTCGTGCGCACGATCAGCACCGAGCAGGGGGCGTGGTGCGAGACCTTGTTGGGCACCGAGCCGAGCAGGAACCGGGTGGCGCCGGTCATGCCCTTGTTGCCGACCACGATCAGGTCGGCCTTCTGCTCCTCGGCGATATCGAGGATCGCGTCGGCGGCATCGCCCACCCGGGCGAAGGTCTCGACCGATTCGACGCCGCCTTCGTGGGCCTCGCGCTCGGCTGACTCGAGCAGCTCCAGCACGTCTTCGCGCGGGTTGACCGTCCACTGGATGTCCTCGGGCGCGCGCAGGCGCTCGGCGCGCAGCCTCGGGTTGGGCACCGGCTCATAGGCGCTGACGATCTGCAGCCGCGCCGCGAGCGCGGCCGCCAGCGCGATGGCATTGCTGACCGCGATCGTGGCGGTGTCGGAGCCGTCGGTGCCGACGACGATCGAGCTGGATCATCCCGCGACCGGTTCAGGCCAGCCTCGTGATCGCGATCACGATTCCGGCAAGGACGAACACACAGATCGCCACTTGGGTCCAGAAGTAGAACTTCGGCATCGCTGAGAGCAAAGCTATCGTCTCGCTCATGCCCGAGCGGCTGAGCCCGGCCCTGAAGGCGGTCAGCGACGCGGTGCTGGCGGTGGCCTCGCAGCTGTCGGTCGACGAGGTGCTCCAGCGGCTGGTCGACAGCGCCCGGGAGCTGGCCGGAGCCCGCTACGCCGCGCTGGGGATTCCCGACGGCGCCGGCGGCTTCAGCCGCTTCCTGGTCGCCGGCATGAGCGACGAGCTGATCGCCTCGATGGGCCCGCTGCCACGCACCCACGGGATGCTGGGGGCGATGCTCGAGGCGCAGCGGCGCCTATCTGACCGAGGACATCCACCGGGACCCCCGCTTCCGCGGCTGGTGGCCGCGCCAGCACCCCGATATGCGCTCGTTCCTCGGCGTCCCGATCGTCGCCCGCGACGAGGTGATCGGCGCCTTCTACCTGACCGAGAAGGAGGGCGCCGACGTGTTCGACGAGGCCGACAGGGAGCTGATCGAGCTGCTCGCCGCCCACGCCGCGATCGCCATCACCAACGCCCGGCTGTACGAGCGCAGCCGCGAGCTGTCGATGCTGTCCGAGCGCAACCGGCTGGCGCTGGAGCTCCATGACGTGGTCAGCCAGAAGCTGTTCAGCCTCAACCTGAGCGCCGACTCGGCCGCCACCCTGCTGGAGCGCGATCCCGAGGCCGCGCGCGTGCAGCTGGCCCGCGTCCGGGAGCTGGCCCGGGAGTCGCTGGCCGAGCTGCGTTCGCTGATCCTCGGCCTGCGACCGGCGGATCTCGAGCACGACGGCCTCGAGGGCGCGCTGCGCAAGGAGGTGGAGATGCTCCGCCGCGTGCACGGCGTCGAGGTCGAGCTGCGTGCCGAGGGCGATGGCGGCCGCGGCGCCGACCCGCGCGACACCGAGGTGCTGCGGATCGCGCACGAGGCGCTGCACAACGCGGTTCGCCACGCCGCCGCCAGCCACGTGACCGTGCGCCTGGACGGCGGCGCGGACCGGTTGACGCTGGAGGTGTCAGACGACGGGATCGGCTTCGATCCCGCCGATCCCGAGCTGCGCTCGCGCCACCTGGGCCTGACCTCGATGGAGGAGCGCGCCCGCGAGCTCGGCGGCAGGCTGAAGCTGAGCTCGGCGCCGGGGCGCGGGACCACGGTCCGGCTCGAGGTGGCACGCGATGGGCACTGAGCCGATCCGCGTGCTGATCGTCGACGACCACGCGGTCGTGCGCGAGGGGCTGCGGACGTTCCTCGAGCTCCAGGACGGGATCGAGGTGGTGGGGGAGGCGGCTGACGGACAGCGAGGCGATCGAGCACGCGGTGGCGCTGGCGCCCGACGTGGTCCTGATGGACCTGGTGATGCCCAAGCGTCGACGGGGTGCAGGCGATGCGCGCGCTTCAGCAGCGCGCGCCCCGAGCGCGGGTGATCGTGCTGACCAGCTTCCTCGACGACGAGCGGCTGCTGCCGGCGATGCAGGCCGGGGCGGCCGGCTACCTGCTCAAGGACGTCGAGCCCTCCGAGCTGGCGCGCGCGGTCCGGACGGCGCACGCCGGCGAGGCGATGATCGACCCCACGGTGGCGGCGCGGCTGCTCGGCGTCCTCACCGGATCCGCGGCGCCGCCAGCGCCGCCCGACGGTGAGCGGCTCGACCCACCGCGAGCACGAGGTCCTGGAGCTGATCGCCGCCGGGCGGTCCAACAAGCGGATCGCGTTCGAGCTGGGGATCGCCGAGAAGACGGTCAAGACCCACGTCGGCCACGTGCTGGCCAAGCTCGGGGTCGCCGACCGCACCCAGGCGGCGCTGCTGGCCGTCCAGCAGGGGCTGGTCAGCCCGGCCGGACCATAGGTCCTAGGACCAATTACCGCTTGAAATCGGGACCCGCGCCGCGTAGCGTGCGGTCCATGACCAAACAGCCATCATCACCGGAGCCTCGCGCGGTCTCGGGCTGCGCTCTGGCCCGCGGCGCTCGCGCAACGCGGCTGGGAGCTCGTCTCGACGCCCGCGGGGCCGACGACCTCGAGCGCGCGGCGCAGGAGCTGCGCGACAGCGGCGCCGAGCGTGACCGCCATCGCCGGCGACGTCGCCGACGACTGGCACCGCGGGGCGCTGATCGACGCCGCCGGCGACGCGCATCGACCTGCTGGTCAACAACGCCAGCGCGCTCGGCCCGAGCCCGCAGCCGCGCGCTGGCCGACTACCCGCTGGCCGAGCTCGAGCGCGTGTACCGCGTCAACGTGCTCGCGCCGCTGGCGCTGATGCAGCTGGCCCTGCCGCTGATCCCCGCCGGCGGCCGCGTCCTCAACGTCACCTCCGACGCCGCGGTCGAGCCGTACGAGGGCTGGGGCGGCTACGGGTCGTCCAAGGCCGCGCTCGAGCAGCTGACCGCGATCCTGGCCGCCGAGCACCCGCGAGCTGCGGGTCTACGCCGTCGACCCGGGCGACATGCGCACCGCGATGCATCAGGAGGCGTTCCCCGGCGAGGACATCTCCGATCGCCCGCCGCCCGAGGACAGCGTGCCGGGCCTGCTCGAGCTGATCGAGGGCGAGCTGCCCAGCGGCCGCTATCAGGCGCGCGAGATCCTGGTCGCCGCGAGGCTCGCGATGAGCGCGCTCGCCTTCGAGCTGCCGCCCGCGCTGGAGGCGACCGGACCGCCGGAGGCCCGCGGCCTGGCCCGCGACGGGGTAGGCTGCTGGTCGCCGCGCCGCGGCGACGACACCGTGCGAGCACGCCCGCTTCTGCGACCTGCCGGCGCTGCTCGACGCCCGGCGACCTGCTCGTGGTCAACGTGTCGGCGACGCTGCCGGCCTCGGTGGCCGGCCGCCGGCGCGACGGGACCGCCGGTGCGGGTCCACTTCGCCACCCGGGCGCCGGAGCTCGACGAACGCTGGCGGGTGGTCGAGCTGCGCAGCGCCGACGGAGCGCGCCCGGCCCGCGGGCCGGGCCGGCGAGACGATCTCACTCGGTCCGGCGGCCGGCCGAGCGCTCGAGCTCGCTGGCCCCGTACGCGTCCGGGCTCGCGGCTGCTGCTGGCGCGCCTGGACGGCGACCGTCGGTGGAGGAGCTGCTGGCCGCGCCACGGCGAGCCGATCCGCTACGGCTACGTCGAGCGCCGCTGGCCGCTGTCGGCCTACCAGAACGTGTACGCGACCGCGCCCGGCAGCGCCGAGATGCCGAGCGCCGGCCGGCCGTTCACCGAGCGGCTGATCACCCGCTCGGTGGCGCGGGGGATCTCGGTCGCGCCGATCACCCTGCACACCGGCGTCTCCTCGCCCGAGCGCCACGAGCCGCCGTTCCCCGAGCAGTACGAGGTCCCGGCGGCCACCGCCCGCCTGGTCAGCTCGACCCGGCGCCGAGCGGCGGCCGCGTGATCGCCGTCGGCACCACCGTGGTGCGCGCGCTGGAGACGGTCGCCGGCCCCGACGGCTCGCTCACGCCGGCAGCCGGCTGGACCGGCCTGGTGATCGAGCCCGACACCGACATCCGCGCCGTCGACGGCCTGATCACCGGCTGGCACGAGCCCGAGGCCTCGCACCTGCAGATGCTGGCGGCGATCGCCGGCCACGAGCTGCTGGAGCGCTCCTACGACGAGGCGCTGCGCAGCGGCTACCTGTGGCACGAGTTCGGCGACAGCCACCTGATCCTGGCTTAGTGACCCCGCCGCGGGAACCACTCAGGACCGTGGGTGGGATGGTGGCTACCGGCGCCGCGGGAACCACTTAGGACCGCGGGTGAGATGGTGGCTACCGCCGCGGGAACCACTAACGACCACCCGGGTGTGATTGTGGCTACCGGTGCCCCTAACCAGTCGAGCGAAACGCATCGGCCGAGTCCCGTTAGTCGCGCCGCATCCGCGCCGTCGAAGCTCGTCTGCGCCCAGCCCGTCGAGCAGCCCCACCGCCGCGGGGGCCCGGCCGGGCTCGAGCAGCACCGCGCCGCCCGGCCAGTACGGATGCGGCGGCGAGGACGCGGTCGACCAGCAGCGGCTCGTACATCCACGAGCCGGTGTTGACGATACCGCGGCGCGCCGTTGCCGGGACCGCCCAGCGCTCCGGCCGAGTCGCCGGCCAGCGGCCCGGCCGGTGCACGTGGCCGAACACCACCCAGTCGGCCTCGACCCCGAGGCGCGTCGACCACCCGGTCCATCGCCGGGATGGAGGCGCGCCGCATCTGCAGGTCGACCAGCGGCGGCGGTCACCGGGGCCAGGCGGGCGTTCAGCAACAGCCGCGGGCACGGCCGGCATCGCCGTGGTGCGGACCAGGTGGGCGCCGCCCTCGAGCAGCGTCGGGAACGGTCGCTCGATCAGCCGCTCCGGAAACGAGCGCTGACTGGACCGCACCCGCCGCCGCGTCCGCTCGTAGTCAGTCGGGCCGACCGGCTCGGCGGGCGCGCACGGCTCCCCAGCCGCAGCACGCCGAAGGCCGACTCGGGCAGCAGGTGGTGGTCCAGGTAGTGGCCGTGGGTCGCGAACACGCCGTCCGACAGCCACACGCCCGGGGTAGTGCACCCGCACCCGCGCCGGCGCCAGCCACGACACGACCAGCGCCAGCGCGCGGGTGGCGTCGGCCGGCACCGAGCCGTCGATCGGTCAGCGCCGCGCCCTGCGCCCGCGCCCAGGCGCGGATCAGCGGCGCGTCGTGGTTGCCGGGGACGAGCACCACCTCGCGGTCGGGCCCCAGCCGCGCGCCGATCGCCCGCAGCACCGGCTCGGCGGCGGCCAGCGGCGGCGCGGGTGGCGGGTCATCAGCTCGGCCAGGTCGCCGAGCAGGACCAGCCGGTCGATGTCCGCGAGCGCCTCGAGCAGCGCGGCCAGCGCCGCCGGCCGGCGCAGCACGTCGTTGCCGCCGCGGTTGCCGAGGTGGAGATCGGAGATGACCAGCGTACGCACAGCCCGCGGCACGATAGCCGCCGCAGCGCGGCCGGCGTCGAACGCGGTGCAGCTCAGGCGGTGATCAGCGATGTCGAAGTACAGCGGCACGCCGCGGGCGGCGACGAGCACCGGGCAGGTCGCCTCCTCGATCGCGTTCTGCGAGCGCGCGCTGACCATCACGCGGCCCTCGGGCGCCTCCGGCGCGAACCCGACGACCAGCAGGTCGACGCCGCGGTCGCGGTCGACGACCTGCGCTCGAGCCGGCCGGCGAGCGAGAACGCGGTCTCGATCGCCGCCTCGTCGGCCGAGCCCCGACAGGATCCCGATCGTCTCGATCTCCCGCTCGGCCGAGCTCGTGGTAGTCGGCGGGCGCGATGGCCAGCGCCGCCGGCCCGCGCTCGAGCAGCGTCTGCGCCGAGCGGCACAGGGAGACGTGGCCGGCGCCGGTGCGGTAGTCGGAGCCGAACACGATCAGGTCGGCGTCCTCCTGCGCGGCGAGCCAGGCCAGGCCCTCGCCGGTCGAGCCGCTGACGACGACCCGGCGCTCGACGTACGCGGTCGTCAAGCCACCGGGCGCCGCGCTCGAGCAGCGCCTCGGCCTCGTGCTCCTGCAAGCATCTCGCGATCGCGCACGAGTCTCGGTGCGTGTGGCGCACGTAGGCGAGCGTCAGCCTGCGCGCCGGCCTCGTGCAGGACGCGGCCGAGCATCAGCGCGTCGTGGTCGTTGGGGGTGTCGTCGTAGGAGACGATCGCGTGAGGTGACATCAGGCTGGCTCCTGGTCAGATCGCGTGCAGCGTGTAACGCGGTCGATTCGCCGCGAGCATCGCAGTCGCCTTCTATCAGCGCTAATGACGTTGGTCATCATCAGGATAAGATTTGCTAATGCTCAACCTGGGCCGGCTGCAGGTCCTGTGCGAGGTCGTCAATCGGGGCTCGTTCTCGGCCGCCGCCGAGGCGCTCTCCTACACCCAGTCGGCCGTCTCGCAGTCGATCGCGCGGCTCGAGGCCGAGACCGGGACCACGCTCGTGGTCCGCGACCGGCGCGGGATCAGGCCGACCGCCGCCGGCGCCACGCTGGTCGACCACGCCGAGACGATCTTCGCCCAGGTGGAGGCGGCCGAGGCCGACCTGGCGGCGGTGCTGGGAGTGCGGGCCGGACGGCTGCGGGTGGCCTCGTTCCCCTCGGCCGGCGCGACCCTGATGCCGCTGGCGGTGGCCCGCTTTCGCCAGGCCCACCCCGAGGTGGCGCTGACGCTGGCCGAGGGCGAGCCCGAGGAGATCGGGCCGCGGCTGCGGGCGGGCGAGTTCGACCTCGCGCTGCTGTTCGAGTTCCCGGGCGTGCGCGAGCGGCCCGGCGGCCGGGCTGAGATCGCGTGCACGCTGCTGGAGGATCCGATGCACGTCGCGCTGCCCGCCGACCACCCGCTCGCCTCCAAGCCGTCGCTGTCGCTGGCCGACCTGCGCGACGAGCAGTGGGTGCAGACGTCGGCGTCGAGCCCGTGCGCCCGCCACGTCGTCCGCTCCTGCCTGGCGGCCGGGTTCGAGCCCGGCGTCGCGTTCGAGAGCGACGACTACGAGACGATCCAGGGGCTGGTGGCGGCCGGGGTCGGCGTGGCGTTGATCCCGCGGCTGGCGCTGACCCGCGTGCACGCGGGGATCGTGGTCCGCGCGCTGGCGCCGCGCAGCCCGGCCCGCAAGGTGACGGCGGCGACGATGGCCGGGCCCGGAGTGGCCCCGGCGGCGAAGTCGATGATCGCGGTGCTGCGCGAGGTGGCTCGCGCGCTACGCCAAGGTGGAGGCGGACGCCGAGCCTGTGACGACGTGACTCACGACGAGGACTCGCCCAGCGCCGTGGCCAGCTCCTTGGCCTGGTGGCCGATCACCAGCGGCCGGATCAGCGCGCTCCATGGGGCCGGGCGAAGATGCCGATCCGGCCCGGATCGACCGCCAGCCTGTAGGTGGCGCGGGTGCGGCCGTCGCCGAGGTCCTCGAGCTCCCAGGACCCCTCCATCGAGTCCAGATCGTCGCCCGCGACCTGGGTCCAGGACAGCCGGTGCGGCGGCTCGTAGTGCATGCGCACGCGGGAGCTGACCTTGGTCAGCTGGGCGTCGTTGACGGTGTCGCAGACCAGCGGGCGGCCCTGGTCGTCGCGCTCGAGCACGACCAGGCTGACCAGCGTCCGCTGCCACTCCGGCGCCCGGGCCACGTCCGCGATCAGGGCCCAGCAGCGGTCGATACCGGCCTTCACCTCGGCGGTACAGGAGCCGGTCAGGACGCTCACGAGCAGACCAGAGCCGACGCTACCCGCGGCCGAGCCGGGACGACAGCGTGCTGGTTCCCGAGCCGGCGTCGAGCACCGACACGCTCAGCTTCGGCACCGTCCGGTGGCGAGCTTGCGGCTGGCGGCCGGTGGCGATCCGCAACCCGGGTGACGCCACCGTGACCGTTACCTGTGACAGGGGGCGGCGCAGGCTGATCTGGAGCACCCCGCGCGACACGTGCGTGCGAAAGTCAGGATGCCGAACCGCGCGCGACGTGAGCGACACCCCGTGGCCCGAGACGACCTTCATCCCGGTCGGCAGGGTCACCTTGAGCTGGGTGAACGCCGGCGAGCCGCGGCCGGCGGTCAGGGTGAAGCCCGACGCGGCGGTGCGGCCCGGACAGCCCTGACCCGAAGGCGTGCGACAGGCGGGGAGCCGGGCCGACGGTGATGGCGAACGTGGCCGCGGCGGTCGAACCCTGCTCGTCCTGGGCCGTCTCGTGGACCTGGAACCGTCCGGTGCGACGCGGGCGGCCCCTGATCTGGCCGGTGGTCTGTGCCAATGACAGACCCGGCGGCAGGCCGCGGGCGCCGTAGTCGATCGCCACGCCGCGGGGATCGTTGGCCCGCACGTGCCAGCGACACGCTGGCGTGGGCGGTCAGCCTCAGCGTGCCCGGGTTGACCAGGCTGAGGGTGTCGGCGCACAGGGCCCCGGCCAGCGGGGCGGCGTTGGGGGTGCCCAGCCCGCTCGCCTCGTCGTAGCCGGCGCGGGCGCCGTAGGCGCCGCCGCTGGTGCCGGTGAAGTCGTTGTTGCCGCTGCGCACGTCGTTGAAGTTGCCGGCGTAGCTGTTGCCCGCCGCCCGATACAGCGCCGGTCCGGCGAAGCCCAGCGGTCCGGCAGCACAGGCCTTGGAGGCGTCGGCGAGCGCCATCAGCGCCGCCCACACCGGCACCGCGGCGCTGGTGCCGCCGATCGCCTGCCAGCCGGCCGGCTGGTCGATCGAGCCGCCGCTGCAGTAGATGACGTAGCCGGTGGTCGGGTCGGCGTCGGCGGCGACGTCGGGCACCTCCCGGCAGTAGGCGCCCGGGTCATCGCACTGCGCTCCCGTGCGCCCGGCGGCCAGCACCCCCAACAGCGGCGCGGCGTCGAGCTGGTCGCGCGGCATCGGCCACAGGCTCGAGATGCCGCCCGCCGCCGGCGCCGGGCTGGACCGAGAGCAGACTCTCGGCGATGTTGCCACCGCTGTTCCAGACGCTCTCGGTCGGCCGCGGCCCCAGCGCCTGCAGGCTGGTGCCCCCGACGCCGGTCACGAACGGCTGGCTGGAGGGATCGTCGACCGCCAGCTCGGTGTCAGGCGTGACGCTGCCGTCGTCGCAGTCCTCGGAGCCCTCGTCGCCAGAGGCGGCCACGATCGTCTGGCCCTGGACGGCCGCCTGCTCGAACAACGTCGCCTCGGCGGAGGCGTCGGCCTCGCCGAGGATCGGCTCGCACTCACCCCAGGAGACGCTGACGACGCGCGCCCGGTCCTGGTTGACGATCGCCGCGAAGGTGTCGTAGGGCCCGGAGCCGGGCGCCGCCGACTCGGAGTTCGGGCCCTGGTAGACGATCACGTTGGCGCCCGGGGCCATCCCGATCAGCTCCTCGATGTCGAGCGCCGCCTCGCCTGAGCCCGGTCCGCTCCCGACGCCGCCGTCGACCGGGACATAGCTGACCGGGACGTGGGTGCCGTAGCAGGCCTGGTAGGTGGCGATGTCGCTGGGCAGGTTCGGCTCGAGCTCGTAGATCGCGACCGTCACTCCGGCGCCCACGTCACCGGCGCCGTACAGGCCCGAGAAGTCATACGCCGACGCGATCTGGTCGGCGGTGTGGGCGTTCTGGCTGGCCGCTGTCGCCGACGCGCTCGAGCACGGCTGCGGTCCGCCGGTGACCACATGCGGGGAGCGGGCCAGCCGCGGCGCGCGCAGCAGCGGCGGCACGCGCACCGGGGCTCGGGCCAGCAGCGGGTGCGGCGCCGAGGTGGTGTTGAGTCCCAGCACCGACTGCACCACGCCGGCGGCACCGGGACCCAGCGACGGGGCGGCGCTGGCGGCGATCGCGGTCCGTCGCCCGGGCAGCGAGCGCGTGTGCAGCGACACCGACAGCCCGTGCTCGAGCCGTCCCGCGGTGGCCTCCAGCGGGATCGACAGGCCGCCGGCGGCGGTGGGTCCCGCGTTGAGGCCATGGGCGCGCAGCGACCGGCGGACGCGGGCGATCTGGGCCGGCGTGGCCCCGAACCGACGGGCGAACTGCCCCGGGGTCAGGTAGTGCAGGTAGGAGGCCGAGCCCGGCGTGGAGACCGCCTGGGCGTAAGCGGCCAGCGCGGCGGGGTCGCGCGGGCGCAGCGTCACGGTCACGTGCAGACGGGTGGCGGCCGACAGCGGGGCGGCGGCCGCCGGGCCGGCGAGCGCCGCCAGCAGCGCCACGGCGCCGGCAAGTCCGAGCGCCAACCGAAGCGGTCTGGGCGGGACGCCTGACATCGGAGGCGCAGGGTACCGTCACCGGCGACGGCAACGCGCCGTTTTACAGGTCGAGCTGCTGTCGCCGGGCCACGTGCTCGTCGCGCCGGTGCTGCAGGCGCTGCTTGAGATCCGGCCACTCGTCGTCGATCACCGAGAAGTAGGCCGAGTCACGCGGGCCGCCGTCGCGCACCACCATGTGCTTGCGCAGCACGCCCTCGAACACCGCCCCGAGGGCCAGCAGTGCGCCGCGCGAGCGCTCGTTGCGGGCGTCGGTCTTGAACTCGACCCGGCGGCAGCCCACCCGCTCGAAGGCATGGCCAAGGAGCAGCAGCTTGGTCTCGACGTTGGCGCCCGTGCTCCACGCCGAGCTGGTCAGCCAGGTCCACCCGATCTCGACGCGCAGGTGCTCCAGGCGCAGCTCGAGAAAGCGCGTGGAGCCGAGCACTCGCCCGCTGGCGGCGTCGAGAATGGCGAACGGAACCTCCAGCCCGGCGGCGGCGTTGTCAAGTGACGCGCTCAGCCAGGCTCGCACCGCGTCATCCGAGGAGGCCATGTCGATCGGCATCCAGCGAAACAGCTCGGGTTGGTCGGCGGCCGCGATCAGCCCGGCCTCGTGCTGGCTCGCCAGCGGCTCGACGACGACCAGCTGACCGGCGAACCGCCCGCGCAGGTCGGCGCTGATGGGCGGGCTCGCTTGGGATGAGACCGACTCGGCCACGGCGGCGACGATAGTGCACGCGGTGGGCGCCGGCCCTCCACCCTGAACCGGCCAGGGTGGCAGCTACGATGTCGCCCATGGGAGCGGTCGCCGATGCCCGTCAGTCTGCGACCTCGGACGGGTTTGCGGACGCGATCGAGGCCCACCGGCGCGAGCTCACCGGCTACTGCTACCGGATGCTCGGGTCGGGTGGAGAGGCCGAGGATGCTGTGCAGGAGACCTTCCTTCGCGCCTGGCGCGGACGTGACGGCTTCGAGGGACGCGCGAAGCTGCGCTCCTGGCTGTACACCATCGCCACCAATGTCTGTCTCGACATGCCCCAGCGCCCGCAGCGACGGGCCCGGCCGATGGACCTGGTGTCGCCCTCCAGCGCTGACATCGCCACTCTTCCCGACCAGCTCCCCGAGCACGCCTGGGTGCAGCCGGCACCCGACGCGCGAGTGCTTCCCGCCGACGGTGATCCGGCCGAGCTGGCGGCGCTGCGCGAGTCGATCCGGCTCGCCTTCGTCACCGCTTTGCAGCACCTGCCGCCGCGCCAGCGCGCGGTGTTGATCCTGCGCGAGGTCCTGCACTGGCAGGCCAGCGAGGTGGCCGAGCTGCTGGGCTCCACGAGCGCCTCAGTCAACAGCGCGCTGCAACGCGCGCGAGCCACCCTCGACGAGGTGGCCTCAGACGAACCCGGCGGCGCGGCCGACTCGGTGCTGGCGCCCGAGGAGTCGGGCCGCGCGCTCGACGCCGACGAGCAGAAGCTGGTGGCTCGCTATACCGCCGCGTTCGAGCGCTACGACATCGACTCGCTGGTCTCCCTGCTGCGCGAAGACGCGACCTTCTCGATGCCGCCGATCCCACTCTGGCTGGTGGGCCCGCGCGACGTCCACCGCTGGATGCTCGGCAACGGCATCGGCTGCAAGGGCTCGCGCATGCTCGCGACCCGGGCCAACGGCGGCCCCGCCTTCGGCCAGTACCGGATCGATCCCGGCGGCGGCTACAGCCCGTGGGGGCTGCAGGTCATCGAGATCGCCGACGGCCGTATCCGCGCGATCGACACCTACCTCAATACGGAACTGTTCGAGGCCTTCGGGCTGCCGGCGCATCTTGACTCCTAGCCAGCGCGGTACAACCCCCACATGCCGAACCTCCTGATCGTTATCGCCAGCACGCGCCCGGGGCGCGTCGGCCTGCCGGTCGCCAATTGGTTCGAGCAGCGCGCCGCCGCCCACGGTGGCTTCGACTACGAGGTCGTCGACCTGGCCGAGCTTGATCTGCCGCTGCTCGACGAGCCCAGCCACCCGCGGCTGCGTCGCTACACCCAGGACCACACCCACGCCTGGAGCGCGATCGCCGAGCGCGCCGACGCGTTCGTGTTCGTCACCTCCGAGTACAACCACGGCTATCCCGCCCCGCTCAAGAACGCGATCGACTACCTGCACCACGAATGGCAGTACAAGCCGGTCGGGTTCGTCTCCTACGGCGGTGTGGCCGCCGGTACCCGCGCGGTCCAGCAGCTCAAGCCGGTGGTGGCCGCGGTCCACATGATGCCCGCCGTCGCCGCGGTCAACATCCCGTTCATCGCCGACCGTGTCACGGGCGGGGAGCTCGCGGCCAACGAGATCATGACCGACGCGGCCTCCGACATGCTCGACGAGCTGATGGCCCTCCAGGAGGCGCTGCGCCCCCTGCGGCTGAACGGTCTCTAGCGCGGATTGCGGTGGGATGGGCGGCGCGCGCCTGCGGTGACCGCCTAGGATGGCGTGCGTGTCCGGGATCGCCCCGTTTGCGCTCGAGGTAGCAGACGCCGACCTCGACGAGTTGCGCGGCCGGCTGCGTCGGACGCGATGGGCGGAGGCCGAGCCGGTCGACGACTGGTCCCAGGGCATGCCGCTGGCCTACCTCCAGGACCTGTGCCGGTACTGGAGCGAGGAGTACGACTGGCGGGGGGTCGAGGGCCGGCTCAACGAGCTGGGGCAGTTCCGGACCGAGATCGACGGACTTGGCATCCACTTCCTGCACCGGCGCTCGTCGCACCCGGATGCGCTGCCGCTGGTGCTCACCCACGGCTGGCCGGGCTCGGTGGTGGAGTTCCTCAAGGTGATCGGGCCACTGACCGAGCCGGAACGGTTCGGCGGGTCCGCCTCCGACGCTTTCCACGTCGTGTGCCCGTCGCTTCCCGGCTACGGCTTCAGCGACAAGCCGACCGCATCCGGCTGGGGCATCTCGCGCATCGCCGCCGCCTGGGCGGAGCTGATGAGCCGGCTGGGCTACGAGCGCTACGGGGCGCAGGGTGGCGACTGGGGCTCGGAGGTCACCACCACCCTCGCTCGCCAGGATTCCGCCCACGTCGTCGGCTTCCACATCAACATGCTGCTGGTCTCGCCTGAGGACATCGCCGCCGTGGGGACGCCCGACGAGGACGAGCAGGCGGCGCTGGCGGCGATCGCCGAGTACCGGCGGTGGGGATCGGGCTATGCCCGCCAGCAGTCGACCCGGCCGCAGACGCTCGGCTACGGCCTGGTCGACTCGCCTGCCGGCCAGTGTGCCTGGATCGTGGAGAAGTTCCGGGCCTGGTCCGATTGCGACGGTGACCCGCTCAACGTGTTCACGCGCGACGAGCTGCTCGACAACGTGATGCTGTACTGGCTGCCCGGCACAGCTGCGTCATCGGCGCGGCTGTACTGGGAAAGCTACGGTCCGGCCGACACCGCTCCGGTCGAAGTGCCGGCTGGCGTGTCGGCGTTCCCGCGGGAGATCTTCCCAGCGCCTATCCGGTGGGCCCAGCGGCGCTTCCCGGACCTGCGTCACTACGGCAGGCCGGAGCGGGGAGGGCACTTCGCCGCCTTCGAGCGGCCCGATTTGTTCGTCGACGAGGTGCGGACCTTCTTCCGGCACGTCCGCGGGACATGAGTCCACTGCACGCGGTGGTGATCTTCGCCGCCGGGATCGTTGCCGGGACGATCAACACCGTTGTGGGCAGCGGGACGCTGGTCACGTTCCCGGTCCTGCTCGGCTTCGGCTACGCCCCGGTGACCGCCAACGTCTCCAACACCGTGGGCCTGGTGCCGGGATCGGTCAGCGGCGCCCTTGGCTACCGGGAGGAGCTGGGCGGGCAGGGCCGGCGCACCCTGCCGCTGGCCACCGCCTCGGTGCTGGGTGGCATCACCGGCGCGGTGCTGCTGCTGAGCCTGCCGCCCTCGGCGTTCAAGGACATCGTGCCGGCGTTCATCGCGATCGCGCTGGTGCTGATCGTGTTCCAGCCGCGGCTGTCGAAGATCCTCGCCCGCCACCGGCCGCCCAGCCAACATCAGGCCGGCCGCATGGCCACCGCCGGCGTGTTTGCCAGCGGGATCTACGGCGGCTACTTCGGCGCCGCTCAGGGCATCCTGCTGCTGGCGATCCTGACGCTCGCGCTCGACGACGACCTGCAGCGGATCAATGCCGTCAAGGTGGTGCTGGCCGGACTCGTCAACCTGGTGGCCGGAATCGTGTTCGTGTTCGCGGCCCACGTGGCCTGGGGCGCGGCCGGGCTGATCGCCGCGGGATCGGTGATCGGCGGGGTGGTTGGTGCGCGGGCCGGGCGGCGCCTTTCGCCCCCGCTGCTGCGGGCGGTGATCGTGGTGGTGGGGATCGTGGCCATCGTGCGGCTGGTGACGTGAGGCGCCGGCACGCGACGAGACCCCGGGCGCCAGCGGCGCGCTAGTGCTTGTAGGTGCCCACGAGCCGAGCCTGCTCGATGACGTGGTCCTCGATCTGGTCAAGCAGCGCGCGGCGGTCCAGGCCCGGCTCCAGGTCGACGTCGTCGTCGAGCGCGTAGACCCAGAAGTAGTAGTGGTGAGTCCCGTGGTCGGGCGGCGGCGCCGGGCCGCCGTAGCCGGTGTCGCCGAACGAGTTGGCGCCGTGGGTGACGTCCCCGCCGCCCTCGGGCACGCCCGTCTCGTCGCCGGCGATGCCGTAGGCGACCCAGTGGGTGAAACCGTCCACCAGCGGCGCGTCCGGGTCGTGTACGACCACGGCAAACGCCTTGGTGCCGTCGGGCACCCCTGACCACTCCAGCGCGGGTGAGACGTCCTCGCCGTCGCCGGTGTGCTTCTCAGGGATCCGGTCGTGATGCTTGAAGGCGGGGCTGGTGAGCTTGAGGTCTGCGACGTTCAGTTCTTGGGGCATGCTGGTCGCCTACCCGCGCCCACAGGCCGCGAATCCGCAACCGCCGCCGGTCAAAACGAAGACGCGGCCTCCATCATGTTCTCCATCTTGGCGCGGAGCACCGGGCGGGAGCGCGCCGGATGGCGACCGAACCCGCACGACGGCGAGATCCACAGCCGCTCCTCGCCGACCACCCGGGCCCAGTCGGCCGCGCGGTCACGGACCTTCTTGGGCGTCTCGATCCCGTAGCTGGCCTCATCGACGATCCCGGCGGCGAGGTCGATGCTGGCCGGCAGGGCGCTCCAGGCCTCGCGCTCGTTCCACTCGGCGAAGTAGCTGCACTCCATCGCCGCCACGTCGACGACGCCCTCGAGCTCGGCGAAGGTCGCCACCCAGGGGGCGTTGCGGACGATCGGGGAGATGGGGCGGCCCTTGAAGTTGCCGTTGCAGATGTGGACTCCGCGGGTGGTGTCCTCTACGCCGTCAAAGCATCCGGCGATGATCCCGGCAGCGTCCTGGGGAGTCATCTGGCCGATGTTCAGCAGCATGCCGAACAGGGGGACGTCGAGCTGCACGTGCGGACACCCGGCCTCGGCCAGATCCCGGATCTCGCGGTTGACGATCCCGATCAGGTTCGGCATCTGGCGCGCGAGCTCGTCGACCTGGTCCTGAACGTGGACGCTGATCTCCAGGGGACCGACCACGGTCGCCTTGCTCACGCCCCCGGGCAATGGCGACTCGCGCGCGTAGGCGCGCGCGTAGCCGAGGCCGTCGGGGGCCGACAGCTCGCCTCTGATCACTGCGTGGGCGAGGTCGTCGTAGTCGAACGGATCGGGCTCGTCGGGCTTGTCGATCTCAAAGCCGTGCAGTACGCGCTGCATGTGGTCGATGAAGTTGTCGGTGAAGTACTCGCCGCCGGTCCACTCGTCGAGGCCGAGTTCCTGCTGCTCGGCGATCGCCGCCGACGCCGCCCGCCTGAGCAGTCCCTCGCCCTCGGCGTCGTCCAGCTGTCCCCGGTGGTAGCGCGCCAGCTCGGGCTCGAGGTCGTCGTGCTTCCACCACGATCCCACCACGGTCGTTCGCAACGCCATGCCGATCGCCTCCTGAATGTCGCTCTCCGGTACGGGGCCCGGCGCGCCACCCTACTGGGAAGGGGCTGGCGGGTGCTCGCCGGAGCCAGACCGGGGTCCAGCGCTCAGTGGGACGGACGGCGCTTGGCCGGCACTCGCCCCGGCGGCTGGCGTGGCGCCGGGCGCGGCTCCAGCTTCGGGATGGGCATCTCGGCCGGCTCGTCGCCATTCACCGTGAGCTGTTCGTCGTAGTGGGTGATCTCGAGCGGCTCGCCCTTCAGCAGCGAATAGCGGGCGTGCTCGTGGGCAACGTCCACCAGCAGGCTGCGCCGGCGGAACATCAGCCGGAAGCGCATGCGGGTCAGCGCCCCCGGAAGCCGAGGCTTGAAGCTGAGCCTGCCGCCGTGGTCGCGCATGCCCCCGAAGCCGGCCGCCGCCGCGATCCACGTTCCCGCCACCGAGGCGATGTGAATGCCGTCGCGGGTGTTGTGCTCGAGATCGTCGAGGTCCATCAGCGCCGCCTCGGCGAAGTAGTCGTAGGCGAGGTCGAGGTGGCCGACCTCGGCGGCTATCACCGCCTGGGTGCCGGCCGACAGCGACGAGTCGCGGACGGTGAGCGGCTCGTAATACTCAAAGTTGCGGACCTTCTGCTCCGGGGTGAAGGAATCGCCGCAGACGAACATCGCCAGCACCAGATCGGCCTGCTTGACCACCTGCTTGCGGTACAGGTCGAAGTACGGGTAGTGCAGCAGCAGGGGATAGTCGTCGGGCTGGGGTCTGGTCGAAGTCCCACACCTGATGCGACGTGAACGCCTCGGCCTGGGGGTGGACGCCGAGCGCCTCGTCGTAGGGGATCATCATCCGGTCGGCGGCGTCGCGCCAGCTCGCCGCCTCCTCTTCGTCGACCTCGAGCTCGGCGGCCCGCTCGGGATGGCGCATGGCGCAGTCGGCGGCGGCGCGCAGATTGCGCCGGGCCAGGAGATTGGTGTAGACGTTGTTGTCGGAAACCGCGCTGTACTCGTCGGGTCCGGTCACCCCGTCGATGCGGAAGTTGCCGTCGGTGTCGTGGTGGCCGAGCGAGCGCCACAGACGTGCGGTCTCGACCAGCAGCTCGAGTCCCACCGAGGCCTCGAAGTCCTGGTCGTCGGTAACCCCCAGGTAGCGGATGACGGCGTCGGCGATGTCGCCGTTGATGTGAAAGGCGGCCGTGCCTGCGGGCCAGTAGCTCGAGCACTCCTGGCCCCGGATGGTGCGCCACGGAAACGCCGCCCCCTTCAGAGACAAGGTGCGAGCCCGCTCGCGGGCCAGGTCGAGCGTCGAATGGCGCCAGCGCAGGGCGTCGGCAGCCCCCCGCGGCGCCGTGTAGGTGAGCACCGGCAGGACGAACGCCTCGGTGTCCCAGAAGGTGTGCCCGTCGTAGCCGGGGCCGGTGAGACCCTTGGCGGCGATCGCCCGCTGCTCGCCGCGAGCCCCCGCCTGCAGCGTGTGGAAGAGGCCGAAGCGGATCGCCTGCTGGAGCTCGGCGTCGCCCTCCAGTTCGACGTCAGAGCGTCCCCAGAACCGGTCCAGGTACCGACGCTGGTCGGCCAGCAGCCCCTCCCAGCCGGCGTGGCGGGCGCCGGCTCGCGCCGCCGCCACCTGGTCGCGCAGCGCCGGCATCGACCGCTCCGCCGACCAACCGTAGGCGGCCAGCTTGAGGATGCGCAGCGGCTTGTCGGGAGCGATATCGGCGGTCACGAGGAAACGGGCCAGATCGGAGTAGGCGTCAAGCTCGGTCGAGGTTCCGTCCGGACCCTCCACCACGTGGTCCATGGCCGCCGCCACTCGCAGCCCGCTCTGCTTGGTGTGATGGACGAGGATGGCTCCATTCCCCCGCGAGTCGTAGTACTCGGACTCGAGCGCCTCGGCCAGCACCGCGGCGGCGCGGGGATCATGGGACTGGGCCGGCCCCGACTCGTTGGCGATGAGCTCGCTCAGGACCACGACCGGAAAGGAGCCCCCGATCGCCTCGACCACGTATTCGATCGCGACCACCGCGCGTTGCGTGAACGAGACCAGGCGTGTGGAGGAGACGCGCACTTCCCGGCCGGTGGGGGATACCCACTCGGCGGTGCGACGCAGCACGCCCGCGCGCAGGTCCAGCACCCGCTCGTGGTGGCGCAGCACCCCGTAGCGGACGTCCAACGGCTCGTCCTCGACCAGCAGGCGGATGATCTTGCCGTTGGTGACGTTGACCACCGTCTGGCCGTCCTCGGGATAGCCGTAGCCGGCCTCGGCGTAGGGAAGCGGCCGCACCTCGTAGAAGCCGTTCAGGTAGGTGCCGGGCAGGCCGTAGGGCTCGCCCTCATCGAGGTTGCCGCGCAGTCCGACGTGCCCGTTGGAGAGCGCGAACACCGACTCGGCCTGGGCCAGGGTGTCCAGGTGCAGCTCGGTCTCGCGGACGGCCCACGGCTCGACCGGGTAGGCGGGATGCTCGATCACGCTTGCTGCAGCAGCTCGGCCAGATCCTTGACCACGACGTCGGCGCCGTGGGCGGCAAGCGCATCCGCCTGTCCCACCCGGTCGACGCCAACCACGTAACCGAACTTTCCAGCGTGCCCGGCCTGCACGCCGGCCAGCGCGTCCTCGAACACGGTCGCCTGCGCCGCCGGGACGTTGAGGGCCTTGGCGGCGGCCAGGAACGTGTCGGGCGCCGGCTTGCCCTTCAGGTGCTGCTGGTCGGCGACGATGCCGTCGATGCGCACCTCGAACAGATCCTCGATCCCGGCGGCGACCAGCACGTCCTTGCAGTTGGCGCTTGAGGAGACGACCGCGCGGTGCAGGCCGGCGTCGCGGACCGCGTTGACGTAGCGCACCGACCCCGGATAGGCCTCGACTCCCTGCTCGCGTATCAGCTTCAGGACCAGCTCGTTCTTGCGGTTGCCGATTCCGCAGACCGTCTCCTTGTCGGGTGGATCATCGTGATCGCCCCACGGGAGATCGATCCCGCGCGATTGCAGGAATGACTGCACTCCGTCGTAGCGCGGCTTGCCGTCGACGTACTCGTCGTAGTCAGCGACCTTGTCGAACTCCTTGAACTCCTCGTCGCCGCGGTCGGCGCGCTTGTGCAGGTACTCGTCGAAGGTCTGCTTCCAGGCGGCGGCGTGGACCTTGGCCGTCTGGGTCAGCACCCCGTCGAGATCGAACAGGCAGGTGGTAATGCCATCCGGGAGCCCGAGCATCGGCTGCAACCCTATCCACCGGACAGGTCGCACGTGCGACGCGGCGCCCAGTGCAGCGCCGCAACGGCGGCCGCCCCCAGCCCCGAAGCTCCACCTTAGACTGGCGCCACGATGGGCGCTCAGGGATCTGCACGTGGGGCGCTCACCACCGGTCGGCCGCGGCCCGGCGAAATGTCGAACGTGCCTGACCCGGCGTCATGATCGCCATTCTCGGCGGTCTCGGGGCGGCGGTGGCGTGGGCCATCTCCACCGTCTGCTCCTCGCGCTCGAGCCGGCTCATCCACCCGCTGTCGGTGGTCGCCTGGATGATGGTGGTGGGGTTGGTGACCGCCGCACCGGCGGCGGTGGTCAGCGGCCTTCCCCGCGGGCTGCACGGCTCCGCTTTGGTCTGGTTGGTCGCGGCCGGGGTGGGCAACGTCGTCGGTCTGGCCCTCGAGTACTTCGCCCTGCGCGTCGGACAGGTGGGCGTGGTGGCCCCGATGGTCTCCACCGAGGGGGCGATAACCGCCCTGATCGCAGTGTTCGTGGGCGAGACCTTGGCACCCGGGGTCGGCGTCGCGCTGGCGGTGATCGCGATCGGGGTGTGCCTGGCCTCGGTCCCGGCCACCGGGGCCAACGCCCCGATCCGCAAGCACCACCAGAGATCGGTGGTGCTGGCTGGACTGACCGCGTTGGCCTTCGGCGCCAGCCTGTATGCCGCCGCCCGGGCCGGGAGCGAGCTGCCCTCCTCCTGGGTCGCGCTCTCGGCCCGCGTGGTCGGCACGCTCGGTCTCGCGGTGCCGCTGGCGCTGCAGGGCCGCCTCGAGATGGCGCCGGGAGCGGGGCGGCTGGTCATCGCCTCAGGCGTGTGCGAGGTACTCGGCTTCTATTGCTTCATCTGGGCCTCCCGGCACGGGATCGCCATCGCCGCGGTGCTGGCGTCGCAGTTCGCTGCCCTCAGCGTTGTCGCGGCCTACGTCCTGTTCGGCGAGCGTCTGAGCCGGATCCAACTCGCCGGCGTGGTCGCCGTGATCGTCGGGGTTGCCGTCCTGAGCGGACTTCAGGCCTGACGCGAAACTCTCGTTTGCGCGCTCCGGCGCCGGGAATGGTTACTAGGGAGAATTGAGACGTGACCACGGGGCCTTGGGCCCACGGAGTGAGAGAGACGACAAGGAGCCTTCGGAATGAGCGACGCACCGCGCACGACCACTGACGCCGGGATCCCTGCAGCCAGCGACGAGTTCTCGCTGACCGTCGGCCCCAACGGCCCGATCCTGCTGCAGGACCATTACCTGATCCAGAAGATGGCCCAGTTCAACCGCGAGCGCGTACCCGAGCGCGTGGTCCACGCCAAGGGCGGCGGCGCCCACGGGTTCTTCGAGGTCACCGAGGACGTCACCCAGTGGTGCAAGGCCGACTTTCTCAAGCCCGGTAAGCGCACCGAGATGTTCATCCGCTTCTCGACGGTGGCCGGTGAGCTGGGAAGCGCCGACACCGTGCGCGACCCCCGTGGCTTCGCGATCAAGTTCTACACCGACGAGGGCAACTACGACATGGTCGGCAACAACACGCCGGTCTTCTTCGTCCGTGACCCCTCCAAGTTCCAGGACTTCATCCACTCTCAGAAGCGCCTGCCCGACACCAACCTGCGCTCCAACGACATGCAGTGGGACTTCTGGACGCTGTCGCCGGAGTCCGCGCACCAGGTGGCGTGGCTGATGGGCGATCGCGGCACGCCGCGCACGTGGCGCAACATGAACGGCTACAGCAGCCACACCTACCTGTGGGAGAACGAGGGCGGCGAGAAGTTCTGGGTCAAGTACCACTTCAAGACCGACCAGGGCGTCGAGTCCTTCACCGATGAGCAGGCCAAGGCGATGGTCGCGGAGGAGCCCGACTTCCACATCCGCGACCTATTCGACGCGATCGCCACCGGCGATCATCCGTCGTGGACGCTGAACATGCAGATCATGCCGTTCGCCGACGCCGCCGATTACCGGTTCAACCCCTTCGACCTGACCAAGGTGTGGCCGCACGGCGACTACCCGCTGATCCCGGTCGGGCGCATGGTGCTGGACCGCAACCCGGCGAACTACTTCGCCGAGGTCGAGCAGGCCGCGTTCGAGCCCGCCAACATGGTTCGCGGAATCGGGCCCAGCCCGGACAAGATGCTGCTCGGGCGGCTGTTCAGCTACCCGGACACGCATCGGTATCGGATCGGCCCCAACTATCTGCAGCTGCCGATCAACGCCCCCAAGGTCGACGTCAACAGCTACAACAAGGACGGGGCGATGCGCTACCGCCACAGCGGCAACCAGCCGGTGTACGCCCCCAACAGCTACGGCGGTCCCGCGGCCGACCCGAACTTCGCCGAGACCGTCTGGGGGGTCGACGGCGGGGAGATGATCCGCTCGGCCTACCAGCCGCGCCGCGACGACGACGACTTCGTACAGCCGGGCACGATGTACCGCGAGGTCCTTGACGACGACGCCAGGTCGCGTCTGGTCTCCAACATCGTCGGCCATGCCACCAACGCGGTCTCGGGTCCGGTGCAGGAGCGAGTGATCCAGTACTGGACCAACGTCGACTCAGACCTGGGCTCGCGCGTGGCCGACGGCATCCGGGGCGCGGGCTCCAACGGCGCCGGCGCCGCCAACGCTCCGCATGGCGAGGAGCCGATTGGCTCCAGCGCCTCCACCGGCCTGTAGACCGCTCAGTTCCGTGTAACCGCGTCCAGCAGCGCCTGCGTCTCGGGCTCGATCCGGTCGGCGATCGTCTGGACGTCGGGGACCAGCTCGGCGTCGGCGCAGAAGCCGAAGCAGAGCAGGTCCGCGAGCGAGATGACCGACACCCGCAGGGCGTGGTGCTCGCTGATCTCGGCCAGCGAGTGCAGCCGGTGGACCGGGGCCGCGAGCACCGATACGTCCTGGCGCGGACCGGGCACGTTGGAGACGTTGAGCGCGAAGCGACGCGGGCTGCGCTCCAACTGCGTCGCGAAGCGCTCCAGGCGCGGCGACACGTCTGCGATCTCGTGCAGGTACACCTCGCGGCGCTCGGCGTCGTGCGCCTGCTTGCGCTCCTGGGTGCGGACATGAATGGCGCCTAGACGGGCCACCGGGTCGGCCTCCGCCAGCGGCAGACCCACGATGAACATGGAGTCATGGTTCGCCATCGTGTCGCCCTCGTGGTGCAGGCTGACCGGGATCTTGACCGGGAGCGTGCCCAGCTCGCCGTGGTGGACGGTGATCCAGTGGCGCAGGGCGCCGGCGACGATCGACAGCACCGCGTCGTTGAGGGTTGCGCCGCACAGCGCCTTGGCCGCGTCGTGCACCGAGCTCAGCGACACGGTGGCAAAGCCGATGTCACGGCGGCTGCAGATCCGGCCATCGAACGGCGACGGGCCACGCGAGCGCCGCAGCTCGCGCCGGACGTAGCCCGCGAGGTGCCCGCGGCGCCGGGCGTCATCGGTGGCGTGGTGGCTCCGGGCCTGCGCCGGGGACTGTCTGCTCTCGGGCGTGTCGTCCCAGAGCAGCGTGCGGGCGTAGCGCAGCATGGCGGTGCCGTCGGCCAGCGCGTGGTGGATGCGCCATACGATCGCGCGCCGGTCGTCGGCGAGCTCGATCACGTCCATCTGCCACAGCGGCCGCCCGCGGTCCAGTCGCTGTTCGAACAGCCGCGCGACGCAGCGGCGCAGACCGTCGGTGCTCACCGGCTCGTCGTGCGGATGGGCGACCACGTGGTCATCGACGTCGAAGTCCGGATCGACCACCCACGCGGGCTCGCCGGCGGCGTCGCTGCCGAGGCGGCGGGTCAGGGCCGGCGCCAGGTGGATCCGGTCGGCGATGCGGTCACGCAACGCGGCCACATCCGGAGCGTGGGGGCCGAGCCGCAGGACCTTGCAGGTGTGGCCGGCCACGGTGTCGCTCTCGAGCTCGAGGATGGCCAGGTCCTCGGGAGCCAGGGGGACCGGGTCGGTGAGAAGTGCCTCCGGCATGTTGGTTCCATCCGCCATGCGCCGCCCATTGTGGCTTATTGTGGTTCGGCTGAGAAGGGGCAACACTCAAAAGCCAGGAGGGCTGGATGCCGCACCAATCGATCGAGGCCGAGATCGCCGCGCGCCGTTGCACGCCCGACGGGGTGCTGCGCTGGGTGCAGCCGGGGATGAACATCATCGTCGGTGCCGCCAACGGTGAGCCGGTGGCGGTGATCGACGCCCTCGAGGCCGCGGGCGACTCGCTTCACGACATCCGGCTGCATCAGATGATCGCGCTGCGCGCCCGTCCGTACATCGATGGTCAGTGCTCCAACCTGCGTCACGTGTCCTGGTTTCTCTCGCCCCACACCCGGGACGCCTTCCACTGTGGCGATTGCGACCTGGTGCCGAACTCGTTCAGCGATGTCCCGCGGCTCATGCGCCATTCGCTGTCGCCGGGGCTGGTGGTTACGTCCGTGTCGCCCCCGGACCAGCACGGCTACTTCTCGCTGGGGCCTGACGCCGAATACACGGCGAGCTTCATCGGCGAGGTGCCGTTCTTCGTCGAGGTCAACGCCCAGACTCCGCGGACGTTCGGCGGCAACCAGCTGCACTTCTCAGACGTGGTCGGATTCTGCGAGAGCGACCACCCGCTGGTGGAGGCGCCGACCCCGGCGGCGACCGAGCGCGATCGCCAGATCGCCAGCTTCGTCGCCGAGCGGATCCCCGACGGGGCCACGCTGCAGGCGGGGATCGGAAGCGTGCCCACCCTGGTGCTGTCGATGCTGTCCGGCCACCGCGAGCTCGGCGTTCACACCGAGCTGCTCGGCGACGGGTTCGTGGACCTGGTCGAGTCCGGGGTCATCACCGGGACCCGCAAGGCGACTCATCGCAACAAGCTGGTCACGACCTCGGCACTCGGTTGCCAGCCCCTGTACGACTTCGTCGCCGACAACCCGGGAGTCGAGTTTCACCCCGTTGACTACACCAACGACCCGGTGGTGATCGCCCGCGAGCCGCACATGACCGCCATCAACGCCACCCTCGAGGTGGACTTCCTGGGTCAGTGCGCATCCGAGTCGCTGGGCAGCGACTATCTGTCCTCGTCGGGCGGGCAGCCCGATTACGCCCGGGGGGCGGTGATGGCCGAGCACGGTCAGGCGTTCATCGTGCTGCACTCGACCACCGCCGACGACACCGTCTCGCGGATCGTCCCCCAGCTCCATCTGGGGGCGGCGGTGACCACCTTCAAGAACATCGTCGACAAGGTGGTGACCGAGTACGGCGTCGCCGAGTTGCGCGGCAGTTCGATCGCCGAGCGCACACGCCGGCTGATCGCCATCGCCCATCCCAAGTTCCGCGACGAGCTGACCGGGCACGCCCGGGAGTTCGGCTACCTGACCTGAGGTGGCTGGGGTTCGGCTGCGGCTGTAGGGCTGGTCGGGTTCGAACTACGGCTTTCGAAGGTGGGGCTGGAGGGGGGTGAAGATCGGCTGGGAAGTTACCCCTAATAGTTATGGGTAACTCCCCAGTCGACCGGAAGATCGCGGCGCTGGCCGCGCGCCAATTCGGCCATGTGGCCCGGGAGCAGCTGGTGGCGCTCGGGCTTAGCGCCGCCGAAATCGAATACCGCATCAAGATCGGGCGTCTCATCATCGTCTATCGCGGTGTGTACGCCGTCGGGCACCCCCGCACCGAGCCGCTGGCCCGGCTGAAGGCCGCTGTGCTCGCGGGCGGCCCCGCGGCAGTCATCTCCTTTTCCTCAGCCGCCTTTCTGTGGGGCCTGACCAAACGCCTGGCCACGCCACTGGAACTGACCGTCAACGGCGACCGCCGCATCGACGGCCTACGCATCCACCGCAGCACCACCCTCGGCCGACGCGACATCACCACCCAACGCGCGATCCGCACCACCAGCCCCGCCCGCACCCTCCTAGACAACGCACCCCGCTACACCGACGACGACCTCGACCGCGCCGTCAACGACGCCCTGCATCACCGCTGGCTAAACCTCTCAGACCTGGACGAACTGCTCTACCGCCTCCCCCACCACCCCGACGCCAGCCGGCTGTGGCCGTTCATCCAGGACCCCACCGGCATCACCGAATCACGCCTAGAAGACGCGTTCGCGCGGTTCGTCGAACACTTCGGCCTCCCCAAACCCCAAACCAACACATACATCGCCGGCTACCGCGTCGACGCCGTCTACCACCACCACAAACTCATCATCGAACTCGACAGCTGGGAGTTCCACAAGGACCGCCGCGCCTTCGAGAACGACCGCGAACGCGACGCGACCACGCTCGCGCTCGGCTACAACACGATCCGCATCACCTGGGCACGACTCACCGGCCTATCCCAGCGCGAAGCCCACCGGCTGCAGAACATCCTCGCCGCCCGTCAACCCTGACTGAGGGCGGGGTCACTCCTCGTCGTCGGTCTCGAGCGCGTGCAGCGAGGGCTCGACCCCCTCCAGGCGCTCGATCGACTGGGTCAGACGCTCGAGCGGCTCGACGATGTCCTCACGGTCGGCCTTCTGCTCGACGGCCAGCCGCACGGCGGCGATCTCCCGGGCCAGGAACTCGGCCTCGGCCAGCGAGCGGGCGTTCATGTCGCGGTCACGCTCGACCTCGAACTTGTCGCGGTCGGCCTGGCGGTTCTGGGCCAGCAGGATCAGCGGCGCTGCGTAGGCGGCCTGGGTGGAGAAGCCCAGGTTGAGCAGGATGAACGGGTAGGGATCCCAGTGACTGACGATGCCCACGACGTTGAGGAAGATCCATACGATGACGATCAGCGTCTGGGCCACCAGGTAGCGCCCGGTGCCCAAGAAGCGGGCCAGGCGCTCGGCGAAGCGCCCGAACGCGTCCGGGTCGTAGCTGGGGCCACCCGGGGTTCCCCGGGGGGTGCTCAGATCATCGCCGCGGGCCATCAGGTCTCCGAGAGCGTGACCCGCCAGTTGTCGGGCAGCACGCGGTCGAGCACGTCGTCGATCGTCACGGCCCCGACCAGCCGTCCGACCTCGTCGACAACCCCAAGCGCCACCACGTCGTAGGCGGCCAGCTGGCTGGCCACCTCGCGGTCGCTGAGGTCGGCCGGCAGTGGCTCGACGTCCTCCTCGACGCAGCGTCCCAACGGCTTGCTGGGCGCCTCGCGAAGCAGGCGCTGAAACCCGACCATGCCGACGTAGCGCCCGGTCGGAGTCTCCAGCGGGGGGCGGCACACGAACACCTGGGCGGCGAGTGGCACCGGGAGGTCGGGCTGGCGGACTCGGGCCAGGGCTTCGGCCACGGTGTCGTTCTGGCCGAGGATGACCGGCTCGGGGGTCATCAGGCCGCCGGCGGTGTCGGGCTGATAGCTGAGCAGGCGCCGGACGGGCGCGGCCTCCTCGGGGTCCATCGCATGCAGCAGCTCGGCCTGACGGGCAGCGGTGAACTCGCCCAGCAGGTCGGCGGCGTCGTCGGCCTCCATCTCGTCGAGCACCCGGGCCAGGCGGCGCGCGTCGAGTCCCTCGACCAGCCCCACCTGCTCGTCCTCGTCCATCTCCTCCAGCAGGTCGGCGAAGCGATCGTCCTCCAGCGCCTCCGCCAGCACTCGCCGCCGGCTGAGGGGCAGGCGCCGGATGCTGGCCGCCATCTCAGCCGGATGCAGGCCGCCCAGCTCGGCGGCCTGGCGGTCGACGGGGCTGTCGGAGGCGAACAGCTCGCCTGCCTCGCTCCAGTCGATCACCTTCGGGGGTCGGCGCAGGCCCGGTACCCGCCGCCCGCCCAGGGCCAGGGTGGCGATCTCCCAGGCGAACGGCTCTGGGGCCGGGCTGATCCCGACATCGACCACCCGTTCGCCGCGCAGCCGGGTGCCGATCAGCTCGCCGGCGACCAATCGTTCGCCCTGGCGCAGCTCGAACTGCCTCAGGTTCACCGAGCCGCGGCGCAGCCGGGCCCCGTCGGTACCAATCTCGCCGATGCGGCCGATCCCCACGAACACCCGACGGCGCTGGACTGCCACTACCAACCCGTTGATGCGCGGGGGCTTTGAGCCGAGGTCGAACACGGCGTCGACCACGCGCCCGATGTCGGCGCCGTCGGCGCCGAGCAGCGGCAGCCTGGTGAGGCGGGCCATATAGATGATGCGCCGTTCCATCCTGCTCTCAGAGTACCCCTCAAGAGGGTTGAATTCCCTACTGCAGCGGGATATCCACCCCCTGCTCGTCGTCGCCGCGAGGCCCGTGGATCCGCCGTTGTGACTCGTCGATCGCGACGTCGTTGATGCTCGCCTCGCGGCGGGTCATGAGGCCGTGCTCGTCGAATTCCCACAGCTCGTTGCCGTAGCTGCGCCACCACTGACCGTCGCGATCGTGGCTCTCGTACTGATAACGGACCGCGATCCGGTTCCCGGCGAACGTCCACAGGCTCTTGCGCAGCGCATAGTCGAGCTCGCGCTCCCACTTGGAGGTGAGCAAGGCCACGATCTCCGCACGACCGCGGACGAAGCTATCTCGGTTGCGCCACACCGAATCCTCGCTGTAGGCGAGCGAGACGCGCCCGGGATCGCGCGTATTCCAGGCGTCCTCGGCGGCCTGCACCTTCTGCCGGGCGGTGGCCTCGGTGAACGGCGGTAGCGGCGGGCGGTCTGGCATCGGCGCTCCTTTCTGAGAACAGACGGAATCTGGGCAATAGGGTAAGGTCGAACCGTGGGCGTTTTCAGGCGGCGGGCGGGCATTCCGTGGAGCCAGACCCTGGCGGTGGCGGCTGTCAGCGTGGCCGTCGTCGGCTGCGGCGGCTCAGGCAGTTCGTCCTCGGACACCGCCGCCGTCCAGCAGACGCTGACCAAGGTCCTGCACGCTCTCGGCTCGGGCGACGGCACGACCGTCTGCGCTCTGGCCACCAAGGACGGTCAGGCCACCTTGGCCAAGGCCGTTCCCCACTCGACCTGCGCGCAGGTGGTCGACCTGGTGTCGGCTCATCTGAGCTCGGCCGAGAAGCAGGGCCTGCAGAACGCCAAGGTCGGCAAGGTCACGATCAGCGGTAATAACGCCAGCGTGTCCGACACCGCCATCACCAGCACCAAGGGCTCGCTGAAGGGCTTCCTGCAGGCGGGGGCGGCGCCGACCAAGCTGACCAAGCAGTCAGACGGCACCTGGAAGATCTCGGGCTAGCCCGCCTTCCTGGGAAAGGCGCGCCGCGGCCGGGTAGCTAGGGTCTGCAGCCGCTTATGAAGATCATCTACACCCAGACCGACGAGGCGCCGGCGCTGGCCACCCAGTCGCTGCTGCCGATCATCGAGGCCTTCGCCGCCGTCGCCGGCGTCGAGGTGCGAGCTGCGCGACATCTCGCTGGCCGGCCGGATCCTGGCCCAGTTCCCCGATCGCCTGAACGACGAGCAGCGGGTCGCCGACGATCTCGCCGAGCTCGGCGAGCTGGCGCTGACGCCGGAGGCCAACATCATCAAGCTGCCCAACATCAGCGCCTCGGTGCCCCAGCTCAAGGCGGCGATCGCCGAGCTGCAGGAGCAGGGCTACGACATTCCCGACTACCCCGACGAGCCGTCGACCGACGAGGAGCAGCGAGATCCGCGCCCGCTATGACCGGGTCAAGGGCAGCGCGGTCAACCCGGTGCTGCGCCAGGGCAACTCCGACCGCCGGGCGCCGGCGTCGGTCAAGGACTACGCCCGCCAGCACCCGCACTCGATGGGGGAGTGGTCATCGGACTCGCGCTCGCACGTGTCGACCATGAGCGACGGGGACTTCCGCTCCACCGAGCAGTCGGTCACCGTCGAGCGCGAGGGCACGGTCGCGATCGAGCACGTCGCTGCTGACGGCACCGTCACCGTGCTCAAGGAGCGGACGGCCGGTGCTGGCGGGCGAGGTGCTCGACGCCGCCGTGATGCGGCGCGCAGCGCTCGACGTCTTCCTGGCCGCCCAGGTCGCCGACGCCAAGCGCGAGGGCGTCCTGTTCTCCGTCCATCTCAAGGCGACGATGATGAAGGTGTCTGACCCGATCATCTTCGGCCACGCCGTGCGCGCCTTCTTCCCGTTCGTGTTCGCCGAGAACGCGGCGGTGCTGCGCTCGGCCGGGGTCAACGCCAACGACGGCCTGGCCTCGCTGCTGAAGGCCATTGAGGACCTGCCGGAGGACGAGCGGACCGCGATCCAGCAGGCCATCGACGCCGCCTACGCGAACGGCCCGGCGCTGGCCATGGTCGACTCCGACCGCGGCATCACCAACCTCCACGTGCCCAGCGACGTGATCATCGACGCCTCGATGCCGGCGGCGATCCGCACCTGCGGGCAGATGTGGAACGCCGAGGGCGAGCAGCAGGACACCAAGTTCGTGATCCCCGACCACTCCTACGCCGACGCTGTACGCCGAGACCGTCGAGGACTGCAAGCGCACGGCGCGTTGGACCCGGCCACGATGGGCAGCACCGCCAACGTCGGCCTGATGGCCCAGCAGGCCGAGGAGTACGGCTCGCACGACAAGACGTTCGAGATCCGCGCCGCCGGGACGGGTGCGCGTGGTCGCAGGACGGCGAGACGCTGCTCGAGCACGAGGTCGGCGCCGGCGACATCTGGCGCATGTGCCAGACCAAGGACGCCCCCATCCAGGACTGGGTGAGGCTGGCGCGTCGACCGCGCCCGCGCCACCGGCGCGCCGGCGGTGTTCTGGCTCGACGAGACCCGGCCCCACGACGCGCGAGCTGCTGGGCAAGGTGCGCCCTGCGCTTGAGGAGCTCGACACCGACGGCACTGCAGATCGAGATCCTCGACGTCGCCGCAGGCCACCCGCTTCACGCTCGAGCGCGCGCGCAGCGGCGAGGACACGATCTCGGTCACCGGCAACGTGCTGCGCGACTACCTCACCGATCTGTTCCCGATCCTCGAGCTCGGCACCAGCGCCAAGATGCTGTCGATCGTGCCGCTGATGGAGGGCGGCGGCCTGTTCGAGACCGGCGCCGGCGGCTCGGCCCCCAAGCACGTGCAGCAGTTCAACCGCGAGAACCACCTGCGCTGGGACTCGCTGGGCGAGTTCCTGGCGCTCGCCGTCTCGTTCGAGCTGCTGGCCGACAAGGACGACAACCCCCGCGCCAAGGTGCTGGCCGACACGCTGGACCGGGCCACCGGCCAGGTGCTGGAGGAGAGCCGCTCACCGTCGCGCAAGCGTGGGCGAGCTCGACAACCGCGGCAGCCACTTCTACCTGGCGCTGTACTGGGCCCAGGAGCTGGCCGCCCAGGACGACGGATGCCGAGCTGGCCGAGCGCTTCGAGCCGCTGGCCGAGCGGCTGGCCGCCAACGAGAAGAAGATCGTCGGCGAGCTCGCCGAGGTGCAGGGCTCGGCGGTCGACATCGGCGGCTACTACCACCCCGACCGCGACCGGGTCGCCGATGCGATGCGCCCGAGCAAGACGCTTCAACGAGGCGCTGGCCGAACTCTGAGCCGGGCCGTGCGTTCGTATCTGTGTGCACGAACGCGACGCTGGGTAACAAAAGGCTCATGATGCGAACCGCGATCCGAGAGGCCAGGCTCGAATCCACCCAGCACGGAAGCGCGCCGGCCACCGACGGCTGGTTCGTGCTCAACGCCCGCGAGGCCCGCTGGATGGATGGAGTCTTCGGCGCCTACACGCGCTTCGAAGGCGAGCCCCGGTTCCCCAGTCTCGGGATCAACGTCGGCGTGCTACAGCCCGGCCAGCCGTCGTCCATCTACCATCGCGAGAACGAGCAGGAGGACTTCCTGGTGCTGTCAGGCGAGTGCCTGCTGCTGGTCGAGGGTCAGGAGCGGAGGTTGCAGGCGTGGGACTTCGTCCACTGTCCGGCGTGGACCGAGCACGTGTTCGTGGGTGCCGGCGAAGGTCCGTGCGTGCTGCTGGCCGTCGGCACGCGCCTGACCGACGAGGTCGTCTACCCCGAGTCCTCGCTGGCCCAGCGTCATGGCGCCGGGGTGCAACGCGAGAGCCGCGATCCCGACGAGGCCTACGCCCACCTTCCCGACGACGAGGAGACCCGCTACCGCGACGGGTGGCTGCCGGGCTGACCCCCCTGTCGGGCTGACCCCCTGCCGGGCTGACCCCCGGCGGGACGACCGCCTGATCGGGCTCGGGCCGCCGGCAGGCGGTCGGCCTGCCGGCGGGGGTCCTGGTCGCAGACGAGGTCAGACCGCCGGTGACGCCTGCTCATCCTGCAGGGCAGCAGCCCCGAGCGCAGCGGCGCTGAGTGCGGTGGCGGTCACCAGCACCGTCGCCAGCTTGGGCAGCTCGCCGCGGCGTCCGGCCAGCAGACCGGCGACGGCATCGGCGAGGTCGCAGGCGATCCCGAGCCGCAGCCACTGGGCGCGCTCCGATCCGCTGCTGTTGCTCAAGCCGACGGCCAGAGCGACGTCGCGCACACCGAACAGGCGGCCGAGATACGGCGCCTGCGGGTTGCTCACCGGGTCGAGCCCGAACGCGCGACCCGAGAGCCGCGGGGCCAGCCATGCGCCGGCGCCAACGGCGCCGCGCAGGCCGACGAGCATCTGTATCGCTTGATCGTTGGCCATCACCGCGAGCCTATCCGCACGCGCCCTCCGCGCACAAGTCCGATTCCCGCATCCAGCGACCTGGACCTTGGTCTAGCCCGCCGCTAGACGTTGGCGGCAGCAGCCACGCTCCGCCGTGGCCGACCCAACACCGGTGGAGCAGGCGCGAGACCTGAAGCTGCGCCCGGGTGCCTTGGCCCGGCGGCGGCCACCCCGCCCGGCTCAACACGCCCGGGCGGCGCTGGGCAAGGCGATGGGGCGTCCGGCGGTGCACCTGCTCGCGCTCGGGGTGGCCTTTGTGGCGGCCCTGCTCTACGCCCTGCGCAGCGGGGGGCTGCTGTTCGACTATCGCGGGGACCTCTACCAGGCCGGTATCGCGATCCTCCACGGCCGCAACCCGTACCACCCGGGCTTCCTGGCCGCTCTGGCGGCGAGCAAGCAGGCCGGGCACGTGGTGTCGACGGTGTTCGCGCTCCCCGTCTATCCCGCCCCGGCGCTGCTGGCCGCGGTGCCGTTCGCGCTGTTGCCGTTCCTGGCCGGCGGGATCCTGTTCCAGGCCGTACTGACGGTGGCGATGATCGCCGGCCTGGTCCTGCTCGGGGTGCGTGATCGGCGCTGCATCGCGCTCGCGCTGATCTCGTGGCCCTTTCTGCTGGGTCTCGATTTCGCCAACGTGGGTCCGCTGATCGTGCTCGGCGTCGGCGTGGCGTGGCGGTGGCGAGCGCGGCTGTGGCCCCCCGCACTGGCCATCGCCGCAGTGGTGGTGGCCAAGCTGTTTCCGTGGCCGCTGCTCGGTTGGCTGCTGGTGACCCGGCGCCTTCGCACGCTGGCCCTGGCGCTTGCCATCGGCGCCGGCGCCCTGGTGGCGGGATGGGCGGTGATCGGCTTCGCCGGCTTCGCCGACTACCCGCGCATGGTCTCCGACCTGTCCTACGTGGAGGGGGGTGCCGGAGCCTCGCTGGTCAGTGCGCTGCTGGCCATAGGGGTGCCCAGCGGCACGGCCGAGGTCCTGTCGCTGCTGGCGGCGGGCGCGATCCTCGGCCTCGCCTACCGCTACGCGCGACGGCCGAACGGCGACGCCCAGGCGCTCGGTCTGGCCGTGATCGCCGCGCTGGTGTGCTCGCCGATCGTGTGGCCGCATTACTACGTGCTGCTGTACGTCCCCATCGCCCTGGCATCGCCGCGGGTGTCACCGCTGTGGTTCGCGCCCCTGGTGACGGTGTTGGTGCCGACGCCGGCCGGGGCGCTCGAGGTGCTCGTGTATCTGGCGGTGGCGGCGCTGTGCGGATGGGTGCTGTGCCGGCCGGGCCCGGCGTGCAATCCCGACTCTCGGGTGGTGACCGATGGAGTTGCGCCGGCTTGACCGCGGCCTGATCGCCGCCGGGCCGGCGCCGCTGGAGGCGTCCGCGCCGGTGCCGGCCCTCAGGCTGAGCCGATCGGCGGCGCCACTGCTCGCGCTCACCGGGCTGGCCGCGGTCGTCCGCTTCGCCGATCTCGGCGGTCAGAGCTACTGGTTTGACGAAGCCCACACCGTCTGGTTGCTGCACCATCCGCTCGGCTCGATGGTCGGGCACCTGGCCCAGACCGAGACGACGCCGCCGCTTTATTTCATCGTGGCGTGGCTGTGGGTCCACGTGTTCGGCTACGGAGAGGCCGGCCTGCGCTCCCTTTCGGCGGTGGCCGGAGTGCTCACGGTGCCCGTCGCCTATGCCGTCGGAGTGACGTGGCGCTCGCGCCGCGCCGGGCTCATCCTGGCCGCGCTGACGGCGTGCAGCCCGGTCCTCATCTGGTACTCGCAGGAGGCCCGCGCCTACGCCTGCATGGTGCTGCTGACCTCGGTGGCGCTACTGGCCTTCGTTCACCTGCGAGCACAGCCGAGCCGGGGGTGGGCGATCACCTGGGCGATCGCCGCCATGCTGGCGATGGGTACGCATTACTACGCCGCGCTGGCACTGATTCCCCAGGCCGTATGGCTGCTGTACCGGTTGCGAACCAACCGCATCGTGCGCCTGGCGGTCGAGCTGGCGGGCGCTGCCAGCGCGCTCCTGATTCCCCTCCTGCTCATGCAGATCAGCTACCTGTCTCGCTACGACTGGTTCAAGCTGATCCCGCTGGCGACTCGCGCGGTAGAGGTCCCGGTCACCTTCGTCGCCGGGCCGTCGGCGATCGGCGGCCCGTGGTTGGCGGTGGCCGGCGGGGCCTGTGTGCTCGTCGCGATCGGATTGGTGCTGGCGCGAGCCGACCCGCCGGAGCGGCGCGCCGTCGCCTTCATCGCGCGGCTCGTTCTCGCCGGCACGGGCGTGGTCCTGGCCCTGATCCTGTTGGGCTTTGACCAGTTGGACTACCGCAACCTGCTGGCCCTCTGGCTCCCGGCGGCACTGGTGATCACTGGGGGCTTGAGCCTGAGGCGAGCCGGCCGCACCGGCGTCGCCGTTGCCGCTGCGCTCTGCCTGCTCGGCCTGGCCAGTGCGGTGGGCGTCGCCGCCGAGTCGAACCGGCAGCGCCCGGACTGGCGCGCCGTCGCCCGGGTGCTGAGCGCTGACGGAACGCGGGCGGCGTACATGGTCGACGGCTGTCATCTGCTGCCGCTGTCGGTGTACGTGCCCGGGCTGCGGTTTGCGCCGGCGCCAGGGGTCCCCGTCCCGGAGGTGGACGTGATCACGGCCGCCGGCCAGGACAACTGGACGGCGGTGCTGCGGGCGGATTCCTACGTCCAGTGTCGACCCACCGCGCCCGGGCAGGTCGTCCCCCGGCAGCTGGGGCAGCTGCGCGAACGGGGAGGTCCGGTCCACATCGGGCTGTTCACGGTGACCCGGTTGACCTCGGCGCGTCCTGATCGGATCAGCCGATCCTCGTTCGCCGCCGCCGGCCTCCCCGGAGCGCTCCTGGTCATAGGACCGGGCTCGGCGTCGGCTCCGTCCGATGCCTCGATCGCGCCCTGATCATCACGACCCGCTGGGGGCGCCGGTGTAGAAGGCGGCGGTGCGTCCTGCGGCGGCGCGGGCATCGTCGGGGTCGCCTCCGGCGGCGACGTGCGCCCGGCAGCCAGTCTTCGGTGCTGAGTGACACGAACTCACTGCCCTCGTCGGAGACACTCCAGGCCTGGGCCGCAGCGGGGTCGAGCTGGCGCCCGGACTGCAGGTGGTGTCCGAGGCCTCTGAGAGCCAGGTCCCAGCCGACCCCGACGGCGCCAGGGCCGAACTGGTCCCACTTGTCGTCGTCGGCCACCAGGACGACGTGAGCGAGCTCGAGTCGCGTCCGGCCGTCGGCCAGCGCCGACAGCTGCACCTCGACCCAGCTCACCGAGCCGCCGAACTCCCAGGTGATGCTGAACCCGCGCGGGGGATCGCAGCGCTCGATCGTCCCGCCGGCGTTGCCCTCGAGCTGGTAGTGCCCACCGGGACGCAGCTCACCCGACACGGGGAGAAACCAGCGGGGGATGCGGGCGGGGTTGGTGACGGCATCCCACAGGTCCTCGGTCGTCGTGTCGTACGTCCGCACCAGGGATACGACACGTGCCTCTCCGGCCTCGAGCGTACGCCGGCCGACACGGCGCTGGGAGGCGTTGATCTCCGAGGCGACATCGGTCATGCGGTCCTCCGCTTGTCCTCGGGTGCGGGCTGGTTGCGGACGCGGCGCTCGCGCTTGCCCCGCGCCACCTCGGTGGCCAATGCGTCGAGCTTGGGCGTCCAGAAGTGCCGGAAGCGCTCCAGCCAGGTGTCGACGTCACGCAGCGGAGCGGCGTTGACCGCGTAGACGCGTCGCGTCCCCTCCGGCCGCACCGACGCGAACCCGGCCTCTCGCAGGACCCGCAGCTGTCCGGAGACCGCGGGCTGGGAGATCCCGAACTCCCGCTGGATCGCCGCGCAGACCGCGCCCGAGGTCAGCTCACCGGCGGCGAGCAGCTCCATGATGCGGCGACGCACCGGGTCGCCGAGGACGTCAAAGGCGAGCACACCGCGACAGTATCAGGCAGTACTTATATAGGCAAGTGCTGAGCTAGCGCCGGTGGCGGCCACCGTGGCTCGTCAGTTCCGTCAGCAGCTCGGCCCGATCCAGCGGGAGGCCGCTGGGGCGTCGGCGGGCGGTGAGCACCTGATACACGGTGATATCGCCATCCTCGAAGCCGAGCGCCGAGCGAGGATGTACAGCTCCCAGGTTCGCTCGCGTTCGGTCCGACGATCGCCACCGCCTCGTCGCGATGCGCGCGCAGGTTGGCCAGCCAGCGACGCAGCGTGAGCGGGTAATGGTCGCGCAGCGACTCGGCGTCGCGGACCTCGAGCCCGGCGGCCTGCATCGAGCTCATCATGTCGGTCACCGGATGCAGCTCGCCGTCGGGGAAGATGTAGCGCCAGATGAAGGCGTCGGTGCTCGGCGGCTCGGAGTACAGGCGGGCGATGCCATGGTTGAGGAACAGACCGCCCGGACGCAGCAGCCGTGGACGGTGCCGGCGTAGGCGTTGAGCTCACTGCGCCCCACGTGCTCGTACATCCCGACGCTGGCGATCTTGTCGAACGGCCCGTCGGTCAGCTCGCGGTAGTCCGATACGCGGATCTCGACGCGATCCTCCAGTCCCTGCTCACGGACACGCTCGCGACCGATCCGGGCCTGCTCGTCGGACAGCGTGATCCCCACCGCCTCCACGCCGTAGTTGGCGGCCGCATGCGCCACCAGGGAACCCCAGCCGCAGCCGATGTCGAGCAGCCGCTCGCCCGGGGGCCAGGCGCAGCTTGCGGCAGATCAGGTCGAGCTTGCGGGTCTGGGCGCTCCTCGAGCGTGTCATCGCGATCGGCGAAGTAGGCGCACGAGTAGACCATGGTGGGACCGAGGACCAGGCGATAGAAGGTCGTTGGAGACGTCGTAGTGGTGCCGGACGGCCTGGCGGTCGCGGGCGATCGAGTGACGCCGGCCGCTGACCGAGGCTTCGATGCTGGGGATCGGCGGCCGCCGCAGCACGCCCGGCCCGGCGAGGCGCACGCGCGGCCAGCGCCACCCGCAGCCGGTCGCTCGAGCAGAGAAGGTGATGTCGTGGAAACGCTCGCGCAGGGCCAGAACCCGCTCCAGGTCGCCATCGACCCGACAGCGAGCCGTCCACCCAGGCGCGCGCCAGTCCCGAGCTGGCCGGGACTGTGCAGCAGGTGCGAGACCGCGCGCTGGCCGAGCGACCACCACCGTCACCGGCGGCCCGCCGTTGGCGCTCGGCTTCGGCCGCGGCGCAGCGTGCTGCCGTCCCAGAAGCGAACGGACACGGGCAGCGGCGACAGCCGCCCGCCGGCCAGGTCCGGGAGCAATCGGGCCGCCACCGAGGCGGCATCGGCGCGCCGCGGAAGGCTGATTTTCCGGTTAGAGGCCATGACGGGAACCTCCGGGTCGGTCGTGAAGACGAACGCGGTCAGGTAGGAGCGGCCCCGAACTGACCGGCGGATATCATTAGCCACTATTGCCCCGATGAAGTCAAGCGACGGCATTCGCGGCCACCGGGAGGAATCGCGGAGGCCGCAGCGAAGCTCGACGCTGTCGCGCTTGTTCCTCGCCCACACCAGCGTCTGCGTCTCGCTGACCGAGATCGGCGTGCTGCGCAGCCTCAGGGCCGGTCCCCGGCGGATCACCGAGCTGGCCGCCGACGAACGGGTGACCCAGCCGGCGATCACGTTGCTGGTCAACCGGTTACAGGAGCGCGGTTGGGTGCAGCGCGTGGCCGATCCCAGCGACCGCCGCGCGGTCCTGGTCATCCTCACCGCCGCCGGCGAGGAGGCGCTCGAGCAGCTGCGGGCCGAGTACCGCGCGCTGCTGCACGAGGAGATGGCCACCCTCGACGACTCCGATGTGCGCACCCTGGCCAGCGCGGTGGAGATTCTCGATCGCCTGATCGAGCGGCTCGCCGAGCGCGAGGTCTGACGCACTCAAGCGGCCTGCTCGGGCAACCCCCGGAGCTCGGCGAGATCGCGGTCGGTGAGGCGGTCGGCCAGGGCCACCGCCTCGATGGCGGCGTCGACCTGCTCGGGCTTGGTCGCTCCGATCAGGGTGCTGGCGGTGCGGGGATGGGTCAGCGTGAACGCGATCGCCAGGGTCGCCGGCGTCGTCTGAAGTCGGCTTGCCGGCTCGCGTAGGGCCCGCCCCAGGGCCAGGGCCTGCCGGCGGCGCGGTTCGTCGAGCTCGTCGCTGAGCCGCCCGTCGCCCCCGTCCGAGTACTTGCCGCTCAGCGCGCCGCCATCCAGCGTGGCCGACGGCACTAGCGACGCTCCGGCCTCCTGGAGCGCCTGCTCCATGGCCGGTTCCTCCACCCAGTCAAGCCGCGCCAGGCTGTAGGGAAGCTGCGCCGCGCACGGGGGCGGGATCTCCGCCCGCCTCGCCTCGCGGGTGGCCTCGGCCAGCGCCCCGGCGCTCCAGTTGACCACGCTCCAGGCCCGCACCCGCCCGGTGGCCAGCACCTGCGCGATCTGCTGCACCGCCACCGGCACCGGCACCGTCGTCTGGAAGCGTGGAGGAGTAGAGCAGGTCAAGACGCTCGAACCCCATCCGCTGCAGCGAGCCCTCCAGCTCCGCGACCGCATCCTGCTCGGGCCAGAACTCCCACCACAGCTTGTTGGAGACGCAGATCGCCTCCCGGTCGGCTCCGGTAGCGCGAAACAGCTCTCCGAACAGCACCTCGGAGTACCCGGAGGACAGCGGTGCCCGCCCGGTCTCGTCGTCGTAGCGGGCATCGTCGAGGAAGTCGATGCCGCGCGCCAAGGCGTGGGCGAGCAGGGCCTCGGCGTCGGCTCGCGGCATCCGCTCGAACGTTCGCCACGAGCCCAGCGCGATTCGCGAGACCTCGACCGGCGACTCCCCGAGCCGGCGGTGGGGAAGTTCAGGCACGCTGGCTGGCGTCGGCCGACGCGTCCCAGAAATCGTCGATCTTGGTCGCGTCGGCGCGAGCGATCCGGCGTGACACCACCCACATCTCCACCGGCTCGGCGTTCTCGTTGCGATGGGAGCGGGGCGTCCCCGGCGCGACCCGCAAGGCGGCCGGCGCAGTCACGGTGCGGATGTCGTCGCCCAGGCGCCAGGTCAGGGTCCCACGGGTCACCAGGTAGAGCTCCTCGACCTCGTCGTGGAAGTGCCCGGTGCCCTGCTCAAAGTCCGAATGCGCCGGCACCCGGATCAGCGTCGCCGCCAGCTGCTCGCAGCCGAGCGCGTCGGTGAGACGGCGGAACTCGCCGGGGACGTCGGAGCCGTCGTAGGGGTTCTCGACCCGGTCGGGGTCGACGATCGCGTAGCCGGGGGTGCTGTCTCGGGTCGGGCTCATCGCCGGGTCGGGAGTGAGCCTACGAAATCAGCGCTTGCGGCGTAGTAGCTCGTCGGGGCTCGGTTGCTGGCCGACGATCTCCTCGGCCGACTGGGCATGCTCGATGATCTCCTCGGTGGAGGGGACCGAGTCGAGCACGTCCTCGGGCGGAGGGCTGTCGACGTCGGGCAGCTTCGGCGGAGGGGGCGTTGCCGCTTCGGGCGCGAGCGAGGCCGTCCCGGGCGGGGGCGGGGCCGCTTCGGGCGCGGACGGTGACGTGTCCCTGGCCTCGACGGCGCGACCAGGCTCTTGTGGGGGTTGCGAATGGCTCATCGTGGTCAGTGTTCCCCGCTGGCGATTCCCTACTCTTTGGCGGGCATGGCCTACGAGCAGATCCGCACCCAGCTTGACGACCGGATCCTCACCATCACCCTGAACCGGCCGGATCGGCTCAACGCCTGGACTCCGGTCATGGGGCGTGAGCTGATCGCCGCCCTCGACGAGGCCGACGCCGACGACGAGGTCCGCGCGGTGGTGTTCACCGGCGCCGGCCGCGGCTACTGCGCCGGCGCCGATCTGGCCGGCGGCGGGGAGACGTTCGACTGGCGCGAGCGCGAGCGGGAGGGCGAGGTGCCCCGCGACGGCGGCGGCCGGTTGACGCTGCGCGTGTTCGAGTGCCGCAAGCCGGTGATCGCCGCCATCAACGGTCCGGCGGTCGGGGTCGGCGCCACCATGACCCTGCCGATGGACGTGCGCCTGGCCGCCGACGACGCCCGCATCGGGTTCGTGTTCACGCGGCGCGGGATCGTGCCCGAGGCGTGCTCGAGCTGGTTTCTTGCCCCGCGTGGTGGGGATCAGCCGGGCGATGGAGTGGGTGGCCACCGGGCGGGTGTTCTCGGCGCAGGAGGCGCTTGAGGCCGGGCTGGTGCGAAGCCTGCATCCGCGCGAGGAGTTGCTCGAGGCCGCCTATGGCGCTGGCTCGGGAGATCGCCGACAACGCCGCGCCGGTGTCGGTGGCGTTGGCGCGCCGGATGATGTGGACGATGCTCGGAGCCGAGCATCCGATGCTGGCCCACCGGGCCGACTCGCGCGGGATGTTCATGCGCGGGCCAGTCGGCCGACGCCCGCGAGGGCGTGACCGCGTTTTTGGAGAAGCGTCCGGCGCGGTTCCCGGACAAGGTCAGCGACGGACTGCCGGACGTGCTCCCGGGGTGGAGCGCGCCGGAGTTCGAGTAGCCGGCATCCCGACATTAGAATCGCCACCCGAGCGAGCGAAGGAGAGGCAGATGAGCGAGATGCCGGTCAAGTTCCTGCTGCGCGAACAGGACATCCCGACCCACTGGATCAACCTGATGGCCGACCTGCCCGGCGACGCGCCCCCGCCGCTTCATCCCGGGACCAAGGAGCCGGCCGGGCCTGACGATCTGACGCCGCTGTTTCCGATGGGACTGATCCTGCAGGAGGTCTCGACCGAGCCTGAGGTGGAGATCCCCGAGCCGGTGCGGGAGGCCTACAAGCTGTGGCGGCCGACCCCTCTGTACCGGGCGCGGCGGCTCGAGCGCGAGCTCGATACGCCGGCGCACATCTATTACAAGTACGAGGGCGGATCACCGCCCGGCTCGCACAAGCCCAACACGGCCGTGGCCCAGGTATATGAGAACGCCGCCGCCGGGATCCGCAAGCTGACCACCGAGACCGGGGCGGGGCAGTGGGGATCGGCGCTGGCATTCGCCTGCCAGCTGTTCGGTCTCGAGTGCGAGGTGTGGATGGTCGGCTCCAGCTATGACCAGAAGCCCTACCGCCGCTCGATGATGGAGACCTGGGGCGCGACCGTGCACCGCTCGCCGTCGGACGTGACCGAGTCCGGTCGCGCCCAGCGCGAGCACACCACCGGCTCGCTGGGGATCGCGATCTCCGAGGCGGTCGAGGTGGCGGCCCAGAACCCCGACACCAACTACTCCTTGGGCTCGGTGCTCAACCACGTGCTGTTGCACCAGACCGTGATCGGGCAGGAGGCGATGGCCCAGATGGAGCTGGCCGGTGAGTATCCGGACACCGTGATCGCCTGCGTCGGCGGGGGCTCGAACTTCGGCGGGCTGACCTTCCCGTTCCTGCGCCGGGTGATCCGGGACGCGGCCAAGACGCGGTTCATCGCCGCCGAGCCCGCCGCGTGCCCCACGCTGACCCGTGGCGTCTACGCCTACGACTTCGGCGACACGGTGGGGCTGACCCCGCTGATGCCGATGTACACGCTGGGTCACGATTTCGTGCCGCCGCCGGTGCACGCCGGCGGCCTGCGTTACCACGGCGACGCGCCGCTGGTGTGCGGGCTGGCCCGGGCCGGGCTGGTGGAGCCGCGCGCCTACCGCCAGAACGAGACCTTCGACGCGGCGGTGCGGTTTGCCCGCACCGAGGGGATCATCCCTGCGCCGGAGCCCGCCCATGCGATCCGCGCGGTGATCGAAGAGGCCGACGGCGGCCCGGGAAGCGGGCGAGGAGCGCGTGATCCTGTTCGGCCTGTGCGGCCACGGCCATTTCGACCTCAGTGCCTACGACGCCTACCTTGCCGGCAAGCTGGAGGACCCGGAGTTCTCCGAGGACGACCTGAGCATGGCGATCGCGGCGCTGCCCGAGGCTCCGGCGCTGCCGTAGTCGAGCCTTACCCGTTCAACGCGGCCCGGACCTCACCCAGCCGGCGGGCGAGCATCTCCGGCGGCCCGACGTAGACCGGCCCGGTGCCGTCCGACAGCAACCGCCCGAGCATGGCGATCCCGCTGGCGTAGAGGGGCGAGCCGGACCGCAGCAGCCTGGCAAAGTACCGCAGCTCATCGGCCTGGCGCTCGATGGCGCGGCGGTTGGGCATCACCCAGACGCGGTGGTCTGCATTTGCCGTGGTCTGCAGCAGCAGCCCGACGCTGTCAGCCAGGCTCTCCCGGTGCGCGTCAGAGGTGAGCCGGCACGCTCGGGCGGCCAGTAGCGGCGAGCGGGCGGGGTCGTCGCCCGCGATCAGTCGGCGGTCCAGCAGGCGGGCACCGAGGCGAGCCAGCACCCGCTTCGTCCAGCGGGGGCAGATGGTCCGGTCGGCAATCCGGTCGTAATTCGCGGCAAACGGCGCCAGGTTTGAAGGCGCGGCGTGTAGCATCTCTGACACCTCCGTAGCTCTATAGATGGTGTCCTGTAACCTACCATCTTTCTTTGGTGGTTTCAATGGCTAACTCAACTTCCATCCCGCCACATCGACTTGGCCTCGTGGTCGACTTCGTCAACACGGCAGAGCTCGACGCAGGCACCGATGAGCTGGGGACCGTCGAGGGGGTGCGCGACTGGCTGCAGCAGCGAGGGCTCCTCGGTCCGGATACTGATTCAGCGCCGCTGACCGACGACGACCGGCGGACGGCAATCGCCGTACGCGAGGCGCTGCGGTCGCTGATGCTGGCCAACAATGGCGCGTCGGTCGACGCCGGCGCGGCCGCCGTTCTGGAGGATGCGGTCTGTCGCGGAGACCTGGGGCTTCACTTCACCCCCGGCGGGGACGTGTGCTTCCGGCCGGGCGTGGCGGGCTTCGACGGCGCGCTGGCCGAGCTGCTGGTCCCGGTCGCCGATGCTGTACGTGACGGCACCTGGTCGCGGGTGAAAGCGTGCCGGGCCGACGAGTGCCGGTGGGCGTTCTACGACCGCTCCCGCAACCGGGCAGGCGTGTGGTGCGACATGGCCGCCTGCGGCAACCGGACCAAGGTGCGGGCCTACCGAGCCCGGACGGGCTCGACGCGCGACAATTAAGCGCAAGCCCATGTCCGACACCGCCCAAGCACCTAACACCGGAACCGGCACCGGGCCAGACACCGGCTCCTGGTTCCCGGTCCCCGAGGAAGCCGAGCTGCCCGACGACCTGCGCGGCCTGTTCGCCAAGGCACGCGAGCGGCTCGGCTTCGTTCCCAACGTGTTCCGGGTCTACGCCTTCCGCCCCGAGCGCCTCAGTGCCTGGTTCAGCCATTTCCGGCTGTTGCACAAGCCCACCGAGGGCCTGAGCGCGGCCGATCGCGAGATGATCGCGGTGGTGGTCAGCTCCGCCAACGGCTGTCTGTATTGCCTGGTGGCCCACGGGGCGGCGCTGCGCGAGGAACTCGGAGACCCGGTGCTGGGCGAGCGCATCTCCTACGACTGGCGGCGCGCCGGGCTCGACCCACGGCGCAGCGCGATCTGCGCCTACGCCGAGAAGCTGACCGTGCGCCCGCGCGAGCTGACCCGCGCCGATCTGCAGACGCTCACCGACGTCGGGCTGACCACGGAGGAGGCCTGGGACGTGGCTGAGATCGCGGCCATGTACAACCTCACCAACCGGATGGCGATGGCCACCAACATGCTGCCCAACGAGGAGTACAGCGGTCAGGCGCGCCCGGACTGACTCTGTGAACAAGATAACACTGAGTGGTGCGCCGGTCCGGTACATTTACGCCTGACCGGAGGGTGTCTCCCGCGGCGGGTGCCGCGGGGCTGGAACAGGGGGATGGGAGTCGTGACATCGGGGGATTCGAGAGAGCAGGGCGTTTGTGGCGTTCTGCGCTGCGACCCGTGCGAAAGGTGCCGCTCCCATCGGCTCGCTGGTTCACCTCTGGGCGTGATGTTCCCAACACACACCCATCGCACAGATAGGAGCTCTCATGCCTGAACTCAAGCTGGGCAAACAGCCTGCCACTGAAGACAGCCGTGATCTGATGTTCGCCAAGTACGTCACCCCGGCGCAGCTGCCGACACCCCCCGCGCAGTTCGGGCATGAGAATCTGTTCGGCGCCAAGGACTGGGGGATGCTCGGAAACGACCAGTGGGGCGACTGCGCCTGGGCCGGCCCGGCCCACGAGACGATGATCCTCACCACCGAGGGTGGGCATCCGGCCAGCTTCACCACCCAGGGCGTGCTCAGTGACTACGCGGCCGGCACCGGCTTCAATCCCAACGACGGCCCTTCCGGGCAGAACCCCACCGACCGCGGATCCAATGTCCGCGACGTGCTCAAGTACCGCCAGAAGACGGGCATCGTCGATTCCGCCAGCACCCGCCACAAGATCGGCGCCTACGTCAAGCTCAAGACCAAGGATCTGGACCAGGTCGTGCAGGCGATGTACCTGTTCGAGGTGGTCGGTATCGGGATCGAGTTCCCGGGGTCGGCCATGGATCAGTTCAACAACGGCCAGCCGTGGGACGTGGTCGCCGGGGCCAAGATCGAGGGCGGGCATTACATCCCGCTGGTGGCCAGGCGCGAGAACCTGGAGGTCGTCACCTGGGGCGCGGTGCAGCAGATGACCGAGGCCTTCTACGAGAAGTACTGCGACGAGGCCTGGGCCTACATCTCCGTCGAGGATCTGCAGGAGAACAAGAGTCCCGAGGGGTTCGACCTCCAGGAGCTCCAGGCGGACCTAGCCGCCATCTGAGCCGGTCGTTGGCGGACGGACGGCCTTGCCGAGCTGGGCAAGGCCGTCCGCAACCGCCGGGCTCAATCCGGGCGTTTCACCACACCCCCGATCGAGCCGGGTTCAGGCCTCGATCCCCGTCACTCCGGCGAAGCAGTCGTGGGCGGCGCCGCCCCCGGCGGCCGGCCAGTTGACTCCGTCGTTGTAGAACACGTCGACCTCCTGGCCGTCCTCGGCGATCTCGGTCGAGGAGCTCGCGCTGCCGACCTGATCGAAGGCGCCGGCGGTCAAGCCGTCGAGGGAGTCGCTGTTCTGATGGATGTCCTGCACCGTCCCGGCGGCCTCGGGCCCGCTGCCGTCCAGGTCCGCGGTTGTGTTGGCGGTCACGTCGAACTCGACCAGCGGCTGGCCGGTGCCGTCGTTCGAGCAGGACGCGGTAAATGTGAAGTGTCCGACCGTGGTCAGCGTGACCTGCTGACCCATCTGGAAGAACGCCTCGGTCTTGCTGGTGACGATCTTGCTGGCCGGTTCAAAGGCGCTCGGTGACTGGCCGCCGAGATTGTTGGCGTTGTTGGCGTTGTTGGCGATGGTGGCGTCGGATGCGCTGGTGGCCGTGCCGGCCGTAGTGGCGAAATTGGCCGTTGTGGCGGTGTTCGCGGTCTTGGCGCTGTTCGCCGTCTTCGCGTGCTTGACCGAGAGCTTGGGCGCCAGCTTCTTGATCAACGCGGTGTCCTTCTTGGCATCGGCGTGTTTGGGCTTCTTGGCCGTGGTCGCTGTGGCGGCGTACCCGGTGCCGGCGAGGGCGACGAACAGGGCGATGAACGCGACCACCATGGCAGGCGAAGGTCTACGGACAGGCAAACGCATAACAAACCTCCTGGTTTGTCCACAGAGTTACCGGGGCTCGCCCCCTCCCGAGCACGGGCCCCACGACAGCCGGGACTCTATGCAGGTCGGATGTTTGGACAGGGCGATTTTATGGTGAGGATGTTCTCACCGCTCAGCAACACCCATCCGCGACTTGGTAATCGGGGCGAGTGTCAATAAGCTCGCGCCTGAAGCCGTGCCATGGTCGACTCGCTGACACTTCCGAAGGCGGAGCTGCACCTTCACATCGAGGGGACGCTCGAACCCGAATTGATGTTCGAGCTGGCCCGTCGCAACGGCGTCGCACTGCCCTACGCCGACGCCGAATCGGTCAGGCGGGCCTACAGGTTCACCGACCTGCAGTCGTTCCTGGACATCTACTACCAGGCCTGCGCGGTGCTGATCCGTGAACGGGATTTCTACGAGCTGACCACCGCCTACCTGGCCCGGGCCCGGGCTGAGGGGGTACGCCACGCTGAGATCTTCTTCGATCCTCAGACCCACACCTCGCGCGGAGTGCCGATTCGACACCGTCGTCAACGGCATCGCCCGGGGCCTGGCCGATGGCCGTGAGCAGTTCGGGATCACGTCGCACCTGATCATGTGCTTCCTGCGCCACCTGTCCGAGGAGGACGCTATGGAGACGTTGGAGCGCGCGCTACCCCATGCGGGCAAGATCATCGGCGTCGGTCTCGACTCCTCGGAAGCCGGCAACCCGCCCGAGAAGTTCTCAGCGGGTCTACGCTCGGGCGGTCGGCGAGGGATTCCGCGCCGTTGCCCACGCCGGAGAGGAGGGCCTGCCGACTACATCTGGCAGGCGCTCGACCTACTGGGGGTGCAGCGGGTTGACCACGGAGTGCGCTGCCTCGAGGATCGGTCGCTCGTCCACCGGCTGGCCACCGACCAGGTGCCCCTGACCGTGTGCCCCCTGTCGAACGTCAAGCTGCGCGTGGTCGACACACTCAGCGACCACCCGCTGGCCACGATGCTCGACCGGGGTCTGTGCGCCACTGTCAACTCGGATGATCCGGCGTACTTCGGCGGCTACGTCGGTGAGAACCTGACGCAGGTGGCGGCGGCAGTGGGTCTCGATGACGACGCGGTGATCGAGCTGAGCCGCAACAGCTTCCGCGCCTCGTTCCTCGACGATGACACCAAGGCCCGGTATCTGGGTGAGATTGACGGCGCCATCGATGACCGCGCCGATTCACCCTGACACTCTCAGACGGCCAGTGCCGGCTGGCACTCGTGCGCGATCCGGTTGACCGCCATGCGCAGCGCGCCACCCGCCAGCAGAGCGTCCGTGGCCTGAGCCAGGATCCGGCCCAGCAGTCCGCGCCCGGAGACGTTGATCGCGGCGCGCAACTCGCTGCCGTTGGCGACCGCGTGCGCGTAGTACTCGACGTCGAGTCGGATCGGCCCGGTCGCCGTGAGCATCAGGTGGTCGTGGTCGGCCTCCGCGACCTCGACCTCGAACTCCAGCGACCGGCCGGCCAGGTGGCCCTTGACCTTCACGTGCTCGCCGGCGGTCAGGCGGTCGCCGCTCCAGTCCACGATGTCGAACGGGATCGGCGCCCACCGCGAGATGGCGTCGGGCTCGGTGAGGAGCATGAGCACATCGGAGGGGAGGGCGGTGATCGTGGTTTCTGCGGTCCAGCGTGCCATGGCGGTAACAAATCGCACAGGGTCGGCGGTGTCGGTGACGTCTGTCACGCAACCGGGCGATCCGTACAAACGGCGCACACCGGCTGCGTCTAAAGACCCAGACCGTGGACCGCGCCAAAAGTCATCGGTCCACCCCGGCCCCTCGGCACCGGCCAAACTACCGCCGGTGGACAACCGCGCCATCGCTGACCGGCTGGAGTCGTTTGCCGCCCTGCTGGAGCTGAACGACGCCAACCCTACACCGTTCGCGCCTACCGCCGCGCCGCTGACACGGTCCGGGGGGCGGCGCTGCCGGTGGCCGAGCTGGTGCGGTCCGGGCGCGTGCGCGAGCTGCGCGGCATCGGCTCGGGGATCGAGGCGCGGCTGCGCGAACTGGTCGCAGACCGGTGAGATCGCCGAGCTGGCCGAGCTCGAGCGCGAACTGTCGCCGGATCTGGTCGGTCTCGGTCGTTACCTCGGGCTGAGCGCCAAGCGTGCGTTCAGCTGGCCCGCGCGCTGGACGTGCGGACCGCCGACGAGCTGCGCCAGGCGGCGGCCGACGGCCGACTGGCGAAGGTGCCCGGGATCGGGCCCAAGACCGAGGCGAGGCTGGTTGACGCGCTGCGCCGCGAGCCTGACTCGCGGCCGCGCCAGGGCCTGCTGCTCAACCGGGCGATCGAGCTGGTGGGCGGCATCGCCGCGGCCGCTCGACGGCGAGGTGGCCGGCGATGTGCGCCGGTGGCGCGACTCCTGCGAGCAGCTGGCGGTGGTCTGCGCCGCCGTCCGTTCCCGGGCCGGTGCTCGGCCGCTTCGCCGAGCTGCCGCAGATCGTGGCGGTGGTCGAGGCGCAGGAGCGGCGTACGCTCGGGGTCACGGTCGAGGGGGTGCCGTGGAGCTGGTGGTCGCCGCAGCCGGAGCGGTTCGGGACCGCGCTGGTGCGGGCCACCGGGTCGCCGGCGTACGTCGCGGCGCTCGAGCCGCTGCCCGATGCGCCCGACGAGGAGGCGCGTCTACCGCGGCGCTGGGCGTGCCATGGTGCCCGCCGGAGCTGCGCGAAGCAGCCGTTCCGCGGACAGCCGCCGCCGCTGGTGGGGCTGGGACAGATCCGCGGCGATCTGCACTGCCACACGACCTGGTCCGACGGACGGGCCAGCGTCGAGGAGATGGGCGCGCGCGGCCCGCGAGCGCGGCTATGAGTACCTGGCGATCTGCGACCACACGCCTGCGGTGGGGGCGGTCAGGGGGCTCACCGCTGACGACGTCCGCCGACAGGCCGAGGAGATCGCCGCCGCCAACGAGCGACTGGCGCCGTTCCGCGTCCTGCGGGGGATCGAGTGCGACATCCTGCCCGACGGCCGCCTCGATCTGCCCGACGCCGTGCTGGCCGAGCTCGACTGGGTACAGGCGAGCGTCCACGGCGGACAGCGGATGCCGCGCCGGGAGATGACCAAGCGGGTGGTCGAAGCGCTGCGCAACCCGCACGTCCGCTGTCTGAGCCACCCGACCGGGCGCTACATCACCGGCGGCCAGAGAACGCGGTGGACCTGGACCGCGTCTACGAGGTCGCGCTGGAGGAGGGGGTCGCGCTGGAGGTCAACGGCCTGCCGCCGCGCCTCGATCTGAGCGGCGCGCACGTCCGGGAGGCGCTGCGGGCCGGTGTCGAGATCGTGTGCTCGACCGACGCCCACTCGGTGGCCGGCCTGCGCAACATGACGCTGGCGGTGGCGACCGCCCGCCGCGGCTGGGCCACCGCTGCCGACGTGGTCAACACCCGGCCCCTGGCGGCGATCCTCGAGCGGCATCTTTCAATATCCAACGTCCACCTTGGAGGCCTCGACCTTGCCACCCACCCCATGAGCTCGTTTCGCGATGCCATTGCGCCGTCGTCGCTGCGTTCGGCCCTGACGCCGGATCGGCCCGTCTTCGGGAATCCATGGGATTCCACCGAGGACATTTTCGCCTGCTATGTCGCCATCAGCTTCATCAGCCCGCTGCTCCTGTGGGCCGGCGGCGGGCTCATGGGCGCGATCTTCAACTTCAGCTCACGCTGGCCACTGGGCGTCTACATCGCCGCCTCGCTGGTCGGCGCCGCCGGCTTCATGACGATCGTCGGCCGCCAGCGCACCCGGCTCTCGGTCGACTTCCTGACGATCGCGGGCTGGTTCCTGCTCGGCCTGGTGGTGGCCCCGATCCTCGGCCTGGCCTTGTCGCCGGCGGCGGCGATCATCTGCTATGCGGTCCTGCTGCTCGGGATCTTCGTGTACGTGCTGTTGATCGGGCACTTCGCGGTTGCTTTCCTGCGCACGCTCACGTGGCCGATCACCTGGAGCCTGCTGGCGGTCTTCTTCGCCTTCGCCGCCCACTCGCTGATCCTGTATCCCTAGCGTCGCGAGTCGGAAATTCGTGAGCAGTCTCGGGAGCGGGTGGGCGTGGCTGGGGCCGCACGTCCAGCAAGCCGGTACTGACGTACCTGCGCTGGACGGTGGTTCCAGGCGCGTCCAGACGCCGCGAGGCTGCCACCGAATTTGTGAATCGGGGCATTAGCGCCGGGCCGCAGGCTAAAGCTGCCGCGCGATCGTGCCGATAGTCGCGGCGGGGCCCGGACCACCGGCGTCCGAACACGATCAGCCAAGGAATGGGGTGCCTCTTGATTGGACGTTGCCGGGTACTGGCGATCGCCGCCACCTTGGCCGCGGTCGCGGTGTTCGCAGCCACCGCCGCCGCTTCAGCACCGCATGAGGGGAGCTGGAACGGGGACGGCATTAACTTCCGGGTTGTCCATGAAGGAGCCCACACCCGCGTCGTCGACATCCACTGGCATGGCGGCACGAGCTACGGTCCCGACTACGTCCACAACGGTGAGTTCTCGTCCTGCTACTCGTTCTCGACCGCCCACTTCTATTCGGTCCTGTTCTGCCTCGACGGGAAGTTCGACTCGCCCCATGAGGCCACGGGAACCGTGCGCAGCTTCTTGGTGGCCGGCGATGGCTGGGGCCGCACCGCCCAGCGGGAGCGTACCCGGACTGACTGGAACGCCTCGCTCGAGCAGACCGGCTAGACGACCGAGGAGCCGACGCTGGGCAGGCGGTAGTGTCGCCAGATGGCGACGGAGACCGGGATTGCCCCGACTGGCCTGACCGGGGTCGAGGCCGCACGGCGGCTGGAGACGCGGGGCAAGCTGCCGCGGCGGCGCTCGAGCCGCTCGTACGCGAGCATCCTGCGCGCCAACACGGTCACGATCCCGAACGGGATCCTGTTGTTGTTCGGCGTGCTGACGATCGTGTTCGGGTCGTGGCGAGATGCGCTGTTCATCGGCATCCTGGTCGCGAACATCGTGATCGGGTCCTTTCAGGAGATCCGCTCCAAGCGCGCGCTCGACCGGCTCGCCGCGCTGGTCGCGCCCGAGGCGGTGGTGGTGCGCGACGGGTCAGACCGTCGCGTGCCGGTCGAGGAGGTCGTGGTCGGGGACCTGGTGCGCCTGAGCGCCGGCGACCAGGTGGTCGCCGACGGCACGATCCTGTCGGCCGAGGGGCTCGCGCTCGATGAGGCCAACCTGACCGGCGAGTCCGAGCCGGCGGTGCGCGGTGCCGGGAGAGCCGGTGTGGTCGGGCTCGTTCGCGGTCGAGGGGGCGGCGCTGTTCGAGGCCACCGCCGTCGGCGCGGACAGCCGCGCCGAGCGGCTGACCGAGACCGCGCGCGCCTTTCGCCATCCGCGCTCGCCGCTCGAGCGGGCCAACGACCGGCTGCTGCTGTGGCTGGTCGTGCTCGCGGTCCCGCTCGCGATCGGGCTCGACGATCTCCGTCTTCGCCCACACCGAGTCGGCCAGCGTGCGCGTGCAGACGCTCACCGCGGGGATCGTCAACCTCGTCCCCGAGGGGCTGATCCTGCTGATCAGCGTCACCGCCGCGGTGTCGGCGTTCAAGATGGCGCGGCGCGGCGTGCTGGCCCAGCAGCTCAACGCGATCGAGTCGCTCGCCTCGGTCGACATCGTGTGCACCGACAAGACCGGGACGCTGACCGAGCCGACGCTGCGAGTGGTCGCGGTGGTGCCGGCCGCGGACCAGGACGAGACGGTCGGTCTGCACGACGAGCTGGCGAGCTACGCGGCCAGCGCCCCGTCTCGCAACCTGACGCTCGAGGCGATCGCCGACGCCCGACTGGCCGACGTCGAGGCGCGCCGCGTCGTCGGTCAGGTGCCGTTCTCCTCCCGTCGTCGCTGGAGCGCGCTCGACCTCGACGACGAGCGGCTCGTGCTCGGGGCGCCCGAGCTGTTCGCCGACGCCGACCCTGCCCTCGCCGAGCGAGCGCGCGAGCGAGGCGAGCGCCGGGCGCCGGGTGCTCGCGCTCGGGCGCAGCGAATCGCCCCTACCCGAGCGCCGGGTCCGAGCCGCGGTTCCCCGACGACGTGCAGCCGCTCGGCCTGGTCGTGCTCGCCGAGCGGCTGCGCGCCAACGCGCCGAGGAACGGTCGCCTTCTTCACCGCCCAGGAGGTCGACCTGAAGGTGCTGTCCGGCGACGCGCCGGCGACGGTCGGGGCGATCGCCCACGACGCCGGCGTGCCGGGTTCGGCACCGGCGCTCGACGGCGAGGCGCTGCCGACCGATCCGGCCGACGCTGCGCGAGGCGGTGCTGTCGGCGCCCGCCGTCGGGCGGATCTCGCCCGAGGGCAAGCGCGCGGTCGTGGCCGCGCTCGCCGACGCCGGGCGCTACGTCGGCGATGCTCGGCGACGGCGTCAACGACGTGCCCGCGCTGAAGGAGGCGCGCCTGGCGATCGCCCAGGGGTCCGGGACGCAGATGGCGCGCTCGGTCGCCGACCTGGTGCTCGTCCGCGACGACTTCGGCGTCGTGCCCGGGATGGTCGGCCGAAGGACGGCAGATCCTGCGCAACATCCAGCGCGTCGCTCGGCTGTTCATCACCAAGACCGTGTTCACCGCCGTGGTGGCGCTGGCGATCGCGATCCCCAGCGGCACCTTCCCGCTGCTGCCGCGCCAGTTCACGATCGCCTCCACGGTCACGATCGGCATCCCCGCCTTCCTGCTCGCGCTGGCGCCGAGCACCGGGCCGTGGCGGCCCGGAGCGCTTCCTGCAGTCGGTCGCCCGCTTCGCGATCCCCGCCGGGCTGGCGATCGGGATCGGGATCATCGCCGGCTACCTGCTCGCCCGCTACGGGTTTCGACCTCGGCCTGATCCGGTCGCGCACCGTCGCCACCGGGATCGTCGTCGTCTGCGGGCTCGCGGTCGTGATGCGACTCGAGGCCGAGGGCGGGCGGCGGCGCCTCGCTGGTCGCCGGCCTGTGCGCGCTGATGGCGCTGCTGTTCGCGCTCGCGCTCATCATCCCGTTCCTGCGCGACTTCTACGAGCTCGCGACGCCGACCGGCGAGGCCGTCGCCGCCTGGGCGATCGGAACCGCCATCGGGGTCGGCGGGATGCTCGCGGCCCTGCGCGTGCTCCGGGTGTGAAAACGATTGCACCGGCAGCGGGTTCCTCATGTCGCGGGCAGGGAATCCGGCGGCGCTGCCGAAAGCGCCGTCGATGGAAGGCTCAGGACAGGCCCCAGGTCGGGCGCCGGCCGGCGGGACGCCTCCGAGCGGTGGCCACGATTACCCGCTGACGTTCTCGGTCGACTACCCCGACCGCAGCCTTGACCGCCTCAGCACCGCCTTCCGGATCATCACGATCATCCCGATCCTGATCCTCGCCGCCACGATCGCAGGTGGAAGCTATGTCTCCTCGGCCGGCGGCCAGGGCGCTCGCTATGTCGGCGGCGGCCTCGGGGTTCTGGTCATCCCGGTCGTGCTGATGCTTCTGTTCCGCAAGAAATACCCGCGCTGGTGGTACGAGTGGAACCTGCAGCTGACGCGCTTCAGCAACCGGATCGGGATCTACCTGGCGCTGATGGACGACCGCTACCCGTCCACCGACGAGCAGCAGGCCGTCCGCCTCGACTTTGCCTATCCCGACGCCGAGCGCGACCTCAGCCGCGGTTTGCCGCTGATCAAGTGGCTGCTGGCGATCCCCCACTACATCGTGCTGTTCTTCCTCGACATCGGCGCGTTTTTCGCCGCCATCTTCGCCTGGTTCATGATCCTGTTCACGGGGCGCTACCCGCCGGCGGTGTTCGGCTTCATCGAGGGCGTGTTTCGGTGGCACAACCGGGTCCTGGCGTACGCCTTTCTGCTGATCACCGACACGTACCCGCCGTTCAGCCTGGACCCTTAGGTCCGGGCGGGCCGACCCGTGCCAGCCAGACCCAGCCGGCAGTAAAAGCCCGTCAAATCTGGCGGGAAAGGGCTGCCAGCCGGTCGATACGTTCCTCACGCGCGACCGGCCGGCCGCGGCTATGAAGACTGCGGGTTCGCGGCTATGGTGACACCGCGATGATCCTGGAACGCCTCGATGAGGAGCCTGCGGAGCTGGAGCTTCGCACCGGCTGGACGATCAAGCCCGAGGGCGCCTGCCGCGGTGACACGTGCGTCGCGCTTCCGGCGCCGTTCGACGTACGCGAGCTGGCTCGCCGTCTCGGGATGGCGCTGGTCGGCGACGAGCAACACGGCATCTGGGCGCTGGGCCCTGAGTCCGCCGGCCCGGCGCTGTCGAGCTCTCGGCTGCCCGACGTCGTCCTCCCCGACCGCCACGGACGCGACTTCGCGCTGCGCTCACTTCGAGGCACCAAGGTGTTCATGATCGCCTGGGCCTCGTGGTGAGGGTGCCGTTTCGATCTGCCCGGGTGGCGGAAACTTCGAGAGGACCTTCACCCGTCGGGGTTTGAGGTCGTCAGCGTCGCCCTCGACACGGGCGGGACTCGACGCGGCGGTCCCGTGGATCGATCGCGCCAGGACCACTCACCCGGCCCTGATCGACCAGGCCCACGTGCTGGACGAGCTGCTGGGGATCGTCAACGTCCCCAGCGGTGTGTGGATCGACGAGCGCGGAGTCATCGTCCGGCCGCCCGAGCCCGCCTTCCCGTGGCATCCCCGCCAGCCCAGCGAGGACATGCTGGCGCAGCTGCCCGCCGTCGTGGCCGAGCAGTTGCGCGAGGCGCAGAAGATGAGCATCGATCCCGACGGCTACGTGGCCGCGTTGCGTGACTGGGTCAAGTACGGAGCCCGATCTCGCTACGCACTCGCGCCTGACGAACTGGCTGCTCGCTCCGCCACGCGCAGCGACGGCCGCTCCCGCGCCGCCGCCTGTTTCGAGCTCGGGCAGCACCTGCACCGCGCCGGTCATCCCGACGACGCCGTCGCCTGGTTTCGCGAGGCGCACCGCTTGGCGCCCGGGAACTGGACTTACAAGCGACAGGCGTGGTCACTGGCGGATCCGTTCCAGGGCCCCACCGACGCCTACGACTCCGACTGGCTCACCGACGTGAGAAAGCTCGGCGCCGAGAGCTACTACCCGCGGCTGCAGTTGTAGGCAGGCAGGCACGCACGTAGGGAGGTGCTCGTGGTGAGGCCTTTGGTTGACTAGTTGTGTTCTCAACTATATAATGAGCGGACCGCACGGTCCGTACTATTTAGGTACGCCGCAGAGCTGAGTCGACTAGGAGACAGTCATGCGCCTCTCTCACTCTCACCGTCACCATCCCCTCGTCGCGGCTGGTTCCGGCCTCAAGCGCCTCGTCCTGCATCACTACGGCCTGGAGTTGATCCCCACCCAGGCCGCGCCATCATCTGATCGCCTGCGGAGGCGAGCCGGAAGTCCTCCTAAGGCAGCGCCGCGTTCGCAGGCCGACTGAAAGTCGGCACGCTGCCGGCGGGGTTACCTCGTCCGTCAGGTCAGCGACCCGGAGGGGCGAACCGTGCCAGCTCGAGCCGGCCCAGCGTCCGCCGGTGGACCTCGTCGGGGCCGTCGGCGAGCCGCAGGGCGCGCTGCCAGGCGTACATCCGCGCCAGCGGGAAGTCCTGGGACATGCCCGCCGCCGCCATGCACCTGGATCGCGCGGTCGATCACCCGCAGTCGCCATGTTGGGCACCGCGATCTTGATCGCGCGAGATCTGGGCCCGCGCCACCTTGTTGTCGTAGCGGTCCATCAGCCAGGCCGCGTGCAGGGTGAGCAGCCGCGCCTGGTCGATCTCGATCCGGGAGTCGGCGACCCACTCGCGGATCACGCCCTGGTCGGCCAGCGGCTGCCCGAACGGGGTGCGCTCGTGGGCGCGCCGGCACATCAGCTCGAGCGCCCGCTCGGCGGCGCCGATCGAACGCATGCAGTGGTGGATCCGGCCCGGGCCCGAGGCGCGCCTGGGCGATGGCGAAGCCGCCGCCCTCCTCGCCGAGCAGGTTGGCGCGGGGCACGCGCACGTCCTCGAAGAGCGATCTCGCAGTGGCCCTCGGCGTCGTTGTAGCCGAACACCGGCAGGTCGCGGACGACCTTGACGCCGGGCGTGTCCAGCGGGACGAGGACCATGCTCTGCTGGCGGTGTGGCGGCGCGTCGGGGTCGGTCTTGCCCATCACGATCGAGATCCGGCAGCGCTCGCGCGCGGCGCCGGAGATCCACCACTTGCGGCCGTTGATGACGTAGTCGTCGCCGTCGGGCTCGATGCGGCACTGCGACGTTGGTGGCGTCCGAGCTGGCCACCGCCGGCTCGGTCATGGCGAAGCAGGAGCGGATCTCGCCCTCGAGCAGCGGGCGCAGCCAGCGCTCCTTCTGCTCGTCGGTGCCGAACATGGTGAGGATCTCCATGTTGCCGGTGTCGGGCGCCGAGCAGTTGAGCGCCTCGGGAGCGATCAGGCTGCGGCCGGTGATCTCGGCCAGCGGGGCGTAGTCGAGGTTGCTCAGCCCGCCGCCCCACTCCGTCTCGTGCGGCAGGAACAGGTTCCACAGGCCGCGGCGGCGGGCCTCCGCCTTCAGCTCCTCCATGACCGGCGGATGGAAGTGCGGGTCGCCGGAGTCGCCGAGCTGCTCCTCGTACACCGCCTCCGCCGGGATAAACGTGCTCGTCCATGAAGTCGACCAGCTGCTCACGCAACGCCTCGGCCTTCGGACTGAGCTCGAAATCCACGGCCACACCTCACTCTTATCGCACGAACGGATCGGGAGTCTGTCATCTACGCCAGGGTCCGCGCGCGAACTAGGATCCCGACGGCGTGAGCGACACCGAGCAACTCAGCGGTATCCGCGTACTGGTGACCGGCGCCACCAGCGGCCTGGGCGCGGCGATGGCGGCCGCGCTCGTCCAGGCCGGTGCCCGGGTGATGGTCACCGGCCGCGACCAGGCCCGGGCGGAGGCGCCGCGCGACCGAGCTCGGTTCCTCGGCGATCGCGTGTCAGCTCGACGTGCGTGACGAGCGCTCGGTGGCCGCGTGCGTGGACCGGGCTCGCGAGCGCGTGGGGAGGCATCGACATGCTCGTCAACAACGCGGGCATCGGCATGCGGACGGTCAATCCCAGGTTCATGTCCGAGCCGCAGCCGTTCTGGGAGGTCGACGCCGGCCGGATTTCGTGATGTGGTGGAGACGAAGGTCGTCGGCTGCTTTCTGATGGCCCGCGAGGTGGTACCGCTGATGCTCGACGAGGGCGGCGGGCGGATCGTCAACATCTCGATGAATGAGCAGACGATGGTCCGCCGTGGCTTCGTGCCCTACGGGCCGGCGGGCGCGGGCGTCGAAGCGCTGTCGCGGGTGATGGCCGCCGACCTGGCCGATACCTCGGTGACCGTCAACATGTTGCTTCCCGGCGGGCGGGCACCCGGACCGGGATGGTCCCCGATGATGTCCCCGCCGAAGTTCAGGCCGCGGCTCCTGGACCCGGCCGTGATGGGCCCGCCGATCGTGTGGCTCGCCTCCGACCGGGCCGCCGGCGTGCACGACCGGCGCATCGTGGCGACCGAGTTCGACGCCGCGGCGGCCGCGCGATGACGGAGGCGGAGATGAGCCCGTACGCAGACGGGTGTGCATGGATCGAAGGCGAGTACGTTCCGATCGCCCAGGCGCGCGTCCCGATTCTCGATACCGGGTTCGTTCGTTCCGATCTCACCTATGACGTGGTCGGGGTGTGGGAAGGGAGCTTCTTCCGGATCGGCGATCACCTCGCCCGGCTCGAGCTGGGGCTGAAGAGGATCAGGCTGTCGTCTCCGTTCTCGACGGACGAGATCAAGGAGATCCTGGTCGAGGTCGTCCGCCGCTCCGGGCTGCGCGAGGCCTATGTCGAGACGATCGTGACCCGCGGGGTGCCGGGCCGCGGCGAGCGTGATCCGCGGATGTTGACGTCGCGCTTCTATGCCTACGCGATCCCCTACGTGTGGATCGTGGGACTTGAGCAGCAGCAAGCCGGAACCCACGCGATCGTGGCCCGCGAGGCGATTCGTATCCCCCGCAACGCGGTCGACCCGACGGTCAAGAACTTCCACTGGGGGGACCTGGTGCGGGGCCTGTTCGAGGCCTATGACCGCGATGCTTGGCTGCCGATCCTCACCGACGGCAACGGCCGGGTGACCGAGGGCCCCGGCTTCAACGTGTTCGCCCTAATCGACGGCGAGCTGCGCACCCCGGCGGTGGGCGTGCTCGAAGGCATCACCCGCAGGACGGTGATCGAACTTGCCCAGGAGGCGCGGCTGCCGGTGACGCGTGGGCGAGTTGCCGGTTGACGACCTTTACCGTGCCAGCGAGCTGTTCTTCACCAGCACCGCGGGCGGCGTGATGCCCGTTACCAAGCTCGACGGCGAGGCGGTCGGCGACGGCCGGCCCGGACCGGTGACAACCGACCTGCGGCAGCGCTACTGGGACGCTCATCGCGATGCCCGTTACACCCTGCCAGTGGACTACGCCCCGGAGTTGACGCCAGGCGCACCCAGGGTCAGCTGACGGTGACGGCGCCCCGCGATGGCGAGCAGCGCCCCGACCGCGAACAGCGCGACCATGGCGACCTGACGTCCGTGGCGGGCGAACCACCCCTTCAACCGCACGATCACGTCCTCCGTCCGGGTCGGGGGCGAACGTCGAGGCGAGCAGCGCGCCCTCGATCAGGATCTGCTGCATGACGCAGAAGTACACGATCAGCAGCAGGATCGAGACCGTTGGCGGGTTCAGGGCCGCGATGTGATCGAGCGCGTTGACGTAGCTGACGCCGGGGAAGCTCATCGCGGCGCCGACTGCGAAGGTGATGACGGCGGAGCCCCTGGCCAGCATGCGCGCTCGACCAGGGCTCCGTCGTCTGTCCATTGCCGGCGTGAGCCTTCTTATCGACGCTCGCGCCAGCCTCTCATCCTGCTGTCGTGCCCAGTTGCCATCACGAGCGCAACCGATAATGCGATTGCGCCGATGGCGATGTCCCCGCTGGGACTCAGCAGGTGAGTGGACGTCTTCGCCACGCTCGATCCGTGGAGCGAGAAGACGATCACCAGACCCGCGACGAGGCTCGTCGTGTAGGCGCCGAGCAGGTATCCCGTCATGAGTCGCTTCCGCTGTGGGAGCAGCATCATCACGGTCGTCGCCGCCAGGAGCGATGGGTTGACCATCGCCACCAGCGCGGAGACGAGCACCAGCACGATGTCGCGGTTCACGGGTCACCAGCGGTGATCGGTGATCGGTCGTGTGTGAGTCGACTCGGCTGGGTTCAGGAGGACGCGACGCCGGCCAGCGGCTCGGGCTCTCGATCGGGCTCGAGCGGCCGGCGGCGGTCCCGGGACCTGAAGAACTCGGCCCCCTCGATGCTGATATGGGGAAGCAGCCGCTCGAGCCAGCCGGGGATGTACCAGTTGACCTTGCCCATCATCACCATCAGTGCCGGCACCAGCAGGCAGCGGACGATGGTGGCGTCGAGGATCACCGCCACGGCCAGACCGATTCCGAACTGCTTGACGGTCGGGTCGCCGTTGAGCACGAAGCTGCCGAACACGAACACCATGATCGTCGCCGCGGCGGTGATCACGCGAGCGCTGGTGACCAGGCCGGAGACCACGCTCTGCTTGTTGTCCTCACCGGCATGCACGTGTTCCTCGATCTGGCTGACCAGGAACACCTCGTAGTCCATCGACAGACCGAACAGGACCGCGAACATGAACAGCGGCACGTAGGAGACGATCTCCACCGCACTGTCGAGGCCGATCAGGCTGTGCAGCCATCCGAACTGGAAGATCGCCGTCAGCACGCCGTAGGCGGCGCCGATCGAGAGCACGTTCATCAGTGCCGCCTGAAGCGGGATCACGACCGTGCGGAAGGCCAGCGTCAGCAGCAGGAAGCTGAGCGCGATCACCACCGACGATCTGGAGCGGCAGCTTGCTCGAGATGTTCGAGGCCAGGTCTATGTAGCTGGCCGTGGTGCCGCCGACGTAGGCCTTCATGTTGGTGCTCTTCTCCGCCTGCGGGATCACCGAGCCTCTGAGGTTGTTGACGAGGTCGGTGGTGGCGTCCTCGGCCGGTCCCTTGGTTGGAACCGCGTTGAAGTACGCCGTGGTCCCGGCCTTGTCGAGCTGCATCGGAGTGACCGCCGCGACCCCGTGGGTCTGCGACACGTCCTTCTGCAGCGTGGCCAGCCGCGAGTCGCTGGTGTTCTTGGCCGGCGAGTTGAGCGAAACCGCCACGATCAGTGGCCCGTTCACCCCCGCTCCGAAGTTCTGGGAGATCTGGTCATAGGCCTGCCGGGCGGTCGTGGACTGCGACAGCGCTCCGACGTCCTTCTGTCCCAGGTTCAACGACAGCACTGGGATCGCCAGCGGGATCAGGATCACCAGCGCGGCGAGCCCGGCGACCACGGGGTGACCTGCCACCGCGGAGGCCCACCGTGCCCACAGGCTCTTCTGGGGATGTGGGTCCTTGGTCTTGTGTCGCCCGCGCACGCGTAGCGAGTTGATGTGCGGGCCAACGATGGCGAGGGTGGCCGGCAGCAGCGTCACGGCGGCGAGGACCGCTACGACGACCGCGATCGCGGCCATCAAGCCCATCGTCGTCACCAGCGGGATGTCGGCCACCGCCAGCGACACGAGCGCGATCGTCACCGTCCCACCGGCGAACACCACCGCGCCGCCTGAGGTGGCGGTCGCGCGCGCGATCGACTCCCTGAGGTCGAGGCCATCGTCCATCCCGCGGAAGTGCCGCGTCACGATGAACAGCGCGTAGTCGATCCCGACACCGAGTCCGATCATCGTGGCCAGCGTCGGCGCCACCGTCGAGACGGTCGCCACGTGGCTGAGCATGCGAATGATCGCGAGCGTGCAGGCCAACGCCAGGATCGCGTTGATGATCGGCAGCAGCATCGCCACCATCGTTCCGAAGGTGAAGGTGAGGATCACCATCGCCGCGATGATCCCGATCAGCTCGCTCGACTCCGTAGACGGCTTGGACACCTTCTGGCCGAGCTGGCCGCCCGTCTGGACCTCGATCCCCGCCTTTTCAGCGGGCTTCGAGGCAGCGTCGATGATGTCCTGAGCCTCTCCGACCGACAGCTGCCCGGCGCTGACCGTGGTGGTCACCGACAGGTATCCGGTCGCCTGGTCCTTGCTCAGCGCGGAGGCGCCCTGGGACGTGAGCGGATTGACAACCGAGGCGACGTGCGGCGCCTTGGCCACATCGGCCGCGGCCTCGTTGACCGCGCTCGAGTACTTCGAGTCGGTCAGCTTCCCGCTCTTCACGTGCAGGACGATCGGGCTGGAGCCGTTGGCCTGGGCGGGGAACGAATGGTTCAGCGCGTCGGTGGACGCGCTGGCTGTCGGTCCCGGGCAGCTTCAGGTTGTCGCTGGTGTTATCGCTCAGGCGATGCGACACCGCGACGAGCGCAACTGCCGTCAGGATCCAGACGGCGAGGACCACGAAGCGACGCCGGACGCAGAACCGCGCGATCGCATAGAGCACACCAGTCATGTTCAGCCCTTTCCTCTCCGTCAGCCGGCGCTGGGCTGACGTCTGTGTTGGCCGTGGGGCACATCCTGGGCGCGACCACCGCCCCTCACAAGAGGGGAACCCCCCGTGTTTCCCCTACGGTTTTGCTACTCGGCGATCGCGGCGGCGAGCTGGAAGCGTGAGCGGATCCCCAGCTTGTGGTACGCGCTTGAGAGGTGGCGTTCGACCGTCTTCTCGGTGACGAACAGCGCCTGAGCGATCTCGCGGTTGGTGTGTCCTTCCGCCGCCTGGCGGCAGACTCGCCACTCGGCGGCGGTCAGCGCATTGGGTCCCGGTCAGCTCGACCCGTGCGCGGCGTCCGGGTCCGGCCTGGAGCTCAGCGCGCGCCGCCTGCGGCGAGCGCGATCGCACCGCAGCGGTCGGCGAGCTCGATCGCGCGGCGCCCGGCCTCTCGACCCTCGCGCCGCCGGCCGGCGCGGCTCAGCGCGGCGCCGAGATCGGCGAGCGCGTACGCGAGCTCGAGCCGTGCGGAGCTTGGCTCGAGGATCGATATCGCCTCCTCGAGAAGGACCGAGGGCCTCGTCCTCACCGCTCACCCGGGCCGCCGCGCGCAGCGACATCCCCAACGCGCCCGGTGCGCCGACGCGCCGGGCGAGGGTCAGCTGCTCGCGCGCCAGCGTATTGGCCCGCTCGTGCTCGCCCAGGGAGGCAAGCCCACCGACGGCGTGCGTCCTCCAGTCGGAAGGCCAGCGCACCCCCAGGACATCGAGGCGCTGACCGCACCACAGCAGGTCCGAGACTCCCTCTCGCACCTGCTCGCGCGCCATCAGCAGGCGCCCTCGAGCGGTCAGGTATTGGTCGATGTACAGCCGATCCTCGCCGAGCCCGAGCGCGTCGCCGGTCGTGGGCGAGCTCACTGGCGGCATCGAGCTCCCCGCGCTCGATGTGCACGACGATCGCCACCGCGAGGAGCTGCATGAACGCGAAATGCTGCTTCTTGACCAACTGCAGGCCGGTCTCGGCCTCGACCTGGGCGTCGTGCAGCGATCCCCGTGCGAGCGCGATCGCGGCGCGCTGCCCGTGGATGAGGCCCTGCCTCGCCGTGTGCCCCTCGCGACGCGCCCCCTCCAGTCCGAGGTCGAGCAGTCGAAGCGCGAGCTCATAGCGCTCCGCGATCCGCAGCGATGTGCAGACGCCAGGAAACCCGCGTTCGTGACGGCGGACGGCGGCAAGCCGCCGGCGAGCGCGGCCTCCACCGCGTCGGCTGCGGCTTGCGCCGGCTCTCCCTGGATCAACTGCTCCAGGGCGGTGTGGATTTCCGCGACCGCCTCAAACCCCGGGTGACCTCGCGCCTGATCCCGAAACCGCTGCAGGTGCGCGTTCAACCGAGGACGCAGCTGCGGAGCGGTCGCGGCGAGCATCAACAGGTCGCAGCCCAGTTCGAGCGAGCGCTCGGCGTCCAGCGGCGCCAGCTCGGCGGCGAGCGACGCCAGCGCGTCGAGGATCCCGTCCGCGGACTCGACCCCCGGAGACGACCGCGCATCGCGCCAGCATGGACGCCGCCTCGGCCCGAATGGCCACGCCGGCGCGCGAGCTCACCACCGCGCGCAAATGCGATTCTGCCGCCTCGAACTGCATCGCCGCCACCTCGTTGCGACCCAGCTCGGCCAAGATCTCCGCTCGTTCGGGCTCAGTCGGAGATTCGTCGAGCGCCCGAGTTCAGACGCGCCGCCGCCACCGCGGGTGCGCCCCGCCTGGCCGCGGCTGAGGCGGCGGACCTCAGCGTCTGCACCCTGCCGGCGTCACCGTTGGCGCCGGTCAGTAACAGGTGTGCGGTCACGCGCTCGGGCGAGGCGCCCAGCCGGACCAGCGCGTCGGCTGCCGCGGCGTGGCGTGCTTGGCGCTCGCCGGGCGCCAGGTCCTCGTACAGCGCGGCGCGGACGATCGGGTGTATGAACCCCAAGCGGGCGGTCCCCGCAAAGATGTCGGCGCGCACCAGGTCGTCGGCGACCTCCCGCGCTTGGGCTTCGTTCATGTCCGCTACGTCGGCCACGAGCCGAAGTTCGCTGTCGTCGCCGAGCACAGCGACTGCGTTCGCCAGCTCGCTTGCGGAGGGGCCGAGGGTGGAGACTCGATGCAGGACGAAGCGAGCGACCGCGGCCGGGCCGACGGCCTGCACCTCGTTCGCAGCGCTTGCCGACGGCACCACTCCGGCCGAGCCCAGCGCGCCGAGGAGCTCGCGCAGGAACAGTGGGTTGCCGCCGGTCGCGGTGTGGCAGGCGCGACAGAACTCATCCTCGGCGTCGGTGCCGAGCCGCTCACGGGTCAACGCCACCGCCGCCGGCTCGCTCAGCGTTCGCGGGTAGAGCGCGACCGCGTCTGGGCGCGAGGCGATCTGCGCCCACAGCGACGCGGTCTCGGCCGCTGTCTGATCCGGGGGCGCGCCCGGCGAGCAGCACCGCGACGCGGAGCCCCTCGAGTCGCTGGCCGAGATAGGACAAAAACCGCAGCGAGTCCGGATCCGACCACTGGCAATCATCGACCGACACGAGCGTCGGGTGCTCGGTCGGAGAGGTTGACGATCAGCCAGTAGAGGCTGTGGAGCGCGTCGAAGTCCGCGTCCGAGCGGGAGGCACCCCCCTCGTCGGTCTCAAACAGCCGTGCCGCCGGCGCCGCGGCGCCAGTGAATAGGTCGTCGTGTCCAGACGATTTGCCGATCACCGGCTCGAGCAGCTGGCGCACGATCCCGAAGGCAAACGGTCGCTCGAGCTCTGATCCCTTGGCCTCCAGCGTCGTGAGCTGAGCCCGGCCGGCGGTTGCGCGCGCCTCGCGCACAAGCTCCGTCTTGCCGACGCCCGGCGGTCCCTCGACCAGGAGCAGCGCTCCGTCGCCGGCGCGCGCGCGATCGAGTCCATCACGCACGGCCCGAAGCTCGTGCTCGCGCTCCAGAAGCGCTACCCCCGTGTCCGGCGGCACGATCGGACGATACACCCGTCGCGAAGCGGGCCCGCTGGAGATCTTTGGGGGGAAACCCTCGGGGATCCTCCCTTGTTCGCGTGACGGCGTGCGGAGACGATCTCTGCGGCGGATGAGCGTCAGCGACGTCAACAAGCAAAAGGTTCAGCAGTTCATCGAGGAGGTGCTCAACGAGGGCCGGCTGGAGCTGATCGACGAACTCGTGGCCAGGGACTTCATCGGGCGCCTTGGCGTGCGTCGCCTCCGCGCTCAACGGCCCAGACGGAGTGCGCCGGTACGTCTCTGACCGGCGCATCGCCTGCCCTGACCTCTACACGAAGATCGAGGACCAGATCGCCGAAGACGACCGCGTCGTGACGCGCTGGCGAATGACGGCGCGGGGGCCGCACGCTCCGATTCCGACCGCGTCGATCGGCCCGTGCGGACGCTGCGCCGGCATCACGATCGTCCGACTGCTGGCGGGAAAGCAGGTCGACGCGCATACGCAATGCACCGCTGTCACGGGCGAGGGCGCTGTCTCGTCTTGTGCCATGAAGGCAATCCTCGATCTAAGGAGATGACGATGAGAGTGTTTGTCGGCGGCGCGACGGGAGCGATGGGCAAGCAGCTGGTGCCGCGTCTGGTGGCCGCCGGTCACGAGGTTCATGGCATGACGCGCACCGAGTCAAAGCAGGCGACGGTGTATGAGCTGGGCGCGGTGCCGGTGGTCGCCGACGCGCTCGATCCCGATCAGGTCGCGGACGCCGTGGGGCGAGCGAAGCCGGACGTGATCGTCCATCAGCTGACGGCGATCCGGACGCTCGACCCGCGTCACTTCGATCGTGACTTCGCGCTGACCAACCGCCTGCGTACCGAGGGCACGGACCACCTGCTCTCGGCCGGGCAGGCCATGGGCGTCCGGCGGTTCGTGGCGCAGAGCTACTGTGCGTGGCCATACGCCCGTACCGGTGGGGCGGTGAAAGTCGAGGAGGATCCGCTCGACCCCTCGCCCGCCAACGAAATGCGAGCGAGCTTGGCCGCCATCCGCCATCTCGAGCAGGCAGTCCTGCGTGCCGATTGGACGGAGGGCATCGTCCTGCGCTACGGCGCGTTCTACGGTCCTGGCACGTCGATGTCGCCAGGCGGTGAGCAGTTCGAGATGATTCGAAAGCGCAAGTTGCCGGTGGTCGGCGATGGCGGCGGGGTGTGGTCGTTCATCCACATCGCCGATGCCGCCGAGGCGACGGTGGCCGCAGTCGACCGCGGTCGCCCCGGCGTCTACAACGTGGTCGACGATGACCCCGCCCCGGTCGCCGACTGGCTGCCTGCCCTGGCGCATACCCTGGGCGCCAAGGAGCCGATGCGCATACCTCGTTTCATCGGGCGACTGTTCGCCGGGGAGGCCGGTGCGGTGATGATGACCGAGATCCGCGGCGCCTCGAACGCCAAGGCCAAGCGCGAGCTGGAGTGGCTGCCGGCGCACCCGAGCTGGCGGCAGGGATTCACGGCGGCAGCTTCTCCTTGGGCGCGCGTGAGCGATCGGGAGCAACTGCTTGACGAGCTCCGGCCGGTCGCGTTCGCGATCGCCTACCGGATGCTCGGCAGCGTGTCCGAGGCAGAGGACGTCGTCCAGGAAGCGCTGCTGCGGTTGCACCAGGCGCTCGACGCCGGGGAGCGGATCGCATCGCCGCGGGCGTTCTTGGCCACGGTGACGACCCGACTGGCGATCGACGAGCTGCGCTCGGCCCGCGCTCGCCGCGAGCGCTACGTGGGTGAGTGGCTGCCGGAGCCGATCATCACCGACCGCGACGACGATCCTGCGCGCCACGCCGAGATGGCGGACTCACTGTCGCTGGCGATGCTGGTGTTGCTGGAAAGCCTCTCGCCGGAGCAGCGGGCCGTGCTGCTGCTCCACGACGTGTTCGACTACGGATATTCGGAGATCGCGGCGATCGTCGGCAAGTCGCAGGACAACGTCCGCCAGCTCGCGACCCGCGCCAGACGCCATGTCGAGCAGCGCCGGGGTGGGTGGGTCCGATTCCAGACGACCCGCGAGCAGCGCGACGAGCTCGCGCAGCGGTTCTTCGCAGCCGCCGAGCAGGGCGACCTGGCGGGCCTGGAGGCGTTGCTCGCCCACGACGTCGTGCTGACCGGCGACGGCGGCGGCAAGGTGCCGGCGCTGGCGCGCTCGCTGCACGGGCGCAATCGGGTCGCGCGTACCCTGCTCAACTGGGCCAGGCTCGGGCGCCGGATTCCGGGAGCGTCGCTACGGCCCGTCGAGGTCAACGGCGGCCCGGGGGCCCTGCTGCTGGACGGCCGGGAGCGGCTGATCGGGGTGTGGGCACTGGAAATCGTCGCGGGTCAGATCCAGAGCGTCAGCTCGATCGTCAACCCCGACAAGCTGGCGCACCTGGGAGCGGTCGCCGACCTGGAATCGCTGTTGCGCCCACCCGGCTAATGCGGGCTGCGGGTTGCGTCAGTCCGCGGGCGGCGCGCGCCGTCCCACGGTCGGCGGCGGGAAGAACGCCTCGTCAGGTGGCCAGGATCTGGCTGTGGAGGTCGAGCAACCGGGGCACATCGCCCGCGTCGACCCGGCCCATTCCGCACTCGGTGCAGATCCCCCAGTGGCGGGCGCCCGCCGGGGAGTTGAGCAGGGCGGCGTCGATGTGCTCGATCTGCTCGGCGGGCGTGCCCGGGGCCTGATCATCGGGGTGATAGGGCACCAGCGCGAAGTACAGCTCGGTGTCAGGTCCGGTGCCCAGACCGCCCAGGGGCTCGAAGTAGGCGCTGTCGTTGCGGCCCTGCGGCACCGTGAAGGAGATGAAGTCGACCGAGCGCCGGGCGGCCGAGGTCACGCCGTTGACGAGGTCCACCTGCATCTGCAGCGAGTCGGGCTGCTTGAAGTGCTGGTGCCCGTAGTCGCCGTAACAGAGGTGCATGCCCACCGGGACATCGGCAGGCACGCGCTCGACGCAGCGCACCAGACCGGGGAGGATCTGGTCCAACGGCACCTGCGGGCCCATCGCGCCCTCCAGGGCCCCGAACTCGACCGCGACGTCCCACTGTACGGCGACTCGGTCGTGCGGCATCCGCTCGAGCGCGGTGTCGAGGTCGGCGAACAGCGCCTGCTCGTATGAGGGCGCGACCGCCGGCTGGTCCTCGGGCACGATCGTCCCGGCAATCGATGCCAGGGGAGTCGGGTACTGCAGCTGGAAGCGCACGTCGGACGGGATCGTGCCCGCGTTCTGCATCCGCTCGAAGGTCGCAAATGACTCCGTGTAGGCATCGGCGTAGCCGAGGTCGGGCCAGTTGATCGCCTCGGCTGACGCGCCCTCGGTGAGCCGAAGTTGAGGCGATGCTGGAGCATCGTCGGCGGTCTCGTAGGCCCGGCCGACCGAGACCACCTCGAACTCCGGCATCTGCTGGAACTTCTGGATCTGGAAGTGGATCCAGTAACCGCGATCGCCGGTCTCTCCGTCGGTCATCCGGCGCAAGCCGTTGGGGATGCGCGAGCAGATCTCCCGCATCACGGTCTCGGCGTCGTCAAGGTTGACCGAGCCGTTGAAATGCACGCTGCTGGGGGGCATGGCCGTCCTCTCGGTAGTTCTCTCTCGGGCCCGTCATATCACGCCCAATGACGGCGATGCGGAGCGGGGTGGTTGCTAGCGCACCGTCAGCCTGCGACCGTTCCGGTGCGCCGCCGCCCGCCTATGATCGTCGGATCACGGTGGGCGGTGGCAAACATGAGTGAGCCGGCGGCTGAGACGCCGACGGTGTGGATCTGCGCGACCTGCGGAGTCGAGCACGCGGAGCCCGTCGGCACGTGTGCGATCTGCGCCGACGAACGCCAGTGGGTTCCTGCCGACGGGCAGCGCTGGACGACCCTGGCCGAGCTGACCGTCGCGGGCGACTGGGTGCGTGTCGCCGAGCTCGAGCCGGATCTGCTCGGGGTGACCGCGGAGCCCAAGGTCGGGATCGGCCAGCAGAGCCACCTGGTGACCACCCCCGCGGGCAGCCTCCTGTGGGACCCGGTTGGCTACGTGGACGAGGACGCCGTGGCCCGCATTCAGGCCTGCGGCCCGGTGCTGGCGATCGCCGCGAGCCACCCTCACATGTTTGGCGTGCAGGTTGAGTGGAGCCGGGCGTTGGGGGGTGTGCCGGTGCTCGTGTGTGAGCCGCAGCTCGACTGGGTGCAGCGGCCCGACCCCGCCATCCGGCCATGGCGCGAGCGCCACGAGATCGCGCCCGGGCTCGCGCTACTGGAGTTGGGCGGCCACTTCGCCGGCAGCTCGGTCGTGCACTGGACGGCGGGCGCCGACGGCCGCGGGGTGTTGCTGACCTCCGACACGATCCACGCCAACCCTGATCGCGCCACGGTCACCTTCCTGCGCAGCTACCCGAACCGGATCCCGCTGTCCCCGGCCGTCGTAGAGCGCATCACCGCGGTCGTCGAGCCGCTTGAGTTTGACCGGCTATACGACAATTTCGGCCGCATGATCGACGGTGACGCAGCCGCCGCGGTGCGCCGGTCTGCCGACCGCTACATCGGTTGGGTGACCGGTGCTCACGACGATCTGACCTTCTGATCGCGCCCGAGTAGGCTGCGCGGATCTCACCGTCGCCGAACCCATATTTCGATACCTCCACTTGGGACCCCCGCGACGTCGTTTCCGGTGGAGCGCGGATGGTCCCGATCAGCACTCCGAGCGGCGACTTCCGGGTCTGGACGCGGCGGGTCGGAACCAATCCCGAGCTCAAGGTGCTGTTGCTGCACGGGGGACCCGGAGCCACGGACGAGCTCTACGAGCCGTTCGACGTCTGGTTTCCGAGAGAGGGAATCGAGTACTACTACTACGACCAGCTCGGCTCGTTTCGCAGCGACCAACCCGACGATCCCTCGCTGTGGACGCTCGACCGGTTCGTGGACGAGGTCGAGCAGGTCCGCCGGGCCCTCGGCTTGGACCGCGGGAACTTCGTGTTGCTCGGCCAGTCGTGGGGCGGGATCCTCGCGCTGGAGTATGCGCTGCACCACCAGCAGGACCTCAAGGCTTTGGTCATTTCCAACATGATGTCGAGCGCGCCGCTATACAACGAGTACGCGAACAACGTCCTGATGCCGACCATGGACCAGGAGGTGCTCGCCGAGATCAAACGCATGGAGGCGGAGGGGCGGACTGACGACCCCCGGTACGAACAGCTCCTGATCGAGCATCACTACACGCTGCACGTTTGCCGGATGCCGGCGGCCGATTGGCCGGACCCGGTCCAACGCGGGTTGGCGCATATCAACGCGTCCATCTACGTCCCCATGCAGGGCCCCAGCGAGCTTGGGCTGAGCGGCACCCTCGAAGACTGGGATCGCACGGCGGACCTGAAGGACATCGATGTGCCCACGCTCGTCATCGGCGCCACACACGACACGATGGATCCCGACCACCTGCGGTGGATGGCCGACCAGCTGCCGCGAGGGAGATACCTGCACTGCCCGGACGGCAGCCATCTCGCCCAGTTCGACGACCCGGACCATTACTTCCCGGGGCTGATCGACTTCCTGCACTCGCTGTAACGCGCTCCTGCCTTCACGCCCGGAGCGACCCCCGGCCGGCATCCGGATAGCGTGCGCGAGGTGAGCACAACACTGAAGGTCGAGGAAGTAAGCGGGAGCTCCGACGGCGTGCTGACGGCCATCCGTGAGCTCGTCGGCCAGCTTTCGGCGTCGGCGCAGCCGCCGACACCCTCCGAGCTGGACGAGCTCATCTCGTCGCCCGCGTGCCGGCTTCTGATCGGTCGAGACGACGGTGGTCGGATCCTCGGGACGCTGACCCTGGTCGTCTTCCGTGTCCCGACCGGCGTGCGCGCCTGGATCGAGGATGTCGTCGTCGATGACAGCGCGCGCGGACAGGGCTTGGGTGGCCTGCTTGTCCGCGAAGCGATCGCAGTCGCTCGACGCGCCGGCGCGCGAACTGTCGACCTGACGTCGCGCCCGGACCGCGAGGCGGCTAACGCGCTGTATGTCCGAGAGGGATTCAAGCTTCGCGAGAGCAACCTCTACCGCTTCACGCTCTGATCGCCCGCTGTCCGCTCCCGCCGGCACGAGGGCCGAGGCATCTCACCGGCGACGGCCAGGTGGCTTGACTTTGGTGTCAGCCGAGGACAGGCTTGCCACTGATGGTCACCGTAGGTGAGTGTCCGGTCGCCGTGATCGGCGCCGGAGGGTCCGGGATTCTTGCCGCCGCGGCGTTGTCTCGTGCGGGCGTTGCGTTTGAGCTGCTCGAAGCGCGCGACGGGATCGGCGGTACGTGGCGGTATGACGAGAACGGCACGGGTTCGGCCTGTTATGCCTCGCTGGTCGCGAACACGAGCAAGCTGCGTATGTCGATCGGTGGGCGGCGGATTGCCGGTCGACCGTGGCAGTATGCGACGCACACCGAGGTGCTCGCGCATCTCGAGGAGGTGGCCTCGGAGGCCGGGCTCTGGGCGAGGACCGAGCTCGAATGGGCGGTGGCGAGCGCGCAGCAGGATGGAGAGGGCTGGACGCTCGTTTCGAAGGACGGCGAGCGACGGCGTTACCGCGCGGTCGTTTGCGCGCTGCCTACCAACGGACGCTCGCGCTTTGCGTCGCTGCCGGGAACCTACGACGGCGAGCAGCTGCACAGCGCCGCGTATCGGACTCCCGAGCGCTTTGCCGATAAGCGCGTGCTGATCCTGGGCCTCGGGACCTCGGGCGGTGAGATCGCCGGTGAGATAGCTGGGGTCGCCAAGACGGTCCAGGTTTCGGTGCGCTCGCCGCTGTGGATGATGACTCGGCGGCTGTACGGAGTTCCGATCGACTGGCTCGACGACCCACGGGTAGCGCGCGTCGTGCCATGGAGTCTTCGGCGACCGGTCCTTGCCGGGTTCTGCAAGGCGACGACCGGGCGGCTTCACCGACATGGCTTGCCGCGACCGACCCGACGGTGCGGCGATGACATCATCGCGATCTCGGACACGTTTCCTCGCGCGGTCCGCAGCGGCCTGGTCCGCTTCCGTCCGGCGGTCGCCGACACCCAGGGACACCGCGTCGGCTTCGTCGATGGGACGGCCGCCGAGATCGACGTCATCGTGCATGCCACCGGCGATGAGCCGGCCACCGATTTCCTTCCCGAGCATGCGCGTCCGCGGGCTGACCGCCTCTACCGGGGCATCGGTCACACCGACACCGAGAACCTGTTCTTCGTCGGGCTGTTTGAGACCCACCGGGCGCTGCTGCCGGTCGCGGAGGATCAGGCGGCCTGGGTCGCCGACGTCCTGGCCGGCCGAATCGCACTACCCGCCAAAGAACTGCAGCGACAGAGCGCAAACAGATCTGTCCAACAACGCCGGCGCGACTTTGGAGGCCGGCGGGAATACATGCTCGACCACGCGCGATATCGCTCCCTGCTCCAGCGCGACCGCCGCCTTCAAGTTAGCTAGCTCGGGTGCGACCGGGACTCTGGCGACGGGTGCGTATGCTGCGCAGATCGGGGACCTGGACCAGAGAACCTTTGTCGTGACCGGCGCGAACACGGGCATCGGGCGAGAGACGGCGCTCGCTTTGGCGGGACGCGGCGGCCGTGTGTTCGTCACGGGTCGCTCGGAACAGAAGAGCCAGCCGATGATCGATGAGATTGTGGCCCTGGCCGGCCCAGCGCGGTCGAGTTCCTCCGCCTCGACCTGGGCGACCTCGAATCGGTGCGGGCGTGTGCCGACGAGTTTCTGCGGGCCGATGAGCCGCTCCATGTCCTCATCAACAACGCTGGTCTCGCGGGCGGGCGGGGAATGACTGAGAGCGGCTTCGAGCTTGCCTTCGGCACCAATTACGTCGGCCCGTTCCTGTTGACGGCGCTATTGCTCGATCGACTGCGCGAGAGCGCACCCGCTCGAGTCGTCGACGTCGCGAGCATCGGGCATTACCGCGCCTCTGGAATCGACTACAACGCCGTCCGGCGGCGCACGAAGAGCTTGACCGGATTCCCGGAATACTGCGTCTCCAAGCTCGGGAATGTGCTCCATGCCCAGGAGCTTGCTCGCCGGCTGGATGGAACCGGCGTAACGACGTACTCGTTGCACCCCGGTTCGGTCGCTTCGGATGTCTGGCGTCGGGTGCCTTGGCCTGTGCGCCCGCTGATGACGCGGAACATGCTTTCGCCCGCGGAGGGGGCGCAGACGTCGCTGTATTGCGCGACCTCGCCCGACGTCAGTGCCGACAGCGGTCATTACTACGACGGTTGCCGGCGCCAGGAACCCAGTGGCGTCGCGACCCCCGAGCTCGCATCAGAGCTCTGGGACCGCAGCATCGAGTGGGTCGGCCTACCGCGTTAGCTCGCTGCTTCACGCGGCCGCTGAACGGCCGGCCTGTTGGGCCTTGATCGCCGATCGCCGCGATTGAGCCGGCCGCGATCGGGAAGGATCACGGTCATGGACGACACGACCTTAGCTCTGACGCTCGCACGCGTTCGGGTCGCCATCGGCGCAACGGCGCTGATCGCGCCGCGATTGGCGGCACGCGTCCTGGGCGCCGGGCGCACACCGCGCGGAACCACTCCTCTGCTCGCGCGGATGCTCGGCGGTCGGGACATCGCGCTCGGGCTGGGTACGGTGATCGCGCTTGACCGGGGTAAGCCGGTGCGCGGCTGGCTCGAGGGCTCAGCGCTCGCCGATGCGGTGGACAGCGTGGCGTGTCTTCTGGCCCGCAGGGAGTTGCCACCGAACGTCGTGCGCGCGACGGTCGGCCTAGGTGGCGCAGTGGCGATCGTCGGGATCTACCTGTCGCGCCGCCTCGATCCAGCGCCGCCCGCTCAGCCGGGACAGCCCGAGGCCATCGCGACCGGACACCCGGACGAGCCTTAGAGCGACCGCGGGGTCCCGAAGATGTGGGGGAGCGCGTCGTGCTCCGCTGCGCATCCCTAGGAGGGCAGCATCAGGTGCTGGCCGGGGAAGATGAGGTTCGGGTCTCCGGTGGCGAGGCGGTTTTTATTCAGTCTCCACAGCGCGGCGACTTTGTTCGCAATCTGGCTACCGGTCGCCGCAGGGCCCGCGAGCTTGCTCGCGATCGACCACAGTGAGTCTCCCGCCTGCACCATCATCATCGAGCCCGAGGCGCTCATCGACGGACCGCGCATCGATGAGAACGTCATCGGGCGCGTGAGCGGGGCACCGCGGTCGACGACGCGTACGACGCGCGCCATTTGGCCGCGGGTGCCGATCGCGAATACGGTGTAGGACACACCCCGGCGGAAGCGCATCCCCTTGACGTTGATCAGGGTCGGATCGCCCGGCTTCATCAGCCACGGCTTCATGGCCGAGAACGCATGGCTCCCGGGCGGGACCGAGTAGTACGGGGAGATGGTCCCGTATCGCATGTGGTTGGCCAGCGTGTGGGAGTCGACCATGAACATCGGCTGACCAAGTTCCGGGGCGGCATGGATCACCCGTACGAGGCTCATGCCCGCCATCGCGCCGGCGGTCTTGTAGACGCCGAGCTGGACGCCCGACATGGCGGAGTTCTCGACGATCGCGATGTCGTAGACGCCGTTGCGGACCGTCGATGTGCCGCTGGCCAGCGTCTTTCCGCCGCCCGTCAAGGTCCAGCGAAACGCTCCTGCGCGCAAGCTCTTGAACGGCGTCACCTGGCCGAAGCCGATCGAGCCGAAGTTCTCCGAGCCGCTGCTCGTGTGGACGCTGACGGCAGCGGTGCCGACCCCGGGCACCGCGTGAATGAACCTGACCAGCGCGGCGGCCAGTGCTTGCGCGGGCCAGAACAGCCACACAAACAACACCAACGCAAGAAGTGTCAAACTGGGGTGCGGTGCAGATCGGTTGCGCATCCGTGGAGTCTTGCTGGACGAGGCAAAACACTAGCAATCCGTGCCCTGCGACCGTGCAGTACCCAACACGCCGGCGTCTATGACTCGGGCTGCGACCCGCCGACTGATCGGCGCCGCTGCCACGCTCGACCCGTCTGACCGGGCGCTGGTCAACATCTGGATGCATCGCGGGCTCGATGACGCGGCGGTCGCCCGCCTGGCCGGCGTGACGGAAGAGACGATCGCGCACCGGCGCGCGCGGATCATCGAGCAGCTAAGTGGCGAGCTCGGCCTGCCGCCAGAAGATCTACGGGCGGCGCTGGCCGAGACCTCGGCCTCCCGGGGCCCGAACGGGCGCCCGCCAAGCGCGCCGGCCGCCATCCAGCGCCGGCGGCTGGGGCAAGGCGCGCTAACGCTGCTCGTGGTCGCCGCCGCGATAGTGGTCGTCGTCCTCGTCGTTACGTCCGGATCGAGCAGCCCTGCCCCACATCACGCGCAGGCGTCCCGCCGGCCCTTATCCGCCACGCGCAGCGCAACATCAGCGTCCAGCACAGTCGCTGCACCGATCGCGAGCAAGTCGCCGGGGAACACGCTCGTCCCGCTCGCCGGCGGTCCGGCGGGGGTCGCGGGCTCAGTCGTGGTGACCCGGGGATGGCCACATCCGATCCTATCTGTGACCGTCCGTGGCCTGCCGAAGGCGACCCACGGCCACTACGAGGTCTGGCTCTACAACTCGCTCGTCTACTCGGAGCCTGTCGGTCAGATCGATGCCCCCGCCGACAGCGTCACATTCCGGTTGCGCGCGAACGCCAACCGCTACCACTCAATCGACATCTCGTTCCAGCCAGTCGGGGCCGTGTTCGACAGCGGGGAGTCGGTGCTCAGAGCCGCGAATCCGCTGCTCGGGACCGGCGGCAGATGAGGCCGGCGGTCGCGGCAGTCGCAAAAGACCAATCTCCGATCAGATCGACCCAGGGACGTGACGTCCGGCAGAGCAGTCCGTGCCAGCGGGCCGTATGGAACTAGCAGACGTTGAACTTTGCGCTCAGCCTTTTGGTTACGACGACCGTCCTGCGGTGGCGGTGCTTGGTGACGGTCTTCTTGTAGAAGACCGTGACCCGCAGCGTGTGCGAGCCTGATTTCAGGCCGGTGAGCCGAAGGACGGGCGTCGAAGGCAGGTGGCGCGCTACCGCGTTCGCGGTGAACACGACGACCAATTTCGTGTGCTTGTGGCCGTTGCGCAGGCGCGTCGTTCGCTTGCGGGTGTGCCTGACGCCCTTGTCGATGAAGAAGGTGGCGCGTGCGAAGCGCAGCTTGGCTGCGCGCGAGTGCGCGATCGCTCCGGAGCGGAGCGTTACTGCCAGGGTCTTGGCTCTCGCAGTGCAGACGAGCAGCGATGGCGTCGCCAGCTGGATCTGCTGATTGCCGACCGTCGCTGTCAGCAGCCGCGCCGATGGTGGTGGCGGTGAACCTGGTGGTGGTGGTGGCGACGGCGGTGGTCGGCGGCGGGCTTCCGGTCGTCATGAACGACTGCACGGCGCCGAGTCACCGTCCCGCCGAAACCATTGTTCGCCACGACGCGGTAGAAGATGACCGTCCCGGGTGTCAGGCCGGTCAAGTTGGCGGTGACCGACGACGGGTCGCCGCTGGCCGGCAGCGTCCCGGCGGCCGCCGTCGACGCGAGCGCCGAGGTCGTCCCGTACTGGAACGTGGCGGTCGTCGGCGAGCCGAGCGGGTTGATCATCCCCGCGACGGTCGCGGTCGTGTCCGTGACGGCGTCCGCCGTGCCCGTGGTCGCGGTCGGCGGGATCTGCAACGAGATCTTTCCGATCGCCAGCGAGCCGCGATCGCTGAACCACAGGTTTCCGTCCGGGCCCGACAGCAGGACATCACCATCAGAACCCTGGCCTGGGTTGGTGTTCAGACCGCCCGTGAACTCGGTGATCACACCGGCGGTCGTAATTCTCGCCACCCCTCCGGCCGCGAGCCCGTCCTCCGATGCCTGCTCGACCCAGATGTTCCCGTCGGCTCCCACCGTGATGTCGTCCTGTGGATTGTTCTGGCTGAGGCCCTTGTCGAACTCAGTGATCGCCCCCGAAGGCGTGATCCGGCCGACCGCCCGGTCGGAGGAGTTCTGGTCGATGAACCACACGTTGCCATCAGGACCGAGCGTCATGGGGTCCGGATCGGCATTCGCGTTCAGGCCCATTTTGAACTCGGTGATCGTGCCATCGGGCGTGACGCGTCCGACGGCCGGCACGCCAGGGTCACTGAACCAGACGTTCCCGTCGGCGCCCAGGGTGCTCTCGGTCGGCATCGACCCCGCCTTGCCCGTATGGAACTCCTTGATCACGCCTGCCGGCGTGACCCGACCGATCGCCCCCTTCGCCTTGTCGGTGAACCACATGTTCCCGTCAGCGCCGGCGGTCAGCGTCTCCGGCATCGCCCCGGTCAGCAACCCCGACGTGAACTCGGTGATCACCCCCGCCGGAGTGATCCTGCCGATCGCCGGGGTCGCGATGTCGAGGTACCACAGGTTCCCATCCGGGCCAGCCGTGATCTCCGCAGGTGCCATGTTCGGCTCGGTGGCCGGGGGGCCGAACTCCTTGATCGCCCCCGACGGCGTCACCATTCCGATCGCGTTGTGGGGTGCGTCGCCGCTGGCGGTAAACCACATGTTCCCGTCGGGCCCCTGGGTGATGTCGAAGGGATTGGCCGGACTGGTCAGCCCCGCCGTGAACTCCTGGATCGCGCCGGCGGTCGTGATCCTGCCGATAGCGTGCGCGCTACCCCCGTCGGTGAACCAGAGATTCCCATCGGCACCGGATGCCAGCCCAAGCGGGTCATGACCCGAGCCCAGGCCGCCCGGGGGGAACTCGGTGATCGCGGTCGCCTGGGCGGCGATCGGCATCGCAGCCAGCACGCCCAGCGCGACCAGCAACGCCACCAGCAGTCCCTGCCAGACCCGACAAATCACTCGACAGCACCCCCGGTCAGGATCGCTCCAGCCGCAGACTAGACCCCGGATCTCCGTCAGGCAAGGCCGACCGCCAATTCTCAACGATGCGAAGAGGACCGCCGGTCCAGGGCGTCGGGGGCTCCGCGGTGGCGATCGAGCACTGTCGTCGACCGCGCGTTACGCCCGTGGCGGTAGCCCGAAGCGCTCAAGCATCCAGGGGCCGTAGTAAGCGGCGATCTCGTCGATCTTGTGACCGCCTAGGGTAAGGACGGTCACGCCGTGCGGCGCGTAGACGCCAGAGCTGTCACGTTCGTATGTGCCCACGGCAAGCTGCCCGTTGGCCGACGTCGGGAGCATCCGCCAGCTTCGCCCGTCGGCGAACGCGACGGTGCGGAACATCGTCGCGATCGCCTCGAGACCCCGGTACCAGGTGGCGATTGGCGGCATCGCGAGCGTCGCGCTGTCGGTCAGCATGTGCACGATCGCGTCCACGTCGTTGTGGGCCCAGGCCTCGGTGTAGCGGTCGACGATCGTGCGCAGCTGCTGGTCGTCGAGCGCCCGGAGCGTCGCCTGCTGGCTGCGATCCGGCAGCCGCTCGTCGACTGTCGCGTGCGCGCGCTGAAGCAGGCTGTAGACCGACGTCGCGGTTGTGTCGAGCACGTCCGCGACCTCGGCGCCGGAGAAGCCGAGCACGTCGCGGAGGATGAGCACGGCCCGCTGGCGGGCCGGCAGGTGCTGGAGCGCGGCGATGAACGCGAGTTCGATCGCCTCGCGCTGTTCATAGCGGGCCTCGGGCCCGGCGATGCCCTCGGCGAGGCCAAGCTCGCTGTCTGGGACTGGCTCGACCTCGCGTGATTCCAAGAGCGGCGGCCCAAGCCCGTCATGCGGGTCGGCCGGCGGCCCGTAGTCCATCGGGAGGATCCGGGGGAAGGGTCGCTGGTCGATCATCCGTAGGCAGACGTTGGTTGCGATCGTGTACAGCCACGTCCGCAGCGAGCTGCGGGCTTCGAAACGAGCGAGCGCCCGCCATGCCCTTAGCAGAGCTTCCTGCACGGCGTCGTCGGCGTCGTGGACCGAGCCGAGCATCTGGTAGCAATGCGCGTATAGCTGGCCGCGGTGCGTCTCAACCAGCGCTGCGTAGGCCCGTTCGTCTCCATCGCGTGCCGCCTTGAGCAGCTGTGTTTCGTTCATCGTGTCACCCTCGGTGGCTGGGGTTTGGGCTGCCACAGCGCGATCTCTCCGCCCACGGGCGTGGACAGGACGGCCCGCCAGCCGGCGGGCCCCTCTCGCGGGGCGAGCAGCACCCGTGCGCCCATCCGGCGCGCCCGCTCCGTGGTCGCCTCGATCTGATCGACCGCGATGTAGGGCAGCCAACTGGCCCGGGGCGCCCGGCACTCGACGATCCCGCCATCGAGTCCGGAACCGAGCTTGAGCGCGTGGTAGCTGCCCCACGGGGTGGTGATCCGTTGCGTCTGCCACTGCAGCAGGCCGGAGTAGAACCGACTCGAGGCCTCACGGTCGCGGGTGTGTAGCTCCAGATGCACCACCTGCGGGGACTGACTCGCACTTGTAGGGATCATTTGCCACGCTCCTGCTCGACCTCGACTACCGCGAGCCGCCGCTCACCAGTTTCGATGATCTCGCGGGTCATTGCCCACCGTCGTACTCGTCGCGGCGCTGAATCCACATCTGGAACCCTTCGCTCTCGTCGCGCCCCTGTGGTGCCCGATCGAGCACCCCGTAGTAGGTCATCAGGAACTCGACGCCGCGACCGGTGGTCGAATATGTCCGATAGACCGTCCCGTCCTCGAGCGCGAAGGCATTGAAACCGTAGCCTTCGGTCAGGTATCCGACGAGATCGGTGCCGCTCGCCTGCGCGTTGCGACGCGCGACCGGCGGCAGGGCCGCCGACTGCGATGAACCGACCCAGGCGCGGGTCTGTTCCTCGGTGCTGGAGAACCCGAGCTCGAGATCGAAATCACTGCCGTAGCTCGACGCCCAGTTGAGATCCCAGCCCATGCGCTCGCGGTAGGCGATCAGCTTTTCCACCGGCGCGCCTGAGACCAGCATCATGGTTATGTCGCGCGCCTGCAGATGCGGCAGCAGGCCGTTGATGGCGTCGGCAATCGATGAGTTGGTCGGGCATGCTTGCTCGTAGCGGGGGCCGAACATGAAGTGGTAGATCAGCAGCTGCGAGCGACCGTCAAACAGCGCGGCCAGCGGCTTGGGACCGTCCGCGGTCTGCAACGTGTATGGCTTGTCGACCACTACCCAAGGCAGTTCGCGGCGCCGGCGGGCGAGCTCGTCGCCCAACTGGGTGTGTTCCTTCTCTCGCTTGAGCAGGTCGGCGCGGGCGGCGTCCCATTGCGCGTGGGTTCCTACGGTTTGAACGGTCATGTCTTGCTCCTCATGGGCTGGGTGGGTCCGGGGGTGGGTGGATCAGGGCGTGCCGCCGGACTCAGATCCGCCGGTCGCCGCAATAAGAGCCGGGGGCGGGACGGTGCCGTCCGGCCCCCGTTGGCTACACAGCGACCGGCTCGGAAGGGACGAGCGCGGCGTTCTGGCGTTCGAGCGCCTTGGCCTCCCCGGCGTACCAGCCGGCAGCGAGGGTCGCGGACATCGAGTCGGGGAAGATCTCCTCCTCGCCGCGCTCGACTCCGTCAAGGACGCCGCTGGCAACGATCTCCGGGGCGGTCTTCGGGATCGCCAGACCACGGACCATGTCGGTGTCAATCGGACCCGCCATCACGGCATGGACCGTGACCCCAGCCCTCGCCAGGAGCATGCGCTGTGACTGCGTCAGGGCGAACAACGCGGCCTTCGAGATTGAGTAGGCGGGCAGCACCGGCACCGCGGCGAACGCCGCCAGTGAGACGATGTTGACGATTGCGCCCTGCGAGCGCTCGAGTGCAGGCAGGAACGCCTGAGTCACGTCCCAGGTGCCGTACAGGTTCACCGCAAGGTGGTGCTCGAGTGGGTGACGGCCGCCGAGGTCGTCGGGCAGCGACACGCCGGCGTTGTTGATCAGGAGGTCGAGCCCGGCGATCTGCTGGGCCGCGGCCTGGATCTGCCCCGGGTCAGTGATGTCGAGCGCCAGAGATCTGACCCGGTGGCTCGGATGCGTCCGCGGCTGCCGGGACGCCGCGTACACCCGCTCCGCGCCCCTTCTGAGCGCCTCTTCGACGAGCGCTCGCCCGAGACCGCGGTTGGCCCCGGTGATAAGAACTGAGCGATTGGCGATTGTCGCACTGCTGGTCATCACAAGCTCCCTTGGTGGGTTTTCGCGTTAGATCCACACCGGCGGTGAAATCCATCGCGACGTCGCCGAGTCGGCGGCGCGCCAGCTCGCGAGCCCCCTGGGTCGTGAGAAGATCTGTAACGCCGTGCGCCCTTGGATCTGGCAGCACCCCAAGCCCGCCCCCCGCGTGCACGGTCGCCGAGGATCTCGCGGGCGCGCGCCAACCTGAGCCGGCGGTTGCGGACTTGGCGAACGACGGGCCGCGTGTGCTGGTGCTCTACGAGCCGGGGGCGTCCGGCGCCAGGACGTTAGATCAAGCCCGCGCGCTGATCCAGGCTCAGGGTGGACAGCTGACTGTCGTAACCGTCGCGCCCAGGGATACGCGCGTACGTGGCACCGGCGTCAGCGCTCGCGACTTCAACGACGCGGTCCGGGACAGCGCGCAGCGGGAGCTGGGCAAGGCGCGCCGACTGCTGGGTCCGCAAGCCGAGCGGACCGCGTTCGAGGTCGTCGTCGAAGGCGGCGATACGTCGCTGGCCGGCTGGGCGGCGGACGGCGCGTTCGACATCATTTTGCTACCGGCCCGCCGGTGGCTGTTCTCGCGAGGAGGGCACCCGCTCGCAGCCGCTCTGCGCGAGTCGACCGCGGCCGACGTTCGCGTCATCGCGCGCGACGGGGCACCGCAGGGTGGATAGCCACACCCTTTGGCGATCTGCCTGACGCGAGGCTCAGTCGTCGCGCGGCGGGGGCTGAAAGACGATTCGTTTCAGCTCGGTGAGCGCATGGCCGCCGAGACGCAGCGCGGTCTGGAAGCCCTCGAGGCCGAGCTCGCCGGCGTCTAGCGACCGCCGGAGTTCGTCGAGTGCCGGTCGCTCGTCGTCGTCGAGCGCCTTGTCGCGTGAAGCGTCCAGCAGGATCAGGTGTCGCGGGCGCCTGAGGCCGTGCGCGAGGCGCACGTACCGTTCGCGCTCTCCAGCGTCGAAACCCTCGAGCGGCAGCACGACGGTCTGCTCTGACTGCAGCCGCTTGAGAACGGCGCCAGCGAGCAGTTCGCTCGTACGTTCCTCGAGCTCGCCTTCGGCGACCCGGCCGGCCAGGAGTGCTCGTACCCGAGCGGGGGCGAGCACCGCGCCGCGCTCCTCGACGACTCGCTCGGCGAACGCGGCCGGCTCCGACGCCTGAGCGCCAACGATGACGAGAAGGCTCCCCGGGGAGTAGCGCAGCCGATGCGAGGGAGCGAGCACGCGGTTGCGGACCGAGACGTCGATCGGGCGGGGCGGGGCGCCGCTGGCACGTGGCCGCTCCGATGACCAGCCGGTCCGCTCGTCGGCGGAGATCTTGACGCTTCGGGCGACAGGTTTGTCGGACATGTCGACCTATCATCCTCGACCCGCCCGATCCGTGCTCTGCCGGTCGTGTCTGCGACCCCTGGAATCTCCATCCGGACCCGAGCAGCATCACGTCGATCTACCGGCAGAGGAACGCGGAAGCAGCTCGAGTCAGAACTCGCGACCACGGGGCCATTGCCCGCCCGCCGGCGCGACGGTCGCGCCTGAGCTCGGCTCCAACGGCCTGGACTGTGGCGCGGCGGGCAGCTGCACGGTGACGCGGAGTCCGCCATCGGGGCGGGGGGTGAGGGTGAGGGTTCCGTCGTGTGCTTGGGTGATGCTCTTGGCGATTGCCAGGCCAAGGCCGACGCCTGCGTGGTCGGTGCGTATGCGTTCGGTGCCGCGCTGAAACGGCTCGACGAGGGCGGACACTTGCTGTGGGGTGAGCTTGTCGCCGGTGTTCTCGACGGTGAGCACCGCGCTCTTGGGGTGAACGCGGGTGGTGACCCACACGGTGCCCTGTTCAGACAGGTTGTGGACGATCGCGTTGTGCACGAGGTTCGTGGTCAACTGCTGCAGGAGCGCGCGTGAGCCGATGGTGGGGGTCATGTCGCCGGAGGTATCGATGGTGACACCGCATTGTTCTGCGAGGGGGAGGAGCGTTTCGGCGGCTTCTTCGGCCATGAGGGACATGTCGACCGGTTCTCGGGTGAAGGACCGCTGGCCGCTGCGGCTCAGCAGGAGCAGTGCTTCGGTGAGTTCGATCGCTCGGCTGTTGACAGCGTGGAGGCGGCCGACGAGTTCGCCCATGTCGCGGTTGGGATCGTTGCGGGCGACGTCGAGGAGGGTCTGGGTGATCGCCAGTGGGGTACGGAGTTCATGGGAGGCGTTGGCGGCGAATCTCTGCTGTTCGGCGTCGTGGGCTTCGAGCCGCGCGAGCATGGCGTCGAAGGCGTCGGCGAGCTCGCGGAACTCGTCTTTGTGGCCCGGCAGCCGGATTCGGTGGGCGAGCGATCCGGTCGTCGCCGTGCGGGTGGCGTCGGTGATGCGGCCCAGGGGGGCGAGCATCCGGCCGGCAAGCAGCCACCCTCCCAGGAGACCGAACACCAGCAGGAACGCCAACACTGCGGCTGCCCGCGGAGCGAAAACGTGCAGGAGGTTGGACCGGACGGGAAAAACACTATGGAGCGGAGTGTCGGCGTTGACGAGAAACGCACGATCGGGGACGTAACGCAGGAGGAACAGCCACACGGCAGCGAGCAGCAAGGCGCCTGCGAGCATGAGGAACCCGGCATAGCTGAGGGTGAGTTTGAGCCGAACGCTCAAACCGGGGGCTCTATCCACCGTCTCCTCCCCTGTGACCGGTGCCCGGCGCTGTGTCGATGCGGTAGCCGGCGCCGGCCACGGTGGCGATGATTCCGGGTTCGCCGAGACGTTTGCGAAGTGCCGAGACCGTGATGCGCACGGCGTTGGTGAACGGGTCTGCGTTCTGATCCCAGGCCCGTTTAAGTCAGCTCCTCGGCGCTGACGACTCCGCCTTCGGCGGCGACGAGGACTTCGAGCACGGCGAACTGCTTGCGGGTCAGCGCGACGTAGCGGTCGTCGCGGTAGACCTCGCGGCGGAACGGATCCAGTCGCAGACTTGCGATCTCCCGCACCGGCGGCCTGTTGTGGGCACGCCTGCGGTCGAGCGCTCTGAGACGGAGTACGAGCTCCTGGAGCTCGAACGGCTTGGTGAGGTAGTCGTCGGCGCCGAGCCCGAACCCCGAGGCCTTGTCGTCGAGACGGTCGGCAGCGGTGAGCATCAGGATCGGCATGCCGCTGGCGGAGGCGACGATGCGGTTGGCGATCTCATCACCGGAGGGGCCGGGGATGTCTCGGTCCAGCACGGCGATGTCGTAGGCGTTGACGCTCAGCAGCCCCAGAGCGGTGTCACCGTCACCGGCGATGTCTGCCGCGATTGCCTCCAGGCGCAGCCCATCGCGGATCGCATCCGCCATATAGGGCTCGTCCTCGACGATCAACACGCGCACGCTTCGATGCTACGAGCTGGCACATATCGTCGGCGTATCGAAAAACCGGTACGTGCTGGCAACACCACGCTGCCTTCAATGGCGGCGTGACCGCCAGGCAACCCGGACGGACTGCGGCCCGTCGCTCCCGATCGACCACGCAATACCACCCTCGGGGAGAAAGTATGAATAGACCACGACGGCCGCTGGACCTCCTTGCCCTGCTCACGATGGTGGCCCTGATCAGCGCGTGCGGTTCGAGCGCACCGGCCGAGACCGGCCCCGGCAGCAGCAGCGGCGGCGACAACACCCTCGCTCGTGCTCAGGGGCTGAAATTCGCCGAGTGCATGCGCAGCAACGGCGTCAGCCAGTTCCCCGACCCGGGCCCGTCGGGCAAGCTCACCATCGATGCAGTAGCGAACGGCTCGTCGCTTGACACCAGCACCCCGGCGTTCACCCAGGCCCTCAGCGCATGCAAGGCTCTGGAGCCAGCGGGGTTCACCGGCAGCAAGCGGAGCTCCCAGCAGCAGCAGGCGGCGCTCAAGTTCGCCCAGTGCATCCGCGCCAACGGCGTGAACGACTTCCCGGACCCCATCCCAAATGGGCCCCTCGTCGACACGAATCGAATCCCATCCGCCGCAGAACCCGGCGGGATGAGCGCGCTCCATGCCGCGATGCAGAAGTGCAGCGATGCAGCAGCCGCAGCGGGGGTCACGCGGTGAGCCGGAAGAAGTGGGTGCTGACCGCAGCGGCCGTCCTGGCCGCCGTGACCGTCACCGGCGGTGTGCTCGTCATGTCCGGCGCGAAGCGACAGGCCCTGGCCGCAGCGCCGGCGCCGGCGAACACTGCGCAGGTGGAGAGGAGGACGCTCTCGGCGATGGTCTCCGAGGCGGGGATCCTGACCTATCGGGGGCGGTCGGACGGGTCGCCGTACTCGGTGATCAACCAGGCCCGCGGGACATACACCAAGCTGCCCGCGGCCGGCCAGGTGATCTCTCAGGGTCGACGTGCTGTATCGGGTCAACGATCGCCCGGTGGTGTTGCTGCATGGCTCGACACCCGCCTATCGGACCCTGTCGGCCGGCGCGAGCGGCCCCGACGTGGACGAGCTCAACGCGGATCTGGTCGCGCTCGGCTACGCCACACCGGCTCAGCTTCAGCCGAGGTCCGCCTTCTTCGGGTCGGCCACCACCACGGCCGTGGACAAGCTCCAAGCCGCCGTGGGGATGAGCCAGAACGGAACGCTGGCGCGTGGCCAGGCGGTGTTCGAGCCCGCCGCGGTGCGGGTGACAGCCCTGTCAGCCCAGCTCGGGGTCAGCGCCCGGCCCGGCGAGATGGTGCTGGAGGCCACCTCGACCACTCGGCAGGTGCAGGTGGCGTTGAGCGCCTCGCAGCAGACCGATGTGGCGGTCGGGGACAAGGTGAGCATCACCCTGCCCAACAACCGGAGCACCCCAGGTGTCATCTCCTCGGTGGGGGCGGTCGCCACCTGCCCGTCGAGCTCAGGGTCAGGCGGGTCGGGATCGAGCTCCGCTGCGCCGGGAACGGATACCTGCTCGTCAGCGAGTTCGGGGAGCGCCAGTTCGACCATCACCGTGGACGTCACCCCCTCTGACCCGGACGCCACGGGCACGTGGGATCAGGCCCCGGTCCAGGTCGGCATCACCACCGCCACCGTGCCCAACGCGCTGGTGGTGCCGGTGACCGCGCTGCTGGCCCGGTCCGGCGGGGGCTACGCCGTCGAGGTCGTCGGCGCAGGCATGAGTAACCACCTGGTGCCGGTCTCGCTCGGGCTGTTCGACGACGCCCAGGGGCTGGTGCAGGTCACCGGCTCGGCGCTGGCCGCCGGCCAAGAGGTGGTGGTCGCGTCAACATGACCCACACCCCGCCACCCACCGCCGTCAGCGACGCGGTCGCGGCCGGCGACGGCTTCGCGATCGGCGGCGCAGAGGTGCCGGTGCTCGATGTCGACGGCGTGACCAAGAGCTATCCCGGCGAGCCGCCCGTCCAGGCCCTGCGGGAGGTGAATCTCACCATTGGCCAGGGAGAGCTGGTCGGCATCGTCGGCCCCTCGGGATCTGGAAAAACCACCCTGCTGCAACTGATGGGCACCCTCGACCGGCCCACCAGCGGCCGGGTGCGGATCACCGGGCTCGACGTGGCAACGATGGCCGACGAGGACGTGGCCTACCTGAGGGCCACCCGGATCGGGTTCATCTTCCAACAGTTCTTCCTGGCCGAGCACTCCACCGTGTTGGACAACGTGGCCGACGGGCTCCTCTACGCCGGCGTCCCGCGCAAGCAGCGCCGCCAGCGCGCCCTCGACGCCCTGGACCTGGTCGGCCTGGCCCACCGCCCCCATGCCCGTCCCACCCAGCTGTCGGGCGGGCAACGCCAACGGGTCGCTATCGCCCGGGCCCTGGTCGGCCAGCCGGCCATCATGCTCGCTGATGAGCCGACCGGGAACCTCGACCAGGCGACCGGGCAGTCCATCCTGGCCCTGATTGACCAGCTCCACCAGGCCGGCTCGACCATCGTGGTCGTCACCCACGACCATGTCATCGCCGAGCGCATGTCCCGCAAAGTCGAGATCCTCGACGGCCAGATCGTCGCCGACATCGTCGCCGAGGAGCCGTCGTGACCGATGCCGCGCTGAGCCGGAGACGGCTACAGCTCTCCGACCTGACCCGGCTCTCCACCGTCGGGCTGCGCACCCGGAAGCTCCGGGCCGGGCTGTCGGCTCTCGGTATCGCCATCGGCGTGGCCGCCATCGTCGCGGTGCTCGGCCTGTCCGCCTCGTCCCAGGCCGGCCTGCTCAACGAGATCAACCAGCTCGGCACCAACCTGCTCACCGTCAGCAACGGGCAGAGCCTCACCGGCGGCCCCGCCGAGCTGCCGACCACGGCGCCGGGCATGATCGGCCGTATCACCGGTGTCCAGCAGGTGCAGAGCACCGGGGCGGTCAGCGGCGCCAACGCCTTCCGCACCCCCTACATCCCGTCGGTCGACACCAACGGCCTGACCGTCCAAGCCGCAGCGCTCGACCTCCTCCCGGTGCTCGCCACCACTGTCGCCCAAGGCCATTACCTCAACGCCGCCACTGCCCAAGAACCCGTCGCCGTACTCGGCGCCGCCGCCGCCCAGCTGCTCGGCATCGACCGCATCTACCCCGACGAACGCATCTGGGTGGGCGGCCAATGGTTCTACGTCGCCGGCATCCTCAAACCGGCCGTGCTCGCCTCCACCATCGACACCTCCGTCCTGGTCGGCTACCCCGCGGCAAAGACATACCTGAGCTTCGACGGGCACCCCTCCACCATCTACCTGCGAGCCCAGACCGACCGCGTCAACGCCGTCGACAACCTCCTCGCCGCTACCGCCAACCCGGAGAACGCCAGCGAGGTCAACGTCAGCCAACCCTCCGACGCGCTCGTTGCCCAAGCCGACGCCAAAAGCGCCCTCAACGGCCTGTTCCTCGGCCTCGGCGCCGTCGCCCTGCTGGTCGGCGCAGTCGGCGTCGCCAACATCATGATCATCTCCGTCCTCGAACGCCGCTCCGAGATTGGACTGCGCCGCGCCCTCGGCGCCACCAGAAGCCACATCCGGATCCAGTTCCTCTCCGAAGCGGTCCTGCTCGGATTTCTCGGCGGCGCCGTCGGCGTCGCCCTCGGCGCTGCGGCAACCGCCGTGTACGCCCACACCAAAGACTGGGCCACCATCATCCCCACCGAAGCCTGGGCCGGCGGCATCGCCGCGTCCCTCATCATCGGCGCCGTCGCCGGTCTGATCCCCGCCGTCCGAGCCGCACGCCTCTCACCCACCCAAGCCCTGTGGTCTGTCTAGCCCACGAACCGACGCCCCGATCGACGCCGTCACGTTTACCGCTCGCCGGGTGTCATCGGAACAGTGACCACGACCGGAGCCGGCCATGGGACGTCTTCCGGCGTCGATCATGATCGAGACCGACGATTGCCGAAAGACGGCCGCGGAGCTGAAATCGCGCGGCGTGGAGTTCGTGTCGGACGTGCTCGAGTTCCCATGCGTGTGCCGTGCGGGGTGGTCGACTTGGCGGGTGCCGGGCCAGTAGGATCGGCCCGCTCGGACAGCTTGTCTGCGCGACGCGCGAGATCTACAGACTCGAGGAGGTCGATGGGCACACCGGTCAAGTTGAAGGTGCGCGGTGTCGTTGCGTCGCTCGTCGAGCGTGCGCCGTCCGGTGGTGTCCGGCCGCTCGCGGTTCCGCCCGCTGGGACCGGGCTCGCACCGGTGATGGGCGATCCCGGGTTGCCTGTCGTCGGGCATACGATCGAGTTTCTTGACGACGGGCTTCGTCACACGCGGCGCTACTACGAGCAGTTCGGGACGGTGTTCTGGCTGAACACCCTCGGTGGATGCTGGGTGCAGGTGATCGGTCCCTCCGGGCTGGAGACCGTGCTGGCAAACCGCGATGGCGCGTTCTCGAACAAGCTCGGGTGGGATCCGTTGATCGGGGCGTTCTTCGATCGGGGCGTGATGCTGATGGATCTCGAGGAGCACCGCCACCACCGACGGATCATGCAGCAGGCCTTCAAGCGCGAGCGTTTGGTGGCGTACCTGGAGAAGATGAACCCGGCCATCGGACGGGGTATCGCCCGCTGGCAGTCCGGCAGCGACTTTCAGCTCTACCGAGCGGCCAAGCAGCTGACGCTGGACATCGCGACCGAGGTATTCGTCGGGTCCCAGCCAAGCTCCGAAGCTGACCGGTTGAACGCTGCCTTCATCGACGTCGTCGTTGGGGGGCAGGCGATCATCCGTGCTGACGTACCGGGCGGTAAATGGCACCGTGGCCTCGAGAGCAGGCGGCTGCTCGAGCGCTACTTCCACAGCCAACTGTCGACCAAGCGCGCGAGCCACGGCGATGATCTGTTCAGCGTCCTGTGCCGGGCAGAGACCGAGGACGGCGAGCGGTTCAGCGACCAGGATGTCGTGAACCACATGATCTTCACCATGATGGCCGCCCACGACACGAGCACGATCACGCTCGCGATGATGGGCTACTACCTGGCCCGCCACCCCGAGTGGCAGGACCGCCTGCGCACGGAATCCCAGGCGCTGGGGAAGACGGCGATCGGCTACGACGACCTCGATGCCCTCCCCTCGATGGACCTGGTCTTCAAAGAGACGCTGCGGATGAACGCGCCTGTCGGCACGCTCGCGCGCCAGGCCATCAAGGACACCGAGATCGACGGGCGCTATATCCCCGAGGGCACGAAGCTGATGCTCGGGATCTATGGGACTCAGCGGATGGAACCGTGGTGGCGCGATCCGGATACGTTCGATCCTGAGCGCTTCAGCGATGCCCGGCGCGAGGACGCCTCACACAAGTACGCCTGGGTCCCGTTCGGCGGCAGCGTCCACAAATGCATCGGCATGCACTTCGGTTCGATGGAAGTCAAGGCGATCATGCACCAGCTGCTGCTGCGCAACTCCTGGCGGATACGTGCCGGCTACGAGCCGGTCTTCGACTACGGAACGGGGCCATTCCCCGGCGATGGCCTGCCGATCGAGCTACTGCAACTCCACCGCTAGCCGGCGGCGGGGATCGTCTGTTGCAAGATCTTCTCGGGACCAACTACCGCAGTATCATCGTTTTTACATGAGCGCACAGGCAGCTAGCAGCCACCTCGCTTCGGTCTCGGCTCCCGAGCCGCTGGCTTCCGACCTGTGTTGGCTGCTTTCTCGAGCGAGCCACTCTCTGACCACGGAGTTCACGGCCGCGCTGGAGGCGTCGGGGATCTCGCCCCGTCAGCATTCGGTGCTGGCGACCGCGATGACCGGCGAATACACCCAGACCGAGCTCGCTCGTGTTGTGGGACTTGACAAGACGACGATGGTCGTCACCGTGGACGAGCTCGAAGCCGCCGGTTTCGCCGAGCGCCGCGCCTCGCAGACCGACCGCCGGACGCGCGTGATCGTGACAACCAAGGCCGGTGAGCGCAAGGTCCGGGAGGCGGAGACGATCCTCGACGGCGTGCGCGAGGACGTGCTTTCGACGCTCCCTGAGTCCGAGCGAGGGGTCTTCCTCCGTGCGCTGGGACGCCTGGTCTGCGGCCGGCTGTCGGAACCGGTGGCTTGCGCTCACACCGTCCGCCGCCGCGGCTAGCCAGCTCGCTACTCGCCACTAAGGCCTTAGACGTGTCGGTGTAAGGGGTCCGCGCGATCAACCGGCTGCGATTTGCCGATGTAGACAGGCGCGTCGCAGCTCACAGTTGGGCCCTGTTGATCGCGCTTTCACTGAGCGCGTTTGATCCGGACGAGATTGGTCTGTAATAGACGATCTGCTACGGTCCGACCCTCGTCCGAGAACAGGAGATCTTGATGACTGAGACAGCAGGAACCACTGCGATGCCCCTGGGGGGACAGGAGCGCGACGACGAACGACGTCGTTGGATCTCGCTCGTCGTCCTGTGCGCGGGCTTTCTGATGATCATCCTCGACCAAACCATCGTGAACGTGGCGCTGCCGTCGATTCAGACCGACCTGCGCTTCTCGCAGTCCAACCTCGCCTGGGTCGTCAACGCCTACCTGATCGCCTTCGGCGGTCTGCTGTTGCTGGTCGGCCGCCTGGGCGATCTAATCGGCCGCAAGCGGATCTTCCTGGCGGGTCTGACCGTCTTCACCGCCGCCTCGGTGCTGTGCGGCCTGGCTGATAGCCAGAGTCTGCTGATCGGGGCGCGCTTCGTGCAGGGCATCGGCGGCGCGATGACCTCGGCGGTGATCCTGGGGATGATCGTGACGATGTTCCCGAGTCCGCGCGATCAGGCAAAGGCGATCGGCATCTACTCCTTCGTCGCCGCGGCCGGAGGCTCGATCGGGCTACTCGCGGGCGGTGTGCTGACGCAGGGGCTGAACTGGCATTGGATCTTCTTCGTCAACGTGCCCATCGGGATCGCCACCGGCGTCCTGGCGTCTCGGCTACTGAGTTCGGACAAGGGCATCGGGTTGGACCAGGGCGCCGACATACCCGGCGCCGCGCTGCTGGTGAGCTCGCTGATGCTGGGCGTGTACACGATTGTCGAGGCCAGCGGCTACGGCTGGAACTCGGCCCACACGATCGGCTTCGGCGCGCTCTCGATCGCACTGCTGGGTGGCTTCGTGATTCGGCAGATGCGTGCCGCCAACCCGCTCATCCCACTGCGGGTGTTTCGCTCACGCACGGTGACCGCGGCGAACATCACCCAGGTGCTGATGGTGGCCGGGCTGTTCGGCATGTTCTTCCTCGGTGCGCTGTACATGCAGCGCGTGCTGCACTACGACGCGATCGAGGTCGGCCTCGCCTTCCTGCCGGTGGCGCTTGGGATCGCCGGCATGTCGCTCGGACTCTCAGCACGGCTGATCACGCGCTTCGGCGCTCGGCTGACACTGCTGCCTGGCTTGGTGCTCGTGGCCGGTGGACTGTTTCTGTTCCGCGGAGCGCCCACGCATGCCAGCTATGCCATCGATCTACTCCCGACGATGGTCCTGATGGGGGTTGGCGCGGGACTCGCCTTCCCCTCGCTCATGACCCTGGCGATGTCCGGCGCCACCGCCCAGGACTCGGGCCTTGCCTCGGGCCTTGTCAACACCACCCAGCAGGTCGGCGGCGCCCTCGGGCTCGCGGTACTGGCAACGCTCTCCACGACGCGCACGAGCACGCTGCTTCACAGCGGAGACGCGCTCACATCGTCGCTGGTGAGCGGGTACCGCCTTGCGTTCACGCTCGGCGCGGCGCTGGTCGTCGCCGGGATTCTGGTGGGGGCGCTTCTGCTCCGCGACGACCGGCGTCCGACGGCCGAGGCGGTACCGGAGGACACCGGGTTCGCCGGGCCCGAGCCGGTGTACCTGGAAGAAGCTGCCTAAAGGGGGGGCTGCCTCGGTGCTGGCCGAGCACGCGACGGAGGAGCGAGCGCAGGTCGGCTCGCTCTTCCGCGATCAAGCTCGACATCAAGCGCCGCGTGCAGCTCGCCGCCGCGCTACGGCGCTAGCCGGCGACAGGCGAAGTGAAAGTTCGGGGTGGCTCCCCGATGCGAGCGTCTACCGCCGGTTGTGACACTGGCGGCCTCGTGAAGACAGGCGGAGAGCGACACGCAGATCCAGCTGTCGACGTCCACCGATTGTTGGGGATGATCGGCGGTATGTCGCGGCGTGTTCGTTGGATCGTCGCAGGTGCGGTTCTCGCGTCCGGAGCCACCGCGGCGTCCGCGAGTCCTGGTCTCAACCCGTCTGCCCCCAGTGTCCGCTCTGCGAGCGGGCGCTGGAGCGCGCCTGTCGTCGCGATCCCGAACGTTGGCGGGTTCACAACGCCTCATCTGGTCGTCGCACCCGACGGGGTCGGCTACGTCGCGGTGTCGGGGTCCGGCAGTGATCTGGCGGGGGCCCGGATCGCGCCCGACGGTGCCGTGTCGCCGGCGGAGCAGATCGCGCCGGCGTCTGAGGACCCGCGCCACCTGGGACTCGGAATCGCGGCGGACGCAACGGTGACCGCTGCGTACACGGTCGGCGGGGGCAAGTTGGCGCGGGTGGTCGTGCGCGAGCGGCCGGTGGACGGGCCGTTCGCGGCGCCGGTGCGGGTTTCGCCGAGCGAGACCACGGCGACGCTCGTCGCCTTCAAGGAGACGAACGATGGCTTCGCCGCCGCGTTGCTGTGCCTGCGAGACCAGCGCCACTGCACGTATGCGGTCTATGTCCGCCGACCCGGCGGGGCCACCTTCGCGCGCGCCGCGCTCCTTCCGGCCGGCTCGAGCATGGCGGCGCTTGCGACGGCCTCGGGCGATCGGGCGGTTGCGGTGTGGGTGGCCACCGGCCGGCGGGGCGCGCCGGCGATGCGAGGAGTGGACATCACCGCCCGCGGCCGGGTCGCTGGCCCCTACACGGTCGCCGCGCACGACGTGCATCGCGGTTTTCTCTCGGCGCCCGAACTGGCTGTGGTCCCTGGCGGGGGCGTCCTGGTTGCCTGGCAGGTACCGGTTCGTGGCGGCCGGGCCGCGCTGCGGGTGGTGGTGCGCGCGGCCGCGCCGGGTCGGTTCTCGGCGGTGCGGGCGATCACGACCGGTGCGCACGGCCACGACACCGGTCAGTTCCGCGTGAATACGAGCGGCGGATCGGTGCTCATCGCGACCGCCGAGGCCGTGGGCCCCGGTCCCTATCGCGCGGTGGTGCGCAGGTGGGCTCCGGACGCCGGATTCACGACGCCTCGCTACGCCTCGCCGGGCGACGCCTTCGACCCGTTCGCCGCCGCGGGGGCCGGCCGCACCGTCCTCAGCTGGCACGCCGCCGGCGACCGAGCACAGGCGGCGACCGCCGCCGGCTCCGGCCGCTTCGGGGCTCCCGTCACCCTTTCGTCGAGGGGGCTGATCGTGCAGAGCGGCAGCGGCCCATTTCTTTCGATCGACGGTCGCGGCGTCGCGCTCGCGGCATGGACCGATTACGGGGGCCCTTCGGACCTGCCCGGCGAGGTCGAGATCGCCCGGCTGGCGGCACCTTGACAGGGTGGTTGGATCCTGGATGGTTCAGCTAGCGGGTGGCGATCGTCAGCTGTGCGAGGTCGGCGAGGTCGGGGCCGAGTGTGTGCAGGGTCCAGCTTGACCCATCGGTCGTGTCGGCGGCGATGCAGAGCCGGCCGAAGGTGACCGCGAGCCCTCGCATCCAGACGTCAGGTAGCCAGCTGAACGGCAGCGAGACGTCGACCCCTTGTTGGGTGCGGACGATCCTGCGCTGCTCATCAGGTCCAATCATGGTGAGCTCGATCGTCAGCTGGGGCTCGCCGAGCCAGGCGCGTAGCGTTCTGAGCACCCGTCCGTAGAGAGCGGCCTCAAGCTGGGGCCGGGCGGTCTCAAGCGTGGCGTGCCCGGTTCGCAACCGCCTGGTCCAGATCGCGGCAGTGGTGGCCTGCAGCCGGTCGGGCAGGCGGCCGCCGGCGGCGAGCAGCCGCAGGGTCTGCTGTTCGGTCTGCCGGCGCGGCCCGTGGTAGTGGAACCTGAGCTGGTCGAGGTCGATGTTGAGGGGGTCGGTCGGCCCGCGGGAGGCAAGCGTGAGCACGTGTGGATCGTCGCGCCGTCGAGACCATGCGCGCAGCAGCTCAAGGCAGGGGACGGTTTCGCCGGCGAGCGCGGCAAGCGTGGCCTCCCCGTCAGGATCGCCGTGGTCGACGGCAATCAGCTCGCCGGCCTCCCAACGCACGGTGTGGGTCTCTTGGCCGCACAGGACGGTGACTTCGGCCGCCGGGATGCCGGCCCACCAATGGCTCATCGGCTGTCCTCCAGGCTCTCTGGGAGTGAGATCGAGACGACCGCCTGGTGGGACTCGACGCACACCAGCAGGTCAAGGCGCTTGGCGCGTGGATCCAGCGCCGGCCAGTAGCGCATCGTCCCCTGCGCGCCGTCGTCGCTGCCGCCCCAGATGGTCGGAGCGCCGAGGTAGTGGTTTTCGCGGTCATCACGCGCCCACCACGCGACCGGCAGTTCGTCGAGAGCGCTGACGCCGAGCACGTTGGGGGCGACCTCGAACTCGACCTCGAAACAGGCCCGGTCAGAGGTGATCCAGTTCGCGGCGAACTGGACCTCGTCACACGGAGGCGTCACCGCGCCGAGAACCAGCGTCCACGCCGGACCATCGTCTGATCCGAGACGGCGCAGCAGAGATCGCCACGGCTCGACCAAACCGCGGGTGGACCCGCCCGGTAGGGGGCGCTGACGCAGGGGGCGACGAGGCATACGGGCTGCGACGGCCCGCAGGTCCTGCAACAGCAGCGACCCCTCCTCAAGTGCACCCGCTGCAACGAGCGCCTGGATCAGGGGCTCCAGATCGGTGGCAAGTCCGGACGCTAAGTCGGCCACCGCGAGATGTCGCCATAGAAACCGCTCCACCGAACTTCGATCCTCGAGCGCCTCGATGCCGACCTCCCACCGCGCCGTGCGACAGTGCAGATCGACCCGGGTGCCGTCGATCTCAAGCCACGTGGCTGTCGGGGCGATCGTTCCGCGCAACTCCAACTCTCCGTCCACGTGAGCTGCGTAGTCCGCGCCGCCGCTTCCAGGCCGGACCGTGGGTCGGTTACCGTCGCAGTCAATGATCTCGGGGGGCGTTACCGTCCACGGGAAACCGCCCGGCCGACCGAACGGGCTTGCGACACGGCCTGAGCCCGGAGCGTCGAGACGCCGGCGGTAACGCAGCGTTCCCGTCGGCGGTGATGGCCAGGTCGCGCAGGAGCAGCTGCCCCTGACCGACCGGGATCTCCTGGTCGATCACCCGGGTCTGTCGCGGCATGAGGCTGCCGGCTGTGCGGCGACGCAGCGGCGGGCCGAAATGAATAAAGCCGGGCTTGCCAGACCGGATGCGGGTCGCGGTCGCGTAGTCATCGATCACCCGCCACGCCCGGTCTGCCGAGATCGCGCCCGCGCCGACCAGCGCGGCGGCGGCGCCCCGAAGCGCTGACCAGTGACCGGGCTGCTGCTGACCAGGATCATCAAGCAGCCGCTCGCCCAACCGGCGCAGGTAGACCTCGGCGTCGAAAGCCACCATCAGTGCCCAGGGTGGCAGACCCGCGCCTGGCCATTTGTCTAGCGCGCCCGGAGAGATTCGAACGGCGCGCCGCCTCTATGTGCCGCGAGAGTGCTCGGCGGCGATCCGTCCGAGCTCGACGCGCGAGTTGATGCCCAGCTTCTCAAACGCGTGCCGCAAATGCATGTTCACCGTGTGCGGCGAGAGAAAGAGATGTGCTGCGGCCTCTCGGTTGGTCATTCCGCTGGTGATGGCCTCGACGACAGCCACCTCGCTTTCGGTCAAAGCGCCCCAGCCTCGATCGGTCCGCTCCGGCCTGGTCAGCCGCCGGCGGATGCCGAGATCACGCAAGCGGCGACGCAGACGGCTAGCGTCCCAGGTCGCCCCCATCCTGCTGGCTAGCTCAAGCGCACGCCCGAAGAGCTCGATCGCTTCGTCTCGAGGCGACAGAACGCCAAGGTCCTCAAGCGCGGAGGCGAGCGCCGGCCACCGCGGCGAGCGCTCGAAATGCTGGATCGCGCCGCCCAGGGCCTTCCGGTCGAGGTGCATCAAGCCGTCGGCGTGCAGGGCAGCCCCATTGACGGTGTCGAGGGACGGATTCTTCTCGGCACGTTCTCTTGCGAGTGCCAATGTGCGTTCCGCGAGCGCTCGGTCACCTCCGGCAAGCGCGATCCGAACGAGGTGCGGCTGATCGAGGACGTCAAGCGGGAACAGAGGCAGAAGCGGCTCCTCGGACGGCAGCTCGCGCTCCAGCTCAGCCATGATCTGCAGACCGGCTCCCGGGTCGCCTGACGCCGCGGCCTGCTGCGCCAGAATCCACGCCGCGTGGCGCTTGAGCTCCGGAGTTCCGTTCGCCCGAACCACCGCCGCGAACTCGGCGCATCCACGACCAATGACCCGGTCGCCCACGCGGATCGCCGAGCCAGCGAGCGCGCTGATCGCGGCGGCGTCGTTCGAGCCAAAGCTCGGCTGTGCTTCCTCGGGCCGAAGCATCCCTTCCAGCGCCGCGATCGCGTCCGAGAACTCGCCGAGCTGGAAGTGCTGGCGACCGCGCCATTGTTCCCAGAGATGAACGGCCCAAGCCTGTGAGTCGTGCTGCGCCGATTCGAGCCCGCGGATCGCCAACGGGATCGCCTCATCGAAGCGATCGACCGTGGCGAGCACCTCTGTGCGCCACTGCTGTGCGAGCCGTGCCCGCGCCTCCTCGCCCTCAACCGAACCGGCGCGCACCGCCGCCTCGATCCGCTCAAGCGCGCCACCGAACTCGCCCTCGGTGTACAGCAGTCCGCCGGTAGCGAGCCCGAGCGAGAAGACCGACGATTCGTCGCCGTGCGCTTCGATCTCGTCCTTGGCTTCGTCGAGCAGCTCCTCAGCCCGGGTGCGGCGGCCGGCCGCGATGGTGTTGTGAACGAGGCGTGCGAGATGCCGCGTGCGGTCGGCGGGCGCCAGGCCGGGCAGGGCGAGTGCCTTACGGCCGGCCTCGGCTCGTACGTCCGGTGACAGACTGAACATGCCGGCGATGCCGTAGCGCACTTCGGATTCCTGCTCGGGTGGCAGCAGCTCGCTCAGCGCGACGTCGGCGAATAAGGTGGCCTCCTCCGGACGCCCGGCAGCGTGGAGCAGGACCGCCACGTCAGCGACGAGCGGTCCTCGGCGCGTGTCGTCGCGCGGGATGAGCTCGAGCGCGCGCTGGCCTAGCTCGGCCGCCGCGGGGGGGTCAGATGCACCCAGCGCCTTGGCGGCGCGAGTGAGGATGTCGATCGCCTCGGAGTCGCCTGGCTGGGCGCTCTCGGCGAGCTGTTCCGCGACCTCGACCGGTGGAGCGCCGGAGTGCAGGAGCTCGTTGACGGCCTGTCGCTCGAGCGCGCGCCGCGCAGAGGTCGGCATGCTCTCGCGGATGGCCTCCCGGAGGATGTCGTGGCGGAAAGTGAGCGCCTCGCCGTCCTCGACGAAGAAGTCAGCCCGGATCAGCTCCGCGACCGGGTCGAGCAGCTCCGACGGGGCGGCACCCAACATGTCGGTGATCGTGGCGAACGTGAAACGGCGGCCAAGGGCGGCAGCGACGGTCACGACGTCGCGCTCCGGCCGAGACATTCTCGTCAGACGATCGCGCATCGTCACGCGCATCCGTGTCGGCAGCCGAGTCGCCCGTGTCATCGCCAGCCCGTCGTGTATTTCGAGCAACCCGTCCTCGCGCAGGCCAAGCAACAACTCGGTGAGCCAGAACGGTGCCCCGCCGGCACTAGCCGCGAGCTTCAGGAGCGACTCATCTGGCGTCGCCCCTGCAAGATCTGCGATCAGCTGCGCGACGGCCGCTTCGGACAGCGGTCCAAGCTCCACCCGCACACCGCCTGCCGCGTAGAGCCGAGCCAGCATGGCGCGAAGGTCCGCAGACGCCTCGGTGGTCCGGACGGCTCCGAGCCATCCAATCGGCAGCGATGCCAGACGGAGTGTCAGCGCCTCGAGGGCCGCCATCGAGCTGGCGTCCGCCCACTGGAGATCGTCGACGGCGACGACCATCGCGTGGTCGCTAGCCAGCCGCTCAAGCATCTCCTCGATCTCTTGAGTCAGCCAGTACCGCAGCTCGGGACGCGTTCTCAGATCGCGGAACGACGCCGGGTCCAAAAGAGGCTCTGTCCCTCCTACCAGCGAGTTGAGTAGAGCGCCCATCGGGACGACTCGGTCGCCGCGGGCGGCGCCCCCTGAGGCGACAAGAATCCCACGTCCCCGCGCGATGTCGATCGCCTCGGCGATCAACCGCGTCTTACCGGAACCCGGTGGGCCTTCGATCACCGTCACCGAGCCCCTTCCCTGACCGAGGACCAGTACCTGTGAGCGGATGAGGTCAAGCTCGTCCTCTCGGCCCCTGAGTCGGGTCGGAACCGAAGGAGCAGGCCCCGTGTCGGTGTGCATCAGGTCGGTTCCACAAGCATCGAAGGTCCCGCGAGCGATTCTCGCGGCGCCGCGAAGGCCGGACTCTACCCAGGTCAACCACAGCGATCCGCTTACAGATTGCGTGAATGTGCGTTGCCGGAGACGCTCGACTTAGCGATGCTCATCGCCCGAAAATCACGTAGGGACCGACGGCCGAGGCGTGCGACCTACCGATTGGTTTGCCAAATGAGCGTTTTGCGGACGGATCAGGCAGCACACCCGCCGTATCACCGTCCGATCGCCTCAACGAGTTCCAGATCGGTGCGCTGGCGTGAATTGACCGCGCCGTTCGAAAACCCACGGCGCGAGATCTCGGATGGCTCGAGCGGATTGGGTTTGAGCCCCCCGCTGGTCGGGCGTGATGCCGAGACGGATCAAATCTATGCCCTTGTCGATCGCGCGCACGACGGGGGTGGGGCACTCGTGGTCTGCGGCGAGGCCGGCATCGGAAAGTCGGCGCTACTCGACCAAGCTCGCGCGCGCGCGAGCGAAGTGGGCGCGCAGACGCTGCTTACCGTCGGCGTCGAGTCCGAGGCGGAGCTGGCCTTCGCCGGCATGCATCAGCTGCTTCGACCGATCATCGAGCAGGCCGAGCTATTGCCCACCCCGCAGGGCTACGCGCTGGACGCCGCGTTCGGTGTCAGGAATGATCTTGAGCCCGACCCGTTTCTGGTCGCGCTCGCGGCCTATCAGCTGATCTGCGGTGCGGCCGAGGCGCGCCCGATCGCCCTGATCATCGACGACGCGCAGTGGCTCGACGGATCGACGTTAGGGGTGCTGTCGTTCATCGCCCGCCGGCTGGAGGGCGAGTCAGTGATCCTGATTGTCGCCGTCCGCGATAGCTGTGTGAACCCGTTTCGAGAGGCTCGTTTGCCGAGCCTGCGGCTTGAGCGGCTGGATCCGGGCGCTGCGGCTGCCGTGTTGGACGCTTACGAGCCGGACCTCCACCCGGTTATCCGAGCTCGACTGTTGGAACAGGCTGCCGGAAACCCGCTTGCGCTTGTCGAGCTGGCCCGCGCTTTGCCGCCCTCCGCGGGCGCCCGCGAGCGGTTGTCATCGAGACCGGCGGCGCTCACCGCGCGCCTCGAGGAGGCGTTCGCCGTCCGACTCGACGCGCTTCCCACAGAGACGGGAGCGATGCTGCTGGCCGCGGCGCTCGATGGGCGGGCCTCGTTGGACGAAGTCGCACGGGCCACCTCGAAGTTTCGCGACCAGGCGACCGCATTTTCCGCGCTTGATCCCGCGGTCGAGGGTGACCTGATCGCAGTCGTCGATGGTGAGGTGCGGTTCCGGCACCCACTGATTCGCTCGGCAGTGAGACAGGCCGCTCCCCCGGGGCGGGTCTTGGAGATGTTCGGCGCACTCGCCGATGTGATCGATGATCCCGAGCGTCGGCTGTGGCACCGAGCAATGGCTGCCGTCGGACGCGACGACGAACTCGCGGCAGAGTTGGACGCCCACGCGGCGGCCGCACGGCGCCGGGGTGCCGTCGCCGTCGCCGCGGCGGCGCTCGAACGAGCCTCCGCGCTCACGTCTCAGCCGGCGCGGAGGGGACAGCGGCTCGTCCGGGCCGCTGAGATCGCCTACGAGCTTGGCCTCATCGAGACTGCCCGGAGCCTTCTTGTGCAGGTGGAGCCAGTAGAGGTCGGCTCACTGGAGCTGGCGCGGTCGGCCTGGCTGCGGCACATGATCAGCGGCGACGTGTGGGTGGCGCCGGGCGCGGCCAAGACCTTTGTGACCATCTCGACGCAGATGCTCAGCGGGGGCGACGCGGACATGGCGCTGCGCTCGCTCGTACCGATCGCGCATCGGTGCTGGTGGACCCGCACCCGGGCCCGCACGCGGGAATATGTGGTCAACGCTGCCGAGAGCTGCGGCGTCGCTGCCGACGACCCGCGCCTGCTCGCTGTGATCGCGCTCGCGCATCCAGAACAGACTGGACCCAGGGTGCTTGAGCGTCTGTCACCGATGACGCTCGGTGAGATCACCGATCCGGTCGCCGAGATGTATCAGGGGATCGCGGCGGAGAAGGCGGGTGACTTCGTTACCGGGGAGCGATTCCTGTCCCGATCGGTCGAGCGCCTTCGTGAGGAAGGGCGAATCGGCATGCTCACTCAGGCTCTTGTACACCGGGCATGGACCGCGATATACACGTGCGACTGGGCGAGCGCCGTGGCAGCGGGTGCCGACGGGGCGCGTCTTGCGTGTGACAGCCGCCAGCCGCAGTACGGGCTCATCGGCGAGCTCGTCAGCGCGCTCGCCACGGCGTTGCGTGGCGTGGAGACGGATCTTGAGTCGATGCTCGCCAGGCCGGAGCGGACTCTGCTGGCGATGAACGGTGGGCCGATGCTCGCTCCGGCTCATCTCGCTCGTGGTGCCGCCGCCCTCGGTGAGGGGCGACACGATGATGCGTTCCGCCATCTATGGCGCGTCTTCGACAAGAGCGACCCCGCGTTCCATCGGTTCATGCGCTGGCCGGCGATCCTCGACCTGGTCGAGGCCGGCTGTCGTGGCGAGAACGCGGGACTCGTCAACGAGGTGATCGACGAGCTCGAGCAGATCGCGACGGGCAGCTCACCTCCGATCCTGTGCACCGGCCTGGCGTGCGCCCGACCGCTCGTCGCCGCCGACGGTCAGGCAGAGCAGCTCTTTCGGCAGGCGCTGCGACCGGAGCGGGCGGGATACCCGTTCTTCCGTGCAAGAACACTGTTCTCCTTCGGCTGCTGGCTGCGTAGAGGCCGCCGGAGTGCCGATGCGCGCACGCCATTGCGTGAGGCGATCGACATGTTCGATGCGCTGGGGGCGATCCGCTGGGGCACGCGCGCACGACAGGAGTTGCGAGCGGCCGGCGAAATAATAGGGCAGCGAACCACCGACGCGCGCGATCGACTTACGGCCCAGGAGCTTCAGATCGCCCAGCTCGCCGCCCAAGGACTCACGAACCGTGAGATCGGGGAGCGGCTGTTCCTCTCTCACCGCACGATTGGCTCGCATCTCTATCGGATCTTTCCCAAGCTCGACATCACCTCGCGAGCGCAGCTACGCGACGCGCTCGCGACTGACACGGACGAGACCGACGGAACAGTCGGATGACTCAAGAGAACCCGGAGCAACTGAGGCACGATCGAACTCAAGCGCCCCGCGGCCCGTGATGGCCCCGCCCGGCGCGATCGGATCTGCGACTTCGAACGGGACTGCAGATGGGAGCAACCGCATTGTTATTCGGTGATCGGCGGGATCACTAGTGTCTCCAATCAGTCGCGGCTTCTTGGGCCACCGTCACTCTGGCGGGGATCCCTCACGCCTCCCGCCCGGACAGCACTTGACGAACGGTTTCCCGGTGCTTTCGGCTGGTCCGACCCCCCACACGCCGCTGCCGGAGTGGAGCTTCACGATCGACGGCCTGGTCAAGGACGCCGTCTCGTGGAGCTGGGAGGAATTCCTGGCGCTCCGGGCGGAGCAAATCTCTGTGGACATCCACTGTGTCACGAAATGGACCAAGCTCGACACGTCGTGGCGGGGCGTGTCCCTCGACACGCTGCTCCAGAGCGTCGAGACTGACGCTCAGTACCTGACGGCATGGTGCGATGGGGGCTACACGACGAACCTGGCGGTCGACGATGTCGCCGACGGTAAGGCTTGGGTGGCGTACGAGTACGACGGTGGACCCGTGCATCCGGAGCACGGCGGTCCTGCGCGGCTGCTCGTCCCTCACCTCTACTTCTGGAAGAGCGCGAAGTGGGTCCGCGGTTTACGGCTGACACCGCTGGACGAGCCTGGGTTCTGGGAGACCTACGGCTACCACAACCACGGCGACCCATGGCTCGAGCAGCGCTACCAGGGCGACTGAACTGGCAGCTCGGTCGGGTCGTCGACACGATCCAAGAGACCCACCGCGCTAAGAGCCTCGTACTCGACCTCCCGAACTGGCCGGGTCACCGCGCCGGACAACACGTCGACATCCGCCTCACATCGGACGACGGATATCAGGCCCAGCGCGGCTACTCGATCGCCTCCGCACCCGAGGACGATGGAGTCACGCTGACGGTCGACCGGCTCGAAGGAGGCGAAGTCTCGCCGTACCTCACCGATGTGGTCGAGCCCGGCGACGAAATCGAGGTGCGTGGCCCGGTCGGCGGCTACTTCGTCTGGAACGCATCGCTGTCCCGCCCGCTCCTGTTGATCTCGGGCGGGTCCGGCATCGTCCCGATGCGGGCGATGCTGCGCCACTGGGCGGCGGCACGTCCTCCGGTGCAGGTGCGCCTGCTGCACTCGGCACGGTCGCTTGACGACGTGATCTACCGCGACGAGGTCATGCGGCTCGCGGCCTTCGACGAGGCGGACGTGCGCATCGCTCTGACCCGGGTGTGGCCGGAGGGCTGGCGCGGGCACCGCGGACGCATCGACCGCGAGTTCCTTCTGGGCGCCGCATGGGCCCCCCAGGACGAGCCGCGCACCTACCTGTGCGGACCAACCGGCTTCGTCGAGGCGGCAGCCACGGCCCTGGTCGAGAACGGCCAGCGGACCGAGACGATCAAGACGGAACGCTTCGGGCCGACCGGAGGTTGACGTGACGTATCTACTCGACGGCAACGCGATCGCCGGCGACTTGTTCGCCGCCTTCGGCCGCGAGATGACCGAGGTCGTTGGTAAATGCCGCAACTGCGGTACAGCGTCGGTCGTCGCCGAGCTATGCGTCTACGCGCGCGCCCCAGGGGCGGTCGCCCGCTGTCCCATATGTGATGCCGTCGTGATGGTGGTGGTCACCATCGGTGGTGAATGCCACGTCCATCTGCCGGCTCTCGAGCTTCACGAGCCGGCATAGGAACGGATGCGTCGGGTCCCGCAATCCCTATCCCGAAACACGATACGGGCGAACCCGACTTCGCTTCAGTAACGCGACTCACGCCGGGCCGAGCTCCAGATTCAGTCGGGTGACTGAAGAGAACGCCGGCCTCGAAAGCTTAGGTCGGGCCCGAGCCAACCGGCCACAAGAGAACGGCCCTCGTCGCGCGGCTGCGTTACAGGGCGACGGCGGCGTGGTTTGGGAGAGATTTCGTGGACACCAACCAGAACGACCAGGCCGTGAGCACGCGGCGGGTCGAGCGGCTGGACTACACCGTTCCGCGGCTCACCTGATGGGCAATCACGTGATCGCCGAGCGAATGTTTCGCTACGACCCACGCGCGATGATGTACGCGCCGTTGCACACCGCCATCTGGGAGGACCGCGAGGGCGGGGCGTGGTTCACGATCGATCAGCCCAGCGCGCAATTTAAGAGCTTCGGGATCCCCGAGGTCAGCGAGGTGGGCCTCGAACTCGATCATAAGGTGGCGGCGCTGCTGGAGGCACTGTCGGTGCCGGTGCCCGACGCGCTGCGGTGACCGTGTAACGGCACCCGGGTCGCTTGTCTCTCCGGACAGGTCGATCAGACAGGTCATCGACAGACGCGACGTGCACGTACTCCCTTCTAGCCTGCCCACGTTGTCATCCACAGCCACGGAGGGGAGCACTGATGTCACACAAGCTCGGCGATCTGCTTCACCACCACAACCACAAAGGAGTGGACCACATGTCAGGTAAACCCAGCATCGTGTTTTGTCACGGGATCTGGGCGGACGGTTCGTGTTTCAGCAAACTGCTCCCGCCGCTTCGGGCGGACGGGTACGAGGTGATCTGCGCCCAGTACAACCTCGACTCAGCCCAGAGCGACATCGACGCGGTGATCCGCACGCTCGGACGGGTCTCGAGTCCTTCGATTCTCGTCGGTCATTCCTACGGCGGCGCGGTCATCACCGGCGCAGGAATCGACGACCGCGTCGTCGGACTCGTTTACATCTCCGCGGTCGCGCCCGATGAGGACGAGACCGCAGCGGAGCAGCAGGCTAAGTATCCGACCACCGAGTGCTTTGGGGAGATCGAGGTCGCGGACGGCCGGATCTGGATGCTCCCCTCCGGCATCGGGTACTTCTGCGGAGACCTGTCTGAAGACGAGCAGCAGGTCGTGTGGTCGACCGCGACGCCCCCCGCCGTCGAGCTGTTCAACGAGAAGCCCAAAGGCACCGCGTGGAAAACGAAGCCGAGCGCCTACATCGTCGCCAATAACGACCACGCCGTTCACCCGGATCTCGAGCGAGCCTCGGCCAAGCGCATGGGCGCCACGACCTACGCGGTCGACAGCAGCCACGTGCCGATGCTCTCCCAGCCCGACGTCGTGCTCACCGCAATCCGCAACCTCGTGGCAACCCTCGAAAGATCCCTGGCGACGGCGTGAGGGCTTGGGGGTCCGGCTGTCGCTAGACGACGGACTGAGGGTGGCCGCTGGACGGTGTGATGCCGACGGTCATGCACGACGATCCGGTTGCCACCCTCAGCTCGACCCGTGGGTTCTCTGTTTCCACTCAGACGACCGTCGATCGCCGCAAGCTCCGCTTCAAATCGCGCCCTCCGGCTGACTCGGCGACGAAAAGTTCAGTCGGCGCCGGCAGTCGGGTGACCGATGCGGGTCCCTCCGCTCCCGGTCACGATTCTCCGGAGCATTCGGATCAATTCTGCCGACCGGAGACCCGGCATCATCGAGGCGGACACCGATAGATCGCCCGTCGGTTGGGCCGACGCAGCTGACCTGACGTCGTTGTGCGGCCGCCAGCGCGAAGAGACCGCCCTGAAGCAGTCGATGACGAGCGTGGCAACGACCGCTTTGGTGGGCCGCGACCGCGAACAGGCGGTCGTCGATCAGTTGCTGCTCGACGTGCGTTCGGGACACAGTCGGGCGCTCGTGCTCCGCGGCGAGGCGGGGATCGGGAAGACAGCTCTACTGGATGCGATCGTCGCCAGGGCTACGGGCATGGCAGTTGTCCGCTTGTCGGGGGTCCAGTCCGAAGCCGAACTCGCGTACGGCGCCCTCTACCCACTGTGGTCCCGATTCACGGAAGAAGGGGTGAGCCGGCTTCCAGAGCCTCAGGGCTTCGCGTTACGCGCGGCGTTTGGCGTCGAGACGGGGGCGCCGCCCAATGTGTTCCTAGTGGGCCTCGCGATCCTCAACGGGTTGGCAGACCTCTCAGAGCGACACTCACTACTGCTGGCGGTCGACGATGCACATTGGCTCGATCAACCATCGGCACAGACACTCTCGTTCGTGGCCCGGCGGTTGCAGGCTGAGGGCATCGGGCTCGTGTTCGCCGCACGCGAAATAAGCGCTGAGCTGGACGGCCTCCTCGAGCTGCCGATTGATGGTCTGGCGTCCCGAGGACGCGCGCAGGCTCCTCAAATCTGTGCTGCGAGTTGACGTCGACGAGGCAATCGTTCAGCGATTCATCGCCGAAACCGCGGGGAACCCGCTCGCCGTTCTTGAGCTGTCGTCCGGGTTAGCCTCGCCGGACCCGGAAGGGATGTTTAGTCGACGCGACCCTCGAGGTCTGTGGGGTCGTCTGGAGGACAGCTTCCAGCGGCGCATTCAGGCTCTCAGCGAAGAAGTGGCGATGCTGTTGTTGATCGCAGCGACAGAGCCGTCGGGCGACCCGCTCGTGTTTTGGCGTGCTGTGGATCTGCTCGGCCTCTCCCGTGATGGTGCGGGGGCACTCCAAGAGGCGGGGCTGCTACGTGTTGGCTCAAGTGTTGTGTTCCGTCATCCTCTCGTACGTTCGGCGAGCTACCGGCTCGCCTCGGTAGATGCGCGTCGCTCCGTCCATCGCGCCTTGTCGGAAGCCGTAGACCCGGAGGTCGACCCCGACCGGCGAGCTCTGCACGGGGCACTGGCCGCCGCGGGTCCTGACGAGAAGGTCGCGGTGGACCTCGAGCGCTCCGCCGAGCGCGCCCTCAAGCGGGGCGGATATGCCGCCGCCGCCAGCTTCTTGGAGCGCGCCCTGACCCTGACCTCGGACCGCGATCGGCGGGGATCGCGGGCACTTGCAGCCGCAGAGGCCAAACTCGCCGCGGGCGAACCGCGTCCCTCTCGAGATCTGCTCTCGATCGCCGAGAACGGTCCGCTCAACGCGCTCGGCTCCGTGCAGCTCGAGGTGCTCCGCGCTCGCATTGCGTTCGCCCTTGGTCGCGGCCGCGACGCACCTGCCCTGTTACTCAAGGCGGCAAAGAACCTAGAGCCGCTTGATTGCACCGGGGCGCGCGACGCCTACCTGGACGCGATGCAAGCGGCTCTCTTCGCTGGGCGTTTCGCCGAGGGCACGAACCTGCGGGACGTTGCCGTGGCCGCCCGTGGGGTTGTTTGGCCGGACACGCCGCTCGTTCCCGATCTTCTCTTGAGAGCGTTTGCGAGCCTGATCGTCGACGGCTATTCGACTGGAGCGCCGCAGGCGCAGCAGGCCGTAGCGAAGATACGACACGATGAGTTCTCGGCTGCGGTAGATCTGGGATCCCTCGCTCTGGGCGCCCAGCTTGCTGTGACCCTGTGGGACGAGCCGGCGTATGACGAGCTCACACAGCGTCAGGTCCGGCTTGCCCGGGAGACCGGCGCTTTGGAAGTCCTGCCGATTGTTCTCACGAACCGCGCGATCACGCACATCCTCGCCGGTGAGCTTGCGGCCGCCGTGTCACTTGTCGAAGAAATCGACGTGATCAGCGAGGCAACGGGAACGCCACTTCCCCCGTACGCCGCCGTCGCGGTCGCCGCCAACGGGCCACCCGCTGACGCGCATGCGCTGATCGATGCCAGTCTGCAGACGGCGACAGACCGTGGAGAGGGCGCAGCCGTCAAATGGATTCAGTTGGAGAAGGCGGTTCTCTGCAACGCCTTGGGCCGGTACGACGACGCGTGGGCCGCGGCCGCGTCGGCGTATGAGGATCCGGTCTTCTGCTCAACGTGGCTCGTGAGCGAGCTCATCGAGTCGGCCGCCCGCTCGGGACGCCCCGAGTGTGCGGCGCGAGCAGCCGAGGATCTGCGTGAGATGGCGTCTGCGGTGCGAACAGACTGGGTGCTAGGCGTCGAGACGCGGTGTCGAGCCCTGTTGGCCGACGGCGAGATAGCTGAGGATCTCTATCGCCGCTCGATCGCCCATCTGCAGCGCACCCGCCGTCCAGTCGAGCTGGCCCGTTCGCATCTCACCTACGGGGAATGGCTGCGACGGCGGGGCCGTCGGATCGATGCGCGCCGCGACTTGCGGGTCGCCCGCGAGATATTCGATGGTTTAGGTGCCGTCGCGTTCACCGACCGGGCCACCCGCGAACTCAGAGCTAGCGGGGAGACGGTCCAAAAGCGTGCTAGCGACGTTGGCACGTTCAGCGACTTGACCGACCGCGAATCCCAAATCGCGCGGCTCGCCGCCGAGGGGCTTTCGAATCGTGAGATCGGGCAGCAGCTTTTCATCAGCCACCGTACCGTCGGCTACCACCTCGCGAAGGTGTTCTCAAAGCTCGACGTCAACAATCGGGCGTTGCTCGGCGATTCGCTGAAGGCGGCGATCGTGGCCTAGACCGCTTCGCGGGAGACCGGTCGTTGACAGATGCGACGACGGGAGCCTCGCTCCTAGCCTTTGCGTCAGCATCGTCACAGCGTGAGAGGAGTGCACTTGTCTCCGCAGCCGAAGCCGAGCATCGTGTTCGCCCATGGGATTTGGGCCGACGGGTCGTGTTTCAACAAGGTGATCCCCCCGCTTCAGGCCGAGGGGTTCGAAGTCATGGCCGCGTGGTACGGCCTCGACACCCACGCCGCCGATGTTGCCGCGGTGATCAGCACGCTCGGACGGGTGAGCGCTCCGACCATTCTCGTCGGTCACTCCTACGGCGGCAGTGTCATCACCGCCGCCGGAACCGATGACCGAGTCGCCGGGTTGGTCTACATTGCCGCGCTCGCCCCGGACGAGGGCGAGACGTCGCAGAGCCAGTTGGACCAATTTCCCGTCACAGCTGCGTTCTCGCACATCGAGGTCGCGGGCGGACGCGTCTGGATGCTCCCGTCCGGCATCGAGTCCTTCGCGGGAGACCTCTCCGTGCATGAACGAAAATTCCTCTGGGCGACCCACGCTCCGGCGGCGGCGGACCTGTTCAAGCAAAAGGTCGAAGGCGTCGCCTGGAGGTCCAAGCCAGCCTCGTACCTCGTCGCCAAGAACGACCGTACCCTCCATCCCGATCTACAGCGCTTCGCGGCGAGACGTATGCGCGCCACGATCTACGAGGTCGCGAGCAGTCACGTCCCGATGCTGTCCCGGCCCCACGCTGTGCTCGATGTGATCCGGACCGCGGCAACAGCTGAGCCCTGACTCGCCAGGACATGCTCGGAGACGGTCTTCTGAGAGACAAGTCGCACTGACTGGTCAATGACAGACGCGAACGTCCGGTCGTCATTCGTAGCGTTTCACCTGTCGTTGTCAACAACACAGGAGGGCTTGGCTCTCATGTCAGGTAAACCCAGCATCGTTTTCTGCCACGGGCTCTGGGCCGACGGATCGTGCTTCGGCAAGCTCATCCCGACGCTTCGTGCCGAGGGGTACGAGTGCATCACCGCCGAGTACGGCCTTGACTCGCTTCAGGGCGACGTCGACTGCACCATTCGGGCGCTCGGGCGGGTGTCAAGCCCCGCGTTCCTCGTCGGGCACTCTCAGGGCGGCACCGTCATCACCGCTGCGGGGATCGATGATCGCGTCATCGGGCTTGTCTACCTGTGCGCCCTCGCGCCGGACGAGACGGAGACCGCGCAGAGCCTGCAGGACAAGTTCCCGGCGACCGACGTCTTCTCCCACATCGAGGTCGCCGACAACCGTGTCTGGCTGCTTCGATCCGGGATCGATTACTTCTGCGGGGATCTCACCCCCGACGAGAAGGAGATCGTGTGGGCGACCTCGATGTCCCCGGTGGCAGACCTGTTCACCCAGAAGGTGGAAGGCACCGCCTGGAGGACGAAGCCGAGCGCGTACATCGTCGGCACGCACGACCACACGGTCAACCCGGAGCTGGAGCGGGCCGTGTCCAAGCGAATGGGCGCCACCACCTACGAGATCGACAGCGACCACGTTCCGATGATGTCGCACCCCGAGGCGGTGCTAACCGCGATCCGCGACCTCGTCAGCTCTTGCCAGGAAAGCCTGGCGACCGCGTAATTCGCTCCGTCCGTGCGACGGCGCAACCGTGACCAGTCCTCTCCAACAGCGTTCCCCGGCCAGGCGGGGCGGCGTTCGCCCCGCCTGACCGACGGCTCAAGGGGGGTCGACGTGCTGGTTGATCGACTCACGCAGCGACGTCTCGCCGGCTGTCTTGCCCGTGCTGCGATCTCCCGCGGCACCATGGCCTCACACCCAACGAACAAGGCGGACGGGGCACGGCCGACCTCGCGACGCTACGAACGAAGGGCCCTGCGAGCGGGCAGCTGATGTTCCACAAACTCGCCAACACGACGGCTCCGCCGGCTCCGCCGGCAGCGTTTCTCCCAGGCCCGATACGAAGGGGCCGTCGATCGGCTCGTTGCCGCCTACGTCGACTGGCGTGAGGAGCTCATTGCCGCGCGAGATGCATACAGCCGGTACGAGGCGACGCGAGGGCAGGAGCACCGCCACGCTTTTGCCGCCTACTTCGCCGCGCTCGATCGCGAAGAGCGAGCTGCCGCCGAATACGCAGCATGCGTAGAGCAGGTGTGCGACCTTGTCTCCGCCGACGGGGGGCTCCTCGTGACCGCCCGGGCCGGCACTGGATCGGCACCGGCGCTACCGCGGCGGCCCAAGGAGAGGCTGTGATGCAGCCTGTCCCTGATTTCCGCGGCGGCGAGAAGAAGCACCGCCGGGCTGATTCCCTACCGGAGTCGAGCACACGAATACCGAAGGAGGTCTCTCCCAGATGCCCCAAGAGGACGCACACGCCGACGACACGCAGTCCGCACCCGCTCCGCCGTCGCAGATTGGAATCCCCAAGGGCGGATGGTCGCCGACGAAACTCGCACGTGCGTCCGCGTGCGGTGCGCTCACACTCGGTGCGGCCCAGATAGTCGACATACGGGTCACCGGTAGACAAGCGAGCGACACGCCCGTTCGGGCGTTTGAAGTCGTCAGCCATCATCAAGTCGAAGGCGGCGCGGCGCGAGCCACCGTCGGATACGCGGTGCAATCGACGCTTGGACCATTGGGAGCCGTCGCGGCGGTGCTCGCCGGCGAGAAGATGACACGGCGGTTTGTTGCGGCCGCGCTGCCGCCCCTCCTCGTAGCCGGCATCGTCAGTCCCGCGCTTGGCGCCTCCGCTTGGCCCTGGCGCTGGACAAGGATCGACTGGATGCGCGAGTTGGCGCTCAAGAGCGCATTTGCGATCGCCGTGACGGCCGCCCTCAGATGACTCTGCGGGCGACGTCACCCGGCTGCTGGGGTATCAACAATCAGTCAACCGACCCAGGCGAACGCCGCAACCCGCTCATCGGCTCCGGCGGCCAGAACCGAGCATCGCGACGCCAAGTGCAATGAGAGTCGTGACCGCCGAGGCAACCTTGTCCTAGCAACTGACTGCGGTCACAAATTCGCGCCTCGGGATATCTAGTGTCGAAGGGTCGATCTGATCGGAGATTGCTCTTTGCGACCGGGGCCACGTTCGATCTCCGCGGAGGGAGCAGTCCGTGAAAAAGCTAAGCGTTATCGGTGCGGCGGCCCCTCCCATTGCTCACGACTCCTTTTGTCAAGCCGAGCCCGTTGAAGCGAAGCGTTCCTCACGCAACCTTAATCTTGCGACGGGTCTCTTTGGTGGAGAGTGCGTTCGGGGGCGAGCTTGGTGCCGGGTGGGGTATCCGCGACTGGGTGTAAGAGGAGAGCATCAGAGGTGCTGAGCGCATGTATGGACGCGAGCCGGTCTGGCAGGAAACGCGGCACTCTCGCGTCCCCGTCGGCGGCGCGGATACGGCCGCGGCGGCGGTGCTGGCGCGAGGTTTCGTTTGTTCGGGCCTCGCCGGCCGCTGGCCGAGTGCAGTTTGTGACTGCTTTTTCAAACCCCGCGGGTGCGCCGCGCGCCCTCCGATGAGGACGACAAAGGACGACTGTGATGATCAATAGGACTGACCGGCTGGCACCGTGTCTGGGATGGGCGCGTGTACTTGTGATGCTGATCGCCGCGGTGACGCTGATCCTGTCCGTGTCGGCTGCGTCGAGCGCCGCGCAGGTCCGCGGGACCGCCTTGCCCGCGCACTCCGGGCTCAATGGATTCCCGCTGTGGGCGGGCATCGCGCCGCCGGGAACGGTCCCGGTCGCGGGCGTCCGTGTACACCAGGAGTGGAGCCCGTTCACGGCGGGCGGCGCGCGCGCCAAGGCAGCGCCGGGTTACGTGACGCTCGACGGCAGCCCGGGATTTCCCCCGGTTGCGAATCCGAGCACGGACACGGTGTATGTACCGATCCAGTGCCAGGATCCGACCACGAATGCGTCGTGCAACCAGACGGCGTCAAACGTCCTTGATCTGATCGATTCGGCCTCCTGCAACGCGAGCTCGATGTCTGACTGCCACGTCGTCGCGACGGCCCGGACCGGCGTCGAGCCGATTACGGCGACGATCGACCCGGGGACGGACACCGTCTACGTGGGGGACGCGAGCGGGGGTGGTGCGATCACGGTCGTGGATGGCGCTGCCTGCAACGTATCGGTCACGAGTGGGTGCGACAGGCCGGTGGCGACGATCAAGCTTGGCGGCGGGTTCCCGGCCGCCGCGGCGCTCGATCCGGCGACCGGGACGTTGTACGTCGCGAGTCCGACCGGAGCGGTGTATGTGCTCGACGTCTCGCACTGCAACGCCGAGTCGACCGCGAGTTGCGGGGCGCCGGTGAAGTCGATCGCGGACGGCCAGGGGCCGGTCGGAGTTGACGTCGACGTCGCGACAGACAGCGTTTACGTCGCCAACGGCGCCAACGAGGTTGCCAGCGACACGGTGTCCGTGATTGACGGCGCGACGTGCAACGCGACCGTGTCGTCGGGGTGTGGTCAGAAGCCGGCAAGGGTGACGGTCGGGACCAGCCCGCAGTGGGATGTGGTCGATCAGGCGACGGACACGATCTATGTCGCGAATGCGTTGTCGGGGTCGGTCTCGCTGATCGACGGCGCCACCTGCAACGCCACCGAGCACTCCGGTTGCGGTGAGAAGCCGCCCGCGGTGTTGACGGGATCCGGGGACAATTACCTCGCGCTTGACAGCTCGAGGCACACGTTGTTTGGGCTCAACCAGGACAACGACACGATGTCCGAGCTCAACGTCAATGCCTGCAACGCGGCGCACACGTCGGGGTGCCCGATCGAGGCGCGCAACGAGCAGGTGCCGTTTGACCCGCCGGCTGGCGGGCCGCCGAACTCGTTCGCGCTGCTGCCGGGCACCGGCACGGCGTTCGTCGTCAACGCCGGCGGGGAGAGCCTGCTACAGCCCGTCGACATCAGCACCTGCAACGCGCAGGACACCTCGGGCTGCCGGGTCGAGGCCCCGAACGTGCCGCAGCATGAATTCCTGCCGGTCCTCGACGCCGAGACCCACACGATCTACGCCGGCAACGGCAACCTTGCGCAGATCGACGTGTTCAACGCCAATAACTGCACGGCCGCTCATCTGTCCGGTTGCGTGCCGGTGGCCGAGATTCCATCGGTCGGACCCCAAGCGAACCTGGACGCGATCGACGACACGACCCACACGCTGTACGCCGGCAACGTGGTCACAGACCTGTCGTCCGACCCGGGGACCACGATCTCGGTGATCGACATCGCCCACTGCAATGCGACCGACACAAGTGGTTGTAACGCGCCCGCGCCAACGGTCACGGTCGGCCCGTTTCCCGGAGCGCCGGCACTCAACGCGGTGACCCACACGCTGTACGACGAATACGGCAACACCGAGAACCGCCTCGCAGTGATCAACACGAGCCACTGCAACGCTCAGGACAGCTCCGGCTGCGCCCAGCACCCCGCCTCGATCGCCGTTCCGCCGGGCTCCAACTTTACGGCGGTCAGCGAGGAGACGGACACCGTCTACCAGCCCAGCATCAACGCCGATACCGTCGCGGTGATCGACGGCGCGACGTGCAACGGCTGGGACCACTCGGGCTGCGGTCACATCGCGGCGTTCGTAAAGGTCGGCACCGGGCCCGACGGCGTCGTGGTCAACGACGCCACCAACACCGCCTACGTCGGCAACGGCGCCAGCAACGACACGCCCGGATCGGTCTCGATCATCAACACCCACGCGTGCAACGGCGCCGACCCGAGCGGCTGCGCCCGCCACTGGCCCACCGTCACGATCGGGCGCGCTCCTCAGCAGCTCGTGCAGGACACAAGAACCGGCGACGTCTACATCGCCGACGCCGGCAGCGCCGCCGTCTCGGTGATCGACGGCAACTCGTGCAACGCGAACACGACCAGCGGCTGCACGAACCCGGCGACGATGATCGCGACCTCCGGCGGCCCCGGCTCGCTCGCCGTCGACCCTCAGACCAACACCGTGCTCACGGACGAGAGCATCGGCTACACGATCTGCTGCGGGGGGACCGATACGCTCGGTGTCCTGCGCGGCGCGCCCTAGGAATCCAACAAGCAACCCCAGCGCCCGCTCTCACGACTGTCGAGCAGGCGGCGGGCATCGTTGAGCGCTGCAGACCCACCGCGATGAGCGTGAGCGAGCCATGGCGTACCCCACCAAGCCGGCGGTGCCGGCGTAGTCAAGCGGCAGTACTCGGGTACGTTCGGGAAGGTCGCGAACTGTCAGATCGGGGTGTCGCTGCACGCGGTCGGAACGCGCGGGACGGTGCCGTTGGGGTGGACGTTGTATCTCCCGGAGGAGTGGTGCGCGGATAGCGGCCGGCGGCGCAAGGCGAAGATCCCCGACGCGGTTGCGTTCAAGACGAAGTACGAACTTGCCGTGGAGCTTGTCGAGCACGCGTGGGGGTGGGCGGTTCCCCGAGCGCCGGTGCTCGGTGATCATGACTACGGTCGGCGGGGTGGGCTGCGTGCGCGGCTCGATCAGGCCGGCTGCGAGTATGTGCTCGCGGTCGGGCCCACGAGGAAGGTGTTCGAGCACGGCACGACCTTTGAGACAAGGACCAAGCGCGGTTACGTGCGCAAACACCCGCGGCCGGACCGCGCGCCCGAACCGCTCGGCAAGCTGATCGCCCACCTCGGGCAGGGCAGCGCGCAGACGGTCAGCTTCCGCGACGGTCCCGACGGCGAGCCGGTCACCTCGCGCTTCATCTTCACGCGCGTGCACGTCGCGCGCGCGGAGAGCGACGAGCAGCGCGGGACCCGCGACCCCGAGACGGGTGCCGAGCTGCCGCCACGCGAGGAATGGCTGATCGCCGAATGGCCAGCGGGCGCGGAGAACCCGAGCGGCTACTGGCTCTCAAACCTCCCCGCCGACACCACACCCGAGCGGCTCGCCCGGCTCGCGCGGCTGCGCTGGAAGATCGAACTCGACTACAAGCAGCTCAAAGGCGAGCTCGGCCTGGACCACTACGAAGGCCGCTCCTGGCTGGGCTGGTATCACCACACCGCGCTGGTCACCGCCGCCCACGGATTCCTCACGCTCGAGCGGCTCAACCCTTTTCACCCGCGGCCGGCCTGACACTCGAGAAAGCTGTGCTGCTCCTGCAGCCGCTCTTTAAGTGCTGGACCGGCCGCTGCCAAACCTGCGACCGCCGCATCAACATCGACCGATTGACACTCACCCTCGACCGCCACAACGAGTGAGACCTAACAAAGCACTAGTAGGCATCCGGCCGATTCTGCACGCCATCACGTCCGCCCTGATATCGGCGACGAAGACGGCCGGAGTCGGGCGGTCCCCTTGTCGCGATGGGGCGATCGCGCCGGTCTGGCTGTGTTCTGGATGTGGGCGGGCGGTCGGGGTCCGCCCAGGGGGCGCGCGCTAGCGTTCGCGACGGCGTCGGGGGTGTCGGCGCGTGGGGGCGGTTGGTGCGTGGGCGCGGGCGGCGTTGAACAGTTCGGCGAGTTCGGGCTCCATGTAGTAGTCGGTGCCACCGTCGGCGCGTCCCTCGGTGGCGATCGGGAGGGTGCGATCGAGATGGCGGCTGTAGCGGCCGGGCCAGGCGAGGATGCCCGCGACTCCGTGGGCGCCTTTCTCGAGCTTGAGGCGTGTGGCTATGTCTTCGCCGCCGAACCGCGCGCCGGGGCTGCCGGCCAGCAGGTCAAACAGCTCGCGGGCTTGGGGGGCGAGCCTGCCATACAGCCAGGCGGCCTGGTCGGCGTCCTGCGCCGACCAGGCTTGAGCCTCGCCGTGGTGTCGGTGACCGCGCGAGCCGCGGGGACCGCCTCCCGCGAACGGGGGCGCTGCTCCCGGCGGCGCGGCGAGAAAGGACGCGAACCAGGCGTAGAACTCTGGTACGCGCTCTTCCGGGACGGCCACGGTGACCTGCTTGTCGGCCATCAGACCTCAGTCGACGCCGCTGTCGGCTCGCTGTGCTCTGCGGTCTCGCGACGCTCGGCGCAGCGTGACCCGCGGCCACGTCCTTGCCCATGCCGGCCGTGGTGCGGTCGGCCGTGGCGCCCGCCTCGACCGCGCCCTGCAGGGCCGGCCAGGAATCGAGCAAAGAAGGCGTGGAACTCGGCCACGCGGTCCTCTGGGACCTCAACGGTGACCGGCTTGTACTGCGTAGTGGAAGAGATTTCCCTATCCATGTTTACTCCTATCATTGCTTACGCTAGCTAGCATAGCACAAGTATATACTTAAGTAAATGCCGGGCCCGGGCGGTTTTGCTCGGGCGTCTGCATTGCCGTCGGATCCATCGGTTCGACCAGTGCGCACGCTGATCGAGCGCTACACGTACCGTTGCGGCTGCCACGTCACCAGCGGCTGACGAAACCGAGCCGCCCAATCCACAGGCCGATCCAGTCCGTCGACCGAAACCAACGACCGACCGCCGCAGACATCCGATCAGTCGTCGAGGCTGGCGATTCGCGGTCGGCGTGATCGACTCCAGGGCCTGCTTGCTGAACGTCGGGAGGAGGTGGGCTTCCAGGTTCGACCGATAGTTGCGCAGCGTCGACGGCTTGCAGCCGCGGTCCTGCTGCGCGTAGCGGAGGAACTAGTGGTGTGTCCCAGTTTTAGTTGGCGATTGCATTGAGGGTGACTCGGCCGCGGCGGACTTTCTCGAGGATCTGGTCGGTGGTCGCGGTCCATGTGAAGGGTTCAGGGTCGGTGTTGTGAGCGGCGAGGTAGGTCTCGATGGTGTCGATGAGGTCGGGGACTGAGTGGAAGATCCCGCGGCGGATCGCTTTGTCGGTGAGCCGGGCGAAGAAGATCTCGACCATGTTCAGCCACGAGCTGGAGGTCGGAGTGAAGTGGAGCTCAAACCGGGGGTGCTTGGCCAGCCAGGCTTTCACCGCGGGGTGGTTGTGGGTGGCGTAGTTATCGAGGATGAGATGAACGTTGAGGCGTTTGGGGACCTGACGGTCGATCGTCTTGAGAAACTTGAGGAACTCGACGTGGCGATGACGCGGCAGGCATTGGCCGATCACCGCCCCGGTGAGCACATCCAGCGCCGCGAACAGCGTCGTGGTCCCGTTGCGCTTGTAGTCATGGGTCATCGTCCCGGCGCGCCCAGGCTTGATCGGCAACGACGGTTGAGTGCGATCCAACGCCTGGATCTGACTCTTCTCGTCCATGCACAGGACCACGGCCTTCTCAGGTGGGTTCAGATAGAGGCCGACGATATCGACGAGCTTCTCCTCAAACCGCGGGTCGCTCGAGAGCTTGAACGTCTGCACGCGGTGGGGTTGCAGGCCGCGCGCGGACCAGATCCGCTGCACCGTCGAGGACGACACCCCGGCCCGCGCGGCCATCGTCCGGCAGCTCCAATGCGTCTGGCCGGGCGGCGTCTCAGTCAGCGTGAGCCGAACGATCTCCTCCACCACCGATGCCGGCAGCGACGGCTTGCGCCCCCGGCCCGCGCGGACCACCGAGAAATTCTTCAGACCATCGGAGATAAACCGCTGGCGCCAGCCCGCGACCGTCTGGGGGGACACCTGCACCTCGCTGGCGATCCGCGTGTTCGCGAACCCATCAGCGGCCATCAACAGCACACGCGCTCGCTGCACATCACGGTGCGGTGCGGTATGAGAACGGATCAGCTTCTCCAGCACCGAACGCTGCTCATCGGTCATCGCAAGCGCGGGGGTAGCAGGGCGCATACCCCATCCTACCAAACCTCAACTATTTGCGGGACACACCACTAGCAAACAAAAAGCCCCGCTGTGCGGGGCTTTCTTAGCGCGCCCGGAGAGATTCGAACTCCCGACCTTCGGTTCCGTAGAGCGACGGTCATTGCGACTTAATTCCTGCAAACGGACACTTTGCCTTCTCAGATACCCAGCTAGATACCCATTTGTTGGCGTTTTGTGGCGGTGCCAGCCGGAGCGGTGCTGGAGGCGGCGTAACTGCGTCAGCCGCCGTGTTCGACGGCTATGCCGCCGGGTTTGAACTCCGGTTTGGGCCTTGGTGAGCTAGCGGATCACTGTGATGCGCCGGGCGAGCGCGAACGAGCTACCGGTGGCCGGGGTGCTCGCGTTTATCTGTACGCTCGCGTAGAGGCGCCGGTGTTTGGCGAGGGCGTGGCGCAGCGCCTTGAGCTTGCGCCGGGGCACGCGCAGGCGCACGGTGGTCGATGCGGTGGGCGCCGTGGACGTGCACGCGGGCGTCCCCGAGTTGCAGCATGGCCCGGTGGAGGCGGAGGGCGATAGTTCCGTGCACCTTGACGGTCATGGCCATGGCGATCGACAGCGACAGGACCAGCTCGCGCTGTTTGAGGATCCGTTGGGGCTGTTTGTAGGTGATAGCGATCGCGGTACTCGGCGCAGCGCGTGGTCGTCGACGTCAGGCTGGGTGCGGACGGGAGGTGGGCGACGAGGTCGGCGATGGGGTTGGCGATATTGGTGATGTTGCTGGTGGCGGCGCGGGCGGGTCGGGCGGGGGCGCGCAGTCAGGGATCACCGTGTCGGACGGATCGGCGGTCACGGTGTTGCCGGGACACGAGTGGATGGTGTCCGGGAAGCCGTTCTGGGCGTCGAGAGTCCCGCTGCCTGGGTTGCCGTAGATCACGTTGCCACCGACGGGGCCCGCGGTGATGTCGCTGGTGCGCGGCCCGCCGGTGTTGGTCACTGAACCTCCGCTGAGAATCGCCGGCGTCGGCGCCAGGATCTTGATGGAGTCCGTGCTTGGATGAGCTGCCGTAGGCGAATAGCCCGTACCAACGCGAACGTAGAGCTGATCGATGCCGGTGGCCGGGCAGCGGACATCGTCTTGAGCGTCGTCCAAGGGGGTGCACTCGGCGGGGAAGAACATCCCTGTGCTGCCGGGATCGTCGACCTCGTAGTAGGTCCCGGTCGAGTCGGTCTTCAAGGAGATCGTCACGTTGTTGGGGTAGTTGACGTCGATGCCGGGAATCTGCTGGTAGACGAGCGTCCCGTCATAGATCGTGATCTCGGCGGTGTGGGCGTCGGCCAAGCTGACGCCGAACGTGAGCAGCATTACGAGCACGACCCCCACGAGCGCAGATTTGCGCGCTTTGTGGCGGATCATTTCGGGTGCCCCTTCAAACGCAGCGATTCTACGACGAGAACAGCGCGTGCCATGTGCGCCCCCGGTCACGCGAAACGACGATGCTGCCGTCGTCCAAGGCAGCGTACAGCGCGCCATCCGGCAGTTCAACGAGTTTGCCGGGCGCTCGTGGGAGCTTGCCCACGCGCCGCCAGTTGATCCCGCGGTCGCTCGAGGTCCAGACCGTGCCGTCGGCGTCGGCGCGGAACAGACCGTTGGGTGTCCAGGCCAGGTGCGCCTCGACGGCCTGCTGCAGCTTGTGCCACGTGCTGCCCTGGTCATTTGACCGAAAGAGCGTGGTGGGGGTAGTGGCGAGCAGATACCGGGGAGCGTGCGGGTCGACGGCCAGATCGACGACGACCGCGCCCCCGGGGAGCGTTTCGCTCGGCGAACGAGTGCCCGCCGTCGGTGCTGACCACCACACCGCCGAGCACCGTGTCGTAGCCGTAGATGATCCCGTTGACGATGAGCAGAACGTGTAGGTCGGAGAAGCCGACACGAGCGATCGACCTCCAGCTCGCACCGTCGTTGGTGGACTCGATCACTCCGAGAAACGGGGGCAGCTTGGTGTCGGTCCAGTTGGGGTGACCGGAGCCCAGCAGGTGGCCGGCATTGAGGTACGCCAGCGAGGAGACGCGTTGGCCGAACGGGCCTTCGCGCCGGCCCGCGCGGATCCGCGAATGGATCGCCTGGATCTGCCTGCCATTGGCCGAAACGCGGAAGAAGCCGAGGTTGGTGGCCAACAGAATCGAGCCTCCAGCGGGATCGACCGCGAGCCCCGTGATGTACGGGGGCCGCTCGGCGTCGATCAGCTTCTTCGTCGTGAACCCGGACGCATGGAGGGGAACGGACGTGGTGGACGTCGTCTTCGTGGCCGTGCCGCCGCAGCCCGCCAGTGCCGCGGCAACGCCGGTGAGCGAGGACGGCCACACCAATTCGGCGGCGGCCTGCAAAGGACGAGCGTGTCAGAGGTATACTGGCCGCGGTGTCTCGCACGAGGCGAATCGTACGGTCGGGGGGAACCATGGGGCGCAGCAGGGGTTCTAGGACGGGTCTCCGCGCGATTGCCGCGCTTGCGCTGGCCGCGGCAGCGGTCGCAGTTTGGGTGACGCCTGCCGCGGCGACTCCAGCGTACGGATGCGGCAAGATCACCGTGCATCACAAGCGGTATTCGATTCGCGCCCACGTGCTGCCCTGCAGCCGCGCGCGTAGCTGGTCCTATGCGTTTCTCGCCAACGGTCGCGTCCCCAACGGGTACGACTGCCAGCGCTTCAGCCCCAAGATCACCCGCGTTCGGTTTGTGTGCAGCGACCCGTCGACCGCGACACCCACCGACGGCCCGCACGCCTTCAACGCAACCACGTGAGCCGCCCGCCTCGGCGGCCTAGAACAACTCCCTGGCGTACCCGCCCGATGGGAACGGTTGCCTTCGGGCGTTTCGCGTCCTTCGCCATCGACGCCGCGGCTTGGGATTGTCAGTCCCGAGTACGTCTCCATTGAGCATCTCGCGTTCGAGATTGGATGCGTGGAGACCGGTTCGTTGGCGTCGGTGGGTACGGAACCTCGGTCTCGCCACGAGCTTGGGGCGCTGGCGCGAATCGAGGTCGATGTCTCTACAGCGCAGGGCGATCGCTTCGGATATCCGCAGCCCGGTCAGCGCCAGCAGCACGAAGAACGGCTCGTACTCGGCCGGGATTTCCGCCAGCAGCCGGAGCAGCTGTGCACGGGTGAGGTAGCGGGCCTCGCTGACGTGCCAGCGCCGCCCGCCGCGTCGCTTGGGGAGAACGAGAGACTTCGCGATCAAGGGATCCAGAAGCCCGGCGTCGGCGTCGTCGTTTACGCACATCCGCACCGGGGCGAGCACGTTGCGCACCGAGCTGTCTGAAAGTCGGCCCTTGCGCCCGGGGCGGTCGATCAGCCAGGTGATGAACCCCTGAAGCTTGGTCCGGTCGATCTCGCCCAGGCGATCCGTGGGCTCGAAATAGCGAAACGCGAAGGTCGTCAGCAGTCGCCGGTACTCGGCGCGCGTGCGCTCACGGGTCGCGTCGTGCCCGCGGCCGGGATAGCGAGCCACCCACCCCAGCGCATAGGCGTGAAACGTCGGGCCTCGGTGCCGGTCCTGCGCCTCGGCATCACGCGTGAGCTTTAGCTCCCGCGCCTCGGCGAAAGTGGTCGCCGACTCGGTGCGCTGGCGCCCGTCCAGGCGATACTTGACGACGTAGCGCTTGCCGCGGCGATACACGCCGGGCTGCCCGGTCCGTGTTGGTAACACGGGGGGTGTTGACCTGTTACCACCAGTGTTACCAGATTTCGCCACCGCGGATGCTTCGCGGAGCGGACCAAAGATCCTGCATACCGGAACAATTCAAGACCGTAGAACTTACGCGCCCGGAGAGATTCGAACTCCCGACCTTCGGTTCCGTAGACCGACGCTCTATCCAGCTGAGCTACGGGCGCGTGGCCGCCAAGTCTAGTGGAGCAACGGTGACGGTCAGCCCGCGGGGTGGCCGCCCGGCTCGGCCGGCTGGGTGTTGGCGTAGCGGGCGACGGTGAAGGCGATCATGGCCGGCACTTCGAGCATGAAGACGATCAGCGAGAGGGTCAGGATGACCAGCGCGCCGCCGCTGACGTGGTCGCGCAGGAAGGCGTAGAGGATCATGCCGGCGATGACCGCGTAGGCGAGCAGGGTCCACTTGGCCACCTGGAAGAAGCGGGGCCAGGCGAAGTCCTTGATGCGCAGCAGCGAGGCGAGGTTGAGCACCAGAGAGGATACGGAGGCGACCAGCAGGCCGATCGCGGGCCCGAGGGGGACGTGCAGGGGCAGATGGGCGGACAGGTAGATGCCGCCGGCGACGATCAGGGCCAGCGAAGCCATGCCGATCTGGGTGAAGGGCGGGTAGTCGTTGCCGCTATCGGTCATAGCCGGAGGCGATCTTGGTCATGATCACCAGGGTGGCGATCTGCATCACGCCGAGGACGCCGGCGCAGTAGATGAAGCGCTTCATCAGCCGTTCGATCACCGCCGGGTTGGGGCGGGGCTTCTTGAGCTCGAACAGGACGGCGATGTTGGCCGGCTCGAGCAGCCCCAGGGCCAGCACGGCCATGACGCCGACGACGATGTAGCTGGCCACCACCCAGCCGTGGTTCGGGTTGCCGCTGATCACGTTGCCGGTCACCACGCCGAGCTGCCAGCCGGCAGCCAGGGTGGCCGTCACCACGGTCGGCATGATCAAGACCATCTTGGGCATCAGCTTGGTGGTGAACTCGACGCGGGCCGGGACCGACATGCTGCCCATGATCGGGCCGAGCACGAGCCCCAGGAACAGATCGATGATCGTCCAGGCGGCACCGCCGGCGACGTGGAAGAACGTGAGCGGCCACAGCTTGTTGAGGCGATGGCGACGATCAGCAGGATCATCACCGCCGCCACGATGATCAGCCCCTTGCGGGGGACGATCTCGAATTGCGGCCGCGCGAACGGCGGGCCCTCAACCAGCGCAGGTGCATCCGGACCCGCGGGAGCTACAACGTCAACCATGAGAGTCGAATTCTAAAGCGTGGGGTGGTCGGGAGGCAAGGGGCAGCGGCATCGCTCCGGGCGGGCCGGCGGCCGGCGCCCCGCGCGGGGACGCCGGCCTAGCCGGATTGCTAGCGGAGCGGGATCAGAAGAAGGAGTGCATCAGCACGCTCTGGTGCTTGCGACCCTTCGTCAGGGAGTTGACCGCGATGCCGGTCTCCTCCACCACTCCCTTGCGCACCTTCAGGACCACCGTGTAGTGGGCTTTGCGCGCCAGATACCAGTCGTTCTTTCCGATGTGGAAAGGCGCTTCGGTATGCAGGACGTGCGCCGCGGTGGCGAGAGCCTCGCCGGGACGGACCCCGTTGATCGCGTAGAACGGATTCGAGGTCGAGGCCCAGATCACCCGGTTGTGGTACTTGGCCCGGCCCTTGCGGGACAGGATCTTGTTCAGCTTCGGCGTGGCGTACCCGGAACGAACCCCAATCGGCGTCAGGCAGAAGAAGTCCTGGAACTTCCGCCCGCGATTGGAATGCCTGCGGTACACGAAACGCGCTTGCTTACGCGTCATGCCCAGCTTTAGCTGCCCGATCTGGGTTCCGGTCATCTTGCCCTTGGCGGCCGGACAGCGAGGCACCTTCGGGACCGGGATCTTCAGCGAGTTGCTCCTGGCCGAGGTCGAACCGGCGACGTTGGTCGCGGTCACCACGCAGTAGTACGTGGTGCCCTCGTCCAGCGTCCCCAGCGTGTGCGTCGGCCCGGTGACACCGGCCAGCAGGACGCCGTTGCGGTACCAGGCGTAGGTGATCTTGGTCGGGCTGCCGGTGAAGCTCGCCGAGCAGGTCAGCGTCTTGCCGGGCTTGGTCGTGCCCGACAGCGTCGCCTTGCCGGTGGGCGGGGCGACGACCGTCTCGACCTCGCTGCCGCAGGCGCTCGACGAGGCGGAGTTCAGCCCGTCGCCGCCGTAACTGGCCACCCAGTAATACGTCCCGGGCGTGCTCAGCGCGATCCCCGGGCGATGCCGGCGGCTTACCCGGGGTGGTGATCGACTGGGCCGTGCCGCCGGCCACCGCTTTCGTACACGCGGCGTCTGAATAGACGGTGTAGGTGATCGATCCGCTGGCCGAGGCGGCGTTGGTTCCCGCGATTGTCGCTTGGTCGGTCGCAGCCTTCCCAACGGCGACGGTGATATTGGGGCCGCTGGCCCCAGGACCCGACAACGATGTCGCCGTGGTCGTCGGGGTGTCCTTGCAGAACCCGCTGCTGCAGACCGTGCCTCCCGAGAGGAACAACGACTCGGCCAGTCCCGAGCTGTCGGTCTCCGCCACCTGGATCGGACTTCCGGCGGCCGGCAAGGTGAACGAGTTGTGGGTCGCGCAGCAGTTCACCATGTCGTCGGTGATACCCAGCGCTGCCCCGGCGGGGCTGACCGTGAACGGCGGACTGACCGGCTGGCCGCCCACCGGGACTGGGAGCGACGGGTAGTAGACATCTTTGCCCGTTACGCCATCGGCATCGTAGGCGTCAGTTGCTCCCGCGAGATAGAGCAATCCACCGCCGGCGTTGAAGTACGACTGGATGTCCGCGGTGCGGGCATTGATGGCGTCCGAGTCGACTGGGTGCCGTCAGTGTTATTGAGGTCACAGCCGCCGCAGTTCGTGTCGGAGGCGACGATGATCGCGCTCCACAGCGGATGCCCGGTGCTGTCGACCAGCGGCGTCGTGGACCACGTCGACGACGTGGTGATCCCTGCCGGCGGTGTCCCGTTGATCGTCGTGGGCTGAAGCCCCTGCGGGTCCTCCACGACGTATGGAGGCGAGGATGCGGAGGGTGTGGCCGACGCGGAGTCCGAGTAGGCGAGGTTCAGGGACTGGACCGCCTCATATGGAGCCACCGAATCACCGGTGTCGTTGGCTCCGCCGTCGCCGGAGTTGTCCGCGATCGAGGATCAGGATCGGCAGATCCGACCCGGCGCGCACAAAGTCAGTCGCGATCTTGTAGTACGAGCATTCGTCTGGGCTGGGGTCATGGAGACAGTGGTAGTCCATGTCGTGCCCAGTGACGAAGAAACTGCCGGCGAATGCGGACGAGGCGAACGCCGTGAAGAAGACGAACGTTGCCGGAACAACAACCAGAGCCAGCCTGCGCCGGCTCCACTTCCTGTTAAACCACCTCATGAATACTCCTTGCGTGAGGCCGCCGGACTCCGACGGCTCTCTATACGGGCCCCGCCACGGCTGTGACGGGGGAGCAGGACGGCCGCTGGCGCAGGCCGAGCGGCTGAAGGGATGGTTTGCGGGCTCCGGCCGAGCCTGCGGCCCCTTTGGAGATGCGACGCCACCTTCTGTACCCCCCAATACAAGTTCTCTGGTCGACCCACCGTGGACCTGCGACGACGTCCCTGCCAACCGACCCCGGTCTGGGGTCTGCGCCGCCTTACGCGAACCCTACTCAGACCTACGGCTAAATGTCAACCGAGTCGGTTAGGTCAGAGTCTGACCGGACCGTGCGAAGGGGCTCGACGACGAAGCGGAGAGGGCGGGATTCGAACCCGCGAAGGGGTATGAGCCCCTTACTCGCTTAGCAGGCGAGTGCCTTCAGCCACTCGGCCACCTCTCCCGTGGCCCGAGCCAGTTTAGATCACCTGGGCGGTGCGGCACCGGGCGGGCTGCGGAATACTGAGAGGGTCGGACACCCCGCGGGGAGGTCCGATCCCACCAGGAGCGGTGGCAGAGTCCGGTTGATTGCAGCTGCCTTGAAAGCAGCCGGCCGTGTTCAACGCGGCCCGGGGGTTCGAATCCCTCCCGCTCCGTTGGCCGGTTGCCGTGGCAGTGGCGCTAACGGGCCTTCGGGGCGGTGCCGAACACGTGATCCCAGAACGGGGCGCTGACGCCGTAGCCGCGCTCGTGGTTCTGGAAGTGGTGGCGCATGTGAAGCTCGCGCATCCGGCGCCCCAGCGCCGTCTTGGGGCGGTGATGGTGCACGTGGTAATGCAGCATGTCGTAGCCCAGGTAGCCGCCCAGGAAGCCGGCCCCGAAGGGCAGGAATCCCGGACTGCCGAACACGAGGTAGAAGCCGAACACGAACACCGCGGCGAGCGGAACGCTGACCGACGGCGGCATGACCAGCCGCATCGGGTCGTTGGGATGATCGTGGTGGACGCCGTGGATGATCCAGTGCAACCGTGCTCCGATGCCCGCCTCGGGCTCGAAGTGGAACACGATCCGGTGCAGCCAGTACTCGGTGAGGGTCCAGAACAGGTATCCGCCCAGCACCCATGCGACCGTCCACCAGCCGGCTCCGCGCACTACCCCCTCGATCAGCATGAGCGCGATCACCGGGCCAAACAGGATCGGCGGCACGGCCGGATGCACCCGTGAGAGCTTGTCGAGCAGATTGGAGTCGAACATGCGCGGCGAAGCGCGCAGCACCTCCGCGCGGCTCATTCCCTCCAGTTCGTCTGCCCTCTGGGTGGCCATGGACCCCATTTTAGCTCGGGTGGGGCGGGCGATCAGGATCGCGGTGCGGATGCACCGGAGCTCCCGGCGCCGGCCTGGTCGGGAGCGTCGTCGTCCGCCCCGCCGGCATTCTCATCCGCCGGCATGGCCAGCACGATGTGGCGCAGCGACAGGGCGACGAACTCCCGTCGCTCAACCTCGGCGCCGTCGTCCAAGGCGGTCACCTCGACATCGGTGAGGGCCAGGAAGAAGCGCTCGGAGGCGTTGAGGTAGTCGGTCAGCCGGCTGCGGTAGCCGTCAGCCGGGAGGCGCAGCGAGCCGGTGATCCGATGGCGGTCGGTCTCGACGATGATCCGCTCGTCGCGGTGCTCCACCCCCGCGACAATACACAGGGCGGCGGTGCACCGGCCGGTGGCATGCTTGCGCCATGGCCAAGCCCCCGAGCGCGCGCTGGTTCTCGGTGCGCCGGGCGCAGAACACGAAGCCGGCGACGTATCGCTGTCCGTTTTGCGGCAAGCTGCTGCCGGCGCTCAGCGAGCACATGCTGATCGTTCCCGAGGGCCGCTCCGACCGGCGCCGTCACGCGCACTCGGCCTGCGTGCTGGCGGCCCGCCGGGCCGGCAAGCTGCCCTCGCGCGAGGAGTGGCTGCGCACCCAGCCCCGCCCGCCCAGCATCTGGCAACGCGCGCGGCGACGGCTGCGACGTTAGTGTGCGCTCCCATGGCCGGAGATCTGAAACTCGGTCTGAACACCGGCTACTGGGCCGGCGGACCGCCGCCGGGCGCGGCGGAATCGGTGCTGGAGGCCGATCGGCTTGGCTTCGACTCGGTGTGGACCGCCGAGGCGTACGGGTCCGATGCCCTGATGCCGCTGGCCTGGTGGGGAGCCGCGACCGAAAAGCTGAAGCTGGGGACCGCGATCGTGCAGATCTCGGCGCGCACCCCGGCGGCCACGGCGATGGCGGCGATGACGCTCGATCACCTCAGCGGCGGCCGGGTGATCCTCGGCCTCGGAGTGTCCGGTCCGCAGGTGGTGGAGGGCTGGTACGGGCAGCCGTTCGCCAAGCCACTGGCCCGGATGCGCGAGTACATCGGGATCCTCCGTGACATCTGGGCCCGTGAGGCTCCGGTCACCAACGACGGGCCCCACTACCCGCTCCCGCTCCCGGACGGCACCGGGCTGGGGAAGGCGCTGAAGTCGAGCATCCGCCCGCTGCGCACCGACATCCCCATTTACCTGGCCGCCGAGGGCCCCAAGAACATCGCGCTCGCCGGCGAGCTCTGCGACGGGTGGCTGGCGCTGTTCTACTCCCCCTACCACGACGACTTCTACCGCGAGGCCCTGGAGGAGGGGTGGGCGCGGCCGGGGGCGCGCCGCACCGGCGACGAGTTCGAGGTGGCGGCAACGGTGCCGCTGATCGTCACCGACGACATCGAGAGCGCCGCGGACGCTATGCGGCCGATGTACGCCCTGTACTTCGGCGGCATGGGCGCCAAGGCGGTCAATTTTCACGCCAACGTGGCCATCCGGATGGGCTATGAGGCCGAGGTGGACGAGATCCAGCAGCTCTACCTGTCGGGCAGGAAGGACGAGGCGGCGGCCGCGGTGCCGACCAGGCTGATCGAACAGCTCACGCTGATCGGGCCTGCCGACAAGATCCGCCACGACCTCGAGGCGTGGCGCGAGTCGATCGTCACCACGCTGCTGGTGGGCGGCGATCCCGCCACCCTGCGCCAGGCCGCTGAGCTCGTGCTGGGCTGAGCGGCGCGCCGGTCAGGGTCCGGTGGCGGCTCCGGCCATGTCGGCCCCGACCGTGAACGTCGGGTCACTCGCTGACTGCTGATCCTGGGCGTTGATCTGCGCTCCCGGCGGCGCCGGCACCGGACCGTCGAGCAGCGGGTCCGACGTCTGCACCATCCAGTCATCCAGGCGGCCGCGCAAGTGCGCGGCGACCTCCTCGTAGTCCGGGTCGTCGATCACGTTGCGGCCCTCGCCGGGGTTGAAGAACAGGTCGTGCAGCGCCTCCCGGCTGACCGGGCGCCGCGCCCAGCCGCGGGCCAGGTAGGCAGCCTTGCTCGGGCTGTCGTCACAGTTGGCCAGCACCGGAAAGGGGTAGTCGTCGAAGCGGCGGATGTACTTGAAACGCTCGGTCCGGATCGCCCGCTGGGGCTCATAGGCGGCGTGGTAGGTGAGCTCGGAGTAGATCTCCTGGCGCAGCCCCGGCGCCTCGCTACCCGCTACCAGCCCCACCAGGGAATTGCCCTGCAGCCATGGGGGCTCGTCGATGCCGGCCAGCTCACAGATGGTGGGGAACACGTCCAGGTGCGAGACCAGCTCGTCGCGAGCGACGCCGACCGGCATCCCGGGCCCGCGCATGATCATCATCACGCCGATGCCGCGGTCGAGCAAGCTGGCCTTGGCGGTGGGAAAGGCAAGTCCGTGGTCGGTGGTGCAGATCACCAGGGTGTTGCGGTCAAGCCCGGTCTCGTGCAGCGTGTTCAGCACCGAGCCGACGCCGTGGTCCAGCGAACGGGCGCTCGCCTTGTAGGCGGCCACGTCCTGGCGGATCTCCGCGGTGTCGGGCAGAAACGGCGGCGGCAGCGAGTAGACGCGATCCCGGACCGAGCTGGGGGCGAAGAAGCTGCGGTGGGTCTCGAAGAACCCGACCGACATGAAGAACGGCTGGGGCAGGTCGCCCGACAGTGCGGCGATGGCGGCCGGCGCCACCGAGCTGGCGCGGGTGTTCTCGACGCTGTGGACAACGTCGTAGCCGAGGATTCCGGGGTCCGCCGAGACGTGCTGCTCGCCGATCAGCTCGGTGTGGTAGCCGGCTGCGCCGAGGGTGTGCACGATGTGCTGGTCGTTGTCATAGAGCGAGAAGCCCCGGTGGGCGAGGCCCATCATCCCGTTGTTGTGGCAGTAGGAGCCGGTCAGCAGCGCGGCGCGGCTGCCCGAGCACGAAGGGGCGGCGCAGAAGGCGTTGCGGAACATGACCCCCTGGTCGGCCAGCCATTGGATGTTGGGGGTGGGAATGGCGTGGCCGTAGGACTGGACGTAGCGACCAGTGTCATGCGAGTTGAGGTACAGGACGTTCGGTGGCACAGAGGGGGTGCGGCAGGTGGTCAGATCGCGGCCACGTCGGCAGCGTTCTGCTTTCCACCACGCTGGGCCGCATCGCGATGGTACGCCGCGACCCACTCCTCTGACGTCGCGTCAGCCTGACGCTTGATCGGTTCGGCCGCCTGCCAGTCCGGCGGGGCGCTGACCCCGATGTACTCGAGTGCCCGGCGCACGCCCCCGTCGCGGTCGACGTCGAGATCGTCCTCGTAGACGAGCGAGAGCGGCGAGACATCGTGATCGGCGAAGAACTCGGCCCAGGCGCGGTCCTCCTCGTGCAGCGCCTGGAGCAGGTGATCGATGCCCTCAAACCGGTATTGAAGTTCGGTCGGCTCGCGCTCGTCGGGGCCGTGCTCGTCGCGCCAGCGCCGTGTCTGTAGGGCCCGCCACAGGCTGACCGCCTGGCGCACCTTGTCGCGCCGCGTGACGCGGATATAGCGCGGGCAGTCGAACAGCTTCTGCAGTAGATCGAAGCGCCCCAGGCCCTCGAACTCGGGGAGCTCGCTGGCCAGGGCGTGAAGCTCGGACAGCTGGCTCCACATCAGCTTTGACCCGAACACACCGTTGTCGGTGGTGCCGAGCGCGAAGGTGCGCTCGAGGTGCTCGCGGTAGCTGCCCAGGCCCTGCAGCGACGAGTGCGGCGGCGCCGTCGGGGGCGACGGATCGTCGCGGATCCCGACTCCCGTCCGGGGCAGGCCGTCCAGATACTCGCCGGGATGGGGAGGCGCGCCGGTCTCGCGCGTGGCCTCGAAGTACTCCTCGGGCCGCCCGGCGACCCCTGTGTCCTTAAGCAGCTCACAGAGGAGGGTGCTACCGCTGCGCTGGGTCGCGCAGACGAGATAGGAGCGGTTCGGTCCGATAGGGACTAATTCTACTTGTTTAGTGGAGTCAGTCTCGGCCCAGCTTCGCGTGGCCTTGAAGAACCGGATGCGCGTTCTGGCCTGCGTGTAAACGTTTGCGGCGCGCCGTTAAGGCGCCTGGGCCGGGAAGCGGGCTGATGCGCTCCCCGGCCCAGCACCGATTACGTCATGCCGGCGTTGCCGCCGTCTGACCCGCTCCCGACGCGATCCCGGGGACCCCTCCGGGGTACCCGAGGGATGGGACGTCGGATGGGTACACCTCGTGGCCGTGCTCGGCGGTATCGCCGATCTCCAGGTTCTCGTCGGACATCCGCAAGGGGATGAATAGCCCGACCAGCTTGAGCAGAACGAACGTGCCGAACGCCGACCAGACGATCACGAACAGTCCGGCAAACAGCTGCCATTTGATCAGCGTCCAGTTGCCAGAGAGGATCCCGCCGGCCGAGATGCTCGGGGTCTTGCCGACGCCTGGGTACACGATCATGTTCGGGTCGGCGAACACGCCCACCAGCAGACCGCCGGCCAGGCCGGCGAAGCCGTGGGTGTAGACCACGCCCAGCGTGTCGTCCACGTTGCGGAAGGGCCGCACCCGGCTCAGGTAGTTGAGCGCGAAGTACACGATTGTCGACGCGATCACTCCCATTGCGATCGCTCCCCAACCGTTGACGTAGCCGGCCGCCGGGGTGATCGCCACCAGACCCACGATCATCCCGTTGACCCCGGAGATGAGTCCCGGTTTGCGTCCAGTGAGGTAATCCCACCCGACCCAGATCAGGAACGCGACGGCGGTACACAGGTTCGTGTTCAGGATGGCCGCCGAGGCCGAGGCGCCCGCGAAGTACGGGTCGCCGCCGTTGAAGCCGTTCCAGCCGAGCCACAGCAATCCGGCTCCGACTGCGACCATGGCCACGTTGTTGGGAGCATCGATCTCCCGGTCTCGCTGGAGTCGTGGTCCGATCACCGCTGCGGCGACGAAGCCGGATACACCGGCCGATAGGTGGATGACGTAGCCGCCGGAGTAGTCGACCGCGCCATGCTGGGCGAAGAAGCCGCCACCCCAGATGCAGAACGCATCGACGGTGTAGACGATCGACGACCACAGGGCCACGAACGGGATCCAGGCCTTGAAGTTGATCCGCCCGAGCACCGAGCCCAGCATCAGGATGGGCGTGATCCCCGCGAATACGAACTGGAAGTAGGCCAGCGTCGCCTGCGGGAATCTGAAGCTCGGACCGGTGGTTGCCAATGGGATGGCGGCCTGCCCCTGCTCGGCCGAGTGGCTGAGGATGCTCCCCGGCTTACCGATGAAGTTGCCGAAGAAACCCGAGTGCGAGAGGCCGGTGAAGGGCGAGCCGAAGCCCATCTTGAAGGCCCATAGCACCCACACCACCAGCACCACGGCAAACGCAGCGAAGGTCAACATCATGCTGTTGATCGACCAACGTTTCTGCATCACGCCGCCGTAAAGCACGACGAGTCCGGGCACGCTCATGAGGCCGACGAGCGTCGCCGCCGTCATCTGCCAAGCGTTGTCTCCCGGGCTGAGCCACGTTGGGTATGGCAGCCACATGTAGTTGGATCTCCTTGTCCTTGGGGTCGGTCGCTGCCACATCGGCAGCGTCGGGCCCACCCGGGCCCATCAGGAGCGGCAGTTTGTCTGCGCCCGGGGTGGCCACCCATGGCCTCGCGTCCAGCAAACCGGAAAGGTCATCTGGACATTGGGATAACCCGATGCCGATAGCAGGGATTTCGGGTGCGGCGGCGCCGTACGAGCTGGTTAGAACTCGATGGCGGTGCCGCGCGGCAGCACCAGCGCTGAGGTGCGCGCCGAGTCCAGCTGGCTGCGGGTGGCCCCGCTGAGGGCGATGCGCCCGTCAGGCGCGCCCGCCTGGGATCCGACCACGATCAGATCGGCGTCGCGATCGTCGGCATTGGTCAGCGAGGCGTCGAGCGCGTTGGCCAGTGACGCCGCGGTGCGTTGGGCGCCGTCGCCGCCGTTGCTGCCGCTGACGGCGATGCTGCGGATGGCGTGGTCTCCGCCCGCCCTGAGGCCGGCCATCGCCACTGCGATCGGAACTGAGCCCCCAGAAAGCATCGATTGGGCCGCCTGGCCGGGCTCCACGCCTCCGGGCGAAGTGCGGTAGTCGGAGCCGAAAACGACCAACGACGCGTGTTCGGTCGCCGCCAGTCCGGCCAATCCCTCGCCGGTGGACGGATTGATGACCACATGGCGAGCGATGTCCGGCTGGTCGAGCCAGGCCGCGCCCATCTCCAGGCGCCGCTCGGCGTCGTGGGCCGCGACCTCCTCGCGGCGCGGGTCGTACTCCTGCGAGTGGCGCACGTAGGCCAGCGACAGGGTGGCTCCGGCTTCGGCCAGGATCCTGGCCAGCGCCAGGGCGTCGTCGTCATTGACGGTTCCGTCGTAGGACACGATCACGTTCACCGGCATGCGCGGGGATCCTGTGGGACGCGGGCGGCCGGGGCATTGGCCGCGTGGCTAAGGATGGGTCGTGGCGGGCTATCCCGACGGCAGGTGTCAAAAGTTCGTGTCGGTTCGGGGAAAGGCGGCATCGAGGGAGGGTCCGGGTGGGAGCCTCTCTGGGTTAGATGCCATATCGGCAACTAACCCAGATAGGCCCGGTGCGTGGACGAGGTTGACCGGCGGATCGCCGAGGTCGCGGGCCGCCAGCAGGCCAACATCACGGCACGACCAACTGCTGCGGCTCGGGCTGGGGAAAGCTGCCATCGCCTACCGTGCGCGTACAGGGCGTCTGCACCGCGAGTATCGAGGCGTCTACGCCGTCGGGCGCCCGGCCCGGACCGCCCTGGAGCGGGCCTGCGCGGCGGTCCTCGCCTGCGGGCCCCAGGCGGCGCTGTCGCACCAGTCGGCGTTCACGCTGTGGGGGTTTGACAAGCACTGGCGCTTCCCGGTGCACGTCAGCAGCCCCACCTGCCGCAAGCATCCCGGGATCGTCACGCACCGAGTCCCTTCCCTAGCCAAAAAAGACGTCCGCACCGAGCTCGGGATCAGAGTCACCAGCCCCGCCCGCACCTTCCTCGACCACGCCCCCAACCTCACCCGCCAACAACTCCGCCGCGCGTTCGCTGACGCCCGCCGCTCAGGCCACCTCAAACCCCAAGCCCTCCACGACATCCTGGACCGAAACCCCACCCACCCCGGCCACGCCCCGCTGCTCGCAGCGTTCAAAGGCCACCAGCCCACCCGCTCAGAGCTCGAAGACACCTTCCTGTGCTTCTGCCAGACTACAACCTCCCGACCCCGATCGTCAACCGCAAAACCAACGGCCACGAAGCCGACATCCGATTCCCCGGACACGACATCCTCATCGAACTCGACGGCTGGGACTACCACCAAGACCGCCACGTCGTTCGAATCAGACCGCGACCGCGACGCCGACCAGCTCGCCACCGGCCAACCCACCGTACGCATCACCTGGGAACGGATCACCGAGACCCCCGCCAACGAAGCCCGCCGCCTGCAAACAGATCCTGGCTCGCTTCGGCCCCCGCTGACGCGCCGGGACGCGGCTCGGAACCGCCCGGGCATGTGCGACGATCGGGACGTGGAGCGACGGCTTTGCTGGTAGGGCACGAGGCGCTGGCCGCCCCGCCTCCGGCCCTGCTGCACCTGCACCTGCACCATCACATCAAGGGTTCTACGTTCGGCTATGTAGGGCTGGCCGCGGCTGCGGCCGCGAGCTGGGTGGGAGTGCCGGGCCCGGGCGAGCCGGTCCTGATCGCCGCCGGGGTGCTGGCCGCCCACAACAAGCTCGACATCGTGTCGGTGATCCTCGTGGCGTGGGTGGCGGCCAGCGTGGGGGGCACCGCCGGCTGGCTGATCGGCTGGAAGGCGGGCCGCGCCATCCTGACCGCGCCGGGGCCGCTGCTGCATCTGCGCCTGCGGGCGGTGGAGCGGGGAGAGGAGGTGTTCGACCGCTATCCGGTGGTCGCGATCCTCGTGTGCCCGAGCTGGGTCGCCGGCATCCACCGCGTGGGTCCGGTGCTGTTCAACGTCGTGGACGTGCTGTCGGCGCTGGGGTGGGCGGCCGGGATCGGGCTGGGCGCCTACTTCGCCGGGCCGGCGATCATCGACGCCGTGCAGGACCTAGGGGTCGCGACCGCGGTCGGAGTGGTCATCCTGGTGGGACTGGCGGTGTTCTGGGAGGTTCGCCGGCGGCGCGCGCGACGTGCGCGGCGGACGCGGCCGAGCCGGTCCGGGCTGAGGCTCAGAGGCCGGTCCGGGCCCAGTCGACCTTCACGATCGGCGGGGCGGGGTCGCCGATGTTGAACTGGATGTCCTCGTGGGGGAGGAGCGGAATCGCCCGCACGCTGCTCTTCCACAGGTTGCCGTTGACGAAGGCGGTGATCTTGCCGTGCACGACGCCCACCTGGCTGGCGCTGAGCGGCTGGTGCCACTCGTCGAAGAACTGGCCGAGGCTGTAGATCCGCTTGGTCGGAGACTCGATGTGGATAACGCCGTCGTTGGTGTGGGTGTGCAGCCAGTAGTAGCACTGGCCACCGGCCGCCACCGGACCCTCCTGCGAGTTGACCATCTGTGAGCCCGGGATCCCGACACCGCCCGGCAGCGAGTAGAGCACGCCGTCCTTGAACACCGCGAGGTGAGCGTGGATGTGGTAGGCGAGCTGCTCGATGGGGGCGCACTGGATCCCGTCGACCGGCGTGCTGCCGGTGGTGCTGGCGCAGCCGAGCGGCGGACCCTTCTCCAGCGGGACGGACTCGAAGCCCATGGTCGGTCCGGAGGTGGTGGGGACGCTGGCGGTGCTGGGGCAGTTGGAGGCGCTGGCAGTGGTCGAGCTGGATGCGACCGCCGAGCTGGTGCTGGATGCGGCCGGGGCGGAGCTGGAGGCGCTCGCCGAGGAGCTCGACGAGCTCGAGGAGCTGCCGCCGCAGGCGGAGACCGCCAGTCCGGTCACGGCGATCAACAGCAGTGTCAACAGGCGGGCGCGCACATCGATCAAGCGCATCTGCATCGGTGCGCGAGAGTAGCTGGAACGGGGGGTGACAGCGCTGATAACGTGCCACCGCGATGGCCGAGGACACCAGCCCGGCTGGGCTCCCGATGACGACCGGCCTGGAGATTCCCGGGCTCAGGGTGACCGAGACCCTCGGCGTGATCTACGGCTTGGTGGTCCGCAGCCTCGGCTTCGTGGGCGGGGTGGGTGCGTCGTTCAAGGCGCTGCGGCGTGGCGAGGTGTCGCAGTACACCCAACTGCTGGAGGACGCGCGGCGCCACGCACTTGATCGGCTCATCGACAACGCGCGCCTGGTGGGGGCAGACGCGTTGATCGCGGTTCGCTTCGACTCCTCCGAGATCGGCCAGCAGTTGAGCGAGATCGTCGCCTACGGCACGGCCGTGAAGGTGGAGCCGACCGCCTGAGCAAGGCCGGTCGCATGCTGCTGGGCGATGCTGACCGCGAGCAGCTGTACGAGAAGCTCAACCGTCACGCCGCCGCCGGCCGGCTCGACGTCGCCGAACTCGAGCGGCGGGTGGAGGCCATCGCCACCGCGACCACCCGCGAGGAGGCGGCAGCGGTTATGGCCGACCTGCCGGCGCTCCCCGGCGAGCCACCGCCGGGGCGCGCCCGCTGGGGACGCGGACACGGCGACGCTGACAAGCCCGGCGCCGACTGGCGACCAACCAATGAGCGCTTCAGAGACCCCCGCACCAAGCGGATCATGCGGGTGTGGGAGGACGCTGCCGGCGCCCGCCACTACGTGCCCGATCAGGCCGACGGGTAGGCCGGCCGCCAGAGACGGCCGGCCCGCACGCTGACTCCTTAGCGGCTTCCCCCGAAAATCCGCAGGAAGAACAAGAAGACGTTGAAGATGTCCAGGAAGATCCCGGCCGCAATCGGTACCGCGGCGGCCGCGTTGGCCCGGCGCAGGCGGTTGAAGTCGAAGATCACGAAACCGCCGAACACCACCAGCCCGAGGATCGAGTAGATCAGGTTGGCATTGGGGATGGCGACGAAGATCGTGATCAGTCCGAACACGATCAGCGCCAGCAGGGCCCAGAACAGGGCCCGGTACCAGGACGACAGGTCACGCCGGGTGGCGTAGCCGTAGGCACCGAGTCCGGCCACGAACGCGCACGTCGATCCAGCCGCCTGCCACAGCGCGGCCGGGTCGCTCTTGGCGTAGACCGCGATGACCGGGGCCACGGCCAGACCCAGCAGCAGACCGAGCCCGAACAGCAGCGCGACCGCCAGCTGCTCGCGGCCGCGGGCGGTCGCGAACTGGAGACCGAAGATGCAGGCAAAAGCGCCTATGAACAGAATCAGCCCGGTCCCACCGCTGAGATTCCGTCCGATGTAGGCGCCCAGGGCAGCGAAGCCCACCGTGACCGCGACCAGGCCCATGACCTGGCCAAGAATGGTTCGGCTCTCATCCCGGGACAGGACCCGGGTGGGGATTGCGTACTGCTGAGGGGTTCTCATGACGGGAAATCTAGTCGAGAACCCTAAGAATCTCACGAGATTTTCCAGTCTTTGTGCGATTCAAACCTGGCCGGCACGCACCGCGGGCCCCCGGTGCTCGGAGCCGCGATACTGGAGGTGTGTCGGACACCGCCACTGCCCCGGACGCGGCCACCGAGAAGCCCTCGCGACCTCCGGTGTCCCACGCCGCCTGGATGCGGCTGGCCGCCTGCACCGCGGCGGCGGCGCTGCTCCAACTCGACGGCACCCTGATCACCGTGGCCCTGCCGACGCTGGCCCACGGGCTCAACGTCAAAGGCAGCTCGACGTCGATTGTGCTGAGCGCCTACTTCGGCGCCTACGCGCTGGTGCTGCTGCCGGCCGGCGAGCTCGTCGACCGCTTCGGGGTCCGTCGGCTGGCCTTGACCGGGCTGTTCGTGTTCGCGATCGGAGCCGCCGCCGGTGCGCTGGTGACCAGCTTCGGAGAGCTGATCGTCGCCCGGATCATCCAGGGCGCCGGCGCGGGCCTGGTCAGCCCGGCGGCGTTGGCCGGCGCCGTCAGCGGGTTTCCCCCGGAGAGGCGCGGGAGCGCGCTCGGCATCTGGGGCGCCAGCGCCGGCATGTCGAACCTGCTGGGTCCGCTGCTCGGCGGCCTGCTCACGGTGGCGTTCGGCTGGCGGGCCGACTGGTGGGCGCTGGTGCCGCTGTCGCTGGCGGCGGCGCTGGCCATCGCCCGGCTGGTCCCGTCCGTGGTGCGGCCCGAAGCCGAGGGCGGCCACCCGGCCATGAACCGGATCGTGCTGGCGGCGACCTTGGTGGCGGCGCTCACCTTCGCGGTCATGATCGGGGCGTTCTACATCGCCGAGCAATACCTGCAGCGGGTGGCCGGCTTCTCGGCCCTGGGAGCGTCGGGCGCACTGGTCCTGGTGGCGCTGCTGGTCGGCGTCGCCGCGCCGCTGGCGGGCAAGCTCGTCGACCGCTACGGCGAGCGGCTGCCGGCACTGCTCGGCTTCATCGGCGCCGGGGTCGGGCTGGCCATCCTCGGCATCCCCGGCTTCCCGCTCTCCAGCCCCGTGACGGTGCTGCCGCTGATCCCGGTCGGCCTGGGACTGGGGATGCTGTTCGTTCCCACCAGCAGGGCGGCGCTGAACGCCACCCCGCAGGCCTCGCACGGGCGTACGTCGGCGCTGCTGTCGGTGGGCAGGCTGGTCGGAGCTGCCGTCGGCGCCGGCGTGGCCGGGATCGCGCTCTCGGGAATGCTGACCGCGGACACGGTCCACCGCGCTCTGCTGCTCGGCGCCGCGGTGTGCCTGGTGGTGGGGATCCCGGCTGCCAACGCGATCAGCGGCGGTAGGTCAGCCGCCAAGACCGCCCGTTGACCCACCGACCCCGCCGACCCGCCCGGACCCGACCGACCGCCCGACCCCGCCGGCCCGACCGACGCGCAGGCTAGGCGCTGCGGCGCAACGACGAGACCGAGCGCACCGGCGATGGCTCCGCGCTGGCGGTCAGCAGGATCTCGGCCAGCTCGTCGGGGGCGTCCCACATGGGGACGTGGCCGGCGTCGTCGAGGGTGACGTTGCGGACGTTGTCGGGCAGCCATGGCGGCCTGGCGACGAGCCGGTCGTGCTCGGGCCAGACCAACGTGACCGGGACCCGGATCCGCTCCAGGCCGCTGAACACGCCGGCGCGCATCTGGTCGTTGACCGCCTTGAAGCCGGGGGCCGAGCCGTAGGCCCGGACCAGGTGCGAAGCGTCGGGTCCGGGGATGCGCCCCGGATGGGCGACCGCGCTGGACAACAGCAGGCGCCGGCCCGCGCGGGTACGGGCCAGCGGGCCGACCAGCGGCGCCAGCGCGCCGGCCAGGCGGTGGGCGATCACCCGCTTGGCGGCCAGCGGTCCCGGCCACAGGCCGGCGGGGGCGATGCCGGTCACGGTCCGCGCCGCGCCGACGAGCCCAAGCTCCAGCGCGATCCAGCCGCCGAGCGAGCTGCCGGCGACGTGGGGGCGGTGCACGTCGAGCGCGCGCAGCTGCTCGGCCACCGCCGCCGCCAGCGCCCGCGGCGTGGGCAGGCGGTCGAACGCCGGTGATTCGCCGAAGCCGGGCAGATCAACGGCGATCAGCTCGCGGCGATCGCGCAGGCGGGCCACGATCGGGTCCCACACCCGGCGGTCGGCGCCCAGCGGATGGAGCAGCACCAGCGGTGGCCCGTTGCCGGTCCGGTCGTAGGCGAGCAAGGCCGGCCTCAGCGCTCCAGCGCGGCCGCCGACGCGGCACTGGCGAGGGCCACGAGGCGAAAACCCGATGCGCTCATCTCACAACCCTACGCAAAGCTGTGCACAGGGACGGCCGCGACCTACTCGTGCTGGGCCAGCGAGTCGCCGATCAGCCAGATGGTCGGCGGCCACAGACCCACGAACAGGGCGCGGCGCTCGGCGTTGCCGCGCTCGTCCTGGTCGACGGTCTTGGCGCGGATCCACAGGCCGACGCAGAGGCCGACCGAGCTCAGCGACATCACCTGCATGTGCCAGGCGCGAACACCCACCCTGTGAAGCGGGGTTACCAGGGTCGGAGGGCGGCGGCGGCGGATGACGAGCACCGGCCGATCGTAGCGGCGCCCGCGGGCACCGGCCGGTCCGGGTTCTGCGAGCGGACGCGACCCGGTGAGTAGCCTCGGCCAGATGCCGCGTGCCCAGACGCCCGACCTTCGCCCGACGCTGGCTGACCGCCGCCACCTGGCCGGTGGGCGTCAGCCTGACGTCGTGGGACTACATGTGGCGCTCGACGCCCATGCACCGCCGGGAGACGCTGGAGCCCGCGCGCCGACGGCCACCTGCCGCCGCCGTACCCTGACGGCGTCGACGCCACCGAGGTCATCGGCCCCGGCGACGGCCACGGACCGCTGTTTCACCGCCGCTACCGGACCCGGATCCGGGACGCCGAGCGCTCGCCGGACGAGCTGTGGTCGGCGCTGACCGCCAACCTCAACCGGGCCGCGCCCACCAGGTTCGCTCGCTTTCAGAAGGTGCACGGAGACGCCGACGCGCTGGCGCTGCAGCGACGAGTACGTGGTGCGGATGCCGGGGCCGTGGGATGGGCCGGTGCGGGTGATCGACCTGCAACCACGCTCATTCCGTCTGGCCACCCTCCAGGGCCATCTCGAGGCCGGTCAGATCGAGTTCCGCGCTCAGGCGACGACGGGTTGACCTGCTTTGAGATCGAGTCGTGGGCGCGCAGCGCCGACCGGCTGTCCAACCTGCTCTACCACCGCCTGCGCATGGCCAAGGAGGTCCAGCTGCACATGTGGATCTCGTTCCTGGAGGGGGTGGTGTCGCTGTCAGGGGGCCGCATGACGGGCGGGATCGAGATCGAGACCCACCGGGTCGAGGCGATCGATTAGCGGCCATGGCCTTCACCGCGCGTCCGCGCCAGGCTGGCGTCCCTGGCCGACAAGGCCGGTCAACTACGACGCCGACGCACCTCGACCTCGACCATCCGCCCGCCGGCTGGCTGGTCGACGATCGCCGCCAGGCGCTGCCCCGCGAGCCGCCCGGAGATCCCGAGCCCGAGCGGCAGCTTCGAGATCGCCGCCCGCCTGATCCGCGGCTACGAGTTCGCCGACCCGTCGATCGTCCGCGCCTTCTATGACCCCGACGCGCCGCTGCAGGGCCGCAACATGCTGCTCGAGCTGCGCGCGCTCGGGCCTGTTCCGCGTCTACGTGGGCGTGCGGGTGGTGGCCGTGCACGACGAGACGCGGCACCTGGACGGCGGCCGGTGCGGGTGTTCGGGTGGAGCTACCGGACGCTGGAGGGCCACGTCGAGGAGGGACAGATGGACTGGGAGGTGTGGAAGTGGACCGACACCGGCGAGGTGCGAGTTCCACGTCCACGCGGTGTCGCGACGCGCGCCCATCGCCAATCCGGTCGTCAACATCGGCTTCCGGCTCCTGCGCCGCCACGAGCGGACGCTGTTCCTCGACAGCACCCAGCGGCGGATGAGTGAGTTGACCGACGGCCGGTGCTGCGCGGCGAGCCGATCCGCCAGACCAGCGCCGAGTTCACCGCCCGCCGCCTCCCGGCCGACGATCCCGCCCACGAGACGCTCGCCCGCAACGCCGACCTGTCAGGCTGAGCTGACCGATGCGCCAGCCGCTCGAGCCTGGTGAACCGAACCCCGAATGGAGGACCGTCTCCCGTTGAGCGTTCTGTCACACGCTGAGCATGTACCTCAAGCGCACCGACCGCTGCACCGAGCCGACCGACATCTATGACCACCAGGTCAAGCTGCTGGACGGCGGCGAGCTCGACCTCGAGTCGCTGCGCGGCCACCCGACGCTGATCGTCAACACCGCCAGCAAGTGCGGCTACACGCCCCAGTACGAGGGGCTGCAGAAGCTGTACGAGCGCTACAGCGATCGCGGGCTGCAGATGCTCGGCTCGCCGTCGGGCGACTTCGCCGATCAGGAGTTCGACGACGCCGAGGAGATCGGCGCCTTCTGCCAGAAGAACTACGGCGTGACCTTCCCGCTCACCGAGCGGACCTCGGTGCGCGCCGACCCGTCGCCGCTGTGGCAGGACCTGGCCCGCCAGCCGGAGTCCGGCCCGCCGGCGTGGAACTTCACCAAGTACCTGGTGGGCGCCGACGGCAAGCTGATCGCGCGCTTCGGCGACCAAGGTCACGCCCGAGGATCCGCAGATCGTCGCGGCGATCGAGAAGGCGCTGCCGGTGACCCGGCTGACGCCGGGACCCGGCTAATCGTCGCCGCGGCAGCGGCTCGGGCGCGCTGCGGTAGCTGGGCGGGGTGCGTGACAGCCGGATCGGGTTGCGGGTCAGCGGCGACGCTGCGCGCCGTCGCCGGCGGGGACGTCGACGACCGGCTCCAGGCCCAGCGACTCGGCGAGGCGCGAAGGCGCCCGCCAGGTCGTTGACCGCGCCGGCGGGCACGCGGACCGCGCGTGAGCTCGCTCCGCCCATCCTGGCCCGGTGCGCGCCGACGAGCCGCTGCCACCAGCTCGGCCCGCAGCGCCTCGCGGTTGTCGACCCGGTCGCCTCGTTGGTGGCAAAGCGCGGATCGCCGGCGAGCTCGGCGGCGCCGAGCACCTCGCAGAGGGCCGCGAACTGGCGCTCGTTGCCGACCGCCAGCACGATCTCGCCGTCGCCGGTGGGGTACAGCTCGTAGGGGGAGATGCTGGGGTGGGCGTTGCCCATCCGGCCCGGGCACCACGCCGGCGATGGTGAACGCCGACCCCTGGTTGACCAGTGCGGCCAGCAGCGCCGAGAACAGGTCGACCTCGACGCGCTGGCCCTCGCCGGTGGCGTCGCGGTGGCGCAGCGCGGCCAGGATCCCGACCGAGGCGAACAGCCCGGCGAGCACGTCGACCAGCGCCACCCCCACCTTCTGGGGCTCGCCGTCGGGCGCGCCGGTGATGCTCATCAGGCCGCCGAGGGCCTGGACGAGCAGGTCGTAGCCGGGCAGCGCGGCCCCGGCCCCGGCGCCGAAGCCGGTGATCGAGCAGTAGACCAGCCGCGGGTTGTCGGCGCGGAGCTGCTCGTAGCCGAGCCCGAGCTTGTCCATCACGTCGGGGCGGAAGTTCTCGACGATCACGTCGGCCTCGCGGGCCAGCGCCGAGCGCCCGCTCGCGGTCGCGCGCGTCGCTGAGGTCGAGGACGACGCTGTGCTTGTTGCGGTTGACCGACTGGAAGTAGGTGGCCTGGCCGCGCGTCGTCGTAGGGCGGGCCCCAGCTGCGGGTCTCGTCGCCGGTGCCCGGGCCGCTCGACCTTGGTCACGGTGGCGCCCAGGTCGGCCAGCATCATGGTCGCGAACGGCCCGGCCAGGACCCGCGAGAAGTCAAGGATCGCGAAGGTCGCCGAGCGCGGTGGGCGTGCTCCACGCGGGCATCATTCACCACATCGATGACGGCTGCTGCCACCGTGTTCGCCGCGCCCGGCGGGGCCACCGCCGTGGCCGCGGCCGCGGTGGCGGTGCTGATGCTCGGTCCTGTGGCTGGTCAGCATCCCGCTGCGCGACGTGTCGATCGTCGACCCCGCCTGGGGGCCGGCGTTCGTGCTGGTGGCGCTGGCCGGCGCGACTGGCCGGTGACGGCGACGTCGCCCGGCGCTGGCTGCTGTTCGCGCTCACCGCCGTGTGGGGACTGCGGCTGGGCTGGTACCTGACCGCCCGCAAGCTCGACGACCCCGAGGAGGACCGCCGCTACGCCGTCATGCGCGAACAGCGCGGACAGCGGTTCGTGCTGTGGAGCCTGGTGGCGATCTTCGGCCTGCAGGGACTGCTGGTGCTGGTCGTGTCGCTGCCGGTGCAGGTGGGCGCCGAGCGTCCGGCGCAGCTGACCGCGGCGGTGATCCCGGGCGTGGTGCTGTTGGCCGTCGGGCTGGGCTTCGAGGCGATCGGCGACGAGCAGCTGCGGCGGTTCAAGGCCGACCCGGTCAACCAGGGCAAGGTGATGGACTCACGGCCTGTGGCGCTACACCCGGCACCCGAACTACTTCGGCGACTTCTGCGTGTGGTGGGGCCTTTGGCTGGTGGCGCTGCCGGCGGGCGGGGACCTGGTGGACGGCGATCGGCCCGCTGGTGATGAGCACGCTGCTGATCCGCGTGTCCGGCAAGGCGCTGCTGGAGCGGGAGATGGCCCAGCGCCGGCCGGCGTACGCCGACTACGTGCGCCGGACCTCGGGCTTCATCCCGCTGCCGCCCCGCCAGCCCCAGTCCCAGTCCCAGCCCTGACGCGGCGGGTGGCGAAATTTGGTCATCGGTTTATTCTCGGCCGCCATGAGCGCCAAATACGTCCACACCTGCATTCGCGTCCGCGACATCGACAGATCACTCGCCTTCTACTCCCATCTCGGCTTCGAGCACCGCGGCCGGCTGAACTTCGAGTCGGCCTACAACGTCTACCTGGGGCTGCCCGGCGACGGCGACGTGCTCGAGCTGACCGTCAACGTGGGGCGTGACGAGCCCTACGACCTCGGCGACGGCTACAACCACATGGCGCTGGTGGTCGACGACCTCGACCGCCTGCTCGATCGCCTGTCCCAGAACGGCATCGAGCCCGAGAAGCCGCCCTACGGGGTGGGCGGGACCGATACCCGCGAGGAGTACCGGATCTGCTTCGTCGCCGACCCCGACGGCTACCGGATCGAGCTGATCGACCACGCGTTCCCGACGCCGCAGGATCCGCCGCACCCGTTCGGCCACCGGCGGGTAGACCTGCCGGAACCGGGTAACCAGATAGTGATCAGACCGGGCGCACCGACCCCTTAGACTGGACGTTCTCATGTCGAATCCGTGGCTGGCCATCGACGTGGCCACCGCTCCAGCCCAACGAGCGCGAGAGGTGAGGCGCGCGTGGGAGCGCTTCATCGGCGACGGGTGGGACCGGTTCCGAGGTCGTGGCGAGTCCCGCTCGGTACGCGAGCCGATCGCGGCCTCGTGGCGGCGTTCGGCGGCGGCCGGCGTCGATCCCTCCGGAGTCCGCATCGCACCCGTGGTGGCCGACGCCGACGAGACCTCGGCCCGCTGGGAGATGCATCCGCTGGCCGAGATGGCGCCGCTGATCCGCTCCTGTCTGGCCGCCAGCGCCGACGAGTCGGGCCACCTGATCGTCGTCTCGGACGCCAACGGGATCCTCCTGTGGGTGGAGGGCAACGCGCACGTGCGGATGCGGGCGGCGGACTCGATGAACTTCGCCGAGGGCACGCTGTGGAGCGAGGGCGGCGCCGGAACCAACGCGATCGGCACCGCGCTGGCCGCCGAGCACGCCGTCCAGGTGTTCGCCTCCGAGCACTTCAACGAGGTCGTCCAGGAGTGGACCTGCGCGGCGGCCCCGGTGCACGATCCGGACACCGGCTCGGTGATCGGCGTGATCGACCTGACCGGCGAGATGTCGACGGTCCACCCGCACAGCATGGCCGTGGCCACCGCCACGGCGCAGGCCGTCGAGGCCCAGCTGCGCTGCCAGATGCTCGATCGCGACGGCCGTCTGCTGGCCCGCTACGGCGACCAGCTCAACGGCGGCTCGGGGCCGCGCGCGCTGGTGGCGCCGAGCGGGCGCGTGATCGCCAGCCAGCCGCTCGGGTGGCTGCCGGTGGAGCGGCTGGTGCTGCCCGCCGGCGGCGGCGAGCTGCTCGCGGGGCGTGCGCTGGTGGCCGAGGTACTCGGGTGCGAGGAGGCGTATGTGGTCAGCGCGTCGCCGGAGCCCGCGACTCACAGCCGGCCGGGCAGCGCCGCCGCCAGCGGCCTGACGCCTCAGCCTGCTGGGCCGCGACCGCGGCGACGCCGAGCTCTCCGGCGCACCGCCACCAGCTGCGGCTGCGCCACGCGAGATCCTCACGCTGCTGTGCGGCCACCCCGACGGCATGACCAGCGAGGAGCTGAGCCAGGACGTGTACGGCAGCGGCGACCGGGCCGGCTCGATCCGGGTTGAGATGTCGCGCCTGCGCAAGCTGCTGGGTGACTGGATCGAGACCGAGCACTACCGCCTGCGCCGCGGCGTGACCAGCGACGTCGCCCAGGTGTGCGGGCTGCTGCACCGCGGCGAGGTCGGCGAGGCGGCGGCTCGCTACCCGGGGCCGCTGCTGCCGGCGTCCGGTGCGCCCGGCGTCGTGCGCGAGCGCGAGGCGCTCGAGAGCTGGCTGCGCCAGTCGGTAATGAGCGCCGGCGATCGCGACGCCGCTGTGGGCGTGGGTGCAGACGCCCAGCGGCTCCACCGACCTGGCCGCCTGGCAGCGGCTGCTGGTCAACCTCCCCTTCCAGGACCCCCGGCGCAGCCTGGCGGCATCACGCGTCGGGCAGCTGCGCGGTCATCAGACCGACCGGCTGATCGACCCCAGTCCCTGATTCATAGAGCCGGGCCCGGGGCCCATAGAAATCCCCGCATGTAACGCCTGTGTAACGCCGATCTGGCCAACCGTCCTCTAGTGTCGAGGACGGCCCGTCACACCCCCGGCGGGGCCGTCCTACGCAGGAGAGGAAGAGGATTGGAGAGCGATCTGGTGCGCGCGCTCGCGCGTACCCCTGCCGCTGCATCTAGCCGGAGCCTCAGCACCGCGAGGGCGGTCCTGCGGGTCCTCTCGCTGCTCGGTGGAGCACCCCGCCGGGGTGCGGGCCGACGAGGTGGCGCAGGCGCTGGGCAAGAGCGTCTCGACGGCCTACTACCTGCTGACCAGCCTGTGCGAGGAGGGCTTCGCCGTCCATGAGAGCAAGGGCGTGTACCGGCCCGCCCAGGGGCTGGAGGAGCTGACCGCGGTGGCCGAGCCGCGCAACGGCGGGCACGAGGGACTGGCCGGGTGCGTCGATGAGCTGTTCCTGCGCACGCGCAAGCGGTCCTACCTGGGCGCGGTGCGCCCGGGACGGATCGAGATCGTGGCCTTCCGCGGCCGCCAGGGCGTGCCCCGGATGCCGGGCCTGGGCTCGGAGATTCGCGACAGCGCCCACGCCCTGGCCATGGGCAAGGTGGTGCTGTCGCTGCTGGATTCGCGCGCTCTGTCGCGCTACGTGGCCCGCGGCCTGAAGATCGTTCACGCGGCGGACGATCACCACCCGCGGCGAGCTGGAGGCCGAGCTGGCGCGCGTTCGCCGCGACGGCTTCGCGGTCGATCGCGAGGAGTTCGACGAGAACTTCTGCTGCATCGCGGCGCCGGTCGTTCGACGAGCGCGGGCACTTCCTGGCCGCGCTGGGCCTGTCGACCACGCCGCACGTGTTCGACAAGGACCTCAAGCCTCTGTCGGCGACGGTGATGGAGGTCGCCCGGACGGCCGGACAGCAGGCGCCGCCGAGGTTGCGGCCGCCGCGGCGCCGCCGCGCGCGCCCGCGCCTGGAGCCGGTCTCGTGAACTTGCAAGCTGATGCGAAAAACCCGCGCTTCTTGCCGCGACGGCGGGCTGAACCTAGCCTCGCCGGAGCGGTCGCACTGCGCGATCACGCGGCTGCGCGAACGAGGGAACCAACCAAGGAGTAGAGGTGAGCAGAGCAAGCATCACCAAGGCTCACAACAAGATCCAGGAGCTGTCCTGGGAGCCGACATACGTCACCGCCGGTCGAGAAGTACTCGACCGACTACACGTTCGAGAAGGCGCCGAAGAAGGACCCCCTCAAGCAGGTCCTGCGCTCCTACTTCCCGATGGAGGAGGAGAAGGACAACCGCGTCTTCGGAGCGATGGACGGCGCCATCCGCGGCAACATGTTCCGCCAGGTCCAGGAGCGCTGGATGGAGTGGCAGAAGCTGTTCCTGTCGATCATCCCGTTCCCGGAGATCTCGGCCGCGAGGGCGATGCCGCTGACGATCGGGACCGTGCCCAACCCCGAGGTTCACAACGGTCTCGCCATTCAGATGATCGACGAGGTTCGCCACTCGACGATTCAGATGAATCTCAAGCGGCTGTACATGAACCACTACATCGACCCGGCCGGGTTCGACATCACCGAGAAGGCGTTCCAGAACTGCTACGCCGGCACCATCGGCCGCCAGTTCGGCGAGGGCTTCATCACCGGTGACGCCATCACCGCGGCCAACATCTACCTGACGATCGTGGCCGAGACGGCGTTCACCAACGTCCTGTTCGTGGCCATGCCGGGCGAGGCGGCGGCCAACGGCGACTACCTGCTGCCGACCGTGTTCCACTCGGTGCAGTCCGACGAGAGCCGCCATATCTCCAACGGCTACTCGATCATCCTGATGGCGCTCGCCGACGAGCGCAACCGGGAGCTGCTCGAGCGCGACCTGCGGTACGCGTGGTGGAACAACCACGCCGTGGTGGACGCCGCCATCGGGACGTTCATCGAGTACGGCACCAAGGACCGCCGCAAGGACCGCGAGAGCTACGCCGAGGCGTGGCGCCGTTGGATCTATGACGACTATTACCGCAGCTACCTGGTGCCGTTGGAGAAGTACGGGCTGACGATCCCGCACGACCTCGTCGACGAGTCGTGGAACCGGATCTGGAACAAGGGCTACATCCACGAGGTCGCGCAGTTCTTCGCCACCGGCTGGGCGGTGAACTACTGGCGGATCGACGCGATGGACGACAAGGACTTCGAGTGGTTCGAGTTCAAGTACCCGGGCTGGTATGACAAGTACGGCAAGTGGTGGGAGCGCTACGGCGAGCTCGCCAAGAAGAACGGTCACGCGCCGATCATCTTCAACGAGGACGCCGACTACGAGTACCCGCACCGCTGCTGGTCGTGCATGGTGCCGTGCCTGATCCGTGAGGACATGGTGGTCGACGAGGTCGACGGCCAGGTCCGCACGTACTGCTCGGAGACGTGCGCCTGGACCGACAAGGTTGCGTTCCGGCCCGAGTACAAGGGTCGCGCCACCCCGTCGATGGGCAAGCTCACCGGCCATCGCGAGTGGGAGACCATGTACCACGGCTCCGACCTCGCCGACTGCATCAAGGATCTCGGCTACGTCCGCGACGATGGCGAGACGCTCGTCCCGCAGCCACATCTGGACCTCGATCCGAAGAAGATGTGGAAGCTGGAGAACGTCAAGGGCTACACGCTCCAGAGCCCGAACATCTTGCTCAACGAGATGTCGCCCGAGGAGCGCGAGCAGCACGTCGCCAAATACAAGGCCGGCGGTCCGGCCGGGCGCCCCGCCCGGGACGAGGCAGCGGCCTAGCCACTGCGAAACGGAGGCGGCCGACCAAGCCCGCGGTCGGTCGCCTCCGCTAGCCGTCGCACCCCCCGCATGGGAGAGACATACAACGTCCGACTGGAGCCGGTCGGAATCGACTTCGAGGTCGATGAGGACGAGACGGTCCTGCGCGGCGCCTTTCGCCAGGGCCTGATGTTGATGCACGGGTGCAAGGAGGGACAGTGCTCGGCCTGCAAGTCGTTCCTGCTCGACGGCGAGGTCGATCTCGACCGGTACTCGACGTTCGCGCTCAACGACTTCGAGAAGGAGGAGGGCTGGACGCTGCTGTGCCGAGCACACGCCGTGTCCGACCTCGAGGTCGAGCTGATCAACTACGACGAGGAGATCCTGCGCAGCGGGGTCCCGCAGCAGACCAAGCAGCTGCGGGTCGACGCTCTGGAGGCGCTGACGCACGACATCTATCGCCTCGTGCTCGACGCCACCGACCTCGAGTACCACCCGGGTCAGTACGTCGACATCACCATCCCGGGAACCGAGGAGGTGCGCTCGTTCTCGATGGCCAACCTGCCCGGCGACAAGCTCGAGTTCATGATCAAGGTGTATCCCGACGGCAAGTTCTCGAGCCTGCTGACCGAGGGAGGGATCGAAGCCGGCCACGAGCTCGAGGTGACCGGGCCGTTCGGCGTATTCACTCTGCGCAAGAACGAGCGACCGCTGCTGTTCATCGGCGGCGGCGCCGGCATGGCGCCGATCCTGGCGCTGCTGCGCTCGCTGGCCGACGAGGACAGCACGACGGGAGGCCGTCTACTACTACGGGGCGCGCGGCCCCAAGGATCTCTTTCACCTGGACGAGCTGGCCGAGCTCGAACAGCGCCTGGAGAACTTCCGCTTTGTCCCCGCGCTGTCCGACTGCGACGAGAAGGAGGAATGGGACGGAGAGCAGGGCCTGATCACCGACGTGGTCGAGCGCTGCGAGCAGGAGCTGGGTGAGGTGGACGCATACCTGTGCGGTCCACCGCCGATGGTCGAGGCCGCCATCGCATTGCTTGATGCAAAGGGCGTTCCCGAGTCACGGGTCCACTACGACAAGTTCACCACGACCGCGCCGGAGTAGCGCGGAGAGGAGAGAGCAACCGATGGCAACGCAGACCACACGGGACCAAGAGGGCCCGGTTCAGGCGCCCAGCAAAGACGACGACGTTCCGCCGCCGGTCACCGAGCGCAGCGTTCCCAAGCCGGTGTTCACCGACGCCGAGGCGGGAGCCAAGGAGTTCCCCTCCTCGGCAGAGTCGGAGCTACAACTACTTCACGCCGGCCAAGCGACGGGCCACCGTGTATGAGGACGTGACCGTCGACGTTCAGCCCGACCCGGAGCGCTACCTGCTCCAGGGTTGGATCTACGGCTTCGCCGACGGCGTCGGCGGCTACCCGCTGGAGTGGACGGCGCTGAAGTCGTCCAACTGGCACGCGTTCCTGGATCCCAACGAGGAGTGGGAGCAGACGATCTACCGCAACAACGCCAACGTGGTGCGGCAGATCAGCCAGAACCTGGCCAACGCCAAGGCGGCGCGCGCGTTCGATGGCTGGAACCGCGGCTGGATCAAGACCGTCGAGCGTCACGTGGGCGCGTGGTCACACGTGGAGCACGGCATCGGGATGCACGTCTACCTGCCGGCGCAGCGCGACGCCCCCACCAACATGATCAACAACGCCCTGTCGGTGGCCTCGGCGCACAAGCTGCGCTTCGCCCAGGACCTGATCCTCTACAACCTCGACCTCACCGACTCGGTCGAGGGGTTCGACGGCGCGGCGCACAAGGAGGCCTGGATCAACGACCCGATCTGGCAGGGCGTGCGCGAGAACGTCGAGGGGATCACCGGGATCCGCGACTGGGCCGAGGCCTTCTTCGCGGCGGCGGTCATCTTCGAGCCGCTGGTCGGTGAGCTGTTCCGTTCGGAGTTCATCATGCAGGCGGCGGCGCCGCAGGGCGACTTCGTGACGCCGACCCTGATGGGCGCCGGCGAATCCGACACGGCGCGCGACGCTCGCGTGGCTCGCCGGCTGTTCTCAATGCTGGCCGAGGATGAGGAACACGGCGAGCACAACCGCAAGACGATGGACGGGTGGCTGAGGGAGTGGACGCCGCGCAGCATCGCGGCGGGCCGCGCGATGCAGCCGATCTGGTCCCAGCCGGGAGAGAAGGTCATCCGCTTCGAGGAGTCGCTCGAGCACGCGCGCGGGCGCTTCGACGAGATCCTGGCCGACTTTCACCTCAACGCAAAGGAGATCGACTGATGAGTTCCGGTTCTGACCGCTTCAAGTCGGACCGCACGTCCTCCAACCGGGCCGGCGTGACACTGATGAACAACCAGGTGGGTTACGTGGTCGCCGACGTGATGCGCCACAAGGACGGGGTCGACGTGGAGGTCCTGCCCTCGATGATCCGCGTCGACGGAACCGGCCAGTTCGAGATCAACTACGACGAGTGCGCCGAGGCGCTCGGCTGGGACGACTTCGGCAACGATGATTTCGAGGAGATCATGTCGACCCATTACGGGCGCATGGTGGTCCTCGACGACAAGATCATCATGTTTGCCAACCCCGAGGACGCGGCGGAGTACATTGGCTTCGACCTGCAAGAAGTCAGCTAGGTAGGAGGGGAAATCATGTACGAGCACAACGGCGACAAGTACTTCATCGTCGACGGCCACCTCCACATGTGGGACGCCAGTCCCGACAACTGGGTCGAGGGTCGCGAGCAGTACGCCAAGGGTTGGATCGAGTGCTTCCACGCCTACATGGGCCTGGGGCCGCCGGAGACCCACTGGCCGCTGGAGAAGTTCTGGAAGTACTCCGAGGAGGACTTCGAGAAGGACGTCTTCCAGGACGGCGGCGTCGACGTCGGCATCTTCCAGTCCACCTATCTGTACGACTGGTACAAGAACGGCTTCAACACCGCCGCCGACAACGGCAAGATGGCCGAGAAGCACCCCGGCAAGCTGATCGTCAACGGTCGCTGGGACCCGCGCGAGGGCGAGGCTGGGCTCAAGCAGCTCGAGGAGGACGCCAAGCGGTGGGACATGAAGGGCGTCAAGCTCTATACCGCCGAGTGGTACAAGGGCTCCCGCGGCTGGACGCTGGCCGACGAGGAGTGCAAGCCCTTCTATGAGAAGTGCAAGGAGCTCGGCCTCAAGAACCTCCACGTCCACAAGGGGCCGACGATCTGGCCGCTGGACAAGGACGCCTTCGACGTCAAGGACGTCGACCATGCCGCCACCGACAACCCCGAGCTCAACTTCATCGTCGAGCACGTGGGCCTGCCCCGGATCGAGGACTTCTGCTTCATGGCGACGCAGGAGCCCAACGTCTACGCCGGACTGGCGGTGGCGATCGGCGGCCTGATGTACGCCCGGCCGCGGTTCTTCGCCAAGGTCATGGGCGAGCTGCTGTTCTGGGTCGGCGAGGACAAGATGCTGTTCGGCTCTGACTACGGGATCTGGGAGCCGAAGTGGCAGATCGAGGGCTTCCTCAACTGGGACTATCCCGACGAGGAGTACTCGGATTACCCACGGGTCAACGACGCGACGCGTCGCAAGATCCTGGGCCTCAACGCCGCCGCGCTGTACGGCATCGAGGTTCCCAAGGAGTTCCAGCTACCCGCCGACGACGGGACTCCCGGCGCGCAGGAGGACGCCGAGCTGGTCGAAACCGCATGACAGGCCTGGCCTCCAGTCACGAGGAGGCCGCGAGCAGGGCAACGCGCACGCAGGTCCTCGACGCGCTCAGCGCGGTCTACGACCCCGAGCTCGACGAGCCGATCACCGACGCTTCGGTTCGTGAGCTCGTGCGAGGTGACCGCCGACGGCGACGTCGAGGTCCTGCTGCGTCTGCCGACCCCGCAGTGCGCGCCGAACTTCGCCTTCCTGATGGCCGCCGACGCGCGGCGGGCGGCCGGCGGGTGCCCGGGGTGCAGGTCGGTGACCGTCGAGCTCGAGGATCACTACACCGGCGACGAGATCAACGCCGCGCTGGCCGGCGGGCGCGGCTTCACCGGGCGCGTTTCCGGGGGAGACGGAGGACGACGACCTGGAGGCGCTGCGCGAGCTGTTCACGCGCAAGGCGCTGATCGCCCGCCAGTCGCGGCTGTGCGAACAGCTGCTCGGCGCCGGCGCGAGTGCCGGAGGAGATCGTCGGCGCTCGCCTGTCGCAGCTGCCCGCCGGCGCCGAGGCCGACCGCTGCATGGAGCTGCGCCGGCAGCTGGGATCTGCGCGGCTGAGCCGGACGCACCGGCGTTCGTCCTGCCCAGCGGCGAGCCGCTGGCCGCCGATGAGCTGCAAGCGCTGGCTGCGGATGGCGCGGCTGGTGCGGACCAGCCTGGAGGCCAACGGCGGGATCTGCCGGTCGCTGCTGGAGGTACGGCACAACTTGGCTACCGAGAACGAGGAGGTCAGACGATGAAGGCGGCGAGGCTGCACGCCTACCACGACGCGCTCAAGCTCGACAGCATCGACGAGCCCAAGGCCGACGGTCCGCTCGACGTGATCGTGCGGATCGGCGCCGCCGGACTGTGCCGGACCGACCTCCACATCCAGGAGGGCCAGTGGGCGGAGAAGTCCCAGGTCAAGCTCCCCTACACCCCCGGTCATGAGAACGCCGGCTGGGTGCACGAGGTCGGCTCGGCGGTGACCAACGTCGAGGTGGGCGACACGGTGATCGTGCACCCGTACATCTCCTGCGGGCTGTGCCTGCCGTGCCGCAAGGGCGACGACATGCACTGCCTCAACGGCTCGTTTCCCGGGATCGACCGCGACGGCGGCTTCGCCGACTTCCTCAAGACCTCGGCGCGCTCGGTGGTCAAGCTCGACACCGGCCTCGAGCCCAAGGACATCGCGGCGCTGGCCGACGCCGGCCTGACCGCCATCCACGCGGTCAAGAAGGCGATCCCGGTGCTGACCGCCGGCACGCGCGCGGTGGTGATCGGCGCCGGCGGCCTCGGCCACATCGGCATCCAGTGCCTGAAGGCGATGACCCCGGCCGAGATCATCGTCGTCGACCCCTCCGAGAAGGCGCTGGCGCTGGCCGGCGAGATGGGCGCCGACACGACCGTCAAGGTCGACGGTCAAAAGCACGTCGACACCGTCAAGGAGATGACCGACGGCCTCGGGCGCCGAGGCGATCATCGACTTCGTGGGCGAGAAGGGCGCGATCGAGGACGGCATCGCCATGGTCCGCGACGGCGGCTTCTACTACGTGATCGGCTACGGGGAGAACATCGACATCCCCACCATCGACGTGATCTCCCGCGAGATCTCGTTCATCGGCAACCTGGTCGGCACCTACGCCGACCTGGCCGAGCTGATGATCCTGACCGCGGAGGGCAAGGTCAGCCTGCACACCTCCACGTATCCGCTGGACGCGATCAACGACGCCATGGCGGACCTCGACGGCGGCCGGCTGCAGGGCCGCGGCATCCTGATTCCGGCCGGCGCATAGGAGGCGAGCGGCAATGGGCAAGATCCTCTACTTCAACCACGAGGCCCGCCAGCTGCTGCAGGCGGGCGTCGACGAGCTGGCCAACGCGGTCCGGGTGACGCTCGGGCCCAAGGGCCGCAACGTCGTGCTGGAGCGGCTGACCGGAGCGCCGACGATCACCAACGACGGCGTCTCGATCGCGCGCGAGATCGAGCTGTCAAACCCGTTCAAGAACATGGGCGCCCAGCTCGTGCGCGAGGTCGCCAACAAGACCTCGGACCTGACCGGCGACGGGACGACCACCGCGACCCTGCTGGCCCAGGCGATCGTCCGCGAGGGCATGAAGGCGCTCGACGAGGGCGCCAACCCGATGCTGCTGCGCCGCGGGATCGAGGACGCCACCGAGCTGGTGGTGGCGGCGCTGGCCCAGAGCGCGCGGCAGGTGTCGGACGAGGATGACCTGGTCCACGTGGCCACGATCGCCGCCAAGGAGGACGAGCGGATCGGCGGCGCGGTCGCGCAGGCGCTTCACCGGGTCGGGCCTGAGGGCGTGGTGACGATCGAGGAGTCGGCGCGTGCCCGGGATCGAGGTCGAGTTCGTCGAGGGGATGCACGTCGAGAACGGCCACTTCTCGCCCTACCTGGTCCAGGACACCGAGCGGATGGAGACGGTGTTCGAGGACCCCTACATCCTGCTCACCAACAAGCCGATGGTCCACGTGCAGGACCTGATGCCCACGCTCGACGCGGTGATGAAGTCGCCGCGGCCGCTGATCATCTTCGCCGAGAAGGTGGACGGCGCGGCGCTGGGGCTGCTGGTGCAGAACAACCAGCACGGCACGCTGAAGGCGGTCGCCGTGCGCGCGCCGGGGTTCGGCCACCGCCGGATCGCCCACCTGCACGACCTGGCCGCCTTCACCGGCGGACAGGTGATCACCGAGGAGGCCGGGCTGACCCTCCAGCACGTCACCCCCGAGAGCTTCGGCAGCGCGCGCCGGGTGGTCGATCACCGACGACTCGACGGTGCTGGTCGAGGGCGCGGGCACGCACCGAGCAGATCCAGGCCCGCCTGTCGCAGATCCGCATCGAGCTCGGCCGCGCGACCCAGGACACCGACATCGAGGTCCTGCGCGAGCGCCTGGCCAAGCTGTCGAGCAGCCTGGCGGTGATCCACGTCGGTGCCGCCACCGGCCCCGAGCTGAAGGAGAAGTTCCGCCGCACCGAGGGTGCGGTGGCGGCGACCCGCGCCGCCGTCAGCGAGGGGATCGTCCCCGGTGGCGGCACCGCGCTGCTGCGCGCCGAGACGGCTCTCGACGACACCGGCCTGGAGGGCGACTACCTGCGCGGCGCCGAGGTGATCCGCAGCGTGCTGGCCGAGCCCCTGTTCTGGGTGGCCGACCAACGCCGGCTTCGACGGCCAGGCGGTGATCGACCAGGTGCGGACGATGCCACCGGGCCACGGCCTCAACGCGCTCACGCGGAGAGTTCGGCGACCTGTTCGACGACGGCGTGATCGACCCGCTGCGGGTGACGCGGCTGACGATTCAGCACGCCGCCTCGGTGGCGGCGCTGATGCTGACCACCGAGGCGCTGGTGGCCGAGGAGCTGGTGGCCCAGCCCGGCGCGGTGATCGCGCCCGGGTTCGGCGACCTGGCCGAGGGGCTGGCCCGGCCGTCCTCGCCCGTCTAGGCGACGAGACTCGAGCGCGCGGGCGATCATCGGCGGCGTGGTCTGGGCGATCCGCTCGAGGCCCGGGTCGGGCTCGGCCAGACG
>CAVWFX010000011.1:0-406713 GCA_963754375.1 uncultured Solirubrobacterales bacterium
CCCAACCAGGCCCACGAAGCGCTCGCTGCACTCGAACGGGCCGGGCTGCTCGATGCGGTCATCACCCAGAACATCGATCGGCTGCACGCCAAGGCGGGCACGCGAGCGCTGATCGAGGTGCACGGGACGATCGAGCACTCCTCGTGTCTGCGCTGCCACGGCCAGTATCCGCTGGCCGAGGTGCGGGCTCGCCAGCGCGCGGATGCCGAGGCGATTCCCCGCTGTGACTGCGGCTCGCCGCTCAAGCCCGACGTGGTGCTGTTCGGCGAGTACCTGCCCGCGGACGCCCTCAGCCGGGCCGAGGACCTGGCCGCCGGGGCCGATCTGCTGCTGTGCGTCGGCTCCTCGCTGGAGGTCTATCCGGTGGCCCAGCTCCCGGCCATCACACTCGCTCACGGTGGTGAGATCGCGATCGTCACACAGGGCGCAACCGCGTTTGACCGCCCCGCCGCCGTGCGCTGCGCGGGTGACGTCGTGCACAAACCGAGGCGGGCGGTCGCCCAGGCTCTCGGCCTGGACGATCAGGCGTTGGCGACGGCGCGCGCTCGCAGGGCCGACTCGATCCGCTGAAGCGTGAACGCCACCGTCTGGCGTTCGGTGACAGACAGCGGGCCGCCGAGCGCCGACTGAGCCGCCACGGCGACCGCCTCACGCTGGGCGCGCAGCTCGGTCAGCCGATCGGCGAGCTCGCGGCGGAGGGATCCCGGGCCAGCTCGGCCAGCGTGCGTCGAGCGCGACCAGCAGCTGCAGGGCAGCCTCGCGCTCGCGCCCGTGATCGAGGTCCTGGCGGCCCCGGAGGGCCAGCTCCTCGCAGGCCAGCGACTGTTCACGGGACCCGAGCACCGCCGCCAGGCGCGCCTGCGGATGCAGGACGCGCACGCGCCGCGGCCGGCCGTCGGCCAGCAGCAGCTCCCGGGCATCGGTCCACAGACCGTCGGCGACCTGTTCGCCGGCGCCGAAGCCGACCCGAGCGACCAGCGCTTGGCGCCGGCCGACCGTGTGCAGGTAAGGGTCGGCGGTGACCAGGCGGAAGGCATGCAGCGCGCGGTTGAGCACGGCCAGGCCCTCGGCAAGCTCATCTTCGCCCGCGCCCTTCAGCCAAGCGCGGGCTCGCTCGGTGTCTCCCAGCGGCTCGGCGACGTCGACCACGGTGGCCCGGCCGGTGCTGACCGGGGGGGTCGGGGTCGGGCGAGGCGTCGCGTTGCTTTCGCCGCGCCGCCAGCCGGCGGCGCTCGACCGCGCCCAGGGTGGCGAACACAATCACATGGGACGCGGCGCGTCGGGAGGTCCGGGGGGCGCAGCAGATAACGGCCATCGGGAGGACCTAGCGGCCAGGCGAACTCCACCTGGACGAAGCGAAACAGACTGGAGCTGGCGCTCACCGCAGGCGCCGGATATGAGCGGTCAGCCCGAGTGCGTCCGGATCGCGTACTTGCTGGGCTGGATCGGGACGACCGGCTCGGGGATCTGGCTGATCCGGTTGATCAGCTGCACCCACTGGCCGGGCCGGAGCAGGCTCTTGATCTGGTTGGACAGCTTCTTGTTGGTCCCGAAGTCAGGCGTGAAGGTGATCTGGATCCGGTTCTTGTGATCGGGCAGCGCCAGCGTGTTGGACTGGCCCTTGTAGGCGATGTCGCTGATGATCTGATCCGGCCGCATCGAACCCTGCAGCGTGAGCAGGCGGCGAACGGCGATATCGGTGACCGAGCCCGGCTGCTGGTGTCCGAGCACGGGGATGTTGTTGATCTTCGAGATGTCGACGCTGGAGCCGGTGGCGCCGGCGGCATCGACCCCGGTGGTGCCGTTGACACTGTGGTCGCATTCGAGGCCGGACACGTACGGATCGAGCCCGGACGCCGACAGGAACTCGATCGTGGCCAGCACCCGGCGGTCGATCAGGCCGGCTGCGATATCTCGCCGTCCGCAGTTGTAGATCTGCACGTGCGGGTCCTGGAGCACGCGCTCGGTCAGCTGCTCCTTGGACATCAGCAGGACCTGGCCAACGGTGGGGTTCTTGGCGCCCGGGGCCGAAGAAGGGATCTACGCCGGCAGCGCGATAGACGGCCGTCGCCTCGAACAGCTTCCAGCCATCGAGGATCGGCTTGGGGTCGACCAGCGGCGCGTTCTTGCCCGCCGGGCGGATCTGGAAGTACAGATGCGGGGAGACGTGCTGCGAGGGGCCGCCGATGTGGCCGAGGACCGTGCCGGCGACGATGATCGAGCCGGCCTTTAGCGGCTTGAGCGTGTACTGGTTCTTGCCCAGATGCAACGCGTCGGAGAAGTAGTTCTGGAAACTGGTGATCTGCTGGCTCGAGTTCTTGAGCTGCAGGGCGCCGCCGGCGGCGTAGGAGGCGGCCCGCGACGGGATTGGCGAACAGACGCTCTTTGACCATGGGGGCGGTGACCGACTGCGTCTGGCGTGCCGGCGGAGGGCTTGACGGCAGCGAGAGCGGTGCGGCCGGCTTGGAGGAGGAGGCGTCGAGTGTGCGCTCTTGGAAACTTTGGCCGCGGTCTTGGCTGCCGTCTTGGCCGCGCGGGTTGAGCTGCTGTCCGGCCGAGGCGGGTGCGGTCGGGGCTACATGCACCACGGGAGCGGCGAGCTCCTGGGCGATGTCACGGGCGGTGATCTTGACCGGCTTGGGCACCGGGTACTTCTTGGCCACCGAGCCGAGCTGGGAGTAGGTGTAGACGTTGCCGGTGGCGTCCTGCAGGACGATGTAGTGGCCCAGCTGCGAGTTGTCGCCGACCTTGAGGATCTTGCCGTCGTTGACGGCGATCACCGGCGAGCCCTGGCGGGCGAAGATCGAAGTGCCCTTGGTGTTGGGGTTGGAGTCGATGGCGATCGCGGCGTTGCCCGAGTGCACCTTGTTCTTGGACAGCTTCACCACCGAGCTGTCGGCGTACTTGGCGGGAGCGTCCACCGGGAAGTGACCCTGGACCAGGCCGGTCAGCGCCCCCAGCAGCTGGTTCGGGATGCCGCCGATCAGCTTGGCGCGCAGGAGCACCGACTGCACGTACCAGGTGGCGTGGTTGTAGGCGAAGATCGACTGCGAGAGGTTCTTGGACGCGCCGGCTGCGTGCAGGTAGCGCGCGGCGGTGAAGATCGCGTCGACCGGGTTGTACGGATCGGCGATCCCGTCGCCGTTGGCGTCGACGCCCCATGTCTTCCATGTCGACGGCAGGAACTGCATCCAGCCGACGGCACCGGCCGAAGACACCGACAGGTTGCGGCCGTAGTCGGTCTCGATCTCGTTGATACCGGCCAAGACCTGCCATGGCACCTGGTACTCGATCCCGGCCGCCTGGTAGATCGGGATCAGGAAGGGCGGGATCTGGAACGAGTCGATGAAGAAGTTGGGCACGCCCATCGCCGCCGGCCCCGGCAGTGAGAGCGAGTAGGTCGGGTTCGAGGGCTGCGGCACGCCCTTCCCGTTGGGCAGCTTCGGCGAGGACTTCTTGTGCGACTTGGCCGCCTGCTGTTGACGACTTCTTTTGGTTGGCCTTGTGCTTCTTCTTTTTCTTCTTCTTGGCCTTCTTGGCGGTCGCCGTCGAAGATTGCTGCTCGGCCCGGCTCGGCTTGGTCTGCTTCGGAGTGGTGGAGGTAGAGCTGCTGCTCGTGGTGGTGCTCGAGCTAGAGCTTGAACTTGAGGTTGAGCTTGAGGTTGAGCTCGAGCTTGAGGCTGGAGGAGCTCGACGAGGAGCTTGACGAGGAGCTCGGGAGCTCGGTGGGCTGCTGGTGGTGCTGCTGGTCGGCGAGGAGGTCGTGCTCGTCGTGGTGGTGCTGCTGGTGGCGCTCGGCTGGCAGGACTCGCTCTCGGACTTGACCACGCCGGTGATCGGCAGGTTCATCTGGGAGATCGGCGTTCCCGGCGGCACGTTGACGTTGAACGTGAGCGTCTGGCCGGTAGCAGAGTGACCGTAACCGTGCAGGCATCGGCCGACGCGACCGGGAGGCTCGCGATGAGGGACACAAGATCGCGCCGGCGAGCGCGAGCAACAGCGATAGCTTTCGCCTACCTATCAATGTCGCCCGTTTCCTCCCGTTTCCAGTGTGTCTGCAGCACGCATTACCTTGACGACGTTGCGACGTGTGGGGAAGCTACTGGCTGGTTCGGAGCTTTGCAACGAGGAACCGACGCGATGACGGGGTCTGCGGGATACAGACCCGTGACCGGGCCTGGCCGGATTAAGACCCGTGAATCGGAATTGTCAAACACTGGGAAGTAGCTCTCGGACATAGGATAAGGCTCAAGTTGATGTTTATCCCCATCGAAATCCGGTTCGAGGGGCTGGCGCCGGGTCCGACATGTCTTATCGTCCGAGGTCCTATTGCGCCTGAGTTCGGCCCCCAAGTTGTAACGATAGAGTGGCGCGCATGAGCGATGGAGAAAGCTTCAAGGGGCAGGGTCACGCGCCAGGGCGAGGAGGCGATCGGCAAGCTCGCCCAGGAACTGCTCGAGAACTCGGTGGTAAGCGGCGCCCTGTCAGCGGCCTTCGAGACCCGTGAGCGTGCCCTCCGCGCCCAGGAGGCGGCCATGGGAGCGCTGAATCTCCCGTCGGCCAGCGACCTTGAGCGCCTCACCCGGCGGGTACGCAGCGTGTCCCAGCGTCTGGAGGGGATCGAGGACGGCCTCGACCGCCTCGAGGATCGCGTGCAGCGCGCCAACAGCACCGCGGGCGTGGAAGAGCGGCTGGCCAAGATCGAAGCCGCGCTCGAGCGGCTCGAGGCGGCCGAGCAGCCCCCGGCGGCCAACGCCAGCAGCCAGGCGGACTGACGCTCAGGCGAGCGCGGCGGCCGCCAGCGCCCCGGCGCGCTCCTCGGCGGCGATGAGCTGTTCGGACTCGATCCGACGGCGCGTCGGTAGCAGGTCGGAAACGATCAGCACCGACGCGACCTCGAACCCGCGGCGGGCGCCGAGCATGAACAGCGTCGCGGACTCCATCTCTACGGCGGCGGCGCCGGCGGCCAGCCACTCGGGTGCCGGCCGCTCGAGGTCTTCATAGATCAGATCGCTGGTGGCGACCAGACAGCGCCGGACTCCGCCGTCGGCGCCGGCGGTGAGCCGGGCCAGCAACCCCGGGGTCGGGTCGACGACTTCGCCGGCGCCCAGGGAGCGGCTCGTGCCGTCGCCCGCCAGGGCGCGCTCGGCGATCAGCAGGTCGCCGAGGGCAAGCGTCGGGTCGAGCGCCGCGCAGGTCCCAACCTGTACCAGGCGGCGCGCGCCCAGCCGGTGAAGCTCGCCGGCCACGACGGCGGCGCTGGGGCCGCCGATGCCGGTGCTCTGGATGGTCAGCGGCCGGCCGTCGGCGCCGGTTCCCGTGTACCCCCACAGGCCGCGGTTGTGGTTGAACATCTTCGGCTCGCTGAGCAGGGACTGAGCGAGCAGCAGCGCGCGCCCCGGATCGCCGGGCAGCAGGACCCGCTCGGCGAGGGCCGCGGTGGGGTGAATGTGGATCGTCTCCGGCACCGGCGGCGAGGTTAGACTGGGCTCCCGGATGGCGGAATTCAAGTCAGCCAAGGAGTTCCGCGAGGTCATCAATCGCACGTTCACGCTGATGCGCGACGACCCGGAGATGGGACCGAAGTTGCGTGACGCTGACACCCCGCAGCGTTTTGAGTTCACCGATCTCGACCTGGTGGTCAACATCCGCGCCGGCGGTCCCGACGAGCCCAACCTCGCCTGGACGTGGTCGGACGACATCGACTGGGAGCCGCGGGTCAAGATGACCATGAGCTCCGAGACGGCCAACAAGTACTTCCAGGGCAAGGAGAACGTGGCCATTGCCATCGCCCGGCGCCGGATCAAGACCGGCGGAGACGTCAAAGCGGCGCTCGCGATCATCCCCATCACCAAGCCGCTGTTCGCGCGCTACCGGGACATGATCGCCGCCGACTACCCGCATCTCGAGCTCTGAGGGCTCGGCTAGCGGCCCCACCGCCGCCCGTTGAGTTGGGGTCAATACTCGCGCGGTTGACTTTCGGCGACGTGGCGAGTAGACCTGAGGCATCAACCAAGGCAACAGGCCGGATCGTGGTCGCGCCGCCGAGCGCGGCCGCGAGGCGCCGCCGGAAACGTGACGAGCGCCGACGGCCGACGCAGCGGGCCGTAATGCTCGCGGGCGGCGGGGCCTCGCTCTCACGAGACCCCGCCGCCGGGTTTTGGGGTGTGAGGGGCTGATGACTCTCCAAGATGCGGCTGAACGGGTCGGCGTCACCCCCGCAACGCTGCGGCGATGGACCCGGGACGGGCTCGTCCCCCAGTACGAAGGGGAGTGGACGCCGTCGGCGATCGGTACCGCGCGCGTGGTCGCTCGGATGCGTAACCGCGGCCACTCGCTGGCCGAGATCCGCAGGGCCACCGAGGAGGGCAGGCTCGCGTTCGGCTTCCTCGAGGACCTGTTTCCCAGCGACCAGGAGCGGATCTCGATCGAGGAGGCGGCCACGGAGGCGGGGCTCGAGCCGGGGCTGGTCTCCCGCCTGATCAGCAGCCTGGGGGTGAGCCCCGAGCGCTCGGACACGGTCACCGAGGACGATATGCAGCTGCTGCGCTACGTGGCGGCGGTGTTGGACCGGGGCTTTCCGCTGGTGGCGCTGCTGCAGCTCGTCCGTGTCTACACCCAGGCGATGGCCCGGGTGGCCGACGCCGAGGTCCGCCTGTTTCACCTCTACGTGCACGAGCCGCTGATGCGCTCGGGCTCGACCGGGGTCGAGACCGCCGAGCAGATGCACGCGCTCTCGCGCGAGGTGCTGCCCCTCGCCGGCCCCGTCCTCGACCAGGTGCACCAGCGCTACCTGCAGCACTTCGTCGAGCAGGACGTAGTCGGCCACATGGAGGCCGATCTCAGTGGAAGCTCGGTCGACCTGGGCCGGATGCGGGTGGCGATCGCGTTCGCTGACCTGACCGGCTACACCCGCCTCACCGAGGAGGAGGGCGAGCTGACCGCCGTGGATGCCGTGGAGCGGTTCGTGGAGGCCGTCGAGAACACGCTGCCCGACGAGTCGCGCGTGATCAAGACGATCGGCGACGAGGCGATGATCGTCGGTCCCGACGCCAGCGCGCTGACCGACTGGGCCGTCGGGTTTCAGCGCCTGTACCAGGCGCGACCACCGCCGCGGATCGCGATCCACTACGGGGTCGCCCTGTTCCGCGACGGCGACTACTACGGGCGCGACGTCAACATCGCCTCGCGGGTGGCCGCTCGCGCCGCCGGCGGCGAGGTGCTGGTGACGCGGCCGGTGGTCGAGCAGTCAGGGTCGCACCTGGAGTTTGAGCGGATCGGCGAGGTCCGGCTCAAGGGCTTCACTGAGCCGACCGAGATCTTCGTGGCCCGCCTCGGCGAGGAGGAGTGACGGACCTCCTCCCGCGCGTTGAGGACGCTGGGCTGTTGCAGGCGGGCCGTGCGGTCGTGGTCCTCTACTCCGGCGGACGCGACTCGACCTGCCTGCTCGACGTGGCCGTACGGCTGTGTGGCGCCGATTCTGTGACCGCGCTTCACGTCAACTACGGGCTGCGCGACGCGGCGGCCGACGACGAGCAGCACTGCCGTCGGCAGTGTGATGGGCTGATGGTCCGAATCCGGGTGGACCGTCCCGAGCGTCCGCAAGGCGGCAACCTGCAGGCCTGGGCTCGTGACCAACGCTATGCCGCCGCCGCCGCGATCGCCGCCAACGCCAACGCCGACGTGGCCGCTGGCCACACCGCCACCGACCAGGTCGAGACCATTCTCTACCGGCTGGCGTCGTCACCCAGCCGGCGGGCGCTGCTGGGCATGCGCCCGCGCGACGGGATCCTGATCCGCCCTCTACTCCAGTTCACGCGCGCGCAGACGGCAGCTCACTGCCAGGCGCGCGGCCTGAGCTGGCGCGAGGACGAGAGCAACGCCTCCGACGCGTATGCCCGCAACCGGATCCGCCACGGCCTGGTGCCGGCGCTCGAGGCCGCCCATCCCGCCGCCCAGGGCAACGTGCTGGCGGTGGCCGAAATCCTGCGTCAGGAGGGCGCGGTCCTAGACGAGTTGGTCGACACGGTGCTACAGGGACGGCGCGAGATTCCGCTGGCCCGGCTGCGCGAGCTGTCGCCGGCACTCCAGCGCCTGGTCGTCCAGCGGCTGGCCGACGATGCTGCCGGCGGGCCGGCCGCCGGGGTGGGCCGACGCGCCAACGCGGTGGCGGCGCTCAGCGATACCGGCGTCGCCTCGCTCGATCTGCCCCACGGGGTGCGGGCAACGGCTACCGGCGGGCTGCTGCGGTTCGGGCGCACGCCGCCCCTCATACACTAGGTCGTAGTGAACGACGACGCGGAGATCGGGGAGATCCTCGTTGGAGCCGAGGATCTCCGGCGGCGGGTCCGCGAGCTGGCCGAGGAGATCTCGCGCGACTACGAGGGCAAGGACCTGCTCATGATCGGGGTCCTGAAGGGAGCCGTGTTCTTCGTCTCGGACCTGATGCGTGACCTGGCGGTCCCGGTCGAGGTCGACTTCATGGCGGTGGCCTCGTACGGGTCGGCGACCAAGTCGTCAGGGGTGGTGCGGATCCTCAAGGACCTCGACGCCGCCATCGAGGGCCGTGACGTGCTGATCGTCGAGGACATCGTCGATTCGGGATTGACCCTGCAATATCTGCTGCGCAACCTGGCCGGGCGCAACCCGGCGTCGCTTGAGGTGTGCGCACTCTTGATCAAGCCCGAGCGCCGAAAGGTCGAACTTAAGACCAGATATGTGGGGTTTGAGATCCCGAACCGGTTCGCGATCGGCTACGGCCTCGATTACGAGGAGCGCTACCGCAACCTTCCCTACGTCGCGGCGTTGGAACAGTGAATGGTGCCGTGCACGCCCCCAGCAGCCTGCTCTGAGCCCCAAACCCAGGTGCTACGCTTGCTAATTCCGGGTGTCTCGCAACAAAACGGATGTGCGTGGGGGCCCGCCCAAATGCAGCGAATTCATCTATGAGTCGGTTCTTCAAGAGCGCCGCGTTTCCGATCCTGATCGTTGTCGTTCTAGCGTTCTTCGCCCAGAAGCTGATCGGCAACTCCAGCCACGGTCCGCACTACACGTTCGGCAACCTGCTGACCCAGCTGGACAGCCGGGACGTCAAGGGCATGTCGCTGGACCAGAAGGCCAACAGCGTCTCGGTCACGCTCAACGACGGCACCAAGTACTCGGTCGGCTACCCCGACTCCTATGCCCCGCAGCTGATCAACGACGCCGAGAAGGACCTGCCCAGCGGCTCCAGCGGGCTCGACGTCCAGAGCAAGTCCTCCAACGGCTGGCTCTCGCTGCTGACCTACATCCTGCCGTTCGTGATCTTCATCGGGTTCTGGATCTTCCTCATGAACCAGGTCCAGGGCGGCGGCTCCAAGGTCATGTCGTTCGGCAAGTCACGCGCCAAGCGGATGTCGGTCGACTCGCCCAAGATCACCTTCCGCGACGTGGCCGGCGTCGACGAGGCGGTCGAGGAGCTACACGAGATCAAGGAGTTCCTCGAGAACCCCAAGAAGTTCCAGGCATTAGGGGCACGCATACCCAAGGGCGTGCTGCTGTACGGGCCGCCAGGCACCGGCAAGACGCTGCTGGCCCGCGCCGTGGCCGGCGAGGCGGGCGTCCCGTTCTTCTCGATCTCCGGCTCGGACTTCGTCGAGATGTTCGTCGGCGTCGGCGCCTCGCGCGTGCGTGACCTGTTCGAGCAGGCCAAGCAGAACTCCCCCTGCATCATCTTCATGGACGAGATCGACGCGGTCGGCCGCCACCGCGGCGCCGGGCTCGGCGGAGGCCACGACGAGCGCGAGCAGACGCTGAACCAGCTGCTGGTCGAGATGGACGGCTTCGAGATGAAGGACAACATCATCCTGATCGCCGCCACCAACCGGCCCGACATCCTGGATCCAGCCCTGCTGCGCCCCGGGCGCTTCGACCGCCAGATCGTCGTCGACCGGCCGGACCGGCTCGGTCGCAAGAAGATCCTCGAGGTTCACACTCGCGGCAAGCCGCTGGCCCGGGAGATCGACGTCGACGCGCTGGCCGGACAGACCCCCGGTTTCACCGGCGCCGACCTGTCGAACCTGGTCAACGAGGCCGCCCTGCTGGCCGCGCGCAACGGCAAGCGCGAGATCACCCAGATCGAGCTCGAGGAAGGGATCATGCGGGTGATCGCGGGTCCGGAGAAGAAGACCCGGGTGATGAGCAACAAGGAGCGCAAGATCACCGCCTATCACGAGATGGGCCACGCGATCGTCGGCCATTACCTGCCCAACAGCGATCCGATCCACAAGATCTCGGTCATCTCCCGCGGCCAGGCGCTGGGCTACACCATCTCCCTGCCCGGCGAGGACAAGTTCCTCACCACGCGGGCGGAGCTCCAGGACACGTTGGCGATGACCCTGGGCGGCCGCGCCGCCGAGGAGATCTGCTTCGAGGAGATCACCACCGGCGCCTCCAACGACCTCGAGAAGGTGACCGCCACCGCCAAGCAGATGGTGATGCGCTTCGGAATGTCCGAGAAGCTGGGGCCGCGGGTGTTCGGCCACGATCACGGGATGCCGTTCCTAGGCCGCGAATTCAGCGCCGAGCCCGACTACTCCGACGAGATTGCCCGCGAGATCGACGACGAGATTCGCCGCATCGTCGAGACGGCGCACGTCGGGGCCAAGGAGATCCTCACCACCCATCGCGAGTCGTTGGAGAAGCTCTCCGAGGTCCTGATCAAGCGCGAGACGATCGAGAAGGAGCAGTTCGAGGCGCTGCTGGCCGGGCGCTCCGAGGAAGAGGTCTTCGGCTCCGAGGCACCGCCGCCGCCCGAGGTTCCAGCGGTGCCGCCGGGCTCGCCCGAGCGGGCTCCCGGGCGCGACGCGCCGCGGCCGCTGCCCCGGCCTGGGCTGGCCGGCGGGACGGCTGAGTAGCTGTATTCGGGTTCCTGGGCGCCGGCGTAAAGGCAGCCAGGAAGGGGTGGGCGCGTGCCTTCCGAGTGGCCGGCAGCGAAAACCCGTCAGTTCTGGCGGGAAAGTGCTGCCAGTTTCGGGTTGGGGCGGATAGCCGCGCGGTCGCGCGCCCTCCGATGCGCTCGCGGGCGCGGGGCGGCCCTCGTTCGCCTCAGCCTCAGCCTCGGGCGAAGGCGCGGCTGATGTCGCTCTCGGTGCCCGTCTGCGACAGCGGCGGCGTGAGGCCTGCCCGCTTGCACTCCCGCAGGCCCGGCTCGAGCCCGGGCATGCGGTGCAGCTTCGGCGGCTCGCGGAAGTTGGGCTTGCGGAAGTCGAAGTAGTCGGTCATGGCATGGGCGTTGGCGTCGCGGAAGGTCATGGCCGGCAGGTTCCACTTGTGCTCGATGAACGCGGTGATCGAGGTGTGGTCCTGGACCACGCGTGAAACGTAGTGCTTGCGCGCCCAGGGGGACACCACGAACAGCGGGACGCGGAAGCCGTAGCGGTCGTAAGTGCCGGGGACGTTGCCGGGGACCGGAATCGGGTTGATGTTGTCCGGCCTGATGGCGCGCGGTGGGGGCACGTGGTCGTAGTAGCCGCCGTGCTCGTCGTAGTTGATGAACAGCGCGGTGTTCTTCCACGTGGGGGCCTTCATCAGGGCGTTGACCACCTTGGCGATGAAGCGCTCGCCGAGTTGGATGTCCTGCGGATTCTCCTGTGAGGTGGTGTCGTAGTTGGGATCCAGGAACGTGAACCGGGGCAGGTGGCCAGCGGCCGCGTCAGCGTAGAACTGGTCCATGTGCTGCATGCGCTGGCCTCGGCCCGGCGCGCTCACGACTCCGGGCACGATCAGCCAGCTGGCGTCGCTCTGGTAGTAGACGCCGAAGTCGATCCCGTGTTCGTCGAGGCGGTCGAAGATGGTGCCGTTGGCCGCCGGAACCGAGAAGGTCGTGTTGTTGGTGGCGGTGATCCCCGAGGCGGTCCCACAGAAGAAGAAGCGGCGGTTGGGGTAGGTCTGCGCCAGCACCGAGCAGAAGAAGCGCTCGCCGATAGGGAAGTGCTTGACCAGCGAGTAGGTGAAGGGCAGGGCGGTCTGGTCCCAGAAGCGCATCGCGATCGGTCCGCTGGCGCGGACGAAGCCGTTGTTGCGGCCGTGATTGAAGGACTGATGGCTGGCGTTCCAGCTCTGCGTGGGCTCGCCCACGAGCTGGCAGGGAGAGCCGTCTACCTGGGCGAAGACCAGTTCGCCGTTGCGACCCGGGTTGAAGTTCGCCAATGCGGTCCCGTGCCGCGTGAAGCCGTCGACCTTCTTGCGGCCGGGCACCTGGAAGGGAACCATGCCCAGCAGATTGTCGAACGAATGGTTCTCCATCATCAGCATCACGACGTGGTCGATCTGGGGCATCGTCGCGGTGCCGGCGGGGAGGTGGGGGTAGGGCAGGCTGTCGGGCCGGCGGATGCCGGCCGCCGCCAAGGCCTGCGCGGCACGGGCCGGCTTGACCCACGCAGGCAGCCCGGCTGCGGCTGCGACCGCGGCGCCGCCGGCGGCCCCGCGCAGCAGGGAGCGGCGGGTCAGTCGTCCCTCGGCATCGGGCCGGGCTCGGGCGCGGTCAACCATGCGGGCACATATAACAACACCGGGGTAACGTCTGACGCACCACATGGAGAATCACAGGCCGATGACAGCCGGGCACATCCTGCTGACGGCGACCAGGGTCTGGCTCCCGCTGGGAATCGCGGCCGCCGGAGTGGTGCTGATCGTGCTTGGCCATGGCAGCCTGTCGGAGCACAGCAATACTCACGCGATTGAGTCCGGAGGCGGGGTAGCCCTCCTGATCGTGGCCATCATCGTGTGGATGCTCAACTGGATGTTCAGGCTCAGCGTGCAGAGCAACCGCGACCGCGACCGCGAAGAGGAGGCCCGGGAGTACTTCGACCTTCACGGATACTGGCCCGACGAGGACCCGAAATGAGCCGCAGCGCGGTGGCGGCCGCGGCGGCGGGAGAGTTCGCGGTGATGGGCGTCGTCAACGTGACCCCGGACTCGTTCTCCGACGGCGGGCTGTACTTCGACGCCCGGGCTGCGGTCGACCATGCCCGCGAACTCGAGGCCGAGGGCGCGGCGATCCTGGATGTCGGCGGTGAGTCGACGCGGCCGGGCGCTCTACCGGTGGCCGAGGCCGAGGAGCTGCGGCGGGTGCTGCCGGTGATCGAGGCACTGCGCGAGGCCGGCACCGGCGCCCAGATCTCGATCGACACGTCCAAGGCGGCGGTGGCGGCGGCGGCGATCGAGGCCGGGGCGACGCTGGTCAACGACGTCACCGCGCTGCGCGGGGATCCGGCCATGGCCGAGCTGGTGGCGCAGAGCGGAGCCGACTGCTGCCTGATGCACATGCTGGGCGAGCCCCGGACGATGCAGCGGGACCCGCGCTACGACGACGTGGTCAGCGACGTCAAGGCGTTCCTCGAGGAGCGCCTGCGGTTCGCGGTCGCCGCCGGGATAGCCGAGGAGAAGATCGTGCTCGACCCCGGGATCGGGTTCGGCAAGACCACCAAGCACAACCTGGAGCTGCTGCGGCGTATCGGCGAGGTGGTGGCGATCGGCCGCCCGGTGGTCGTCGGGACCTCGCGAAAGTCATTTCTGGGCAAGATCACCGCTCGGCCGGTGGAGGACCGGATGGCGGCCACGATCGCCACCAACGTACTGGCCTACGCCGCCGGCGCTCGCGTGTTTCGCGTCCACGATGTCGCGCCGGTCCACGATGCTCTGGCCATCACGGCTGCTACGGTGCAGCGCCCATGGGCGAGCACGACGCCGACGACGACTACGACGCCGACGACGTGGACGAGGACGACGAGGAAGGCTCCGAGCCCGAAGTAACGATCGAGGTGAGCGGGCTGTCGCTGTTCACGCACGTCGGCGTGACCGCGGCCGAGCGCGAGGTGGGACAGCGGCTACTCCTGGACCTGCGGCTGGACGTCGGCGAGTGCGACGCCACCATCACCGATCGGATCGAAGACACGGTGGACTACGGCCAGGTGTGCGAACTGGCGAACCTGGTCGCCCAGCAGCGCTCCTACAAGACGCTCGAACGTCTGTGCGCGGCGATCGCCGAGCGGCTGCTGGACCAGTTCGAGGCCAGCGCGATCTGGGTCAAGGCGGCCAAGCCCGAGCCCCCGTTGGCGCTGCCGGTAACCGAGGTCTCGGTAGAGGTCTGGCGCGAAGCGCGCTGATGCTCGGCTACCTGGGCCTGGGGTCCAACGTCGGCGACCGAGCCGCCCATATGGCCGCCGCGGCAGCGGCGCTCGGCGACCACGGCGTACAGGTGATGGCAAGCTCGTCGCTGTACGAGACCGAGCCCGTCGGCCTGGTGCTCGACCAGCCCGAGTTCCTCAACGCCTGCCTGCGGATCGAGACCGAGCTGGATCCCGAGCCGCTGCTGGATGTCTGCAAGCAGGTGGAGCGCGACGTTGGCCGCCGCGCCGGCGGAGTCCGGCACGGTCCGCGGGTCATCGACGTCGATCTGCTGTTGCTCGACGGCGTCGAGTACCACTCGGAGCGGCTCAGCCTGCCCCACGCCGAGGTCAGCTCGCGGCGGTTCGTGTTGGTCCCGCTGCTCGAGCTGGACCCGGAGGTGACGCTGCCCTCGGGCGAGCGCCTGGCCGACAAGCTGGCGGCATTGGGTCCGGGGCAGGCGGTGAAACGGTTTGCGGGGCCGTTGGCCGGCGAGAGCCGATAATTCAGCGCACATGCTGCTCGTAGTCGACGTCGGCAACACCCAGACGCACTTCGGCGTCTACCGCGACGGGGAGGACACCGTGTCCGAGCACTGGCGCTTTGCCACCGTGCGCGAGTCGACCCGCGACGAGCTTGGCGCCGCGCTGGCCAACCTGCTGGCATTGCGAGGCCTGCACCTGGGCGACATCAACCGCTCGATCGTGTCCTCGACGGTGCCGCAGCTGTCGGAGGAGTGGACCGAGATGGCCCAGCGCTATCTGGCCCACGAGATGCTGGTCGTGGGCCCGTCGATCCGTACCGGGATGCCGATCCGGATGGACAACCCGCGCGAGGTGGGAGCCGACCGGTTGGTCAACGCGGTGGCCGCCTACGAGCGGGTCCGCGACACCTGCATCATCGTCGACTTCGGCACCGCCATCACCTACGACGTGGTGTCGGCGGCCGGCGAGTACCTGGGCGGGATCATCACGCCGGGGGCGGAGATCTCGATCGACGCGCTGTATGAGCGCGCCGCCAAGCTGCCCAAGGTGGAGCTGGCTCAGCCCAAGGCGCTGATCGGGAAGTCGACGGTGGAGGCGATCCGCAGCGGGATCGTGTTCGGGTTCGCGGGCCAGGTGGACGGGATCGTTCGCCGGCTGCGTGACGAGCTCGGAGCGGACACCGCCGTGCTGGCTACGGGCGGCCTGGCCCGGGCGCTGGTACCGGAGGTCCACGAGACGATCATGGAAGTCGACGACCTACTGACACTCACCGGTTTACGGTTAATCTGGGAGCGCAACGAGGCCGACTGAGCTCTGTTGGGCAGCGGCTGCCGGCAGTCGCGAAGAGTTCACAGGAACTTCATTGCGATGGGCCGCCTCACCGAATACGATCGGTGAAGATCGGACTGAGCAACGGACTGCTGCCGCAGCGTCGCAATGCCGGTATGACCGCGAGCGAGGTGAGTGACGATGTCGGCGTATGGATGGCTGAGGCCGTGTGGTCGGGGCTCGGTGTTGTTGTGCGCAGTGGTGGCGGCAGCGTTGGTCTTCGGCATGTATGCGACGCGGGCCGTGGCGGCTCCACCGGCTCCATTCGTGTTCGTTGCGGATAGCACCAGCAACGACGTGTCCGAGTTTACGGTCGGGGCCGGTGGGGTCCTGTCAGCAAACAACCCGCAGAGGATTTCATCCGGCATAGGCTCTGGGCCTGCGGGGATAGCGGAGTCAGCGGATGGTCGTTTTGTCTACGTTCCGAATTTCCGAGCCAACTCGCTGTCCCAGTATTCGGTGGGAGTGGATGGCGAACTGAATCCCCTGTCCGAGGGGCCGGTGTCCGGGGGAAACGCTGGCTTCGAGCCGATCGCGGTCGCGGTGTCGCCGGATGGCAGGAACGCGTACATGGCGAACTTTGGGCTCGATTCAGTCTCCCAGTACTCCGTGGGGACGGATGGGGCGTTGTCGCCCCTGTCGCCACTGTCGGTTGGGACCCCAGCGGCGCCCAATGGGTTGGCGGTGTCGCCCGATGGCCGCAGCGTCTACGTAACCATCCCGGGTCAGTTCGCGCCCTTCGGCAACCAGCTGGCCCAGTACTCGGTGGGGCCAAACGGCGCCCTGACGCCCATGTCACCGGCGACGGTCACGACCGGCACTGATCCGGAGGGAGTGGCGGTGTCGCCGGATGGCAAGAGCGTGTACGTCATCAACGCCGGTGACGGTACGGTGTCCCAGTTTTCGGTGGGACCGGGTGGGCGGCTGTCGCCTCTATCGCCGGCCACGGTGACAACGAGCTCCGGGCCGTCGGTATCGGCAGCGGTGGCGGTGTCGCCGGATAGCGGCAGCGTTTACGTCGCCAACGGCGGTGCCGTCAATGCCGGGAACAAGGTGTCGCAGTTCGACGTCGGGTCGGGCGGTGCTCTGACGCCGAAGGACCCGGCGACCGTCGACGTTGCCCCGGACGGCGTTCCGTACGGCCCGAGCGGCCTGGTGGTGTCGCCGGACGGTACCAGCGTGTACGTGACGGACCTCAGTGACGCTTTCGTGTCTCAGTTTTCGGTGGGCGCGGGTGGTCTGCTATCGGGGGGCGCGGTCGTCCCCACTGACGGGGGGCCGATCGGGATTGCCATGGCATCAGGGGTGGTGCTGCCGGCGGTGACCGGGGTGAGTCCGGTGGCGGGTCCGGCCGGCGGTGGTACCTCGATCACGATCACGGGGACGGGGTTTGCCTCTGGCGATACGGTGGTGATCGGACAGGGCCAGGGCGCGGGCGGCTCAGCGATCCCGGCGACAGACGTGTCGGTGGTGTCATCGACCGAGATCACGCGCGACGACGCCGCGGACGGGCAGGCCGGGCACGTTCAACGTGTTCGTGGTCGGCCGGACGGGATGGCCAGCCGGGCGTTGGGACTGGTACTGTTCACGTATGGGCCGGTGGTGTCCGGCGTAAGTCCGTCGTCGGGTTCGGTGGACGGCGGGACGCCGATCACGATCATTGGCCAGGGATTTGTCCAGGGCGCGTCGGTGACGATTGGCAGTGGTGGTTCTGCCGTGCCGGCGAGAGATGTGACGGTGGTGTCGCCGACTGAGATCACGGCGACAACGGGGCGGGGCAGAACCACGGGCGGGCAGCTACTACGTGTTCGTGATCGACGGCGGTGTGACCAGCGCTCCCAACGGGTCGGCTCGGTTTGCCTATAACGGGGTGCCGGTGGTGTCGGGCGTGAGCCCGTCGTCAGGACCGCAGGGCGGGGGCACTGCGATCACGATCACCGGCAACGGCTTTGAGTCGGGGGCGTCGGTGGAGATCGCACAGGGCAACGGCGCGGGCCCGACGGCGATCCCGGCGACGAACGTGGACGTGGTGTCGCCGACGGAGATCACGGCCACTACCGGCGGTCCGGCCAAGGTGGGCACGTTCTACTTGTTCGTGACGCAGTCCGGGAGAACGAGCTCGCCCAACGCCGCTGCCCGCTACACCTACACGTCGGGGGCAGACTAAACGCTCGGGACCGGCACCTCGGGGGTGCGGGCCACGATCGAGGCCATGATCAAGAACGCCAGCCGGCGCCGATCGGCGGGATCCTCGCGAGTCATCTCGTCAAATGCGTCGAGCAGGCCGCGGATGACCGCGAACACCGGCGCGTCGTCGATCTCGTCGGGGACGTCGCAGGCCAGCCGGGCCAGGGCCAGCATCTCGGGACCGCCCTCGTTGTTGCGCATGGTGGCGATCGCCCCGAGCATCACGAATTCGGACACGCGGTCCAGGAGGACGTGCGGGGCACGCTCGTGCTCCCCGACCGCCGGGCCGGCCGGCTCCAGCGGCTCGCCGGCGGCGATCCGCAACGACTGGCCGCCGGCCACCGAGCGGATCTGCGCGGGCGACAGGCCGGCCTGCAGCGCCGAGCGCAGCTGGAACACCGACGACATCGCCGTGGCGCCGTAGGGGGCATCGGAGGCGAACAGGATCTGCCCCGGCGGCACCAGCGAGAACAGCGCCTGCAGATCGGCGGGCATCCACCAGGCGGTGTCGAATAACAGGTTGGGGAGGTCGGCGGCCACCCGCCAGATCCAGGACAGGTCGCAGATCCCGGCGTGGGCGAGGATGAACCGGGCGTTGGGAAACTCCCGGGCCAACTCCACGACGTGAGCGCCCAGCGCCGGGATGCCCCGGCCGGCGTGGATCAGGATGGGGAGCTCGCGCTCGTCGGCGATTGCCGACAGCGTGCGCAGCGCGGGATGGTCGAGGGTGAACTGCTCGGCGCGGGGGTGAAGCTTGATCCCCTTGGCGCCGGCGGCCAGGGCGCGCTCGGCCTCGGCGGCGGCGTCGCCGTTGTTGGGGCTGACGCGGCAGAACGGGGTCAGCAGACCGTTCGAGGCGCTGGCCGCTTCGATGACCATGTCGTTCGCGGCCCGGTAGCCGTCGGGCTCGTGCATGGGGAACACGAACGCGCCCCGGGCCTGGGCCGCCTCCAGCATGGCCAGCAGCTCCGCGGGGGTCTGCTTCATCCCGTCGGGGTCATTCTGACCCAGGTGGGTGTGAGCGTCGAACAGCTCCAGATCAGGGATCTGGGACCGCGTCAGCTCAAACCACGGCTTGACCATCGAGGCCATGTCCATACCTGGATTCGTACCATGAATCGGATCTATGACCGTGACGGCTCAGATCGCCCAGGTACCCGGTGAGCGAACGCCGGCGCAGGAGCGAACCGACGCCCCCCGGCTGACCGATCCGTGGTCGCTGGGCGGAGTGCCGGTCGCCAACCGGGTGATCCTGGCCCCGCTGGCCGGGATCGGAAACTGGTTCGTGCGGCTGCAGGCCAAGCGCTACGGCGCCGGGCTGGTGGTGTCCGAGATGGTGTCGAGCTTCGCCGTTCACTACCGCAACGAGCGGACCTGCCGAGAGCTGCTGCGCATCCATCCCGACGAGCACCCGGTGTCGGTGCAGCTGTTCGGTCACGACCCCGAAGTGATGGCCTCGGCGGCCGAGCGAGTCGCCGCCGCCGGCGCCGACATAATCGACCTCAACATGGGCTGCCCCGTGCCCAAGGTGTGCAAGACGGGCGCGGGCGCGGCGCTGCTGGCCGATCCCGCCAGGGCGGTGGCGCTGGCCCGCGCGGCGGCGCGTGGGAGCGGCCTCCCGGTAACGGTCAAGCTGCGCTCCGGCGTGCGGCCGGGCGACCTCAGCGGGATCGACACGGCCCGGCGCCTGGCTGAGGACGGCAGCGTGGCCGGCCTCAGCATCCACCCCCGCCACGCCTCACAACGCCACAGCGGCCGCCCGGACTACGAGCTCGCCCGCGAGCTGGTGCAGGAGCTGCCGGTGCCGGTCCTGATCTCCGGTGGACTCCACAGCGCCGAGCAGGCGCGCGAGGCGTTCGAGCAGACCGGTGCCGCCGGCGTGCTGCTGGCGCGAGGGTCGCTGGGCAACCCATGGCTGTTCGAGCAGCTGCTGGGCGGGCGCACGGTCCAGCCGGCTCGCGAGGAGATCCTCGACGAGCTCGACTGGGTGATCGAGCGCGCCTGCGAACACCTTGGTACCGAGCGGGCCACTCGGTACCTGCGCAAGTTCTATCCCTGGTACGTGGAGCGGCTGGGTGGCGACAAGCCGCTCCAGGACGGCCTGCAGCGAGCGGAGACGATCGAGGCCGCGCGGAACCTCCTGGTCTAGCGCTCCTGAACCGATCATCGGAGACTTTTGCGGAGCTGTAGGATGCCGCGCTCGCGGCTGAGATCGCGCACGGCTCGGATCGGGGATCGCGGACGGCAAACATAAACGGATTCTTTTGGGGGCGGGATGCACCGCAATCTCGGTCGGCTCGTTGTGGATCTCGCTGCTGGCGTCGACGGCGGCGATGGTCATGACTGCGGCCGCAGCATCGGCGGCCGCAAACCGGGCAAAGGTCGGCTCGGTGCCGGTGATGCCGCCGGGCGCCAAGGTGACCGCGACGGCGTCCCCGCGACGCAGAAGCTGAGCCTGACGGTCGCCCTGCAGCCCAGGGATCCGGAGGGGCTGCAGGCGCTTGGCCACGCAGGTCTCGACGCCGGGCTCGCCTGAATTTCGCCAGTACCTCACCGTCCCGCAGTTCGCCGCGCGGTTCGGTGCGTCGCAGCTGGCGCTGCAGGCCGTCGAAGTCGACGCTGCAAGGCCGACGGGCTTGGACGTCGGGACGCTGACCGCCAACAACCTGACGCTGCCGGTCACCGGCAACGGCGGCCCAGGCTCGAGAAGGCGTTCTCGGTGTCGCTGACGCAGGTCAAGCTGGCCAGCGGCAGGACCGCCTACGCCAACGCCCAGCCGCCTACGCTGCCGTCCAGCATCGCCCCCTACGTCCAGGGAGTGCTGGGCCTGGACAACGTCAATCCCGACCAGCCGGCCGGGCTGCAGCGGCGGACCGGGCCGGTCGTCGCAGCGCGACTGCACAGCCGCACACGTCGGCGCCTCAGGTCGCGACCAACGGCGGTCCGCAGCCGTGCGGCGGCGACCGCGCGAGACGTCAGCGAAACGGCGGTCTGACCGCCGACGCGATCGCGACCGCCTACCAGTTCGCCGGCCTCTACGGGGCCGGGACCTTCGGTGCCGGGCCAGACGATCGCGATGTTCGAGCAGGAGTCCTACAACCCCACCGACATCGCCACCTACCAGGCGTGCTACGGCACCAGCGTGCCGATCTCGAACGTCGATGTCGCCGGCGGGCCGACCCCTGTCGGCGACGACGGGGAGTCGGCGCTGGACATCGAGCAGGCGATCGGGCTGGCTCCCAAGGCGAGCATCCTCGTCTACCAGGGACCGTTCACTACGGCCACCGTGCCAGATCATCTCCACGATCGTCTCGCAGAACGCGGCCAAGGTGATCTCGAGCTCGTGGGGCGTGTGCGAGGCGCTGACCGGCGGCACCCAGATCAACGCCGAGACCCCGCTTCTGCAAGAGGCCGCCGTGCAGGGCCAGTCGTTCTTCATCTCCTCGGGCGACAGCGGCTCGAACATGTGCTACCAGGCCACTGCCGACTCGCCGTCGCCGGACACCTCGCTGTCGGTCATCGATCCGGGCGGGCAGCAGTTCGCGACCGGGGTCGGCGGCACCATTCTGTTCACCAACAACGACCCCGCGGGGAACTGCCCGTGCTTCTACACGCCTGGCGACACGCCGGTCGAGGGGGTCTGGAACGACCAGTCGAGCACCGACCGGCAGGGCGCCGTCAAACTGCAGCGGGAGCGGCGGCGGCATCTCCAAGTTCTTCACGATGCCCTCGTATCAGTCGTCGGCTCCCAGCAGCCTGAACGTGATCAACTCCAACTCGTCGTCGCAACCGTGCGGCGCGACGACGCTCTGCCGCGAGGTGCCGGACGTGTCGGCCGACGCCGATCCGAACACCGGCTACGCGATCTTCTCCAACGGCGCGTGGGGGGTCACCGGCGGCACGAGCGCGGCGGCGCCGCTGTGGGCCGCGTTCACGGCACTGGCCAACTCGTCTGCAACCTGCCGAGGCACGCCGGTCGGCTTCGTCAATCCGGCGCTCTACCAGCTCGCCGGCAGCAGCTACCTGAACAACTTCACCGACATCACCACGGCCAGCCCGATCAGCGGTCAGGCCAACAACGACGCCGCCTCCGAGTTCAACAACCCGGACAATCCCAACGACCTGTTCCCGCTGCAGACCGGCTACGACATGGCCACCGGGCTGGGCTCGATGCTCGCGCCGCATCTGGCCGCGGCTCTGTGCTCGATCGCGTCGCCCGTCTTCACCGTGTCCGTGGCCAGCCCGGGCAACCAGACGAGCACGCCCGGCCAGGGCGTGAGTCGTCGCGCGTGCACGCTTCTGACTCCGGCGGCGCCGGCGCTCGGCTACGCCGCCAGCGGTCTGCCGGCCGGGCTGGGCATCAACCCCGGGAACGGCGTCATCTCGGGCGCGCCGACCACCGCCGGCGACGTCGACCGTCACCGTAGCGCCGCGGACCGGTTCACGAACGCCGGAGCGGTCTCGTTCACCTGGACCGTCGTCAATCCGCCGCCGCCACCGCAAGTTGGCCCGGCCAAGCGCGAGGAGTCTCGCTGAAGCGGGATCGGCAAGCGCAAGCCCAAGCTGACGTTCACGCTCGCCGGCGCCCAGCGGTTCGGCGCCGCTGAAGTCGGTGTCGATCTCGCTGCCCAAGGGACTGAGCTTCGCCAGGAAGGCCAAGACGCTCGGCAAGGGCATCTCGGTCAAGGACGGCGGCAAGAAGGTCAAGTTCAAGACCAAGGCAACGCGGCAAGCTGACGATCGCGTTCAAGACATCGTCAGCGCAAGGTGACCGTGACGCTCAAGCGGCCGGCGCTCAGCGTCAGCGGGTCGCTGGCCGCGAAGGTCCGCAAGCACAAGGTCAAGAAGCTGACCGTGAGGCTCAAGACCACCAACACCAGCAACAAGTCGACGTCAAGTCACCGAGCACCTCAAGGTGAAGTAGGTCCAAACGGCGCCGGAGCGACCGGCTCCGGCGCCCTCGTCGAACCATGTAGGGTTCCCGCGCCATGTTCCGGTGCATCGTCCGGCTGCTCGCTGTCGCGCTGCTCGCCGGGCTGCTGCTCGCGCCGGCGGCGACGGCCCAGGTGCAGCCCTACGGCACCGACGACTACGGCGGCTTTCGCAACATCCTGCCGCCGGGCACCAACGGCTTCGACAACGTCGCCCAGCTGGCTCAGTTCAAGGCCACCGGCGCGCGGCCGGAGCACAGCTCCGATCAGCTGCAGATGTACTCCAGCCTGACCCAGGCGGCGGGCAGCATCACCGACGCCACCCTGCCCGACTACTTCAAGGACGCCACCTTCGGGGTGCCGCCGGGCGACGTGGGGAGCACTCAGACCCCCGAGCCCGGAGTGACGATCGTCCGCGACAAGCAGTACGGCGTGCCCGCACATCTACGGCGACACGCGCGCGGAGCTGATGTTCGGGATCGGCTACGCCACCGCCGAGGACCGGCTGTTCTTCATCGACGCGCTGCGCCACGCCGGGCCAGGCTGACCTGGCCTCGTTCGCCGGCGGCGCCAACGTGGGCATGGACGAGGAGGTGTGGGCCGACGAGCCCTACACCCAGCAGGACCTGGTCAACCAGGTCAACTTCGGGATCGCGCACGGGCCCGACGGCGCCCAGGTCCTGTCCGACGCCACCAACTACGTAAACGGCATCAACGCCTACATCGCGCAGGCCAAGGAGCCCCTCAACTACCTGACGATGATGCCGGCCGAGTACGCGGCCCTCGGAGACCTGAACGGTCCGCAGCCGTTCACGCTCGAGAACCTGGTCTCGATCGCCAGCCTGGTCGGCGGGATCTTCGGCAACGGCGGCGGCGACCAGCTCTACAACGCCGAGCTGTACCAGAACATGGCTCAGAAGTTCGGGCGCGAGCACTACGTGGTCAACGGCTCGCCGGTGCCGACCGCGAAAGCAAAGACCAAGCACAAGCAGAAGACAAGACGAAGAAGCGCAGGCACAGGGGCAAGAGCAAGCGTAAGGCGTCGAAGCCGTCCAGGCGGCAGTCCGAACAAGCACCGCAAGCACAGGCAAGAAGCACAAGGAAAGCAGAAGGCAAAGGTCGTCGACCACTCCGGGCTTTGCCACCTTCCTCAGCTTCGACGCTCCCAACGACCCCGAGGCGCCGACCACCATCCACGGCACGCGGTTCCCCTACCAGACGCTGCCCAAGCCGACGCAAGGCGGTGGCCAAGACGATCGCGCTGCCCGATCCGGGCTCGGTGCAGCCGGTCAACGACGGTCGTGGGCGGCGGTCCGCCCCAGGGGCAGGCTCGGGCGCGCACAGCACCGCCGGCAAGCACATCGGGCTCGGGCTCGGCGCTGCGGGCCAACATCGGGCCTGGCCTGCTGGCTTTTCCGCGCGTCGATGTCAAACGCGCTGCTGGTCAGCGCCCGGGACAGCGCCACCGGCCATCCGCTGGCGGTGATGGGCCCGCAGGTGTCCTACTTCGCGCCCCAGATCCTGATGGAGGAGGACATCCACGGCCCCGGCATCGACGCCGACGGCGCCGCCTTCCCCGGCGTCAACCTGTACGTCGAGCTCGGCCACGGCCCCGACTACGCCTGGTCGGCGACCTCGGCCGGGCAGAACATCATCGACACCTTCGCGGTGCCGCTGTGCAACCCGTCCGGCGGCCCCGTGTCCGGCAGCTCCGACTACTACCTGCTCCACGGCCAGTGCGTGGCGATGGAGACGCTGACCCGGTCAGAGTCGTGGCAGCCGAACCTGGCCGACTCGACGCCGGCGGGCTCGATCACCATGCAGACGCTGCGGACCGCGTACGGGATCGTGATCGCGCGAGCGCGCGATCCATGGCCAGCCCGTCGTCTACACCAACCTGCGCTCCACCTACATGCACGAGCTCGACTCGGCGGCCGGCTTCGAGCAGTTCAACGAGCCGGCGCATGATGCGCAATCCGCAGGACTTCTTCAACGCCGCCGACAAGATCGGCTACACGTTCAACTGGTTCTACACCGACGACCAGCACATCGCCTACTTCAACTCCGGGCTCAATCCGGTCCGGGCGGCGAACACCGATCCGCTGTTCCCGTCCTGGTCCAAGTACGCCTGGAAGGGCCTGAACCCGAGCGCCCAGACCACCCCGCAGAGCCTGACCGAGCAGGACACGTCCGAGAACGCCCATCCCGCACGTGATCGACCAGGAGTACCTGACGAGCTGGAACAACAAGCAGGCGCCCGGCTACGGCGACCCGGCCACCGGCCAGGAGTACTCGTCGGTGTTCCGCTCGCAGCTGCTGGACAACAACATCGACTACTACCTCCAGCGCGACAACCACAAGATGACGCTGGCCGACCTGGTCAACGCGATGGGGATCGCCGGGACTCAGGACCTGCGCGGGGTCGAGGTGCTGCCCTACGCGCTGCAGATCATCGGCACGCCGTCGAACCCGACGCTGGCCAAGGCGGTCAACGAGCTCCGGGCGTGGGTGGCCACCGGCGCGCACCGCATCAACCGCGAGCATCCGGGCGCCCACGGCGACTACGACCAGAGCGACGCGGTGCGGATCATGGATGCCTGGTGGCCGCTGCTGGTCCGGGCCGAGTTCCAGCCGGTGCTGGGCTCCGCGCTGCTGGACCAGGTCGAGAGCGATTTCCCGATCAACGACCAGCCCGGCCATGGTGCAGCGGTCCACGGCACCACCGCTGCGTCGCACCTGGGCTCCTCGTGGGACGTCGGCTTCTACGGGATCGTCCAGAAGGATCTGCGCGCGGTCCTGCACCGCAAGGTCAGCGGGCCGCTGAACCGGATCTATTGCGGCAACGGGCTCGCTGGCCAGCTGCCGGGCGGCGCTCGAGAGCTCGCTGGCCGCCGCGGTGGCCGAGATCGCCCGCAGCAGGTGTATCCGGCCGACGGCGTGTGTCAGGCCGGGGACCAGATGTGCTCGGACTCGATCCAGTTCCGGGCCATCGGCGCAATCACCCAGCCGCTGATCGAGTGGGTCAACCGGCCCACCTTCCAGCAGGCCGACGAGATCCAGGGCCACGGACCCGCGGATAGGTCGGACGGTGCGGGCGGTTCCCGGCCGGTCAGAAACCATTCGTCCGAGCCGGGCTTGAGCGGTGTCTATACTCATGCGCCCACGCCAGGCGGTTCTGCGTGGATTCCCGCCGTGGCAGGCGGGTTTTTCTCGTCCAGATGCTCCTAAGACAGGTCATGCTATGCCCAAGGACGTCATCCTCACTCAGGAGGGCCTCGCCAATCTGAAGGCGGAGCTCGACCATCTCTCAACCACCCGCCGCCGCGAGGTCGCCGCTCGCATCAAGGAGGCGCGCGAGTTCGGCGACATCTCCGAGAACGCCGAGTACGACGACGCCAAGAACGAGCAGGCGATGCTCGAGGCCCGGATCGCGGCCCTCGAGGACAAGCTTCGCTCGGCGACCGTCGTCGACGCCTCCGACCTCGGGACCGACGTGGTCCGCGTCGGGTCGGTGGTCCACGTCAAGGATGAGGCCAGGGAAAGTCGACCAAGTACACCATCGTGGGGTCAGCGGAGGCCGCGCCGGCCGAGATCAAGCTGTCCAACGAGTCGCCGGTCGGCAAGGCGCTGATCGGCCGCAAGCGGGGTGAGGAGGTCAAGGTCTCCACGCCCCGCGGCGAGCGAAAGCTCAAGATCACCAAGATCGACGTCGGCGCGAAATAGATCGGGGGTGCCGGATGGGTGAGGACCCAGCCGGCTCAGTCTGACGTGCTGGCCGACCGGCGGCGCAAGCTCGAGGCGCTGCGCGCCGCCGGAATCGAGCCGTTCCCGCACGAGTTCGAAGGCGTCGAGCCGATCGCCGCCGTGCGGCGCGCCCACGAGGGCCTGGCCGCCGGCGAGGAGACCGAGGTCTCCCACCGGGTGGCCGGGCGGCTGGCCGCCCGCCGCGGGCAGGGCAAGATGGCCTTTCTGGACCTGGTCGACCGCTCGGGACGGATCCAGCTGCAGGCCCGCGCCGACGTGCTCGGCGACGGAGGCGATGGAGCGCCTGCTGTCGCTCGACCTCGGCGACTGATCGGGGTCGACGGGACGGCGTTCAGCTCCCGCCGGGGCGAGCTGACCTTGCGGATCGATGGCTTCGTGCTGCTGGCCAAGTCGCTGCGCCCGCCGCCCGAGAAGCCACCACGGGCTGACCGACGTGGAGACGCGTTTTCGCCACCGCGAGCTCGACCTGATCGCCTCAGACGAGGACACGCGAGCTGTTCATGACCACGGGGCGCGGGTGATCTCCACCGTGCGGCGGTCCCTGGACGACGAGGGCTTCATCGAGGTCGAGACGCCGGTGCTGCAGCCGCTGTACGGCGGGGCCTCGGCGCGCCCGTTCATCACCCACTACAACGCGCTGGACCGCGACTTCTACCTGCGGATCGCCACCGAGCTGTACCTGAAGCGGCTGATCGTGGGCGGGCTCGAGCGCGTCTACGAGATCGGCAAGAACTTCCGCAACGAGGGGCTGTCGCCCAAGCACAACCCCGAGTTCACGGTGCTGGAGTGGTACGAGGCCTACGCCGACTACCAGGACGTCGCCGCCCGCTGCGAGCGGCTGGTGCACGCCGTGTCCCAGGCGGCCGGCTACCAGGGAGAGCTGCGATTTGAGCCGCCCTGGCATCGCGAGACGCTGGCGGGCGCGATCCTCGAGCGCACCGGCGTCGACATCCTGGCCCACCGCGACCGCGACGCGCTGGCCGCCGCGATGCGCGCCCGCGGAGCTGCCGGTGCCCGAGGACGACAGCTGGCCCCAGCTCGTCGACGAGCTGCTGTCGAAGTACGTCGAGCCCACGCTGATCCAGCCCACGTTCCTGTTCGACTACCCGATCGAGCTCTCGCCGCTGGCCAAGGAGCACCGCTCGCAGCCGGGGCTGGTGGAGCGCTTCGAGGCGTTCGTGGGCGGGATCGAGATCGCCAACGCCTTCACCGAGCTCAATGACCCCGACGAGCAGCGCCGGCGGTTCGAGGCCCAGCGGCGGCTGGCTGCCGGCGGCGATGACGAGGCCCAGCCCTACGACGAGGCGTTCATCCAGGCGCTCGAGTACGGCATGCCCCCGACGGGCGGGATCGGGGTCGGGATCGACCGGCTGGTGATGATCATGACCGGCACGCGCACCATCCGCGAGGTGGTGCTGTTCCCGGCCATGCGCACCTAGGGCGAGCTGGATGCGGTTATGAGCCGCCGAGCCTGGCTGGCCTTCGCGGCCATGTCGTTTCTGTGGGGGGTGTCCTACCTGCTGATCAAGATCGGCGTCGACGGCGGCCTGCCGGCGCCCGACGTGGCCTGGCTGCGGGTGATGATCGCTGCGGTGCTGCTCACCGTGCTGGCCTGGCGCGCCGGCACGCTGCCGGCTCTGCGCGGCCGCTGGCGGTGGCTGGTCGCCTATGCGGTGGCCGAGATCTCGATTCCGTTTCCGCTGATCGCCGCCGGCGAGGTCCACGTGGCCTCGTCGCTGGCGGCGATCATCATCGCCGCGGTGCCGCTGATCGGTGCGGTACTGGCGATGCGCTTCGACCACTCCGAGCGCCCCACGACGGAGCCGGGCGATCGGTCTGGCGGTGGGGTTCACCGGGGTGATCGCGCTGGTCGGCATCGACGTGGCCGGCCACGCGGCCGAGCTGCTGGGGGCGTGCGCGATCCTGGTGGCGGCGGTCGGGTACGCGATCGGCCCGATGCTGGTCAAGCACCGGCTCGACGGTCTCGATTCCCGCGCCTTCATGGGCGCCAGCCTCGCTATCGCGGCGTTGATCCTGACTCCGTTCGCGGCCGTCGACACGCCCGCGCGGCCGCCGACGGTGGGAGCGTTCGCGGCGGTGGCGGCGCTCGGGCCTGTTCTGCACCGCGGCCGCCTTCGTGATCTTCACCGTCCTGATCCGCGAGGCCGGAACCAGCCGCGCGACGGTCATCACCTACGTCAATCCGGTGGTCGCGCTGGCGCTCGGGGTGACGCTGCTCGGGGAGCAACCGGGGGCCGGCGCGGTGGTCGGATTGCTGCTGATCCTGGCCGGATCGTGGCTGGCGACCGGGGGCCGGCTGCCGCCCTTCGCCGGCGGTCTGGGCGTCCTCGGCCGGGGTGGACGGCGGACGTCGCGCGGGCGATCGGCGGGCGGCGCGACGGGGTCGCGGACGCCTGTGAGGGGCCGCACAGAGCGGGTTTTGATCGGATCAGGTCCCGAATACCGGCTGTTAGACTGAGATATGGCCCGGACCGTAGACCGTTATCACTCATCCATTTCGGCCCGGGAGCCGAATAGATGGGTGAGAACGGTGAATCTGCATCCCTACATCCGTGCTATATGCAGGAGCCAGAACGGAAAACTCCCCGACCGACTTCCTAACAGCACCAGCCACACAACTCCTTAGGAAGCTTATGTTTGAGCGATTTACAGAGCGAGCCCGCCAAGTGGTCGTCTTGGCGCAGGAAGAGGCGCGGACTCTTAAGCACAACTACATCGGCACCGAGCACATCCTGCTTGGATTGCTGCGCGAGGAGGAGGGCCTCGCCGCGCGCGTGCTCGAGTCGCTCGACATCACGGTGGAGCGCGTCCGCGCGCAGGTGGTGCGCATCGTCGGCTCCGGCGAGGAGGTCACCTCCGGTCAGATCCCGTTCACGCCGCGGGCCAAGAAGGTCCTCGAGCTCGCGCTGCGCGAGGCGCTGAGCCTGGGCCACAACTACATCGGCACCGAGCACATCCTGCTCGGTCTGGTGCGCGAGAACGAGGGCGTCGCCGCGCGCATCCTGCTCGACTTCGACGCCGACTCCGAGAAGATCCGCAACGAGGTGATCCGGATGCTGTCCGGTCCCGGCAGCCGCCAGCGCGGCGCCAGCGGCGGCTCGCAGACCCAGGCGGGCCCGGGTGAGGGCAAGAAGTCCTCGAAGCTGCTCGACCAGTTCGGCCGCAACCTGACCAAGCTCGCCTCCGAGGGCAAGCTGGACCCGGTGGTCGGCCGCGAGACCGAGATCGAGCGGATCATGCAGATCCTCTCGCGCCGCACCAAGAACAACCCGGTGCTGGTCGGCGAGCCCGGCGTGGGCAAGACGGCCGTGGTCGAGGGCCTGGCCCAGCGGATCACCAACGCCGACGTGCCCGAGCTGCTCAAGGGCAAGCAGATCTACACGCTCGATCTGGCCGCCCTGGTGGCCGGCTCCAAGTACCGCGGTGAATTCGAGGAGCGCCTGAAGAAGGTGATGAAGGAGATCACCCAGCGCGGCGACATCATCCTGTTCATCGACGAGCTGCACAACCTCGTCGGCGCGGGCGCCGCCGAGGGCGCGATCGACGCCGCCTCCATCCTCAAGCCGGCGCTGGCGCGCGGCGAGCTGCAGACGGTGGGCGCCACCACGCTCGAGGAGTACCGCAAGTACCTCGAGCGCGACTCGGCCCTGGAGCGCCGCTTCCAGAAGATCACCGTCGACCAGCCCTCGACCGAGGAGACGGTCCAGATCCTCAAGGGCCTGCGCGACCGCTACGAGCAGCACCACAAGGTCAACATCACCGACGAGGCGCTGGAGGCGGCCGCCGACCTGGCCGACCGCTACATCTCCGATCGGTTCCTGCCCGACAAGGCGATCGACCTGATCGACGAGGCCGCATCGCGGATGCGGATCAAGTCGATGACCTCGCCGCCCGTGTACCGCGAGCTCGAGGACGAGATCGAGGAGACACGGCGGGCCAAGGAGGCCGCAATCGAGGCGCAGGAGTTCGAGAAGGCCGCGAGCCTGCGTGACGACGAGCGTCGCCTGACGCAGAAGAAGCGCGAGCTGGCCGACCAGTGGGAGGCCGGCGAGTCGACCGAGCGCCCGTCAATCGGCGAGGAGGAGATCGCCGACATCGTCTCGATGTGGACCGGCATCCCGGTGTTCAAGCTGACCGAGGCCGAGACCGCCAAGCTGATGCGCATGGAGGAGGAGCTCCACAAGCGCGTGATCGGCCAGCACCCCGCGATCGAGGTCGTCTCCAAGGCGATCCGCCGCTCGCGGGCGGGCCTGAAGGATCCCAAGCGCCCGACCGGCTCGTTCATCTTCCTCGGGCCTTCGGGCGTCGGGAAGACCGAGCTGGCCCGGACCCTGGCCGAGTTCCTGTTCGGCGACGAGGACACGATGATCCGGATCGACATGTCCGAGTACATGGAGAAGCACGCGGTCTCGCGTCTGGTCGGGTCGCCTCCGGGCTACATCGGCTATGACGAGGGCGGTCAGCTCACCGAGGCCGTGCGCCGCAAGCCCTACAGCGTGCTGCTGCTGGACGAGATCGAGAAGGCGCACCCGGATGTGTTCAACATCCTGCTGCAGATCCTCGAGGACGGCCGGCTGACCGACGCTCAGGGCCGCACCGTGGACTTCCGGCACTGCATCGTGATCATGACCTCGAACATCGGGGCCTCCGAGATCGCGCGGAACACGCCGCTGGGCTTCGCCGTCTCCGACGACGAGACCGGGATCACCTACGACGACATGAAGAACCGGATCATGGGCGAGCTGAAGAAGGTCTTCCGGCCCGAGTTCCTGAACCGGATCGACGAGGTGATCGTCTTCCACAAGCTGGCCAAGGAGGAGATCAAGGAGATCGTCGAGCTGCTGCTGCGACGGATCCGGGAGTCGATGGCCGAGCGCGAGCTGCAGCTGGATCTGTCCGAGGCGGCCAAGGATCTGCTGGTCGACAAGGGCTGGGACCCTGCGATGGGCGCCAGGCCGCTGCGCCGGGCGATCCAGCGCTACATCGAGGATCCGCTGGCGGACTTCGTCCTGCGCTCGCAGGTCCCCTCCGGCTCAACGGTGCTGGTCGAGCCCGGTGAGCCCGGCGAGGACGGCCACGGGGACGAGGACGTCAAGCTATCGGTGATCGAGCCCGCTCCCAAGCCGACGCCGGTCGGCGTCGGCGCCGAGGGTGGCTCAGGCGACGATGACGACGAGCACGGCTCCGAAGCGCCCGATTCACCAGGTTCAGAGGCCCCGGCCGACTCCGAGTAGACGACGGGTCGCGGGCGGGAGACATCCCGCCTGCCCCGGCGACGTGCATAACGTAACTTCTTTGCCTTAAAGTCGGGCCGGGAACGGCTTGTCGTCGGGTACGACGCGTAGGCTCGGGCGATGCCGAAATCCTCATCGGTCCACGTGTGCTCGGCGTGCGGCCACGAGTCCGCCCGGTGGGCCGGCCGCTGCCCGGGGTGCGGGGAGTGGAACTCGCTGGTCGAGCAGGTGCGGGCCACGCCGGCCCGCGGTGGTGCGTCGGCGCGCGGGGCGCGGGGCGGCGGGCGCGGCGACGGCGGTCAAGCCGATCGCCCTGGGAGAGGTGGACGCCGTCGATCATGCCCGGATGAGCACCGGGATCGGTGAGCTCGACAGCGTGCTGGGCGGCGGGATCGTGCCAGGTTCCCTGGTCCTGATCGGCGGCGCGCCGGGGATCGGCAAGTCCACGCTGACCACCATGGCGTTGGCCAACTTGTGTGCGGCCGGGCGCCGGACGCTGTACGTCTCGGCGGAGGAGTCAGCGGCCCAGATTCGCCTGCGAGCGGAGCGGCTGGCCGGCGGGAGCGCGCTGGCGGTGCCGGTGATCGCCGAGACCGACCTGCACACCGTGCTGGCCACGCTCGAGCAGGAGCGGCCCGAGGTGTGCGTGATCGACTCGGTGCAGACGCTGCACAGCGTCGAGCTGTCCAGCGCCGCCGGGTCGGTTGCCCAGGTGCGCGAGGTGGCGGGCGAGATCATGCGCGTGGCCAAGCAGCTGCGGATCGCCGTCCTGCTGGTGGGGCACGTGACCAAGGAGGGGGCGCTGGCCGGCCCGCGCGTGCTGGAGCATCTCGTCGACTGCGTGCTGCAGTTCGAGGGCGAGCGCGAGCGGACCTACCGCACCGTGCGAGCGGTCAAGAACCGGTTCGGTTCCACCAACGAGGCCGGGGTGTTCGAGATGCGCGACCACGGGCTGGTCGAGGTCCTGGATGCCTCGGCGCGCTTTTTGGCCGAGGCCACCCGTGCTCCGGGCAGCGTGGTCCTGTGCGCGATGGAGGGCACGCGGCCGCTGCTGGTCGAGGTCCAGGCGCTGGTAACGACCTCGGAGCTGGTGCCGCCGCGACGGGTGGTGGCCGGGCTTGACCGCAACCGTGTGGCCCTGGTGCTGGCCGTCCTGGGCCGCCACGCCGGCATCGGGCTCGGCACCGCCGACGTGTTCGTCAACGTCGTCGGCGGGGTGCGAGTCGACGAGCCGGGCGCCGACCTGGCGATCGCGCTGGCGGTGGCGAGTGCGGCCAAGCGGACGGCGTTGACCGGGCCGACCGGCCGGCCGCTGGCCTGTTTCGGGGAGCTCGGGCTCACCGGCGAGCTCCGAACCGTGGCCCACGCCGACCGTCGCCTCACCGAAGCCACCCGGTTCGGCCTCAGTCCCGTCCTCGAGCCGGCCGCCTTCAAGACGTTGCGGGAGGTGCTGAGAACCGCGCTGGCGGCACCGCGCGAGATCTCCACTGCCGCGTGACTTGACTCGACTCCGCCGACGGCGTTCGCAGAGCGCACGAGGTTTCGGCCTCCGAGCGCGCAGTCCACCCTCTCAGCGCGGGTACTTGACCCCAATACCGGCTAAAATTGCCTGTGATGCCGCCGCGTTCCGGGGAAGAGCTCAAAGAGGAGCTCGAGTCTCGACAAGAGTCCCGGATCATGAGGGCGCTCGAGATGGTTGCGCCCGGAACTTCGCTTCGCGAGGGCATTGACAACATCGTCGACGCCCGCACGGGTGCGCTGATCGTGATCGGCGACGCCGACGAGCTCGGGTTTCTGTTCTCGGGCGGGATCAAGTTGGACGTCGACTACTCGCCGGCCTTTCTGTACGAGCTGGCCAAGATGGACGGAGCCATCGTGCTCAGTTCGAACGCGACCAAGATCGCGCACGTCAACGTCCAACTGACGCCCGACCCGACGATCCTGACGCTGGAGACCGGCACGCGCCACCGCACGGCCGAGCGCGTGTCCAAGCAGACCGACGCGATCGTGATCGCGGTCTCCGAGCGGCGCGAGGTCGTGTCGCTGTATGTCGACGGCGTCAAGTACATCCTCGAGGACATCCCCGTTGTCCTGGCCAAGGCCAATCAGGCCCTGGCCACCCTCGACAAGTACCGCAGCCGGTTGGACCAGGTGTCGACCCGGCTGACGGCACTCGAGTTCGAGGGGGGCGTCACCCTCCACGACGTGCTGACCGTGCTCCAGCGCGTCGAGTTGGTGACCCGGATGGCTGTAGAGATCGAGCGGTACATCGTCGAGCTCGGCACCGAGGGCCGGCTGATCGAGATGCAGCTCGACGAGACCATGGTCGGCGTCGCCGCCGACAAGTCTGCGCTGGTCCACGACTACCTCATCGAGGACACCGACGACGGCTTCGCCATCGTCTTCGATCAGCTGGTCAGACTTCCCCATCAGGATCTGCTGGACTTCGGTCGCCTCGCCGAGCTGCTCGGCTACGACCGCAAGCTGAATACCCTCGACTATCCGGTATCCCCGCGCGGCTTCCGCATCCTAGGGCGCATCCCCAGGCTGCCGAGACTCGTCGTCCAGCGGATCGTCACGGAGTTCGGGGGACTCGAGGAGCTGCTCGCCGCCTCAGATGGCGAGCTGGAGACCGTCGACGGCGTCGGCGAGATCCGAGCGAAGGACATCCGGGAAGGCCTTCGCCGACAGCAGGAGATCAACCTGGTTGATCGCTACCTGCAGACGTAGCGAAATCAGCGAGCGGCGTCAGCACGGCGCCGGCCCGCCTTCAAGAGGAGGACACCATCACAGAGCTAATGGAAGAGCAGCTGGATGATCTCGAGCCGGTAGTGCCCCCGCAGCACATCGAGTTCGAGATCGGCGACAGCGTCGTCTACCCCCACCATGGAGCGGGCAAGGTCCTCCGCAAGGAGGAAAAGGAGGTTCTCGGCGAGAGCCGGGAGTATCTGACCATCAAGATCCTCCACAACGACATGACGGTCATGGTCCCGACCGAGAACGCCGCGTTGGCGGGACTGAGGCGCGTGATCGACGAGGAGACGGTCAAGAAGGTCCTGGCGGTGCTCCAGGACGAGTGCTCGGAGATGCCGAAGAACTGGAACCGGCGCTTCAAGCACAACCGGGACAAGATCAAGACCGGCGACATCTACGAGCTCGCGGAGGTCGTGCGCAACCTCGCGATCCGCGAAGCCGAGAAGGGCCTGTCGACCGGCGAGAAGCAGATGTTCACCCGGGCCAAGAAGATCCTGGCCTCCGAGCTGATGTACGCGCTCGAGATGGACGAGCAGGAGGTCGAGGAGCACCTTTACGGACTGCTGGTCGAGTCCAACAGCAACGGCAATGGCAACGGCAAGGTGGCCGTAGCCGCCAAGTAGACCTGGTCGTGGCGGTCGCGTTGATCGTGGCCGCAGGACGTGGCGAGCGCCTTGGGTCCGGCCGGCCCAAGGCGCTCGTCACGCTCGGTGGCCGCCCCATGCTGGACTGGAGCGTTGCCGCCCTGCGGGCGGTGCCGGCGGTGCAGCAGATCGTGGTGGCGCTGCCGCCCGATGCGCTCGACGCAGTGGCGGCCGGCGACGGGCTGACGGCTGTTGCCGGTGGCGCTCAGCGCTCGCATTCGGTGCGCGAGGCACTCCTGGCCTGCGGCGAGGGGGATCCGGTGATCGTGCACGACGCCGCGCGGCCGCTGGCTACGCCGCGACTGTTCGAGCAGGCGCTCGACGAGCTCGCTCGCCACGATGCCGACGCGGTGATCGCCGCCGCGCCGGTGACCGACACCATCAAGGAGGTCGGCGAGGACGGACGCACGGTCACCCGGACGCTTGACCGCACGCTGCTGTGGGCGGTGCAGACGCCACAGGTGTTCCGCCGCGCGGCGCTGGAGTCCGCGCTGTCGGTGAGCGACGACGAGCTGGCTCGGGCCACTGATGACGCCTGGCTGGTGGAGCGCGCCGGCGGGGTGGTCCGGATCGTCGGATCGGACCCGGGGAACCTCAAGGTGACGACGCGCGAGGACCTGATGGTCGCCGAGCTGCTGTTGACGGAGCGGCGGTCGTGAGGACCGGGATCGGCTACGACTGCCATCGCTTCGAGGCCGAGCGACGGCTCGTCCTTGGCGGAGTTGAGCTCGAGCACGATCGTGGCCTGGCCGGCCACTCCGACGCCGACGCCCTCACCCACGCGATCATCGACGCGCTGCTCGGCGCCTGCGCCCTGGGTGACATCGGCCAGCACTTCCCCGACACCGACCCCGCCTACGCCGGCGCCGATTCGCTTGAGCTGCTGAGCGCGACTGTGGTGCTCGTGGGCGCGGCCGGCTTTGCGGTGGTCAATGTGGACGCGACCGTGATGATCGAGCGGCCTCGTTTGGCGCCGGCCCGTGACCGGATGCGGGCCAACCTGGCCGGCGCGCTGGGGGTCGGCGTCGATCAGGTGAGCGTCAAGGCGACCCGGGGCGAGGGCATGGGGTTCGTGGGGCGCGAGGAGGGAGTGGCCGCGATCGCGGTGGCCACCGTCACCGAGATCGACCAATGAACAGGAGGTGAACTCGGGCTCCAGCGGCCCCGCGGTGACACGGTCGCTGCGAGAATCATCTGTCATGGAGGATCATGTGCGGGGGTCGGTGCTGGTGGTCGACGACGAGCCGACGATCGCCGAGATCGTCTCGCGGTATCTGGAGCTCGCCGGTTACCGGACGCGGATCGCCTCCGACGGGCCGCAGGCGCTCGAGCTGGTCGCCGATCGGCGCCCGGACCTGGTGGTCCTGGACCTGATGCTTCCCGGCATCGACGGCCTCGAGGTGATGCGGCGCCTGCGCCAGCCCGAGCACGACCGGATCGCCTTCATCCTGCTGACCGCCAAGGGCGAGGAATCAGACCGGGTGATCGGGCTGCGGCTGGGGGCCGACGACTACGTGGTCAAGCCGTTCTCGCCCGCGGAACTGGTGGCGCGAGTGGACGCCGTCCTGCGGCGAGTCGAGACCTCGCCGGCGCACCAGGACGCGATTGAGTGCAGCGACCTGGTGATCGATCCGGCCTCGCGGCGGGTGCAGCTCGACGGCGAGGAGATTCAGCTGACCCAGCGCGAGTTCGACGTGCTGCTGTTCCTGGCCCGCCACCCCGGCCAGGTGTTCTCGCGCAACCAGCTGATGGACGCGGTCTGGCAGTACTCGTTCTACACCGACACCTCGACCGTCACGGTCCACATGCGGCGGCTGCGGGCGAAGATCGAGGCCGACCCGGCCCAGCCGCGCCACATCGAGACGGTGTGGGGCGTCGGCTACCGGTTCACGCCATGAATCGGCTGGTCGCCTGGGTGCGTACCAGCGCCGGCTCGCTGTCGCGCCAGCTTGCCCTGGTGGTGGCGATCGGCCTGGCGCCGGTGCTGGTGGGCCTGGTCGTGGTCGTACTGCTGATGATCCTGTCCGACCATCAGGCGGTGCTGGTGGCGGCGATCGTGGTGGTCACCGGTGCGCTGGCCGTGGTCGGGGCCCGGCTTGTGGCCGGCGGGATCCTCAGCGACGTCGAGGCGATCCGCGACGGGCTGACCGAGGTCGGCCGTGGCAAGCGCGACATCCGCATCGAGACCACGGCGCACGACGAGCTGGCCGAACTGGCGGCGGCCGCCAACACGATGATCGCCGAGCTGGGGACGGAGGAGGCGGCTCGGGATCACTCGGACTCGGCGCGCCGCGGCCTGGTGGCGGCGGTGTCTCACGATCTGCGCACCCCGATCACCTCGTTGCGCCTGCTGGCTGAGGCGGTGGGCGACGACATCGTCGACGGGGACACGCGGCGGGCGTACCTGGAGCGGATGCGGACCCACATCGATGCCCTCAGCGCTCTGATCGACGACCTGTTCGAGCTCTCGCGGCTCGAGGCGGGGGACATCAGCTGGTCGCTGGAGCGAGTGCCGCTGTGCGAGCTGGTGGGGGAGACGGTGGAGGCGATGCGGATCGAGGCCGAGGCCAAGGGGGTGGCCGTGCGTTTTGACGTCTCCGACAACTGCGCCCGGCCCAGGCCAACCCGGAGAAACTCCAGCGCGTCCTCTTCAACCTGATCCAGAACGCGATCCGCCACACCCCGGCCGACGGCAGCGTGGTGGTGCGGGCCGAGCCGGTGGACGGCGGGCATCGAGATCGAGATCGCCGACAGCGGCGACGGCATCGCCCCCGACGAGCGCGAGCACGTGTTCACCGCCTTCTACCGCGGCGGGGTCGGACGCGGCCCGGACCGGCGACGGGGCCGGGCCTGGGCCTGGCCGTGTCCCGGGCGATCGTCGAGGCGCACGGCGGGCGCATCTGGCTGGCCGACTCCGCCCGGCGGCACCCGGGTGCGCTTCAGCCTGCCGGCGCCGCCTGAGCCGCGCCGGGTGGCGCGGTGCCAGCGGCGGCCGTCAGTGCCGAGGGCCGCCGACGTCGCCCGCGGCACGGAACACGCCCTGTTACACGCTAGTATCAATCTGATACGCTCGTGCCACAGTGAACTTTGCGCACAACCGCCTCTGCTCCTCGCCGCGCTGGGCCAAGCGGGTCGAGCGTGACCTGATCCCGTGGGGACTGGACGGGGTCGACCTCGGCGACGACGTGCTGGAGATCGGCCCCGGCTTCGGCGCCACCACCCGGCTGCTGGCCGCGCGGGTGCCCAAGCTCAGCGTGGTCGAGCTCGATGAGGGCTACTGCCAGAAGCTGCGGGCCGAGCTGGGCGACACCGTCATGGTCACCCAGGGCGATGCCACCCGAGCTGCCGTATCGCCGACGGGCGCTTCTCCTCGGTGGTTTGCTTCACCATGCTCCACCACATCGATCCGCCCGAACTCCAGGACCGCGCCTTCGCCGAGGTGGCCCGGGTGCTGCGCCCCGGCGGGCTGGTTCGCCGGCACCGACAGCCTGGGCACGGCCTGCGGTTCAAGCTGATCCACATCGGCGACACGCTCAACCTGGTCGATCCCGACGGGTTGCCCGCGCGCCTCACCGCCGCCGGGCTCGACGCAGCCGCAGGTCGAGCACAACGAGCGCTCGATGCGCTTCCGGGCTCGCCGGCAGCCGTGAGCGACGACGGGTCGCCGGTCCCGCCGCACATCGTCGACGCGGCGCGCCACGTCCTGGCCCAGGACGGCCTGGCCGCCGCCACGCTGGAGCGCATCTCGGCTGCCGCCGGCGTGTCGCGGATGACGCTTCACCGCCACGGCGTCTCCAAGCAGGACATCCTGCGCGCGCTCGCCCAAGACTTCGAGGCCGAGCACCGCGAGGCCATGTTCAAAGCGCTGGTGGCGCCGGGCACGGCCCGCGACCGGCTGCAGCTCGCGCTCGAGCTGCTGTGCCAGCTCGTCGAGCGAAACCTGGCCACCCTGGAGGCGCTGTCGGGAGCCGCCCGGGCCGAGATCTTTCACGAGCCGGGGCCGGGCGCGCTGACCCGCTCGGTGTTTGTCGAGCCACTGGAGCGGCTGCTGGTCGACGGGAGCGCCGATGGCTCGCTGAAGGCCGTCGCCGACCCGCGTGAGACGGCGACCGTTCTCTTCAACGCGGTCGGGCACACCTACCGGCACCTGCGCGCGGGGCACGGCTGGAGCTCGGCTCGCGCTCGCGAGGGCGTGCTGGGGCTGGTGCTCGACGGGCTCGTCGGGCGCTGAGCGCCGCTACCCGGCCCGCGCCGCTCGCCGCTGCCGGGCCAGATCGCGCAGGTGCTCGTGCTCGACCAGCCGGGCCAGTTGCCGCACGGTCGACTTGAGGTGGCTCTCGACCCGGGGACCAGCGACCCGCTCGGCGACCCAGCCGCCGATCCCGGAGCCGGCCACGCCGTAGGCGAGCCTGATCTCGACCCGGGTCCGCCCGCCGGGCGCCGGCCGCAGCCGCCAGCGGCCGCGCTGGTCGACGCCGGTGATCGAATTCCACGCCAGCTCGCGCGGCTGGTCGAACTCGACGATCTCGATCAGGCCACCGACCTCGGCCGAGCCGACCCGCATCAGCATCCGGTAGCGGGCGCCGAGGCCGGTGGGCTCGTCGCTCGACCACCTCCCAGCGGGTGACGCCGGACATGTAGCTGAGCGCGCGTGCGGGGTCGGAGACGACCGCCCACACCGACTCGATCGGCGCCGCCACCACGGCGCTGGCGGCGACCCTCATCGGCCCTCGACGCCGGTCATCCGATCACCGGCAGCCGGCGCTCGTCGGCGAGCGCGTCAAGCGTGTCCTGCATCAGTCCGATCACGTGGTCGTAGACCTCGTCGAGGTCGGGATCCGGGCCGAACTCGGCCCGCAGGTCGATCGGCGGCAGCGTCTCGATCGTGATCTTGGCCGGCAGCGGGATGTGGCCGAGCATGTCGCCGACGTTCAGTCCCCACGGCAGCGCCAGCGAGATCGGCAGCACCTTGAGGCGGAACATGCGGTCGATGCCGGTCAGCCGGGCCAGCGTCTCGCCGCGGGACAGGAACAGCGCCGTCTCCTGGCCGCCGATCGAGACGACGGGGACGATCGGCACGTTCTCCTGCAGCGCCAGGCGGATGAAGCCCTTGCGCCGGTCGAAGTCGACCCGGTTGCGCTGCCAGCTGGGACGGTGGACCTCGTAGTCGCCGCCGGGGTAGACGAGCAGGGCGGCGCCGGATGCAAGCGCCTTGCGGGCGTTGGCCGGCGACGCGGCCACGGTGCCGAACTTGCGCAGCGAGCCCAGCCCCGGCATCGACAGGACCAGGTTGTGGGCCAGCTGGTAGAAGGCGCGCTCGACGCCGAAGTAGGCGTTGAAGGCAAGGGTGAACACGCGGTGTCCGGGGTCATGTTGCCGCCGGAGTGGTTGCCGACCAGCAGCACCGGGCCGTCCTCGGGGATGTTGCCCAGCCCGCGCACCTCGCCGCGGTACCACAGGCTGGCCAGCAGCCACATCAGCGGCAGGCGCTCGCGGATGAAGTCGGGATCGCGCTCATCGAGGTCGGCGCGGGGGATTCGGCGCGTGGCCTGCTGGGCGACCTCGCGCAGGGCCCGAGTCAGAAGCGATCGCGCGAGTCACCCGGTGCGCGCTCCTCGGCGCTGGCGTCGCCATCGACGTGGCCGTTGCTGCTCGGCTCTCTCGGCGACCGCCATGATCCGCTGATTCTAAGAAAGCCCAGTCGCGCGACGGCGCGGCTACGCCGCCTCGGCGTCGAGCCCGCCGGTCTGGCGGCTCAGCGGGGCGGCGTCGGCGCGGGCGAAGAACCGCATCAGCAGCTCGTTGGTCTCCTCGGGGCGCTCCACCTGGGGAACGTGGCCGCAGCGCTGGATCGTCACCTGCTCGGCGTCGGGCAGCCACTGGCGCACGTGGCGACCGAAGGCCGGCGGGATCAGCCGGTCATGGGTCCCCCACACGAACAGGGCCGGGCGGCTCAGCTGCGCCAGCCGCGGGATAGAAGCCGTTACGCCCGTAGGGCGCCTCCAGGTAGATGTTGCGGGCCGAGGAGAGGAAGGCAAACCGGGCGCCGGCCGAGTGGTAGATGCGGCGGAACTCGTCGACCACCAGATCGGCGACGGCGGGGTCGATCAGATCGCGGTCAAAGAACATGCTCCAGAACTGGGACGCGACCATGTTGCGGGAGAAGCCGTGCGGGATCAGGCCGAACTCGGGCCGCAGCAGCCTGACCAGGGGATGAAACCCTCGCTTGACCCAGGCCACCGCCGGGCACAGCAGGCCGAGTGCGTGAACCCGCTCGGGGGCGATCATGGCCATCTCGAGCGCGATCCGGCCGCCCATCGAGTTGCCGACGATGTGGGCCCGGCTGATCTCCTGCTCGTCCATCATCTCGAGCATGATCTCGGCGAACCAGCGGGCGTTGTAGGCGCCGCGGGCCGGCTTGGTGGAGGACCCGAAGCCGGGAAGGTCAGGCGCGTGGACCCGGTAGCGCTGGCTCAGCGCCGCTGCCGTCTCGAAGAACGACGCGCGTGTGCCGCCCAGCCCGTGCAGCAGCAGCACGTCGCGCCCGTGCCCCATCGTCAGCGACGAGATCCGGTGGCGTCCCGCCAGGACGTCGTGGACCTGAAGCAGCGGCGGGCGGCCGCCGGGGAGCCTGAACATGCCCTCGAAGGCGATGGCGTAATCGAGGTTGCCGCGCACCGACAGCAGCCGGCGCTCGAACGCCTCGATCCCGGAGAAGTGGCCCTCGCGCAGCGCCAGCCAGGTCTCGGCCGAGCAGGACAGGATCACGTCCGGCTCGTTGCGGGTGGCGCCCTTGCGGACCCGGGCCCCGTGGCTTGTGCAGCGCACCTCCCAGGTGTGTCCGAGGTCGCCGAGCTTGACCTGATAGATGGCGTCAAACCCGGGCTCGGCGCCCAGGTAGCGATCGGGCAGGGTGCGGAAGGCCTCGTCGACAGCCGCCAGCCGGGCAGCCTGAGGGGAGTCGGCGGGCACGGCCAGAACCTAGCTCTCGCCCCGGATTGCACGCTGGGGGCCCCGCGGCGATGCGGCCGGCGGGCGCGCGGACGCCGTCTGAACCGCACCCACTAGGGTTGGCTCATCTTGCGCGCGGTCTACCTGCATGACACCCGCACCGGCGAGATCCGCCGTCTGGAGCCGGAGGTCCCCTCGCGGATCCGCATCTACGCTTGCGGCCCGACGGTCTACGGACGCATCCACGTCGGAAACGCCCGGCCGTTCGTGGTCTTCTCGCTGCTGAAGCGGTTTCTGGCCAGCGAGGGGTATGAGGTCGATTTCGTAGCAAACATCACAGACGTCAACGACAAGATCTACGGTGCAGCGCTTTCCATGGGTATCGGCAGCGCGGAGCTTGCCCAAGAGATGACCGCGGCCTATGTGGCCGATACCGACGCGCTCGACCTGGGGCGACCTGACCACGAGCCGCTGGCCAGCGAGGCGATCGCGGCGATGGTGGAGTTGATCGAGCGGTTGATTGATACCGGCCATGCCTACGCGGCTGACGGCGATGTCTACTTCTCGGTCCGTAGTTACCCTGCTTATGGCGAAATATCGCACCGCCAAGTCGACCAGATGGACCAGGGCGAGCCGGGGGAGGGCACCGCGCGAAAGCGCGATCCGCTGGATTTCGCGCTCTGGAAGGGACGCAAGGAGGGCGAGGACACCGCCTGGGACTCTCCGTGGGGTCCCGGCCGCCCCGGCTGGCACATCGAGTGCTCGGCGATGGCCGAGCAGCTGCTGGGGCTCGAGTTCGAGATCCACGGGGGCGGCAGCGACCTCCTGTTCCCGCACCACGAAAACGAGGCGGCCCAGACGCATGCCGCCCGGGGCCGGTCGCTCACCCGCATGTGGATGCACAACGGCATGGTCCGGCTGGACAGCGACAAGATGTCCAAGTCGGTCGGCAACGTGTTCGTGCTGCACGAGGCGCTGGGCCGCTACGGCCGCGACGCGCTGCTGATGTACTTCTGCGGCGCTCACTACCGCCAGCCGATCGAGTTCGACGACGAGCGCCTGAGCGAGGCGCAGGCCCGCTGCGACCGCATCCGCGAGGCCGCCCGCGGGCTCGTCGACGGTCCCAGCCCGGAGTGGTCGGCTGCGCTCAAGGAGCGCTTTCTGGACGCGCTCGCGTACGACTTCAACACACCGCGGGCGTTGGCGGCGGTGTTCGAATGGGTCCGGGAGGCCAACCGCAGCCCGGCGGGCACGGTGGGGAGCGATGATCTGCGCGCAATGCTCGATCTGTTCGGGCTCGCCAACCTCGTCGACCGACTCGAGGTGCAGCCCCCGCCGCGGGCGCTGGAGATCGCCCAGGAGCGCGAGCAGGCGCGGGCCCAACGCGACTTCGAGGCCGCCGACCGCCTGCGCGACGAGCTTCGAACGCTGGGCTGGGCCGTGCGCGACGGTCCCGGCGGACCCGAACTGCTACCGCTGTGATGATTCGCCCGCCGGCCCGATGAACGTCTACGGCCGCAATCCCGTGCGCGAGGCCATCCGCGGTCCGCGGACGGTCAAGCGGGTGTGGGCCAGCAAGAACGCGGCCCGGGAGCCGTGGCTGAGCGGGCTCGAGGACCGTGTCGTCGTGACCGACGCCGACGAGCTCGAACGGCTGTGCGGTTCGCCGTCACATCAGGGGGTGTGCGCGGAGGTGAGTCCGTTTCGCTACGCCGACGCGGCTGACCTGCTGGCCCTGCCCGAGCCGCTGATCGTGGCGCTCGACCAGGTCCAGGATCCGCAGAACCTGGGGGCGATCGCCCGCAGCGCGGAGTGCGCCGGGGCGGCCGGCCTCGTCATCCCTGAGCGGCGCTCGGCCGAGGTGACGGCCTCCGTCTGCAAGGCGTCGGCCGGCGCCGTGGAGCACCTCCCGGTGGCCCGCATCCGCAATGTGGCCGACTTTCTCGCCGATGCCAAACGCGCCGGGCTGTGGTGTTACGGCGCCGACGCCGACGGCGCCAACGCCTACGACGCCGTGGACTTCTCCGGCCCGGTGGTACTGGTGCTCGGCTCGGAGGGGCGGGGCCTGCGACCGCGCGTGGCGGCCGGCTGCGACCTGCTGGTGTCGATCCCGCTCAAGGGCAAGGTGCAGTCGCTCAGCGTAAGCGCGGCGGCCGCGGTCCTGATCTTCGCCGCCGCCCGCGATCGGCAAGGAACCTTGCAGCGCGCTTGACAGTAGAGCGTTGCTATGTCAAGCTCGCGCCCATAAATAAGGATCAACTCGAGCTTTAGGCTCCGAGTTGGGAGGAGAGTCAGGCCTCGGCCTACTTTCTGGGAAGGAAAATAACGGTGCGGCGCCAGGGGAGGTAGCGCGCCACGACAATCCGATCTTCCGTCGGCTCGGCGGAGGCTGGAAAGGTTCTCTTCGTGGCTCGACTGTCTGCTTATTCTCAGGCTCAACCTAAGGTTGAGGACGGGTATCTGATCGCGTTGGCCAAGCAGGGCCATGCCGACGCCTACGACCAGATCGTCCGCCGCTACTACGGTTTCGTGCGGCTGAAGGCCTCGTCGTACTTTCTGGCCGGCGGCGATGCCGACGATCTGATCCAGGAGGGCCTCGTCGGCCTCTACAAGGCGGTGCGCGACTACCGCACCGATCGCGAATCGAGCTTCCGCAACTTCGCCGAGCTCTGCATCACCCGCCAGATCATCACCGCGGTCAAGACCGCGACGCGCAACAAGCACACGCCGCTGAACCAGTACGTCTCGTTCTCCAGCACCCCGGCCGGCTCCACCGGCGACAGCGAGCCGACGCTCGACGAGATGCTCCCGGGCTCCACCGTCCACGACCCGGTCAACCAGGTCATCTCCTCCGAGGAACTGCGGGCGCTGGTGGCCTGCATCTCCACGGCGCTGTCCGAGCTCGAGTCGCGAGTCCTCGCCCTCTACCTCGACGGCCACTCCTACGAGGAGGTGGGCCGCCGGCTGAGCTGCGACTGCAAGACAGTCGACAACGCCCTGCAGCGAGTCAAGCGCAAGGTCGGCCAGCACCTGTCCGAGCGCGCCGTCCCGGCTTAGCGGCCGGCGTCAGCTCCCTTCGCCCGCAGATCGGCGTTGGCCTTCGGCCGGCGCGTGGGTGCGGTGTCGACTGGGAAGTTACCCAGAATAATTGGGGGTAAGTCCCCACTCGACGAGGAGGCGGCGCCGTGGGAACGGCCGGACGTGTCGACGTGCCACGCAGCCGTTACGCGTCTCCTCCCTTCGAAAGCCGGAGTTCGGACCCAGCCGCCGCCGGCCCCGACGCCGGCGTAACCCGCAAGGTGAACTGCGCCCCGCCTCCCGGCACGCTGGCAGCGGACACGGAGCCGCCCATCGCGCCGATCAGCTCCTTGACGATGGCCAGCCCCAGCCCGGAGCCGACGGCGCGCTCGCTGCGGTAGCGGTCGTAGAGATAGAAGCGCTCGAAGGCGTGGGGGAGATCCTCGTCGGTGAGCCCGGGGCCGGTGTCGCGCACCGAGATCTCGCCCGGCCCCCGCGGACACGGTGATGGAGCCGCCGGCCGGCGTGAGGCGCAGCGCGTTCTCGATCAGGTTCGACGTCGCCTGCAGCAGCCGGTCCTCGTCGCCGCCGCCCCAGGCGCCCTCATCCCCGACACAGGTCAGGGACAGGCCCAGCTCCTGGGCGCGGGGAAGGTGGCGGCGGACCGCGGTCGCCCCGACTGCGGCCAGGTCGACCGGCTCGTGGCGGACCTCGAAGCCGGAGCGCTCCAGGCGGGCCAGGTCGAGCAGGTCGAACACCAGGCGTTCGAGCCGCCCCGCCTCTCCGGCGATCACGCTGCCGCCCGTGGCCGGATCCACCGCTCCCTCCTCGAGCGCCTCGGCGTAGCCGCGGATCGAGGTCAGCGGCGTCTTGAGCTCGTGGCTGACCGACTCCAGGAAGCTGCGCTGTGACTCGCGGGCGCGGCCCAGCTCGGCCGACATGTCGTTGAAGGCCCGGCCCAGCTGGGCCAGTTCGTCCTCGCCCTCGACCGGGACCTCGACGCCCGGTCTGGCCGGCGGCCAGGCGCTGGGTGGCCTTCGACAGGGCGCCGATCGGCCGCGTCAGCCGCCGGGCCAGCAGGTAGGAGAGCAGCGTTGCCAGCAGGGCCCCGCCCAGACCGGCCAGAGCCAGTGACACCAGGAACGGCCGCCACTCGGCGAAGGCCAGGCGGGCCGAGCGGATCAGGACGATGCGGCCGTTGGCCGAGGTCCGGGCCGCGTACAGCAGCGAGCGCCCGGCGGCGGTGAACGTGCCCTGGCCGTCGCCGGGCGGGATCCTGGCCAGCACCGCGGCCCGCGACCACGGGACGCACGCGCTTGGGCCGCCCGGATGCCGACCCGGTAGACATGGTCGCCCGCCGTCAGTGCACCGGGCGCCCCGCCCACGACCGACAGCAGGTTGGCCTGAGACTCGAGGTTGGCCGTCCGCTGGGAGGCGATCTTGTGTCTGACCAGCACGATCCCGATCCCGAACGACAGCGCGCAGGAGGCTACGGCGGCGAGCACCAGGTACCAGAGCACGCGCCGCTGGAGGGTCATGCGATCGCCTTGTAGCCCAGGCCGCGCACGGTCCGGATCAGCTCGGGATGGCCGAGCTTCTTGCGCACCTGCGCGACGTGGACCTCGACCGTGCGCGTTTCACCGGGTGAGACGAATCCCCACACGCTCTCCAGCAGCTGGTCGCGCGTGACCACCTGCCCGGCGTGCCGCAGCAGGTACTCCAGCAGGTCGAACTCCCGCTGGGTGAGCTCTATCTCGACGCCGTCGACCCGCACCTCGCGGGCGCCGCGGGCGAGCGTTACCGGCCCAAGCTCGAGCACGTCCTCGAATGCTCCCGGGCCTGCGCCGCGCCCGGCGCGGCGCAGCACCGCCTTGACCCGAGCGGTCAGCTCGCGCGGCGAGAACGGCTTGGCGACGTAGTCGTCGGCGCCGACCTCCAGGCCGGCGACCCGGTCGGGCTCCTCGTCGCGCGCGGTGAGCATGATCACCGGCACCTGGCCGGCGATCCGCCGGCAGACCTCGAAGCCGTCGATCCCCGGCAGGCCGATGTCGAGGATCACCAGCTTGACCGGCTGACGCCGCAGCTCGGTGAGCGCGTCCTCGCCCGAGCGCACCCACAGGGCCCGGTATCCGGCGCGCTCGAGATACGTGCGCACCAGGGCGCCGATGTTCGGCTCGTCCTCGACCACCATGATCGTCGTCGGTCACGCGGGACATCGTAGGTCCGCCGGCGCGCGGCGCGAGGCGGTTTTACATGCCGCTGACCTTCCGCTGACCAGTTGCTTTCACGTCTCGGCCACAGTGTCGGTCAGTCGTTCAGCCCATCCAAGCGAGGTTCCATCTCCATGTCATTCATCCGCAAGCACTCGCGCGTGCTGCTGGTCGCCATCAGCTGCGCCGTCCTCGGTGCCGGGGCGAGTGCCATCGCCGCCGCGGGCGGCGTCGACGTGCCGGCCACGCCGGCGCCCTCAGTCCAAGTCGGCGGGTCGGGCTCGGGCCCGGCGCGCCGGGGGCCTGCGTCGCCTGGCGCTGCGATCGGTGCACGGCGATCTGGTCGTCAAGACCAAGACCGGCTTTGCGCACCGTCACCTTCGACCGAGGCAAGGTCGACTCGGTGTCCGGCCAGCAGCTGACCATGACCGAGGGCACCAGGAAGGCCAGCTACAAGACGGTCACGGTGACGATTCCGGGCGGGGCCGTCGTGCGCGACAACCGTAAGCCGGCTGCCTGTCAGACGTCAAGGCGGGCCAGCGCGTGCTGGTCGTGCAGGCGCCACAAGCGCACGTTCGTGATCGCCCGCACGCCGAGGACGCCCTAGCGAGGGCGGCGGCGGCAAAGGTCCAGTCGAGGCTCGTGCCTGGTCGCGGGTTGAAGGCCGTCGGGGTCGTCCGGCCACGATCGCGGCGGCCCTCAACCCGCGAGCGGGCCGAGCTCGGGCTCGAGCCCGTAGGTGTCGAAGGCGAGGAAGCGCGAGAAGGTGTGGTGCTGGGGACCGTGGAAGTCCGAGGAGCCGGTGCTGAGGATTCCCAGCTCGGCGCAGCGCTCGACGAGCAGCTGGGTCTGCTCGCGCGTGTGGGTGACGTAGAAGGACTCGACGCCGTCGAGGCCGGCGGCGCGGAAGCGGTCGATCGCCGCCAGCACCTCGGCGGGATCCTTCACATCCCAGAACGGGTGGGCCCACACCGCGAGGCCGCCGGCGCCGTGGATCAGCTTGATCGACTCCTCGACGGTGGGCGCCTCGCGGTCACGGAAGGCGGGCTTGCCCTCGATCAGGTAGGCGACCAGGAACGCGGTCGGGTCCAGCAGCTGCGTCTTCCTCCAGGCGCGCGCGGTTGGCGGCGACGCCGACCACCGCCTGGGCCAGGTGGGGGCGGCCGATCGACTTGCCCTGCGCGGCCCGCTCGGCCAGCGCGTCCTCGTCGAGCTCGAACCCGAGCTCGCGAAGCGCGTCGGCCATCGCCTCCGCGCGCCGCTCGCGGCTGGTCCGGGCGTGCTCGAGGGTCTGCACCAGTCCCGGCTCGAGCGGGTCGATCAGATAACCGAGCACGTGCACGTCCTGCTGGCCGCCGAAGATCGAGGTGATCTCGGTCGCGGTCACGAGTCCGATCCCGGCCGTCGCTGGCCGCCTCAGCCGCCTCCGGAACCCCCGCGGCGGTGTCGTGGTCAGACAGCGCCAGCAGCTCGACCCCGGCGTCGGCGGCGGCGCTCACCACCTGGCGCGGGGCCAGGGAGCCGTCGGAATGCACCGAATGGCTCTGCAGATCGAACTTGGGCGCCGCCACGGGCCGCGAGACTAGATGATCGCCTGCCAAGGTGCTCGGCCGGGTGGCCCTGCCCCATTGGCGCCGCCAGCGTGACTTAGCCGCGCGCCTCGGCGCCGTGGTGCGCGCCCAGCCCGGCGCTCGGCCGCGGCCGCTGCGCCCCCGGCCGCCGCTGCATGACGATCAGGCCGGCGACGGCGACGAGCAGCACGGTCAGGGCCCCCAGGCCCAGGCCCGCCCGCGCACCGAGGACGGCCATCGTCCAGCCGACGAGGGGACCTCCGATCGGCGTCGAGCCCTGGAAAGCCACGAACCACAGCGACATCACCCGGCCGCGCATCTCCGGGGCGGAGTTCAGCTGCAGGGTCGTGTTCCCGGTCGACATGAACGAGATGCTGGCGGCACCAGCCAGCGCCAAGGCGATCAGCTCGATGGCCAGATTGGGCGCCAAGGTGGCCAGCGCCAGCGCGCCGGCGAATCCGAAGCTCGCCATGACCAGGGGGCGCAGGCCGGTGTTGCCTCGGGCCGCGACCAGCAGTCCTCCGAACACCGCGCCGATGCCCATGGCGCCGGTCATGAAGCCAAAGCCGGTGGCGCCGACGTCCAGGCCACGGTCGGCCATCACCGGCAGAGAGACCTGGAACTCGTAGGTCAGACATCCGGCGATCCCCATCATGATCAGCGGGACGGCGAGCTGGCGCCTCGAGCGGACGTAGCGCAGACCCTCGCGCAGCTGGCCGCGAGCGCGCCGCATCGGCTCGACGGGCGATAGCGCGGTGGTGTCCATGGTGATCAGGGAGGCGACCACGGCGACGAAGCTGGCCGCGTTGACCAGGAACGAGACACCGTCACCCACGGTGGCGATGAGGATCCCGGCCACCGCCGGCCCGATGGAGCGGGCCACGTTGACCAGGACCGAGTTGAGCGTTACAGCGTTGCGAAGATGTTCGGGCCCGACCAACTCGAGCATGAACGACTGCCGGGATGGGTTCTCGAAAGCGTTGTTGAGGCCGAGGACGGCGGCGAGGATGCCGATCTCCCACACCTGGACCACGCCGGCGACGGTCAGCACGCCCAAGGTCAGGGCCTGAACGCCCATCGCGCTCTGCAGGGCGATCATCATCTTGCGCTTGTCGGTGCGGTCGGCGATGACGCCGCCATAGGGACCCAGCAGCAGCACCGGCACTGTCTGCAGCGCCACCACAATCCCGAGCGCGGTGCTGGAGTGGGTCAGGCTCAGCACCAGCCATGCCTGGGCGGTCATCTGCATCCAGGTGCCGATCAGCGAGATCGACTGCCCGGCGTAGTAGCGGCGGTAATTCGGGATCGAAAGTGCGGCGAAGGTGACGCGTCCCGCGTTGACCACGCGGGTCACGGGCGACGCTCCTTCAACTGCTCGGCCAGCGCTTCCAGTGCGGGCAGCGCCGACTCGATTGTCCGCCGGTCCTCGTCGCTCATCCCCCCCAGCGCGCTGTTCAGCGCGTCGGTCCGCTCGGTGCGGATCCGCTCGGACAGCCGACGGCCGGACGCGGTGGCCTTCACCCAGGCGGCCCGGCGATCGCCGTCGTCGCTGGACCGGGCCAGCAGGCCGGCCTCGACCAGGTTCCCGATGGCCCGGGACAGCATGGTGGGGTTGAGGCTCTCGCGATCGGCCAGCTCCGACAGGCGGAGCGGACCCTCGCGCACCACGGTCAGAAGGACCGAGATACGAGTCGGGGTCAAGCCGGCTTGTGAGCCCGCGGCCGTGGTCCGCACGCGCCTCGACAGCCTTCCGATCGCCACTCGCAGGCGGGCGGCGGTGTCGATGTCGAAGGGTGGGGGTGCGGTAGGCGTGAAGATCAATCCTAAATACTTGCTTGCTGGCAAGCACTATTCTAGCAGCGGCGAAGCAGGCCGCGACCCGTCTCCGGAGCGGGCGCTCAGCCTCTGGCTCAGGTTTAAGGTTCAGGCCCGGTCGTCGCCGGTGGCGACGATCAGCACGCTGCAGCGGGCGTGATGCGAGACCTTGTTGGGCACGTTGCCCAGGGCCAGGCGGCGAGCGCCGTGCATGCCCTTGCTGCCCACCACGATCATGGTGGCCCCGACCTCGTCGGCGACGTCGATGAGGGCGTCGGCGGGGTCCTTGCGGAGCGCGTGGGTGCTGGCCTCCACGCCCGCGACCCGGACGGTGGCGGCGGTCTCGGCCAGAATCGCCTCGACCTCGTCATCCGGGAGCGGCCGCCACACGTCGGCAGCGCCCTGAGGCGCGCCGGAGACACGCGCGCGAGTGGGCTCGTAGGCGGACACGATGTGAAGGTCGGCTCCGAGCGCCTTGCCCAGGCGCACCGCCTCGTTGACGGCCTTGTTGGCCGTATCCGAACCGTCGGTGCCGACTACGATCACGTCCGCCATGCGATACAGACCCTACCTGTTCAGACGGTTGCCCTGGAGTCAAGTAGTCGGGCCGGATCTGAGGCTGGTCGTCCCCGCCTGAGGCGACGCGTGTTCGACCTCGACGCCTACCTGGAGCGCGTGGGCCTGAGCGGCCGGCCGGGGCTGGTCGAGCTTCACCGGGCACATCTGGCCGCGATCCCGTTCGAGAACCTGGATCCCCACCGCGGTGTGCCGGTATCGCTTGACCTCGCCGACCTGCAGCGAAAGCTGGTGGACGAGCGCCGTGGTGGCTACTGCTTCGAGCACAACCTGCTGCTCAAGGCGGCACTCGAGGCGCTCGGCGCCGAAGTGGACCTGATGCTGGCGCGGGTGCGGTTCGGGTCCCCACCCGGATCCGTGCGCCCGCGCTCGCATCTCGTCCTGCGGGTCCGGGCCGATGGCGCGACCTGGCACGCCGACGTCGGCTTCGGGAACGGCACTCCGCGGGAGCCGCTGCCGTTCGGCCCCGGTGAGGCGCACGATATCTCGGGCTGGCAGTTCCGAGTCGTCACCGACGACAACCAGTACGTGCTCCAGACCGCGGCTGACCAGGGCTGGTCCGACGTTTACGGGTTCATCCCGGAGCCAGTGCCGCAGGTCGATGTGGAGACCAGCAATTGGTTCACGTCCACCCATCCGCGCTCGCCGTTTGTCACCGGTTTGATCGTGGCCCTCCAGGGCGGCGACGGGACCCGGGTCTCGCTGAGCGACTGGACGGGTCTGTCCCTCACCGAGCAGACGCCCGACCACCGCCAGGTGACGGCGGTGCAGCCCGGCCAGATTCCAGGGCTGCTGGCCGACCGGTTCGGGCTCCCGGGGTTCGCGATCGACCAGCGTGGCCGGGTCGTGCGCGCTTAGGCGGGCTGACCCCGGGCAGGCGCTCAGAGCGTCCGTAGGAAGGACGCCACCGCCCGTGTCGTCCGGTCGACATCGCCGGTGGCGAGCAGATCCAGCAGCGCGCCGCGAAGCACCGCCAGGACGAGGGTTCGCTGCGCCCGAGCCGCGGCGGTGTTCTCAGCGCCGGAGGGCTGGGACTCGGCGAGCAACGCCAGCCAGTCTTCGACGGTGTTGCGGGCAAAGCCGGCCCACGGGCCGTCGGGGTCGGTCAGCGACCGGGCGTAGCTCTCCGCCCACACCCGCAGCAGGCTTCGGTGCTCGGCGGCGGTGAGCCAGGCCCACACCGCGGCCGCGGTGTCAGCCAGCGGGCTCCCGTCGTTGCCGCCGCCGGTTTCGGCGCCGTTGTGCAGGCGCGCGAGCAGCGCCAGCTCGTCGGCCCGAGCCCGCGCCAGCAGCGCCCTCACCAGGTCGTCCTTGCTGCCGAACAGGAACAGCAGCACCCGCGGGCTGGAGCCGATGGCGGCGGCCATCGGCCGCAGGGACATGTCGGCGAGACCGTGATCGAGCACGTATCGGTAGGCGCGCTCCAGGAGCTCTTGGCGACGCGCCGATGGTGCCGGCACCGTGGTGGCCATGGTGGTAGCCTACTGAAACGAGTGTTTCAGTGATGGCGGCGACGACACCCGGCGCGAGCGACACTGCGGAAATCCGGATCCGGCCGCTCGGCCACGCCGGGGATCTGGGGTGGGTGGTGATGGCCCACGGCGAGGTCTACGCGGCCGAGTTCGGCTGGGACTCGAGCTTCGAGGCGCTGGTGGCGCAGATCGTCGCCGACTACGCCTGCACCGCAGACGACCCGGGCCGGGCGGCCTGGATCGCCGAGGTCGAAGGGGAGCGGGCCGGCTGCGTGTTCTGCGTCCCCGGTGACGAGCCGGACGCGGCGAAGCTGCGCATCCTGCTCGTCGATCCGCGGTCCCGCGGCCATGGGCTCGGTGCCCAGCTGGTCGACCGGGCGATCGAGTTCGCCCGGCACGCCGGCTACACGCGGATGCAGCTGTGGACCAACCACCCGCTGGCCGCCGCGCGGCGTATCTACCTGGCCAAGGGATTCCGGTTGGTGCGCGAGGAGCCGCATCGGAGCTTCGGGGCCGAACTCGTCGCCCAGACCTACGAGCTCGACCTGAGACACGATTGACTCGCGGCGCAGGAGCCGCTGCCGGCGCTAGCCCGCGCGCCCGGGCACGATCCGGTAGATCGCTCCGGCTGTCAGGCGGCCACGAGGGCGGCGACGTCGGACTCTGCGTCGGTCTCCGGCGCCTCGGACTCACGCGCCCGGCGGGGGAGAGTGCTGCACAGCGCCAGGGCCACCGGCATCAGTCGCCACCTCGATGAGCAGGCAGTGCTCGAGCGCCACGACGAACCCCGAGTGCCCCAGCGTGGTGAAGAACACGGTGCCGATGCCGGCCACGCCGATCGCCCCGGCCAGCTGCTGGACGGCGTTGAGCACGCCTGCCGCCGACCCCACCTCAACATCGGTGACCGACGCCAGGATGAAGTCGAACAGCGGTGAGACGATCAGCCCGAGCCCCAACCCCATCACCAGCTGCGGCGCGGCCAGGTCGAGCGAGCTGGTGTCCAGGCCGTTCGCGTGGACGACCAGGTACAGCCACAGGGCCCCGCCGGCGACCACGAAACACGCCCCCTGCAGCACCGCGCGCCCGAACCGTGGGACCAGGACCGTGCCGGCGAGGGTGGCGCCGATGGCCAGGCCGAGTGCGAACGGGGCCAGTGTGAGCCCGGCGTGGATGGCCGAGAAGTGCTCGGCCAGCTGCAGGAACAGGGTCAGGACCAGCAGACAGCCGATCATCCCGGAGAACAGGACGACGATCATGCCCAGACCGGTCACGTAGGCGCGGTGCTGGAAGATCGTCGGCTCGACCAACGCATCGCGCCCGCGGTGCCGCTCCCGACGACTCCACACGACCAGCAGCGCAAAGCAGGCGGCGCTGGCGGCCATCATCAGATACGTCCACACCGGCCATCCGGCGTCGCGGCCCTGGATCAGGGGGTAGATGAGCAGGCCCATGCCAACGCCGGCGAGCGCGGTCCCGACGAGGTCGAGGGTCGGGCGCCGGGCGGCGCGGGACTCGGGCATCAGGCGGGCCGCGCCGACGGCGGCGATCACGCCCAGCGGCAGATTGATGAAGAAGATCAGCCGCCAGCCCGGTGCCGAAGGCGTTGGCGGCGATCAGAGCGCCGCCGAGGATCGGACCCAGCACCGCCGACAGGCCGATCACCGGTCCGAACACGGTGAACGCCTTGCCCATTTCGTCGGGGGCGAACACCTCGCGGATGATCCCCAGTCCCTGGGGGATCAACAGCGCCGCCGCCGCTCCCTGGGCCAGGCGGCAGCCGATCAGCATCTCCGGGGAGACCGCGAACGCGCACGCCACCGACGCGGCCACGAAGCCCAGGGCGCCGAGAACGAACAGCCGCTTGCGGCCGTAGATGTCACCGAGCCGGCCGCCGGCGATGAGGCCGACCGCGAAGGCCAGTGCGTAACCGCCGATGATCCACTGCAGCGCTGAGCTGCCGGCGTGAAGGTCGTCGTGGATGGTGGGGGCGGCGACGTTGACGATCGTCCCGTCGAGCAGATCCATGCACTCGGCGGCCAGCACGAGAGCGAGGATCGTCCACCGCCGGGGGTGGCCGGTCTTGGCTGTGGGCGACATTTCAGAGGTCCTTTCGACGTACCATGTTCGATGAGCGAATAATGTTCCGAACGATGTTCGTGAACGGTGTTCTACACTATGCCCGTGGACGCGTCAAGCCCCGGATCCGGTCGTGAGGACAAAGCCGGCGCCGCGGCCCGGTCGGCGGTGGCGGGACTGCCGCCGCCCCCGCGGCGGGTTTCCCGGCGCAAGCCCCCGGCGCGGCGCACGGCGTTGACCGTGGAGGCCATCGTCCAGGCGGCGGTTGAGGTGCTGGACGAGGCGGGCATGGCCGGCCTCTCGATGCGGCGCGTCGCCGACCGCCTCGACACCGGCGCCGCCTCGCTGTACGCGCACGTGTCCGGCAAGGACGAGCTGCTCGAGCTGGTGTTCGACGAGCTGATTGGCCAGCTGCCGCTACCCGAGCCCGACCCGGCCCGCTGGCGCGAACAGCTCTACACGATGATGTTCGACCTGCGCGACATCCTGGCCAGCCATCGCGACGCCGCCCTGGCCGGGCTGGGCCGCGTCCCCACCTCGCCCAAGACCCTGGTCGCGGCGGAGGCGGTGGTGGCGGTGATGCGCGCCGGTGGCCTGTCAGACCGGGCGATCGCGCTCGGGCTCGATCAGTTGACGCTGCACGTGTCGGCGGCCGCCTTCGAGCTGGGGCTGTTCGAGCACAGCGGCATGACCCCGGACGAGATCGAGCGCTACTTCGAGGACGTGGATGACTTCTACGCCGCCCTGCCGGGTGACCGGTTCCCCGTCCTGGCCTCGATCTCGGCGGAGATCTCCGGACCGGACAAGGATGAGCGCTTCCGGTTCGGGATCGAGATGATGGTCGCCGGGCTCGAGGCGCTGAGCGCGGCCGAGTAAGCGGTTACGTGATCGGCTACGGCCAGCCGGCGCGCGGTGCCGGCGCCGTCACCGCCAGCACCCGGCCCGTCTGACGCTCGCCGCCCATGGTCTCAGGGCCGGCCCACTCGGCCGCGGCGATGAACAGCGTCCGACCGTCCTCGCCGCCGAGCATGCAGGCGAACGCGGCGCGATCAAGGGGCACGCTGTGGGTGACCTCGCCGCCCTCGAGCACGCGCGCGCAGCGCTGGTTGGGCACGTCGGCGTACCAGACAGCGCCCTCGGTATCGATGCAGATGCCGTCCGGCGTGCCCTCACCGAGCTCCGCCCACACCCGGCGGTTGACCAGGTCGCCGCCGGGGGCGATGTCGAACGCGGTCAGCCGGCGGCCATAGGACTCGGCGAGGATCAACGTGCAGTTGTCCGGGGTGACGGCCATGCCGTTGGGGAAGGCGACGTCGTCGGCGACCTGGCGCGCCGACCCGTCCGGGAACACCGCGGCGATCAGCCCGGGCGCGAACGGCTCACCGGTCATCAGGTCAAAGCCGCTGCCGTTGACGTAGGCAGTGCCACGACCGTCGACGACGATCTCGTTCCAGGCGCGGTCGGAGAGGCCGGTGAGGTCGGCGTGGGTGACGATCGACCCGTCTGGCTTCTGGCGCAGCAGCAGTCCCTCCTGTCCCGCCACCACGAGCAGGCTCCCGTCGGCATCCCAGTCGATGGAGAAGGGGATCGTGGTCTGCACCCGCAGCGCGACCTCGCTACGCCCGTCAGCATCGACGGTGATGACCTCCTGACGGCCCCAGTTGCACACCCACAGCCGTCCGTCGTGCCAGCGGGGGGATTCGCCGACCGCCAGACCGTCCAGCAACACGCGGGCCCCGTTCAGATCAGCCATCGCGCGGCCCCAGCCACTCCAGCCAGGCCGCGCCCGGATGGGCGACGCCCAGCAGCTCGGCGGTCCGCTCGCCGCCGCGGTAGGACAGGCGGCCGAGGACACCGAACACCCCCTCGCGGCGGTTGCGCTCGATCAACGCCGGTGGCACCGGGGTGCCGAGAACGCTGCGGGTGGCCGCGGCGCCCATCGGGATCAGCGGGTCGAGCGAGATCCAGTCGAGGTCGCGCGCCGCACCGACGCGGTCGATCAGCTCCCGGAAGGCGACCAGCTGCTTCTCGCCGAGGAAGACATGCACGTAACTGTCGACCACGCATACCAGCAGATTGTCGGGGATTGCGGCCAGCACCTCGGGCAGCGCGGCCAGAGCGTCCCCCCGCACCGTCGGGGCCGGGTTGGCCAGCGCCACGCCCACGGCATGGTGAAAGCGCGTCACGGCCCCGATCTCCTGGGGCACGCAGGCCGCCAGCCAGGCGAGCACCGACGGATCGCCCAGGTCCAGGGGCTCGACGTCGATGCCGACCCGCTTGGCGATGCGCGGTACCGCCGGCACCGGGGCAGCGGTTGCCCGCCGCGGACCTCGGTTTCGAGCACCACGTTTGACTCCGGGTCGCCGACCGTTGCCGCGTCACCGTCGGCCGCGTTGAACACGTAGCGGTAGCGGTAGCGGTCCAGGTGCAGCGCCAGCCCGGCGCCGGTGCCGATGTCGATCAACGCGATCTCCCGATCCCCGGCACTGGCCGCCAGTGCGGGCAGCAGGTCCGCGCACCGGCCGACCTCGTTCATCTGGTAGCGGTGCGCGGCGCACAGCTCGAGCAGGCGCTGGCGGTGATCGAGGCAGAAGGCGCGGTAGTGCACCGGGAAGTCGTCGCCGAGAGCGGGCTGCGGATGTCCGACCCGTGGAAACCAATCGCGCAGCGGCTCGGGCTCGAGCTCCAGCACCAGCAAGCTGGCGGCGGCGGCGAACAGCAGCGGCGGTAGCCGGTGAGGCGCGATCGTCGCAGCGATCGCCTGCAGCTCCGGATCGTCGCGCAGCGCGGCGAACTGGGCCGCGGTCAGCCGCCAGGACGCGGGGGCGCCCGGAGGCGACCACGCCGCCGCCACCATCGCCGCCTGGTCGGCCACCACCCGCGGTTCGGTGGCAAAGCTCTCGGCCATCGGCCAATCATCTCATCGCTGTGTTGGGCGGCTCTGGCTGAGCGCCGGTGGTCGCGGCGAGCGGCGGGGCGCCCAGCGCACCGAGGTGCCGTAACACCGGCATATAGTCCGGGTTCACGGCTGGGTTCAGGCCGGCGACGGATCGTCCGGCCCTCGTCCCATGGGCCCAGCCGGCAGCACAAACCCGTCAAATCTGGCGGGAAAGGGCTGCCAGCCGACCGCTACAGCGCGCCGGTTCAGTCGCCGGCGGCAGCTGAGACCTTCGCATTTAGGCCTCGGCGCTCCTACTAGCGTCCCAGTCGACCGGGAGATCGCGGCCCAGGGCGGCATGTGACGTCGCCGGCGGCGGCGGCGGCCGCTTACGGCGAGGTGAAGCCGAGGATCAGCTGCCCCGTCTCCAGCGGGAGGTCGAGCGCGGGGCAGTGGCCGGCGCCGTCGAGCACGACCCAGTCGGCGTGCGGGAGCCACTGGTGGCGAAAGCGCTCCGCCGCCCGGGGCCACGGCAGCAGGCGGTCCTCGGTGCCCCACACCACGCGCACCGGGCAGTCGATCCGCTCGGCGTCGAGCGTCCACTCGGCGTGCCGCGCGTGCTCGATCAGTGACTCCGCGCCCTCCGCCGCGGCCACGCCGCGGAGCTGGTGGACCAGGAGCTCGGTGGGGATGTGCTCGTAGTTGGTGGTGATGAGCCGGGTGGCGCGGCGCCGGCCCTCGGGCGAGGCGAGGACCAGCTCGGCACTGGGCGCGCCCTGCTGGCTACCGAGGTGGATTTCGCGCTGCAGGGTCAGCAGGTCGGCGGCGAAGCTCTCGCCGTCGGTGGCCCAGCCGCCGGCTGGCGCCAGGGCCACCACCGTCTCGGCGCGCCCGCGCGCGGCCAGCTGCAGCGCCACGCCAGCCGCCCAGCGAATTGCCGACCAGGTGCGCTCGCCGCCAGCCGATCGCGTCCAGCTCTCGCTCGACGGCGTCGACCATCGCCGCCGTGCCGGCGCCGTCGCTGAGCGGTGCCCCGCCCGCGTGCCCGGGCAGGGTCAGAGCGAGGACCTCGTGGCGGCGCTCCAGGGCCGGCAGGACCAGCTCCCAGCTGCGCCAGGTCTCGAGAAAGCCGTGCAGGCACAGGAGCGGCGGCCCCGTGCCTCCGCGATAAAGACGCTTGAACGTCGGGCGCACGCTAGTAGCCTCGAGGTCATGAGCACCGTTCACAAGACCGAGTACCGCAACCTGCTGGTCAGCGCCGAAGGCCCAACAACGCGGATCACGCTCAACCGACCCGACAGGCTCAACGCGATGTCGCTGGAGCTGCTGAAGGAATTGCTGGTCGCGTTGCGCGACGCGTCGGGACGCGAATCGACGCGGGCGATCGTGATCGAGGGGGCGGGGCGGGCGTTCTCGGCCGGCCACGATCTGTCGGAGATGATCGACCGCGAGGGCGCGTTCTTCCAGGAGCTGTTCGGGGTCTGCACCCAGATGATGGAGACCGTCCATGACCTGCCGCAGCCGGTGATCGCCAAGGTGCATGGGTTCGCCAGCGCCGCCGGCTGCCAGCTGGTGGCCGCCTGCGACCTGGCGGTGGCCGCCGAGGGCAGCCGCTTCGCCACCCCCGGGGTCAACATCGGGCTGTTCTGCTCCACGCCGATGGTCCCGGTGTCCCGGTCGATCGGCCGTAAGCGGGCGCTGCAGATGCTGCTGACCGGCGAGCCGATCGACGCCGAGACGGCGCTCGACTGGGGCCTGATCAACCGGGTGGTGCCGGCCGACGAGCTGGAGGCGGCGGTCGCGGAGCTGGTGGCGGCGGTGGCGCGATCCAGCTCCTACACGGTCGCCACCGGCAAGCGGGCCTTCTACGACCAGATCGATCGCTCTGAGGCCGGTGCCTACGAGCACTGCCAGGTGGTCATGTCCGACAATGCGCTGGCCGCCGATGCCCAGGAGGGCATGACCGCGTTCTTGGAGAAGCGCCCGCCGGTGTGGCGGGGCGAGTAGGCGCCCCGCCGGTCCAGCTGAGCCAAGCGTCCAGCTTGGGGTCCAACCCCCAAACGATCGGTGCCCGCGCGCCGATAGGGACAGCATGCCCTGCGATCACTCGGGCTCGCACAGCGGAGCCTGCCGATACGAACGCGGCTCCGAGCAGTTGCGCCTGGTGCTGGTGTGCGACGCCTGCGGAACCGAGCGCAGCGAGCTCGGCCGCGTCGGCTACCGGCCGCGCGGGCGCCGCCTCGTCGGCCGCCTGGCGGAGGTGACCGCGCAGGCAATGGGCCTCGATGAGGGCCAGATCGCCCGCGTCCGATTGAGCGCGATGCTGTCCGACGTGGGCCGCGATCAGATCCCCGCGGAGATCCTCGACAAGCGCGGTCCGCTGACCGACGACGAGTGGGCCCAGGTGCGCCGGCAGCCCGAGCTCGGCGCCGCGGTGCTCGCCGACACCAGCTTTGACGACATCCGCGACTGGATCCTGTGCCGGCGCGAGCGAGTCGACGGCAGCGGCTACCCGCGCGGACTGAGCGGCGACGAGATCCCGTTGGAGGCGCGCATCCTGGCCGTGGCCGACGCCTACGTCGCGATGCTCACCGACCGCCCGCACGTCCCCGCCCGCTCAGAGCAGGAGGCGATCGCGGAGCTGATGAAGTGCTCCGGCACGCAGTTCGACCCGGCTGTTGTGAGCGCGTTCATCCGCGTCGCGCCGGGCCAGGCACTTCGACTGGCGCCCGCGCCCGCCCCCGAGCAGGACGACTCCACGTCGACTCCCGTGACTCCCTGGACCTTTCAGTTCGACGCCAGCTGATTTGGGCCCGCGCGGCCTCGGCGGCGTTCGCGAACGGCTTGCGGGGCCGCAGGTCTTTGCCTAGGCTGTCGGGACCACACACCACGCATGGGGAGGTTTGTCGTGGGGAGTCGATCCCGCTGCTGTTGGTCGTTGGGGGCTGCCGTCTCGCTGGTCCTGATGCTCGCGCCCGCTGCTGTCGCTCATGGCCGGGCGACGCGCGTTTACACGAGCGTCCACAAGGGGGTCCTGTATCCAGTCAGGCCGGTAGGACGGGCGCACCGCGTCGCCCCGGCGATCAGCCAGGCGAGGGCGGCGTTTGCTCCGGCCTGGATGAATCGGGGCGCGCGCCGGATTCCTCGCTCGACGTCTGGCGCCCGGCCCAATGCGGGAGCTGCCCCGGCCGCGACGTCCTCGGACACCCTGAGCCCGGCGGCGACGAGCGCGCTCTCGCTCAACATCAACGGCGTCAGCAGTCGCGACAGCGAGGTGACGAACTTCGGCCAGGAGTTCGAGCCGCCCGACCAGGGATTGTGCGCGGGCAACGGTTTCGTGATGGAGCCGGTCAACTCGGCCTACACCATCTACAAGCCGAACGGCACTGTGGTCGCGGGACCGTTCAACGTCAACGGCCCGTTCGACGAAGGGCTGAGTGAGTTCACCAGCGACCCGCGTTGCACCTACGACGCCGCGACCAACACCTGGTTCGCGAGCATTCTCTTCCTCAACGCAGCGGGAACCGAATCGTTTGAGGACTTGGCGGTCAACACGTCGGGCGACCCCACCAAGTTGTGGACGGTCTACCGGATCAATACCACCGACATTGGCGGCTCCACCGGTCCCAAGCATCCGGGCTGTCCGTGCTTCGGTGACCAGCCGCTGCTGGGAGTGGATTCGCAAAACGTCTACATCAGCACCAACGAGTTCTCGATCCTGGGGCCGCAGTTCAACGGCGCCCAGATCTACGCCATCTCTAAGAGCAGTCTCATGAATCCCGGGCCGCCGAGCACGCCGGCTCACTTCGTCCACTTCGACAACCTGAGCATTGGCGGGACGACCGCCGCGTCGGTCCAACCCGCGATCATCGGTGGCGGAAACGGAGCCGAGTACTTCATGAACTCACTGAATCCGAACGGCACGTTTGACCAGCGCGTCGGCGTGTGGGCGATGACCAACCTGTCCGCGGTGGGCAGCGGCGGCACGCCGAAGCTGTCCAGCATCGTGACCCAGTCGGAGGCCTATGCGGTCCCGCCGGGCGCGGAGCAGAAGGGGACCAGCAGCCTGTTGGACTCGGGCGATAACCGCATGCAGCAGGTGCAGTTCGCCGGCGGGACCGTGTGGGGCGAGCTCGGAACTTCGCTCACGATCCCCAACGACCCTGTCGAGCGGGCTGGTGCGGCGTGGTTCAACGTCCGGCCGGGTCTGAGCAGCGGTGTGATCACCTCGGCGAAGATGCTCCGGCAGGGCTACGTGGGCATGGCCGGCAACTACGTCATCTACCCGGCCGTGCAGGCGACCCCGTCCGGCAAGGTGGCGATGGTGTTCACCCTTTCGGGTGCGACCCGCTTCCCGAGTGCCGCGTATGCGGTGATGCCGTCCGGCGGGACGCAGTTCGGTCCGATCACCGTGGCCGCGGCCGGGACCACGAACTACGACCCCAACGCCTCCCGTTGGGGCGACTACTCGTGGGCCGTGCTGGACCCGTCCGGCAAGTCGGTGTGGATGGCGACCGAGTACATACCGCCCAAGGCGAGCCAGACGACCGACGGTGCGGCCAACTGGGGAACCCGTGTGATGAGGCTTAACACAGGCTGAGGCGTGTGGTCCCAGGCGGGTCCGGGCGGGTCAGCCGCCCGCGGCGGCGCGCAGGCGGTCGGCCATCTCGGTCAGACCGCCGGCGTCGACCATCTCGCTGACCGCCTCGGTGCCCCCGATCCGGGCGACGGCGTCGCCCAGCGTGTTGGCCCACACGTGCTCGACCAGCACGGCGGCGACGGCGTTGCCGGGCTCGAGCGTCTCGCCCAGCGCCCGGACGGTATCGCCCGCCGGTCCGTCGAGGGCCTGCTGGGTGATGGCAGCGCGCCCGTCCGACGACAGGCGGAAGTCGAGCAGCCGGCCGATGATGCCGGCGGAGCCGTCGGCGCTCAGCGAGACGGCGGTGAGCTCGCCGGACCCGGGTTCGCGAGCCACGAACAGCGCGTCGAGCACTCGCATCGAGCCACCGCTCTCGATTCGCTCGAGGGCGCCGACGAGCTGCCCCTCGAACCTCGAGTCCGAGCCGAACCGGTAGGCCAGCAGCTGTCGTGAACCAGATCCCACGGCGACCCACGTCCCTTTCTAGCGCACCGGCAACCTAGACCACAACCCGCGCGCGAACGTCGTCTGAATGGGGTGAGGTCAGCGCTGGTGCGCGCCGGTTCGCGCGAACATCTGCCGGCAGCGGCGGCGAAGCGGTTCGTGCTCCCAGGCGCCGAGTGCAACCAGCATCGCCGCCACCGCGCCCGTGAGGGCGAGTGCGGGCAGGCCGCTCCCGGCGATCCCGAGCACGGCCAACGCGGCCACGCACGACAATCGCTTGGGGCTCACCGACCCGATCATCCGTAGCCGCACCATCGACTCTCCGAGGAGGAACACGGCGGGGCCGATCACCGCCATGACCACACCCGCGGTGGACAGCGACCGCGATGGATCATTGACGAGCAGGTCGTCGGCGATCGCGACCATGATGATCCCGGCGACGATGGGGAGGTGAAGGTAGGTGTAGGCGTCCCTGGCCAGGCGCCCCGGGTCCTCTGACTCGACGATGTCGTGTCTGGCGTGCTCGGCCACCTCACCGAAGTACAGCCACCACAGCGCGCCGGTCACCAGAAAGGCGAGACTCAGAGCCACCACGATCTCGGCAGAAAGGCCGCGGGCGCTGGCGGTGGCTCCGGTGACCACGATTGACTCGCCGAGGGCGATGATGATGAACGACTGGAAGCGCTCGGCGAAGTGACTGCCTTCCACATTCCAATCGGTGGTCAGCGAGCGCCCGAGCCCAGGCGTTCGGTAGCCGACGAGGGGAGCGATCAGGTCCACCGCCAATGCCGCCACCCACACCACATCGCGAGCCCTGGGACTCAGCAGCGATCCGGTGATCCAGAGCAGCCCGGAGGCACAACTCCAGGCGACCAGTCGCTCGAACACCCGGCGCAGCGCGTGGTCGCGACTGAGCAGCAGCATGGCGGTGAGGTTGCGGCCGACCTGCATGGCGACATATGCGCCCGCGAACAGCGTGGCCTCTCCACCGAAGGCGGTAGGGATGGCTGCCGACATGAGCAGGCTGGCCAGGGCGACGCCGGTCAGGATCAGGCGAACCGGGAACGACTCCGGATCGAACCAGTTGACCATCCAGGTCGTGTAGATCCAGGCCCACCACACCACCAGCAGCAGGAACGCGGCACGGATCACCGAGGTGGCGCTGATGCCGGCGTCGATCACGAGATGCGAGAGCTGCGTGACCGCGAACACGTAGACGAGGTCGAAGAACAACTCCAGTGTGGTTGTCTTCTGCTCGCGCCCGTCGCGGGGACGCAGGTGCCGAGGGGGCTCAGCCGCTGAGCTGGGAGCGAGGCCCGGAGCCACGCCGAGCCCGCGAGGAGGTTCTACTGCCAGTAGCGCTCGACGATGTCCGGCGAGCGCTCGTGGGCCTGATCGGGGTTCTGTCCGGCGTCCCGCAGGGCGCGGCGCTGGCGCAGCAGGTCCCAGAGCTGGTCGAGCTCGACCCGGATCTGCTCCACACGGGCGGCGTCGGCTTCCAGAGTGGGGTCGTCGGCGCCCTCGCGGCTGCGCAGCGTCTCCCGCTCCTGCTCCAGCCGCTCGATTACCTCGGTGATCTGTTCGTCGCTTGGCACGCCGGGATCATGGCAGATGTGGCTGCGGCGGCAACAGCGCCCGCAGATCGTCGATCGTGTCGGCGTCGGCCGCGTCCTTGTCGGGCCGGTAGCGCTTCACGCGCGCGAAGCGCAGTGCCACCCCGCCGGCGTATCGGGTTGAGGACTGGACGCCGTCGACGGCGATCTCCACCACCAGCTCGGGGCGGACCAGCACCGCGATCCCCCGCCGCTCGGTCTCACGTTCGAGCAACGCGGTGGTCTGCCAGGTCAGCAGTTCGTCGGTCAGGCCCTTGAACGTCTTGCCGACCATGACGAACCCGCCGGATGCCGGGTCCCGGGCCCCGAGGTGCAGGTTGGACAGCCACCCGCGGCGCCGTCCGTGGCCCCACTCGGCTCCCAGCACCACCAGGTCGTAGGTCAGCACCGGCTTGACCTTTCGCCACGACGCCCCGCGGCGGCCGGCGGCGTACAACGAGCCGGCGTCCTTGACCACCACGCCCTCGTGCCCGGCTCGCAGCGCCTCGGCCAGGACCTCCTCGCCGGCCGCCGGATCGGAGGTGAGGACGCCCGGCACCACGAGATCGCCGGCGATTGCCTGCAATCTCGGCGCCCGGTCGGCCAGCGGCACGTCCAACAGGTCCTCGCCGTCGAGGTGCAGGACGTCGAACAGGAAGGTCACCACTCCCTCGGGCGGCGCGTCGGCATCGATCTGGGACATGGTGTCCTGGAAGCTGGCCGGCCGGCCATTGCCCATCCACAGGGCCTCGCCGTCGAGCACGACCTGCGTCACCGGCAGACGACGCACAGCCGCAACGATCCCAGGCAGCGTCGCCGTGATGTCGTTGAGGTTGCGCGTGTAGATCCGCACCTCGTCGCCGCGCTGGTGGATCTGCACCCTCAGGCCGTCGAGCTTGTACTGCACCAGGGCGCGGTCAAAGCCGGCCACCGCCTCGGCGACGCTGCCGGCGGTGGAGGCGAGCATGGGGAGGACGGGGCGAAACAGCTCCAGGCCCACCGCTCGCAACCCGTCCTCGCCGCTGGTGATGGCGATCTCGGCCATGCGGGTGAGATCGCCCGACAGCATCAGCGCGCGGCGCGAGACCTCGGTTCTGACGCCCGCCGCCTTGGCGATCGCATCGGCCATCAGCCCGGCCAACGCGCCCTGGCGCAGCTCGCCGGTCAGCAGCCGCCGGATGAACTGTGTCTCGGCCTCGGTGGCGCGCGCGAACAGATCGACGAGCAACTGGCGGCGCCGTTGAGCCGACCCGCCGCCGGTGGTGTGCGCGACCTCCTCGATCGTCTGGTCGAGGTCGTGAACTGTCAGCGACGGCTGGGCGGCCGGCGGCGTGTCGATCTCGTACACGCTCGCGTAGCCGACGCCGATCCGGCCCTGGCGCGGCGCGCCCGAGAGAAAGCCGACGCAGATCGCTACCTCGTCGGGATCGACGCTGCGCAACAGCGCGGCCAGGGCGGCGACCTTCGCCGACCGCGAACTGGTGGCCGCGACCTGGGCCGAGGCGTCCACGACGTCGCGCAGCAGAGTCAAAGCTCGGCCAGGGGGAAGGCCACGTCGCAGATGAGGTCGTCGTCTCCGATCGCGTCCGGCACGGCGACGTAGACCTCGCGGCAGGAGAGATGGGACCCCGGCCGAGCGCGGACCGGCGCCGAGCACGCCACCGAGTCGTAGGCGGCGAGGATCGCGGGGAACGCCCATTGCGCCTTGGTGATGGTCGTATACGCCTCGTCGTGGGCCGGCTCGGTGCGGATCCCGATCACGTCGGTGGGCCGGACGTCCTCGGAGCAGCCGAGCTGAGCCTCCATGAGACCGTCGTGCTCGTAGTCGACGACGCTGTGAAAGACGAGCGTGAACGGCGACGTCGCGTCGGCGCCATTCAGGTGCGCGACGAACGCCGCCTTGGCCTCGCTGACGAAGCCGTCGGTCTCGTCCGCCCGGACGCGGCGTTGGATCGACATCACGCGGCGTGACGGTACTGAGCGGGTCTCGATCGAGAACATAGGATCGTCTCCCTCCTTGAGGATGGCCTGGACGTGCCGAATCAGAAGCTTGCGGTCGTCGTGGCGGCGCTCGATCCGACCGAGCAGCTGGCTCAGTCGCTCCACGGCGGCCGGTTCGCCGCCGGTGGCGAGGTCATCCAACAGCAAGCCGATGTCGGCGAGGCTGAGGTCGGCGCCGCGCAGCAGGCCGATGAGCTGTCCGGTGCGCACCTGGTCGAGCCGGTAGCGCCGGTAGCCGCTGGTCTCGTCGATGCTGGCCGGGCGCAGCAGGCCGACCCGGTCATACAGCCGGATCGCCTTCGGGGTCAGGTGGGTGCGGCGCGCGAACTCGCCGATCGAGACGAGCTGGCTCGGAAGATCAGGGGGCACACCGGGGATGATGGTGGCTGCCCCAGGGGCAAAGTCAAGCGCCGGGCCGGCGGCGGGCGAGGCTCTCGCAGTGGGTGGCCGCTGCCAGCCCGGGTGTCGCACTTCCGCGGCGCGCCCGGCTCCCAATCAGCAGCTGAGAACCAGTCTTGGCGCTCTGCCGATCGGCTGGCAGCTCTTTCCCGCCAGATTCGACGGGTTTGCGCTGCCAGCTGGGCTGACCGGCCGAGGGCTGACGACCGGTCATCCCGCCAGGCCCGGCTCAGTGCAAAATCACTCGCCTGGCCGGCTGCGGAGCCCGTCGAGCGCGACCTGGAGGATCCGCTCGCTCTGGGCGGGATCGGGCGCGGACATCTTGGCGATCCCGGTGACCAGGTGGAGAACGTCGCCGATATCGACGTCGGTTCTGACCACGCCCGCCTCCTGGGCGCGCACCAGCAGTGGTGTGCCGGCGCCGTACAGGGCCGAGCGGCAGCTGGCGAACACGTCGGTGCTGCCGCCCTCGGCGAACAGCTCGTTGATCAGCGCCTGCTTGGTGGCGACGTAGTCGACGAACCGGCGCAGCCAGGCGGTCAGCGCCTCCCACGGCGGTAGCTCGGCGACGTCCCGGGCCGAGCGAGACAGCGCGTCGACCTCGTCGACATACACCGCCTCGATCAGATTCTGGCGGGTGGGGAAGTGGCGATAGAGCGTGCCGATCCCCACTCCGGCCCGGCGCGCGATCTCCTCCAGCGAGGTCTCGGTGTCGGCCTCGGTGAAGGCCTGGCGGGCGGCGGCGAGGAGCTTGTTGTAGTTGCGCTGGGCATCCGCCCGTTTGGGGCGCGCCAGCGTGGGCGGATTGGTGGATTGGACGCTCATGAACCTAAGTTCCGGAGGATGCCTCCAGTTTAGCGCTACAGCCGCCCTTCGCCAAGCCCCGGCGCGGGGTGCAGCGCCCCCACCGTTGCTGTCCGCTCAAAGGAGCTCGCTTCCGCATGCCTGAATCCATGACCCTGTCCAAGCTCGTCCGCCGCCGCCGGCGGCGCCGGGGCCTGGACTGCTCCGGCGCCCGCGGCCCGACCGCGCGTCGCACCCACAGCTGGCGCTGGCGATCATCCTCGGCTCGTATCTGATGGTCGTTCTCGACCTGTCGGTCGTCATCACCGCGCTCCCGAAGATCCATCAGGCGCTGCACTTCTCGTCCGCTGGCCTGTCCTGGTGACGGTGCTGCCGGCGCGGATCCGGTCCGGCACGGTGGTGGCCGAGGCGGCGTGACCCGACACTAGACCGTCTTGACGAGCCCGCCGTCGATGACCCAGTTGGCGCCGGTGACGTTACCCGCGCGCGGGGAGGCGAGCAGCGCCACCACCGACGCCACCTCCGCCGGAGTGGTGAACCGCTTCGTCGCCATTGCGGTGGACGCCTGCTGGCGCACGGCGTCGGCGCCGGCACCGGTGGCGCGACCGATGGTGTCGGCCACGCCGCCTTCAGCGAGCCACAGATCGGTGGCCACCGGCCCCGGGGCCACGGTGGTTATCCGGATCCCCTCAGGACCGAACTCCTGCGACAGGGATTTGGCGACATTGGTGAGCGCCGCCTTGGCGGCCCCGTAGTCGATCACGCCGGCGTCGGGTTCGAAGAACGAGTTCACCGATCCGACGTTGATGACGACGCCGTCGCCGCGCTTGCGCATGTCGAAGATCGCCGCCCGGGTGGCGCGCAGGGCAGCGAAGAAGTTGATCTGCAGCGAGCGCTCGAAGTCGGCGTCGGTGGTGGCGAGAAAGCCACCAACGCGCACCGGGGCGGCGCCCACGTTGTTGACCAGCACGTCGATTCGGCCGTGGCTCTCGATCGCTGCGTCCACGAGTCGGCTTGGACCCTCGGGGTCGGTGAGGTCAACTTGGAGAGCTGTCACTCGTTCCAGGGCGCTCAGCGCCTCGACGGTCCGCGCTCCGGCGACCACCAGGCAGCCTTCGGAGGCCAGCTGCTTGACGATCGCGAGGCCGATGCCCTTGCTGGCTCCGGTCACCACCGCGACCCTGTCGGTGAGCTCAAGGTCCATGCCGGGGACCTTACGCGGTCGTGCCGGGCGGCCTCGGGAGGGCGCCATCGGCTGATCCGCCTGACGCCTAACATGGCGCCGATGGACTCAGAGGGCGCCGGCCGCGAAGTCGACCGTCCATCGACGCCGGGACTGCGCGCCTCCGATCAGGACCGGGACGCCGCCGTCGAGCTGCTGTCGCAGGCGGCCAGCGACGGCCGCCTCACGCTGGAGGAGTACTCGGCTCGGGCCGACCAGGCACTGGCGGCGCGCTGGCTCGACGAGTTGTCGCAGCTGACCGCCGATCTGCGGCGGCCCGCCGATCTGCAAGGGCCCGCCGGGGCGCCCGGTGCACCCGCGCCGGCGACGGCGGCCGCGGTCGAGCAGTTGTCAGCGATCCTCGGCAACGAGTCACGCAAGGGGCACTGGCGCGTCCCGGCGCGGCTGGAGGCGCGATCGCTACTGGGCGACTGTCACATCGAGCTTCAGGACGCCGTCCTCACCTCCCACGTCACCGTGATCGAGGCCCGGGCCACGCTCGGGGCGATAACCATCTTCGTGCCCGACGGCGTCGAGGTGCGCCTGTCCGGCAAGGCGATCGCGGGCGCGAAGTCCTCCAAGCTCAACCATGCTCCGCTGCCCGGCGCGCCGGTGATCGAGGTCCGGGCCACCGCCATCCTCGGCAACGTCACCGTGCGGCCGCCGTCGCTGTCCAGCCGGGTCCGTGGGGCTCTCGCCGACGGGGCGCGGCGGACGCTCGAGCCCCCGACGGACTGACCGTCCGGGCCGCCACCGCCACCGCAACCGCCACCGCGACCGCCAGCGCCGACGCCACCGCGGGCGCTCCTGGCGCGAGCGACGGTGATCGTCGTCCGCAGAATCATAAATTGCATACAGTTTGGAGATCTGTCTATACTTCAGCGGACAAGCCGCTCGTCCGCGGCCAAGTGAGACTGCAAGGGAGCTGCATATGAAGCTGGTGACATATGACGAAGGGCGCGTCGGCAAGGTCGTCGATGACATGGTCATCGAGCTCGACGTGCCCGACATGCGCCGCTACTTCGAGCTCGGCGGAGAGGTCGAGGCGACGGGTAACCAGACGCCGCTGGAGCAGGTCAAGCTGCGGGCTCCGCTGATTCCCAAGAAGTTCTTCCACACCGCCGGCAACTTTCGCGAGCACCATGAGGAGTCCACGCGCGTGAACTGGTCGCACCCGGTGCTGCCGTGGATCGTGTTCTTCCAGAACATCGACGCGATCATCGGTCCCGACGATCCGATCGTGTACCCGGAGGGGATGACCAACGAACTCGACTACGAGCTAGAGCTGGCGGTCGTGATCGGCAAGGCCGGCAAGTTCTTCTCGCCCGCGGAGGCCGAGGACTACATCGCCGGCTACCTGATCTTCAATGACATCACCGCGCGCGACATCCAGCGCGAGGAGATGAAGTCCGGCGTGTTCTCGCTGTCCAAGGGCATCGACACGTTCTGCCCGACCGGGCCCTGGATCGTGACCCCGGAGGATGTCCCGGATCCGCGCGACCTCAAGATGGAGCTGCGCGTCAACGGCGACCCCCGGCAGACCTCCCACACCGGCCGCATGGCGGTCACCGTGCCGGAGATCATCAGCCACTATTCGGCCATGGGGTACAGCGCCGGCGACATCATCTCGACCGGGACCGTGGCCGGCGTGGCCGGTTTCAGCGAGGATGCCGCGTCGCTATACCTACGTCCCGGCGACACGGTCGAAGCCGAGATCGAGGGCATCGGCGTGCTGCGCAACCCGGTCATCGGCTGGAGCGAGGCCCACCCGGAGTTGGACGCGGCGGCATCCTCAGCCGCTCGCTGAGCGAGGTGGAGGCGGACACCACCGCCGGTCGCGTTCGCGGCAGGCGCGGGCCTGACGGCTTCGAGTTCCGCGGCATCCCCTACGCCATCGCCGGGCGTTGGCAGCCGCCGTCGCCGCCTGCCGTCTGGGCGGGCGTCCGCGACGCCCTGCAGTACGGCCCGGCGGCGCCGCAGCCGGCCCGGGCGGTGGCCGACTTCACCCACGGTCCGACGCCGTCCCAATCCGAGGCCGGCTGCCTCAATGCAAACGTTTACACGCCGTCGCTGGAGGGCGAGCGACCGGTGTTCGTGTGGCTGCACGGGGGCGGCTTTGCCATCGGTCACGGCGCGGCGAGCCTCTACCACGGAGCCAAGCTGGCCCGGCAGGCCGATGCCGTGGTGGTGACGCTCAACTACCGCCTGGGCAGCCTCGGCTGGCTGGCGCACCGCGAGCTGGCGCGCAGCGACGACGCGCCGTCCGCCAACTGGGGGCTGCTCGATCAGCTGGCCGCGCTGGAATGGGTGCGCGACAACATCGACGCGTTCGGCGGGGATCCCACGCGGGTGACGCTCGCCGGCCAGTCGGCGGGTGCCCTGTGCGCGATCGATCTGATGGTGACGCGCGCGGCCGCCGGGCTGTTCCAGCGCGCCGTCCTGCAATCCCCGCCGCTGGGAGATGTGGCCCAGCCGCCGGCGCGGGCGGCGGCGTGGGCCGAGGCCATCAGCCGACTGGCCGGCGGGGGCGAGACCTTCGATGCGCAGCGGCTGCGCGGGCTACCGGCGCAGGAGATCGTCGACCTGCACGAGTCCCTGCTCGAGCAGCCGGAGTTCCGCGGCACCCGCGGCGGCGCGCTGCCCACGCTGGATCCTCAGACGCTGCCGCAGTCGCCGGCCGACGTGCCCGGCGCCAGTCCGTGGGTCGACGTCCTGATCGGCAGTACGGCGCGAGAGGGCAGCTTCTTCTTCGGCTCGCCGTGGCGTCCGGCCCCTCCCCCTGAGCGGATCCCCGCCATCGTCGCTCATCTGACCGGCGAAGAGCCGGGTGTCGTGCTCGAGCGCTACCGCGAGGGTGAACGCCACGCAGACCAAACGCCGACCGACCAGGAGCTGCTGATCTCCATCGCCACCGACGCAATCGTGGCCGGACCGGTCGAGCGCTGGGCCCGCGCCCGCGCCGCCGCGGTGACCGACGCCGGCTCTCGCGTCTATCGCTACCGGTTTGACCATCCCGGGGCGGGCCCGCAACTCAAAGCGACCCACACTGCCGAGGTCCCACTGCTGTTCGGGACGTGGTGCGACGGTGGTCCCGGTGAGCGGCTCGGAGGTCAGGCGGGGAACACGCAGGAGGTCGCCGACGCCCTCCTCCAGGCCTGGACGCGATTCATCCACGGCGACTCCCCGGGGTGGGAGGCCATCGCCGCGAACGACGGCGGCGGCGAGGTCGCCGTGTTTGGTGGGAGCCGGCCGCTCAGGGTCGAGCAGGCCTGAGCAGCGGAGCGGCTAACTCAATCGAAACTTGCGTCCGATAGGAACTACTGGACACAAGAAAGAGAACTGTGTACAGTTTGCGCCGCGCGGTCGCCGAACCGTGATCTGAGGAGAGATGACAAGCGATTCCGATATCCAGCCGCTGCTCGACGTTCGCGGTCTGCGTGTCACCTACGGCGGCGTCGTCGCGGTCTCGGACGTCGACCTTCAGGTCGTCGCCGGCACCGTGTACGGGCTGATCGGGCCCAATGGTGCCGGCAAGACGTCGATGATCGATGCGCTCACCGGCTACCAGCGCCCCGCGGCCGGCACGGTCGTGTTCGACGGACACGACATCACGCGCATGCGGCCGTATCGCCGGGCGCGCATGCGGCTGGGCCGCACGTTCCAGTCCGTCGAGCTGTTCGACGACTTGACCGTCGACGAGAACCTGCTCGTCGCCAGCGAGCGGGCGGGCGTCAGCCACGCGATGCGCGACCTGTTCCTGCCGCAGCGCGAGCCGGATCGCCGGGCGGTCGATTGGGCCATCTCGATCTGCGATCTCGGCGGAGTGGTCGAGCGCTACCCAACCGAGATCTCCACCGGCCAGCGCAAGCTCGTCGGCGTGGCCCGGGCACTGGCCCAAGAGCCGCGGCTGGTCCTGCTCGACGAGCCCGCCGCCGGGCTCGACACCGACGAGAGCGTTGAACTCGGCAGCCGGTTGCGGTCGCTGCCCGAGGAGCACGGGGTGACGGTCCTGCTCGTCGACCACGACATGGGCCTGGTCCTCAGCATCTGCGACCGAGTTCGCGTCCTTGACTTCGGCTGCACGATCGCCGACGGCACACCCGCGGAGATCCGGGAGGATCCGCGCGTTCTCGAGGCCTATCTCGGCAGCCATGGAGCCGCGCAGGAGGTGACGTCGGCATGAGTGACGCGACCGCGACCGCGACCTCGTCGGCGCTCAGCGTCGAGGATCTCGCCGCCGGTTATTTCGGCAGTCCGGTCATCCGTGAGATCTCGATCGGCGTCGCCCCGGGCGAGGTGGTGGCACTGCTCGGTCCCAACGGTGCCGGTAAGACGACGACGCTGGAGACGATCGCCGGACTGAACGAGCCCATGTCGGGCCGGATCTCGTTCTTCGGCGAGGACATCGGCGGGCGCGCCACGCATCTGCTGGCGCGCGATGGCCTGGCGCTGGTGCCGGAGGGCCGGGCGCTGTTCTTCGGGCTCACCGTGCGCGAGCATCTGCGCCTGGCCCGATCCAAGGAGGGCGTCGGCCAGGGCGAGCTGCTGGAGATGCTGCCCGGAGCTCGAAAAGTGCCTGGACCGGCGGGCCGGCCTGCTGTCCGGCGGCGAGCAGCAGATGCTGGCGGTCGGACGCGCGCTGGTGAGCCGGCCGCGGATCCTGCTGGTCGACGAGATGAGCCTCGGGCTGGCCCCGGTCGATCGTCGAGCGGCTGCTCCCGATCCTGCGCCGAGTGGCCGACCAGCTCGGCACCGCGGTGCTGTTCGTCGAACAGCACGTGGCCCTCGCCCTCGAGGTCGCCGATCGCGCCTACGTGCTCACCCACGGTCGCATCGTGCTCGAGGGGCCCGCCGAGCGACTGCGGTCCGACCGCAGTCTGATCGCCGCCAGCTACCTCGGCGAAACCGCCACCGACGACGTTAACCAACCACGGCACCACGCCGACCACCCGGAAAGGACCAACGCATGAGATCAGTTCGCAAGTCGTTTGCCGCCGTGGCGGTGATCGGCGCTGCCACGCTGGCCGTCGCCGGTTGTGGGAGCAGTTCAAGTTCCTCCTCCTCGGGCTCCTCGGGAGGCTCGTCTTCGAGCTCCAGCGCCGCGGCATCGTCGACGAGCGCCGCCGCGGCGACATCATTCGGCACGCCGCACAAGGCGACCGGCACGCCGTACGTGTTCGGGCTGATCAACGATGAGACCGGCCCGGTCACCTTCCCGGAGTCTCGCCAGGCCGAGATCGCCGCCGCGCAGTACGTCAACAACTATCTCGACGGCATCAACGGCCATCCCGATCCAGCTCGTCGACTGCATCGGCGACACCACCGGGCCGACGAGCGCGCGCTGCGCCAGCGAGCTGGTTGCCAAGCATCCACTGGCGATCCTGGGTGCGGCCGACACCGGCACGCCGGCGGCGATGCCGGTCTACCAGCGGGCCGGGCTCGCCTACATCGGAGGGATTCCGTTCACGCCGGTTGAGCAGAATGTTCCCAACAGCGTTCAGTTCTGGTCGATCAGTCTCGGTGACAACGCCGCGGCCTCGGTGTACGCGGCCAAGCAGCTTCGCGCCAAGAGCGCGGTCGTCCTGTACTTCGACAACTCCCAGGGCAAGGTCGCCGGCCTCGGCGTCATCCCGCCGGTGATGAAGGCGGCCGGCATCTCGAGCGTCAAGACGTCGGCGATTCCTCCGACCACGCCGGATCCCTCGGCTGAGGTCGCGTCGGCGATCGCCTCTCACCCCGACGTCGTCTACGTCGACATCCCGAACAACTGCGGCGTCGTGCTCAAGGACCTCAAGAGCCTGGGCTACACGGGCAAGATCGTCGGCATCGACCCCTGCACGTCGCCGCAGGCGATCAGCTCCTCGGCGGGCGCGGCGCAGGGCATGTACGTCGCCACCCCGTTCACCATCGGCAGCCCTCAGTTCAAGCTGTTCGCCGGGGCGGTCAAGAAGTGGGCCGCTCCCAACACCGCGATCGACGGCGTCGTCGGAGTCCGGCTTCGCGACGGTGGTCAACCTGCAGAAGGCGCTCAGCACGATCAAGGGAACGCCGAACACGAAGACGATCCTGGCGGCGTTCAAGTCCGGGTCCAATCACCCGAACTTCATGTCGCACCCGTACACCTGCAACGGCCAGGCCATCGCCAAGGCGGTCGCCGTGTGCGACGACCACTACCTGATCGCACAGGTCAACGGGACGCAGCTGGTGGTCGCCAACCCCAACGCCTGGGTGACCTCCAAGGGCTACTTCAAGGGTCTGTAGTTATCAGCCATCAAGCGGGGGCCCGCCTGCGAGCCGCAGGCGGGCCCGCGACGCACCATCCAGCCAGCAACCATGTCCAGCTACCTCCTCTTCCTGATCCTCGGCCTCGGCGTCCGGCGCCACGTACGCGATCCTCGGCCTGGGCCTCGTGCTCAAGTACCGCAGCGCCGGCCTCGTCGACTTCGCCCACGGCGCGATCGCGATGTGGATCGCGTACGTGTTCGTCAACCTGCGGACCGAGCGGGGTGCTGCCGCTGCCCTGGATCGTGCTCCCGCACCAGATCACGCTCAGCTCGACAGGGCTCGACACAACGCTCGCGGTGGTGATCTCGCTCGTGTATGCGGCGTTGCTGGGAGCGATCCTGTACCTGCTCGTCTATCGGCCGTTGCGCTTTGCGGCGCAGCTCACGCGCATCTGCGCATCCGTGGGTGTGATGCTCGCGTTCCAGGCGATCGCGGTGCTCAACTTCGGCACCGAGTCCAAGACCACGCCGGCCGATCCTGCCGACGACGCCGGTCACCATCGGAGGGATCACCTTCCCCAGCGACCGGATCTTCTTCACCGGCATCGTGCTCGTGATCGCGGCCGCGCTCGTCGCTCGTCTACCGCTACACGCGGTTCGGACTCTCAACTCGGGCCGGAGCCGAGAACGACCGTGGGGCTGCGCTGATCGGAATCTCGGCCAACCGGGTCGCGCTGGCCAACTACGTGATCGCGACCGTGCTGGCCGGTGTGGCGGGAATCCTGATCGCGCCGATCGCCAACCTCGACCCGACCTCGTACACGCTGTTCATCGTGCCCGGCCCTGGGGGTCGCCCTGGTCGGCCGTTTCGAGTCCTTCTGGATCGTCGCACTGGCCGGGATCGGGCTGGGCATGCTGCAGTCCGAGATCATCAAGTTCCAGACGTTCAGCTGGTTTCCGACCGGCGACGTCGCCGACGCGCTTCCGTTCATCCTGATCATCGTCACCATGGCGCTGCGCTCGCGCAGCCCCCTCGCCCGCGGCGAGAAGGCAGCCGAGCGCAACCCGACGGTGGCCCGGCCGCGGAACCCGCTCGCCAGCGCGGCCTTCTGCCTGATCGCCGGGACGATCATCCTGTTCCTGCTGCAGGGCTCGCTGCGCAATGCCTTCATCTCGTCGATGACGTTCACCTGCGTGGGTCTGTCGCTGGTGCTGCTGACCGGCTACGTCGGTCAGGTCTCGCTGGCCCAGATGACGTTCGCGGGCGTCGGTGGCTTCATGCTCGGGCACATCTCGCACGGCTGGGGGCTCGGGTTCCCGTTCTCGCTCATCCTCGCCGGTCTGTGCGCGGTGCCGATCGGGATCCTGATCGGTCTGCCGGCGCTGCGGCTGCGCGGGGTCAACCTGGCCGTGGTCACGCTCGGGGCAGCGTTCACTGCCGACGCGCTCATCTTCAACAGCCAGGGGTTCGCCGGCGGCCTTACCGGACTGCCGATCAAGCCGCCGCACCTTCTCGGCCTCAACCTTTCGATCGCCCAGGGGCACTCCTATCCGCGCGTCATCTTCGGGCTGATGGTCCTGATCATCGTCACGCTGATGGGGCTGCTCGTCGCCCGCTTGCGCCGAGGTGCCGCCGGTCGGATGCTACTGGCCGTGCGCTCGAACGAGCGAGCGGCCGCCTCGGTCGGCATCAACGTCGCCCAGGCCAAGCTGATGGCCTTCGCCATCGCTGCCTTCATCGCCGGGATCGGCGGTGCGCTGACCGGATACCAGCAGGGGACGCTCGCCGCCGACGGGTTCTCGACGTTCGTCTCCCTGGGGCTGCTGGCCGTCGTCTACGTCGCGGGCATCGGGCGCATCTCGGGGGCGGTGTTCGCGGGGATCATGATGGCCTCAACCGGCTTCTTCGTCACCTTCCTCGACGAGCGGTTCGGGATCGGCAAGTACCAGACGATCGTCGCCGGCGTATTGCTCGTCGTCACCGCCATCGCCAACCCCGATGGGGTCATGAGCACGAGCACCGGCAAGGGTCCGGCGGTGGCCTTCTACCGCCTTCGTGACGCGATCACAGGGCGGGTACGAGCCCCCAGCGCACCTGAGGCAGAGGCGACGCAGGGTGACCGGCCCGCCACCGTTGACCGTCCACGGCACGTCTGAAAGGAACCAACATGAGTCTGACCACCCCGGCCTCGGACGTCGATCTCTTCGATGACGCCACCCTCGAAGACCCGTATCCGGTCTACGACGAGCTGCGCGAGCGGGGTGCCGCGGTGTGGCTGGAACGCCACCGCGCCTGGGCGATCCCTCGGTACGCCGAAGTCCGCGCGATTCTCCGCGATCACGAGACGTTCTCTTCCGAGCCCAACCCGGGGCTTGAGCCCGAGCAGCCGTACATGCCGCGGGGTGATGTGCTCTGCACCGATCCGCCGCTCCACGAAAAGCTGAGGGGCGTCCTTGCCGACCAGCTGTTGCCGCGTGCGCTGCGCGGTCTGGGGGAGCGGATCGCTGCTCAGGCCGATGAGCTGGTGGCCGGCGCTGTCAGCCGCAGAAGCTTCGACGCCATCCCCGAGATCGCACGGTGCTTCCCGGTGGACGTCGTCGCCGACCTCGTCGGCCTCGGCCCCGATCGCCGCCAGGACCTGCTCGAGTTCGCGGACGCCGCCTTCAACACGTTCGGTCCCTTCAACGCGCGAACCCAGTCCTCACTGGCCACCGTCACGGGGCTGCTGGACTTCATGCAATCGGCGATGAGCCGCGATGCGCTGACGCCCGGAAGCTGGGGCGCGGCAGCATACGAGGCCGCCGACCGTGGTGAGATCAGCCACGAGGACGCCGCTCGCATGATGGGGGCGTTCGTGGTCGCCGGAATGGACACAACCGTCAACGCCATCGGCAGCGCGATCTGGCTTCTGGCCGAGCGGCCTGAGCAATTTGCGGCCCTCAGAGCCGACCCGAGCCTGGCCAAGCCCGCCTTCGAGGAGACACTGCGCTTCGAGTCGCCGGTCATCCTGTTCGCGCGCGGCGCGACCCGGGACACGGAGATCGACGGGACGAGCATCGCTGCGGGCGACCGCGTCGTTCTCCTGTTCGCGTCCGCCAACCGCGACGAGCGCCGCTATCCGCAGGCCGACCGTTTCGAGCTCGATCGCAATCCGCTGGACCACGTTGCCTTCGGCTACGGAATCCACGTCTGCGTCGGCGCGGGCCTGGCTCGCATCGAGGGCCCCGCGGTCCTCGCTGCGCTCGCTCGACACGTAGAGAGGCTCGAGCTCAGCGGTCCGCCGCGGCGCCACCTCAACAACGTGATTCGCGGCCTGGCCAGCCTCCCAGTTGAGGTTGCGCCGGGATGACCACGACGCCGGCCCGCCCCCGGACGGTTCCTCGCGCTGAGCACATCGGGTCGCTGCTGCGTCCGGCAAGGCTCAAGGCTCTGGCCGCGGAGATGGGTGCCCATCGTCCTGGTCGCTCGCAACTGCAGTTGGATCTGACCGACGACCAGCGCGGCCGGCTGGCGGCGGCGGAGAACGCCGCCATCGCCGATGCGGTCCGGCGGCAACTGGAGTGCGGGCTCGACGTCGTCACCGACGGTGAATTTCGGCGGACCCTGTTCGTCAACTCGTTCTACGACGCCATCGATGGGCTGCGTCCGGCCGACTCAAGCCGCCATGGCCGATCCTGGAAGAACGCCCGCGGGGAAGAGATCAGCTATCCGGGCCCGCCCGTGATCGAGCGGCGCCTGGCCAAGGTCGACAGCCCGGCGGCGCGCGAGGTGGCCTTCTTGGCCCCGCTGAGCGATCACCCGGTCAAGGCGACGTTCCCGGCCGGATCATGGTTCGTCAGTCCGCTGGCCCGTCACACTGCGCAGGTGCAGGGCTATGACTCAGAGCAGGAGATGCAGGCTCACGCGCTCGACATCCTGCGCGACCTGATCGCCGACGCGATCACATCCGGCGCCCGCTATGTACAGCTGGACTTCCCGTCATACGTGCTGTTGATCGACGACAACGCCCGCCGGGGCCTGCAGGACGCCGGCGTCGACACCGACGCGCTGCTCGAGCGCTGTCTGTGGGCCGATCGCTACGTACGCGAGGGTCTCCCGGACGACGTCACCTACGGCTTGCATCTCTGCCGTGGCAACAACCAGTCCAGCTGGATGTTCGAAGGTCCATTGGATCCGGTGGCGGAAGCGTTCTTCGACCTGCCGTATGACGCGTTCCTGGTGGAGTGGGACGATGCCGAGCGAAATGGAGGCTTCGCCTGCCTGCGGCACGTGCCTGAGGGGAAGCGGGTCGTGGTCGGCGCGGTCAGCTCCAAACAGCCCGCACTCGAGGACGAAGACCTCCTGGTGGCTCGGCTGCACCAGGCGGCCGAGCATGTGTCGTTGGATCGACTGGCGCTGTCGCCGCAGTGCGGATTTGCCTCATCGCACGAGGGCAACCTGCTCAGCGAGGACGACCAGTGGCGAAAGCTGGAGCTGGTCGGGCGGGTCGCTGACCGGGTGTGGGGCTGAGCGAGCATGGCCGCAGCCCACATGGGCGGCTGCACGCGAACCCCAGCCTGGAGCCGGCCGGGCCGCACGAGCAGGACTACGGCACCGTTCCCCAGTTCCGAGTCCGCCCCGGGGTCATCCCGGCGATGTCGAGTTTGCCCTCGGCTACGACGAGAACGGCATCGCCGCCTACCCGACGTTCATGGCGCTCAAGTAGGCCGTGACATCGGCCGCGAGGTGAAGTTCCAGCTCGCCATACCGACCTCAACGGCCATCCCCTGCAACTTCCTAGTGCCGGAAGCCCGCGCAGCGCTGGCCGCTTCTTACGAGGCGCGCCGCAAGCGCGAGATCAAGTCCGTGCTCGAGCAGGTACCCGCGCACGATCTGGCCATTCAATGGGACGTCGCCGTGGAGATAGGACTACTCGAAGGCGCCGTCGGCGAGCGTCCCGAGAGCGATCAGGAAGTCGTCGGTGAGCACTTCGTCCAGCCCGACGACGCGGCCACCCTGGTCCGCGTGGCCAGGTGGGCACCGAGTGCGGCATGGGCAACGAACCCGCCGAGCGCATCGCCGCACTGTGGCGCATGCATCGAGACGTGACCGTTCCGGCCTGAGGAGTGCTGCGACCGCCCGGCGTCAGCATTGTTCAAGCGGGCACCGAGGCCGCGGCCTGGCTGCCGGCGATTCGGCCGAACACGATCGCGTCGGTCAATCCCCCGCCGTGCTCGGTGAGGTGCCCCCACACCGACCCCGCTGCTCCGGCGGCATAGAGCCCGGGAATCGGGTCGCCGCCCGGACGCAGCACCCGGGCGCCCGCGTCCCGGCGTGGACCGCCCGAGGCGGTGGCCACGCCCGGCCACATCTCGATCGCATAGAGCGGAGGCTCGAGCGCGACCAGCGTCGGCGCGGCGCGGCCGAACTCGTTGTCGTATCCAGCGCGAACGGCGCGCTCGTAGGCGTGCAAGGTTGCCGTCAGGGACTCGACTGGAAGCGCGGTGGCGGCGGCCAGTTCCTCGGCGCTGGACCCGCGCTTGATCCAGCCCTGCATCACCTCGGCCGTGTTGTCCGCGCTCCACACGTAGTCGTTGGGAGTGCCGACGATCCCGTTCAGCGGTCCGGCCTGCCGCGCCTTCTCGTCGAACACGATGTGGCCGGGCTGGTGCGGGCGATTGGTTCGGCGCGGCAGGTAGGTGGTGGCGCAGCGCACCTTGTCGTGAACCTCCCAGCCGGTCTCGTCGGCGAAGCGATGGCCGTCGGCATCGATGTAGATGAAGCTGGGGGCGTGGACGTCGAGCGTGAAGCCGGCAAGGTGATCGGGATGCACGAAGGCAAACCAGCCGAAGAAGGCGCTCATGTGCCACAGGGCTGCTCCCGCCTGCGCCGCCAGAGTCAGCGAGTCGCCGGTGTTGCCCTGATGCCCGACCGACACCAGGGGCAGCGGCAGGTAGGTGTCGCGCAGCTCGGGGTCGGCCTCGAAGCCGCCACAGGCCAGCACGACCCCGCCGGCGGCCCGGATCTCGCGTCGCCCGCCGTCCTGTTGTACTGCTCGCCCCCCGCACAAGTCCGCCGTCAGTTAGCAACTCGGTCACGGGCGTGTCGGTGCTGACCTCGATCTGCCGGTGCCGCACGGCCGATTCGAGCAGGTGCCAGAGACCGGGTCCGGGGCGCTCGTCCACCGCCCCCGCGTACTGGCGATAGGAAACCTTCCCAGCGCCCGGCAAGTGCGGCCAGGAGGGGAGCATGCCGCCGAAGGCGGCGATGTCCACTGGCGCAGTGGCGCCGCCGAGCGAGTCGATCCAACCTGGTACCTCGTGCAGGCCCACGGCAAAGGCCTCGAGCACCGCGCGATCGGTCTTACCGAAGCAGAGCGCGTCGAGATGGTCCACGGCCGCCGACCCGGCCACGTCAAACAGGAAGCCGCCGGAGTGAACGCAGTTTCCACCGCCGGCCGATGTCTTCTCGACCACAGCCACACGGGCGCCGGCGTCGTGGGCAGCGATCGCCGCGCTCGCCCCGGCAGGGCCGAAGCCGACGACGAGAACGTCGACCGCGTCGGACGCAGTCACGCGGGAGGCGCGGTCATGATGCGCCACGGCTCCGAGCCGTCCCAGTCCTCGGCGGCGGCGCGCACCATGGCATAGAAGCCGAGCAGCGGACCCGAGCGCTCTAGCACCTCGATCGGATGTCCGAGCTGGGCCGAACCGTCGAACCAGACCGCTGACACCGGCCCAGTGCAACCAGTGTGAAAGGGTCTGATCCCGGCGGCGTGTAGCCGCTCGGTTTCGTCGGCCAGGGAGTCGGCCAGCCACGCCACGTGGCCAACGCCTGCCCCGGGAGCGACCAGCGCCTGGCGCAGACCGACGGGCTCGACCTCGTGGACCTCCGTCAGTTCCAGCAGGATCGGACCCCATTGAGCGAAGGCCGACGAGTGGTCATAGACGGCCGGCTCTCCCAGGTAGGTGACCTCGTCGAACTCGATGTGCTCCATGGCGAAGAACGGCCCGGCCCCCAGCGAGGCGGTGACGCGATCCACTCCAGTCCGCAGATCGGGGACCACGTAGCCGACATGGTGGATGGGGGCGAGCATCAGCTGGTGCTCACCGTGACGGGGAGGGAGGCGAGGCCGCGCACCAGATTGTTGAGATGCGGTACCGGGGCGCCGACCTCAAACCGTCGCACGCGGCGGGCGAGCGCCGACAGGATCGAATGCCCCTCCAGCCGCGCCAGGCCCTGCCCGACACAGGCGTGGATGCCGTAGCCGAAGGACAGATGGCGAACATTGTCACGTTGAACGTCGAAGCGATCGGGGTCTTCCCAGCGACGTTCGTCGCGGTTGGCCGAGCCGTAGGAGATCATCACGTGCGAGCCAGCGGGAAGCGCGATCCCCTCGACCTCGACGTCGCGGGTGACCAGGCGGCCGAAATGCTGCACTGGTGACTCCATGCGCATCACCTCGCGAAACGCCCCCGGTATGAGCGTCGGGTCCTCACGTACGAGGTCCCACTGATCGGGGTGCTCGGCGAACAGCTTGATAGCAAACCCGAGCGCGTTGATGGTGGTATCGAGAGCGGGCACGACGTATGTGGTGAGCATGTTCGGCGCGGATTCGGCGTTAATCGAGCCGCGGGCCGCGGCGGCGTAGATGGTCGCCGCCCACGACCCGGGCTTGACCTGCGATGGGCCGCACTCCTCGTGGAGGAAGGCGAACATGGCCTGCGATGACTCCAGGGCGCGCTGGCAGCGCTCGTTCAGCGGTCCGAACCCGTTGAAGAGATCGTCGGCCCATCCCAGAAACCGCTCACGCCCGTGCTCGGGCAGGCCGTTGAAGTCACAGATCAGGTTCAGGACAAACGGGCGCGCGAGGTCGAGCACGGCGTCGAACTCACCCCGCTCGACCAGTTCCTCAACGAGCGCCTCGGCCCGCGCCTCGACGACTGGCTGCAGCGTTTGACGCACAGTCCGGGGTGCCAGGTCGTCGCCCAGCACGGCCCGCAGCCGCGTGTGTTGCGGGGGCGAGGCCATCAGCGTGTTGGTATCGACCGTCGGCGCCGCGAACTCATTGAAGACGGGATTGAGACCAACCGCGATCGACGAGAACGTCTCCCAGTCAAACAGGGCTGCTCGGGCCGGTTCATAGCGCATCAGCGCACACAGGTTCCATCGCTCCAGGCGAACAACAGGCCCGATGTCCCGTAACGTCCGGTAGAGGTCGTAGGGGTCGAGCAGCGCGTCGTCGGTGAAGGGATCGAGTTCGGTGGTGGGCACGGTGATCGTCGGCACTGGGTCCCGCTCCTGTTTCAGCTTGGATTCAGAGGCGGAAATTGTAGACGTATCTATTAAACTGTATGCAATAGTTCTTGGCCGATGCCGACCGCCTTCGACCACGTCGGGCTCTCGGTCGCCGACCTGGATGCCGCCCAGGCGTTCTATGGCGACGCGTTCTCGTTCTCGGCGCAGTTCGAGTTCACGCTGGCGCCGCATCCGATCCGGGGGGTGATGATGAGCCACCCGTCGGGGATGCGCCTGGAGCTGTTTCAGCGCGAGGGATCGGCGGCTGGGATCCAGGGTGCGGCGCCGATCGAGGCGCTGGCCACGCGCGGCTACGGTCACTTCGCGCTGTCCGCGCCCGACATCGATCCGGTGTTCGAGCGGGCGGTGGCGGCCGGCGCCGCAGCGGTCCGCCCGCCGGGCCCGTCGCCCGAGCCCGGGGTGCGGTTCGCCTTCCTCGCCGACCCCGAAGGCAACCTGGTCGAGCTCGTGGAGCGAGCCGGGTGGGCACGGTGAGCAGGCGGCTCGACGGCCGGGTGGCGCTGATCACCGGCACCGCCGGCGGCCAGGGGGCGGCGGCGGCGCGGCTGTTCGCGGCCGAGGGGGCAACGGTGTTCGGCTGCGACCTCGACGCCGAGCGGGCCGAGACGGTGGCGGCCGGGATCCGGGCTGCCGGCGGCTCGATGCGGTCCCGCGCCCCGGTCGACCTGGCCGACCCCGATGATGCCGCCGCCTGGGTGAACGAGGCGGCCGAGCAGGCCGGCGGCATCGACGTCCTCTACAACAACGCCTCGGCGCCCCGGGTCGGTCCGTTCGCCGAGCTCAGCTGGGAGGACTGGCGCTTCACCCTGCACAACGAACTCGACCTGATCTTCACCGTGACCAAGGCGGCCTGGCCGCACCTCATCGCTCGCGGCGGCGGCGTGGTCATCAACACCGCCTCGGTGGCGGCGCACCGCGGAGCCACCTTCATCGAGCAGGCCGGCCACGGTGCCGCTAAGGGCGGCGTGCTGGCCATCACCCGCCACCTGGCGGCATCCGGCGCCCGGCACGGGATTCGCGCCAACTCGATCAGCCCCGGGCTGATCGTCACGCCGCAGATCGAGCCGTTTCTCGACCAGCCGGGCCACCCCGTTCACGAGATGGCCCGCACCCACCCGCTGGGCCGCCTGGGCGCGCCCGATGACGTCGCGCGAGTGGCGCTGTTTCTCGCCTCCGACGACGCCGCCTACCTCAACGCCGTCGACATCGTGGTCGACGGAGGCCAGTCACTGATCTCATGACCTTCAGCGGAGAGCTCCACTGGCGCGGCGACGACGGCTACGAGCAGGCCAGGGTGGGCCGCCTGTTCAACGCGCGCCGGCCCGACCGCTACCCGGAGGCGGTGCTGCTGGCCGCCGACGAGGACGACGTGGTGGCGGGGGTGAGGCTGGCCGCGGAGCGCGGCCTGCAGGTGTCGGTCCGTGCCGGTGGTCACAGCTGGGCGGCGTGGAGCGTGCGCGACGACGCGCTGCTCATCGACCTGGGGCGGATGCGCGAGATGACCTACGACCCAGCCACCGGAATCGCCACCGCCAGCCCCGCGGTGCAGGGGGGCGCCGAGCTGACCCCGTTTCTCACCAGTCACGGCCGCGCTTTCCCGGGCGGGCACTGCCCGAGCGTCGGCATCGGCGGCTTCCTGCTCCAGGGCGGCCAGGGGTGGAACTCCCGCAAATACGGGTGGGCGTGCGAGAACGTCGTCGGCATCGACGTGGTGACCGCGGACGGAAAGCTGATCCGTGCCGACGAGAACCAGCATCCCGACCTGCTGTGGGCAGCCCGCGGCGCGGGCCCGGGCTTCTTCGGCGTGATCACCCGCTTTCACCTGCGTTCTTATCCGCTCGCACCGGCCATGGCCCACGACACCTGGACGTTTGAGCTCGACGCTCTGGAGCCGCTGCTGGTGTGGCTGGACGAGCTGCTGCCCACGCTTGACCGCGTGGTCGAGCCGGTGATCGCGGCCACCCGTCTGCCCCGGCCGGAGGGACCCCCGGTGCTGCTGCTGCACACCACCGCGATGTGCGACACGCCCGAGGAGGCCGAGCGGGTGCTGGCGCCGTTGGCGGCGTGCCCGATAGCCGACCGCGCGGTGGCCCACGAGCGCGGTCCGACGACCGTCGAGCGGGAGAACGAGGTCCAAGCACTGCAGAACCCCGAGGACCACCGCTACGCCGTCGACTGCACCTGGACCGACGCCCGGGCGCCCGAGCTGGTCCCGTTGCTGCGTCGGCTGTGGTCAGAGCTTCCCACCGAGCACTCGTTCTCGATCTGGTACGGCTGGGCCCCGAGCCGGCGGTTGCCCGAGATGGCCTTCTCGGTGCAAGGCCGCGCCTACATCGCCACCTACGCGATCTGGGCCGACCCGGCCGACGACGACCGCCACCGGGCCTGGGTGGTCGACCACACAACGCGGCTGGCCGTGCTTGGTAACGGCGTCTACCTGGGCGACACCGACTTCACCCGTCGCGCCGACCGCTTCCTGTCGCCGGAGAACTTCGTCCGCCTCGAGCAGATCCGCGCCCGGCGCGATCCCGACGGCCGGTTCTGCTCCTACCTGATCGCCGACGGCGCCCAGCTCAACGAAGAACCAGTCCGCCGTCTGCGTTCAGGGTCTGCCCGGTGATGGCGCCGGCGGCGTCGGAGGCCAGGAAGGCCACCGCCGCGGCCACGTCTTCGGGAACCAGGTCGCGCGGGATGGCCTGGCGGGCCCGGACCTCGGCGAACGCCTGCGCCGGCGTACCGGCCTCGGCCGCCGGCGTGCGCGTCAATCCGGGCGCCACACAGTTGACCGTGATTCCCTGCGGACCCAACTCGCGCGACAGTGACCGGGCCACGCCGATCAACGCCGACTTGCTGGCCACGTAGGCGAGCAGGTCGGGCGCCGGCGGGCTCCAGACCGTGTCCGAGACCACGAACACGATGCGGCCGAACCCGCGCTTGGCCATCGCGGGAGCCAGCGCCTGGCACAGCCACACCGCGGCCTCGACGTTCACCGCCTGCACGTGGCGCCAGCCCGCGGGCTCCAGGTCAGCCAGGGCGGCACGGTCAAAGGCGGCGGCGGCGTGCACGAGCACGTCGCATCGACCGTGCTTAGCGAGGAGGCCGGCGGCGGCGCGCCGGACCTGGTCGCGCACGGCGAGGTCCACGGGTGGCTCGGCATCGCGGTCCAGCACCGTCACGGTGTCGCCGGCGCGGCCCAGCGCGGCGACAATGGCGCCGCCGATCGCTCCGCAACCACCGCTTACCGCGGCCACTCGAGTCATGCCAGCCATTAAATCATCTGCACGCAGTTAGAGAAGTTGTATACAATTTGCCAACCACCACGAGAGACCAGACCCAGGAGAGGCCATGTCATACCGCGTCGATTCGTCCACCCCGGTGCGTGAGCTGCCGGGCGAGGCGGTGCCGTACTACCTCGCCGACGGCGACGGCCGCGCGCACCTGCTGCTCGGCCAGGTCGGGCGCGCCCTGGCCGGACAGGAGGAGACGGCTGGAGCGATGTCGGTGATGACCGCGGTCGGACCGGCCGACCGTCCAATCCCCATGCACTACCACGATGCCGAGCATGACTACTTCTTCTGCGTGCGTGGGCGCATCCAGGTATGGGCCGACGGGGAGAGCCGGATCCTCTATCCCGGCGACGTGGCCAGCGTCCCCGCCGGCGTGCACCACGCGTATCAGTTCCGCGGCCACTACAGCCAGTTCATGGGCCCGATCGCGCCGGCGGGCTGGGACCGCTTCTTCGACTTCACCGGCAGCCCGTACCCGGGGCCGGCCTATCCCCAGGTGGACCCCAGTCCGCCGCCGTTTGCGAAGTTCGGCGCCGCCGAGCAGAAGTTCGCCATGAAGTATCTGCCCGACGAACCGTACGCGGAGGTGGGCAGCGGGCCGGACGACTCGCTGCCGGGCGACCGGTCGGCGTATTTCCTGCGCGCCGGCGAGGGGCCGCGCCACGTTCTCGGCGGCCATGTCGTGTTTCAGGTCATGACCGGGGCCGAGTCCGGTGGTTCGCTCGGCATGACCGTCACCGAGAGCCCGAGAGGCGTGGTGCTGCCGGCCCACGCCCACGAGCGCACCCACGAGGCGATCTTCTGCCTGGACGGCCGGCTCCGGGTCAGTGTGGACGGCGAGGAGCATCTCCTCAGCGGCGGCGACTTCGTGAGCCTCCCGGCCGGGGCCGAGCATGCGCTGATCGCCGAGGGGCACCTGACGCGCTTTGCCACCATGTACGGCCCGGCGGGCCCGGAGCGTCTCGCCGAGCTGGCCGGTGAGGTGGCCGCGCAGCGGATCTTCCCGGAGCGGGCGGATTCGCCGGACGGCGATCGGTTGGCCGCTGCCGGCGGACAGGTCGACGTCGCCTTCGTCGGCTGAGCGTGCCGACCATGCGGATCCTCATCGCCGGCGGCGGGATCGCCGGGCTGACCCTGGCCCAAGGCCTACGGCGAGCCGGGCTCGAGTGCGAGGTGTTCGAGCGTGACTCGCGAGCGGGCCAGCGCTCGGGCTATCGGCTGACCCTGGATGCCGACGGCGGCAACGCCCTGGAGGCCTGCCTGGCGCCCGAGCTCTATGAGCTCTACCAGCGTGCCTCCCACCGGACCCCGAGCCGGCCCGACCTGGCGGTGGTCATCGACAGCCAGTGCCGCGAGCTGACCACGGCGCCGCACATCGGCCCGCCCAATCACGGCGAGCGCCCCCACACCGCCATCGACCGCCGTGTGTTTCGCCAGATCCTCAGCGCCGGCCTCGACGACGCGATCCGCTTCCAGACCGCGGTGACGGGCTTTGATGCCGACGAGGACGGGGTGCGGGCGCGCCTCGCCGACGGCTCGAGCGCCAGCGGCGACGTGCTGGTGGCGGCCGACGGCGTCGGCTCGGCGATCCGCCGCCAGCTGCTCCCCGACGTGCCGATCATCCCGGCTCCGGTGGGGGCGCTGGGGCTATTCGGTCGCTCGCCGCTGACCGATGAGATCCTGGCTGAGCTGCCCGAGGTGCTGTCGGCGGCATTCGTGATCGCCCGCGACGACCGCGGGGTGATGCTGTCCCTGGGCCAGTGCGTCCCCCGCCAGCCGGTGCAGCAGGCCGCCGCCGAGGTGGCGCCCTACGCCGAGGTCGCCGCCGCCGAGCCTTACATGATGCTGTCCGGCGGGGTGCTGCCCAGCACCGAGGTGCCGCCGCCGCCGGAGTGGACAGCGCAGACACCCGCCCTCATGCACGACGCGATGCGTGAGGGGGTGGCGGCCTGGCACCCGGCCATCCGCGGGCTGGTCGACCGCATCGACCCCCAGACGCTGTTCTCGCACCCGTTCCGGCGCCTGGATCCGGCGCCCGTCTGGCCCAGCTCGCGCGTGACCCTGGTCGGCGACTCGATCGGAGCCATGCTGCCGACGCTGGGCAAGGGCGCCAACATGGCCATGCGCAACGCCGGCGTGCTGCGCGACCAGCTGGTCGCCGCCGCCCGCGGGGAGCGACCGCTGCTGGCGGCGATCGCCGCCTACGAGGAGGACATGCGCGCCGCCACCTACCCGCTGATGGAGCTGGCGTCTGACCACGGCCGCTTCGGCGGCGGCGGCCTGCGGGACGCCGAGGCAACCGAGGAGGTGGCGTCATGAGGGTTCTGGGACTGGCGGCGGGCCGGCCCGGCGGCAGCGCCGAGATCCTGCTCAAGATCGCACTCACCGCAGCGCGGGCACACGACACCGAGGTGGCGCTGGTGTGCATCGACGACCTGGCCCTGCCCACCCGGCCGGTGGCACCCGGCCACGAGGTCAGCGAGGACGACGGCCCCTGGCTGTGGGACCAGGTGATGGAGAGCGACGGGCTGATGATCTCGGCTCCGATCTACTCACGCACCGTGCCCGGGACGCTGAAGCTCGTCGCCGACCGCCTGGCCGGACCGGCGGCCGACGTCGCCTTCGCCGAGAGCTACCGGCGCATTCTCGAGGCGGGGGAGACTCCGGCGGTGGCCTTTCCCTACGACGAGCGTGTGTTCCGTCCCCGCGTGGCCGGCTTCATCGCCGTCGGCGGAGCGTTGACGAGCCAGTGGCGATCGCTGGCCCTGCCGCTCATGCACCAGATGCTGTTCTCATCTCAGATCGCGCTGGCCGACCAGTTGCTGGTGGGCGGTGCCGGGATGCCCCGATCGATTGTCCTCGACGACGACGCGCTCGCCGCCGCCGACCGGGTGGGCCGCAGCGTGGGATCGCAACTGGGGCGGCCGTTTCAGGAGGTCGAGTACCGCGGCGAGCCCGGCCTGTGTCCGCTCTGTCACCTGTCGATGGTGATCGTGAGCGGGCCCGAGGTCGAGTGCGCCACCTGTGGTGCGGCCGGCCGGCTGGTATCCGACGGTGGCAAGGTCGCGGTCAGCTTCGACGATCCGGCCGGGCTCGAGCAGTCGGTGATCACCATGGCTGAGAAGCGCGCCCACTTCGCCGAGGTCCAGGCGACGGCGGCGGCCCAGGGCCGGCGGGCCGACGAGATCGCACGCCGGGCGGCGGGCTACGGCGAGTTCGACGCCGTGCTCGCTCCCAGCTCCGGGCGAAGCGCCACCGCGTAGCGGAACACGTTGTGCATCTCGACGCGCCCGTCGGCGTTCGTGAACGGGCGCACCGCTCCCAGCAGCGCCGCCCGCGCGGCCGGCTCCCCGGCGGCCTCGATCGCCATCGCGCCCCCACCTGAGGCCAGCACCGCGCGCACGGCGCGATCGGCGTCATCGTGCGCCCACACCAGCGCGACCTCGCCGCTGTCGGTCGGGGTAAGCCCGGCGCTGGTCAGCAACTGCTCGAGCCCGCCCGGGCCCGACAGCCCGTAGGGAAGGTGCTGGGCGCCCGCCGGCGCGGTCGCCCGGAGCGGTTCGAGCGCCAGGTGCAGCGCGGTCGACTCGTTGCGCTGCGCCTCGGCGAAGGTGGTGGCCGCCACCAGTCCGCCCGGGCGCACCACCCGCGCCGCCTCGCGCACGGCCCGCACCGGATCGTCGGCGAACTGGAATGCGTTGAAACCAACCGCGGCGTCAAAGCTAGCGTCGGGAAAGGGCAGCGCATCCATCTCGCCCTCCACGAACGTCGCCTCCGGCACGCGCTCGCGGGCAATGGTCAGCAGCTGTGGGGTGATGTCCAGGCCGGTCACGGCGGCGCCGAGGTCGGCCGCCATCCGGGCGGCATAGCCCGAGCCGCAGCCGACGTCGAGCAGTCGCGTGCCGGGCGCTATGCGCACGCGGTCGAGCACCGCAGCGAACAGCGGCCGGTTGGACGGCTCGGCCAGCTCGGCCCAGTCGCGGGGGCGAGTTCCCCAGTGTTCAGCGCTCATAACGTTTGGGGGCCAAATGATTGCATACAGTTCCTAGTTCTGTATATCCTTGCCGTGGATCATGGGCCGCACCACCGACATCACCCTCGACGAGGCGCGCGCGCTGATCGGGCGGGCGATCGACAAGGCCGAGGAGATCGGGATGCGCGGCGCGGTGGCGGTGGTGGGGGCCACCGGCGCGCTGGTATCGGCCTCGCGCATGGATCACGGCGGCGCCGGCGGAATGGGAAGGGCTCGCTCCAAGGCGTGGATCGCCGCCACCCAGCAGATCCCCAGCCTCGAGCACCTGCATCGGCTCGGCATGATCGCGCCGCCGATGGTCACCGGCTTTGTCGCCTGCTCCCCGGAGGCGGCCTTCCCCGGCGCGGGAGGCATGCCGATCTGGCAGGAGGGCGTGGTCGTCGCCGGCGTGGCCGCCTCCGGGGCCGGGATCGGGCCGTTCGTCAAGTACCCCGGGGCGGACCCGCAGAAGCTGATCGCCGACGGCAAGCCCGCCAACGGCGAGGACCTGCTCGTCCACTACGCGCTCGGCCGGCCCTACGAGGGCCAGCATGGAGACGATCTGGAACGCTGGGTGGCCGCCTACGGGGAGTTCCCCGCCGATGCCGGAGCCGGGCTGGGCATGGCGCCGGCGCCGTCGGCCCAGCGGCAGAGCGAGCAGCGGTGGGCGCTGGCCATCGTCGACCAGGCGATGGCCGAGGCCCAGCGGCGCGGCCTGCGCGTATCGGTGGCGATCGTCGACGAGCGGGGCGATCCGATCCAGCAGGACCGTATGGATGGCGCCCCCGCGGCGTCGGTGAACGTGGCCCAGGACACCGCCGCCACGGCGGCGACGTTCGCCTGCCCGAGTGAAGATGTGGCCGGGCGCTTCGCGGGCGAAGGGGTGTTGGCGCGGCTGGCCTCTGGACTGCCATTCTCGATTCTGCCGGCGCCGGGCGGACTGCCGATCGAAGAATCGGGACGGGTGCTGGCCGGGATCGGCGTGGGTGGCCCGCCGCCCGAGATCTGCGCTGACCTCGCCGCGGCCGCGCTGGTCGCCGCCGGGTAGTGACCGAGCGCGTGTGCATCGTCGGCTGCGGCGCCATCGGCGGTCTCTACGCCGCGCACCTGGCCACCCTGCCCGACGTGGAGGTGTGGGCCTACGACGTGGCCGCCGACCACGTACGCGCCATCAACGAGCACGGGCTGCGACTGACCGGCCACCTGGAGTTGACCGCGCCGGTCAGGGCCCGCACCGACGCCGCCGAGATTCCCGCCTGCGGGCTCGGGATCCTGGCCACCAAGGGGACCGTAACCGCTCCCGCCGTCGCCGCCACGGCGCGGGTGTTCGGCGACGGCGCGGTGTGCAGCGTCCAGAACGGGATCGGCAACGAGGAGGTGATCGCCGAGCGGGTACGGAGGGTGATGCGCGGGGTCACGATGCCGGCGGGCCGGCTGGCCGCGCCCGGCGTGATCCATGTCGACGCGCCCGGCCCCACCTGGATCGGGCCGTTTGAGCCGGCGCCGGCGCGGGCTGAGGAGATCGACCGGCTGGGGGAACTGCTCAACCGGGCGGGGATGCAGACACTCGTGTTGTCAGACGCGCGCGGCGCCCAGTGGACCAAGCTCCTGTTCAACGCCTCGACCAATCCGCTGTGCGCGCTGACCGGCCTCACCCATGGCCAGCTGTGCGCCCACCCGCCGACGCGGCGCGTGGTCGGCCAGCTACTGCGCGAGGGGCTGTCGGTGGCCGAGGCGCTGGAAATCGAGCTCGACGGCGATCCGGAGGCGATGATCGACGAGGCCGCCCGGGCCAACCCGCACCACCGGCCCAGCATGCTCGAGGACGTGCTCGCACGACGCCGCACCGAGATCGACACCCTCAACGGCGGCATCATCCGGGCCGGGGAGGGCGCGGCGGTTCCGACGCCGCTGAACGCCGTCGTGGCAGGGCTGATCTCCGGGCTCGAGCGCAGCTGGAGCGTCTGATCTGGTCAACCGCTGCCGGCGAGCTCGGCGGCCAGGGCCCGCAACGCGGGCGCGGCCTCCAGGAGCCGGCGGGCCTCGGCGTCGGTGAGGCGGGCCAGCCGCGGGCGCAGGGCCAGGCCCCACGCCGCCTCACGGCGGCGGCGGACGGCGGTCGCCTGCGGGGTCGGCTCCAGCCTGGTGACGCGCCCGTCATCGGGATCGCGCTGCCGCTGCAACAGGCCGCGCGTCACCAGCGAGGCGATGGCGCTCGAGGCGTTGCTGACCTGCAGGCCAAGCTCGCGGGCGACGTCGCCCACGCTCAGGCCCGGCGTCCGGACCAGCAGCCGCATCACCTCGAGCTCGGAGGCAGGCAGGGCATCGAGCCCGGCCTCGACCTGCGGATCGATCGTGCGCGGCAACAGCCACGCCAAGTCGTGAAGAGCCACGGCGAGCTCGCGCGCGGCGGTGGGCGGCGGTTGACGGCTCACCGGCGGGATGGTACCGTGGTTTATATACATATAGATCTATAACTAACTGATTGGTTGAGGACGAGATGACGAGCGTGGACCAGGAGTTGCCCACGGTGATCGACGGCTTCGCCGGGGAGGTCGTGGCACCGTCGCACCGCGGTTACGATGAGGCGCGAACGGTGTGGAACGCGATGCACGACCGCCGGCCCGCGGTGATCGCGAGGTGCGGCTCGGTGGCGGACGTGGTCGCCGCAGTGCGCCACGCAGGCCGACACTCGCTGAGGGTCGCGGTCCGCGGCGGTGGGCACAGCATGCCGGGCCACAGCGTCTGCGACGACGGGATCGTGATCGACCTCCGTGCTCTCAACGCGGTGCACGTCGACCCGGAGGCGCGCGTGGCCAGGGTCGGCGGGGGAGCCCTGCTGGGGGATCTCGACCGCGCCACCCAGGTCCACGGCCTTGTCGTCCCGGCCGGCGTCGTCTCGCACACCGGCGTCGGCGGGCTGACGCTGGGGGGAGGCGTGGGGCGGCTAATGCGCCGTTTCGGTCTGACCATCGACAGCCTGATCGGCGCCCAGGTTGTGATCGCCGACGGGTCGGTCCGGCGGGCCAGCGCCGATGAGAATTCGGACCTGTTCTGGGGCCTGCGCGGCGGCGGCGGCAACTTCGGCGTCGTCACCGAGTTCGTCTTCCGGCTGCACGAGCTGACCGAATTGCTGATCCTGGCCACCTTTCACCCGCTCCCGGAGGCACCGCGGGTGCTCGAGATCGGCCGGCGGGAGATGCGGCAGGGCGCGCCCGACGAACTGCTGTGGACGAGCTTCATGCGCAAGGCGCCGCCGCTGCCATGGGTGCCGGAAAGCCTGGTTGGCACGCCGGGCGTGATGTCGCTGATCGAGTGGTCCGGCGACGTGGACGCCGGCCGGGCGCGGCTGCAGCGGCTGCGCGACGAGCTGGCGCCCCCGGTCAGCTCGCTGGAGGTGGTTCCGTTCCTGGAGATCCAGAGCATCACCGACGAGATCTTCGCCGCCGGCAAGCGCACCTATATCAAGGCCGGATTCGCCCACGAGCTCACCGATGAGCTGATCGAGGTCCTGTGCCGCCACGGCGGCGAGGTTGGCTCTGAGTTCTCGCAGATCGAGGTGCTGGCGCTCGGGGGGGCGATCGGGCGGGTGGCCGAGGACGCGACTGCGTTCCCGCATCGCCACGCCCGGTGGCTGTTGAACATCCCGGCGACCTGGGAGTCGCCCGCATCAGACGCGGCGGAGATCGCCTGGGCACGGCGGGCCTTCGCCGCTGCGGGGCCGCACCTGACCGGCGGCGGCTACGTGAACTTTATGGGCGAGGACGAATCCGACGCGGCAGAAGAGGCCTACGGTGCAACCCTGTATCGGCTGCGGGCGCTCAAGCGCCGCTACGACCCGGACAACGTGTTCCGCCTCAACCAGAACATCCAGCCGTTGTCCGGTGATCATCAAACTGTAGACGACTAGCCAAACTGTATGCAATAATTGGAGTCATGGACGACGCGGCAAGGACCATCGACTGGGCGGATCAGGAGTTCGCCGAGGTCCGGCCCGGAATCTTCGGCGCCACCGTGCACACCCCGCAGCTGACGGCCACCTTGTACCGCTACGGAGCGGGCACGAGCTGGGAGGAGCACCAGCATCCCCAGGACCAGGTCACCACAGTGCTGGAGGGCGCGATCGACTTCGTGGTGGCAGGGCGCCCCGTGCACCTGGGCACCGGGCAGCTGGCCCTGCTGCCGGGCGGGACGCCGCACGCGGCCACCGTGCCGGCCGCGGCCCCGGCGGTGACGCTCAACGTGTTCACCCACCGCGACACGCCTCCCCGTGCCTGACTGGCTCGGCCTGGACGGGCAGCGCGCGCTGGTGGCCGGCGGTGCCGGGACGCTCGGTGCCGCCGTCGTCAACGGCCTGCTGGACGCCGGTGCCTCCGTCGGCGTGGTCGACGTCGACGCCGCGGCGCTGGCCGCGGTTGACGACCGGGTCGCGGTATCGCATCGGGCCGATCTGAGCGAGCCGAATGAGGCACGCCAGGCGGTGGCCACCGTCCGCGACCGGCTCGGCGGACTCGACATATTCGTCCACTGCGTGGGGATCAACGATCGCCGGCCGATCGAGGACTACGACGCCTCCGATTGGGATCGGATCATCGCCGTCAACCTGACCAGCGCCTTTCACACCGCCACCGAGGCGGCGACGGGGATGCGCGAGGACGGCTACGGCCGCATCATCTTCTTCTCGTCGGTGGCCGGACGCAGCGGCCACAAGCGCCACGGTCCCTACGCCGCCAGCAAGGGGGCCATCAACCAGCTGATGCGCGTGATCGCGCACGAGTACGCCGCCGCGGGCGTTACCGCCAACGCGGTGGCGCCCGGCTACATGGACACGGAGCTGACCCGCCGTTACCTGGCCGAGAACCCGGAGACCCGGGCCACGTTGGTCGATCTCATCCCGGCGGGACGGTTCGGCACCCTTTCGGAGGTGGTCGACCCAGTGCTGTTCTTGAGCTCGCCGCGGGCCGGGTTCATCACCGGGCAGGTCCTGTACATCGACGGCGGTCGCACGATCGTTTGAGGAGTGAGATGCAGCGTAGATTCGAGGGACGGAGTTTCATGGTCACGGGCGCGGGCACCGGCTTCGGATCGGCCCTGGCGCTGAGGGCGGCCGAGGAGGGCGCCGCCAAGGTGCTGGTGCACTACCGCAGCTCTTCCGACGGCGCCGCCGCCACCGCCGAGCGGGTGCGGGAGGCGGGCGCGCAGGCGGAGCTGGTGCAGGGCGACATCACCTCGTGGGAGGACATCAAGCGGATGGCCGAGTGGGCGTTCGGCGAGGCGGGGGGCATCGATGTGCTCGTCAACAATGTCGGTGACATGGCCTCCGGCCAGGCATCCTGGCAGGAGGTCACCGAGGAGGCGATCGATCACGTGCTCGCGGTCGACATCAAGGGGACCATGCTGATGGTGCACGAGTTCGGCCAGCGGTTGGTGGAGCGGGGTGGGGGGGCGATCGTCAACGTCGGCTCGACGGTGATCGTGCGCGGTAGCCCACGCGCTCCGCAGTACGCCGCCGGCAAGTACGGACTGCTCGGGATCACCAAGTCCTACGCCAAGGCGCTGGCCCCCACGGTGCGCATCAACACGTTCGCGCCCGGGTTCATGGAGACCGAAGCGCTGCTGGCCCGTCCCGAGTGGAAGGCCGGCCGGCGCGACGACGTGCTTTCCGGGACTCCGGCTGGGAAGATTCCCAAACCTGAGGACATGACCGGGGCTGCCCTGTTTCTGGCCAGTGACGACGCCCACCACATCACCGGTTCGTACATGATCGCCGACGGCGGCTACAGCATGCTCGGGGCCTGATGGCCGAGAACGGACAGAACACCGAAGACGTCTACGACCGGGTTCGCACCGCGATCCTCGATGGCGAGCTGGCGCCGGGAGCGGTGATGTCCCAGGTCGCCCTGGCTGAGGATCTCGGCATCAGCCGCACGCCGCTGCGCGAGGCGCTGCGCATGCTCCAGAGCGAGGGGCTGGTCGAGGGCGAGCCAAACCGCCGCGTGCGGGTGGCTCCGATGACTCCCCAGGACCTCGAGGAGCTGTGCGTGATGCGGGTGACGCTCGAGGCCGAGGCCCTGCGCCTGTCGATCCCGCAGATGACCTCCGAGGACATCGCCGCCCTGGAGGGCCACATGGCCGAGATGGCCCACTACGCCCAGGAGAAGGACTACCGGCGCTGGAACGTTCCACACAGCCGCTTTCACCGCGGGCTCACCGCGCACGCCGGGCCACGGGTCAACTTCGTGCTCGGCCAGATGTTCGACCACGCCGAGCGCTACCGCCGTCTGCACATCGGGCAAGGTCCCGGGGCGTGGGCTACGCCCAGCACCGCGACATCCTCGACGCCTGCAAGGCCGGCGACCGCGAGCGGGGCGGCGGGCTGCTGGCCGGCCATCTGGCCCGGACGGGCCTCGAGGTCTCAGATCTGCTCGACCCCGAGTACGACCCGCAGCGGCTGAAGACGGCGGTGACCGACGCCGGGGGCAAGCTGCCCACACGGCGCTCGGGACGGCGCGGCTCGAAGGCCTGACCCGCCCTTCGGTCGGCGGTCCCGGGCGGGGGCCTTTACTGGTAGGGCTCGCATATCGAGCCGGATCAGTCAACCCGTGCCGCACCACCGGGCGACCGGCAGCTCTTTTCCGCCACCAGCGGGTGAGTTCTGCTGCCAGCGCCACCGACCTGTCGGGGCGTGCCGAAACCGCAACGCCAGACGACCCAGCAGCCCATCCCGGCTGTCGCTGACGCGAGTGCCCAGACGACGCTCGGTGTCCCGGTACGCCTCGGTGTCCCGGCCGGGCCCGCTGCCCCCGCCGGCGCGGGTGCCCCGGCCCGGGCTGCCGGGGCTCCACTGCGGCCCGCCGCCGGGATGATCAGGGCGCTGAGCAGCCCGATGACCAGCGCACCCGCGCACATGCCGAAGGCGACGGTGAACCCGTGGTCGGTCGGGAGGCCGTGGCGATCAGAGGCGGCGATGCAGGTCGCGGCCAGCTGCGCGCCGAAGGCGCCGCCGAGGGTCCGCATCACCGTGTTCATCGCGGTGGCCACCCCGGTCTGGTCCTGACGGACCGCGGCGACGATCAGGTTGGCCAGCGAGCTCAGCCCGAGTCCGAGTCCGAGACCGAGCACGATCGTCGCCCCCAGCAGCTCGAATCCCGTCGCGTGTGCGCGCAGCAGGGCCACGTAAGCGACCAGCAGGCACGCCATCCCCGCCTGCAGCTGCATGCGGGATCCGAGCCGGCGCTCGATGCGCCCGGTGTACGGTCCGACCACCAGCTGCACGGCCGCGGTCGGGAGCATGAACAGCCCGGCCGCAATCGCGCTTGAGCCAAAGCCGACGCCCGTGCTCCTGGGGAGCTCCACCAGCGTCGGGATCACGGCGATCGACGCGTACATGCCGACGCCGAGCAGAAAGGCGGCCACGTTGGTCGTCCAGACCGCCCGAGCGGCCATCATCCGCATGTCGACCAGCGGCTCGCGCGACCGCAGCTCATTGAGCACCCAGGCGACGACCGCCGCCGCCGCGGCGGCGAACAGGCCAAGCGTCCTCGTCGAGCTCCAGCCCCAGCTGCTCGCCTCGCTGACCGCGACCAGCAGGCCGGCCAGCCCGGTGGCCATCAGTGCCGCTGAGCCCCAGTTGATCGACGCCCGCGTGCGAACCGGAGAGGGCGGCACGCAAACGGCGATGAGCGGCGTGGTGACCGCGATGACCGCGAGTGGAAGCCAGAACAGCCAGTGGTAGGAGAGGACGTGGAGGATGATTCCGGGCACCACCAGGCCGAGCCCGGCGCCGATGCCCAAAAGCGAGGAGATGAGGCCGATCGAGCCGGCGACGCGCTCGGGCGGGAACTCGTCGCGAACGATCCCGAAGGCCAGCGGGTAGACCGCGCCGCCGGCCCCTTGGATGGCGCGGCCGACCAGCATCAGCGGCAGCGAGGTCGCGACCGCGCAGATCAGCGTCCCGGCCGCCAGGCAGACCATGACCGCGACCAGGATCCGGTGTTTGCCGGCGATGTCTCCGGCCCGGCCCAGGACCGGCGTCAGCACGGCGGTGCTGAGCAGGTTCACCGTCAGGATCCAGGCGGACCCGCTCGGCGTCGTCCCCAGCGCATGCCCGATGTTCGGGAGGGCGGGCACCACGATTGCCTGCAGCAGCGCGAAGGTGGTGCCGGCGATCGCCAGGACGGCGAGGATCAGCCGCTGCCTCTGTCCGGCCGGCGGGTGTACGTGATCGGTGCTCGACTGCATGGCTCGTCTCCGGTGGTTGCAGTTCCGATGATGAGTCCACCCTATGGGCCGCAGTCAAGACTTCCAATAGCGAAAACGCTTGTCTACTTATCCAAGCGTCTCATCATCGATGGCGTATCGTTTCGCGTCAGTGGATCTCGTAGGCGAGGCCATCGCTGCCATGCGCACCGGCGAGCCCCGGGCGGCGCGGGCGCTGCTGACCCCGCCGTGGGGCCTGCGGTTCACCGCGGCTGGGGGCGCCGGGGTGCAGGTCATCCTGCGGGGATCGGCCTGGCTCTTGCCACCCGACGGCGGCGCGCCGATCCGGATGGAGGCAGGCGACGTCGCCCTGATCCGGCGGCTGCGCCCGCACGGGATGGCCGACGATCCGAGCACGCCGCTCTACGACGTCACCATCGACGAGCACGATCCGGCGGCGCATTGGCCGGCGGATGGAAGCGCCATGGACGAACGTGTTCCGGGCACGGTCCTGCTGGGCGGCAGCTACTACCTGAACGGGGCGCGTCCCCATCCGCTGTTCACGAGCCTCCCGGAGGTCATTCACCTCCCGGCCCGAATCGGCGCGTCAGGCCCGGTGCGGACCGTGGTCGAGTTGCTCGGCGGAGAGATGGACTCCGAACGCCCGGGCGCGAGCGCCGCCATCCCCGCACTGCTCGACCTGCTCCTGCTCTACACCATGCGCACGTGGCTTGAGACCACCACCCAGCCGATCGGCTGGGCCCAGGCGCTGCGCGATCCAGCCCTGAGCTCGGCCCTGCACGCGATCCAGGAGCGGCCGGCCGAGTCTTGGACGGTGGCTTCGCTGGCCCGCGAGGCGTCGCTGTCGCGCGCCGCGTTCGCGCGCCGCTTCACCACCCTCACCGGGCTGCCTCCGCTCACCTACCTGACCTGGTGGCGCATGACGATCGCCAGCCGCCTGCTCAGGGCCAGCGACGCTTCGATGCAGATCATCGCCGGCCGGGTCGGCTACAGCTCCGAGTATGCGTTCAGCAAGGCGTTCAAGCGCGAGCTCGGCGTCGCCCCCGCGCACTACCGGCGCCAGCAGCGGGCCGATCAGCTGGCGAACAGGTAGGCGCTGGCCGTCAGGCCAAGGACGATGACGACCGTGCGCAGAGCGCGGTCGCTGAGCCGCCGCGCGATCGTCACCCCGAAGCGGCCGCCGACCGGGGTGGTGAGGGCGAGAACGGCGGCGGCCTCCCACCGGATCGGCGTCAGGATCACGAAACACACGGCGGCGATGAGGTTGACCTCCATCACCAGGAAGCGGCTGAGGGCGTTGAGTCGATGCAGCCGGTCGGCGACGAACACGGCCAACGCGGCCAGGAGCAGAACGCCGAGCGCGGCGCCGAAGTAGGCGCCGTAGACCGAGGCCAGCGCCACCAGCAGCGCGATCAGCAGCCGCGGTCGCTGGCCGTCGGTCACCTGCCCCGCCAGCCGGCGGCGGAGGCTGGGCTGAGCGGCCAGCAACGCGCAGGCGACCAGGATCAGCCAGGCCGCCACGGCGTGAAAGGTCGCCGGCGAGCTGAGCTTGAGCAGGGCCACGCCGGCCGCCGCGCCGACCGCGGCGGGAATGGCGAGCACACCGATCCGCCGGCCCTGACCGGCGAGCTCGGGCCGGTAGCCCAACACGATGCCGGTGTAGCCCGTGCACTGGCCCACCGTGTTGGTCACATTTGCCGTGAGCGCGGGGAGGCCCACCGCCAGCAGCACCGGGAACGTGATCAGGCCGCCGCCCCCGGCGACCGCGTTGACGCCGCCGGCGATCAGACCGGCGCCCCCGATCGCCACCAGTTGCCACGCGTCGAGCACCAGCGAAACGATGTCAGGCGGATGTCGCCCGCACCGGTTTCATGACCCGGTCAGCTCCAGTCCCATCTCGTACTGGACGTGGTCGGCGGCACCGCCGAGGTCGGCCACGGCGGCGGCGACGGCCTCGCCGACCGGGAAGTTCAGCAGCCGCAGAGGCTTTCCGCCGGTGGCGCCGCCGGCGGCGCGCAGCCCGTCGGCGGCGGCCGCCACGTCGACGCCGGCCATCTGCAAGACCAGGGTGGCGGTGGGGGTCTCACTACAGATGACGGCGGCGGCGATTTCACCGCCGGCGCCATCGAGCACGATCGCGGTCAGCGAGCGGGCGCCCACCGCAGCCTTGGTCAGCAGGGCGTCGTCGCGCTGCCATGGCTCCGGGCTTGGCCGGTGTGTGGCGATCCATTCGTGGGCAGCGTCGACGCTCACCGGCCGCCACTCCGAGCGCGGTGGGTCGAGTTCGTTGAGCGCGGCGACGATGACACGGCGCGTGGTCGTGAACCCGAGGTTCTCGTACAGGGCGATCGCCGTCTCGTTGCCCTCGAGCACCTCCAGGCGCGCCGTCGCGGCGCCAGCGCCGGCCGCCGCGTCGAGCGCCGCCATCAGGGTGCGCCGGCCGATCCCACGGCGCCGGCGCTCGGGCACCGTCCCCATCCCGCCGACCCAGGCCTCGCGACCGCGGCGGCCGATCAGCGCGAATGCCGCCGGGTCGGGGTCCGTGGCCACCCGTGACACATCGAGGTCGATGTCGTTGTCGGTCAGGTGGCGGCGCAGGGCCGGCTCGTCGAAGGCCAGTGGGATGAGATATCCGCTGTAGCCGGCGTTGAAGAGCGCCGTAAGCGCAGACACCGGCAGCGACCGGGCAGGAACCAGGTTCATGGCATCAGAGCACCTGCCCTGCTCGCTGCATTAGTCCATGGCGCTGACCGGGGCGCGGCGGTGGCGGTTCCCCGCGGTCTTCGGCTGCGGAGTGGTGGGCAGCGGCCGCAGGCGCTGCGCCCTGACGCGTGCGAGCTTGCGGCGCAGGCGGCGATACTGCTTCTCCTGGGCCGGCGTCCGCTTGTAGCCCTTGTGGGCGAGATTCTTGTGCTCGAGCGGGTCGCCTTTGAGGTCGTACATCTCCCACTGGCTGGGGACCTTGCCGGCGACGTCGTAGTACTCGGCGATCTTCCACCGTGTCTCGCGCAGGCTGACGATGTGCTGCGGAGGCTTGACGTAGGGGCCGCTGGTCTGCCCGACCTGCCAGTCGTCGTAGGTGAAGGCGACGTAGTCCTGCGGTGGCGGCGCGAGACGCTGCAGGACCGCGGCCGAATAGTCGACGCCCTGCCAGTTGGCGCGCGCTGACACCGGTGCATCGACCAGGCTGGCCAGAGTGGGCAGGAAGTCGACATGGGACACCATCGCCCGGGAGGTCTGCGGTCTGCTCCACAGCCGCGGGTTGGAGTAGACGAGCGGGACGCGCAACGTCTCCTCGTAGGCGTTGAAGCACTTCTGGCGCAAGCCGCCGTGGGCCAAGCCCATCTCGCCGTGGTCCGAGGTTCTGATCACCAGCGTGTTGTCGAGCAGGTTTTGCCGCTGCAGCGCGTTCAGGACCTCGACGAGGTAGGCGTCGACCAACTTCATCAGGTTGCCGTAGAAGTTGACGTAGGCGCGCTTGCGCTCGTGCGTGTCCAGCCTGCCGATGAGGTTGGTCAAGCGGAGAAACTGGCGCTGCGCGCTGGGCTTGGTCGAAAGGTCCTCGTTGACCGTCGCCGGGAGTCCGATGTCACCCTTCAGCCACGACTCCGCATAGCCCCCTTGGCGGTAGGTCCGCGGGTACTCCAGTACGTCGTGCGGGTTGATCAACGAGATGATCATGCAGAACGGCTGCTGGTGAGGGGCAACCGAGTTGAGGTACTGGAGTGCACCTTCCAGACCCAGCTCCGCCGATCCCTGACTGTTCATGAAGCGGCCATCGTTGTTGGCCGTCCCGCCCCCCGCCTGGTCGAGATCCTGGTTTGCCCCCGCGTCGGGCGGATCCCAGGTTCGACCTGTGGATACTGATCGTCGGGCATATCGTCCCCGAGCGTGTACTTCACGCCATGCTGGGCCGGGAAGTATCCGGTGAGGAGCGTCGCGCGCGTGGGCGAGCACATGCAGGCGCTGCAGAACGCGTTCTCAAACGTCAGGCCGTGGCTCTGCAGACGCGTCATGCCGGGCAGGTTTCGCCGCGCCCAGCCGCGCGGGAAGTGCTGGATCGCCCGTTCCTGATCGGTGATGAACATGACGATGTTCATCCCCGCCACCGGGGGCGTCTGCGGCTTGGCCCAGGCGCGGGGCACTCGTCCCACGGCGACCGCACCTCCAGCCACCGTCGCTCCTCTCTGGAGCAGTTCCCTGCGGCTCAGCATGCCGTCCCCTCCTGGATCCCCGTGATCAGTCCGTGGCGCGGAGCCTATTCGACCGCGGCGCAACATTCCACGGATCGGGCGGCCCATGTCCTCGGGCGGATCCGCTCGGGTGCAGCGCAATCAACCGATCGGTTGATGCTCAGATCAGCCGGCCCGGGCGGTCAATTGCATCCACCCGGGCGATGTGCGAAGGGCCGCGGGCTGGGATTCTGATCGCATGACTCAAACCCTCGTGCAAAACACCGCCACGGCCACCGCGCAGGTGGTCTCCGTCGACCATCTCCGTGTGCGCTACGGCGACACGGTCGCGGTCGACGACGTCTCGCTGTCGATCAATCGCGGCGAGATCTTCGGGATCCTCGGCCCCAACGGCGCCGGCAAGACCACCACGGTGGAGTGCATCGGGGGCCTGCGCCGGCCCGATGCCGGTTCCATCACCGTGCTCGGCCTCGACCCGCAGGACGGACGCCACCAGCTTCATCAGCAGGTCGGGATCCAGTTGCAGGCCTCCGAGCTGCCGGACAAGCTGCGCGTCGGAGAGGCCCTTGCCCTGTTCGCCTCCTTCTACCCCAGCCCCGCCGATCCCGAGCGCCTGCTGAACGTGCTCGGCCTCGGCGACAAGCGCGATGAGCGCTTCGCCAACCTCTCCGGCGGCCAGCGGCAGCGGCTGTCGATCGCGCTGGCGCTCGTCGGCCGCCCGGAGCTGGCCATCCTCGACGAGCTGACCACGGGCCTTGACCCGCAATCCCGGCGCGAGACCTGGAAGCTGATCGAGGGCATCCGCGACGAGGGGGTCACGGTGATCCTGGTCACCCACTTCATGGAGGAGGCCGAGCGTTTGTGTGACCGGCTGGCGCTCCTGCACCACGGCCGCGTCATCGCCATCGGCACTCCGGCCGCGCTCGCCGCCGGCGCGGGCGCCGGACAGCGCATCAGCTTCCGCCCGTCCACCGAGCCGGACCTCGCCGGCATGCGCAGGCTGACCGGGGTTCGTGAGGTTCGATGGGAGGGCAACCGGATCGTCGTCGAAGGCGGCGGCGATCTGGTCGCCACCGTGGTGGCGGCGCTCGTCCGCGACCGGGTCATCCCCGAGGACACCCGGATCGGGCAGTCCACGCTCGACGATGCGTTCGTCGCGCTAACCGCGGACGCCGATTCCGTTGCCGCCGAATTTTCAGCTATGACCCAGGAGGGATCACGATGACCGCCATCGCCGCTGCCCCGGCCGGGAGCCGCTCTGGCGGCGGCTTCCAACGTCTGCTCAACACCGAGCTCAAGCTGTTCCTCCGGGAGCCGATGCTGATCTTCTGGGGACTGGTGTTCCCGGTGGGTCTGCTGGTGGTGTTGGGCATCGCCGGCCCCAAGAAGCCGCAGCCCGATCTCGGCAACGTCAAGTTCATCGTCGCCTACGCGCCAGTGGTGATGATGTTCACGGTCACCATCCTGGCGCTCAGCGCGCTACCGGCGGCCCTGGCGTCCTACCGCGACAAGGGGTATCTGCGCCGGCTGTCGACCACCCCGATCGGAGCGGTCCGGCTGTTGGCCGCACAGGTGATCATCAACATGCTGCTCGGCGCCAGCACGGTGATCCTGGTCGCGCTCGTCGCCCATTTCGCCTTCTCGGTGCCCCTGCCGCATGACCTGGCCGGGTTCGTGCTGGCGATCGTGCTGGTGATGGCCGCGATGATCTCGCTGGGGACGCTGGTGGCGGCCGTGGCGCCGACGATGAGGGTGGCGGCGGCCGCCGGTTCGCTGCTGTTCTTCCCGCTGATGTTCTTCGCCGGCCTGTGGGTGCCGCAGGCACAGATGGGCGCGGGGCTTCGTACGGTCAGCCACTACACGCCGCTCGGCGCGGGCGTGCCCGCGGTCCAGAACGCGATCGCCGGACACTGGCCCGGGACCGTGCATCTGCTCGTGCTCGCCGGCTACGCGGTCATCCTGTGCGCCCTCGCGGCTAGATTGTTTCGCTGGGAGCGATGAGCGAAGGCAAGCCGATGTCGCGCAGGGAAGAGTGGCTTGAGTTCTGGGAGCGGCGCGAGATGCCGTTCCTGAGGGTCCTGCCCTACGCCCTGCTCGTGCTGTGCATCGGGTTCGATGTCGCCGCGCGGCATGGCGTGGATCGGCCGATGCTCGTCGATCTGGGCCTTGCGCTCGGCGCGACGGCGCTGATGGCGGTGATGGACCGGCTTGACCACCGCACCACGTGGACCGAACCGCAGACCGTCGGTACAGGCTGGGGCGCGCTGGTGTTCGCAACGCTCGCCGGGCTCGCGCTGGCGCTGGTCATCCGTCAGCCGCTCTATGGCTTCTACGCCTGGACCGGGTACCTCTGGGCCTGGCGCCTGCTGCAGGGCCGTGCGCGACTGGCCGGGGTGGCGGTCGTGGCGGCGGCGGTGGCGGTGTCGCAGACGGGAGCCGGGCCCTACGACAACGTCTACAAGATCGCCGGCCTGGTCGTGGTCTACCTGCTCAACGTCTGCGTGGCCGGTGGCCTGACCTGGTTCGGCTGGATCGGCGAGGAGCAGCAGCACCGGCGAGCCCGCGAGGTGTCGGCCCTGACCGAGGCCAACGCCAAGCTGGAGGCCAGCCTGCGCCAGAACGCCGAGCTGCAGGAGCAGCTGCTCACCCAGGCGCGCGAGGCCGGTGTATCCGAGGAGCGAGCGCGGATGGCCCGCGAGATCCACGACACGCTCGCCCAGGGACTGATGGGGATCATCACTCAGCTGCAGGCCGCGCAGCGGGCCGGCGTGGGCGAGGAGTCGGCGGCCCGCCATCTCGACTCGGCGATCGGCCTCGCGCGCGAGAGCCTCACCGAGGCGCGCCGGTCGGTGCAGGCGCTGGCTCCCCAGCCGCTCGTCGCCGCCCGGCTGCCCGACGCCGTCCAGGACGTCGCGCGGCGGTGGTCGGATCTGCACGGCGTGCCGGTGGCGTGCACCACCACCGGCACCCCGCGGGGGATGCGCCCCGAAATCGAGGTGGCGCTGCTGCGCACCGCCCAGGAGGCTCTGGCCAACGTCGCCAAGCACGCCAACGCCAGCCGTGTTGGCCTGACGCTGTCCTACATGGAGGACCTGGTCACGCTCGACGTCCGCGACGACGGCATCGGCTTCGCCGGCGTCAACGGCAGCGGTCCACTGCGCCCGCGCGACGCCCAGGGCGGCTTCGGGCTGGCCGGCATGCGCCAGCGGGTCGAGAGCGTGGCCGGCACGCTCGAGGTCGAATCCGAGCCGGACGCCGGGACCGCGATCAGCGCGGCTGTGCCGGTACCGGCGTTAGGAGGTGAGCGGTGAGCCAGCCCATTCGGGTCATGATCGTCGACGACCATCCCGTCGTTCGCAACGGGCTCAGCGGGATGTTCGAGGGGGAGGCTGAGTTCGACGTCGTCGGCGAAGCCGCCGACGGGGCCGAAGCGGTCCGCCGTGCTCGGGCGCTGGCACCCGACGTGATCCTGATGGACCTGCGCATGCCGAACCTGGACGGCGTCAGCGCGATCGCTGCTCTGACCGCCGCCGAGGTGCCGTCGCGGGTTCTCGTGCTCACCACCTACGACACCGACAGCGACGTCCTCTCGGCCGTAGAGGCCGGTGCCACCGGCTACCTGCTCAAGGACGCGCCGCCCCACGAGCTGTTCAAGGCGGTGCGCGCCGCCGCCCGGGGGGAGACCGTGCTGTCGCCCGCGGTCGCGACCCGCGTCGTCGGGCAGATGCGCGCCCCCGCCCAGGAGCCCGTCAGCCAGCGCGAGCTTGAAGTGCTCGAGCTGATCGCCCAGGGCGCGAGCAATCGTGATGCCGCCGCGCGGCTGTTCATCAGCGAGGCCACGGTCAAGACCCACCTCGTCCACATCTACGGCAAGCTCGGGGTCAACGACCGGGCGGCCGCGGTGGCCGAGGCCTTCAATCGCGGACTGCTGATCCCGCGCCGCGGTCGCTGATCCATGATGGCGATAGGCGCGCGACCGAGAGGAGGAGGACATGAGTGCCGGTTCCCAGCATGGGCAGGCCGACGTGCCGTCGCTCGCCGACCGCGAGGGCGTCCTGCGCGAGCTCTCCTCGCATCTGGCGGCGGCGTGGGCGTCGTTTGACCACCCCCGGCCGGTCGAGCCGGAGATCGACGCCGCGCTGGTCGAGCAGCTGACCACCGCACTGCCCGAGAGCCCCGGGGATCCGCAGTCCGCGCTCGCGGACGCCGTGCAGGTGCTCGACGCCAGCGTCTCGCCATCACGCCCTCTGTTCCTCGCCTACATCGGTTCAAGCGGCTTGGAGGTCGGCGTCCTCGGTACCGCCCTGTCAGCCGCCTACGACGCCAACCTGGCGACCGCGGCCGGAGCCGCCGACCTGCTGGACGGTCAGGCCCTGAGCTGGGTGGCCGAATTCGTCGGCTTCCCGCTGGAGGAGGGGAGCTTCACCAGCGGCGGTCAGACGTCAAACCTGACCGCGCTGCTGGCGGCGCGTGAACACGCCCTGCCGGGCGCCCGTGAGCACGGCGTCGCCGGCCACCGGGCCGTGGTCTACTGCTCCGACGAGGCCCACCAGTCGGTCGTCCGGGCGATCGAAGTGGCCGGCCTGGGCCGCCGCTCGCTGCGGCGGGTGCCGATCGACGAGCGGCGCCGGATGCGGGTCGAGGCGCTCGCCGACGCGTTGGCGCGCGACCGCGCCGAGGGGCTGACGCCGGTGGCGGTCGTGGCGACGGCGGGGACAACGCTGACCGGTGCCGTCGACCCCCTGGCGGCGATCGCCGAGGTCTGCGAACGCGAGCGCGTGTGGCTGCACGTCGACGGCGCCTACGGCCTCCCTGCCGCCGCCACCGAGACCGCGCGCCACTGGTTTGCCGGCCTCGAGCGCGCCGACTCGGTGACCGTCGACGCGCACAAGTGGCTGGGAGTGCAGAAGAGCTGCAGCCTCGTCCTGCTGCGCCGCCCCGGCGCGCTGCGCGCCGCCTTCGGCCACGAGGAGCGCTACATGCTCCACGGCGAGGACGCCGCCAATCCGGTGGACCAGACCCTCGAGTACTCGCGGCCGTTTCGCTCGCTGCGGCTGTGGCTGGCCCTGCGGGTGCACGGCGCTGCGCAGTTTCGCGCCTGGATCGAGCGCACGCTTGACCATGCCGCGCGGCTGGCCGACGCCGTCCGGAAGCACTCGGCATTCGAGTTGCTGCACGAGCCGATGCTCTCGACCGTCTGCTTTCGCCACCGCCCGGCCGGCCTTTCCGAGGGCCGCCTCGACGTCCACAACGAGCGGCTGGCGGCGGCGATGCAGCGAGACGGGCGGATCTTCCTCGCCGCTGCCGTGGTCGACGGGCGCACCTGCCTGCGCGTCTGCTTCGTCAACTACCGCACGACGGGGGACGCCGTCGAGCTCATCCTGGATGTGGCCGCCGAGCTGGGCGACGCGCTGGGGCGCTGACCCGGCGATCGGTTGGGGAGTTACCCCTAATATTATGGGTAACTCCCCAGTCGACCGTGACGACTTTGTAACAGCGCCCCTAGGTGTGCCGAAACCGTCACGGCGCGCCCCCGAAGCCGTCACGCGCTGGCGCCGAGCTGGCTCTCGCCGAGCAGCCGGCGCAGCAACCCGGTGAGCTGTTGGCGCTCGCGGACGCTCAAGGGGGCGAGCAGGTCGACGCCCGGTTGCGCCAGCGCGCGCTCGACCTGACCGATGATCCGTCGCCCGGCGGGGGTGATTGCGACATGGATGGTGCGCCGGTCGTGGGTGCCGGGTGTGCGCGTCACCAGCCCCCGTTGCTCGGCGCGGTCGATGAGACCGCTGGCGCTGGACTTCTCGAGGTTGAGGTGTCGGGCGAGCTGGAGCATGCTCGGTCGGTGATCGCGCAGGATGCCGAGCAGGCGCAGCTGGATCAGCGACAGCCCGTGGGCATCAGCGGTCCGGGCCAGGAGGTCCTGGATGGCGAACGACGCCTCGACCAGGGCGTCGAAGGCGGCCCGGTCCGTGCCGGATTCAGTGGTACCGCTGGTGCGCGCCATGGCAACCCCGATCATACCGAGAATGGTTCGTGATAAGAACTAGTATAGTTCGTGTCGCCAACCAATAACTCCCGGAGACACCGATGCACGCCGCCGTCGTCACCTCGTTTGCAGAACCACCCCATTACCAGCAGGCCGACGATCCGCTAGCCGAGGCCGCGGGCGAGGAGGTCGTCCAGGTCCTCGCCGCCGGGCTGCATCCGCGGGTGCGCTCCGGCGCCAGCGGCACGCACTACACCAGCGCCGGGACGCTGCCCCTGATCCCGGGCGTGGACGGCGTCGGCAGGACCCCCGACGGGGCACTGGTCTACTTCGTCCTCTACGACACGATCCACGGCAGCATGGCCGAGCGGACCGTCATCGACCGCCGCCGCAGCGTCGCTTTACCCGACGACGTGGACGTGGCCAGGATCGCCGCGGCGATGAATCCGGGGATGTCATCGTGGGTGGGTCTGCGCCAGCGCATCTCCTTCCAGCCGGGACAGAGCGTCCTCGTACTCGGCGCCACCGGCAACGCCGGCCAGATGGCCGTTCAGATCGCCCGCCGTCTGGGCGCTGCCCGCGTCGTCGCCGCCGGGCGCGACGCCGACCGGCTGGCGATGCTGCCGGGGCTCGGCGCCGACGAGACCGTGTCGCTGGTCGGCGAGCCCGATACGGTCGATCGGCGGCTGGGGGAGGCGGCCGGCGACGTCGATGTCGTCATCGACTACACGTGGGGGAGTCCGAGCCAGCGGGCCCTGCCGGCGGTCCTGACCCACCGCCAGGACCGGGCTCAGCCGCTGACCTGGCTGCAGATCGGCGCCATCGCCGGCCCCAGCATCGAGCTGCAGTCAGCCTGGCTGCGCGGTGCCCGCGTCCAGATCCTCGGCAGCGGCCAGGGTTCGGTGTCGACCGATGGGATCGTCGAGGAATTGCCGGCGCTCGTCGCCGAGATCAGCGACGGTGCGTTCGAGGTCAACGCCGTGTCAACGCCGCTGAGCCAGGTCAACTCCGCCTGGAACGCTCCCACCGCCCCCGGGGAGCGCATCGTCTTCGTCCCGTGACCGCCGACCCCGGTTGCGCGCGATAGCGTGATGGCAATGGGCTTCAGAGTGGTGGCGTCCCCTGACGATCTCGACTGGATCACGCGTCCACACGACGATGGCGCGCCGGCCCGGCACGTGGCCGAGCTTTCCGACCTGGCCGGCTTCGCGCACACCCGGGCCAACATCTGGCGCTACGAACCCGGGGCTCGCGGGAAACGGCATCGACATCCCCATCAGGAGGAAACGTTCGTGGTCCTGGAGGGGACGCTGACCATGTATCTCGGGGACCCGCCCGAACGCGTTGAGGTGCCGCGTGGCGGGCTGATCCACGTGGCGCCGATGACGCCGCTTCAGACCGTCAACCTGGGGACTGAGGACCTGGTGGTGTACGCCTACGGCTATCCGCCCGAGGACGAACACGCGGAGCTCCTCGACCCGGTGACCTGAGCCACCCTGAGTCACCCTGAGCCACCGGTCCAGCGCCCGGTTCCTCAGGACGCCTTGAGCTCGATCTCGACGAAGATCGCCTGACGGCCGCTGCGGTTGATGACGTTGTGCTCGGTGCCGGCCCGCCCGAGATAGGACCCGGCGGTCTCCTGGATCATCTCCCGGCTGGCTCCGTCGGGCGCGACGATCTCAAAGCTTCCGCCTGTCACGGGCACCACGACGTAGTCGTACTCGTGCCGGTGAGGCCCGGTGTCCTGCCCGTCCGCGAACGTCCAGGTCGTGATTCGGACCCGGTCGTCGTCGACGGTGGTGCTCGATCGGCCGTTAGCCATCCAGCGAGTATGGCGCAGCTCAGCGGTCGAAAAGGGCCCGAGCCCGCTCGGCGAAACGCGCGACCTCGTCCTCGGGCGGCGGCTCGGGCTCGATCATGTTGCCGCCGACATCGAAGCGACGAAGGCGAGGAAGGCCTGGTTGAACGGATCGGGGTGCTCCCACAGGCAGGCGTGGCCGCCCTTGGTGGTCGCCCACTCGGCGTGCGCGATCAGCGAATGCAGCTGGCGGGAGAGATCGACCGGAATGAGGATGTCGGCCTCGCCGGCGAGCACCAGCGTCGGTACGTGCAGCGAGCCCAGTCGGCCGGTCGCGTCGTGGGTCTGGATTGAGTGCAGCTGGGCCAGGTAGGCCGGGATCGGCTGGTCGATGAACCGCATCGCGGTCTCGAACTCCGCGGCGGCGTCGGGGCGCGTCTGAAAGAACTCGGGCGTGAACGCCCACAGCGTCACGTCGCGCATCACCGCCGGCACGCCCATGACGTTGACGATGTCGGCCCAGAAGCTGAACATCCGCGAGCAGAACGGTCCCGGCGCCGCGTACGTGCAGGCCAGGGTGACACTGCGCAGGTCCTCCGGGTGCGCGAGCGCGTACTCCTGGGCGATCATTCCGCCCATCGACACGCCGAGCAGGTGAAAGTCGCTGACCTGGAGGTGGTCGACCAGTGCCTTGGTGTCGGCGGCGAACGTCGCGGTGGTGTAGGGCCCCACCGGCTTGTCGCTCAGCCCGATCCCGCGGTTGTCGAACCTCAGCACCCGGTAGCCGGCCGTCAGCAGCGCCGGCACCTGGTCGCTCCAGGTCTCGAGGTCGTCGGCCAGGCCGTTGACCAGCACGATCGTCTCGGGCCCGTCGCCCTCGAGCCGGTAGTTGAGGTTGAGGCGGTCAAGGGCGGCGATCGGCATTGGGCTCCTCGGGTCTGGGTGGGCGGGCAATCGACAGGCTCAGGACGGTGCGGCGTTCATCGGACCGTGTACGCCACCAACTGTGGATTTTGGCTTGGTTGTCGACCCGTAAGGCCCCCGGCTGGGACGAGTACGGTGTGGCCCGCGATCGCGATCGGGGCATTCGTCCGGGTGGGCAGCTTGCGCTGGAAGGCGATCCTGCCGGTGTGACGGTTGAGGGCTAGCAGGGTGCCGGTTGACGAGGGTGGTGAAGACGAGGTCGTTGGAGACGGTGGCGGCGCCCAGCGGGAGAGACGCCAACTTCCGGTCCCATTCGACCTTGCCGGTGGCCAGGTTGAGCGCCTCCGCCTCTCCGGCGGCCAGAGCCGGCGGCGCGTGTGGGGGCGGCCCGGCTCAAGTCTGTGTAGGTCAGCGGTACGTCGAGTGTGACCACGTAGATGCTGTTGCCGGCGAGAGCCAGGTTGGTCAGCACGCCGCCGAGCGACCCCGGCAGGAACGTGTAGGGCGCCTTTAGCCTGATGCGATGCTCGAGCGCCTTTAGCGAGTCGTTGTCGTGGCCGTTGTGCTCGCCGACCGGTGTCTTCCAGATCAGCTTGCCGGTGTCGGCGTTCATCTCGTAGACGTAGCCCATCTTGCCGCCGCCGATGACCACGGGTACCCGGCCGACTCGTCGCCGAGATCGGCGAGGCCTGCATGTCATAGTCCTTGAAGTCGTTCGGCACGCCCTGGTAGTACCAGCGCAGCTTCCCGGTGGCCGCGTCGAGGTTCACGTCGCTGTTGGTGTAGAGCTGCGCGGCAGGGTGTGACGATCGCCGAGGCGGCCGTCTGATACGGATTGCCGATACCGAAGGTCACCGATCCGTCGCCACTGACGAGCGGTGTCTCCCAGGCGCCGCCCGAGCCGAGACCCAACGACTGCACGCCGGGCTCCGGCCCGACCACCGTGTTGAACTTCCACAGCAGCGCCCCGGTCGACGCCCTCAGCGCCATCGCCACCCCGCCGCCGGGTCCGATCCCGTACTGGCTGGCGAGATACACGCGGCCGTCGGCCACCTGCGGCTGGATCCCGAACGTCCCCTCGCCGCTGCTGAGGACGTGGGTGCTCACCCAGATCGGCTTCCCGCTGGTGGCACTCACGGCAAACACCGACGTTGGGGTCTCTCCGTACACCCGTCCGTCAGCGACGGCGACGCCATTTGGTCCCGGCCCGCTCCGCTCTGGCGCGTTGCATTGGTACTCCCACTCGAGCTTCCCTGACGCGAGCGCGAGCGCATACACGTTCGAGTCGAGATCCTGCAGATAGACGACGCCGTCCTCGACGATCGGATTCGCGGCCAGCGAACCGGACCCGGCGACCCCGGCGGCGCCAGTGCCGGTCAGCTTGAACGACCACGCCATCTCGAGCCTTGACACGTTTGCCGATGAGATGGTCGAGCCCGGCGCCACCCGAGTATTGGCAAGGTCGGCATTGGAGTAGGGCCAGAAGCCGACGGCCCCCGCCGCCGGCGCCGCCGTGCCCATGGTGACGGTCTTGCAGGCAGCTTTAGATGCCGCTGTCTTGGTCCCGCCGCAAGCCGCGATCAGCAGGCTGCATACCCCCAGGAGGACGACGCCGGCCGCCCAGCCATGCGAGTGCGCTCTCATCTAACTCTCAACGGGGAGTATGCCCGTTGGGCGCAAGGCGTTGGCTTGACGGCCGGGGTCGCGGCCATCGAGGATGCGCTTCGGTTGCGACTGTCAGGCGGCCTGACTGGGGGTGAGGTACTGGTCGATCCAATCGCCGCTGATCTGCCTGGTGGTGGCGTTGATGCGATTCCAGGCGTTGATCCCGGCGATCGCCAGCACCAGCGCGGCCAGTTGCGGCTCGTCGTAGTGGCGGGCAGCCTCGTCCCAGACTTCGTCCGGCACCGGGTCTGACCGGTCGGCGATGCGCGTGGCCGCCTCGGTGAGCGCGAGCGCGGCCCGCTCTGCGTCGGTGAAGTACGGCACCTCGCGCCAGGTGGCGACGGTGAAAATGCGCGCGTCGGACTCGCCCGCGTTGCGCATCTCACGGGTGTGCATGTCCAGGCACACGGCGCAGCCGTTGATCTGGCTGGCGCGGACCTCCACCAGGTGCAGCGTGGTTTCAGGTACTCCGCCGTGCCGGGCGGCCCATCCGAACTTCTGGAGAGCCTGCATAGCTCCGGGGATGGTCTGGACCGGGTTGTCAATTCGTGGTTGCATGGTGATCCTCCGACGAGGTCGATGGTTTGGCGTCTATGGAAATGACACGGCGCGGAGCGGAAACGTGACCGTCGGCGGCGGCATCCGCCAGCCGGCTACCGGACCTTCTCGGCAACGAAAGCGAGCTTGCGGACCCGTCCTTCCCGCAGCCAGTCGCTCCAGAGCCGGTGGGCGGCCAGCAGCTCATCCAGTGCCTGGCGTCCGATCTGCGCGGCGATGTCCGCGGCATCGGCGGCGAACGCGTCGATCAACGAATCCGCCACGGCACGGTGGGACTGACTGCAGTCATCCTGCCAGCGGACGACCAGCCCGACCCGCTCCAGGCACAGTGAGCATCTCCTCCAGCGGGGTGAGCCAAACCGTGTCGGCGTCAGGCATCCGCGCTCGCTCTGCTTCCGTCAGCGGCAGGCCCTCTTCCAGCGTGAAGGCGAACCGCCCGCCGGTCGTCAGCGCCCGGCGATATCTCCGCGAAGCAGCGGCTGCTTGTCGGGAAAGGCGAGCATCGTCTCGAGCAGGAGCACCACGTCGAACGGCCCCGCGAGGGACCGGCGGGATCCGCGAGACCTCGAAGCGACAGGGAAGGTCGCCGAGCGCGCTCACGCGCGATGTCGATGGCGCTGGAGCTGAAGTCCACCCCCAGATAGGAGCAGCCGAGCTCCCGGGTGATGAACCGTCCTGGCCCGGCGACTCCGCAGCACAGGTCCAGCACGGAGACCCCGGGGGCAATGCCGGCCCGGTCCGCCAGGGCCCGAATCTCTCCGGCGCGCATGAAGCTCTCCTGCTCGACGAACTCGCCGGGCGGATACGCCGACACGCGGGCTCGGCTGGAGGGCCTGGTCGAACGGGAGCACGCTCGTCCTGCTTCACGGCCGCTCGCAGCGCGTCGTCCACGCCGGCAGGATGTCAGCCCGCGCGGGAAGGCTTGGCCGTGGACGAGCGTCATGATTGGCATGGATCCCAAGCAGCGCAGCCGTCGCCCTCGGTCGCGACGACGCTCGGCGCATGATGCGAACGGCTCAGACCGCCCCGGTGACCGCTCTGATCGCCCAGGTGCTGCTGATCGCCGCGCTCGCGGTCACCGTCGGCCTCAGCGGCGCCGGCCTCAGCCCCGCCGCCTGGGCCGTCGGAGTCGCCTGCGGAGTGATCACGAACGCGGCGCTGGCGCGCGGGCTCTCCTACTACCGCGCCGACCGGCTCGGCCCGGCCGACTGGGTGACCCTCGCCCGGGCCACGCTCGCCGTCGGCGTCGCGGCGCTGGTCGCGGACTCGTTCGACCAGCCCGTGCCGGTCGCGCTGCTGGTGTCACTCGCGGCGGTCGCGCTCGCGCTGGACGCGGTCGACGGATGGGTCGCGCGGCGCACGCGGACCACGGCGACGCTGGGCGCGCACTTCGACGCCGAGGTCGACGCGTTCCTGATCCTCGTCCTCAGCGTGTACGTCGCCCGCTCGGCCGGCGCCTGGGTGCTCGCGATCGGCGCGGCACGCTACGCGTTTCTCGCCGCCGGATGGCTGCTGCCGTGGCTGCGTGAGCCGCTGCCGCCGCGCTACTGGCGCAAGTTCGTCGCCGCGACGCAGGGGATCGTGCTGACCGTCGCGGCCGCGCGCGTCCTGTCGCCGGCTGTGACCGAGGCCGTCCTCGTCGTCGCCCTCGTCCTGCTGGCCGAGTCGTTCGGCCGCGACGTGTGGTGGCTGCGGAGCAACCGGCACGGCGCGCAGCCTCGAATCGGTGGTCGAGCCCGGACCTCACGGCCCCGGTGCAAGGCCGACCCTCCCGGCAAGCCACGGGCCCGCGTGCGGAGATGGCATTGCGGTCGGGCTCACGATCCTCGCCGCGCTGCTCGTGTGGGTCGCCCTCGTCGCCCCCGACCAGCCGAAATATCTCACGCTGACCGGGTTCTTGAGGATCCCGCTCGAGGCTCTCGTCCTGATCGCGGTGGCCCTCGTCCTGCCCCGCACCCCTCGACGCATCCTGGCGGTGATCGCCGGACTGGCCCTCACGCTGGTGGTCGTCCTGAAGGTCATCAATTACGAGGTGTTCACGCTCTACAACCGGCCATACGACCCGCTCGGAGACACGAGCTCAGCTCGGGAACGGGATCGAGACGCTGCGCTCCTTGGTCGGTGGTACGGAGACGAAGCTGATCGAGGTCGGCGCGGTTGTCGGCACCGTCGTACTGGCCGTCCTGCTGACGCTGGCGATGCTGCGGCTGACCCGGGTCGCGGCCGACAACCGCCGCTGGGCGCTGCGGGCGCTCGCGGGGCTCGGCGCTGTCGGGGCGCTCTGCTGGGTGCTCGGCGCGCAGCTCATCTCCCACACGCCGATCGCCTCGACGCTGTCCGCCGGCCTCGTCGTCGACGAGGTCGAACGCGGTGCAGGCCGACATCCACGACCATGGCGTGTTCGCCGCCGAGATCAAGCACGACGCGTTCGCGCAACACGCCCACCAACCGGCTGCTGACCGCGCTGCGCGGCAAGGACGTCCTGCTCGTGTTCGTCGAGGCCTACGGCCAGCAGGCGGTGCAGGGCCGTTCGTTCTCGCCCGAGGTCGATGCTGCGCTGGCCGCAGGGGAACAAGCGGCTGGCCAGCGCCGGCTTCTCCTCCCGCAGCGGCTTCCTCACCTCGGCGACGTACGGCGGCATCAGCTGGCTGGCGCACTCCAGCCTGCAGGCGGGGCTCTGGGTCGACAACCAGGACCGCTACAACCAGCTGATATCGGCCAAGCGCTTCACGCTCGCCGAGGCGTTCAAGCAGGCCGGGTGGCGGACCGTCGACGACGATCCATCGAACGACCGCCCGTGGCCACAGGGGAAGGCGTTCTACCACTACGACAAGATCTACAACCGCTATCAGGTCGGCTATCACGGCCCCACCTTCACCTACGCGTCGATGCCCGACCAGTACATCTTCTCGGCGCTTCAACCGCCTCGAGCTCGCGAAGCCTCATACGCAGCCGCTGTTCGCGGAGGTCGACACGGTGTCGAGCCACATGCCGTGGAACCGCATCCCCGAGAAGGTCGGCTGGAACCAGGTCGGCAACGGCTCGATCTACAACCACAATCCGGAGATCCACGAGACGGGGGCGTTCTGGAGCAACCCCCCGCGCGTGCAGGCCGCGTACGGCAAGTCGATCGTGTACTCGCTGAACACGCCTGACCTCGTTCGTGCAGCACTACGGCAAGAAGAACCTCGTGATGATCGTCCTGGGCGACCACCAGCCGCTGCCGATCGTCAGCGGGGATCACTCCAATCACGACGTGCCGATCTCGATCATCGCCCACGACCCGAAGGTGCTCAAGCAGATCGGCAGCTGGGGCTGGGGAGCCGGGCCTGCAGCCCCAAGCCCAACGCGCCGGTCTGGCCGATGAGCGCCTTCCGCAACCGCTTCCTCGACCGCGTTCGACTCGCAACCGGCGACCCGGTAGCTCGCCGTGAACTGCCGCGCCGTCCTGCGCGACAGCGGCTGGCCGGCCTGGACGGCCTCCGGGGCCTGGCGGCGCTGTACGTCGTGGTGAACCACGTCTTCCTGCGCGCGTTCCCCGGCTACCCGGTCGACCACGCACCGTTCTGGGCCGGCTGGTTCATCTACGGGCGCTTCGCGGTGGTCGTGTTCATCGTGCTGTCGGGCTTCTCCCTGGCCCTGTCGCCGGCCCGCCACGGCTGGCGACTCGACAAGATCTCCGCAGTTCGCGCGGCGGCGGGCCTGGCGCATCCTGCCGGCGTACTGGGCCGCGCTCGCCTTCAGCCTCGCGGTGGCGTGGCTGATCGTTCCTCAGCCAGGGCACGGGGTGCCCGACGCGAAATCGGTCGTCGTCAACGGGCTGCTGGTGCAGAACATCGTCGGCGCGCACAGCCCCAACGCGGCGTTCTGGTCGATGGCCGTCGAGGCCCAGCTGTACCTGCCTGTTCCCGCTGCTGCTGCTGATGGTCCGCCGGTGGGGCGCCGTCGTCATGGTCGCGACCGTCACGCTCGTCGTGGCGGCGGTGGGGATCGTCGGCCCGCACGTCTCGCACCTGAACACGTTCGTGATCCAGTCTCCGCCCGATCTCGCCGCGCTGTTCGCGGTCGGCATCGCTGGCCGCCGGCATCGTCGGCGCAAGCCAGGCTCGCCGGTCGTGGCCGTGGGCTTGGCTCGCGCTCGCCGCCGCCGCGCCGGTGCTGGCGACGATCTGGTGGCAGGGTTCGGTGTGGACGCTCGACCACCTGTTCTGGGTCGACCTCGCGCTCGGCCCGGCCATCGCGTGCCTGCTGGCCGGCCTGGCCACCGGCCGTCCGGCGCCGCTTCTGCGCGTGCTCGACGCGCGGCCGATGCGCAGCCTCGGGCTCGTGCTCGTACAGCCTGTACCTGACGCACGCCCCGATCGTCGCCGTCGTCTGCGAGCTGATCGTGGCCGGCCGGGTCCACCAGGGGGTTCCCTTCTTCCTCGTCTCGCTCGCCCTGGTGCTGCCGCTGACGATCGTGTTCGCGCGGGTGTTCGCATCGGTGTTCGAGACCCCGTTCCGGCAGCGCCAGCGCTCGTCCCGGGCGGCCCGCCGGCGGCACCCTCGAGCGCAAGAGGCACCCGCATGAGCCGGACGGCTGTGGACGTGGGGCCGCCTCGTCGGCTCCGGCGCTGACGCTCGCGCGTCCTGGTCTGGCGCCTGGGCACGGGCCCGTTCCTCGACGGCGTCCGCATGGTCGACGGCCGGGCGCTGGCGGCGGCGGCGGGCATCGCGGTGCTGACCACGGTGTGCTGTGCCTGGCGGTGGAAGACCGTGGCCGGTGGTCTCGGCGTGGACCTGTCGCTGCCCGCGGCGGTGGCGGCCTACTACCGGTCGCAGTTCCTCAACGTCACGCTGCCCGGCGGGGTCGTGGGCGACGTCCACCGCGGGGTCAGCCACGGTCGCGACGTGCGCGATGTCGGCCGCGGGCTGCGGGCCGTCGCCTGGGAGCGCTCCGCCGGCCAGGTCGTGCAGGTCGTCCTGACGGTGGTCGTGCTCCTCGCGCTGCCGTCGCCGGTGCGGTCGTCGATGCCGCTGGTGGCGGTCGCGGTCGTCGCGGCGGCGGTCGGCCGTCGTGCTCGTGGCCAGGGCGCGACCCGGCGGCGGCCGGTCGGCGTGGGCGCGGCTGAGGCGCGCGGTGGCGCGCGACATCCACGACGCGCTGCTGACCCGGAGGGCGTGGCTCGGCATCGCGCTCGCGTCCGCGCTGGTCGTCGCCGGCCACGCGATCACGTTCCTGATCGCCGCGCGGACCGCCGGGGCCACCGCGTCACCGTCCCAGATGCTGCCGATCGCGTTGCTCGTGATGATGGCCATGGTGCTGCCCAGCGTCGGTGGCTGGGGGCCGCGCGAGGGCGTGACGGCATGGGCGTTCGGCGCGGCCGGCCTGGGCGCGCAACGAGGGGTCACCACCGCCGTCGTCTACGGCGTCATGGTGCTCGTCGCCACCCTGCCGGGCGCCGCCGTCCTCGTGGTGGCATGGTTCCGTCGTACCCGGCTTCCGGGGCGGACCGAACCGCCGCTCCGGGAGGGAGCAGCACATGCCTGACCGCCCCTACATCCTGTTGAGCTGCGGCATGTCGATCGACGGCTATCTCGGCAGCGCGTCGCCGCGGCGCCTCGAGCTGTCCAACGACGCCGACTTCGACCGGGTCGACGCCGTGCGCGCCTCCTGCGACGCGATCCTGGTGGGCGCGGCCACCGTGCGCAACGACAACCCGCGGCTGCTGGTGCGCTCGCAGACCCGCCGCGACGCGCGGACGGCTCGCGGGCTGCCGCCGTCGCCGATCAAGGTCACCGTGACCGAGCGGGTGGAACTGGACCCGTGCGCCGACTTCTTCACCACCGGCGACACCGAGAAGCTCGTCTACTGCGCGAGCCCGCGGGTGGTCGACGCCCGCTCGCGACTCGGGACCGGTGGCGACCGTGGTCGACGGCGGCCGAGCGGGTGCGAGATGCGCAGGATCAGCGAGGACCTCGGCGCCCGCGGCGTGCAGCGGCTGATGGTCGAGGGCGGCGGCAAGGTGCACACCCAGTTCCTGACCGACAACCTCGCCGACGAGCTGCAGCTGGTCGTCGCTCCGTTCTTCGTCGGCGACTCCCGGGCCCCACGGTTCGTGAGCGACGGCCGCTTCCCGTGGAACCCCGGCCGGCGCGCGACGCTCGCCGGGGTCCGCCAGATCGGCGACGTGGTGCTGCTGCGCTACGCGCTCTCGCCGCGATTTCAGACCGACTGACCGACGGGCAGCGACCAGCAGGTCGGCGTGGTCGACGGTGACGGCGAGCTGTCCGGCGGCTCGCCTGCGCCAGACGTCGGCGTGCATAGACGTCGGTCTCGGCGGCCAGCTCGGCGCTGCTGCTCGCAGGCAGCACCCACCCACCCGGTGAACCACTCCGCCGCCAGGTCGGCCTGCCGGGCGCCGAGTCGCCACGGGCTGGGCCGGACGAGGACCTCGGCGCCCAGTCGGCCGAACTCCTCGACGGCGAGCGCGACGGCATCCGGGCCGAGCAGGCGGCCCCGCTCCGTCGCGCGGCGTTGGTGGGCATCAAATGCGGCGGCCACGCGGCGGTCCAGCGGATCCGCCGGGGTCAAGCCGACGCGACCGACGACGGACAGGGTCAGCAGGATCGGACATCCGGCGCCGGCGCAGACGGTGACCAGCCCGGCCAGCTCGTCCTCGGTCAGCATGTCCAGCAGCGCCGAGGCGGTGATGAGGGTTGCGCCGGCGAGATCGCCCGGGTGCAGCCGGGTGATGTCGGACGTGCCTGCGCCTCGACGGTGACCGCGGCTCCGTCGGCGGCCGGGCCGGGGAGGTCGGCGGCGGCGACCTCCAGCAGGTCGGCGTCGCGGTCGTGCACGATCCAGTGCTGCGGCCCGGGCAGCAGCGGCGCGAGCCAGCGGCCCATCGCGCCGGTGCCGCAGCCGAGGTCGTGGATCACCCAGCGGCCGGTTGCCGGGAGCCGTCGCCCGAGGTGTTCGACGAGGTCGCGGGCACGGGCCGCGGCGTCGGCGGGCTCGCGCAGGGCAAGCCAGCCCCGGCTGACCCGGATGCCCTCAACGGTCATCGCGACGCCCCGGCCAGGACACCTGCGATCGACGGACGTGGTGGTCGACCATCGCGGAGAGCGACTCGCGCCGCTCGCGGGCGGCCCGGCGCAGCCGCCCTCTCAGCTCGGCGTCGCCGAGCCAGGCCCGGAGCGCGGCGCCGAGTGCCGCCGGCGTCCTCCGGCGCGACCAGCAGCCCCGGCCGGATCCCGTCGGCGCCGTGACCGAGGGCCTCGGTCAGCCCGCCGACCTCGGCGGCGACGACCGGCAGGCCACGGGCCAGAGCCTCGGTGACGACCATGCCGTACGTCTCGGCACGCGACGCCAGCACCATCAGGTCCGCGGCGGCGTAGCTGCGGTCGAGATCGGCTCCGGTCCGTGGTCCCGGGAAGCGACACGCGGTCGTCGAGCCCGCCGTCCAGCGAGCGGCGACGGAGGCTCTCCACGAACGCCGGGTCGCGGTCGAGGCTGCCCACGCACACGCAGTGCCAGGACAGGTCCGAGATCGTCGCCAGCGCATCGAGCAGCACGTCGTGGCCCTTGTCGAAGGTCACCGCCGCGACGCACAGCAGCGCCCCGCCGGCCGCGGTCCCGGTCGCGAGCTCGGCGGCGTCGACGGCCGGGCTCGGCGACGTGCACCCGGTCGGCGGGCAACGGGTACAGCTCCAGCAGCCGACGCCGGGTCCACGCGCTGGTCGTGACGACGGCAGCGGCGGCCGAGAGGACCGCGCGTTCCCGCATCCGGGCGTCGTCGGCGCCGTCATCTGCCGGGCGGTGACCCAGCGGCATGTGCACGAGCACGACCAGGCGCAACCGGCGCGCCTGCGGCACGAGCACCTCGGGGGCCGTCGAGGCGACCAGCCCGTCGAGCAGCACGACGGCGTCGTCGGGGATCCGCCCGACGACGCCGGCGAGGGCGGCGAACGACGCCGCGTCGGGTCGCGGCCAGCCGCCGGGTACGGCGTGCTCGTGCACCGACCAGCCGAGCGAGGTCGAGCCCGCGGCAGAGATGGCGGTCATAGGTGTTGCCTCCGCTCGGCCGGGCCGGGTCGTCGATGCCGTCGGGCACGACGACATGCACCGCCGTCACAGCGGCCGCTCGTAGCTCGCCCAGGCGATGTGCGACTCGTGCAGCGTGACGACCAGCCCGTCGAGCTCCCGAGCGGCGTCGCCGAGGGCGCCGGCGTGCACCCGGTCGGCGAGTCGATCTGCGACCACCCGGGCGAGCGCCTCGGTGGAGGTGTTCATGCCCGCGAAGGCGGGCTCGTCGTCGAGGTTGCGGTAGGTGAGCTCGGCCAGCACGGCGTGCAGCTCCTCGGCCGCCGCACCGATGTCGACCACGATGTTGTCGGCGTCGAGCGCCGCGCGCCGGAAGGTGGCGTCGACGACGTAGGTCGCGCCGTGCAGGCGCTGCGCCGGCCCGAACACCTCGCCGCGGAAGCTGTGGGCGATCATCATGTGATCGCGGACGGTCACGCTGAACACGATCTAGCTCCCCCGTCGTAGGTGATGGTGTGGCAGAGCGCCGGCAGGCTCCCCGCGGCCAGCCGGGCCATCACGTCGGGCAGCTCGCAGAAGCGGGACTGCCCGGTGACGAGCGCGTCGAAGGCAGGGTCGCGCAGCAGCTCGAGTGCGAGCGCCAGCCGGTCGGCCGTCGTGCGGCGCCCGCTGCGGGCCGGGGAGACGGTGCCGACCTGGCTGGCGCGGATGCCGAGGCGACCCGAGTGGAACGCGCCGCCCAGCGACAGCCGGACCTCGCTGTCGCCGTACCAGCTGAGGTCGATGACCGTGCCCTCGGGCGCGAGCAGGTCGAGCGACCGCTGGAGCCCGGCGGACGTCGCGCTGGCGTGCACGACCAGGTCGCGACCGTCGGCGGCGTCGGCCGGCAGCGCGAAGTCGACGCCGAGTGCGGCCGCGACCTCGGCCCGGCCGGCATCGACGTCCACGAGCGTGACCTGCACCGCCGGGAACCGGCTCAGCAGGCGCGCGACGCAGCAGCCGACCATGCCGGCGCCGACGACGGTGACCCGGTCGCCGAGCAGCGGCGCGGCGTCCCACAGGGCGTTGACGGCGGTCTCGACCGTGCCCGCGAGCACGGCACGAGCGGGCGGCACGCCCTCGGGCACGACGGTCACCGCGCCGGCCGGCACCACGTAGGCGGTCTGGTGCGGGTACAGGCAGAAGACCGTGCGGCCGCGCAACTCCGCCGGTCCCTGCTCGACGGCGCCGACGTTGAGGTAGCCGTACTTGACCGGCCCCGGGAAGTCCCCCTCCTGAAATGGTGCCCGCATGGCGGCGTACTGGGCCGGCGGCACACCGCCGCGGAACACCAACGTCTCGGTGCCGCGGCTGACGCCGGACCGCAAGGTGCGCACCATCACGTCGTCCCGCCCCGGCTCGGGCAGCGTGACCGGCCGGATCTCCCCGCAGCCGGGCGCGCGCAGCCAGAACGCGTGCGCGTCGGCCTGCATGCCCCACATGCTATTTGCGCGCGGGGCATCAGGGCGGCCAGGATCGCCCGGGGATCAGTGTGTGTCGGCGAACCTGATCCGGAGCACGACGTGCGTCGGGCGGGTGGGCTTGGCCAGCGACACGAAGTCCCGGACTGGGCCGCGGTGGCCGCAGAACGGGCACGTGAGCATGTCGGTCATCGTCAGCGGTTCGGAACCGATCGCGACCGGCGCGTCACAGCGTGCGCAGGCGACCGTCGCCTCGGCGAGGTGGTCGGATCGGGTCGACCACCGCTGCTGGATGACCTCCTGTCTTGACCGCTGGCGGAGATCGGACGTCCAGCTCCCGCTGCGAAGAAAGCTCACAGACGCGAGTTTAGGCGCAGGAACCTTTACAGATGTGGAGGACCAAAATGATTGTGTGCATCAATCATGGTGTGTTACCATGATCGCGTCGTCCAGGTGCCCCGAACACCGTCCCGAAAGGACCAGCCATGACAGCGATCGAATCGGTCACCCTCGAAGTGCCTGACCCCACGGCCGCCGACGCCTTCTACACGGCCGCGTTCGGTTTGGACAATCAGGTGGCCCTGCGCGCCTCGAACGCGCCGACGACCGGCTTTCGCGGGTTCACGCTGTCACTGGTGGTGTCCCAGCCGGCTACGGTGGACGCGCTCATCGGCGCGGCCCTCGAGGCCGGCGCGGCGCCGCTGAAGCCGGCCAAGAAGGGGTTCTGGGGCTACGGCGGCGTCGTACAAGCCCCGGACGGGACGATCTGGAAGGTCGCGACGTCATCGAAGAAGGACAGCGGCCCGGCCACTCGGCAGATCGATGAGGTCGTGCTCCTGTTGGGAGTCGAGGACGTTGCCGCCAGCAAGCGGTTCTACGTCGACCGCGGCCTGGAGGTGGCGAGGAGCTTTGGCCGCAGGTACGTCCAGTTCGCCACCGCGCAGGTCACACTGGCGCTCTACAGGCGCGGCGCGCTGGCCAAGGACGCCGGCGTATCCCCGGACGGCACCGGCTCGCACCGGATCGTCATCGGCGGCGAAGCCGGCTCCTTCACCGACCCGGATGGGTTCGCGTGGGAGCCCACAGCGGCCGCTGGCTCATCCCTCCGCGAACGGGCGCAGCTCGAGCGCTCCTAGTCGAGCGACCGGATGTTTGGCGGCCACCTCCATCGCCTCATCCAGATCAGCGCAATCCAGGATGTCAAAGCCGGCGATCTGCTCCTTGGTCTCGGCAAACGGGCCATCCGAGATCACGACCTCGCCACCACGGACGCGGATCGTCGTGGCGTCGCGCACGGGCGACAGCTCGCCTCCGCCTTGCCGGTGCACGCCGCGTCCCTCCATCTCCTGCAACCAAGCGTCCACCTCCGGGCCGATCGTCGTCCGCTGCTGCGCGGACAGTTCAATCGACGGATCGCGGCAAACCAACATCACGTACTTCATTTTCCAATCCTCGCTTTCCGCATGTGCATCGAGACTCCTCAGGTCACGTGATCGACTCAACACCCCTACGACGAACGAGGCCGGCCACATGGACACCCCCGCGATGCGAGATTTGCCACCGCTTGCCAATCGCGGCGGCGATTGTCGACTTACGAGAAGTCGATGAGGCGCTCCCTGGCGAGCCCGTCAGCGGCGGCGGCGGTCGAAATGTCCTGCTCCTCGCTGCGGCTGTACACCTCCAGCAGCGTGTCGCCGATCCGCCCCAGGGCGGCGTCAACCTCGGGATCGCTCCAGCCGAGCTGCTCCAGGGCTACGACGGCGATTGCACCCCCGGCGTTGATGACGTAGTCGGGCGCGTAGAGAATGCCGCGCTCTCGAGGACGGCGGCGGCTCGCGGTTCAGCGAGCTGATTGTTCGCCGAGCCTGCGACGACCGCGCAGCGGACCTTTGATGCCGAATCCGTGGTGAGAACGCCGCCGCCGGCACAGGGCGCATAGACGTCGGGGTGCGTGTCGAGGATTTGCTCCGGCGGCACCACCTCTCCGCCGGTGCGGACCGCGACGGCTTGCGCGCGAACGGGATCGACGTCGGCGACGAGCACAGCGGCGCCGGCTCGGGCGAGATGGTCCGCGAGCCGCGACCCGACGCCGCCGGCACCCTGGACGAGGACGACCCGGCCGGCGAGGTCATCTGAACCGAAAGCGTGGGCGAGGCTGGCGCGAATGCCGTGAAACACACCGAGCGCAGTCGGCGGAGCGGGGTTGCCCGCGCCGCCGGCTCCGGTCGACCGTCCGAAGACGTATTTGGTCCGCTCCCAGATCACGTCCATGTCATCCTCGTCCGTGTTCATGTCCGAGCTCGTCCGGTAGCTGCCTCCGAGGGATTCGATGAGGTCGCCGTAGCGCAGAAACAGCGCCCGGCGTGCTGTCCCGCTGGGAAGCTCCGGGACGGCGATCACCGCCTTGCCCCCACCCAACGGGAGCTCGGCGACGGCGAGCTTGCGGGACATCGCCACCGACAGGCGCATCGCGTCGTTCAAGCCCTCGGCCGGACTGCCGTAGACCTTCATGCGCGTGCCGCCGCCCGCGCAACCGCGCCGCCTCGAGTGGATGCAGACAAAGATCCACCCGCCGGTCTCGCGGTCGCGGTGGATCACCGCCGTCTCGCCGTCCCACGATTCCAGCAGGTCGTCAAACGAGAGCACGCGTCCATTCGATCACAGTCGGGGCCTTGACCGGAGCCAGCTGCCGCCCATGCATTACCGTTGCGCCGGTGATCCTGCAGATCGACCTCCACGAGGACGAGAACGAGGACACCAGCGGCGTTGAGGACTGACGCCTGGACGCTGCGTCTGGTTTCAGATGATCCGGAGCGTGATTACGGCGGCGTCGTCTTGGGGGCCGTCAGGTGAGGCGGGGGCGATGATGTCGAGGATGTGGCGTACGGTCGCGGCCGCGGATGCGTGCTGGGTCGCCATGATCGCCTGACTGATCTCAGTGGATGACCCAGTGGTGGCATGCTCGGAGCTCGGTGCAGCCGAGGCGCCGTCAGAGCAAAGGATCAACCGTTGTCCGGGGTGCAGGCGTAGTTCGTGGCGTTGGCGCTCGGCTGGGGGCTCCGCGGATCCAAGCGCGCCCTGCGTTTGGCTCTCGAACTGCTGGATGGTCCCGTCGGCCGAGGCGATGATTAGCGGCGGTCCGTCGCAGCTGATCCAGGCCAGACGCGAGGTCGGCGCGTTCCAGCGGGCAATCAGCGCGTTGATGGTGAAATCCGGGCCCCCGACCTCGCGCACGATCTGATCCATGCACAGCGCTGCCCGCTCGAGAGTTGCGTCGCTGCGACGGGCGCCACGCAGCGCCGACAGCGCGAGCGCGCCGAACGCCGTTGAGACGGGGCCGGTTCCCTTGGGGTCCGCGATTGCAAGCCACGCGCCGTCGTGGTTGTCGGCGAAGTCAAACCAGTCCCCGCCGCTCTGATAGGCCGGGACCAGGCTTCCCGCGAGTTCGGCCCCGGTCACGTTCATGATTCGGGGAGGTAGAACCCCGAGTTGCAGCTCGGCGGCCGGGGACGGCTGTCGGGTACGCCGGCCCCCCTCAAAGACATCGGTGTAGGCGCTGGTCAGCTCGATCGCGGCAGCCCCCTGACGCGCGAGCTCTCGCAGCGACGCCCCGGGTTGGCGGACGGCGATGAGCACCCCGATCGCACGCCCGCGGACCAACATCGGGTATGGCGCCGAGCCGGGGAACTGCTCCGCCAGCCTGCGTTCGAGCACGGCAAAGCTATCGGGAGGGATCTCGCCGCCCAGCGCGCCGACGTGATCGAAATGCGTTGGGAACTCGCGCGAACCGGCGAGGCGCACCAGACGGGAGCCGTCGATGTCGAACAGGTAAAGCGCCACCGGCACCCCGGCGATTCGCTGGGCTTCAGCCACGAGCTGCTCGGCGACCAGATGCGGCGGGACCGAGTCGAGCACCTGGATTGCATCCAGGAAAAGCGGCTCCTCACGTCCCAGCTGTCCGGCAGGGCGCACGCCGTCAAACTGCGTCGTGTCGGGCCGCGCGGCGCCACCGAACGGCGTCGTCGTGGCGCGTCCCTCGACCAGCTGCCCCGCGGCGCTCTGTTCGACTTTTGTGACGGCGCTCGCGGCCAGCTGTTCAGAGCGCTCGTACAAGGCCTGCTCAAGGTCGCTGCGAGTTGGGAAATATCGATAAATCGTCGAGCGGCCCACTCCGGCCGCGTCCGCGATCTCCTGCATCGTCTTGCGTTGATTACGCAACAGTGCGGCGTGGGCCGCCTCAAGGATCGCTTCGCGGCTGCGCCGGCCGTCACTTCTCAGCCGCCTGACCGAGTCGGCAGTGGCGTCAGAACTCACGGGATGTCCTGGCTCGCTGCATGCGGACGTGACCAGTGCGCTCAGCTCTCCGCGGCGGAGGCGTCTCGTCAGGCGAGAAGCCGATCGCCGTGGAACACATATGTCCAACCTAGCATACCAACTCGCACATAATGAGAGGAGATCGGGGCGGTATCTTCCAGATAGTGGGACATGCTGTCTCGTCTCTAGTGTCATCGACGAGATTCCTGGGCCTAATGTGAACATTTGAGTCCCAATCTGGTATGATATGGGACATCGACGGTCTCAATTGATACGCAACAAGGACACCGCCGCCGTGTACGGGGAACGCCAGTCGGGGTCGGCGAGACGGCGCGCGAACAGCAACCGGTTCGCCGCGGGGTCCCGCACGCTCCTGCGACAAGACATCCACCCGAACCAAGGACAAGCAAATGGCTGACAAAGCGCTCGACGTGTACTTGAACGACCATCTGGCCGGCGCGATGCTCGGTAGTGATCTCGCCGAGCAGATCCGGACGCAGAGCCGTGGAACGGCGCTCGGTCAGCTGATGGACTCACTCGCGCCACAGATCGAGCAGGATCGCGAGACGCTGATCGAACTCATGGCGCGGCTGGGGACCTCGAAGAATCCGGTCAAGCAGGCCACAGCCTGGATCGCCGAGAAGGCCGGCAAAGCAAAGTTCAGCGGCATGACTTCGGGCGACCCCGAGCTCGGCACCTTCATGGCACTGGAAACCCTCGCGCTTGGAGTACGAGGCAAAGCCTGTATGTGGACGGCGCTCAAGCAAGTGGCGGACCAGCACCAACCGATCGCGTCAATGAACCTCGATGAGCTCATCGATCGCGCTCACAGTCAACAAGATGCGCTGGAGCGCGAGCGCCTGCTGGCAGGCACGCGGGCGCTCACCAACCAAGTCCGCGCGGCCGCGTGATGGAGAAAGCAATGCGTGCTGACCGCAGCCCACACGAAACGGTCCGCATCGGATTCATCGCCGGACGCTGACCGCAGTCGCCGACCCCAACCATTTTCGAAGGAGAAGAACGATTTGACTGAGCAAGAGAATTCTGAGCGGACCGCTGGCGGTCTGATCGGCAAGATCGCCGGGAAGGCCAAGACTGCTGCCGGTTCGCTTCTGGACAACGGCGATCTGGCCCGTGAAGGTCGCCTGCAGCAGGCCCAGGTCGACGCTGAGGCCGAGGCGCGCCGTAGTGACGCTGAAGCACAGCAGCTGGACGCCGAGGCCAAATTGGAGGCGGATAAAACCGAGACGGAGATCGAGCGCCAGCGCCTCGAGAACGAAGTCGCGGCCCAGGAGCGCGAGCAACAGATCGAGCGAGACCGCCACCAGGCTGAGCGCAGCGCACAGGCCGAGGCGCAGCGAGACAAGACCGCGGCAGAGCGTAAGCGCGCATCGGAGGAGTCGGCCGCGTCGAGCGCTGAGCAGCGCGCCGAGCGCGAACGCGTCAACACGGCCGAGGAAGCCATCCGGCTCGAGCAGCGAGCCCGTCGCGCCGAGACGGCGGCCGCGAGTATCGACCCCGAGGAGAACCGATGAACGTCCGGACCCTTCCCAGAACCACAGTCGAGCAGTACCTGAGACTCGCGCGCGTGCCGTTTGACGCTGCGATCGGATGGCTGCCCGGAAACGGAACCGGGGCCCGGCCCACCGCGAAGCTCGCGCTCGATCGCACCGACGCGACCCTGCGCGCGTTCGCGGGCACGATCCTTGGCGATTCAGTGCTGCGCGATGACGCTCAACAGCGACGCGCGGCACTGAAGCAGCGCGAGGAGGCGCAGGAACTGCGAGTCGAAGCTGAGCAGAAAACCGAACAGGCCGACACCCGGCTGCAGCAGCGTCACGATCAGGTCGCTCGCCAGCGCGCCCAAGCCGAACAGCGGGCAAGGAGCCGGCGCGAGGATGCCGACCGCGAGCGTGAGGCGAAGACGCGCCGCGCCGCCGAAACCAAGCGCAAGCGCGTCGCAGCCAACAACACCGCGGCTGCTCGTGCCGATGAGGCAGTCAGCGAGCGCGCGCCCAAGGCAAGGCTGGAAACACTCGATGCCAAGACCGACGCGCTTCGCAAGAAGGAAGAAGCGCTGGCCGTCAAAGACGAGGCCCGCCGGCTGCGCGAAGCCGCCGGCCGCACCAAGGCCAACCGCAAGGCTAAGTAGAACCCGTCACCGCCGCCGGCGTACGCGGTCGTCGGCGGCCGACGATTCGGGAACGAGGGCGACTGGACGGATGACCGGCCACTACGCGAGCATCGCGAACCTGATCGAGGGGCAACTCGCGGACCCGGCTGCCGGCTGGAGCGTCGGCACGTGGGGTGCGGTTGCCGACCTCGAGCGTGCTCGCGACGAGCCCGCTGGCCTGACCGGGCTGGCCATGTGGACGACGCGTGGCGCCCTGCGGGTAGACGCGACCACTGAGCTGCGGCTGGTCGCCTACGAGCGCTGCCTGCGGGCGCCCGGAAGCTGGCGCCAGGCGTTGGCGCTCTGCCTGCCGGCTACGCGGGCGACCATGCACCGCCGTTCGGTGGTCACGCCACTAGGTCCCGACCGGGCGGCGATCCGACCGGAGGACCGCTCTGCTGCGCTGTTTGATCTCGGCATCGGCACAGGATGCGCTGACTTCTGCGTACGAACCGACGATCCGGAAATGGTGGCAGCGCTCCGGGCCGCCGCGGGCGCATCTTTGTGGGACCCATCGACAGGTCTGCACCGGTTGCTGAGCGCGCGTAGCCCGGCTCGAGTTGTGGTGACCCGCGCCGTCCGCGCCGAGGTGACCACGCCGATCCCGCCGCCTACCGGCGCCACGCCGCCGGGACCGCACACGCATCTGCTGCCCAAGCTGCTGGTGACGGGCCGGACGCATCCGGCGATCGAGCCGATCCCCACCGGTTTGGTGCCGGTGACGACGATCTTTCCCTCCCACCCGCTACTCGATCCCGGCGCCGTCGCGATCCCCTTCGACGGCGAACGGCACGCTCGCTTCCAGGCGCTGCTGCGCCAGCACGGCGACCCCGTCCACGTCCAGATCAAAGACGCGGTGGCCACCGCGGTGAGCACGGGCCAAGCACCTCGGTTGCTCGCGCCCGGGCCTCGCAGCGTCGCCCACTCGCGAGCGGCTCGCGTCGCGCTGCGTCAACTGGCGCACACCGCGCCGTGCGCGCCGGGCCTGCGCGTGTGGCGCGAGCACTTCGGGGAGCCCGTCTAATCTTCGGCGTACCGTACGACTATGGCATCCGGTGGTCTCAACCTCGACGCAGTGCGTGCTGAACTGGAAGCCCGCCGTGACCGTGACCGCGAGCGGCTGGGGGTGCTGGCCGCGCGTCCCGAGCGTGGCAGCGCGGTGAGCTTCGGGAAGCGGATCGGCGATGGTACCTCCGAGGCGGTCAGCCGCTTGACTGACGTCGGTGTGGGTGAGTCGCTCGAGCGCGGGTTGGAGCGCGTTGAGCGAGCATTGACGAAGCTCGACGAGGGCACCTACGGGATTTGCGATGCGTGTGGCGGGCCAATCCCGCCCGGTCGCCTGAAGGCGATGCCTGACGGCGTGCTGTGCCTGAGCTGCGCAGCGTCCGAGCGCCGCGCCCGGCCTCCGCGTCGTCGCTGAAACCCGAGCGGCCGCCATACCCCGTGACCGCGACGGTCGTCTCCCCGAGGGGTGCCTTCGGTCATCCTGGGCAAGCTGCCCCAAGCTCACGTCCCGGCGAGACGGCCGTTGCAGTCTCGACGCACGCCGCCACAGTTTCGCCAGGTTTCGGGTCCGGGTCCCGGACGTGGTGCATCTAGCTCGCGTATATGACGAGTCAGACGACCCACGTCGCGCCACGCCTGCTGTTCGCAGACCAGCCACCCTTCCCCAGCCAGCTAATTAGGTGGCGAGCGAGAGAAAGTGATACGCCCAGGGGTCAAGCGCCACATAGAGGCCCGCGGTTGTCAGCTCGTCGCCATCGCGCTCGAAGCACCGGCTGTCAAGCCGGTCGGTCAAGATCCAGCGCTGCCCTGACATGTCGTTCCATGGCAGATGGACGCGCGCCTGAGCCATACCATCGGACAGGTTGACCACGACCAGGTGTCGGGAGTCGTCCGTTGCCCAGCACCAGGTCACGAGCTGACGATGAGAGTCGTTGTCAGGCCACCCGACGGCCTCGCACAGACGCCAGTCGCCGTCCTTGAGGTGTGCATCGGCGATCGCGTGCAACAGGCGCCCATAGAAGGCGCGGAGATCGCCGTCAGCCGGCTCATCGGGCTCACGATCCAGGAACACGGGGATCCGCGTTCGGCGTCCCTCCAGTTGGCCGTCGTGATAGAGCCGGGCTCCCTGCAGGGTCGATATCACAACCGCCGCGGCCCGAGCCTTCGCGGGTTCGAACGTCGCGGCAGCGCGTGGCTCGTCGTGGTTCTCGATGAACCGGATCAGCCGCTCCTGGTAGGAGGCATCGGCCTGCAGATGGCCGCGCACCGACTCAGCCGACTCGTGGACGAGCCGGTCATACAGGCGCTTGTCATAACAGAGGTCGAACCCCTGCTGTTGCAACGTCCACTCCATGTCCCAATACGCCTCGGCCATGAACAGCAGGTCCGGGTGAGCGGACCGGACCCGCTCGATGAGCACCGGCCAGAACTCGGCGCTGGGGGCCGAACCGGCGCGGTCGCCCCAGGTGCGGGCGAACACGTCGTTGGTCATGAGCATGGCCATGTCACACCGCAACCCGTCGCACTGCGCCCCCACGCCGATCAGCAGGTCGGCGACCGCATCACGGAGCGCCGGCGCGAAAGCGTTGAGCTGCACGACGTCGGGCCACGGCGGGAAGTACGGATCACGGCCCTTGGCGACCACGCCGCCGGCCGTGCCAAGGAACGCCTCCGGGTGCTGGGCCAACTCGTCGTCGGTGCCGCGCAGAAAGCAATCCGGCCGCTCGGTCAACCACGGATGATCGGGCGCGACGTGGTTGGGCACGTAATCGAGGATCAGCCCCAATCCACGCCGGGCGAGCTGCTCGCGCGCCGCCGCCAGGCCGTCGGGGCCTCCGAAGCGGTCGTCCACGACGTAGTCACGGACACAGTACGGAGACCCGATTACGTCCTCAGGCCGCAGATCCGGCAACGCGGCTTGATTGCCCGCCCGCAGCGCCGGATCGGCCAGGGCGATCTCAAGACCAGCGGGGCTACGCTGCCACACCCCCATCAGCCAGACGGCGTCGACCGGCAGGGCCGCCAGGGCGTCCCACTGCTCGCCGGGGACATCGCCCAGCCCGCCGCTGACCACGCCGTCCCGGGCCAGACGCGTGAGCCACACGGCGGTGTTGATCTCATACACCGTCGGCCGGGGCGCCAGTCGCACGAGAAACGCCGAGTTCAGCTCGCCAGGTCGACGGTCGCCTCGGCGCCCCTTCGCCAGGCGATCGTCTCCAGGAACAGCAGGGCGACGGTGCCGGTCCAGCCGGTCTGATGACTCGCCCCGATGCCCGCGCCGTTGTCCCCGTGGAAGTACTCGTGAAACAGGAGCAGGTCGTGCCAGTGTGGATCGGTCTGGAACTGGGTGATCCCGCCGAACACGGGCCGCCGGCCCTGCTCGTCCTCGGTGAACGTGCTCGTCAGGCGGCGTGAGATCTCGCCGGCGACCTGCAGCAGGTTCATCTCCCGCCCCGAGCCGGTAGGACACTCCACCTTCAGACGGTCGCCGTAGTATCGGTGGAGCTGAGCCAGCCCGCGAAGGATGACCAGGTTCATCGGGAACCACACCGGTCCGCGCCAGTTGGAGTTGCCGCCGAACATTCCGGTGTCGGACTCGGCGGGGAGATACCGGACCTCGTGGCGGCCGTCGAAGTCGAGCACCGCCGGATGATCGAGATGCCGCCGTGAGATGGCGCGGATGCCGTGCGCACCGAGGAACTCATCCTCGTCGAGCATCGTGGCGAGAATCTGCCTCAGTCGCTGCTCGTCGACGAGGGAGACCATGCGGTGGCCTTCTGGATTGGGTCCCGGCAGATGCGCCAGCGACGGCACCATGTCGCTGAAGGCGGCCGCGAACCTGGCCACCCGCTCCATAAACTGCGGGTGGCGATCGACCACGTCGAGGTCGAACACCGTGGCGGCACACATCGGCAGGAGCCCCACGAGCGAGCGGACCTTCAACGGCACGCGGGACCCGTCGGGCAACCGCATGACGTCGTAGTAGAACCCGTCCTCTTCGTCCCACAGCTCGGTGTCGCCCTCGGGCGGGTTGACGGCGACCGCGATCCATTGGAAGTGAACGAGGAATTTCTCGGCCATGTCGCCGTACACGGGATCGCGCTTGGCGAGCTCGACGGCGATCTGCAGCATCCACTGGCAGTAGAGCGCCATCCACGCGGTGCCGTCGGCTTGCTCCAGGGTGCCGCCTCCCGGGAGCGGGGCGGACCGGTCGAACAGGCCGATGTTGTCAAGGCCAAGGAAGCCGCCCTGGAACAGGTTGCGGTCGTCAGGATCCTTGCGGTTAACCCACCACGTGAAGTTCGTCAGGAGGCGATCGAACACCCGGGCCAGGAACTCGTGGTCGCCCTCACCGCGGATCTCGGCCTCGCGCTCGTACACGTACAGCGCGGCCCAGGGCGTCACCGGCGGGTTGACGTCGGAGAAGTTCCACTCGTAGGCGGGGATCTGGCCGTTCGGATGCAGGTATCGGGTGCTGAGCAGCAGCTCCACCTGCTGCTTGGCGAAATCGACGTCGACCAAGGACAGGGGCGCACAATGGAACGCGAGATCCCAGGCGGCGAACCACGGGTACTCCCACTTGTCCGGCATCGAGATAATGTCGCGCGCGATCATGTGAAACCAGGGGACGTTGCGCAGCGAGCTGCCCGGTGCGCCCGGACTCCACGGGTTCACGCCGTGCTCGCGCACCCAGCGGTGCACGTCGTACTCGTAGTACTGCTTGCCCCAGAGCAGACCGGCCAATGCCTGGCGCATGACCATCGCCTCGTCGGCACCAAGCTCCGCCGGGATCACCCGCTTGTAGAACTGGTCGGCCTCGTCGCGCCGAGTCGCCAGCGCCTCGTCGATTGCCGCCAGCGGTCCCTCGGGCCCCGCCGCCGGCCCACCGCCCGTCGCGGGCTTGCCGCCCACGTCCGTCTCGCTTGAAGACGAGCGCAGGCGGACGCGGATCGTCGCGCTTTCACCCGGCGCGATGGTCAGAACATGGTGCGCGGCAACCTTCGTGCCGGTGCGGCCCGGGTTGACGGCCCCGGCCACACCATCAACCACGAAGTCGTTGACGCCGTCCTTGACGTACGGCGATGAGTTCGGGGTCCCGAACAGGCGCTCGTGGTTCGTGTCGTTCTCGCAGAACAGCAGCTCCGCCGTGTCATCGGTGTGGAAGGCCCACTCGCCCAGCTCGGCATGCGAGACGCGCACGTCGGCGCCATCAGGGAGGGCCTCGAGGCTCGGCCGGGAGACCGCATCGCCCCACGACCACGTATTGCGAAACCACAGCGTCGGGAGCAGGTGCAGCGTCGCCTCCTCGGGCCCCCGGTTGAACGCGGTCACCACCATCGCGATGTCATCGTGGGCCAGCTTGGTGTACTCGACGCTCACGTCGAAGTAGCGACCTTCCTCGAAGACACCCGTGTCGAGCAACTCGTACTCCATGTCCAGCTTGCCCCGAGCCCCATTCGTCGCCACGAGATCGTGGTAGGGGAAGGCACGCTGGGGATACTTGTACTGGCACTTCATGTACGAGTGCGTCGGAGTGCTGTCCACGTAGAACCAGTACTCCTTGACATCCTCGCCATGGTTGCCCTCCCCATTGGAGAGCCCGAACATCCGCTCCTTGAGGATTGGATCGGCACCGTTCCACAACGCCAGCGCCAGGCACAACCGCTGACCGTCGTCGCAGATGCCGGCGATTCCGTCCTCGCCCCACCGGTAGGCGCGCGAGCGAGCCTGGTCGTGGGTGAAGTAGTTCCACGCGTCCCCGCCCTCGCTGTAGTCCTCGCGCACCGTTCCCCACTGACGCTCGGACAGGTACGGGCCCCACGACTTCCAGGGCACCTCGGCGGTGCGCGCCTGCTCCAATCGCCGATGCTCCGGCGTTTGCTTCGTCGTTTTCGTATTCGAAGGTGGCATTGGCCGGAATCTCCCGGCTGGCCACGCTACACGCCTCATCTGCATCGGGTGAGGCCGAGATGTTTGCGGGCGCCGGAACGCGCACGTCGGGGCCATGGCGTCGAGGCATGGGCAAGCGTGGGGGCGCGACACCGGCACACCGCAAGCCCCGCCAACAGCGCGGCGTAGACGCCAACTACAACCCAGTCCCGTCGGCACGCTGCCGCTCCCGCTGCCGCTCAGTCCTCCCAGGATGAGCCGCGACAAGCGCGGGCTCCGTCGGTGCGGCGCGGCGGTGGTGGCGGGGGTGATCGTCGACGCTGCGTTGTTGACAGCCAGACATTTATCTGACTAAAGTCAGATAAATGGCCGATCCGACGGTCGCGCAGGTCGCGCAGGTCCGCCGCTTCAACCGCGTCGTGACTGAGCGAGTCGGGGCCCTCAGTGACAGCTACATGGGCCGCGACCGCCCGCTGGGAGAGGCACGGGTGTTGTGGGAGATCGGCCCTGACGGATGCAGGCTGGCCAGGTTGCGGGCACGTCTCGCACTCGACTCGGGCTACCTCAGTCGGCTGCTCGCGTCGCTGCGGGCCGACGGGCTGGTCGAGGTCGCCGAGGACCCACGCGACCGACGGGCACGCCTCGCCCGCCTGACCCCACGGGGACGGCGTGAGCACGCGACGCTCGATGTCCGCTCAGACCAGCTCGCCGGCAGCTTGCTGGAACCCCTGAGCACCTCACAGCGAGAACGGCTGGTCGGGGCGATGAGCGAGGTCGAGCGGCTGTTGATCGCCACCACGGTGCGGATCAGCCTGGTGGATCCCGAGCACGCGGACGCCCGGTACTGCCTGGCGCAGTACGCCCAGGAGCTCAATCGACGCTCGGCCCGCACATTTGATCCGAGAGTCGGCGCGACGGCTCGACCCGAAGAGGTCCGTCCCCCCGCCGGAGCCTTCTTCGTCGCCTACCGGCACGGCGAGCCGATCGGCTGTGGCGCGGTCAAACACCATCGAGACGCCCCCGCCGAGATCAAGCGAATGTGGATCGCCCCGCAGGCGCGCGGACTCGGGCTCGGTCGACGCCTGTTAAGCACGCTCGAAGCCTGCGCGCGCGACGGCGGCGCCGCCAGCGCTCGAATCGAGACCAACAGCGATCTCGCCGAAGCGCTCGCGCTCTATACCTCCGCCGGGTGGGAGCAGGTGGAGGCCTTCAACGATGAGCCGTTCGCAGATCGCTGGCTGCAGAAATCGCTCAGGCCGTAACCCGCGGACAAAGGCCCCCGTGGCTGACGTACGTCAGCAGGTGGTCGTCGAGCTCGGGCGCCCGCTGCAGTCCCACCTTCTGCGCCACGGCTCGCGCGGCCAGATTCTCCGATCGGGTGCGTACGAGCACCGGCAGCTCAGGCAGCAGCCGCTTCGCCAATCCGAGCGCGGCGCCGACCATCTCGGTCGCGTAGCCGTGCCCCCATGCCGACGGGGCGAACCGGTAGTAGGTGTTCAACACCGGACGCTCGTGGAACGTGCGCCGAGTCAGGCCGCCGAATCCGATCACTCGTTCCTCGTCCGCCAGGCGGACGGCCCAGAAACCGAAGCCCAGCTCCACCCACTCGCGCTGCCAGCCCGCGAGTTGCGCTGCTGATTGCTCGCGCGAGCGGGTCACTCCGCTCGCGTGGAAGCGATACGTCGCCGGATCGCCGTGGATTGCAAACGACGCATCGACGTCGCCCTCCGATACTGCCCGCAGCAGCAGTCGCTCCGTATGCACCGGCGTAAACGCGGCGCGCAGCTGGGGCGGCGCAATCACTTCACTCACACTACGCCCGGCTGGGACGCGCCCCCAGGAGCTAGCCGAAACCCTGCACCACTGGGATCGGTCGGGCATGGAGGCTCAGAGTGAGCGGGCGCGTGTGTGTGTGGCCGACCATCTGTGTGGATGGTGTTAGGATGGCGCACAGATGGCGCCACCAAAGACCAGAGGGTGACCAAAATGGTCGAGGTCGACAGGAGCGAGAAGATCACGATCAACGTGGGGCTCGTCGACCTGGGTCAGATCGACCTGCTGGTCAGCGAGGGCTTTTTCGCGAATCGCACCGATTTCATTCGAACGGCCATTCGGCGTCAGCTCGAAAGCCGCGCAGACGCTGTCGAGAGGACAGTGGCCCGACGCGAGCTAATTCTCGGCATCGAGCACTACAGCCGCGACGCTCTTGAGCAGCTTCGGGACTCCGGTCACATGGTCGAGTTGCGCGTTCTCGGATTGGCCAGCATTGCCGATGACGTTTCGCCCGAACTCGCCGTCGCGACGATCGCGAGGGTCGAGGTCCTCGGCGCCTTTCGGGCGCCGCGGGCGGTGAAGGCGGCGCTCGCGCCGCGCACCACATGAGCCGCTTGCGATCGGGGCGACCCGATTCGCACGATGGCGGTCCGTCCATCCAACCACCGATCTCTCGGCGCTGGCCGCCTCCTACACCCTGAAAGGACTGCGATGACCCCCGATCCGAACAACACGATGGCCGAGGCGTTGCGGCTCACGCGTGCCGGGCGGTTGACTGAGGCCACTGAAGTTCTGCAGCGGGGCCTGGGGAGCGCCGGCATCGCTGCCCCCGGCAAACCGAGCGCCCGGCACCGTTTCGCCGATCTCGCTGACGTTCGGTCGGCCAAGTTCACCAGTCGACCACGCGGGCGACCAGACGCGCCGCACGCCTGTGCCGCGTCCGCGGGTCGGGGTCTGGTGGGCGAAACCCGCCACCTCACCCACACCGAGAGCGCCGGGACACGCAGCTACGACCTCTACATCCCGACCACCTACACCGGCCGACCCGTGCCACTCGTCGTCATGCTCCACGGCGGCAGGCAGAACGCATCGGACTTTGCGGCCGGCACTCGTATCAACGACCTTGCCGAACAACACACGTTTCTCGTCGCCTACCCGGAACAGTCGAGTGCGGCCAACCACGGTCGTTATTGGAACTGGTTCTCCGCCAACGACCAGCAGGCGAGGGCGGGCGAGCCGGCGATCCTCGCCGGCATCACCGGTGCGGTCGTGCGCGATCTCGTCGTCGATCCGACTCGCGTGTATGTCGCCGGGCTGTCCGCCGGTGGCGCGATGGCTGCCGTCATGGCCGCGACCTACCCAGAGCTCTACGCGGCGGTCGGGGTGCACTCCGGGATTGCCTACCGCGCCGCCCACGATGTCGGCTCCGCCTTCGCCGCCATGCGAACCGGGGGTACTCCTGCCCCGACCAGTGCCGTGCCGCTGCTCGTCATCCACGGCGACCAGGACGCGATCGTGGCTCCCGTCAACGCCGACAAGTTAATCGCCTCTCGGCTCGCTGTCGGCGACATCACGGGCCACGATGCCCCGGTCACGACGCGCAGCGACAGCGGACGTTCCTACACCCGCACCGTGCACCGCGATCGCGACGGGACCGCCGTCGTGGAGTGTTTGATCGTCCACGGTGGTGGTCACGCCTGGTACGGCGGCAGTCCCACTGGCTCCTACACCGATTCGCGTGGCCCTAACTCCTCCGCCGAGACGATCCGATTCTTCCTGCAACACCAGGGGCCGCCCAGAAGTTGAAGCCGAGTGGTGACGCATCCCGGCCACATGCCCGGTGCGCCGCGCCCGCCGAGGTGTGGCCTTCTGCGCACTCCGCGACTGTTGGCACGGGCGCCGTTGATGCGCGTCGGGCGATCGATGCCGGGCCCAGCGGCGGGCTAGCCGATGGTTGCGTGGTGCTGCTTGACGCCTTAATCGGCAGCCTCACGGCCGCTGCCCCTATGCATGGAAAGGTGCAGTGCGGCCGACGGTTTTGGATTACTGCTTCTTCCCGCAAACCGCCAGCCCGCCGCTGCCGGGCTTTGTGGCTAGCTGCCTTGTACAGAAGACGCGTGCGCCTCGGCCAAGCCCCAGTGTCGCACCGGCGAAGGGTGGAGTGACGAACCGACGGTTGGCCGCTGATGCGCGAGTTCACGCACAGCGCTCCTCGGGGTCAGACCAGGTGCGCCGAAAGCGTAGGGTAAACGTTCGGGTTCCCCCGCTTGTGAGCGGCTCCGGCGGTCCTCAGGATATCCGCCAGCCAGCACAAACAGCGGCCAAACCGGCCGACAAAGGGAAAGGACAGGTCATGACAAGTGTGCGCTACGCGGTCGCGCGGTTCTGCATGCTCGCGCGCGAGTTGGGGCTCGCGTTATGGGTTCTAGCGTCGAGGACGCTCACGGGCAAGGTTGCGCAACTCCGGTGTCTGTCTCGCGTCCGCCTTGCCGCGGCCCGGTTGGGGCGCGAACCGTTGCCCTGGCCGTTGCAGTACAAGCGGAAGCTCGGCAGGATCGTGACCACGCTTTCGGCTGTGTCCGCGGCGATATTCGCGGTGCCGATCGCGGATGCTTCTGCGACCACCACCGGATTGCGCGATCAGCGCTACTGCGAGGTCATCCCGTCGGTCACGCAAGGGAGCACGGTCACGACCTACATCTACAACACTCAGGGCCTTAACCTATGTCCAGCCGACCAATGGGACGCCCTCACTGAGGGAGAAGTCAACGAGGAATACGGGTCGCAGGCGGCCCAGCTTAACGGTCCGCGCCACTGGATGATGGACACCCTAGACGCCACCGGCTCCTCGACGACCGGCCAGACGTTCACGTTCGAAGGCATCGAGATGAGCCTGCGGGGGACGATTGTCACCCCGGTTGGAACCCCGACCGTGGGCGAGCAGTTCTACGTCCCCAACACGGTGCAGCGCCAGACCGTGTACACGTTCAAGGGTGGGCAGCCGATCTACGAGCTGATTGATCCAGACAAGAACGTCTACGTCATGCAGTCCTACGCCCAGATCGTCGACAAGAACCTCAGCATCGACCAGCTGCCTGCTCTCGGGCACGTACTCAGCCTCCCGGCGGGTTGGCGATATCGGGAGAGTACGCCCCGCCACCCGATCCAGCTCATCGCGACCGGTACCGCCCACGTGATCAACGACAACCTCGCCGACTCCTATCAGCGCATGACCAAGCCCAGCGTTCAGCTCAGCGGGATGCCTACGGGATGTGTTCGGGGCGCATTCAAGGTCAGCGCCAAGGTCGGAGGCGATACCGCCAACACGAGAGTGAGCATCGGCTTCCGAACCCTCAAGCGCACCACCAGCAACGACTTCACGGTCACCGTTCCAGTCGGCAACCGCCCGGGCAGCCGACGGCTCGCGGTGACCGCGAGCAACGACGCTGGAACCGCTCGCGCGCGCGCATCGTTCCGAGTATGCGCCCCGGCGCCGCGACGTTTGAGCGGATTGGGCTAAACGGAGCAGCCGAGCCCGAGCCCGAGCGCGACCGCGACCGTTTCACCACAAACGGGAGCAGCGCGGCGAGCCTTCAACAGAAGGTGCGCCGCGTCTGCGGTACAGACTGTCGGTTTGGCCGACTAGCAGCACTAGGTGAGCGGGTGGGGTCGTCTCATGCATCGACGGTCGGAGCTCTCGAGAACTACGGATGCCTCGGTCTGGCGATCGGGGATGGCCGGAGTAGCGCGGCGCGGCGCTCTGTGTCGAGCAGCACCAAGCCGATGGGGATGATAGGAGCGGATCGGGCAGTCGGCAGCGGCCCATGTCCGACAGGCATGCGGCGTTTCCGATCGATCTTCCCGAGGGCCGCAACCCGCTAGCTCAAGTTGGTCAATGACTGCTCAAGCTCCGCGAGCTTTCCGAGCCTACGGAATCGAGCGCTTCGCGGACGGGGGCCAGGAGCGACTCATATTCCACGCTGGATCCTCGAAGCGGCGAAGAAACTCCGTGTACGACAAGAGCCGAAACCCGTCGTCGTGGCCCTCAAGCGCTGCCTCGGCGAGTGCGAGGCGGTGGTAGTAGAACAAGGCGTCCCCAAAAGTCGTTCTCACCGCGTCCTCTACGCCACGCTCCGGGACGCGCATGCTCTGTCGGCATACAGCGCTTCGAGTTCCACGTATGTTCCTTCGATGGCCAAGAGACGTTCCGCCCCCAAAGCCCGAGCGAAGACATAGAGACTTGTTGTCTCCCAGTAGCCGGGAAAAAGCCCTTCGGCAACCCCGGGCCGCCGCGGTGAGCCCAGTTTTGATTCGGTGGCGAAGTGAGTCGACGGCTTCGTCTAACTGGAAGAGATACCGACGCGCGAGGACCTGTCGCCGTTCTCCTAGTTGCGCAACACGTTGTGCCTGACGCTCTTTCTCACGCTCCTCGGCGTCGGCCTCTTGAGTCTTTCGAGCGCTGCGGGCTTGGAGCGCCGCACCGCCGATCACTCCAAGTCCTCCGATCACGGCGCCGAGCAGCCCGCTAATCACATCCGACATATCAACAGCCTATTCGTGAGCGTCCGAGTGTTGCTTTCCATGCATAGGGGCAGCCCTCTCATCGGCAAGGGTCGTGTGAGGCGCTGCTCCAATCGGATGAGGGTGTCGCGTAAACCCCGGGGTGGGCGTGGGTCGTTATCAAGTACTGACAACGGCTGAAACGCTGGGCAATAGCACGAGCCTCACATCCAGGGACCGCTGGCTTGCGGCACAGCCGATGTCCCTCGCAAAAGTGGCCACTATTTCCACTTTTACGCCTCCCATCCGGACCTGGGCGCCAATCTTTGACACCAGCGCGCCTACCTCATCGCTGGCGCGCTCAATAGCGGGTCGACGATTATCACTTTTGTATAGAGCCCCCTCTTTGCGCGACGGCCTCGGATACATGCGGTCACGAAGGCGTACCTGGCCTCTCATATCTGTGCGAACACGAATACGGGTCTCGATCTGCGACGCACTTGCTCGTCGCCCAAACCAACCGCGACCTCGGCGCTGGTGAGCGCCGTCAGACCTCTGGGCGGAGTTCCGGCCGAAGAGGTGCGAGCCAGAGCGGCGAAGCGATCAGGCGCCGGCGATCAATGACCGCGCCTCGGCGGCACCGACTACGAGATCGTGGAGGTCGCCGCCCACCTCGAGTCGGCCTGACTGTTCGATTCCGCCGACTTTCACCGGCTCGAAGCCGGCCGTTCGGATCAACCGCTCGACTTGCTCGCTGGCATGGTCATCGTCGGTCGCGTAGAACAGGACCGCCCGGTCCGGTGACCGGTTGCTGGAGGACGTGAAGAGATCGGCCGACATGCTTCCGAACGCCATGGCCAAGCGCGCTTCCGCGGGCAACCATCCGGCCATAACCTCCCCGGAGGAGTGATCTTCCGGTAGGAGACGTCTGAGGTGACCTTGTGCGTCGATGCCGACCGGGTTGCTGGGAACGACCACGAGCTTGCCGGTGAGCGCGTCGGCGATCTCATCCATGACGCCCTTCAGCACGCCAAACCGCAGCGCGAGCACGACGGCATCGGCGCCCTGCAGCGCGTCGCGGTTGTCGACGGCGACGACGGCAGCTTCACCGATCTCTGCCGCCAGCCTTTGCGCCGACGTCGCGTCGGCGCTCGAGAGCCGGAGGGTCTCGCCGCCTGAGGCGAGCTGCCGGGCGATGGCCGATCCGATCCCGCCGGTGCCGATGATCGCCGTGGTCATGACCGAGGTAACGATTGTCTTTGCTGGGCTCGGGCGCGCCCGTTCTGCGGTGGTCGAGCCTTTGCCGAGCCTACTTCACCGAGCGCATATCGCGCCAGCGTCCACTAGCCGTCACAGCTTGCGGTGGGTCAAAGCAGTTCGGCGATCGACGATGCGGCGCGCCTGGCCGCCCCCACCTCGGGCGGTCGATAGTGCGTGGTGTCCGAGCCCATTGTCTGAAGCGCGAGCTCCGCGAGGTTCTCGGCGCTGCACCGCGCGTAATCGATCCGTCGCCCAGCGTCGTGGGTCTTGAGGCGATGGGCAACGTGGTGGACCTGCTCGAAGTGATCGATGAGTGGGCAGTACAGAAACGGGCGTCGGGTCAGGGTCAGCTCCATGGTCGTGCCCAGTCCGCCCTGCACGATCGCGAGGTCCGCGACCGCGAGATGCTCATGCAGTTCATGTACGTAACCGCGCACCTCGAGACCAGGGTGCTGCGGGAAACCGGCCGGATCCAGGCGAGGACCGGCAACGACCACGCAGTGCGCGTCAGGGCGCTCGGCATGGATCAGCGGCCAGGCCGCGATCGCCTTGCGTAGCAGGTGCTCGCCGACCGCGGTGCCGCCCACGGTGCAGATGACCAGCGGACGATCTGGCTCGTATCCGAGCCGTGCGCGGACCGCGCGCACGTCGGCGTAGTCAGCGGCGTCGAAGGCGTTGATGTAACCGACGGCCGTGAAATGCTCGGACATCCAGTCGCGGATCAGTGGGAGGTTCGGGCCGAATCGGTCCGGGACGATGTCGTCGTGGTCGCCGATGTAGAGCGCGCGGTCGCGCACGCGTGGGTACCGGGTGACCTGCTCGATCATCTCGGCGTTGTAGTCGCTGGTCAGGCAGCTCTCGCGCGAGTCCTGACGCGAGTCGATCGGCAGGTAGCCCACAAAGTCGGTCAGGAAGACGAACGGCGTCGTCTTCAGCTCGGGGTTCTCGTGCAACTGGTAGTCCACCTCCCAGGCCTCGTCACCTACCCACAGGTCGTAGGCGCCGTCGCGGACGACGTCGAGGAACACCATGAAGTTGGCCAGGAAGATCTCGTCCATCTCCCTGAGCGCTTGGAAGGCATGCAGCCTGTGCTCGCCCGAGGCTCTCTCCCAGTGCGCCGACTCGCTGGCCAGCGCCCGGCTGAGCGGATGGATCGTCTCGCCCGCGTCCTCGAGCACGCGCGTCACCGGATGCTGGGCCAGCCACTCGATCTCGAGCTCGCCGACCAGCTGGCGGAGCTCTCGCGCGATCGCCAGGTCGCGTTGCGCGTGGCCCAGGCCGATGGGACTGGAGATGAACAGCGCCCGCGGTACGCGCTGTGCCATCGCACGCCGCAGCGTCCGTCGGGCCGGCGCGGGCGCGTCGAGAAAGCGCGAGATCTCGATGTTCACCCGCACCGCGTTGCGGACGTTCACACCGTGTCCGCCGGCGTCGTACTCGATCAGCTCCCAATCCGGCCTGGACTCGGCAAGAGCACGGCTCATCGCGACGTCAGCGATCCGGTCGTCACGGGCGTGCATCAGCAGCACGGGACACTCGATCCGCCGCACGATCTGATCGAGCGGGACACCGGGCATCAACGAGGGATTGACCACGCTGCTGATCAGGATGTCCGGGGTGGTCTGCATCGCCCAACCCACGGCATCCGCGATCGGCTTGGTGCAATGCGGCTCGCTGAACACCTGCTCCATGAAGAAGGTCACCCAATCCAGATAGTGCTCACGCCAGAAGTTGGCGTTCTTCTTCTCCCACCCGTCGTAGGACTCACGCCGCTCCCAAAACGCCGGATCCTGCCCGAATGCCCATTCCGGTGGGACGGTCGCCATCGCCACCAGTCGCGTGACGCGCTCCGGATAGCGTCCCGCCATCCACAGGCCGTAGGCGCCGCCCATCGACAGGCCGACGAGACTTGCCGCGGCGACGTCGAGGTGGTCGAGTAGCGCGATGCCGTAGTCGACCACCCGGTCAAGCTCAAACGCAGCCGGATCCTCGGTGCGCTCGCCGCCGCCGATCCCCGGCGGGTCATAGGTGATCACCCGGAAGAAGCGCGCAAGATGGGGGACCTGCAGCTTCCAGATCAAGCTCGGCGCGATCTGCCAGGTCGGGAGCAGCAGGACAGGCGGCCGGTCTGCCGCGCCGAACACCTCGTAGGAGATATCGAACCCCTTTGCCTGAAGGCGGCCCGACTCCACTGGAGCACTCGCGCGCAAGACCTCACCTGTCTCCTAGCCCATCCTAGATCGCGTGACTCCCCAGATGCAAGTGCCCTGCCCGGCAGGTCGGACGAGTGCCCACCGCACGCGAACCGCGCACCTGCGGACCCAGCCTCGTGCTCACCCGCGGCGGGACCCGATCAGGCGACGGGATGAATTCGGCTTCATCGTATGATCCACTGCCGACCCCGTCGTCAGCGGGTGCGCGACCCAACAGTGGAGGTCCAGATGGCCGAGCTCGCCCCGCCCCCCGAGGGGATCGTGTTGGCCCACTTCATCGTCTCGGACGACGTCGAGCGCTCCCGACGGTTCTATAGCGAGGTGTTAGGCGGCCGGGTGGTCTTTTCCGGAGACGTGACCTATGTCGCGCTGTCCAACAGCTGGATCATCATCAATGTCGGCGGTGGACCGACGGACGACAAGCCGGCGGTGACCTTGGAGACGCCGCGTGATCCCGACCGGGTCAGCAGCTTCCTCAATATCCGCGTCAAAGACATCGCGGCCGTTCACGCCGAATGGAGCGCGAGGGGCGCGAATTTCCTCACGCCGCCAAAACAGCACCAGTATGAGACCCGTTGCTATATCCGCGATCCCGACGGTCATCTGATCGAAGTGGGGGAAACCACCGACCCAGACGGCGACTGGGTGCCCGCTAACTGGCCATCGAGTACGCCCGCGGACGGGTCCGAGGGGCTTGTGCTGACCCGCTTCATCGTCTCGGACAACGTCGAGCGCTCCCGGCGGTTCTACACCGAAGTACTCGGCGGCAGGGTCGTCTTCTCCGGAAAGCCGTCCGGAGAGCCGACCAATGTCGCACTATCCAACAGCTTTATCGTCAGCAGCGTTGGCGGCGGACCGACGGACGACAAGCCGGCGGTGACCTTGGAGACGCCGCGTGATCCCGACCGGGTCAGCAGCTTCCTCAACATCCGCGTCAAAGACATCGCGGCCGTTCACGCCGAATGGACCGCCAGGGGCGCGAATTTCCTCACTCCGCCAAAACAGCACCAGTACGAGATCCGCTGCTATATCCGCGACCCGGACGGCCATCTGATCGAAGTGGGGCAAACCACGGACCCAGGCGGCGACTGGACGCCCGCCCACTGGCCATCGAGTGCGGCCGCCGAAGAGTCCGAGTGAATACCGAGGTCCGGGATCGGTACTTCAGAGCCCTGGTGGGGGGATCGGACGTCGTTTACGTCTGTCACGTAGGCGGTACCGGAGGCGATGTCGATGGCGACGGCGAACGGCTAATTGCTTACGGCCTCCTCCATGGGGGGCGGGTGCAGCCGCGAACTCATGAGTATTCCTCGGCGAGGAGCACCGGCGCCCCGCTGCTCGTGGCCGAGAACCCGACCGCGGTGCAGGTGACCGCGGTCGAGCACGAGACGCCGTAGAGGACGACCCGCGCGGCAGCGGTTGGGTCGACGGTGTCCTGGTAGTTCCAGCGCAGCCCGTCCCAGCGCTCGGCGAGCGAGACTTCGCTGGGGGTGAAGTAGCTACCGGCGGCGGCGCAGGCCGTCGCGTTCGGACAGGACGCGGCGTAGAACTGGCCCGTAGTCCCGCCGAGTGGAGCCGTTGCCTGCACCGCCCAGGTGGCGCCGGCTAGCCGCTCAGCGAGCGGGTGGAGCCGGTCAGAGCTGTCGCTGTAGGAGCCCGTGGCCGTGCACGAGGTCACCGAGGTGCACGAGATGCCGTACAGATTGCTGGCCTGCGCCCGATCGGGGTTGGGCGAATTTGTCCACACCCAGCCGGCGCTGGTCCGGGTCTCCACCAGCGTTCGCTCGGTTCCGCCGAAATCGTAGTTGCCGACCGCGGTGCATTGTCCGGGCGCCGCGCAGGACACCCCGTTGAGCACGGTGGCGGTTGTCTGCGGCGGAGGTTGGATGAGTTCGCTCCTCCAGACCTTTCCATCCCAGTGCTCGGCCAGCGGCTGGTAGACGCCGACGCTGTCGCGGTAAAAGCCCACGACGGCGCAATCGGTGGCCGCCGTGCAGGAGACGCCCTTCAGCTCGGCATACACCGAGTCGTGGGGAACGAGCGGGATCCTTTCGGTCCACGCTGAGCCGTTCCACTGCTCCGCCAGCGGGACGCCGACCCCACTGCCATTGATGCGCACCCCGGCCACGAAGCACTGCTTGGCCGCCCAACACGACGCCGCGTTCAGCGTGCCCGCTGGCGCGCTGGGCAGGGTCGGCTCAAGCCTCCAGCTCGAGCCGTTAAACCCCTCCGCGATCGGCACCAGCGAGCCACTGCTGTTCTCGTACGCACCGCCCGCAAGACACGTATTGGAGCCCGCGCACGAGACCCCGAACAGCGTTAGCAACTTGACCGCACCCGACGGATTGACCGGCGCGCTCGGCTGCCACCCCGGGCCGCCCCACCCTTCGGCCAGGGTACGTAGCGGCTCACCCGCTGCGCCGACGCCGGTGCAGGTGCTGGCGTCGACGCACGAGACCCCCAGCAACACCCCATCCGCCGGCTGGGAGATCGTCTCAAGCGCCCAGTCCTTCCCGTTCCAGCGATCTGCGAACGGTTCGGATTGACCGTGGAACCCGGTGACGGTGCAGGCATCGTCGGCCGTGCACGAGACCCCGGAGAAAAAGAAGGCCTCGACGTCGGTGGCTCCGGGAGGAACCGGCGTCGTCTGTGGCATCCAGCGGGTGGCGTTCCATTTCTCGGCGATCGGGCGTAGTCGAAACGAGGCGTCGTAGAACTGCCCCACCGCCATGCACGCAGTCGCGCTCGAGCACGAAACGCCCGACAGCTGGCCCCCTGTCGCCCCGGGCGGAGGGACGGCCGTCTGAAGTCCCCAGCTCGTGCCGTCCCAGCGCTCGATCAGCTGCGCGAACGGCTCGGCGCCGGAGTAACCGACAGCCGTGCAGGCATCGGCCGAGGTGCACGAGACCCCGACGAGGGCCTCCGCGGACGTTCCCGACACGAGCGCCGGTGTTTCCTGACTCCACACTCCCGCGGTCCACCGCTCGATCCAAGCCCGATTATCGCCGTCGCCATCTACGTAGGAGCCGACCGCCACACACGCGGTGGCGCTGATGCACGACACCCCCTGCAGCGCGCTCCCAGCCGAGCCGGCCGGGCTCGGCGGCGTCACATCCGACCAGCTCGAACCGTTCCAGCGCTCCGCCAGAGGGACCTGGGAAATGCCGGCTCCCATGTAGCCAACAGCCATGCATGCGACCAGCGACGCGGCGCACGACACACCCGTCAAATCGCTTGATGGGGCGATCGGGAACGACGTATCTGGGGTCCAGCTTGAACCGTTCCACCGCTCCGCCAAGATCGTGTTCGTTCCCTCCGTCCGCCAGTAGCCCACCGCAATACACGCAGCCGAAGACACGCAAGACACACTGTCGAGCCGATTGTCAGAAGACGAAGGATTCGCCGTCCCTTGCACCGACCACCCCGGCGACATCGCATCCGCTACGCCGGCGTCAGCCATCCCAACGAGAAACGCCCCGACAAGCAGCACGGCCGCTACGCGTACCGAAACACCTATCGCTCGATGGTGAATGAATCTCATAGGAGATACCTCCGATCCTCGGACGCCCCGGAACGGTCCGGCGGCTGACCCAGGTGTCGCCGCCGCACCCTGCAAGTGGCAGTGAGCCGCCAGCCTGCGCCGCGCGGCTCATGCCGAGAGATTCGCATCCTGTGATCTGGTTCGCATCGGGGACCCACCCTGATTTTTTGCTTGCGCCAAGCGAGCCCGTAGGCTCGCGGCCGACTGACCGCGGAGCCGATCTCGTTCCTGTCACGGGCAGGGGCGACGACCGCGATGTCGATCTCGTGCTGAACCGCCCGTACACCGCCCCCTTGGGGAAACCGGCGTCCTCGGCAATCGCCTCCGCCAATAGACAGGCGTTCGCCCGGTTTGACGACCGCTGGCAACTCAATGCAGCGCCACCGGCCTTCGAGCGCGCGCGGCTGCATCGCGTCATTTGATGCCGAGAACTACGGTGAGCGCGACAAGAGGTCGATAAGTCCCTAGACGCGCTCCCCTAGTCCTTGGAGGACTTATGCGATTTCGTAGGCAGTCCCTGGTTCCCTGGTTAATGGGTGTGATCGGCGTAATCGTTGCGGTACTGCTCGTCGTGCCGCAAATGACGAGGGCTCTCGGACGGCCTAGCACTCGCGTCACAGGCGCGAGCTCACAGCTGCTCACCGGCGATGTCGTGACCGGCGTCCGAGGCGAGTCGGGTCGGAAAGTCGTCTTGACTGGTGGCGTGAACGAGGGTACCGGCTTGCATCCCGTGATTCCGTTCTTGGTCCAGGCCCCGCTCACGGGGCCGATTGCTGGCGCCGTGTCGACATTCACCCCGCCGTTCGCCGGATACAAGGAGGGCGTGTTCTACGGCCCTGACACACATGCGTTCAACCCGTCGAGCATTCCAAGCGGTGAGGTACGAGCCGTCGGTAGCTATGAGACCTCATCGACAGCCGGCGTCTTGAATCAAGGGATGGTCTACCTGGGACCGGTGAGCGGCAGCGGTGGTACGTGGTCGACGATCGACGTGCCGGCTGACGGCAACAACGTGGTCGGGCACACCAAAGCATGCCGGGTATCTGGATCGACCTGTTTCGTGATGGACACGATCCCGCATAGCACGATGGGCGACCTTGTGGTCGGCGATTACGATCTCAACCTCGGTGGCGCGCACCGCGCGGTGTCGGCCAACGCCTTCATTTACAACATAAAAACACACCGCTGGACGCTGCTGAAGCTGGGTGGGAGCACGTCGAACGGGACCACTTTGTACGGCGTCTGGCAGAACGGCGGGGAGCGCAGTTCGAATTACACCGTTGCCGGCGGCACGTCGGTACGACAGCACCCGAAGGTGCTACAGCGTGCCTTCCTGATGAACTACAACGAACGGACCGGGGCCTTCGGCGCACGGAGATACTTCAGCTACCGCAACAAGCCGACGCTGCTCACCCACTTTGAGGGAATCACCGCCGTGCCGGGCGGGTTCAACGTCGTGGCGCAGACGGCGAACGACCAAGAGGGAATGGGCTTCATTGCCGTCAACCGCCGTGGCGCTTTCGGGCCGGCACGCTGGTTTGCGGTCGGCGTCCGCACCAGCTCGCTGTGCGCGGGGGGCTGCAGCTTCGTGACCGGTAACACGGTGTATCGAAACCAGGTGATGGGCATCTACATCCCGAACGCGACCAACATCCCCAGTAGCTATCTGGAGACCTTCTCAGCGCGCAATTGACGTCTACCGAGCCGCCGAGCTCGGCATGGATGACCTCGTCGTCCTGGCGCACCGTGACCTGCACGGTGCGCCAGCGGCCGTCGACCGCCCAGGCGTAGCACAAAGCCTTCGGTGGTGCCTCAGCCCGGGTGCCGGGAAAGCATGCGGGCAAACGCGGCCGCCGCGGTCAGCGAAAACTTGCCGAGCGGTTAGAAGGTGATCGCCGTTTAGGCGGCATCGTGGATCGTCACCGCGTACCCGTCGGGATCCCGCAGAGCGAAGGTGCGACCGAACGGCCCGTCGAACGGGTCGGTCAAGATCGTGGCCCCGCGCTCGGCGAGCTGGTCATGCAACGCCTGGGCGTCATCGACCTTGAGCCAGAGTGCGATGCCGAGGCCGGGCTGACCGGAGTCAAGGTCGGTGTCGGGCAGAGGCTCGCGGACGGCGAACGGGATCGGTTCGCTGGCGAACACCACAGCGCCAGGCGGTGATGCAGGCGCACGGCGCAGGCCGAGACGGTCCTCGTAAAACGCGGCGGCGGTGTCGAGATCGCGGACCTGCAGAGAGATGAAGTCGGGACCAACGGGCATCGGAAACACTCCTATTCGCTTGTCAAGGTCTTGACGAACAGGATATGTCAAGATCTTGACGTGAGTCAAGTCGATCTTGATACGGCCGTTGGCTACGTGCTCAAACGCACCACGGCCGCTCTGCGGACCGCGATGGACGCAGCTCTGCGAGACCACGATCTGACCGTCCCTCAATACTCGTGTCTGGAACAGCTCGCCCACACACCCGGGCTCACCAACGCCTCCCTCGCACGCGGCACGTTCGTCTCCCGTCAGGCAATGCACCAGCTCCTCGGCACGCTGCGAAGCGCTGACCTTGTCCAAAGCGATGGCGCCGGCCGCCACGAGCACTTCACCCTCACCGACGCCGGCGCCAAGCGCCTCGTCGGCGCCTCCGCGGCCGTCGCCGCCGTGCAGGAGCGGATGCTCGCCACCTTTGACTCCGAACAGCGACGACGGCTCTACGCCGATTTGGCCGCCTGCGCCGACGCTCTCAGCTAAGACCGCATATCGACGACGTCTGCTTCAGGCGGGAGCGAAGTGCTTATCGGACTCGCTCTGCGAAGACGCCGACATCGCGAAGCATGGCGCGGGTGAAGCCGTTGATGTCGAGTTCCCTCTCGATCTCGGCGGGCATCACCAATCGACCTCCGACACCTCGTCGCCGTCGGCTTGCATCGTCCCGAGCCAGTTCAAGCTGCGCGACTAGCTGACCGCGGCCGGCTGCCGCAGCTCGCGGCGAAGCTCAGCGGACGGCAGGCATCATGGGCCGATGGCTGAGCTCATCGTCGTGACCGGGCCCCCAGGCGCGGGCAAGAGTACGGTGGCGCGGATCCTCTCGGGCATGTATGACCCGAGCGCCCTGGTGTGCGGGGATGATTTTTTCGCAATGATCGATCGCGGCTACCTCGCGCCGTGGATGGCGGCGTCACAACGCCAGAACGGGATCGTGGTCGGCGCCGCCGCGGCCGCGGCGGGCCGCTTGGTCCGTGGCGGCTACACCGTGGTATTCGACGGCGTGATCGGGCCGTGGTTCCTGGAGGCATTCGGCGCCGCTACCGGTCTCGCGGAAGTCCGGTACGTGCTGCTTTTGCCCCCACCGGACGTGTGCGTTGAGCGCGTGCGGCGGCGTGCTGGTCACGGGTTCACCGACCTCGACGCGACGCGGCACATGTACCGAGAGTTCGTCGGGGCGCGGGCAGACGCTCAGTATGTCCTGACGAGCTCGGCACCCGCCGAGACGATCGCTGCCGCGATCTTCGACCTCGTCCGCGATGGCTCACTCATCTGGCCGGTCCGACGTCCAGGCTGACCGAGCGAAGGTGATGAGCACAATGAACGGATCGATGTGACATGTCCGCGTGGCTACGGTTATCGGGTGGCGAGAGCGAGGGATACGCGACGGTTCGGGCCAGGCCCGTACGTGCTCGGATTCCAGCGCTTGCACTTAGGCGACGAGTTCCCGTTTAGCGTGCCGGCGATAGCGACGATCGAGCGGCTTGGACTCGGCCAGTCGGTGACGTTGCTGGCTGGCGATAACGGGAGCGGCAAGTCGACGATCCTCGAGGCGATCGCAGCGGCGATCGGCTTTGCGCCGCAAGGCGGCGAGCTCGACCGCCTCGGTGAGCTGCCGGCTGTGACTGGCAACGTGGTCGATGATGTGGACACTCCGCTGCTGGCGCCGGTGCTGAGCGCCACCAAGCCGCGAAACGGCTACTTCCTACGAGCCGAGAGCTTCTTCAACGTCGCGGAGTTCATCGACAGCGGCGACCGGTTCGCGCCCGACCTGTCGTTGTATGGCGACGTTCCGCTCCACGCGCAATCGCACGGCGAGTCGTTCCTCGCGCTGGCCGCGAACCGGTTCGGGGCGGACGGTGTCTACCTCCTCGACGAGCCCGAGGCGGCGCTGTCGGTCACCGGGGCACTCGCGCTGCTCGCGGTGGTCGCACGCGCCGCCAAGTCGGGTGCGCAGTTCGTCATCGCTACCCACTCGCCGATCCTGCTGGCCGCACCGGGCGCCCGGATCTACGAGCTCGACGAGGACGGCATCAACATCACCGATTACGACGATCTGCAAGCCGTACGGCTGACGCGCGGGTTCCTCGACGCTCCCGACCGGTATCTGCGGCAGATCATGGCCGACTCAGAAGCTGACGATGGCTGAGCAATCGCACAACGTTGTGCCCACGGCGTTCGCGTGGCTCCGGTGTCGGTCGCGCTGCTGGATGCGGCACCGGCCGAAGATCAGAGCGCCTCGGCGATTATCGCCGCCGCCCGCCCGGCGCCGTGATACTCAACGGGGCGGTAGCGGACCTCACGGTCGAGCTCTGAGGCGATCGCCGCCGCGATCGCGTCCGGGGGTGACTGTTCGAAATCCAGGCGCCGTCCGGCGTCGTAGCGTGATAGCCGGTGGTGGACGTGGAAGTTCTGCTCGAAGTGGTGCTTGAGCGGGAAGTAGATGAATGGTCGCTGGCTGGCGGTGAGTTCCATCGCGGTGGTGAGCCCGCCCTGGACGACTGCGAGGTCGCATGCCGCCAGGTGCTGGTAGAGGTCGGGCACGTAGGCGCGGATCTCGAGGCCGTCGTGCCCGGGGAGTGATTGCGGGTCGATGCGGGGGCCGGCGACGGCGATCATTCGCAGTTCGGGGACGAGGCGCTTGGCCTCGGGGAAGCTCGCGATCACCCGGCGCAGAAGGTCGGCACCGACGCCCGAGCCGCCGACCGTCACGATGCACACGCGCTCATCGTGGCGGTAGCCGAGTTCGGCGCGTAGGGCCTCGCGGTCGGCGGATCCCGGTGGGTCAAAGCCGGTCACGTAGCCGGCGAAGCTGTAGTGCTGCTCGGTCCAGTCCCGGATCGAGGGCAGGTCGGGCCCGAAGCGCTCCGGGACGATGTCGTCGGGGTCGCCGACGAATATGGCCCGGTCGCGAACGCGGGGGTAGCGCGCGATCTGCTCGATCATCTCGGCGTTGTAGTCGGCGGTCAGGGAACCCTCGCGCGCGCCGCCGTCTGACATCGGGAGCCAGCCGACGAAGTCGGTCAGCCATACGTACGCGGCTGTCTTGAGCTCGGGGTTCTCATGGAGGTAGTAGTCGAGCTCCCAGGCCTCGTCGCCGATCCACACGTCGTACTGCTCGGTGGTGACGAGGTCGTGGAAGACCATGAAGTTCGCCACCAGGATCTCGTCCATCCGCCGGATCGCCTGGAAGGCGTGCAGGTCGTGCTCGGCCGACTCTGACTCGATGTGACCGGACTCGTTCGCGAGCTCTGCGCTGGCGGGATGGATCCGCTCGCCGCGCGCCTCGAGGACCTTGGTGACTGGGTGCTGAGCGAGCCAGTCGATGGTGAGATCGGGGTGCAGCTTGCGCAGTTCGTCGGCGATGGCGACGTCGCGCTGCGCGTGGCCGAGACCGATCGGCGAGGAGATATAGAGAGGCGCGGCGCCCGCGGGCTCGGGCACGCTTCCAGGCCGATGTGGCCGTCTCGGTGTCCGCCGACGAACTCGCGCAAGAGCAGATTGACCTTGACCGGATCGCGCGCGTTTGGGATGTGCCCCGCGCCTTCCAGTGTCACGAGCCGGCCGCCGGTCGCCTCCGCGAGCGCCGCACCCTGTGTGACGGGGCGGATCTGGTCCTCGTCGCCATGGATCACGAGCGTCGGGCAGCGTACGCGCGCGCAGGTTTCGGTGAACAGTTCCTCACGGGGCATTCCGATGCCGAACACCGTGTCGCGGATCGTTTCGGGTGTGGTCTGCATCGCCCAGCCGATGCAGTCCTCGATCTGCTTGCTCGAGTGCGGCTCGGTGAAGCACCTCGAGAAGAAGAACTCGACGAAGCCGATGTAGTCCTGGTCCAGTCGGCCGGCGGCCTTGGCCCACTCAGGGTCGGTTTCGATCGCGTCCTCGAACGCGGACACATCGCGCTCAGGGTGGTTGGAGATGAGCGTCACCGCGGGGCCGATGTACACGATCGCGTCGATCCGGTCGGGGTGATCGGCGGCGAGGATCGTCGCCCACAGCGCACCGGACGACAGAGCCACCAGCGCCGCACGCCCGGTCTCGGTCACATCCATGACCGCGAGCGCGTCGTCAGCGAACTCGCTCGCGCTGTACGCATAGGCGCCGGCCGGCCGGTCCGAGCGCCCGTTGCCGCGCCCGTCGAACGTCACCACCCGCAAGTGCCTGGCCAGGTAGGGGATCTGCGCCTTCCAGAAGCGCGAATGAACAATCGACCAAGTCGGCAACAACAGCACCGTCCGGTCGCCGGTCCCGTAGACCTCGTAGAAGACGCGCACGCCGCCGCGCTCGACGTAACCGGTCTGATCCGGATATCGGGCGCGGGTCTGTTCGGCCCGCCGGGCGCCCGCAGCGTTCGCGGGCGCCATGGTCTCGTCGGTGGTCCTCGTCACGGACGCACCTCGAACACGAGATTGAACGGTGTCTCAGCCACCAGGTGCGCGTTGTCCATGATCCGGCCATCCCCCTCGCTTGATTGACAGGTGCGACCGTATGACGCGAGAGACGCAGTTCGCTTCGGGGGGCCGCCTAGTCTTCTCGCCCCGCAGGACCCTTTGCGACTCCACGACTCAGCGAGATCCTCCGGCAGCGCTACGTCTGGAGATCGAGGATCGCGCCCGCCAGCCATTCGGCTTCGGCGGTCCACGAGCCGACTGGTGTACCGGGGCGAATGACGAACTTGGAGAGTCCGGCGTCGATGTAGTGCTCGAGGAGCGAGTGAAGACCCTCGGCGCCGACCGGGATCAGCTCGCGCGGGTTGATATCGGGGCGACGCTCCTGGACCGTGCTCAGCAGCTCGGCGTTGGGCTCGGTGCGTGCGTACGCGATGCTGATGCCGAAATGCTCGCGATCGAACTCCCGGCCGGCGTGATCCGCGGCTAGCTGGATCTGCTCGCGGGCGCGGCCGGCCTCGACGGGAGTGAGCTGCGCGCCGAGCCAGCCGTCAGCGAGCCGGCCGGCCCGCTCGAGAGCCTTGGGGCCACGGCCGCCGAGCCATACCTCGAGCGGGTCCTGAACGGGACGGATCGGGAGCCGCAGGCCGCGGGCCGAGCCTGAGTTGTGATCCACGGCCTCGCCGGCCCACAAGCTGCGTGTGATCCCGAGCGCCTGCTCCAGCAGCTCGCCGCGAGTCGCGCCTGTGATGCCGAGTGCTTCGCGCTCGCCGGACTGGTTGACGCCGGTCACGAACGTGAGCAACAACCTGCCGTCCGAGACCTGGTCGAGCTGGGCAAGCTGCTTGGCGAGCACGAACGGGTTGCGGCCGAGCGGCACGACATTGGCGCCCAGGCGCAGGCGGGTCGTGCGACCGGCCAGCAGCGCGATACCGAGGACCGGATCGAGCGTAGGCGCGACCGGAAGGTCGGACAGCCATACGCCGTCGAAGCCGGCCGTCTCGATCGCAGCCGCGAAATCGAGCAAAGCTGATGCGGACAGCCAGCCACGATCCGGACCGACTGCGAAGCGCACCTTCATCGGCCCATGTTCGCAGAGCGCCGGAGATTCAAAGAGGCCGGATTCGAATGTGAAGCTCTGCGTAGAGTCGGCGTGTGAGCTTCACCTCTGGCGCCGATCAATACGACCGTTTCATGGGCCGATACTCGCGGCCTCTGGCGCCTGTGTTCGCCAATTTCGCGCGGCTCGCGGACGCTACCCGGGTGCTGGATGTCGGCTGCGGTCCCGGCGCTTTGACGGCCGAACTCGTGGAGCCGGCTGGGATCTGAGGCGGTGTCCGCCGTCGATCCCTCGGAGGCCTTTGTGGCGGCGACTCGGGAGCGGCTGCCCGGGGTGCGGGTGGAGCGCGCTCCGGCGGAGGCGATGCCGTTCGAAGGCGGGCGGTTCGACGCCACGCTCGCGCAGCTGGTCGTTCACTTCATGGCCGATCCGCTCGCCGGCTTGCGCGAGATGCGTCGTGTGACCAAGCCGAACGGAGTGCTCGCCGCGTGCGTCTGGGATCGCGCCGGCGGTCACGGCCCGCTCGGCGTGTTCTGGGACGCCGCTCGGGTGCTCGACGGCGATGTTGACGATGAGTCATCGCGTGCGGGCGCTCGTCCGCGGACACCTGGCCGAGCTGTTCCAAGCGGCCGGTGTGCGCGAGATCGAGCACGGAGCCGTGTCGATCGAGGTCGAGCATCCAAGCTTTCAGGAGTGGTGGGAGCCGTTCACATTTGGCGTCGGTCCGGCCGGTTCGTTTGTCGCGGGCCTCGGCGCGACCGACCGGGACCAATTGCGGGAGCTGTGCCGTGAGCGCCTGCCTGAACCGCCGTTTGTGGTCTCGGCGCGGGCGTGGTCAGCGCGTGGCCTGGCGTAGTTCCGGAGAGATCTCTGGATTGCCGTCGGATCGGCGTCTACACGTCCGAGCGCACGCTGGCGTCCAGCAGAGTCGTCGCGATCGCATCCGCGTTCCCGGGAACGACTTGACGACGGATCTCGACACCGTTGGCGGCCGTGTAGTGCAGCAGCGTCGCGCGGTGGCCGTAGGCTGAGCGCCGGTTGATCAGATCCGGGGCATCGGTCAGCAGCCGATTCAGCTCCTTGATCCGGCCAAACACCGCCGCGTCAACGGCTTGTTCGAACAGCGGGTCGCAGCGCCCCTCGACAGCCTGCCATGAGCTGAAGCCGTGGTCGCGGGCAACGATCGCCCGGGCGTCGTGCTGCGCGAGCGATGCAGTCCGAGCGAGCTCCTCGATACGGTCAGCGGCCCAGTTCCCGATCAGCACCGTCGCGCTGCGATCCCCAGCTGCGCGTGCCACCACCAACGCGTCGGCGAATGCGCCGAGTTGGTTGGCGATCTCAAGGTCGGCGGCAGCCGCGCTGCGTTCCCACAGAGCTCTCACTGCCTCGACGTCGGACGATACGTACGCGGACGACGCGCCCACGGTCGGAGTCTGTCACCCCGTACGCCCCCGTCGACGCCGTTCCGAACACAGGAAGTTCCCAAGCCCGCCGCCGGACTTGAACCGGCAACCCCTTCATTACAAGTGAAGTGCTCTACCAATTGAGCTAGGCGGGCGGCGTCGCTCAGTCTCCCACGACGGCGGGTCGGCGTACCCGTCCCGCGCGCAGGATCGCAGGCGACCTACTGGACGGAGACGGCGTGCTCGAGCGAGCCGTGGCCGTTGCTGGAGTAGTCGGTCTGGGGCTCGGGCGGCGCCGGCTCGGGCTCGGCGTTGACGCGGCGCTCGAGCTCGCCCGAGGACCAGGCCGAACAGGAGGTGGCGCCAGGCCGACTGCAGGAAGGCCTCGCGGTTGCCGCTCAGCTTGGGCAGCTCGTCGCGGGCGGGGTGCAACGCGGTCGCTGAGCGCCCCCAGCGGCCACGCGGCCAGGTGCTCGATCAGCGCCGGCCACGGGCCCGCGCAGGGCGGGCGGGATCGGCATCAGGGGCGCGACGTTGGCGTAGACCGCGCCGAACAGGCGCCGTTGGCCATGTGGGCCGCGAGGCCGACCGGATACCAGCCGTCGCCGCGGACAACGGCCTTGCCGAGCAGCTCGACATCGTCGTAGCGGCTGGAGAAGACGAGCTTGTCCAGCGGCTGCTGCAAGCCCCACACCGCGGCGGCCACCGCCCCGCACACTGCGCCCCGCAGCGTGCGGGTTCGGTCGAGGCCCGGACTCACGCTCCCCACTGTAACGCGCGGGGCGAAACCGGGTACGCCATGTGCGATGGATCACGATCACGATCACGATCACGATCGGCTGCACAAGCGGGCCCGGGAGCGGGGGGCCAATCCGATCGTCTACGGCATCGTCCGGGTGCTTTTCCAGCCCTTCTTCCACATCTACTTCCGCATGAGCCGGATCGGGCGCGAGCACATCCCGCGCAGCGGCCCGGTGATCGTCGCCGCCAACCACCGCAGCTTCCTGGACCCGTTCGTGATTGCGACCATGGCCCGGCGGCCGATGTACTACGTGGCCAAGAAGGAGCTGTTCCGCAACCGTCTGCAGGGCTGGATCCTCAACGCTCTTGGCGCCTTCCCGGTCGACCGCGGCGCCAGCGACGAGGAGTCGATGGCCACCGCCAGGGCGATCCTCGAGCGCGGGGACATCGTGCTGATCTTCCCCGAGGGCACCCGCATCCGCCCCGGGTCGCTCGGGCAAGCCCAAGCGCGGCGTCGGCCGGCTGGCCCTGGAGACCGGCGCCCCGGTCGTCCCGGTGGCCGTGATCGGCACCGAGGCGGTCCGCCGCGGCTGGCGGATCCGGCCGCACAAGGTGCGCATCCGCGCCGGCCGCGCGCTGCGCTTCCCGACCGTCGAGGAGCCCTCCAAGGCGCTGGCCGGGGCGGTCACCGACCGCATCTGGCCGTGCGTGATGCTGCAGTGGGAGTGGCTCGGCGGCACGCCGCCGCTCCGCCGCGCCGCCGTCATCGGCGCCGGCACCTGGGGCACCAGCCTGGCCATCTGCCTGGCCCGCGCCGGGATCGAGGTCGAGCTCGGCTGCCGCACCCACGAGCAGGCGCAAGCGCTCAACGAAACCCGCGAGAACGCCGCGCTACCTCCCCGGTCTTCGAGCTGCCCGAAGTCGATCCGGGTCCTGCGCGCCGCCGACCTCAACCTCGAGGGCCACGATCTCGTCGTGCTGGCCGTGCCGGCCAGGGCGCTGCCGGCGGTCGTCGCCGCCCACGGCCCCAACATCTCGCGTCGCGTCGGGGTGCTGGTCGTGTCCAAGGGCGTGGTGCCGCCGCTCGGGACTCTGCCCGTCGGCGTTCGCCGCCGAGCGCACCGTCGCCCGGGCCGTCGGCGTGCTGGGTGGGCCCGCCCACGCCGCCGAGGTGGTGGAGCACGGCGCCTCCGTCGTTCTGGCCTCGCTGGACAAGGGCTTCTGCGCGCCAGCTGGCCGACGCGCTGGCCGGGGCCGGGCTCGACGTCACCATCACCACCGACGTCACCGGGGTCGAGCTGGCCGGCTGCGCCAAGAACGCCGCCGTCGCTCGCCGCCGCCGCGGCCGCCGGCGGCCGGGCCCAACATCGCCGGCGCCGCCGCCGGCAAGGTGTTCGCCGAGATCGACGCGCTGGCGCGCGCCCAGGGGGCACGCCCCGAGACCTTCGCCGGGCTGGCCGGCGCCGGAGACCTGGTGGCCACCGTGGTGGCGAGCGGCTCGCGCAACCGCCGCGCCGGGGAGCTGCTGGCCCAGGGCGTACCTGCCGACGGAGATCGGTCGCGCGCTCGGCCAGGCCGCCGAGGCGGTGGACTCGGTGCCGCTGCTCGCCAGCGCCGCCCGCGGCGCACGGCGTGGAGGCGCCGGCGCTGGACGGCCTGGCCGCGCTCGTCGAGGGCCGGATCGAGCCCGAGCGCTGGACGGCCACGGTGGCCGAGCCGGCGCGTAGCCGCCGGCCGCGACGCATCCCGCGCCGCTTGAGCGAAGGTAGGCTGCGCGTGAGGTGGCAGACGATCTACCCAGGACGAAGGCGGAGCTGGACGCTCGCTTCACCGAGCTGTATCGCACCCACCTGCGCGACGTCTACTCCTACAGCTACTACCGCGTCGGCAACCACCACGACGCCGAGGATCTCACCGAGCAGACCTTCCTGCAGGCCTACCGCCACTTCGACCGCGCGCTGCGCGAGTCCCACGGCCGGCCGCTACGCCCGTGGCTCATCCGGATCGCCCACAACCTGGCGGCGAACTTCTACCGCGACCGCTCCCGCAAGCCGGAGTCGGCGATCGAGGACGCGGGTTTGATCTCCGCCCCGCACACGACCGAGTCGCTGGTCGAGGGCCGCGAGGAGCTGCAGTCGATCCTCGAGGGGGTCAAGCAGCTGCCCGACGACCGCCGCGAGGCGCTGATCATGCGTTTCGCCCTGGGCATGGACAACCGCGAGATCGCTCGCGCGCTGGGGCGCACCGACGGCGCCACCAAGGTCCTGCTGCATCGCGCCATCCGCCAGCTGGAGACGATCGTCGCCGACGGCGCCGGGCACCGGAGGCGGGGAGGAGTGAGCGTGACCGAGTTCGAGGCACTGCTGCGCGAGGCCCTGTCCCCGATCGAACCCCCCGAGGATCTGGTCGGGCGCATGGAGACGACGCTGGTCAACCTGACCGAGATGGCCCAGGAGGAGCTCGAGGCGTGGGAGTTGTCGACCATGCGCGACCCGCGCAACTGGGTCCGGCCGGCGGCCGCCGTGGTAGTCGGCGCGGGCGCCGGCACCGCGCTGGTGGTGCTGCGGGTGCGCCACCGCCACCGCCACCGAAAGCAGCAATCGTCGGGGCTCTGGAGCTGGCCGGGCGCACCTTCCAGGACTTCGCCGAAGAGTGGCGGCGGGTCCTGCCCGACCGCTGAGCCCGAGCCTGCGCCGACACCACTAGTCCGAGACTGCGCGGACACCCCTGAGCCCGCTGATACCGTCAGCGGCCCATGGCAGTCTGCTACCGGCATCCCACGCGCGAGACCGGGGTCTCGTGCTCATCGTGCGGCCGGCCGATCTGCCCCGACTGCATGACTCCGACGCCGGTGGGGATGCGCTGCCCGGAGTGCTCCCGCGAGCGAACCAAGGTCAAGACGATCGGAGCCGCCCTCGGCGCCCGTGGTCACCCAGGCGCTGGTCGCCATCAACGTGATCGTGTTCCTCGCCGAGACCGCGACCGGCGCGCCGCTCGGCGGGGGTGGGGGCGGGACAGTTTGGAATCACGGCATCCTCGCCGGCCCCCTGATCACCATCTCGCACGACTACTTCCGGTTGCTGACCTCCGGCTTCCTGCACGACGGGGTGCTGCACATCCTGTTCAACATGATCTTCCTGTACCTGATCGGGATCGTGCTCGAGCCCGCCATCGGCCACGTCGAGTTCGCGTTCGTCTACGTCGCCTCGCTGTTCGCGGGCTCGTTCGGGGCGCTGTTGTTCCAGCCCGACGTCGCCACCGTCGGCGCCTCCGGCGCCTGCTTCGGCGTCCTCGGCGCGCTGATCGTGGTCGCCCGCTACCGGGGGATCTCGATCTGGCAGAGCGGGCTCGGCATCACGCTGCTGATCAACGTCGTCTTCTCGCTGACGTACTCCGGGATCTCGATCGGCGCCCACGTCGGCGGTTTCGTCGGCGGGCTGATCGCCGGCTGGCTGGTCGTCGAGCTCGGCGAGCGGCGCAATCTGCGTGCGGCGGCGCTGCTCGGCTGCGTGGTGGTGGCGGCGATCAGCGTCGCGGCCGCGATCGCGGTCGCCGGCGGCCACGGGCTGACCCCGAACGGGATCAGCCTCACCGGCTGACCCGGACGGCCTCGTACAGCGACTGGATCGAGGTCAGGGCGCGTCGCCGGCGCGAACCGGCGTCGCACGTCGCCGGCGGCAGCGGCTCCGAGCCGCTCGCGCTGGGCTCGTCGTCGAGCAGTTCGGCGCACACTCGGGCCAGCGCCCGGCAGTCGCCGGGCGTCACCAGCCGGCCGGTCTCCCGGTCGCTGATGATCTCGGGCAGGCCGCCGTGAGTCGCTGGCCACCACCGCGCAGCCCGCCGCCGCCGCCTCGATCGCCGCCCCGGGCAGCGGATCGGGCTCGGTGGAAGGCACCGCCACCACATCGGCGGCGCCGTAGACCGTCTCGACGTCGTCGCGGAAGCCGACCAGCCGCAGCCGGTCGACGACCCCGAGCCCGCGGGCGAGCTCGATCACTCGCTCGCGGCGCGCCGGCGCGCCGGGCCACGGGTCGCCCGCGATGACCCCGATGGCGCCTCGCTCGCGCAGCGGCGGCTCGGCCAGGGCGCGCACCAGCACATCCTGGCCCTTCCAGTCGGAGATCCGGCCCAGGACGGCGATCACCGGTGCGCCGCTGTCGAGCCCCAGGCGGCGGCGGGCCTCGCCGCCGGGGCGCCTGCCGGGCGTCGACGGCGAGCCCGTCCGGCACCACCACCGCCCGGCGGGTGCGACCGAACTGGGCCGCGGTGGCGCGCGATACGCAGGGCAGCGCCCGCGCCGACAGCAGCAGTCGCCGGTAGGCCGGCCAGGCATGCGGCAAAGCGCGAGTAGATCTCGCGTACGTGCCACACGTGCGGCACCCCGGCCACCGGGCGGCGGCCGCGGCTCCACCGAGGACCACCGAGGTGTTGGAGTGCACGACACCCGACGCGACGCCGGCGGATCAGCCGGAGCGAGGGCGGCGCCGTCGCGAGCGACGCCAGCCGCCAGCGACGCCAGCCCGCCGGGCTGAGCAGCTCGCGCCGCAGCACGCTCAGCGGCCTGATCAGCACCTCGATCCCGGCCGCCTCGAGCGACGCCGGCAAGCTCGCCCGGGCGCGGGAAGGACCACGATCGGCTCGAAGCGGCCGCGGTCAAGGCCGGTGGCCAGCAGCTCGAGCTGACGGTCGGCGCCGTAGCGCCCGCTCGAGGAGTGCAGGAGCAGTACGCGAGTCGGACTCAGAGCTCTACCGTCAGCGCCACGCCCGGGCGCCTCGGGCACCAGCTCCGGGTGCAGGATGTGGGCCAGCAGCTCCAGCCCGTCCACGATCCGCGGACCCGGGCGCGAGAAGTACGGCCGAGGCGTCGACCGCCACCACCTCGCCGGCGCCGACCGCGGCCAACTCGTCGCGGTGCATCTCGGCCTCGCGATGGGCGATCTCGCGGTCGTAGCCGCACGGCATCACCACGACGACGTCGGGCTGCGCGGCCGCCACCTCCTCCCAGGTGCGCTCCTGGGAGTTCTCGCCGGCGAAGCCGAGCACGTCCTCGCCGCCGGCGTACTCGATCAGCTGCGGCGTCCAATGGCCGGCGGCGAACGGCGGGTCGAGCCACTCCAGCGCCGCCACGCGAGGGCGATGGCGGGCGCGGCGGACAGCAGGCGGACGCGGTCGATCCGTTCGGCGGCCTCGCGCACCAAGTCGACGGCGGCGTCCTTGCTGTCGGTCGCCTGGGCCAGCGTGCGGGCGTCGCCCAGGACCTCGCCGACGGTGTGCGGGTCGAGTGAGATCACCATCGGCTGGCTGTCGAGCTCCTCGGCGAGGTTCCGCACATCGTCGTAGGAGACCGCGCACACCGTGCACAGGGCCTGGGTGACGATCAGATCAGGCGCCAGCTCGTGCAGGGCATCGGTGTCGAGCTCGTAGATCGACTCGCCGGCCAGCGTGCGCTCCTTGACCGCGGCATCGATCTGGGCCGAGGTCAGTCCGGCTGCAAGCACGTTGCGCGTGACCTTGGGCAGGTCCTGGGCGTCGGCTGGATAATCGCACTCGTGCGTGACTGCGACGACCTCGTCGCCGAGCCCGAGCGCGAACAGCATCTCAGTGGCTGATGGGACGAGGCTGACGATCCTCATGGGTGTTTGCCGTGGCGGATGGAATGGGAAGCTGGGTAGGCAACATCAAGAGGAGACGATATGGCAGACCAGTTGACCGACGACGAGATCGCCTCAAGGCTACGAGCATTGCCGTGGGAACGCGAAGGCGACGAGATCGCCCGCGAGTGGCGGTTCGACGATTTCGCCGCGGCGATGGCGTTCGTCAACCGCGTCGCCGAGGCGGCCGAGGAGGCCAACCATCACCCCGACATCTTCATCCACGGCTGGAACAAGGTGAAGCTCTCCTTGACCAACCACTCGACGGGCGGCCTCACCGGGGTCGACTTCACGATGGCGGGCCGGTTCGACGCGCTCGAGTAACCCGCCGGCGGCCTGCCGCAGACGCCGGTCCACGCCGGCAGAGCCCTCCGGCTCTGGCTGGAGCTACTGCTACCGTTCGCCGAGTCGCTGAATGAACGACGAGGACCCATCTCGAAGTTACCGCCGTCGGACCGGGGCAGGCTCAAGCGGGCGGTGGGCGGCCCGGGCCCAGCACAGCTGTGACAGGCCTGTTCATCGTCCTGACCGGCCTGCTGGTGCTGGTCAATGCCTTCTTCGTGATCGCCGAGTACTCGCTGGTTCGCTCGCGACGCGCTCGGTTGGAGGCGATGGCCGAGGATGGCAAGCGCGGGGCGCGCCTGGCGCTGTCGATGCTCGACGACATCGGCGACTACATCGCCGCCTGCCAGGTGGGGATCACCATGGCCTCGATCGGCATCGGCGCCCTCGGCGAGCCGGCGATTGCGCATCTCTTAGAGCCGATCTTCGGCGGCGCCCTCGGCCACACGGCCGCGGTCGCGGTGTCGGTGGTGATCTCCTACCTGCTCATCACGGTGGCGCAGAGCGTCGTGGGGGAGATCGCGCCGAAGCTGTACACGATCCAGCACGCCGAGGATCTCGCCCGCAGGGTCGCCCCGCCGCTGCGCTTCTTCCGGATGCTGTTTCACCCGTTCATCATCGTCCTGAACTCGGCCTCCAACTCGCTGCTGCGGATGACCGGCACCGATCCGGACGCCGAGCCTGAGGGCGGCACCCCGGACGAGATCAAGCGGATCATCGCCGACTCGCGCAGCGGCGGAAGCCTGGACGTGGGCGAAGCCAACATGCTGACCGGCGTCTTTCACCTGCACGAGCAGGAGGCGCGGCAGGTGATGACGCCGATCCCGGCGGTGGTGACCGTCGATCTGTCGCAGACCGTCCAGGACGCCCTGCGCCTGTGCGTGTCGACGGGTCATTCACGGCTGGTGGTGACCGAGGACGAGAACCAGGACCGGGTCAAGGGCATCGTGCACGTCAACCAGCTGGTCAAGCTGATGATGCAAGAGGGCTACGAGAGCCACTTCGCCCGCCTCGTCCGCGAGGCGCCGATCGTGCCCGAGACCAAGCCCCTCGACGATCTGCTCGCCGACCTCCAGCGGGAGCGGACCGAGTTGGCCATCGTCATCGACGAATACGGGCGCACGGCCGGGATCGTCACCATCGAGGACATCATCGAGGAGGTAGTGGGGGAGATCTCCGATGAGACCGACCCCGCCGGCGGCGCCGTGCGGCGGCTGGCCAACGGCGACTGGTTCGTCCGCGGGCACGTGGCGGTCAGCGATCTGGAGGACTACGGCCTGCACCTGCCGGTCGACACCGACGCCTACAACTCGGTCGGCGGCTTCGTGTTCGCCGAGCTCGGCCGTCTGCCCAAGCGCGGCGACCAGGTCTCCGCCGACGGCTACTCGATTCGGGTCGAGTCGGTGCGCGAGAACCGGATCGAGGCGGTCAGGATCCGCCGCCGCCAGCCGACTCCGGAGCCGCAGGCCGAGCCGGCCTAGCCGCGCACGACCTCGCGACATTCGTTACATTTCCAGCACGCGCACGCCGGTTGCTCGAGCGATCGCAGCATCTGCGATCCCCCGGCGGTTGAGAGGAGAGGTGAAGCCGGCCCTCAAGGGGCCGGCTTCGCTACCCGCAGAAAGCCTCGTGCGGCGGCCCGAAACCGCGCGTGTGCGGCGGCCGGAAACCGCGCGTCTGGACAAAAAGAAACCGGCCCGCTGGGGACGGGCCGGTTTCGTGCTTCTGGGGAGGAGGTGCTGCTATGAGGTACGTCGCGATGGGAATATTGGGCGGTCCAGATGAATCGTCCTTAAAGAGTTAGTCGCAGTCCCAGAAGCCCGCACGGTCAGTCGTACTCGTAGAAGCCGCGCTTGGACTTGCGCCCGAGGTGTCCGGCCTGCACCAGTTCGGTCAGGAGCGTGGGCACCCGGGCCCCGATGGTCTCGCCGATCGCCTGCGCGACGTCGAGGCCGACGAAGTCGAGCAGCGCGATCGGGCCCATCGGCATGCCGGCGCCGAGCTTCATGCAGCGATCCAGCTCCGCCGGCTCAACACCGGTCTCGGCGAGCACCTCGACGGAGTCGAACAGGTATGGGAACAGGAGCCGGTTGACGACAAAGCCGGGGGTGTCGGGCACCTCGACCGCGGTCTTGCCCAGGTCCTCGCACAGCGCCCGCGCCCGGGTGCGGACGTCGTCCTGGGCCTCGGTGGGGAAGACCAGCTCGATCAGCTCCATGCGCGGCACGGGGTTGAACACGTGCAGGCCCACGAACCGCTCGGCCCGACCGGTGGCGGCGGCCAGCATCGCCACCGACAGCGAGGATGTGGTGGTGGCCAGGACGGCGTCGTCGTTCGCCACCTTGCCCATCTCGGCGAGCAGAATCTCCTTGTGAGCGGTGTCCTCGACGACGGCCTCGACCAGGAAGGTCGCCTGGCCCAGCTCGTCGAGGTCGGTGACGACCGATACCCGCTCCGAGAACTCCTCCAATCCGGCGAGCTTGGCGCAGTGCTTGGCCACCGTCGTCGGCGGCACGCTGAGCGGACGCATCCGAGCGTGCCCAGAGAACCACTTCTCCGTGCTGGGCGGCGGTGGCGGCGAGGCCGCACGCGATCGTGCCGGCGCCCGCGATGGCGAGTCGTTCTTGCAAGGGATCTCCTGGGTCCGGTAGGCCGGTACGCGATTACTACGGCCGTGTCGGTCCGTAACAGTACGTGACCGTTCATTTGGACGCCCCGTCCAAAGCCTTGCCGATCCGGGCTATCCCTCCTGCTCGGTGGGTCGGAGCAGGACTTCGTTGATGGCAATGCGCCGGGGACGGGTGACGATGTAAACGATTGCATCGGCGATATCGGAGGCCTGCAGCCGTTCGACGCCCTCGAACCGCTGACCAATCTGGTCGCGGATCTCGGGACGGTTGTGGGATGACAGCTCGGTCGCGACGGCGCCGGGCTCGACCAGCGAGACCCGGACGTGACTGGCGGTCACCTCCTGCCGCAGCGCCTCGCTGAACGCTCCCACGCCATGCTTGGTCAGGCTGTAGGCGGCGCTTCCGCTGCGGGCCACGCGGCCGGCCACAGAGCTGATGTTGACCAGGTCGGCCACCCGGCGGGGCGCCTGCTCGGCGGCCCGTAACAGGTGGGGGAGGGCGGCGTGAGCGCAGTAGAGCAGGCCCTTGACGTTGATGTCCACCATCCGCTCCCATTCGTCCAGCGGAGCGCCGACGGCGGGACCGAGCAGCATCATCCCGGCGTTGTTGACGAGGGTGTCGAGGCGGCCCAGTTCGCTCACTGTGCGCTCCACGGCCTGCTCCGCCTGCTCCTGCGAGGTGATGTCGGCCTCCAGCACCAGCGCCCGACCGCCGGCGTCGGTGATACGCGAGGCGAGATTGCGGAGGCGGTCGGCGCGGCGTGCGGCGATCGCCACCGCCGCACCGCGGGCGGCGAGCTCGAGCGCGGAGGCCTCGCCGATGCCGCTGGAGGCGCCGGTGACGAGGGCGACGGTGCCGTTGAGGTCTTCTGCGTGTATCGGTGTCATGGGGCGAATCTAGTTCGTCTGCTAGAACCGATCGGCGTGGCCCCGAGCGATGACACCGTCCGCGCCGCGCGTCTGTTTGAGCACGGTGAGCCCCTGGTCGTCGAAGCGGTCGAGCTGGGGCCGCCCGCGGAGGGCGAGGTGCGCATCGACCTGGCCTTCGGCGGGGTCAACCCGATCGACCTCTACATGGCCGAGGGCCGCGTGGCCCCGGATGCCAAGGTGCCGCGCACGCTCGGCGGCGAGGCGTCAGGCACGGTCGACGGCGAGCCGGCGCTGGTCGCGGGGTTGGGACTGGGCACGACACGCGACGGCGTGTGGGCTCAGGCCGCAAATGTCCCATCCGAAGCGGTGGTTGCGGTGCCGGACGGCGTTGAGCTCCAGGCCGCCGCTGCCATGGGCATCGCCGGGCTGACCGCGCTCAAGTGCGTGCGCGACGTGGGTCGGGTGGGCAAGGACGACCGGGTGTTGGTGCTGGGCGCTTCCGGCGGGGTCGGCAGCATGATCGTGTCGCTGGCCGAGGCCGCCGGAGCGATCGTCTGGGGTCAGACCGGATCTGAGGCGAAGGCCGGCCGGATAGCCGAGCACGGCGCCTCCCGGGTGCTCGTGGGCAGCGCCGTCGACCTCGCCGAGCCGCTGGCCGAGTTCGAGCCGACGGTGGTGTTCGATCCCTTGGGCGATGGCTTCGTGCCCGTGGCGATCGAGGCGCTGGCACCTCGCGGGAGGCTGGTCTCGTTCGGCGTGTCGGCCGGTCCCGAGGTCACCTTCAACATCCAGACGCTGTATCGCAAGATGGCCTCGATCCTCGGCTACGGGGGGATGCAGCTGACCCCCGAGGAGCGCCGGCCCGGGCTCGAGGCGGCGCTGGAGGCGGTGAAGACCGGCGAGTTGAAGGTCGTGATCGACGAGATCCTTCCGCTCGAGCAGGTCAACGAAGCGTTCCAGCGGCTGGTCGATCGCCGCGTGCAGGGCAACCTGCTGCTCGACCTCAGCTGAAACTCGGCGCCGCGCTCAGCCGGCCACAGTCCAGCGGAAGCCGACCGTGTCCGCCGCCGGGGGCAGCGGGCTTGACGGCAACCCCGGCGGCGGCTGGTTGACGTTGTAGCCGCTGGGAGCCAGGTCGTTGGGCGTGTCGGGGTGAAACAGCGAGGCCAGGTACTGGGCCTGCCCGCGGCCGGGACCGAGCTCGAACTGGCCGCCGCCGTAGGCGCCGATCTCATGCTCGGCGCAGTAGTCGTAGGTGTCGCACAATTTCTGCAGGCCCCCGATACGGGAGGGCTTGATGTTCACCATCCGCGGCGGAAACGGGAGCGCCTCGATGTCGGCGATCGAGTGGATGGGCGCGTCCCAGGTGATGCGGTCGTGGACGTCGGCGAGCGCCGCGGCCGTTCCCTGCGTCACCACGTCGGGATCCTCGAACCAGGCGTTGGGAAACGCCTTCACCACCCGCTGATAGAGGGCCGGGTCGGGCTCCTGATCGACGATGGTGCCCTTGTAGAGCGCCTTGAAGTCGACCGAGTCGACCGCGCCGCTACCGACCAGCCCGGCGATCAGCTCCGGCGTCCACGAGCTGGTGGCGTCGAGCTTGAAGCGAAGCGTCGGATAGTTCGCCAGCCGGCTCTCGATCGGCGCCATCGTGGCCGGTTCGCCCAGACGCAGGGAGACGACGAAGGTCAGCGGGCGAACCGCACGGTTCAGCGCCCGATGCAGCGGGACGCCAGCCTGTCGGAGCGCCAGGTCAAGCGCGGCACTGTGGAATGTCCAGCGCCGATACAGCCGGGACACGTCGCGCTGCGGCGCCACCGGGAACAGGTCGAGCCCGTCGATCAACATGCAAAAGTCTCCCAGCGTGTAGCGCCCGGCCAGCTTCTGCACTGGGCCTGCTTCCTGCATGGCGACGTGGTCCACGGCGTCGTAGACGACGTCCTCGCCGACGCCTTCGGCGCCCGCCCCCCGCAGGTGGACGACGGTCGACAGCCGCTCGAACCCGCTCGAGACCTCCGCCTTGAGACCCTCCAGCTCATAGTCCTCGACCTCGAGCGGGAGGTCGGCCAGCAGGTCAAACGTGCTCATCGCTCACTCCACCGCGTTCGAGGCGCGTCACCAGTTCCTCCAGTCGCAGTTCCTCGAGGCCCTTGCTGACGGCCTCCAGTTCGGCGGCACAGTACTCGACCAGCTCGCGCCCCTCGCGGACCAGGTCGAGCGTTTCGCGCAACCCGGCCTCGCCGGAGTCAAGCCGGCGGATGATGTCCTCCACTCGGCTGACCGCCGCCTCGTAGGTGCGCTCCGGCTCGGCGCTCACTGCTCCTCCTCGGCGGTGACCCGGGCCGGGACCGACCCGTCGTGGAAGCGCAGCGACAGCTCCCGCGCCCGCCGGGCTGCGGCCGCCGACCCGAGCGGAACCCCGTTGGCTGACTCGACCAGGGCGTAGCCCCGGGCCATCGTGCGCGCCGGGTCGTGGGCGGCCAGGGCCAGCGAGAGACGCTCGAGATCGCGATCGCGCCCGGCCCGGTCTGAGCCCACGGCGCGGGCGGCGGTTCGCCCGAGCACGAGCGCGTGGACGCCGGCCTGCGACCGACCTCGCTCGGCCCGGCGCCGGGCACTGGCCCGCAGCTCACGCAGCAGCTGGTGCAGGCGGTGGCGATGGCGAGCGACCTGCTGGCCGGGCGCGCGGGAGAGGTGAGCCAGCGTGCGGGCACGCACGAGGATGGCCCGGCGGCCGTGGTCACGCAGCCGACGCGCGGCGACGGCCAACTGTGCCCGCGCCGCCCGGCAGTCCACCGGCACCGCGGCCTCGGCGGCATGCGTGGGAGTCGAGCACGACACGGCGGCGACGTCGTCGATCAGCGTGCGGTCGGTGTGGTGGCCGACCGACGCGATCACCGGCACGCGCAGCAGCGCGACGGTGCGGCACAGACCCTCGTCACAGAAAGCGAACAGGTCGGCCAGCGAGCCGCCGCCGCGGGCCACGATCACCACCTCGACCTCGGGGACGGCGGCCAGCTCGCGCAGGGCGGCGGCGATCCGAGGGGCGGCATGCCGGTCCTGGACGGGGGCGAATGCCCACACCAGGCGCCCGCTCCAGCCGCGGCGGCGCAGGCCGGCCAGCACGTCATCGCGGGCCTTGCCGCGCTCGCCGGTGACCACCCCGATCGTCCGCGGCAGCCCGGGGCGCGGCAGCGCCTTCTGGGGCTCGAACAGCCCGTCGGCGTGCAACCGGCGGCGCAGGCGCTGGAGCGCGGCCAGCAGATCGCCTTCGCCGGCCGCCCGCAGCTCGGTGACCGCGAAGCTGAACGAGGGGGACGCCACCGAACTGCCGGGGTAGTAGTCGCAGCCGCCGCCGACGACGATCCGCATGCCGTCGGTCAGGCTCACCCCGAGCGCCTCGAAGTCGGTGAGCCACATCGAGCACGGCAGCGCGCCGTTGGCGTCGCGAAGCTCGAAGTAGACTCGCGCGCGGGCGGCGCGGAAGCCAAACACCTCGCCCACCAGCTGCACCCGCGCGAACTCCTGCAGGCGGCGCTTGAGCTGGGCGGCGTAGGAACCGACCGGATACGGGCCGGGGAAGCGGCTGTCGGGGATCCCCGGCGGGCGGGGGCGGGATTATCGGCCACGAGCCGAGGCTACAAGGAGGGTAGGTCAGCCCCGCCCGGAGGAAACGTCACGGCTCCGTGACGGTGTCGGACGGCCCCGGGGCCGTCAGGACAGCGCCTGGCGCAGGTCCTCGACGAGGTCGCCGGGGTCCTCGATGCCGCAGCTGAGCCGGACCAGATCGGGCGGCACGGCGGCGGTTGAATCCTCGACCGACTGGTGGGTCATGACCTGGGGCACCTCGATCAGGGATTCGACGCCGCCGAGCGACTCGGCCAGCGTGAACAAGCGCGTGCGGGCGGCGATCTCGGCGGCGCGGGGGTGGCGGAAGCTGACCATGCCGCTGAACCCGGGCCAGCGCACGTCGGCGACCTCGGGCGACGCCGCGCAGCAGCTCGGTCACGGCGGCGGCGCTGCCAGCGTGCGCCTGCATCCGCAGGTGCAGGGTGCGCAGCCCGCGGTGGACGAGGAAGCAGTCGAAGGGCCCGGGAACGGCGCCGACCGCGTTCTGGACGAAGCGCAGACGCTCATACATCTCCTGATCGCGGGTGACGACGACGCCGCCGACCACGTCGGAGTGGCCGCCGAGGTACTTGGTGGTGGAGTGGACCACGAAATCGGCGCCGAGCTCGAGCGGGCGCTGGTTGGCCGGGGTGGCGAACGTGTTGTCGACCGCCACCAGGGCCCCGCCCCGGCGCGCCACCACCGCCGGGATGTCGACCACGTTGAGCAGCGGGTTGGTGGGGCTCTCGACCCAGATCAGGCGCGTGAACTCCCGCAGCGCCCGCTCCAGGGCGGCGAGGTCGGTCTGGTCGACGAGCGTCGTAGTCAAGTCCCCAGCGGGTCAGCACCTTGTCGACCAGCCGATAGGTGCCCCCGTACAGATCGGACGGGCAGCACCACGTGCGAGCCGGCGTCACAGACGGCGGTGAGCAGCGCGTGCGCGGCGGCCATGCCGGAGCCGAAGGCCACCGCCAGCCCGCCCTCGAGCTCGCCCAGGGCCTGCTCCAGCGCCGCGCGGGTGGGATTGGCCGAACGCGCGTAGTCGTAGTCGGCCACGAATTACCGGGTCGCGGCTGGGCGTAGGTGGAGGTCTGATGGATGGCCGGAATGACCGAGCCGAACGAGGGGTCCGGCGTCAGGCCGGCGTGGACCGCGCGGGTGGCGAACGCGTCGCGGGGCTGCCTCGTCGCTCACGTGGCCAGCGCCTCCAGCAGGTCGGTGCGGGTCACCAGCCCCGCCGCCCGGCCCTGGTCGGTGACAAGCAGCGCCTGCTGCTCGCCGACCAGCAGCTCCACCGCCTCGCGCACCGGATCTTCGCTGGAGACGGCGGCGAACGGTGGCTCCATCACCTGCACCACCTCGGCGTCGAGCAGCGCAGGGTCCTCGGCGGCATGGCGCAGCAGCCCCCGCTCGCCGACCGCGCCGACGATCGTGCTCGGGTCATGGGCGCTCACCACCGGCAGCTGCGAGACGCGGTGCTCGTGCAGGAGCGCCACCGCCTCGCGCACGCGGAAGTGGGGCTCGACCGTGACCAGCGACGGGATCTCGCCCGCCTCGCGCTTGCGGCGCAGCACGTCGCCGACGGTCAGGTCCGCGCCGCGCTCCAAGAAGCCGTACTGGCGCATCCACCCGTCGGAGTAGATCTTGGATAGATAGGAGCGGCCGCCGTCGGGGATGATCACCACGATCACCGCGTCGGGATCCTCGACCTCGGCGGCGATCTGGAGCGCGGCGTGCACGGCCAGGCCGCCGGAGCCACCGGCCAGGATTCCCTCGGCGCGCGCCAGCCGCCGCGTGGTCAGAAACGCGTCGCGGTCGGAGACCATCACCCATCGGTCGATCACCGAGGGGTCGAAGGTTCCCGGCCAGAAGTCCTCGCCCACCCCCTCGACCAGGTACGGGCGCACCCCGTCCTCGCCGCCGGAGTAGATCGAGCCCTCTGGGTCGGCGCCGACGGTGTGGATGCCGGGCTTGCGCTCGCGCAGGTAGCCCACGGTGCCGGTGATCGTCCCGCCGGTTCCCACGCCGGCCACGAAATGCGTGATCCGGTCGCCCAGCTGAGCCCACAGTTCAGGCCCGGTGGAGTCGTAGTGGGCCTGTGGGTTGGCCGGGTTGAAGTACTGGTTGGGCTGGAACGCGCCCGGGATCTCACGGGTCAGCCGGTCGGCGACCCGGTAGTAGGACTGGGCCGAGTCGGGTGGGACGTCGGTGGGGGCGACCACCACCTCGGCCCCGTAGGCGCGTAGCAGGTCGATCTTCTCCCGCGACATCTTGTCGGGCATGACCGCGATCACGCGGTAGCCCTTCAGCCGCGCCGCGATGGCCAGTCCGGTGCCGGTGTTGCCGGACGTCGGCTCGACGATGGTGCCGCCGGGGCGAAGCTTGCCGTCGCGCTCGGCGGCCTCGATCAGCGCCACCGCGACCCGGTCCTTGATCGAGCCGCCGGGGTTGAACGATTCGAGCTTGGCTACCACCGTCGGCGACAGCCCGGCCGCGATCCGCGAGAGCCTGACGATCGGCGTGTGGCCGATCGTGTCGAGGATCGAGTCCTTCAGGTCGGCCGTGCCGGCGGTGCTGGACATCGCTCAGGCAGTCTCGCAAATGGCGCCACCGGCGGGGTGGCGATACGGCCTAATCCGGGACGACCGGGTTCGGTTGGTAATGCGCGTCGTCTTTGAGGACCGCCGGGTCGGCGGCCTCAAACCACTTGCGGCGAGAAGAACCCGCGGAAGAACGGCCAGGAGGCGAACATCAGGATGATCCCCAGGACCAGCCCGCCGATGCCGACGAAGATCGGGACCTGGATCCCAGATATCGGCTTGGAGTAGTTGTTGCCGGCGGTGTTGTAGTAGCCGTAGGCCTTGATCGCCACGTAGGCCATCATGAGCCCGCCGACGACGGGGATCAGCCCGGCGAAGAAGAAGTTCCGGACGCTCTTGAACAGGTCGCGGCGGAAGTACACCGCGCAGGCCAGCCCGGTGAAGCCGTAGTAGAAGCAGACGGCGAAGCCCAGCGCGGAGATCGTGTCGCCGAGCACGTCCTGGTTGGGGTTGAAGGCGAGCAGCGCGACCGTCCACAGGATCGACAGCGCCGCCCATCAGCAAGGTCGAGAAGCTCGGCGTCAAGTACCGCGGATGGATCCGGCCGAAGGCGTCGGGGATCGCCTGCCAGCGGGCCATCGACAGAGTGGTGCGGGCGGTCGGCAGGATCGTGGTCTGCGTGGACGCCGAGGCCGACGTCAGCACGGCGATGATCATCAGCTTGTTCAGCGGCGAGCCGAAGACGGCGGTGCCCAGCGCATTGAGGACGTCGTTCTGGTTGGCCGGATTGGACAGGAAGCCGGGACCGTGGTACGCCTGCGCGCCGGCCGTGGCCAGCACGTAGATGAGCAGCAGGATCAAGGTCGAGACGACCGCGGCCTTGCCCGGGCCGCGGTTCTTGTCGCGCGACTCCTCGTTGACGGCGACGCCGGAGTCCCAGCCCCAGTAGATGAAGATCCCGAGCAGGACGCCGTCGATGAGCGGTCCCCAGTCCGAGGTCAAACGGGTTGAACCACGACGCCGAGACGTGAATCGAGTTGGCGGGGTTGTTGGCGTAGACCTTGACCAGCGAAACGATCACGAACAGGGTCAGCGTCGCGATCTCGAAGCCGAGCAGCCACGTCTGCACGCGCGCTGACAGCTCGATCCCGCGGTAGCAGATCCAGGTCATCAGCACGATCCACAGGACCGCGCCGACGATCAACCAGAAGTTGTTGGGCGCCCCGGAGTGCGAGAACAGCAGGAAGGTGTAATCGCTGGCGATCGCGGCCAGCGACGCCATCACGATGATGTCGGCGAGGAAGATCGCCCAGCCGTTGATCCAGCCCAGCTGTGGCCCGAAGGCGCGCGTCACCCACGCGAACGTCGTTCCGGCGTCGGGATCGGCCAGGTTGAAGAACCGGTAGCCGACGGAGACGAACAGGATCGGGATGAAGGAGACGATCAGGACGGCGGGGGCATGCACGCCGATGCCGCCGACGGCGACGATGAAGCCCAGCGTGGCCGCCAGGCTGTACGCGGGCGCCGTCGACGCGATCGCGATAACCAGGTTGGAGGCATAGCCGAGGGCGTCGGCCTTGAGTCCCTTGTGCCCGGGTGTGATGTCGGGGGCCGCGGGCTGGCTCAACGAACTCTTTCGCAGAACTCTCCAAACCGGAGGCCATTCTCTCTGGGTCAGCCCCAAGACGCAAGGCGGAAGTGCACGACTGTGAAAGTCGGCTTTGCACATTGCGTAACAAGGCGTGGCCGATATGGTCCAAGACCGCCATGGCCACGCAGGCGCAGGATGCGGGTCGCGGTGCTGGGCGCCGCGGGCACGATCGCGCCCGCGATCGTCCACGACCTCGGCGTATCCGAGGAGGTCGCGGGACATGGTGCTGCTGGATCTCGACGGCGGCCGTGCCGCCGCCGTGGCCGACCAGCACGGTGCCGGCAAGGCCACCGCCGACGCCGTCGACGCCCGTGCCGCCGGGGAGCTGGCCGCCGGCTGCAGGATGTCGACGTGCTGGTCAACACCGCCTCCTACCGCATCAACCTCGACGCGATGGGCGCCTGCCTGCGGCGCCGGCTGCCACTACCTCGACCTCGGCGGCCTGTATTGGATGACCGGACGCCAGCGCGAGCTCGGGCCCGAGTTCGAGCGCGCCGGACTGCTGGCGGTGCTGGGAATGGGCTCCAGCCCCGGCAAGACCAACCTGATGGCCGCCCGCGGGGTGGCTGAGCTCGGCGACGACGCCGGGCCGATCGAGTCCATCGACGTCGCCGCCGCCGGCCGCGATCCAGTCGCCGCCTCCGACGGACGCCTGCGACCGCCGTACTCGATCCAGACCCTGCTCGACGAGCTCACCCTGCCCCCGGTGGTGACCCGCGACGGCGCAGCGAGACCGAGATCGAGCCGCTCACCGACGGCGGCGTGATCGACTACGGACCGCCGATCGGCGAGGCCGAGACGATCTACACGCTGCACTCCGAGCTGGCCACGTTCCGCGAGAGCTTCGGCTGCCGCGAGGCGAGCTTCCGGCTGTCGCTGGCGCCGGCGCTGCTGGCCCGGCTCAAGGAGCTGGTCGGTGCCTCCGAGGAGGAGGTCGCGCAGGCCGCGCGCGAGGCGGCTCCGGCCTCGGCCCAGACCGTTTCCGTGCACTTGGTCACCGTCCGCGACCGCCGGCGGCCGCACGGTCGCGGTGCGGGCGCGGACCGATCCGCACTTCGGGATCGGCGGCTCGATCGTGTCCACGGCCGCACCCGCCGCGGCGGCGGTGCGGCTGCTGGCCCGCCGGTCGATCGCGGCCAGCGGGGTGCTGCCGCCGGAGAAGTGCATCGACCCGGGGGAGATGTTCGCCGAGCTCGAGACGCGCGGCTGCAGCTTCAGCGTCAGCGGCTAGGCGCGCGCTCGCGGGCGCGGCACCAGACCAGGTGGGTGGTGTACGGCATCTCGATCTGGTCGCAAGTGCGGGTTGGCGACTGGGCGGTGACCACGGCGCGCACGCGCTCCAGGACCTCGCTGGTGCGCTGCCGGCTCCAGCGCGGCGATGTAGCTGGTGGAGGCCACTCGGGCCAGCACGGCGTCGAGATCCCCGGGCACGAGGTTGGCGAACGTCCGCTCCTGCAGATCCGTGAACAGGCCGGTCGCCGGCAGCTCGCGCTGCCAGGTGCTGTTCGCCTGCCGCGGCGCGTCGCCGGCGTGCTCGTGAACGATCGTCCTGCATGGCGCCGACCCAGGGCACCGCCTCGTCCCAGGAGTTCCAGATGACGGCGAGCCCACCGTGCGGCCGTAGGACCCGGTGGATCTCGCGGGCGGCGGCGCGGGCGTCGAACCAGTGAAACGCCTGGGCGACGGTGACGGCGTCGGCGCTCGAGTCGGCGAGCGGGATCTGCTCGGCGGTGCCGTCGAGTGCCTCGGCCTGCGGCGTGGTGCTACCAGTTGCGCCCGCATCCCGGCCACCGGCTCGACGGCGATCACCCGCGCCCCCGATGGCCAGCAGCGCCCGGGTGAGCTTGCCGGTCCCGGCGGCGAGATCGACGACGGTGCGGTCGGGGCCGAGCTCGAGCTCGCGGACCAGCGTGGCCACCGCCGGCGCGGGGTATCCGGGGCGGCCGCGCTCGTAATCGTCTCCGGCGCGGTCAAAGCCGACCGCGGCCTGATTGTGCACCGGGCTCACGGCGCCGCCTCGCCGGCCTCCTCGCGCGCGCAGCCAGTCGACGGTCTCGGCGAGGCCCTGACGCAGATCGACCTGGGCCTCCCAGCCCAGCAGCTCGCGCGCCTTGTCGACCGACGGCCACCGCCGCTGGACGTCGACCTCGAAGCTCGGCAGGTGCTCGAACGTCAGCTCGTCCGGATCCTCGCCGCAGGCCTGCCAGATCAGCCCGGCCAGCTCGGCGACGGTGAGCTCCAGCGAGGCCGAGATGTTGAAGTCCTCGTTCTCGCCGGCCGGCGAGCCCATTGCGGTCACGATCCCGTCGGCGATGTCGTCAACGTGGGTCAGCGTGCGCGTCTGCGCTCCGCTTCCGAAGATCTGGAGGGGCCGCTGCCCGGAGAGCACCTTCGCGATCAGGTCGGGGACGGCGTGGGCGATGCCGGGTTCGTCGGGGTCGGGGATCTCACCGGGGCCGTAGGCGTTGAAGGGCCGGCAGATCGTGTAGCGCAGGCCGTGCTGATCGTGGGCGGCACGGGTGTAGACCTCGCCGGACGAGCTTTGAGAACCCGTAGGCCGAGCGGGGCGGCGGGCAGATGCTCGAGGTGGCCCTCGGTGGTCGGAAACTCGGTGGCCCGCTCGAACACCATCGAGGAGGAGACGTAGGTGAAGCGCTGCACGCCTGGTGGTCGACGGCCGCGTGCACGATGGCGCCGGTCAGGGCATTGTTGACCTCGGTGAGGGTGAACGGGAGCTTGTGGAAGTTGGCGATCCCGCCGACGATGGCGGCGAGATGGATCACGTGGCTGCAGCCGTCCAGCGCCTCCTGGGCCACCTCGAGCCGGCGCAGGTCGCCGAGGTGCTGCTCGCAGCCCTCGCGCATCCACGCCGGGGGCTCGCGGTGGTCGGAGATGCGGATCTCCCACGCCGGGTCGCGCAGCAGGCGGCGCACCACCGCCTTGCCGATCGTGCCGGCACCGCCGGTGACCAGCACGCGGGCCACGCGAGCTCAGTGGCTGGCGTCGGTGGAGGCGCCCAGGAGCGCGGGCGTCTCGGCGGCGTAGACGAACACCTGCGAGGTCCCGAGACTGTTCCAGGGATCGACCAGCAGGCAGTCCTCGCAGGCGAGCGCGCGGATGTGCTGCAAGCGTGGTCGGCCCGCTGAACTCCGAGTGGTTGGTGGCCACGATCACCACGTCGGCGTCGCGCACCGCCTCCTCCAGCGACTGGGTGGGGGTGGCGGCATGGGGGTCGCAGACGGCGACGTCGGCCAGTTCGCGCTCCAGCATCCGGATCAGCTTCGGCGACAGCGAGTCGCGCTCGTCGTCGGTGTCGCGTTTGAAGGTGAGCCCGAGCACCGCGATCTTGCGCCCGTTGAGGCTGCCGATCCGGCGCTTGACGCCCTCGACCAGAAACAGCGGCACGCCCTCGTTCACGCGCGAGACGGCCAGCAGCATGCCGGGGGCGTGCGAGCGCTCCTCCGAGAAGGCGAAGTCCTTGCGCAGGCAGGTTCCGGCGGTCAGACCGGGCATCGCGATCCCGCCCCGCGGGTAATCGCGGTTGATCAGGTCGATGACCTCGAACACGTTGGCGCCATACATCTCGCAGTCCATCATCAGCAGGTTGGGCAGCGCGAAGGTGGCGTAGCGCAGGATGTTGGTCCAGATCTTGGCCAGCTCGGCCTGCACCGGGGTGGTGCGGACGATCGGGGCGCCGAACACGCCGAACAGGCTGGCGGCGCGCTCGGTGGAGGTCTCGCACGACGCCGCCGATGATGCACGGCAGCGTGCGTGATCTCCTCAAGGAAACGGCCGGCGGCAATGCGCTCGGGCGCGTGGGCGACGAACACGTCCTCGCCCACGCGCAGGTCGCGCCGCTTCTCGATGTAGCCGGCCACGAACTCGGTGGTCCCGGGGGCGATCGTGGAGCGCAGGATCAGCGAGTGGCCCGGGCGCAGCAGGGGCAGCAGATCGTCGACGGCGGCCCGAACCTGCCGCAGGTCACTCTCCACGTGCGAGAACGAGGGGGTGCCGATGGTGATGACGATGTCCTCGGCCTGGGCGGCGTCAGCGGCCCGGTCGGTCAGCTCCAGGCGGCCGCTCCGGCGGACGCGATCGAGCAGCTCCTGGGTGTCGGCCTCGTTGAACGGCATCCGCCCAGCCCGCAGCGACGCGAGCACCGCGGGGTCGTGATCCACGCCCAGCACCCGCAGACCGCGGTCGGCGAAGGACAGGGCCAGCGGTAGCCCCACTCGCCCAAGTCCGATCACCGATATGTAACGCACGGCCTCGTCTCCCACGGCCTTAAAACGTATCCAGCCTTCCAACGGTGTTGAGTTTCGCCATCAGGAAGCCGGATCCGCCTCTTGCAAGCGTCAGTGCGAATCGCGCGAGTCGCGGCCCTAGCGAGGGCAACGGCGTCAGGCCCTGCTCGGCGGTGTGGCCCCGCACCTCGCCGACGAAGGCGATCTTGTCGAGTCGGGCGATCTCGCGCTCGCCCTCGATGCGGGCCGGGTTGCCCTCAGGAAGATCGCGGATCAGGTTGCGGATCCGCGCGCGCAGCTGGAGCGCGAAGTGAGGGGTCGAGGCGCCCATCAGCTGACGGACGTCCTCGACGGTCACGGTGTGCTCGGCGGTGACGCGGTCGGGGTGCTCGGCCTGGCTCATTTGCTGGTCTGCGGCACGGCTTCGAGCAGGCTGTCCATCTGCGCCTGCACCGACACCGAGATCGCGGTCTGATCCCCGATCACCCAGCCGTGGTTGTACACCGCCGCGGTCGGCCCCTCCGCCGTGTATCCCGGCGTTGCGTAGTCGAGGAAGAAATTGAGCACCGGCTTGGGGAGGTTAGTGGGACTGTCGACCAGCAGGGCGGGACCGTAGTCGCCGCTGCCCGAAAGGGGGGCCGCGGCGGCGGCGTCGAGCGGGCGCTTGGCGTTGAGCAGGACGTACCCGTGACCGGGGCTGCGCATCGCCCATCCGAAGCTGCCGGGCACGTGCGCGCACGGCTGACCGTAGGGGCACGCCGGATCTCGGTACTCGGCGAAGGCGACCGAGTTGGCGGCGGGGTCGTCGGCGCCCACCCGCTTCACGGGGCCGTATTTGCCCAGCTGCTTGAGGATCGAGTCCGAGATCACGCTCGCGGGGCCGAGGACGTAGATGTGGGGGCTCTGGTGGGCCAGCAGCGCCTGCCGGGTGGCCGACGGGATGCCGGAGGCGCTGACGAACAGCACCGGATCGCCGCTCTCGGCGGCCCACCCCGCCGCCGGCATCGCGTAGGCGGGGTCGGTCCCCGAGGCGATGACCACGTCGGAGCTCGTCTTGCCCTGGGCGGCGCTGACAAAGCGGTCGATTCCGGCCGCCAGCACGTAGGGATCGCTGCCCTTGATGGTGGCCGAGTGCATCCCGCTGGGGCCCGGCACGTCGCCGATCTTGATCAGCTGGGCGCCGCCGACGACGCCGGACCCGGTGGGGGCCAGCTCGGTGAGCGCATCGGAGGTGGCCGACGGGAGCGTGCCGGGGCCGGACAGCAGCACCGGCGCCCTGATCGGGGGCGCCATCAGCACGGCCGACGCGATCGCCGCCTGCCAGTCGTCCTCGGGGGCCAGCGTGACCACGCCGGGGTGGGTGCCCGGGGCGGACGACGGATAGACGGCCAGGGCTACGCCGGCGGCGTCGGCGGCCGGGTCGGCACCGGCCACGCGGGTCGTGTTCTTGGTCGCCACCGCCGGGAAGCCGAGCTTCTGGCGCTGCCTGGGGAACCTTGGACGGGATGCCGACGGTAACCGTCGCCGCCGGCGAGTTGTGCAGCAGCTTGGTGCCGCCGCCGCAGCCCGCCAGGGCCAGGCCGGTGGCCAGCGCGAGCGAGAGCAGGCGAGGTCGCATCGGCGCGGACGTTAGCGCCCGTGGGGGCCACCGGCGCTGGTCGCGGCGGGCGGCTGCGGGCGCGGTTATGACTCCCTGTCGCCGGGCCGAGTCTGTATATTGCCACCCGCCTAATCCGCGGGCCCAAGAAATCCGCGGAGCGGGGGACCCACAGATGTCCCCTAGGGGCTAATCCCGCGGTGGATCCGCGGGAGGCGCAGGCTCTTTCAGCGCCAGCCCGACAGCTAACCCCGCCGGCCGACGAAAGAGGAATTGACTTGCGCTTGATCCGTTGCGTATTGCCCGCTGTTCTGTTACTCGGCCTGAGCGTCCCGCGCTGCGCCGTCGCCGATGACGCCGGCGCTCGCCGACGACGCACAGCACCGACGCGACCACCACGACCACCCCGAGCCCCGACGCCGATCGGCACCGGAGGCACCGGGATCGGCGCTCCACCGAGCGCGCCCAGCACCCCCGCCCAGCCCACCGTCCCGGGGGCCAAGGCCAAGATCATCAACGGGATGGCCTACGCGCCCGCGTTCGCGCCGATCCAGGTGAAGGAGGCGATCTGGGCCGGCAATCAGATCCGCAAGAAGCCGTACGTATACGGCGGCGGCCACGGAGTCTGGAAGGACTTCGGCTACGACTGTTCCGGCTCGGTGTCCTACGTGCTCCACTCCGCCGGGCTGCTGAAGACCTCGATGGACTCGAGCGAATTCGAGAGCTGGGGCCGCCAGCGGCCTCGGCCAGTGGATCACCGTTTACACCAACCCCGGCCACGCGTTCGTGCAGATCGCGGGGATCCGGTTCGACACCTCGGCCGAGCAGGATCCGCACCCGGCTCCGGGGACCGGCCCGCGTTGGCGCCCGCTGGTGCAAGCAGCCAGCGGCTTCAAGGCCCGGCACCCCGCCGACCTGTAGGCCGTCGTGGCTAACTGTCCTCGGGGCGCGCCGGGCCTCCATCTCGGCGCGCTCGGCGAGGCGGTTGGCGCGGCGCATCTCGGCCTCGCGCATCCGCCGCTGCTCGACGGGCGTGTGGGCGTCGAGTCCGGCGGCACGGGCGCGGGCCGGCCGTCGGCGTCGAGCGCGACCATGGTCAGGTAGACGGTGTTGGTGTGCCGGGCGTCGCCGGTCAGCGGGTTCTCGGCGTCGACCCGGACGCCGATCTCCATCGAGCTGCGCCAGGCGGCGTTGACGGTGGCGCGGAAGGTGACCAGCTCGCCGACGTAGATCGGGACCAGGAAGTCCATGCGGTCCATCCCCACCGTCACCACCCGCTGGCGGGCGTGTCTGATGGCGGCCAGCGCGGCGGCCTCGTCGGCGAGCTTCATGATCGTTCCGCCGTGGATGTTGCCGGCGCTGTTGGCGTCGGTGACGCCCATCCAGTGCGACATCAGGGTCGCGCGAATCCGAGACCGGCTTGCGCTCCATCGCCCCGATCCTAAGCGCGATGCGGCGTCAAGCTTGACCGGAGCGATCGCCGCTCTCGATACGCTCGTATCGGGGTGCACAGCAAAGCCACCGCCAAGGAGGATGCGATGCCGGGCCTTTCCGGGCGCATGTCGACAGTCGTCAAAGCCAAGATCTCAAAACTCCTCGATCGTGCCGAGGATCCGTCGGAGACCCTCGAGTACAGCTACCAGAAGCAGATCGAGCTGCTGCAGAACGTCAAGAAGGGGATCGCCGACGTCGTCACCTCGAAAAAGCGCCTCCAGCTGCAGGAGGAGAAGCTCCAGCAGCAGGTCGTCAAGCTCGACACCCAGGCCCGTCAGGCGCTCGCGGCCGGCAACGAGGATCTCGCCCGCGTGGCCCTGGAGCGCAAGAACGTCGCTCAGACCGAGCTGCAGTCGCTCGACTCACAGGTCGCCCAGCTCGAGCAGCAGCAGGAGCAGATGACCGCCTCCGAGCAGAAGCTGCGGACCAAGATCGAGCAGTTCCGCTCCAAGAAGGAGGTCGTCAAGGCCCAGTACTCGGCCGCCGAGGCCCAGGTGCGGATCTCCGAGGCGGCGACCGGCGTCGGCGAGGAGATGGCCGACGTCGGCCTGGCCATGCAGCGCGCCCTGGACAAGACCGAGAACATGAAGGCGCGCGCCGACGCCGTCGGCGAGCTCGAGGCGGCGGGCACGTTCGAGGACCTGACCGCGCTCGGATCCGGCGACGATGACATCGACCGTCAGCTCAAGCAGCTCTCGAGCACCAGCGAGGTCGACGCCGATCTGGCGAAGATGAAGGCCGAGCTCGGCGGCGGCAGCGCGTGCCAAGGGCGAGCTCGGTGCCGGTAGCCCGGCTGCCGACGCCGATCCCGCCAGCGGGGCCGGCTCGAGCGGCGGGGCGGGCTCGGGCTCCGGCGGGCAGGCCGGGGCGGCCGGGGGCCAGATCTGATGATCGTCCGGATCGCCACCGAGGGTCAGTACGAGGTCGGCGACGAGGACACAGCCGGGCTCAACGAGCTCGACAACCGCGCGGTCGACGCGTGCGAGACCTCCAATGACGCGAGCGTTCCGGCAGGCGTTTCAGGCGCTGCTGGACTACGTGCGGACGAAGGGCAAGCCGGTGGATGATGACGAGCTGGTGGCCTCGGACATCATCCTGCCGCCGCCCGATGTCTCGCTCGAGGAGGCCAAGACCGCGTTCCAGGGCGAGGGGCTGATCCCGGGCTAGCCAGAGCCGGTCGTCGTGGCTGCCGTGGGCTGGTGGGCGCGCCGAGGGCGGTGGTCGGCGGGCGTGGCGCGACGTGCGTCGTGTGGCTTACCGCATGGGTAAGTAGATCGCACCACGTCCCGAACCCGGGGCGCAAGCCCGGCCGGATTGTGTCGGTGGGTGTCGGAACCGTCACGGCGCACCCCGGACCGTTGCGGCGCGCCCCGAAACCGTTACGAACGGCATCGCGATAACGCTGGTGAGGCAGGACGCGGTTCCAGTTTGCTGATTAACGGTGCATCGCGTAGGATCGGCGCGCGATGTCTTCCCCTGTCCGCGGGAGGCTCCGGATTCAGCTCTGGAGCTACAACTTCGATCCCGAGCCGACCGGGATCGGGATCGTCAGCACCGTGTGACCCGCGGCCTGCGCGACCGCGGGCACGAGGTCGAGGTGGTGGCCGCGCATCCGCACTATCCAGAGCCGCGATGGGGAACGCGCAGGCTTCCCTACCGCGAGGTCCGCGAGGGTCTTCGCACCCTGCGGCTGCCGCTGGGCCCGCTCTCGACCCGGCTGAGTAGCAGCGAGCGCCGCTCGGAGCCGACCACGGCGGCCCAGACGACCGTGGCCGGGATCACCACCGTCCACAGGATGAGAAGGGTTACGAGCATCGCTGATGTGCAGGCCACCTTGACCGACTAAGAGCCCCACGCAAGGTTTATCGGCGCCCACCGAGAAAAACCTAAGCGCTTCGCGGCATCTTGCCAGATTGTGGGGCGTTGCGCCAGCCAGGCCGTGCTGTACTAGCGGTGCTTAGCGGTCGCGCAGCGCGCAGGCGAGGATGTGCGACGCCCCGAACAGCGGGTGAAACCATCCCGCCGACGCGGAAACGGTGGGGACCAGGAACACGCGGTCGGCCCAGCCGCCCAGGGCGGGCAAGGAGTCGTAGACGCTGTAGGAGTAGGCCACGCCGCCGTCGCCGGCGCTCAGCACATACCCGCGCCCGCGGGTGCGGGCACGCGTCACCGCGGGCCAGACCCCGAGCCGGTAGAGCGCGAACCGGGCCAGGCGGACGGCGCGGGGACCGCGGCCGAAGCGGTTTTCGTCGGACAGGAACACCGCTCGGCGGGCCACGCGGGTCATCTCGGCCACGACCGCGTCGGGGCGGGGGACGTGGTGTAGGACGCCGGTTTCGCACACCAGGTCAAAGCTGGCGTCGGGGAAGGGCAGTTGCTCGCCGGCGGCCTGGACGATGCAGCCGTCGGGAACGTCAGCGCTCCGCTGCGCCTGGTCGATCATCGCCCGCACCGGCTCCACTCCGCGGACGGCCATGTCCGGATGGTGATCGAGGAAGTGCCTGACCCCGCGCCCGGTCCCGGCGCCGACGTCGAGCACGCTCTCGTATCCGAGCCCGGTGATCAGCGCCGACATGAAGCCCAGCGCGCGCTGATGCTCACCGGCGTGGGCGAGGTGCGCGTGATAGTGCGCGGCATTCGCCGTGTAGAAGTCCTGCTGGCGTTGTCGCGGGCCGGCCCGCACCGCCGCGCCCCGGTTACGAGTCGGCCTGGCTCAGCTCAGCTCGCCGTCGCCGCCGGCGCGGCCGGCTGATGCTGGATCCACTTCGAGGTGCACGGGATCTTGGACCGGTCGCAGCGGTCTGCATAGGCGTGGGCGATCTCGGTCACCTCGGTCAGGAGGTCGTCCTGCAGCCGGATCGGCTCGAGCCCGAGGTCGAGCAGCTGGCGGTTCTCGACGAACAGCTCGTTCTCGGGCGCCTCGTTGCGCGGGTTGTCGACGTAGTCGATCTCGGCGCCGGTCAGCTGGGAGACGAGCTTCGCCAGATCGCGGACCCGGTGGCACTCGGTCATCTGGTTGAACACCCGGACGCGCTCGTCCGTGCTGGGCGGATTCTCGATCGCCAGCTGGATGCAGCGCACGGTGTCCTGGATGTGGATGAAGGCGCGCGTCTGGCCGCCGGTTCCGTGGACGGTCAGCGGATAGCCGACCGCGGCCTGCATGAGGAAGCGGTTGAGCACCGTGCCGTAGTCGCCGTCGTAGTCGAAGCGGTTGATCAGCCGCGGGTCGATCCGCGTCTCGGCGGTCTGGGTGCCCCACACGATGCCCTGGTGCAGATCGGTGACCACTGACCTTGTCGTTCTTGTTGTAGAACGCGAACAGGAGCTGATCCTGGGTCTTGGTCATGTGGTAGACGCTGCCCGGGTTGACCGGGTAGAGGATCTCCTGCTCGACCTCGGCGCCGTCGTCGGTGTCGATCTTCACCCGCAGATATCCCTCGGGGATCTTGATGCCGGCGGTACCGTAGCCGTAGACGCCCATCGTCCCCAGGTGCACGACGTGGGTGTCGAGCTCGGCCTCGACCATCGCGGCCAGCAGGTTGTGGGTGGCGTTGACGTTGTTGTTGACCGTATAGCGCTTGTGCCACGGGCTCTTCATCGAGTACGGGGCGGCGCGCTGCTCGGCGAAAGTGCACGATCGCGTCCGGCTGCCATTCGAGCAGCAGGTCCAGCAGTACCCGGTAGTTCTCGGCGACGTTGAGGCGGTGGAACGGGAATCTCCCGGCCGGTGACTCACGCCAGGCCGCCAGGCGCGTTCCCAGCGGCTCGATCGGAGTCAGCGACTCCGCCTCGAGCTCGACGTCGGCATTACGCCGCGCGAGATTGTCGACGATGGCAACTTCGTGGCCCGAGGCCGAGAGGTGCAGCGAGGTCGGCCAACCGCAGAAGCCGTCTCCACCGAGAATCAAAGTCCGCAAGGTATCTCCTTTGGTCAGCGACGGTCAGCCGATCGTCGCCTGCGCCTCGGCTGCCGGAACTGTGGCTCGCGCCGCGCGGCAAGCCGACCGATCTCATCAGCTACCGCGGGCATCGAAGCCTGACCTTGCCGATCAGCGTATCGCACGCACGGCATGCGGCCCTGGGTCCCGGTGCTGGCGGCGTGCTGCGCGCGGCCGCCTACGGAATCGGCCTCAGGCGGCGGTCGGGTGAGACCGCGCCGAGTGGGAGCCGGCAAACCCGGTGGTACGGCGACCGGCCCACCGCAGCAGCGCGCTCGAGCCGTTCGCGACGCCGGGCCAGCGCAGGCACCGCAGACGGCGAGAGGGGAACCCCAACGATCCAAACCAACAAGATCTCGAGAACACCTGATTCACGCCTTCCTGGTCTCTGCTATTCGCCGCTCTGGGCAACCCCTGCCCGACGGTTACCCGCTTTTTGGACTGTGTTCACAGGTACTTGAGGCGTGGGCGCTCAATTTCCTCCCCCGTCGAGTGCGCGTAGCAGCGAGATCGGTGTCCCGCGCGGCCCGTTCCCAGGTGCGCGTGCCACCTGCGCCAGCCCGCTGGTCCGCAGCTGAGCGCGCAGCGGCTCGTCGGTGCAGGCGCGCAGGACCGCGGCTCGGCCACCGCCGCCGTGATCGTCGGGGTCGACCAGCAGGCGGCGTCGCCACAGGTCTCCGGCAGGGCCGCCCGATCGGCGGCGACCACCGGCGTGCCGCACGCCATCGCCTCCAGGCAGGTCAGGCCGAGGCCCTCATAGCGACGAGGGCAGGACGAAGGCCAGCGCACCGCGGTACAGGGCGGGGAGCAGGTCGTCGTCGACGTAGCCGAGCATCCGCGCTCCCGGGATGCCGCTGGCGAGGCGGCGAAATAGGGCCGAACGTCGCCGGCCCAGGCGAGGTCGATCCCGGCCTGCTGCAGGCGCCGGGCTGTCTCAGCCGAGCGCGGCCAGGTTCTTACGGCGGTCCTCGGTGGCGACGGTGAGCACGTAGGGCCGGTCGAGGCCGAGGTCGAGGGCCGGTCGGGGGCCGCTCCAGGGTCGGGGTCAGGCGGTGAAGCGCTCGTCGACTCCGCCATAGATGACGGTCACCCGCTCGGGATCCAGTCCGGCCAGCTCGATCAGCTCCGAGCGCGAGAACTCCGACACGGTCAGCACGCGCAGCGCCCGGCGCATGGAGGCGAGCCCGACGGAGCCGTGCCAGACGCGGTAGGCGCGCGAGTAGGCCGCCGGGGCGCGAAGCACGGCGGCATCATGGACCATGATCACGTTGCGGGGCCACAGCAGCGGGGCCAGGTTGGCGGGGGAGAAGATCAGGCTCGCGCCCAGCCGACGCGCCCGCAGCGGCAGCCCGAGCTGCTCCCAGGCCTGGCCCGCGGCTCGGCCGGTGGCTCGGGGCGGCGGCTCGGCGAGCACGTAGCGATCCGGGGCCAGCGCCTGGAGGCGCGGCAGCAGCTCCGCCGTCCAGCGCTCGACCCCGGTGATCGTCGGGCGCATCGCCGCCCGGCGGTTGAGCACGATCGGCCGGGCGCGGCGGCGGATCGGGTCGTGATCCCGCCGCTGTGCGCGAGGCGGCTCAGATTGGCACGCCCCACATGGGGAACCAGCGCGAGAGCTCGTTCTCCACCGGGAGCTCGTTGCCGACCTGGGCCTTGAGCACCAGCTCTCGCTCGTTGTCGCGCTGCTGGGGACCGGAGGCGGGGACGAACGGGTAGAAGGTTCCGCGCTTGTAGTTGTAGATCCAGTAGATCTGGCGCTCGCGCGCGTCATGGAAGGAGAACACCGCGCACAGGACCCGCTCGCCGTAGCCGCCGTCCTGGAGGGCCTCGCTGACCGCGTTGATCCCGACCACGAGGTCATCGAAGCTGGGACCGCGCAGAACCAGCCAGCTGAAGCCGAATTCGTCCTGCGGAGGTCTCCACCTTGGTGCCGCTGTCGCCGGCGGTGGCCCGGACGACTTCCTCCATGTCGCGCACGATCGAGTTGAAGTCGGCGGTGGCCAGCGACTGAAAGACGATTGCGGCGGCGCCTCGGCTGGTGATCTCGAGGCTCGACTCGAGCGTCACGTATGCGGTGCTGATGGCAAACAGGCGATCCGGCGCCGGCTTGGTCGAGCTTGCGCCTGCCGGTGAGTGCGTCCAGGAAGCCCATGCTCTGACCCTGGACCGGCCGCCGGGCTCAGCCGAAGTTGTAGGCGTGACGTGCGCGCGCGGCGGGATCTTGGCCGAGAAGTACGGGAGGCTCGCCTGGCCCGCGCCACCTGCGCCCGGTAGGTCCCGTTTCCGCGGGCCTTGAAGTGGGCCTGGAACACGCCGTAGCCATCGGTCTTGACGGTGGCGACCCGGCGCCACTGTCCCTTGACCTCGCGCTCGACGAACACCTTGACCTTGGCGCAGCGGCGCCCGGCCCCAGGCGTAGCCCTTGCGGCCCTTGACCGAGGCGATGAACGGGAACGCCGAACGCGGTCATGGTCGGCTTGGGCACGCCGTTGCTGTCCTCCAGATCCGCCGCCGGGGTTGGGGCCGCGGATTGTCACATCGGCAGGCCTGCCAGATGACCAGCGAGACGCCGGCCTTCCAGAACGCGTACATCGAGTAGGCGACGTACCTGGCGGCCGCGTTGGGCGGGTCTCCGTACAGCGGTCTGCGGAGGATTGGTGAACCAGGCCCACTCGGTCACCCATAGCGGGTGCGTCTGCCGCGACTGATCGGTGTGCAGATGCTCGGCGGCGCGTTGATCAGGTTGCTGGAGCTTGTAGACATCCTGGACGAGGATGTCGTTGCGGGTTGTCCGGCGGCTTGGTCGGCGTGGCCGCCAGGGTGTACGGATGTACGCCGAGGATGTCGAAGTTGACCTTGCGGGCATCCCTTGATGCGCGCGTAATGGTTGCCGACCTGTCGCACGCAGAGCAGCTCGCGGGCAACGGTGAGCGGGTGGAGTCGAGTAGATGCCGTGGTCGGGGCGATCGGAGCCAGGCCGCCGATGACGGCGACGTTGTCGGAGTGCACGCACTTGATCGCCGCGTACCCGGCATTTTCCAGATTGCGGAACTGCCCGACCTGATCGGGCCCGGCGATGTAGCCGCCGAGGTTGGGCTCGTTCCACAACTGGAAGTACTTGACCCGCGGCAGGCGGCGCCAGCGTTGAGCGGATCCGGGAAGTTGCCGCTGTAACGCTCGGCGAGGGCGTGCACGAACTGCCCAAACAGGGTGGCGTTCGGCTCCCAGGCACCCGGGCCCGACGTTGGGTCGTTGCCGGCGGGATGCCGGGACCCTCCGCCCAGGTCGGCGCGTCGTACAGTCGAACAGCACCGGCGTGACGTGATGCGCGACCGCGCGCCGGACGGCCTCGTCGACGGCGTCCAGCTGTAGTCGGGGATCGACGGGTTCGGCTGGTTGAACGGCGTCGGCCCCGCGATCGACGGCCCAGTGGACGCGTGAACCGGGCGAAGGACCCGCCGATCGTGCTCATCGCGCTGATAGCCTGGGGCCTCGGCGGAGGATCGGTGCCAGCCGTTCGACGTGGTCGTCCTGCAGCCCGATCTGAAACTTGGCCTGGGCGACGGCTGGACGACAGGGCCAGGACCGCCAACGCACTGCGGCCAGCGCCAGCGGCGATCGTCGGATTCGGAAGTTCACGCCGCGGAGTCTAAGCAGTTCCCTGGAGCTGACGCTCCAGTTGCTGGAGGCGGGCCAGCCGGGCCTCCAGCGGAGGGTGCGTGGAGAACAGATTGGCGATGCTCTGCTTGGCCTTGGGCGGGAAGATGTAGAACGCGGCGAGCTCTCCGGACGCGGCGCGGAGGTCGCGCTGAGGGATCTGATCCATGGTGCCGCTGATCTTCAGCAGCGCTGAGCTCAGCGCGCTGGGCCGGCCGGTGATGATCGCCGACCCGCGATCGGCGGCGAACTCGCGGTAGCGCGACAGCGCCTGGAGCAGCAGGTAGGAGACCATGTAGACGACGCCCGCGACCAGCACCACGACCACGATTCCGGGGCCGTTGTCATCTCGGTCGTCGAACCCGCCGAACCAGAACCCCATCTGCACGATGAACGAGGCGATGGCGGCGAAGAAGCTGGCGATCGTCATGACCAGCACGTCCCGGTTGGCGACGTGGGTCAGCTCGTGACCCAGCACCGCCTCGAGCTCGCCCGGTGACAGCAGGCTCGAGCAGCCCGGTGGTGGCGCACACGGTCGCGGTGCTGGGCGAGCGGCCGATCGCGAAGGCGTTCGGCATCTGGGTCTGGGCGATGGCCACGCGGGGCTTGGGCAGATTGGCGGTGAGGCACAGGCGCTCGACGGTCGCATGAAGCTCCGGAGCCTGCTCCGGCGTCACCTCCTGGGCGCCCATCGAGGCCAGCGCGATCTTGTCCGACGGTGAAGTACTGGACCAGGAACAGCACGGCGGCGATGACCGCCACCGCGATGATGCCGGTGCCGGCGGCGATCAGCACCGCAATCAGCACCGCATAGACGAGTCCGAGCAGGAACAGGGTCAGCAGCATCCGGGCCTGGAGGCCCGGGTCGCGGCCGAAATTTCTTGATGGCGCCATGGTGGCCATTGATGTTAAGACTCCGCGTGAATCGGTCGATAAGAGTCCTGGTGCGTGCCACGCGTGCATATGCGGCGGGGTTCGGGACGGCGGGATCGCTGTTGGCCGGAGCCGCCGTGCTGTTCCTGCTGGCGGCTGCGGTGGTCGGTTTCCGTGGCTGGCCTACGTCCCGGGCCGGCGTGTCGCCGATCCACATCGTGGTCGGCCACCGTCCCCCGGCCGGATCAGCGGTCGCCGGGCGCCTGCGGGCGCTGGTCGCGACTGGGGCGGCGGGCACGGCCGGCGGCGCAGGTGCCGCGGGTGCGGCGGGTGCGTCGGCCGAGGCGCCCGCGGGCCGGCGCAGCGGCGGGGTCGCTGAGCGCGCGCGGTCGGACGGCGCGCCCGAGCGGCGGCAAGCCCGGTACGACGGGCACGCGGCCGGGTGCCCCGGGCGGTGGCACGGCCGGTCCCGGGTCAGGTTCGACCGCTGGATCGGGCTCCGGCGGCGGCTCAGGTCCCGGCACCGGTCCGGGCGGTTCTGGGTCCGGGGGCTCTGGCTCCGGCGGTTCTGGCTCGGGCGGTTCTGGCTCGGGTGGCCGCCCGGCTTCTGACCTGCTCGGTAAGGCCAAGCAGGTCGTCCAAAAGGTGGCCGGCAGGGTCGGAGGAACCGTCTCTGAGACCGGAGGCACCGTGTCGCAGACCGGCAAGACCTTGGGCGGAGCCGTCTCGCAGACCGGTGACAGCGCGGGCACCACCGTTTCGGGAGTGACCGGTCAGGTTGGCGGATCGCTGCCGGGCGGGGGAGCCGTGTCCAAGGTGGGCTCGGCGGCAGGTTCGACGGTCTCGAACGTCGGCGGCGCCGCCGGCAGCACGGTCTCCAAGGTCGGCTCGGCCGCCGGTGTGACCGTGTCCAAGGTCGGCGGTCTGGTCAGCGGCGCCGGCAGAGTCCTCGGCGACGGCTGACCCGCGCCGGCTGACGCGCGCCGGCCTCAGCCGTGGCTGGCGCCGGGCGGGATCGGCGCCGAGTAGTAGGCCAGGCTCCGTGGCCCGTGCGAGACCAGAGCGCGGTAGGTGGCGTTGCCGGAGGCGGAGAAGCGGGCGGTGAAGACTCCGTCGGAGCCGGTCGTGACCCGGGCGACGGTTGTCCAGCCACCGCGCGTCTGGCGCTGGACCCTGACCTTGACCGGGCCGGATTCGGGCACGCGGCCCCAGCCGAAGCCGCGGCGGCCGCTGACCGAGGCGATGAATGGGAACGTGAACGCCTGCATCGACGGCTTGCGCTTGCCGGACTTGGTCTCCAGGCCGGAACCAGGCAGGCCGTTGGCGGTCTCGTCGTGGATCTCCTGCCACACGATCACCGAGGCGCCCTGCTTGACCATCTCGTACATGGAGTAGGCCACGTAACGGGCGGCGAGCTTGAACGAATTGCCCTCCTTGGAGTCCGGTGGGTTGGTGGCCCAGCCCCACTCGGTGACCCAGAAAGGCGGACGCCGGCTGCCGAGCGTGTGCAGCCGGGCGGCGGCGTTGAGCAGGTTGCGGATCTTGTAGACGTCTCCCACCCGGACGTCGTCGTAGACCTGCTTGGGCACCGTCTCGGTGGGAGCGACCCCGAGGCTGTAGGGATGCTCGGCGAAGATGTCGAACGGCGCGGCGGTGCACCCGCCGAGGCGCACGAACTTGGTGCCGACGCGGCGCAGGCACATCATCTCGGCCGCGAACTTGAGCGGGTCCGGGCCGCCCGAGTAGCCCAACGGCGCGAGGCCGCCCATCACCACCTGGTCTGAGGGGTCGACCGACTTGATCGCCGGATAGGCGGCGCCGATGAGCGCCCTGTAAGTGGCGTACAGATTGGGGCCGGCCAGGAACAGGGGGATGTTCTCCTCGTTCCAGATCTCGAAGTAGCGGACCCGCGGCAGGAACTGGGTCGGGTTGCTGGGGTCAGGGAAATGGCCGCTGTAGCGGGTTGCCGCCGCCTGGGCGAACTGCGCGAAGTCGGTCGGGTTGGGGTCCCAGACCCCGAACCCGAACGCCGGGTTTTGGGGCTGGTTGGGGCCTTGGGCCCAGGGCGGTGCGCCGGACAGGGTCAGTATCGGGGTCACGCCGTGCTGGACGGCGTTGCGCACCGCCGTGTCCAGGTCGCTCCACCGGTACTCCGGGTCCGCCGGGTTGGCGGCCTGGAAACCGGGCTGCGGCGTCTGCGGCGCGATCGCGTACCAGAACGCGTTGAGCCTCACCAGCGACCCGTGGACGGCGCTGAGCACGTCGTACCCATCGGCCGTCTGCTGAGGCGTGGCGGTGCCGTCGAAGGCCACGTCCTGGATCCCGAGCTGCAGCGACGCGCGCGCCGCGGCCGTCGCGGGCGCCAGCGCCAGGACGGCCAGTGCCAGGACGGCCAGCGCCGCCACCGGCGCGACCCGGCGCGCACGGGCCAGCGCAAGCCGGCGGCGTAGCTCCGGGAGGACGGTCACGTGGCCCGCGAGTGTAGGCGACGGTCGACTGCGCATGAGAGGCTTTAACGCGCCGGATCAGCTAAAGGTGCGGCGTCCGCCGTACTTCGAGGGCACGCTCGATGAAGCGCAGGCTGACCGCCTGCAGTTCCTGGTCGTGCTGGATCGAACGGTGGTGGCCGCCGGGCATCACGATCAACCGGCTGCCGGGCGCGCGCATCACCGAGGCCAGCTCGCGCGACTGCTGCACCGGCACCCGCTCATCGCCCTCGGCGTGCAACAGCAGCAGCGGCACGCTCAGAGTCTGCACCGCGGCATGGGAATCGTTGGCGTCGAGCAGGGTCTCAACCGCCGGGACGTCGGCATCGAACTCGAAGCGGCCCGAGGTGAGCCCGTCTCTGAGGCCCGCCGCCGACGCGGGGCAGATCGCCACCACCGCGTCGGCCGCACTCGGCTCGGCGGCGACGATGGCCAGATAGCCGCCCATGCTGGAGCCGCGCAACGCCAGCGGGGCGCGGTCGTTGCCGATCGCCGCCCGTAGCCGGTTTGCGATCGTGACCACGTCCTCGATGGCGCGGCCGTCAAGACGTCCCGGGCTGGTGCCATGCCCGCGCTGGTCGAAGGCGACCGCGGCCAGCCCGGCGGCGACGATCGTGCGGGCGAAGTCGTGGTGGCTCTCCTTGCACGATCCGGCCCCGTGGATGATGACCACGCCGGCGCGGGGCGGCGGGGCGGCCTCGGGCGGCAACCAGAGGGTGTAAGCCAGGCCCGCGATCTGGGCGGTCTCGGCGGGGAGGATGGGGGTGACGGTGCGCGTCGAGGCACCATATCGTTTGCAATCGTGACCGCCATCGCCTCACAGCTGTCCCATGTCTATCCCCGCGGCACCCGGGTGAGCGCGCTCGGCCATCTCGAGCTGGGCGGCTGCGACGCGGTTGAGCTGGCGGCGCAGTTCGGCACGCCGTGCTACGTCGTGGTGGAGGACGACCTTCGGGCCCGGGCGCGAGAGCTGATCGACGCGCTGGCGACCCGCCACGAAGACTTCGACGTCCTGTTCGCCTCCAAGGCGTTTCCGTGCACGGCCGTTTACCGCGCTCTGGCCGAGGAGGGGCTCGCCTGCGACGTGGCGTCCGGCGGCGAGCTGGCGCTAGCGCTGGCTGCGGGCTTTGACGCCGGGCGCACCTACATGCACGGCAACGCCAAATCGGTTGCCGAGCTTCGTGAGGCCCTGGCGGCGGGCGTGGGCCACGTGGTCCTGGATTCGTTGCACGAGCTCGAGCGCCTTGAGGCGATAGCCGCCGAGATGCTCCCGCCCACCCGCCGCCAGGAGGTGCTGCTGCGCGTCACCCCCGATGTTGCCGGCGACACCCACGCCAAGATCTCCACCGGTCAGGCCGACTCCAAGTTCGGGTTCTCGCTGACCCAGGCCCGAGCCGCGATCGAGAGGCTGGGTTCGAGTCCGTCGCTGGTGCTGGTCGGGCTGCACTTCCACATCGGCTCGCAGCTGTTCTCGTTGGAGCCGTTCCGGGCCGCGGTGCGGGCGATCGCCACGCTGGGCTCGTTCCCGGTCTACAACGTGGGCGGCGGGCTCGGGGTCGCCTATACCGCCGACCAGCGTCCCCCCAGCGTCGAGGAGTACGTAAACGCGGTCGTGGACGCCGTGCACGCCGAGCTGGGCGCCGACACGCGGCTGCTGTTGGAGCCCGGCCGGGCCCTGGTGGCCAACTCGACGGTGACGCTCTACGCCGTGCAGACCGTCAAGCACAACGTCTCCACCTGGGTGGCGGTCGACGGCGGCATGTCCGACAACCTGCGGCCGATGCTCTACGACGCGCGCTACGAGGCCCTGATCGCCGACCGGCCGCTGGCGGTCGGCGGGGAGCGGGTCACGCTGGCGGGCAAGCATTGCGAGTCCGGCGACGTGATCGTGCGCGACGTCGAGCTGGCCGATCCGGCCCCCGGCGACATCGTGGTGACCCCCGCCACCGGCGCCTACGGCTACGCGCTGGCCAACAACTACAACGGCGTCCCGCGACCGCCGGTCGTATTCGTCCGCGAGGGCTCAGCGCGGGTGGTCGTGCGCCGGGAGACCTACGCCGATCTGATGAGCCGAGACGTGGCTGAGCCCTCCACGCCATGACGCCACACAACTACGCCGATCTAATGAGCCGGGACGTGGCGGAGCTCTACACGCCATGACGCCACATAATATATTATATATCTGGAGGTCCGGTGTCAGCTGACAGGAGCTTCCGGGTCGGCCTGCTCGGTCATGGAACCGTGGGGTCGGCGTTCGCCGAGCTGCTGCCGTTGCACGCGAGCCGGATTGAGCGCATCACCGGGCTGCGTCCGGAGCTGGCCGGAGTGGTCACCCGGTCACGCGGCTCCTTCGACGAGCTGCTGGAGGGCTCGGACCTGATCGTGGAGCTGATCGGCGGCATCGAACCGGCGCGCGACTGGTTGCTGCGGGCGATGCGCGCGGGCAAGCACGTGGTCACCGCCAACAAGCAGCTGCTGTCCCAGCACGGTGAGGAGCTGTGGGAGGAGGCCCGGGTGCGCGGCGTCCAGCTGCGCTTCGAGGGCGCGGTCGCCGGTGTGGTCCCGGTGATCCGCGTGCTGCAGGAGTCGCTGGCCGGGGCGACCATCGACCGGGTCCACGGGATCGTCAACGGCACCACCAACTTCATCCTCACCGAGATGGCGCGGACCGGGGCCACGTTCGCGGACGCGCTCGCCGACGCCCAGCGGCTGGGCTACGCCGAGGCCGACCCCTCCGAGGACGTTGACGGCCGCGACGCCGCCGCCAAGATGGCGATCATCGCCCGCCTGGCCTTCGAGACGCCGGTCCACATCGACCAGGTGCGCTACGAGGGGATCGAGCACATCCAGCCCGACGACCTCGAGTACGCCCGTGACCTGGGGCTGGGCCTGAAGCTGATCGGAACCGCCGAGCGGGTGGGGGATAGGGCGCTGTCGGTCCGCGTGTACCCGGCCTTCCTGTATCCCGGCCACCCGCTGGCCTCGATCAGCGGTCCCTTCAACGCGGTCACCGTCGAGGCGGAGGCGATCACCGAGATCACCATGTCGGGTCCGGGCGCCGGCGGCCCTCAGACGGCCTCGGCGGTGCTGGGTGACGTGATCAGCGCGATGATCCCGCCGGCCTCGACGCCGCCGGCGGTGGAGCAGCTGGAGATCGTCTCCGACGTGGTCTCGTCGTTCTACCTGCACCTTGAGGTCGCCGACGAGCCGGGCGTCCTGGCCTCCGTGGCCCAGGTGCTGGCCCTGCAGGGCGTGTCGGTGAAGTCCGTCGTCCAGAAGGGGCTGCGCGACCAGGCGCGGCTGGTGATGGTGGTGCACCCGGTGCTCGAGTCTCGGTTCGCGGCCGCGATGGAGCTGATCGGCGGGCTGGAGATCATGCGCGCGCCGCCGCGGGCGATCCGGGTGCTGGAGGAGGAGTTCGGCTAGGCACCAACGTTTTACGTCTGTCACCCACCGGTCACGTTTTTCCTGGGAGCCGAGCTGCAACGTGTACATCGCCGGTGAGCTGGTGGACTTCGTCTGGCGCCACCAGCGCCTCATCGTCGAGCTCGACCACCCCTACACCCACGGCTCCAAGCGGTCCTTCGAAGACGACCGCAAGCGGGACACCAAGCTCCAGCTGGCCGGGTATCGCGTCGTCCGCATCACCCACGAGCGCCTCTACCACGACCCTGCCGGGGTCATCGCCGACCTGCGGGCGCTCCTCGCGCTCACGAGTGGCTTGAGCTTTGGCGGCGAGATGCCCGCGACTATGACGTCGCTATAGGATCCCGGCCGCCGTGAGAGCGATGCAGATCACCGAGCTCACCGGACCGGAGTCCGCGCTCAACGAAGCCGATATCCCCGAGCCCGAAGCCTCGCACCCGATGACCCCGGGCAGCGGCGTGATCGTTGACGTCAAGGCCGCCGGCGTCTCGTTTCCGGAGCTGCTGCAGACCCGCGGCGAGTACCAGCTCAAGCCGCCGCTGCCGTTCGTGCCCGGCGCCGAGGTGGGCGGCATCGTCCGTAGCGCTCCCGATGATGCCGCCGTCAGGGCCGGCGACCGCGTGGCCGCGTTCTGCGGCCTCGGCGGCTGGGCCGAGACGGTGGTGGCGCCCGCCTACTTCACCTTCAAGGTGCCCGACAGCCTCGACTTCGCCCAGGCCGCCAGTCTGGTGCTCAACTATCACACCGCGTACTTCTCGCTGAAGCTGCGCGGCCGCCTCAAGGAGGGCGAGACGGTGCTCGTCCATGGCGGCGCCGGCGGCGTGGGCACGGCGGCGCTCCAGGTGGCCAAGGGCTTGAAAGCCACCACGATCGCGGTGGTGTCGAGCGACGAGAAGGAGCAGGTGGCCAGGCAGGCGGGCGCCGACCATGTGGTCAGATCGGACGGCCCCTGGAAGGACGAGGCCAAGGAGATCTCCGGCGGCGGGGTCGACATCGTGCTCGACCCGGTGGGCGGCGACCGGTTCACCGACAGCCTGCGCTCGCTGGCCGAGGGCGGCCGGGTGATCGTCGTCGGTTTCACCGGCGGCTCGATCCCGGAGGTGAGGGTCAACCGGCTGCTGCTCAACAACACCGAGGTGGTGGGCGCGGGCTGGGGAGCCTACGTCCTGAGCAAGCCACAGAAGACGGCCGAGATTGGCCGGGAGCTGGACACCCTGATCCAGCAGGGCGTGATCGACCCGGTCGTCGGCGCCCGCTACCCGCTGGAGCGGGCCGGCGAGGCGCTGGTGCTGCTCGACGAGCGCGGCGCCACCGGCAAGGTCGTGCTCGAGATCGGCTGACCCCACCGCCGCGGCAGCGGCACGGGGCCGTGGTCGGTCACCTGGGGGGTCCGCTCTCCCCGCTCGATCCGGCGCCGCTCGGTCCGCTCCACCATGTCGAAGGAGCTCGTGTTCCAACCCCGGGCCAGCGGCCCCGGCGTCACCCGGCGTGCGCCGCGAGCAAATGTGACGGCCGCCCGGAAGGCCGCGGCGTGGGCCGGCGTGTACTGCACTCCGTACAGCTCGCGTACCCGCGGCGGGAGGCTGCCCAGCATCAGCAGGTCGTGCACCCGCTTGCCCAGTTGGTGGCTGCGCGGCATCGGGATCTCGAACGCGGTGGCATAGCCGACGTAGCGCGCCTCATCGGTCAGGAACAGCTCGTCGCTGGCCAGCTGCGCCCGCCAGTAGCGCCGAAACTCGTCATACGAAGCCGGGGCATCGTCCAAGGGCATCTGAAAGAGCGACGCGAACCGCCGGTAGTCCTGCCACAGCGCCTCGCGCTCCTCGCCGGACAACCGCCGTACGAACAACTCAAAAAACAGCTGCGCCGAGTCGGCGATCACCGCCACCGTCCACAGCATCAGCGCGGGATCGAGCGCCGAATACGGCGTGCCGGCGGGCAGCGCCCCGGCGTCCTCGGGCAGCACCCCACGTACGCCCTGGTGCAGCCTGTGGACATAGGCCAGCACCTCGTCGGCCTCGGCGCGCGTCCCGAAGTAGATCTTCTCGAACGCGTTGCCGGTGTGGACGAGCCGGCGAAACGGGGTCAACTTGGCGTAGGAGTGCTCGCTGGTGCCGACGTAGTTCAGCGGCATCACCGCGCCGATGCACAGCGCCCGCTGCCCGTACAGCAGCCCCACCATCCGCTCGCCGTGCACGCGGCGCAGCATCGAGCGCCCGCGTGGGAAATAACCGTCGTCTGCCGCGCTACTCCAAGGCACCGGAAAATGATTCTTATCACTCTGGCATGCTCCGGCGCGATGACCGGCCTCATCGAGCGCTACCGGGAGCGGCTGCCGTTCGCCGACGATGACCCGGTCGTGTCCCTCGGAGAGGGCGCGACCCCGCTGGTGCACGCGCCCGGCCTGTCGCGGGAAACCGGCGTCGAGGTGTGGTGCAAGCTCGAGGGGCTGAACCCGACCGGGTCGTTCAAGGACCGCGGCATGACCTGCGCGGTGTCGGCAGCGGTGCGCGAGGGGGCCCGGGCGATCGTGTGCGCCTCCACCGGCAACACCGCCGCCTCGGCCGCCGCCTACGCGGCCCGTGCCGGGCTGCGGTGCGCGGTGATCGTCCCCGAGGGCAAGATCGCCACCGGCAAGCTGGCCCAGGCGCTGATGCACGGCGCCCGGGTGATCGCGCTGCGCGGCAACTTCGACGTCGCCCTGGAGCTGGTGCGCCAACTCGCCTCCAACCACCCGATCGCGCTGGTCAACTCGGTCAACGAGTTCCGAATCGAGGGCCAGAAGACGGGGGCGTTCGAGATCGACGAAATGCTTGGAGACGAGCTCGACGCCCTCTGCATCCCGGTCGGCAACGCCGGCAACATCACCGCCTACTGGCGCGGCTTCACCGAGCTCGGCCGCCGGCCGCGGATGCTCGGTTTCCAGGCCGCCGGCGCCGCTCCCCTCGTCGAGGGCCGCCCCATCGCGCAGCCTGAGACGGTGGCCAGCGCCATCCGGATCGGCAACCCGGCCCGCTGGGAGGACGCGATGAACGCGATGACCGCCTCCGGCGGCGCCGTGCGGGCGGTCACCGACGAGCAGATCATGGCCGCCTACTCGATGCTGGCCAGCACCGAGGGAATCTTCTGCGAGCCCGCTTCGGCGGCCAGCGTCGCCGGGCTCCTGCTCCATGGCGCCGGCGACGCCCGCCGGGTGGCGTGCGTGCTCACCGGCCACGGGCTCAAGGACCCGCAGACGGCGCTGACCAACGCGGGCGCGGTGCTGCCGTGCGACCCGGAGCTGGCGGCGCTCGAAGACGCGGTCCTCGGATGACGCTGGCGCGCCGGCGACAGCTCCGCGTCCCCGCCTCGACGGCCAATCTCGGGCCCGGCTTCGACGTGATGGCGGCGGCGCTGGCCCTGCATCTCGAGCTCGAGGTGGTGGAGACGGGCACGTTCGCCGTGCACACCGACCTCGACCTGCCCACTGACCGCACCAACCTGGTCGTCCGCGCCTTCGAGCACCTGCACTCCGCCGACGGCTTCGAGTTCCGCATCGCCTCCAAGATCCCGCTGAGCGGCGGCCTGGGCTCCAGCGCCGCCGCCACGATCGCGGGCCTGATGGCCGCCGACCACCTGTTCGAGCTGGACGCCGACATCGCCGGCGCCGCCGTCGGCCTGGAGGGGCATCCCGACAACATCGCCGCCGCGCTGCACGGCGGCTTCACCATCTGCGACGGTCCCCGGACCCATCGCCTCGAGGTTCCGATGGGCCTGGAGGCGGTGCTGGTGGTCCCGTCCGAACCGGTCCGCACCCACCTGGCGCGCCAGGCGCTGCCTCAACAGGTCGCGCTTGCCGACGCCGTGTTCAACGTGGCCAAGGCGTCGCTGCTGGCCGCCGGGCTGGCCACCGGGGACCTGGAGCTGATCGGCGCCGGGCTCCACGATCGCCTGCACCAACCCCACCGCGCCCACCTGTACCCACGCTCGGCGCAGCTGCTGGAGCGCGCGCACGAGATCGGCGCGCTGGGGGCCACGATCTCCGGGGCCGGTCCCGACCATCATGTTCTGGTGCCACTACGAGCAGACCGCGCGTGGTCAGCGAGCGCCTGACCCGGGAGGCCGAGGGCTGGGCCCGGGTGATCAGGGCGCCGTTCGAGTCCCAGGGCGCCGACGTGCGCTCGCTGTAGCCGGCCGGCATCTTCGACGCCGCCTCAGCTATCGGCCCGAACAGCTCCCACGACATCTGTCGGGCCTGCTCGGTCGCCTCGACCAGCGAACGAGTCCTGGCGTTGTACCGGCCGGGTGGCAGCTCTTTCCCGCCATATTTGACGGGTTTGTGCTGCCGGCTGCGGCTGGCCGCGGCCGGCCGGTCGCGCGTGACGAGGTACCGGCCGGCTGGCAGCTCTTTCCCGCCAGATTTGACGGGTTTGTGCTGCCAGGCGCCTTCCCTTCCTGGCCGCCTTTCCTCCGTACCCCCGAACCCCGAGCCCCGAGCCCCAACCCCCGGGCCGCGAGCCCGCCCAGCCCTATGCGCTGGCCTGGGCCTGCTGGTCGCTGCGCATCAGGTCGCGCAGCGGCTTGCGGGCCTGCTCGACGCCCAGGCGCCGCAGCAGCTCGTCGGCCACGGCGAGATAGTCGGCGCCGAGATCGGGCCGGTAGTCGAGGATCGACACCGCCCGCTCGGCCGACTCGGCATAGGCGATCGAGGCGCGGATGGTGGTGTCGATCAGCTTGTCGCCGAAATGCTCGCGCAGGCTGTCAAAGGCCTCGCGGGAATGGCGGGTGCGCATGTCGGCGATGTTGAGCATCACTCCCAGCCACTCGAGCTCGGGGTTGAGGCTGTCGCGGGCCAGGTTGATGACCTCCAGCGCCTGCTCCACGCCCTGCAGCGCGAAGTACTGCGCCTCGGCCGACAGCAGCGCGTAATCGGACGCCACCAGGGCGTTGACGGTCAGCAGGCCGAGTGCCGGCGGGCAGTCGATCAGGACCAGGTCGTAGTCGCCGCTGACGTCGCGCAGGGCCCGCTTGAGCGTCAGCTCGCGGCCCATCTTGCCGCCCAGCGCGAGCTCTGCCTCGGCCAGGCCCAGGTTGGCCGGGATGATCCCGTCGTGCACGGCCGCGGCCGCCTTGGCGCGGCCGGCGAGGACGTCCCCGACGGTGGGCGTGGCGTCGGGATCGACGTCAAGGTAGTCCGACAGGTTGCCCTGGGGGTCGAGGTCGACGGCCAGCACGGACAGGCCGACGCGGCGAAAGACATCGGTCAGGGTGCGCACCGCCGTGGTCTTGCCGGTGCCGCCCTTCTGGGAGAGAACGGAGATGGTGGCGTGCATCCGCGCGGACTATAGGCGGCTATCCCGGCGCGCGCCTTGGCCCTGTGGAGCAGCCCGTCAGTCGTGCCGGGAGGGCTCGGCGGAATAGGTCTCGCGCATGCCCGAGACCACCGGAACGTCGATGAAGTGCAGGTGGTGGCGGCCGATCACGACTTCGTCGCCGTCGGCCAGCGTGCTCCACTCGACGCGCTCGCCGTTGACGAACACGCCGTTGAGGCTGCGATCGTCGAGCACGCGCAAACCGTCGGGCTGACGCACGATCAACGCGTGCCGGCGGGACACGGTCGGATCGTCGAAGCGGATGTCGGCGGCGAGGCTGCGACCGATCCGCGTCCACTCGCGCTCCAGCGCATAGGCGACGACGTCGTCGGAGGAGCGGTAGGCGATGTACTGCCCCGGCTGATCCAGCCCGCCCCGCAGGTCGGCCAGCCAGGTGTGATCCTCGACCTCGGGAGGGGTCTCGACGATTGCGTTCTGGGCGGTGGTGAACAGCGAGGCGCGCACGAACTCGGTGCCCCCACAGCTGGGACACGTCGGCAGCTCGTCGGCGGCGTCGAGCGACAGCGGGAAGTCGCACTCGGTGCACCTGAACGTGCCGGTGCCAGCGACATTCCCCGACATCCAAGCTTTCATGCCGTCTCCTAGCTACGGGTTGCAGCAGCTGCGCCGGGGCATTGACGGAGCCGCGTCGGGCAAACGGTCTTAACGGAATTCTAGCCCTCAAACCAAAGGCAAGGTAACGGCCCAGAGAGCCTCGGAACCGATCGGTGGCCGCGAATGGACAGAAAGCTGACACATGGGTAAATCGGTTGGATTGAAACCCCGATACTCGGGAAAAAGGAGGTCGGGCGGCATTCGTTGGCAGGAACGCGCGGCGCCGGGACGAACCATCAGTCCATGGCGGCTTCCCTGCGGGACATGCTGGATTTGGAGCTCGCCCTGCTGCGCCGCGGCCTCGACGAACGGCTGGCGGGCTCGGAGCGCTGCACCTGCTGCCACCGCACCCCCCTGGTCGGCGAACGCGTGTACGTGTACGAGTCGGGCATGATCGCCTGCGAGCTGTGCCGGCCGGCCCAGCGGAACGCCCCGCTCCGCGCGCGGCTGGTGCATGGGCCCGAGTTCGGGCACACGATGCGGATCATCGACCAGCGCGCGGCCTAGCCCGCGGCCGCCGGCGCGGTTAAGATCCGGCGCGTGGAACCGTTCACCGTCTCGACGACGATCAGCAAGCCGCGCGAGCAGGTGTTCGAGTACCTGGCCGACATCGCCAACCATCCCGAGTTCTCGGATCACTATCGGGTCGATTGGCACATGACCCGCGTGGACACCTACGGCATCGGAGCCGGGGCGCGGTTTCGGGTCAAGGCGCCGCTGAACCGCTTCGCGTGGGCCGACATGACCTTCTCGGAGATCCAGCCGCCGTTCCGCATCGTCGAGCGGGGCCGGGGCGGCAAGTACAACCGGATCCGGATGCTGGGCACCTACACGCTGTCGCCGGCGGCCGGGGACAGCACCAAGGTCGAGTACACGCTCGAGACGATCCCCGACCAGCTGTCCGACCGGCTGCTGGAGATCGTCGGCGGGCGGTCGTGGAACCGCCGCAAGGCGACCAAGGCGATGCGGACGGCTGCGGACGATCCTCGAGGAAAACCGCGGCCGCGGCCAGCACGGATCCATCGAAGCCGGCTGAGCCCCTGTGCGCTGGTTACACTCCGCCCACCGTGTTCGCCCGCCGCGCCCGGATCCTCGCCTGCACCCTGGCGCTTGCGGCTGGGCTGGCCGCCTGCGGGCACAAGCAGGCCCATCCGACGGTGGCCGACGCCAACAACGACGGCGGCTACGTCGATGCCGGCCCGGTGACCTACCAGTTGCAGGTCTCCCGCGTGCTGAACCCGTACAGCACCGAGGACTCCCAGTACGTCAAGGGCCTGCCTCCCGGATATCCGCCTCCGACCGCTACTCAGGAGTGGTACGGCGTGTTCCTATGGGCCAAGAACCAGACCGCGGAGCCGCAGACGACCACCGACAAGTTCGTCATCTGGGACACGCAGCAGAACAAGTACTACCCCATCCCCCTGAACACGGCCGAGAACCCGTACGCGTGGACGTCGCAGACCCTGCAGCCGCTGGCCACCGAGCCAGCTCCCGGGCACCACGGCCTATTTCGGGCCTACGCAGGGCGGACTGCTGCTGTTCAAGATCAACAACTCCGCTTTCAGCAACCGGCCCTTGACGCTGTACATCCTCGGGCCGGACGGCCAGAAGAAGCTGGCCTCGATCTCGCTCGACCTTTGAGCCGCCGTAGTCTCCAGCGTCGCCGCGCGACCGGGGCGGCGGCGACGCTGGCGCTGGTGTGCGCGCTGGCGCTGCTGTGCGCGCTGGCGTTCGCCACCCCCGCCGCCCAGGCGGCCTGGGGCCAACCGTTCGAGTTCACCACGCCCGGCTTGCTGGACCTGGTCCCGCCCCAGCTGGCGATCGCCGGCAACGGCTCGTCGGCGGCCGGCTACGGGGTCCAGGACGTCGACACCCCGGGCGATTCGCAGGCCTACGTGGCGCCCGCGCTCGGCCCAGGGCACGGTCGGCAACCCACTGGCGATTGGGTCCGCCCAGCAGGTGATCGCGCTCACCTACGACGGCTCGGCGCTGGAGCTGCTGGTTGGAGCGGCCCCCCGCTCGCTGGCCTGCTGCAGCGCGGTGCAGGCGGTGCGGGTGACGGGCGGCGGCGTCCTGCAGCGGCCGCGGACGCTGGTCGGCGGACTCACCGGCCCCGCCTACGGACAGTTGCTGGCGCTCGGCACCGGCGGCATGTTGGCGTCGGTGGCCACCGAGCGCGCCGTGTGGGTGGTCCAGTCCTCTCGCGGCGACCGTTTCGGCTCCCAGCACCGCCTGGGGCCGGCCTCCCAGATCCCCCAATCGCTGGGCTCCGCGTGGCTCGGCGGCGACAGCACGATCGTCGCCTGGACGTCGGCCGGCGGCCCCACCGGCGTCGCCGATCCCCGCACGATCTACTACGCGCTGGGCTCGCGACGCGGGGCTCCGAGCAAGGTCAAGTCGCTGCTCACGGTGCCCGCCGGCCATCGCATCGACGAACTCGGCGTGGCCCGGCGCGGATCGGGCGCCACGGTGGCCTGGGTCGAGAGCTGGTTCGACAAGCGCGGCAGCTTCCACTCCGTGGTCCGGGCCGCCGACGTCGCCGCCCATCCCGGCATCCGCACGCTGGCCGGATCGGGTGTGCCCGCCTCCGGCGTCGACATCGCCGCCGACGCCGCCGGGGATCAGGGCATCTCCTGGAAGTCGTGCCGGCCCAACGGCAGCTGCACGGTCTCGGTGGCGGTGCGGGGCGCCAAGTCGACATTCGGCCGCCTACTCCTCGTTCGGCCAGGTCGATCCGGGGCAGACGCCGGCGGTGACGGTCGGGCCCGACGGTCAGGCGATCGTCGGCCTGGATTCGCTCCGGGCGCCCGACTGGCCGCCGTCGGCTCAGCCCGCAGCCGCCGCTTCGGCGCCACCCGGACGCTGTCGAGCCGGGCCCAGTTCGCCTCCGACCTCACCGTCGCCTACGGGCCGCGCCGCGCCGGCGCTGGCGGCGTGGTCGCAGGGCACGCTGAACCCGAGCGTGGTCGGGGTCGCGTACACGGGTTAGCGGCTCGCTCGTGCAATGACGGCCAGGAAGGGGCTTTGTCGCGCCAGCCCACGCTGCATCGGGCTGACAAGCCACAGCGCCGCTGGCACAGACCACGATTGGCCGCCGCCGACAAGCTCGTCCCCGCCCTCCTAGCTGCAGCTCTCCGAACGCCCAGCTAAGGACAAAAAGACCGACGCTCAGCCGCCGTTGATCCCCAGCGCCGCCTCGATCACGTCGTGGACCGGGGGCGCGGCCGCGGCCCCGCCCGCGCCGGAGTTGGGGAACAGTGCCCCGGCCACCACCTTGGGATGGCCGACGGGGGCGTAGCCCACGAACCAGGCGTCGGTGTTCTGCGGCGAGCTCTGGCCGGGCGCGGCGGTGTCGGTCAGCTCGGCGGTGCCGGTCTTGCCGGCCACCGTCACCCCCGGGATCTGAGCCGAGGTGCCGGTCCCGAAGTCGACCACCGCCACCATCATCTTCTCGACCTCGTGCGCCACCGTCGGACTGATGACGCGCACGAACTGGGGCTTCTGGTGGGCCTGGAGGGTGGGGATGGGCCGGCGGCCGCCCATGGCGATGGTCGCGGCGACGTCGGCCATCTGCATCGAGGTGGCCTGCACCATGCCCTGGCCGATGGCCGAGGAGCCCACCGCCAGCGAGTCGCCGATGCGCTTGGCCGAGGGGATCGTGCTCTCCAGCGCGCCAGGGATGCTCGGCACCTGGTTGAAGCCGAACTTCTCGGCCATGGCCACCAGCCGCGGCCCTCCGAGCCTGGCGCCGAGGGGGGCGAAGACCGAGTTGCAGGAGACCGCGAACGCGTTCAGGAACGTTCCGCCGCAGGCCTCGCCGCCGGCGTTCTGCAGCGTGAAGCCGTCGATCGTCGACGACGTCTGGATCGGGAAGGTGCTCGACAGGTTGACGATGCCGGCGGTCAGCGCCGCGCTGGCGGTGATGATCTTCATCGTCGAGCCGGGCGGCTGCACCGAGGACCAGGCGATTCCGGCCACGGCTTCCAGCGCGCCGGTGCGGGGGTTCATCACCGTCATCCCGGCGTACTGGCCGCCCAGCGAGCTTACGGCGGCGCGTTCCAGCGAGGGCACGATCGTCGTCGTCACCGACTTGCCCGAGAGCGGCTTGGAGCGGGCCAGCACCCGCCGGCCGGCCAGCAACGTGCCACCCGGGGTTCCGGCCAGCAGGTTTTCGAAGATCCGCTCGAGCCCGTCCTGGCCGACCTTGGCGTTGAGCGGATAGCCCTCGTCGGCGTACAGGCTGCGTTGCGCGGCTGGGATCGGCCCGAGGGTGCCGACGATCTGCTCGGCCACGTCGGGGATCGGGGAGCTGCGGTCGGGCCCCTCGGCCAGGGGCGTGCCGTCGCTGGCCAGCAACGACGCTCGCGGCGGCAGGTGGATGGCGCGCTTCAGGTGCTCGCCCGGGCGCAGGCCCGGGAACAACAGCGCGCTGGTGAGGCGGATCCGAGCCGACGAGCCGCTGCCCGCCAGCGGTACGTCGAGGATCTCCGGCAACGTCCCCCACAGCTTGGTGGCGACCACCATCCGCACCGGGATGATCCCGTTGTTGTCGCTGCCGACGTGCTGGGCCCGCAGCGCGAGCAGCGTCGCCGTCGCGCTGGCAGCGCGAAGCTCGGCGGCGAACTTGGATTCCGATACGCCGCGCTTGGAGGTCGAGTCCAGGAGGTCGTACATCGCGGGGTAGTCGCTCTGCTGCCAGGCCGTGACGTACCGGGTCACGGTGCGGCGCTCGGCGCGTCCCGGCGCGGTAGCGAGGATGGCTCCGACCGCAAACGCGGCCACCGCCACGGCCAGGATCGGGACACCGAAGGTCAGTACGCGGCCGCGGCGCACGCGGCGGCGCCCCGCTTGCCGCGGCTTTCGCACCACCGTAACGCCCCGTTGTACCGCCACCTCACCCCTGAACGGTAGAAGATGGATGCAAAAATGGAAGCGGAGTTAGTCTCAGGCCGGTGAGCCCGCTCGATTGGGTGATCGTCGCTTTCACGTTCCTGCTCGCCGTCTACGGCTACCTGCAAGGGTTCATCGTCGGCGCCCTGTCACTGGTCGGGTTCGGGATCGGCGCCGTGCTCGGGGTCCGTTTGGCTCCGCTGCTGCTCAGCCACGGAGACCACTCGCCGTATGCGCCGCTGCTCGGCCTGCTCGGCGGGTTGCTGCTGGGCGGGGTGCTGGCCAGCGGCCTGGAGGGGGTCGGCGCCCGCGCCCGCGCCGCGCTGCGGCTTCCGGGCCTGCAGACGGTCGACGGCCTGCTCGGCGCGGCACTGACGGCGTGCGTGGGGCTGGGGATCGCGTGGATCGTGGGTGCGGTGGCACTGCAGTCCTCCGGCTCGCTGTCCCTGCGAGCCGACATCCAGCGGTCGGCGATCCTGAGCGAGCTCGATCGGCTGCTGCCGCCCTCGGGGCCGATCCTCAACGCGCTGGCCAGGTTCGATCCCCTGCCGTCGGTCCACGGCCCCTCGGCCGACGTCTCGACGCCCACGCGCGCGATCCTGCGCAACGCCTCCGTACGGGCCGCCCGGCGCAGCGTGGTGCGGGTGTTCGGGACCGCCTGCGGGCTCGGCATCGAGGGCAGCGGCTGGGTGGTGGCACCCGGGGTGGTGATGACCAACGCCCACGTGGTGGCCGGCGAGAACGACACCGAGGTGCAGATCGGCGGACAGGGCGTGGGATTGAGCGCCCACGCGATCGCCTTCGATCCCCACGACGACATCGCCCTGCTGCGCGTCAACGGGCTGTCGGAGCCGGAGCTGACGATGGCCGCGGATCCGCACTCGGGGACGCCGGCCGCGATTCTCGGATATCCGCTCGACGGCGCCTTCGACGCCGAACCCGGACGAGTGGGGCAGACCAACATCGTCCGGACCCAGGACGCGTACGGCAACGGGCCGGTGCTGCGCAGCATCACCACCCTGCGCGGCCGGGTCCGCCCCGGCAACTCGGGCGGGCCGATGGTCGACTCGCGCGGACAGGTGGTGGCCACAGTGTTCGCGGCACTCACCGGGACGCCGCCGGGCCGGCGGATTCGCGGTGCCCAACGCGCTGGTGCGCGCCAGCTGGTCAAAGCGACCGGGCGCACGCGGCCGGTCTCAACCGGACGCTGCGCCGGCTGAGCGGCAGGCCCGCCCCGAACACGCAGCACCTCATCTGGAAAAGGACGCCGTGGCGGGCGGCGGTCTGCGTCGCCGCCCGCCTTAGGCGTTCACTGCCCCCGGACGCTCCTCGGCCATCTGTGCCACCACATCCAGCCCAAGTGCCCCGAGAAGCTGGGGATGGTGATGAGCGAGGTGTTGCTCAGCCGCGTCGAAGAGCTCCTGTTCGGAATCGCCTGCGAGTTGCGCCCCGCACTCGCAATAAGCGATCCGGCTCGGGCCCTTCGTTGATCGGGGTCATTCGTCCTCGACTGGCGGCTGGCACTTTGCGGAGTACGGTCCCAAGCACTCCTCGTCCTGCAATGGTGGCCCCGGCGACCACGGCTCGGAACCTTTCCGAATGCGCGTTGGCGATACGTTTCCAGAACGTTGACGGTGGTGGGTACCGCGAGTGAGAGGTCCCGGATCCAGCTCTGCGGACGCCTATCGGTTGAGATCGATGGCGTCGAGCTGGCGGCGTCGCTGCGGGGCCGGCAGGTCCCGCTGCTGCTCGCCTACATGGTCCTCAACCGCGAGCGCGCCGTCGGACGTGAGGAGCTGATCGGCTCGTTGTGGCCCCACAACGCCCCGCAATCCCAGGACGCGGCGCTGCGAACGTTGCTCTCGCGCCTGCGCTCGGCGCTCGGCGCATCGGTCCTGGTCGGCCGCGACGAGCTTGATGCTCGAGCTGCCCTGCCCCACCTGGGTCGACGTCGAGGCGGCCAGCCACGAGATCGGGCGGGCCCGGCAGGCGCTACACCGCGGCGACGCCCGCAGCGCCTGGGCTCTGGCCCAGGTACCGCTGAACATCGCCAGCCGGGGCCTGCTGCCGGGCGCTCAGGCGCCATGGATCGAGACGCGCCGGCGGGAGCTCGGCGATCTGCGGCTGCAGTCGCTCGAGGTGATCGGCCGCGCCGGGCTGAGCCTGGGCGGGACCCAGCTCGGGCTCGGCGGAACGCGCCGCCCGCACCTTGATCGAATCGGAGCCCTACCGGGAATCCGGCTACATGCTGCTGATGCAGGCGCTGGAGCTGCAGGGCAATGTCGCCGAGGGACTGCGCGTGTTCGACCGCCTGCGTACGCTGCTGCGCGATGAGCTGGGAACATCGCCGTCGCCGGAGGCGATGGCCATCCATCAGCGCCTGCTGAACCCGGGCGGCGGCACTCGCCGTGGCTGCACGGTTGAGCCGTGCCGAGCCCGCGGGCGCCCAGGCCGATCGAGCTGCCGCCGGACTGCGCGCCCGGGGGCAGGGGCCGTCTGGTCGGCCGCGACCGGCGAGCTGGCCCAGCTGGAACGATGGCTGGGAGGTCCCGAGGAGGCGGGGCCTGATTCGCGTGGCGCTGCGCGAGCCGGTGCTGCTGCTGCGGGGCGACCCGGGCGTGGGCAAGACCCGGCTGCTGGCCGAGATCGCCGCCGCGCGCGCACGCCGGTGGCACGCTGGTTCTGGCCGGCGGGGCGCCCGAGCAGACGCTGGTCCCGTTCCAGCCGTTCGTCGAGGCGCTGGGCCACTACGTGCGCGAGCGCGCCGACGCTGGAGCTCCGCACCACCGCCCGCGAGCACGGCGTCGAGCTGGCCCGCCTGCTGCCCGAGCTGCGCCGGCGACTGCCCGACCTGCCGCGCGACTGATGCCGGCAACCCCGAGACGGAGCGCTACCGGCTGTTCGAGGCCGTGGTCGGGCTGCTCGGGAGATGTGTCGGCGTCGATGCCCGTCCTGGTCGTGCTCGACGACGTGCAGTGGGCCGACCGCCCCACGCTCCTGCTGCTGCGTCATCTGGCCCGGGCGTCGCTGTCGGGCCGGATCCTGATCCTGGGCGCCTACCGCGCCACCGAGCGCTGGAGCGAGAGCTTCGAGGCCGCGCTGACCGGCCTGCGCCGAGACCGCCTGATGCGCGAGATGGACATCGGCGGGCTGCCGGAGGCGGATGCGATCGAGCTGATCGCCCTGCGGGCCGGAGGTACCCCGTCGCGCGAGTTCTCGCGACGCTCTGTACCGGGAGACCGAGGGCAATCCGTTCTTCATCGAGGAGATCGTCCGCCATCTGGCCGACTCCGGCGTGCAGCCGCATACCGCGGGTGCCCGCGATCTGCAGCGCTTCGGGCTCCCCGACGACGTCCGCGAGGTGATCTCCCGGCGACTGCAGCGGCTCGACAGCCGACGCCATCGAATGGCTGCGCGTGGCCGCGGTGATCGGCCGCGACTTCGACGTATCGCTGCTGGAGCGGGTGCTCGGCATGGAGGAGGATCGTTTCCTGTCCGCCCTCGACGAGGCGCTCGCCGCCGGCCTGGTGGCCGAGGCGCCGGCGGATCCCGGTCACTACTCGTTCTCGCACACGCTGATCCGCGAGACTCTGTACGAGGGGATGTCGGCCCCGCGCCGGGCCCGGCTGCATCGCCGGGTGGGGACGGCGCTGGAGGCGGCCGGGCACGGCCCAGAACCTCAGCGCGCTGGCCCATCATTTCACGCTCGCCGCCGAGCCCGAGGACTCCGAGCTGGCGATCCGCTATGCCTTGGAGGCCGGCGAGGAGGCGGCGCAGATGCTGGCCCACGAGCAGGCCGCCGACCACTACGCGCGGGCCCTGGAGGTACTCGCGCGGTTCCACCCCGAGTCGGTGCGGCCGCCGCTGCGACATGCTGCTGGCTCTCGGTGAGGCCCAGGTCCGCAGCGGCGAGCGTCCTCGGGGCTGGACCACCTTCCGGGAGGCGGCGGCGCTGGCCGCCAACCTCGGGCGACGGCGTCAGTCTGGCCCGGGCGGCGATCGGGGCCTCGCGGCGCTACATCCAGCCGCCGGGGGTCATCGACGAGGAGCTGATCGGGCTGCTCGAGCAGGCGCTGGACGATGACGCCCGACGAGCCAAGCGTGATGCGGGTCGAGCTCCTGACCCGGCTGTGCGGCGCGCTCTATTACTCCGACCGGCGCGAGCAGATGAAGCGGCTCAGTGCGCAGTCGACCGTGATGGCCGCCGAGCTGGGCGACGGCGAGCGGAGGCAATGGCGGCGGCGGCGCGGCGCCGCGCGTACTGGGGGCCCGGGCACCTGGAGCGGCGTCTGGCCGACTCCACCCAGCTGCTGCGGGCCGCACGCGAGGTGGGTGACACCGAGCTGGCCCTCCAGGGCCACGCCTGGCTGGTCGTCGACCTGCTCGAGTCGGGTTACCCCGACGCCGTCGACGCCCAGATGGAGGCGTTCACCGCCGGCGCGCAGGGGCTTCGCCAGCCGCTGTATCGCGTGGAACGCGGCGGTTTGGCGCGCCATGCGCTCGCTGCTGGCCGGACATCTCGACCAGGCGGACACGTTCGCCTCGGAGGCGCTCAGCTCCGGGATTCGGCCCGAGGGGATCACCGCTCCGCAGTACTACGCCGTCCAGCTGCTGGCGATTCGGCGCGAGCAGCTGCGGATCGCCGAGCTCGAGCCCGCCGTCCGCGAGCTGGTGGCCACCAATCCCCATCGGCCGGCGTGGCGGGCGGCGCTGGCCACCGTGCTGTGCGAGACCGATCGGTTGGACGAAGCCGCGGCCGAGCTTGACGTGCTGGCGCGCCAGGACTTCGCCGATATCCCGCCCGACGGTGACTGGATGGTCGCGATGACGCTGCTGGCCGACGTCGCCAGCGAGCTGGGTGACGCCGGAGCGCGCGGGGCGGATGTACGAGCTGCTGCTGCCCTACGGTCTAGCAACGTGGTGATCGGGCTGGCGGCGGTGTGCCTGGGGGCGACGGCGCGATACCTGGGACGGCTGGCGATGGCGATGGGGGAGCAGGCCGAGGCGATCCAGCTGCTCCAGCGCGCGCTGGAGCGCAACATCATCCTCAAGGCGCCAATCCAGGTCGCCCACACCGAGCTCGATCTCGCCCGGGTTCTGGGGCCCGGCCCTCGGTCGTCGAGAGCTGATCGCGTCGGCTCAGCGCGCCGCCGAGGAGCTCGAGCTGCCGCTGGTGGCCCGGCGGGCGGAGCGGGTGAGCGCAGAATTGAGTCCGACCGAGGGGTACGGGGCGACTTGGCCGGTGTGGCGGCCTCGTGAAAGAAGGCTCACAGCGGTGCTTGCTCAGGGCGCTACCCTGCCAACCCCATGTCGAAGACACTGGTCATAGCCGAGAAGCCGTCGGTCGCCCGCGATCTCACGCGGGTGCTGCCGGGAGCGTTCACCAAGGGCGAGGGGTTCCTCGAGGGCCCCGAGCACGTGGTGACCTGGGCCGTCGGGCCACCTGGTCCAGCTCGCCGATCCCGACGAGTACGACGACCGTTACAAGAAGTGGCGGATGGCCGATCTGCCCATCGTTCCCGACCGCTTCAAGCTGGTCGTCCGCGACGAGCGGTCCAAGAAGCAGATGAACGTGATCAGCGGCAATTCGGGCGCGAGGACTCGAAACGGTGATCAACGCCTGTGACGCCGGGCGCGAGGGCGAGCTGATCTTCGCCTACCTGTATGAGAAGTCGGGCTCGCGCAAGCCCGTACTGCGGCTGTGGCTGAACTCGATGACCAAGAGAGCCATCGAGGAGGCGTTCTCGGCGCTTCGCCCCGGTGCCGAGCTCGCCCCCTGGAGGCAGGCGGCGCGGTCGCGCTCGGAGGCCGACTGGATCGTGGGCATGAACGCCACCCGGGCGGCGACCATCCGTCTGCGCTCATCATTTGACGGCGCCGTCTCGCTGGGTCGCGTCCAGACCCCGACGCTGGCCATTCTGGCCCGGCGCGAGGACGAGATCCGCGCCTTCAAGCCCGAGCCCTACTGGGTCGTCGACGCCGAGTTCGACACCGTAAAAGACGGTCCGCGGCGATACGAGGGCCGGTTCTATGCCGGGCTCCAACCCGCGTCTGAAGACGGCCGCGGAGGCGGTGGCCGTGGTCGAGGCGTGTCACGGGCCAGACCGGAGCTCATCACCAAGCTCGAGAAGTCAGAGCGCCGCGAGCGCCCGCCGCTGCTCTACGACCTGACCTCGTTGCAGCGCGACGCCAACAGCCGGTTCGGCTTCTCGGCTCGGCGAACGCTGGCGCGGCCCAGCGCCTCTACGAGGAGCACAAGGCACTCACCTATCCCCGGACCAACTCGCGCTATCTGACCGGCGACATGACCCCGGAGATCAAGCCGATCGCCCGGCTGGTGGGCGAGCGCAGCGAGTACCGGCAGGCATCCCAGTACGTCCTCGGGCTCGACGTGCTCCCGCTGGCGCGGGTGATCAACGACGCCAAGGTCACCGATCACCACGCGATCATCCCGACGCAGGCCGACAGTCATCCGGTCGACAAGATGAACGACGACGACAAGCGCATCTACGACCTGGCGGTGCGGCGTTTTCTGGCCATCTTCCATCCCGAGGCGGTGTTCGAGAACACGCGCGTTGAGACGACGGTGGCGGAACGCGTGTTCCGCACCAGCGGCAAGGTGATGCTGGTACCAGGCTGGCGCGGTGTGTACGGCGAGATGGCGGACTCCGAGCGCTCCGACGACGACGAGGACCGCGAACAGCAGCTTCCGCGCCTCGAGCGCGATGAGTCAGTGAAGGTCCTGGAGATCGCCTCCGAGGAGAAGGAGACCAAGCCGCCCCGGCGCTACACCGAGGGCGCGCTGCTGGCGGCGATGGAGACGGCCGGCAAGCTGGTCGAGGAGGAGGAGCTGCGCGAGGCGATGAAGGACTCGGGGATCGGCACCCCGGCCACGCGAGCCGCGATCATCGAGCGCCTGTTGCAGGTCGGCTACATCGAGCGCGATGCCCGCGCCCTGGTGGTGACCGAGAAGGGGCTGAACGTAATCCGGCTGCTGGGCGAGCATCCGCTCACCAGCCCCAGCCTGACCGGCGACTGGGAGCACCGCCTGGCCAACATCGAAACCGGGCAGGACTCGCGCGAGCGGTTCATGGGCGACATCGTCAAGTTCACCCAGGAAACGGTGGGCGAGCTCGACACCAAGCTCAAGGACGTCCGCATCCCGCGGGCCAACCTGGGGCCGTGCCCGGTGTGCGGGCGCGACATCGTCGAGAACCGCAAGGGCTACTCGTGCTGGTCGCGCGAGGACCCGGGCTGCGGGTTCGTGATCTGGAAGTCCAAGGCCGGCAAGCAGCTGCCGGTCACGGTTGCGCGTGAGCTGATCAAGACCGGGCGCACCGCCAAGGCGGTGACCGGCTTCAAGGGCCGCTCGGGCAAGAGCTTCCGCGCCCGGCTGGCGCTGCATCAGACCGAGGAGGGCAAGTGGCGCGTCGAGTTCGACGAGCCCTGGGCGCAGGCGGGTGCCAAGCCTCCGGAGTCCGAGGACGAGCGCAGCCGCGAGGGGACCGAGCAGCCGGCGCCCGAGCAGTCCGCCGCCGCTTGAGCGGCCCCGTCTCGTTCTGCGACCTGTCCGCCGGTTACGCCGCCCACGCCGGTGAGGTCGAGGGCGCGCTGCTGCGGGTGGCCCGCTCGGGGCGGTACGTGCTCGGGGCGGAGCTGGCGGCGTTCGAGCAGGAGTTCGCGACATTTTGCGGGGCGTCGTGGTCGGTCGGCGTGGGGAGTGGCACCGACGCTCTGGCCCTGAGCCTGCGGGCGGCCGGCGTCGGGCCGGGTGACGAGGTGATCGTGCCCGCCTACACCGCCGCCGCGACCTGGATGGCGGTGGCCCACGCCGGCGCACGGCCCGTCGGGGTCGACGTCGATCCACGGACCGGTCTGATCGACACCGCGGCGGCGGCGTCGGCCGTAGGCCCAGCGACGGCGGCGATCGTGGCCGTGGACCTGTTCGGACGGCTGTCGCCGCTGGACGAGTTGCGTCCTGTGGCCGATCGCCACCGTCTGCTCCTGGTCGAGGACGCCGCGCACGCGGCCGGGGTCCGTCAGCAGGGTTGGGGACCGCCCGGTTCCGGAGCCGCAGACGTGGTCGCGTTCTCGTTCTATCCGACCAAGCCGCTGGCCTGTCTGGGCGATGGAGGCGCGGTCGCCACCGACCGCGCCGACCTGGCCAAGGAGGTGCGCCGGCTGCGCAGCTACGGCTGGTCGCAGTGGAACGGACAGGCTCCGTCCCCGGAATCAACTCCAGGCTCGACGAGATTCAGGCTGCCGTTCTGCGCGGGCGCGTGGCAGCGCTGCCGGAGGCGCACGAGCGGTTACGAGCCCTGGGCCGGCAGTACCGTGGACAGCTGGCGCCGTGTCCCGGCCTGTCGCTCCCGCCGGCCCCGGGCGAGGAGCCGCCCTGGCACCAGTTCGTGGTCGGGCATTCAGACCGTGACCGGCTGCGCGAGGAGCTGTCGGGTCGAGGGATCGGCACCGCCGTGCACTACGACCCCATTCCGCCTCGTCTGGACGCGTTCGCCGGCCCCGGCCGGGGCGCCTTTCCCGCCGCGGAAGCCCTGGCCGCCCGGTCGCTCAGCCTGCCGTTCGACGCGTGGCTGACCGACGCTCAGGTGGCATCGGTGTCCTCCGCGGTGCTGGCGGCCAGCCGTACCTGCGAGCGGTCGGCGATGTAGTCGCCGGGGTCGTAGGCTCCGTCGGCGAACACGAGGATCGCCGCCTCGTCATCGAGGGTCTCGATCTCGTGCCAGGTGCCGGGCTCGATCAACAGCATGTCGCCACCGGCCAGTGACCGCTGGCGAGGGTCCCGGCCGTCGTCGAGGACGACGGTGCAGCGCCCGGTGAGGCCGACCAGCAGCCGTCGCTGAACGCGGCAGGCGTGGCCACCGCGGCGGGCTCCGGCCGGCATCGAATGCAGGACGTAGGCTCGTACCGGCGCGAACGGGATCTCCTCGAACGGCACCAGGGTCAGCGTCCCCCGCGGATCGGTGAACACCGGCGCCGTCCCGCGCTCGTCGCCCCTGAAGCCTCGATCCGGCACGGGTTGCGATGCTACCCCGGATGCTCACTGACCAGTTGAGGGCCCTGCGAGCGAGGCTGTGGCCGACTCGGCGGTACTTCGAGCACCGTCAGGCGATGCTGGAAGCGCAGATCGCTGCGCTGGCCACGCACAGCGCGGAGCTGGCCGATCGGGTGCACGAGTTGGGGGCGGAGGTGGGGCGGCTGAGCGACGGCCAGCGTGAGGCAGCGGCGGTCCGGGCCGAGATGCGCACCCGGCTTCGCCGGACGCAGGCGCTGACCGCGCGCACCTACGAGGCAGTCCACGATTGGCCGGGGGCGCTGGCCCGCGCCCGCGAAGCCGACGGCTACCAGCGGGCCTATCAGGAGGCCGTGCCCCTGATCAGCATCCCGATCCCCACCTACAACGCGTCGCGCATTCTGTGCCAGCGGGCGTTGGCGTCGGTGCTGGCCCAGAGCTACGGCAACTGGGAGGCGATCGTCGTCGGTGACCAGTGCACCGATGACACCGCCACGCGGGTGCGCGACCTGGGCGATGACCGGATCCGCTTTCACAACCTCGCAGTCCGCGAGGTCGATCCCGCCGATCCGTGGGAGCGCTGGGCGGTCAAGGGCAGCGTCCCCCGGGCCACCGGCATCGGACTGGCGGCCGGAAGCTGGATCGCCCCGATGAGCCATGACGACAGCTGGGATCCGGATCACCTCGTCACGCTCCTGCGGGCCGCCCGAGCGGCTCGCGCCGAGGTCGCCTACTCGCGCATGCGCATCGTCGCGGAGGACGGTGCGGCTTCAGCGACGCCCCCGGGCGCCACCTGTGGCGCCTGGCCGCCCCGGCTCGGGCAGTTCGCCTGGCAGTCGTCGTTGTTTCACGGCGGGCTGCGCTTCCTTCGTTACGACCGGGCGTGCGCGCTGGCGTCCGAGCCCAACGACTGGAACCTGGCCCGGCGCGCATGGGAGGCCGGCGTGCGCTTTGAGTTCGTGGACCGAACGACCTCGACCCTGTTCGTCCACCCCTGGGGCGACTCGGTGGCCGCCGAACTGGCCGCCCGTGGCCTACCGCCACCAGCCGCCGCGTTTCCGTGAGGTTCGTCCTCTACGCGGTCAGCACCCCGTTCGCCAGCGAGTTGCTCGAGACGGCGGTTCGGTGCGGGCTGGAAGTCGTGGCGGTGACGAACATGCCAGACCGGCCCGCTCCCGCCGAGATCCGGGGGGTGCTCGACGTCGCCGCGCTCTCCCGGGACCTGCTGGACCTGCCGTTCGCGGTTCCCCAGACCGTCCCCGGCAATCGTGAAGCGGCGATCGCCGACGCGCGGGCGCACGGATTCAGCCAGGAGCTGACGCTGGTCGACCCGACGGCCAGCGTCGCCGCCAGCGCCTCGGTCGGCGATGGCGCGTACGTCGGCACCGCCAGCGTGGTCGCCGCCGGGGCGCGGCTCGGGGCGGGAACGCTGGTCAACCGGAGCTGCTCGATCGGCCATCACGTGGTGTTCGCGGATTACGTTTGCACCGGGCCGGGGGTGGTGTTGGCCGGCAGTTGCCGGGTCGGGCGCGGCGCCTTCCTGGGTGCCGGCTGCGTGGTGTCGCCTGAGCTGTCGATCGGCGCCGGCGCGGTGGTCGGTGCCGGTGCCGTGGTGATCGGGGACGTGGCCGCCGGAGACGTCGTGGTCGGAAACCCGGCGCGGCCGCTGCCACGGAGCCGTCATCGGCACGCGCCACCATAGGCGCGATGCCACTGAGCCTCGTCCTCGGACCCGCCAACTCGGCCAAGGCCGGTGAAGTGCTGGGCGCCTACGCTGCCGCCGCCCCCCGGGGCGCCCTGCTGGTCGTGCCCACGACGCTCGACGCTCGCCACTACACCCGCGAGCTGGCCGCCGCCAGCGCGGTGATGGGATCGGTGCTCACCTTCAGCGGGCTGGCCCGCGAGATCGCCCGCCGGGTCGACTACAACGGCCGCCGGCTGTCGGACCGCCAGCGCGACCGGGTGCTGGAGGTGGCCCTGGCCGCGGCGCCCTTCGAGGCGCTGGCCCCGTCGGCGGGGGCGCCCGGGTTCGCCGCCGCCGCCGGCGCACTGATCGCCGAGCTGCAGCGCGGCTTGGTCACCCCGCAACGATTCGCGGCCGCGCTCGCGCGCTGGGCCACGGGCGACCAGCAGCGCGAGGCCTACGCTCGCGACGTGGCCCGCGTGTACGGCGACTATGCGCGGGAGCTCGAGCGCCTGGGCCGGGTAGACCGGGAGCTGTTCGCCTGGCGCGCGCTCGACGCGCTGCGGGCCACGCCCGGCCGGTGGGGTACAGACGAGGTCTTCTTCTACGGTTTCGATGAGCTGACCGCGCTCGAGCGCGATGCGGTCGAGACCCTGTCGCGCATCGTCGGAGCGCACGTCACCGTGTCGCTGACCTACGAGCCCGGCCACGACGCGCTGATGGCCCGCGCTGAGGCGGTCGAGGAGCTGCGGCCTCTGGCCGCCCAGGTCCGCGAGCTGCCCGCGCTCGACGAGCACTACGCCCCCGAGCCGCGGGCCGCGTTGCATCACCTGGAGCGGTCGCTGTTCGCCGCCGCCGGGCCCCGGGTCGACCCCGGTTCGGCGGTCCAGCTGCTCGAGGCCGGCGGTGAGCGCGCCGAGGCCGAGCTGGTGGCCGCCAAGGTGCTCGAGCTGCTGCGCGGCGGCGTGCTCGGCTCGGAGATCGTGGTCGTCCATCGCTCGATGGCCCGGGCGGCGCCGCTGCTGCAGCGCTGCTTTCGCCAGTACGGGATTCCGGTGACGGGCACGCGGGATATCGGCTTCGCCCACACGCCATTGGGGCGTGCGATTCTGAGCGCCGCCCGCTGCGCCCTGCCCGACGAACGCGCGGTCGCGGTCGACGATCTGCTCGAGTATCTGCGTGCGCCCGGGCCTGCTGGCGCGGCCGCAGGACGCCGACATGCTCGAGGCCGACGTCCGCCAGGCCGGGGTGACGACGGCGGCCGCGGCCCGTGAGCGCTTCGGCGCCAGGCTCGGCGGCAGCGGCGGACTCGACCCGTTCGGTGCGCTCGACGAGGTGCGCGCCGCCGACGATCCGCTGGAGGCCCTGTGCCGGCTGGCCGGCCGGTTGCTCGCCGCTCCCCACCGCGGGTCGGCGCCGACGCTGACCGCGTCTGAGCGCCTCGACGCGCGCGCTCTGGCCGCGCTGGTCCAGACCCGTGCCGAGCTGGATGAGCTGGCCATGATTCCGACCGGAGGCGAAGTGATCGAGCTGCTCGAGCGCCTGACCGTCTCGACCGAGGCCACCGATGATCCGGATCAGGTGATGTTGGCCGAGCCGATGCAGATCCGGGCCCGGCGGTTCCGGGCCGTGTTCGTGTGCGGCCTGCAGGAGGGCGAGTTCCCGCTGCCGGCCCGGCCCGAGCCGTTTCTGTCCGACGAGCGGCGCCGCGAGCTCGCGGCGTGCTCCGGGTTGCGCCTGCGCGCCCACGAGGACTCGCTGGCGCGCGAGCGCTACCTGTTCTACGCCGCCGTGTCGCGCGCCACCGATTGGGTGGTGCTCAGCTACCGCAGCTCCGATGAGGAGGGCAACCTGGCGCTGCCGTCGCCGTTCGTGGCCGACGTCGCCGACGTGCTGGTCGAGGACTGGCCGGATCGCCGCGCGCGCCGGCTGCTGGCCGATGTGGTCTGGCCCGTTGACGAAGCGCCCACGCTCCACGAGGTCGAGCGCGCGCTGGCGGCGGCCCGGGCGCCCGCCACCGGCGATGAGCCGGTGCCCGAGCGGAGGCTGGGCGCGGCGGCGTTGGGGCGCGTTCGTCACAGCCGGATCCTGTCCGCGGGCGCGCTCGAGACCTACGGCGACTGCCCGATGCGCTGGCTGGTCGAGCGCGAGCTGCAGCCCGAGCTGCTTGAGCCCGAGCCCGACCCGATCGCCCGCGGAAACGTCATGCACGGCGTACTCGAGCGGCTGCTGAGCCGTCTCGACGGCCCCATCACCCCGGCGTCGCTGGGTCGTGCTCGCGAGATCCTCGATGAGCTCCTGGCCGAGCTGGGCCCCGGGACCGGGGGCCGGCTGGCGCCGGGACGCCCCGACGTGGTCGGCGCGGCGGCGCTGCGGGCGATCGAGGCCGACCTGCGCCGCTACCTCGACCACGAGGCGGCGGCCGGAGGCGACTGGCGCCCGGTGGGGCTGGAGCTGCGCTTCGGCTTCGACGATCGCGATGAGGAGGGCACTGGGTCTGCGGCGGAGGAGGGCGCTGGGTCTCTGCCCGCGCTCGAGCTGGGGGACGGTGAGGAGCGGGTCCTGGTCAGAGGCATGATCGATCGCGTCGATGTCGACCCCGCCGGCCGGGCGCTGGTGCGCGACTACAAGAGCGGAGCCGCCCGGCCCGAGCATCAGGGCGCGCGGTGGCGCCTTGACCGGCGCGTGCAGGTGGCGCTGTACATGCTGGTGGTGCGTGAACTGCTGGGGCGCGAGCCGGTGGCCGGCTTCTATCAACCGCTGCGCGGGGAGGACCTGCGGGGCCGCGGGCTGTTCGTCAAGGGGGCCGGCGTCGGGACCAGCGTGTTTGCGTCCGACGGTCGCGCGCCCGAGGAGCTGTCGGCCGAACTCGACGACGCCGCCGAGCGCGCCGTCAGCCTGGCGGCGGCGCTACGAGCGGGCGTCCTGGATCCGTGCCCCCAGAACTGCTCGCGCGACGGCTGCGCCTACCCCGCGATCTGTCGCTCGCAGTGATCACGATGCCCCGACCGGACGAAGGGCTGGCCGCCATCGGCGACCGCGCGTGGACCAGCGAGCAGCTGGAGGCGATCGATCGCCGCGAGGGCGACCTCCTGCTCGACGCCGCCGCCGGCAGCGGCAAGACGTCGGTCCTGGTCGAACGGTTCGTGCGCTCGGTGCTCGAGGACGGGCTCGATGTCGCCTCGATCCTCACCATCACCTTCACCGAGAAGGCGGCCGCCGAGTTGCGCGACCGGATCCGGCTGCGGCTGCGCGAGCTCGGCGCCGCGGAGGCGGCGCGAGCCACCGAAGGCGCGTTCATCTCCACCATCCACGGCTTCTGCGCTCGGCTGCTACGCGTCCACGCTCTCGACGCCGGACTGGACCCGCAGTTCACGGTGCTCGACCGCCAGCGCTCTGATCCCCTGGCGGCGGCGGCGTTCGACGACGCGCTGACCAGGCTGGCCGGCCGCGATCCCGGCGCGATCGAGCTGACGGCGGCCTACACCGCGCCCTCCCTGCGAGCGGCGATCGTCTCGGTGTACGCCCAGCTGCGCTCCAGCGGCCAGCTCGCGCCGCGGCTCCCGCCGCTTCCGGACGCCGCCTCATCCGACGGACGGGGCGGTCGCGCTGGAGCGTGCGGCTACAGCGCTGGCGGCGGAGCTCGCAGCCGTCCCGGACCCCGGCTCCCGGGTGATCCAAGCGCTTGACCGCGTGCAGCGCGCGCAGCAGCTGGCCCTGGTTGCCGACCCGTGGCCGGGGGACCTGGGCCGGCTTCGCCTGCCCGGCGGCAACGGGGCGGCGCTGGCCACCGATGCCTGCGTGACCTACCGCGAGGCGCTCGACGCGCTGCGGGCCGAGGCTGCCGCGCGGGCCGCCCGCCCCGTGCGCGACCTGCTCGATCAGCTGCTGGCCCTGTTCGGCGAGCGCTACGCGGAGCGCAAGCGAGCGGTCTCGGGTCTTGATTTCGAGGACCTCGAGCTCATGGCCCGCGAGCTGCTGCGCTCCGACGCCGGCCTGCGCGAGCGCTACGCCGCCCGCTTTGCCCGCATCATGGTCGACGAGTTCCAGGACACCAATCGCGTGCAGCTGGAGCTGATCGAGTCGATCGCCCGCGACAACCTGTTCACCGTCGGCGACGCCCAGCAGTCGATCTACGGCTTCCGGCACGCCGACGTGGAGCTGTTCGAGCGGCGTGGGGAGCGGTTACAGGCGGCCGGCGCGCGCCAGACGCTGCAAACCAACTTCCGCTCGCGGCCGGAGATCCTGGCCGCCTTGAACCTGGCCTTCGCCGACGAGCTCGGGGACCGATTCAGGCCCCTTGTTCCCGGCCGGGTGGCTACGGACGCCCGGGCCTGGCCGGCGAGGAGCCGCTCGGAGCCGAGCTGCTGATGGTCGACAAGGGCGCGGACTGGGAGCTGGAGGGCCTGGCGGCGCCGTGGCGGCTGGCCGAGGCCAGGGGCCTGGCCGATCGCGTCGCCGCGCTGGTGGCCGAGGGGCCGCCCCCAATGAGATAGTCGTGCTCACCCGCGCCACCACCGACATGCGCGCCTACGAGCGCGCCCTGGAGCGGCGCGGCCTGCCCACCTACGTGGTCGGCGGGCGGGGTTACTGGGCGCACCCGCAGGTGGTCGACATGGTCGAGTACCTGCGCGCCCTCGCCAATCCGCGTGACCAGCAGTCGCTGTACGGGGTGCTGGCCTCGCCACTGGTCGGGCTCAGCCTCGACGGGCTGGTGGTGCTGGCGGCGGTGGCCCGCGAGGCCGGCGAGGATCCCTGGCGCGTGCTGGCCGGCGAGGCGGCGGTGAGCGCTGACGCGCTGGCGGCGATGGAGGCCGAGGATCGCGAGCGGGTGACGCGATTCGCGCAATGGTTCGCCGCCGAGCGCGCCCGGGCAGCGCGCAGCGGGCTCGAGGAGCTGGTCGACGCCGCCCTGCGCCACACCGGCTACGACCTGACCATGCTCGCCCTGCCCGGCGGTCGCCGCCGGCTGGCCAACGTCCGCAAGCTGATGCGGCTCGCCCGCGAGTACGAGGCCGAGCACGGCGCCGCGCTGCGCGGCTTCGTCGAGTTCGTGGGCGAGCGAGCGGCGGGGCGCTCCGCCGACTCGCGCGAGAGCGAGGCGCCGGTGGAGGGCGAGGGCCTGGACGCGATCCGCCTGATGACCATCCATCGGGCCAAGGGGCTCGAGTTCGAGATCGTGTGCGTGGCCGACCTCGGCCGCTCGATACGGCCGCCCGCGGAGATCGTGCGCGTGGCCGCCGACGGCCGCATCGGCATCCGCCTGGCCCGGACCGGGGTGGGCGGTCGCGAGTCGGCACTGGCCTACAAAGAGCTCGGGGAGCAGCAGCGCGCGGCCGAGGAGAGCGAGGAGCGGCGGTTGTTCTACGTGGCCATGACCCGCGCCCGCGAGCGGCTGGTGCTCAGCGGAGCAGCCAAGTTCGAGGGCTGGCTGGGGGGCAATTCGACCGGTGGCGGTCCGATCGCCTGGATCGCGCCCGCCTTCTTCCCGGACCTCGGGACGCTGATCGCAGACGGGGGAGGGGTGATCGACCGTGACGGGGTGCGGCTGGCGCTGCGGCTGATCGGGCCCGAGGACGCAGGCGAGGTACCGGCCGAGACGGTCACCGAGGCGGTGGACGCCGGTACTGAGGCAGCGGCCATGCGAGCGCTGCCCCCGCCGCCGGTGGTCGCCGGGTCGCCGGCGCCGCCGGTGTCGAGCCTGAGTTACTCGTCGCTGGGGCAGTACGCGCGGTGCGGTTACCGCTTCTACGCCGAGCGCGTGCTGGGGCTGCCGGCGGTCGCTGCGCCGGTGTCCGCGGCGGTGCCCGCGTCCGGAGCCGTGCCGGTGCCCGCGGCTGTGCCGGCGCCGGCCGATGCTGAGCCGCCCGCGACGGGCCGGCCCGCCGACGAGCGCGGGGTCCTGATCCACGCGCTCCTCGAGCGCCTCGACTTCCGGCGCCCGCTGCCGCCGACGGAGCCGGCGGTCGCCGCCGCGGCCGCACGAGCGCGGTTGGCCGCTCCCGACCCCGAGGAGGCGCGGGAGCTGGGCGCGCTGATCGCGGGCTTCGCCGGCAGCGAGCTGTGTGCCCGTCTGGGCCGCGCCCAGAACGTGCGGCGCGAGGAGCGGTTCGCGTTCCTGCTCGGCGGTGACGTGCTGATCGCCGGCGCGCTCGACGTGATGGCCCGCGAGCCCGGCGAGCGGATGCTGATCGTCGACTACAAGAGTGACCGGCTGGATGGAGCCGATCCGGCCGCCGTCATTGGCCGCGCCTACGCCACCCAGCGGCTGGTCTACGCGCTCGCCGGCCTGCGCGCCGGGGCCGCCGTGGTCGAGGTCGCCTACTGCTTCCTCGAGCGCGCGGCCGAGCCGGTGGTGGCCACGTTCGCCCAGCCGGATGCCGGCCGGCTGCAGGCCGAGCTGGAGGCCCTCGCCGCCGGCGTGCTGCGGCGGAGAGTTCGCGGTCAGCCCGGCGCCTCACCGGGGGCTGTGCGCGGGCTGCCCGGCCGAGGGCGGGCTGTGCTCGTGGCCGCTGGCCATGACCCGCCGGGCGTCTCCGGACACGCTGTTCTGACCGGCGGGCATCCGGTCAGTTGTTGAACTCCACGTCGATCTGCTCCTGCTCGTGGCGCTCCTCGACCTTGGCCAGCGCGGTCAGGGTCTCCTTGTCGGCGGGCTCGCTGGGCGGGCCCATCAGGCTGCGCGGCCACAGGCGGCGGCTGACCACCACGTTGAGCTCGGCCGAGTAGATCGTCACCTGCGCGCCCAGGTGCAGCCATACCAGCAGCGCGATGACCAGACCGAAGGTGCCGTACGTGCTGGTGGCGTGCTTGAACACGTGGGCGATGTAGTAGCCGCCGACCAGCTGGAGGAGCTCCCACAGCACCCCGGCCAGGAACACGCCCGGCCACAGCTCGCTGGTGCCCACCGAGGCCGAGGTCAGGAGCCGAAACGCGGCCAAGAACAGCGCGAAGTTCAACAGCAGCGAGATCAGGATCCCGACGACCTTCAGCAGCGTGCCGCCCAAGGCCCGAGGTGACGACGCCGGAGACCGCGGTCGCGAGCACGAACAGCAGCTCCCAGCGCGATCAGCAGCGGCCAGCCCGCGCAGCCGGGACTGCCAGAAGTTGGGCCGGTTCTTGAACGGGACCGCCCACACGTGGTCAAACGCGTTCTGGGACGCCTGCGTCACCCCCATGCCTCCGAGCAGCGAGGTGACGATCCCGACCACCAGCGCCACCACCTGCCCTTGCAGCGCGTTGGTGTGGATCTGACCGCCGATGATCGGGAACTGGCTGAGCACCGAGTTCTCGACCGCCTTCTGGGCGCCGGGGTCGCCCTCCAGGACGAACCCGAGGATCGTGACGAACACCAGCAGCAGCGGGAACAGCGAGAAGAAGGCGTAGTAGGAGATCAGCGCCGCCAGGTTCCCGCCCTGGTCGTCGCCGAACTTCTTGCACCACCGCCATCGGGAGCGCGCTCCAGCGATGGCGCTGCTGGAAGGTGTCGAATCGGTGCAGCGGCCGGAGCAGATCCATGTGCGGATTCTGCTACCCGGCCGTGGCGCCGAGCACGCTCGCAGAGCCCCGCTCGGGCGAGGATTCGCCGACCGCGCGCTGGCGGCGTTTAGACGGCGGCGACCGCGACCGGCTCGGGCGCCGGCGCGCGCTCGCGGTCGTGCAGCACGACGGTGGCGCGCCCTCCGGGGCTGAAGGTGATCCCGCGCCGGGCGGTGTGCTCCGGCCGCGCACCCACCGGGGACAGCCGGTAGCGCGCGATCACCGCGCGGATCACGATCTTCATCTCCTGCAGCGCGAAGCTGGCGCCCAGGCACCGCCGCCGGCCGCCGCCGAACGGGATCCACGTGTATGTGCCCGGCGGGTTGCCGACGAACCGCTCGGGGCGGAACTCGTACGGCTCGTCGTACAGCTCCGGGTCGTGGTGCACGAGGTAGACGCTGGCCAGCAGCGAGACGCCGGCGGGGTAGCGTGAAGCCGCCGATCTCGATCGGCCGTTTGGTCAGCCGCGGCTCGGCGTTGGGAAGCACCGGGCGCAGCCGCAGGATCTCGTTGATGGTCGCCGTCAGGTACTCGTCGCCGTCGCCGGCGTCGATCTCCTCGGCCAGCCGCGCCACCACCGCGGCTCGTGGGCCAGCTGCCCGAACGCCCACCCGAGCTGCGAGGCGGTGGTCTCGTGGCCGGCCACCAGCGCGGTCATGAGCTCGTCGCGGATCTCCTGCGCCGACATCGGCGAGTCGTCCTCGTGGCGGGCTCCGAGCAGGGTGGCCAGCACGTCGTCGCGGTCGGGGTTGTCGGCATCGCCGGCGGCGCGGCGCTCCTCGACCAGCTCGTAGATGAGCTCGTCGGTGTCGCGCATCAGCGATGCGAACTGGCGCTGAGGTCGCGACCACCGCATCAGCCGCTGCATCGCCGGCAGCACCGAGAGCGGGCTCTCGCCGAACTCGAGCACCCCGGTGAGCAGGTCCCGGAGCCGATCCAGGCGCGGCCCGCTGTCGAGCCCGAACACGGCTCGCAGCACGATCTCGAGCGTCAGCCGCTGCAGGCGGGGATGCAGCGCCACCGGCTCGCCCACCGGCCAGCTCTCGATCTGGCGCATCGGTGAGGTCGGTCATCAGCCCCGCTAGCCCGCGCATCCGCTCGCCGTGGAAGGCCGGCAGCATCAGCCGACGCTGCTCCATGTGCACGTCCTCGTCGAGCAGGATCACCGAGTTGCGGCCCAGCATCGGCTGCAGCACGCGAGCGCCCTCACCAGGGTGGATCGCGTCTGGCGGCGCCGTGAACAACTCCTTGATGTCTCCCGGGTCCGACAGGATCACGAACGGTGGCTGGAAGGGCATCTGCACCGTCGCCCGCTTGCCGTACTTGCGCAGCCGCTCGATCGATCCCACCGGCCGCGTCCAGGTGGCAAGCAGCTGGACGGCCGCCGGTCCGCGCGGCCCTGGCGGCAGTTGGTCCTTCAGGTTCCGTCGCATCCGGTCTACCTCAGTTCTGACGGGCGATCTCGTGTTGTGAAGGTGCCCACACCCGCGCCCCAGAGAGTGTGACATCGATCACAGCGCGTTACAGCCTGCATCGCAAGCGACGGTCAGCTGAGCGGAGGCTGCCCCTGCTCGATCGCCAGCAGCAGCCGCTTGCGGTCCAGGCCGCCGGTGTAGCCGCCGAGTCCGCCGCCGCTGTGCAGCACGCGGTGGCAGGGGACCACGATCGGGATCGGGTTTGACCCGAGCGCGTTTCCGGCCGCCCGGAAGCCCCGCGGGCTGCCGGCCGTGGTGGCCACCTCGCGGTAGCTGGACACCGAGCCGTAGGGGATGTCGGCCGTGGCCTCCAGCACGCGACGCGCGAACCCGCTCATCAGCTGCCAGTCGACCGGCACGTCGAACTGCCGCCGGGCGCCGGTGAAGTACTCGTCCAGCTCCCGGCGGGGCTCGTCGAGGCGTCGCGGCGACGCCAGCACCCGCGGCGAGACGCGGCTCGGCGATCTCCTCGAGCACCGCGTCCTCGCCCTCGAAGTCGACGTAGGCCACCCGCACCAGCCCGGCGGGCGTGGTGGCCAGCAGCAGCGTCCCCAGCGGCGAGTCGGCCGTGGCGTAGGCCACGTCGAGCAGCCCGGCGGCGGCGGCCGCCTGGTCCAGGCGCGGCGGATCGCCGCCGCCGCCTCGCGTCGAGCGCAGCCGGCCCTCGATCGAACGGGGGCCAGGCGTCAGTGTTCATTTCCGTACTCCCTTCGCAGTCGCTTGAGGCCTTCGTGGACGTTGCGCCGTGCCGCCTCCTCGCTGGTCTCCATCACGCCGCCGATCTCGGCGTAGGCGGCATCGGTCACGAACCGCAGCGCGACCGCCGTGCGCTGCTTGTCGGGCAGCGCCGCGACCTGGCGCCCACAGCTCGTCGTCGGCGGGTTCGGCCGTCGGCGCCAGCGCCACCGCCACCGCTGTCGCGCGGCGCTCGCATCGGCCTCGGCCTCGGCCTCGGCCACCGGCACCGCCCGCCGCGCCCGCGAGCGCAGGTGGTCGATCGCCTTGCGGTGGGCGATCGGTCAGGATCCAGCTGCGCAGGTTGGACGCGTCGCGCAGCTGCGGGTAGGCCCGCAGCGCCGCCAGCCACGTCTCCTGGTAGCAGTCGTCGGCATCGACCGGCCCCACCTCGGCGATCAGGAAGCGGTGCACGTCGCGTCCGTGGGCGTCGAGCAGGGCCTGAAAGGGCGGCAGGCGCATCACCCACTTAACGCTGTCAGGCCAAGAAACGTGAGGCGGACCGATGAGTTTGCGGGGCTTGGCTTGATCTTCATCGATATGCGACGAATTTCCAGCGACCCTCTCATCCGAACCGGCAAAACGGCCGTCAGGGCTTGCCCATCCGCGGCCGTCCGCTATACAAACGTCCTAATGGCACGCGCAATCTGGAGCAGGCGCGATCAGCTTCGGGCTCGTCAACGTCCCCGTCAAGCTGTACAGCGCCACCTCACCCAAGACCGTCCGCTTTCACCAGATCTCGAACAAGACCGGCGCCCGCATCCGCCAGAAGCGAGTCGATCCGTCCACCGACGAAGAGGTCGCGCTACGAGGACATCGTCAAGGGCTACGAGCTGACCCCCGATCGCTACGTGCTGATCGAGCCCGAGGAGCTCGAGGCGCTCGACCCGAAGGCGACCAAGACGATCGACATCGAGGAGTTCGTCAACCTCGACGAGATCGACCCGATCTACTACGACCACTCCTACTACCTGGCGCCCGACCGCCGGCGGCGCCAAGGCCTACCGCCTGCTGCTCGACGCCATGCGCGAGGCCGGCAAGGTCGCGATCGGCCGCGTGGTGATCCGCTCCAAGCAGCAGCTGTGCGCGCTGCGGCCCACCGACGATGTGATCGCGCTGTCGACGATGCTGTTCGGCGACGAGGTGCTCAGCCCCGAGCGCATCGACGAGCTCGACGCGGTCCAGGACGCCGACGCCACCGACCGCGAGCTCACCATGGCCCAGCAGCTGATCGACTCGCTGTCGGCCGAGTTCGACCCGACCAAGTTCAAGGACGAGCTACCGCGAGCGGGTGCTCGACCTGATCGAGCGCAAGGCGGCCGGCGAGGAGATCGCCGTCCAGCCCGAGGCCGAGGAGGAGGCGCCGGCGCCCGACCTGATGGCGGCGCTGGAGGCCAGCCTGGCCGAGGTTCGCAGCGACGACGGCGACGAGAGCTCGGACTCGGACGGCGCGCAAGGCCAAGAAGTCATCGTCGAAGTCGACCAAGCGCTCGTCGAGCGCCAAGAACGGGTCCGGTTCATCCGGCCCGCTCGCGCTCCAAGGCCAAGGCCAAGAGCTAGTACCGCCGCTCGGCCCCTGCGCTCTGCGTGCTCGACGCGGTTCTGGGCCGTCCCACTGGTACCCTTCGGGCAGTCCTCCGCCGTGCCTGTTCACTGCCCCTCAAAGGCACCTTATGTACCGAATCGCTCCCCCCGGGGCCACCGGCCTCTACGACCCCTCGAACGAGCACGACAGCTGCGGCATCGCGCTGGTGGCGAAGCTGTGGGGTGAGGCCAGCCACGCGGTAGTCGAGAAGGCGCTCGACGCGCTCGAGAACCTCGAGCACCGCGGGGCCGAGGGCGCCGACCCCAACACCGGCGACGGGGCCGGGATCCTGCATGCAGATCCCGGACGCGTTCATCCGCGGCGCGGTCGCGGGCATCGAGCTGCCCGAGCCCGGCCGCTACGGCGTCGGCGTCTGCTACCTGCCCGCCGACCCCGAGCGCCGGCTCAGCGTCGAGCAGCTGATCGAGGACACCATCGCCCAGGAGGGCCAGAAGCTGCTGTGGTGGCGCGACGTCCCCGTCGACGATCGCTTCGTCGGCGAGACCGCGCGGCTGTCGGCGCCCGTGATCCGCCAGGTGATCGTCGAGGCCTCGGAGGACATCGAGGACCAGGGCGCGTTCGAGCGCAAGCTGTACGTGATCCGGCGGGTGATCGAGCGCGCCGCCGGCGCCGGCGTGGCGCTGCCCAGCTTCTCGAGCCGGACCATGGTCTACAAGGGGATGCTGACCGCGCCCCAGCTTCCGCGCTACTTCCCGGACCTGCGCGACCCCCGGGTGGCCTCGCGCCTGGCGCTGGTCCACTCGCGCTTCTCCACCAACACCTTCCCGAGCTGGGAGCTGGCCCACCCCTACCGGATGATCGCCCACAACGGCGAGGTCAACACCCTGCGCGGCAACGTCAACTGGATGCGCGCCCGCGAATCCCAGCTGGCCTCCGAGCTGTTCGGCGAGGACCTGGGGAAGGTCATTCCCGGTCGTCCGCCAGGGCGGCTCGGACAGCGCGGTGTTCGACAACGTGCTCGAGCTGCTGGTGCTCAGCGGCCGCTCGATCCCCCACGCGGTGATGATGATGGTGCCCGAGGCATACCGGACGCGGACGCGATCTGGATCCCGACGTCAAGGGCTTCTACGACTTCCACTCCTGCCTGATGGAGCCCTGGGACGGGCCGGCGGCGGTGGTGTTCACCGACGGGCGGATGGCCGGCGCCGTGCTGGACCGCAACGGGCTGCGGCCCGGCCGCTGGATCCAGGACACCGAGGGCTACGTGGTGCTGGCCTCCGAGACCGGGGTGACCACCGTCGCTCCCGAGCACGTTCAGCGCAAGGGCCGGCTGGCCCCCGGCAAGCTGTTCCTGGTCGACCTCGAGGAGGGCGGATCGTCGAGGACGAGGAGGTCAAGCGCCGCGTGTCCCGCCGCAAGCCCTACGGCGAGTGGTACGAGCGCTCGTGCGTGCACATCAACGACCTCCCCGAGCGCGAGCCGCGCGCTCCCCGGGTCGAGCCGCTGCGCTCCAAGCAGCTGGCCTTCGGCTACTCGCAGGAGGACCTGAAGCTGGTCATCGCCACCATGGCCGCCAAGGGCGAGGAGCCGGTGGCCAGCATGGGCAACGACTCGGCGCTGGCCGTGCTCTCCGAGCGCCAGCCGCCGCTGTTCAGCCTACTTCAAGCAGCTGTTCGCCCAGGTGACCAACCCGCCGATCGACCCGATCCGCGAGAAGGTGGTCATGAGCCTGCACAGCGGCGTCGGCGCCGAGGTCAACCTGCTCGCCGAGCTGCCCGAGCAGGCCCACCAGCTGGTCATGGACCAGCCGATCCTGCGCAACCACGAGCTCGAGAAGCTGCGCCAGGTCTCGCACGAGATCTTCGACGCCGCCACGCTCGACATCACCTGGCCGATCGAGGGCGGCGCCGAGGGCATGGCCGACCGCCTGGACGCCCTGGCCATGGAGGCCGAGCGCTACGTCGACCACGGCGCCAACATCCTGATCCTGTCCGACCGCAACCTCGGGCCCGAGCGGGTGGCGATGCCGTCGCTGCTGGCGGTGGCCTCGGTGCACCATCACCTGGTCCGCGCCGGCACCCGGCTGCGCACCGGGCTGGTGATCGAGTCCGGTGAGCCACGGGACATCCACCACATGGCCACGCTGATCGGCTACGGCGCCGCGGCCATCAACCCGTACCTGATGTTCGAGTCGCTGGACGAGCTGGCCGACCGCGCGCTGCTGCCGGAGGACCTGGATCGCGAGGAGGCCGAGATCCGGATCGTCAAGGCGATCGGCAAGGGCCTGCTCAAGACGATCTCCAAGATGGGCATCTCGACCATCCAGTCCTACTGCGGCGCGCAGATCTTCGAGGCGGTCGGCCTGGACGCAGGACGTGATCGACCGGCACTTCACCGGCACCGCGTCGCGGATCGGCGGCGTCGGGACTGCACGTGCTGGCCACCGAGGCGCTGGAGCGCCACTTCCGCGCCTACCCGCGCACCGGCCGCGACCTGCTCCCGGTCGGCGGCGTGCTGCAGTGGCGCCGCGACGGCGAGATCCACATCTGGAACCCGGACACGGTGGCCAACCTCCAGCACGCGGTCGGCACCAACGCCGCTCCCGACACGCCGCCCCTAGCGCGACCCACAGCAGATCTACGACGAGTTCGCCCGCCAGGTCAACGACGAGGCCACCAGCCGCGCCGCCCTGCGCGGGCTGATGAAGCTGCGCACCGCGCAGGAGCCGGTGCCGCTGGACGAGGTCGAGCCGGCCACCGAGATCGTCAAGCGCTTCAGCACCGGCGCCATGAGCCTGGGCTCCCTGTCGCGCGAGGCCCACGAGACGCTGGCCATCGCCATGAACCGTCTGGGCGGCAAGTCCAACACCGGCGAGGGCGGCGAGGACCCCGCCCGCTTCGTCCCCGACGAGAACGGCGACTCGCGCCGCTCGGCGATCAAGCAGGTGGCCTCGGGCCGGTTCGGCGTCACGATCCACTACCTGGTCAACGCCGACCAGATCCAGATCAAGATGGCCCAGGGCGCCAAGCCCGGCGAGGGCGGCCAGCTGCCCGGCCACAAGGTCGACGACTACATCGCCCGGATCCGGGCCTCGACGCCGGGCGTGGGGCTGATCTCGCCGCCGCCGCATCACGACATCTACTCGATCGAGGACCTCAAGCAGCTGATCTACGACCTGCGCTGCGCCAACCCCGACGGCTCGGTGTCGGTCAAGCTGGTGTCCGAGGTGGGCGTGGGCACGGTGGCCGCGGGCGTGGCCAAGGCCAACGCCGACCACGTCACGATCTCCGGCCACGACGGCGGCACCGGCGCCTCGCCGCAGTCCTCGGTCCAGTCGGCCGGCGTGCCCTGGGAGATCGGCCTGGCCGAGACCCAGCAGACGCTGCTGCTCAACGACCTGCGCTCGCGGATCACCGTCGAGGTCGACGGCCAGATCAAGACCGGGCGCGACGTGGTCGATCGGCGCGCTGCTGGGCGCCGACGAGTTCGGCTTCTCCACCGCGCCGCTGATCGCCATGGGCTGCATCATGATGCGCGTCTGCCACCTGAACACCTGCCCGGTCGGGATCGCCACCCAGGACCCGGAGCTGCGCGCGCCGCTTCCGCGGCACCCCCGAGCACGTGGTCAACTACCTGATGTTCGTCGCCGAGGAGGTCCGCGCGATCATGGCCTCGCTCGGCGTCCGCCGGCTTCGAGGATCTGATCGGGCGCGCCGACCTGCTCGAGACCCAGGACGCCGTCGACCACTGGAAGTCGCGCGGGGTGGACCTGTCGATGATCCTGGCCATGCCCGACCTGCCGCCCGGCACGCCCCGCTCGCGCACCCGGCCGCAGGTGCCGGTGCTCGACGACGCGCTGGACTGGGAGCTGGTCCAGGTGTGCGCGCCGGCGCTGGAGCGCGGCGAGCAGGTGCGCCAGGGCCCGATCCCGGTGCGCAACGTCAACCGCACCGTGGGCGGCATCCTGTCCGGCGAGATCGCTCGCCGCCACGGGCGCGCGAGGGCTGCCGGAGGGCACGATCGACATCTCCTTCTCGGGCTCGGCGGGGCAGAGCTTCGCCGCCTGGCTGGCCCCCGGCGTGACCTTCTCGCTGCGCGGGGAGACCAACGACTACACCGGCAAGGGCCTGTCCGGCGGCGTCGTCTCGGTCCGTCCGCCCGAGTCGGCGCTGTTCCGCGCCGAGGAGAACATGATCGTCGGCAACACCGTGCTGTACGGCGCCACCGCCGGGCGCGCCTTCTTCCGCGGGCTGGCCGGCGAGCGCTTCGCGGTGCGCAACTCCGGCGCCTCGGCGGTGGTCGAGGGCGTCGGCGACCACGGCTGCGAGTACATGACCGGCGGCCGGGTGGTGGTGCTGGGCCGCACCGGGCGCAACTTCGCCGCCGGGATGAGCGGCGGCATCGCCTACGTGTACGACAAGGACCGACGCTTCGAGGGCCGCTGCAACCTGGAGCTGGTCGACCTCGACGAGCTGACCGAGGCCGACGAGGAGGACGTCAAGGCGCTGATCTCCGAGCACGCCCAGCGCACCGGCTCGCTGGTGGCGCGCAACGTGCTGGCCTCGTGGGAGCGGGCCAGCGCGCGCTTCGTCAAGGTGATGCCGCGCGACTACAAGCGCGTGCTGGCCGAGCGCGCGGCCGCGGAGGCGCAGGCCGAGGCGGAGGCGCTGATCACGTAGGCGCCGACGGCGCGTCGCGGTGCGGCGCGGGCGGCTGAAGCGTGACGATTTGTGTCGCCGAGTCAGGAAGCCACGGAGCGGGCCGGGCGCCGGACGTGGGTCGTCTGACTCGTCATATAGGCGAGCAGTCGACGGGTCCTGGAACCCGGCGGTTGACGCTTCGGTAGACGACATCTATCTCGGCGTGGCCGCTCCCAACGCTGGCAGGGATCACTGTCGCTCCGGCCGAGGGTTGATCGACCCGCTGCCATCTGGCATTCGAGCGGTCAGGCCCGGGACGCGCCCACCGCACCCCGCTATCGGCCGCGACGCGTCGCCGGCGGGGACGCGTCGGTGCCACCGGTCGCCCGCCAGGCGGATCAGGACACTGGCCCAGACCCGGTAGGGACGCCACCGCTCGGCCAGCCGGTTGAACCACTCCAGCGTCGGCTCGCGTCGAGGCCGTACAAGCGGGCGGCGTGGGTCAGCAGCCGCGGCTCGCGCATCGAGCAGCGGCGCGTCGGCGAACCCGGTGGCCCGCAGCACGATCAGACCGGCGTAGAAGGGACCGATGCCCTTCAGGCGCTGGACTTTCTCGAACGCCTGCTCGGGGCCCGGCCGCCTGCAGCGCGGCCGCGTCGAGGACGCCGATCCGGGCCGCCTCGGCGACGTCGAGCAGGCGCCCGATCTTCTCCAGGTTGAGCCCGGGGAACTGCTCGCCCAGCTGCTGCAGGTGCTCGGGCCGGGGAAAGGCGTGCCGCGTCTGGCCGTGCAGCTCGAAGGTCTCGCCGAGCTGGAGGCTGAGGTCCTCGCGCACAACCGCCGCCCGCGCCGCGGGGCGCCGCGCCGAGATGATGGCCCACGCCGCCGCCTCGTAGGGCGAGTGCGAACAGCACCGGCCGCTGGCCGGGATGGGCGCGCTGGAGCGCGCCGATGACCGGGTCGCGCTCGCCGATCGCCAGAAAGCCGGCGCCGTCGTGGTCGAGCGAGACCATGCGCGCCACCTGGGCGAGCGCGTCGTCGGCCTCGGCGCCGTCGCGCAGCTCCAGCTCCGCCGTCACCGGGCCATCAACGCGAGACTGGGTCAAGGTCGACGCCCGCGTAGCCGGTCCCGGGATCGAGCGGGAAGGCAAGGCGCATGGCACCGTCGAAGGCGGCCGGGCGCCCCTCGTCGGGGCCGAATCCGAACTCGGCCGCCGCCGGGAGCGAGAACTGCCCGGTGACCGGGATCTCCCGGGTCGCTGACGCTGCGTCGGGCACGGGCGCACTGTACGAGAAGACGCCGGCCCGCTGGTACCCTCTGCCGCTCCCATGGGCGAGCTCGGCGCGTTTCTGAAGATCCATCGGGTCGGCTTCGACAAGCGCGACCCGCGCCGGCGCGTGCGCGACTACGACCAGTACTTCGCGCTGCAGCCGGCGGAGGAGCTGCGGCGCCAGGGGGCGCGCTGCATGGACTGCGGCATCCCGTTCTGCCACGAGGGCTGTCCGCTCGGCAACCTGATCCCGGACTGGAACGACCTCGTCTACCGCGACAAGTGGCGCGACGCGATCGACCAGCTGCACTCCACGAACAACTTCCCCGAGTTCACCGGACTGATCTGCCCGGCGCCGTGCGAGTCGGCGTGCGTGCTGGCCATCAACGACGACCCGGTGACGATCGAGCAGATCGAGCTGGCCATCGTCGAGCGTGCGTTCGCCGAGGGCTGGATCGTCGCCAATCCGCCCGCCCGGCGCTCGGGCAAGACCGTCGCGGTGGTGGGCTCGGGGCCGGCCGGGCCTGGCCGTGGCCGCCGAGCTGAACAACTGCGGCCACGCGGTGACCGTGTTCGAGCGCGACGAGGGCCCGGGCGGTCTGCTGCGCTTCGGCGTGCCCGACGCCAAGCTCGAGAAGTCGATCATCGACCGCCGCGTGGCCATCCTCGCCGCAGGAGGGGATCGAGTTTCGCTACGACACCGACGTCGGGACCGACGTGACCGCGCGCCGAGCTGCAGGAGAACTTCGACGCGCTGGTGATCGCCATCGGCTCGCGGGTCTCCCGCGACCTCGAGGTGCCCGGTCGCGAGCTGGCCGGCATCCGCCCCGCCATGGACTACCTCTACCAGCGCAATCGCTGGGTGGCAGCGCAGCAGGGCCGGCCCTCGCGCGAGCCCGCGCCGGGCCGCGAGATCACCGCCCGCGGCAAGCGGGTGATCGTGGTCGGCGGCGGCGACACCGGCATGGACTGCATCTCCAACGCCCACCGCGAGCAGGCCAAGAGCGTGATCATGCTCGACGTCTACGCCCAGCTGGCCGACGGCCGCTCCGATCCGCGCTATCCGTGGCCGCTGCCGCCCAAGCGGACCCGCAGCCACCTACGCGCTCGACGAGGGCGGCAAGCGCCGCTGGGGCACCGAGGTCACCGGCTTCGGCGGCAAGGACGGCGCGCGTCAGCCACGTCTACGCCCGCCAGGTGACCGGCAGCTCCTCGCGCGACCTGACGCCGGTGCCGGGCAGCGAGTTCGTGCTCGAGGCCGACCTGGTGCTGATCGCCATCGGCTTCGAGCATCCCGAGCACGACGGCGTCGTCGGCGAGCTGGGCCTCGAGCTCGACCGGCGCGGCAACATCCGCACCGCAGATGACCTACCGCAGCTCGGTGGGCCGCGTGTACGCCTGCGGCGACGCTCGGATCGGGCAGTCGCTGGTGGTCACCGCGATCGCCGAGGGACGCAAGTGCGCTCGGATCGTGAACGCCGATCTGGGCGGCAGCCCGATGGACGCCGATCGCGAGATGCTGGCCGTCGGCGCGTGGAGCGGCGAGGCGGACCGGACGCTTCGCCACGAGGCCGAAGCCGCCGGCACCGTGCGCCCGGGGGAGGAATTTTTCACCGGTCCCGGAACCCGCAATCGTTGATCAAACTTTTGCGCATGCGCTCGCGCGGAGGTGCTACCTTTAACCGCACGGAGCGGATATCGTGGGATCCGGTTCGGATATTTCGGGGCATTGAGGTTTGCTCAAGGCTTGGGACGGGGAAACTCGCCCCTGTCGGTCAGGGAACTGCGCCCCCACTTCCCTGGCTCTCCGGGGGGCCCAGATGGATCTGGGCCCCCCGGTCCTTTTCTGAGACGGCTCGCGGTCGGTTTCGAACCCGATGACCCCGGGCCTCTCGACCACTGTGTATGCCACCTTGTGTGAATGGCGCCAACGGCGGCGAGGGCCGTGATCTCTGCCCATACCTCGATCGGCACCACGATCGAGCATCTGCTCGACAACGCCGGCCAGTTCTTCTCGCAGCTGGCCAGCCTGAGCTGGGTGCCGCTGCTGCTCGGGCCTGGCCTTCTACTCGCTGTATCTGCTGCTGCGCTCCCGTGCCCTGTGGGGCGCGGTCAGCGCCGCCTACCCGGGCGAGCGCGTGCGCTGGCGCGACGTGTGGGGGGCCTACATGGTCGGCTACGCGATCAACAACGTGTTCCCGCTCGGCGGCGGCAACATCGCCCAGCTGTTCTTGACGCGGCACGGCGATCCCGTCCTCCAGCTATCCGGCGGTCGCGGCGGCGCTGTCGACCGGGGTGCTGTTCGACTGGTTCATGGGCCTGCTGGTCATGGGCTTCGCCTTCACCCAGGGTGTGTTCCCCAAGCCCCCGGACTTCTCCAAGCTGCCGGCCTTCGACATCAGCTTCTTCGCCGGCAACATGCGCTTCACGCTGTTCTTCCTGACCGTGCTGGCGATCGCGTTCCTGGTCGCCTTCGCGCTGCTGTCGGCCAAGGTGCGCGCGTTCTGGCAGCGGATCCGCCAGGGCCTGACGATCCTGCGCGACCGGGAGCAGTACAAGCGGCGGATGGTCACCTGGCAGTTCGCCAGCTGGATCGCCCGCTTCGCGGCCTACTGGGCGCTGCTCGACGCATTCCACATCGGCGGCTCGGTCCGCAACGCGCTGCTCGTGCTGGCGGTCCAGGTGGTCGCCTCGGTGTTCCCGTTCACGCCCAGCGGCGCCGGCGTCCAGCAGGCGCTGCTGCTGACCATCTTCGCCGGCAACCCCGACGTGGCCGCCTTCTCGGTCGGCCAGCAGATCGCCACCGGGGTGCTGAGCTCGGTGCTGGGGTTCGCGGCGCTGGTGCTGATCTTCCGCTTCCGGAGCTTCCGCGAGGTCATCGCCCGCGGTCGCGAGCACCGGCGCCGGGAGAGCATGGCTGTGGGCTGACGCGCGGTAGGCTCGATGGTTGAGCCGTGCCGACCTTCTGCCGCCACAACCACCTAATCCAGAACTGCCCCATCTGCGCGCGCGAGCAGGAGGTCGAGATGCGACCGATCGTCTCCTCGGCCGCTCCCAAGAGCGCACAGCCCCGCACCCCGCGGACGGCGTCCGGGTCCGGGCGGTCGGTGTCCACGCGGGCGCGCGCGGGCGCGGCTCGGACGCGCGGCGGCGGGTGAGAGTTCGGCAGCTGGTCCGCGGCGCCGACGACGGCTATCGCTCCCAGCTGGTGCCGGGCTTGAAGTCGAGCGACGACGCCGAGCGGCTGGCCGATGAGCTCGGTTTCGCCGCTGCCCGGCTGGACCTGCTGGGCAGCCGACCCGCCCGGTCTCTACGCCGAGGTGGCCGATGCCGCCGGCGACGTTGGAGGAGCGGACCTGGCTGGCCTTCCTGATCGCCTACCTGGGCCCGCTCGACGGCGAGGAGCCGTTCGCGGCCATCGAGGCCGTCCGGGTGCCGTGGGCGGCGGCCGAGCTCGTTGACGCTCGAGGGCGTTGAGGTCGGCCCCGCGCGGCGTCCACGACGAGGCGCGCGGGACGCGCACCGTCGAGGCCTACCGGGCGTGGGCGGCGCGCTCCGGGTCACAGACCGCGGCCTTCACCGGAGAGGCGGCGTGGACGGCGGAGCGGCGATTTGAGCGCGTGTTCGAGCGCTTGGCCCTGCCCGGCTTCCCCCGTGACGCGCGCTTCGAGCTGCTGAGCGTCGCTCGGGCGCCACGGCGTGTACGACGTGCGGGCGGCGAAGCTCCACCTCGGCGGCTCGGACGCGGTCACGAGGCCGCCAAGCGCGTGCTGGGGATCGGCGATCCGCTGCTGCTCGAGCGCCGCGCGGCCGAGCTCGCCGAGGCGTGCGAGCCTCCCGCTGGCGGCGCTCGACGTGGGGCTCTACAACTGGGAACGCGGCGCGCGAGCGCTGCTCGGTATGCCCGCCGACACTGGACGCCGATCCCGCCGCGCTTGACTCGATTCGCGGCGCGCTCGGGCTCTGACCGCCGCCCGACCCCGCCTTTTGCAGGGGCGATTGCGCTCCGTCCGGGCCATTGCCTACCTTGCTGGCGTCGAATTCCACGAGCCGGAGCTGCAATGTCTCTCTGCTTCATCGAACCGCAGAACGCCATCCGGGTGATCGCCGACTCGGTCGGCCGGGAGGCGCGTCGCCAGATTCTGGGCGAGGTCGTGCGCGCGTGGGTGGACGAGATCCCCGAGCCGGAGCTCGAAGCGCATTACGCCAAGGCGGTCGCGGACCTGGACGAGCACGATCTGTCGTTGCTGGCCGCCTGGCACGTCTCGCTCGAGGTCGGTCATCCGCTTCCGAACAAGGAGTTCCTGGTCAACGTGTTCCCCTCGCTGGGCGAGAACCGGCGCGAGGCGCTGAAGATCGCCGCCGGCTTCCGGGGCGAGGAGGCATTCGAGGCCGGCGTGGGGGAGGAGCAGGCGTTTGACACCGTGCTTCCGTGGCTGTCGGAGGAGCGGTGCGCGTCACTGGCCGCCGAATGCCTGGAGCTGTACTGCTGGGACCGCCTCGGGGCCGAGAACTAACCGAACGTCACCAGCGCAGCACTCCCGCGCGGCAACTTCAGCAGAAAGGTGCCTGCGCCGCCGGCTACCGGCTGCGTCTGCGGCGGCGTCAGTGCGCCGGTGTAGGTCGCGGCGCCGTAGGTCCGGCCGCCGAGGGTGACCCCGCGCTTGGCGTACACGCTGGGCGCCTGTAGGCGCTCCACGGTGGCGGTGCCCGACGTGCCCCGCGGCACCTTCAGGACCACGGTCCGACTCGTGGAGACGCTCTCGTTCACCAGTGCCACCCGCAGCCTCCGGTCCGATCCCCGGGTGGCCCAGATGCTGACCTTGGTGCGCGGCTTGATCCCGCTCGACTTCAGCAGCCTGGCGCCCGGTGGGGCCGCCTGGGTGAACAGCTGCAGCCCGTAGTAGACGGGCCGGACCCAGCCGTGCCAGCTGCCGCCCGAGCGGCTGAACTGAAACAGCTCGTAGGAGGAGCGCGGCAGGGTGTGCATGTTGACGCCGTCGACGCCCAGGCGAGCGAGCTGGAACAGCGCGTCGACCACCCACAGGGAGCTGGCGAAGGTGTCGCTGACTCCCTTCTTGCCCCGGCAGGCCACCGAGTTGAGCTCGTCAAGGCGCAGCTGGCGGTGCTGGGAGTGGGCCACGTGAACCCATGGCTTGACGCTGTGAGCCAGGCCGGAGGTGGCGTAGCTGGACAGCAGGTGGGCCACCGACGGGTACTGCGGCGAGCTTGGCGCCACGAAGCAGTTGCGCAGCGGGTAACGGTGCACGGTCATGATCCCGACCCGGTGGAAGGTGGACAGAAAGCTCGGCATGGTCCCGATCCACGAGCCGGGGCCCGCCGTCGGCCCGGCCGCCAGCGCCGGCCCGGCCAGCGGCATCGTCGGGGTGGCGCGGGCGATGGCGCCGAATTCGGTCTCGAACTGTGGATAGGCGTAGTCGGATGACCGGGCGTGCAGCGTGCCTCCCGACGGCGTGTTGAAGGTGGTGATGTTGGCGTACACGTTGGGCTCGTTGCCGATCTCGAGGGCATCGATGGCGCGGCGGCCGAACGTGCTCAGGTAATCGCGGGCCTCGGCCGCGGCCAGCTTCGGGTCGTTGGCGGCGAGGTTGAGCCCCAGGATCATCTTGGCGCCCACCGCCCGCGCCAGGGCACCGGTGGTGGCCATCCAGCTGGGGGTCAGCTTGTAGCCGATGTAGGGCGGTGGCTGCACTCCCGAGGGGTACGAGAAGTCGGTGCTGTCGCCGCCGATGCGCAGCACCGGAGCCTGGTCGGGACTGAGGTTGCGGATCAGCTGCACCAGCACCGGGTTGATCGCGGCCGGGTTATTCCCGGTGTAGGCGCGTACGGCCGGAAACTCGAACGAGAAGCCGACGAACCCGGCCGGGACCGCCGGTCCCACCGGCCGGCTTCCGATGTGGGCGACCAGCGCGCCGCGCGGGATCCTGAGCGGGCGAGCGGCCGGCGTGCTCGCCGTGGTGGGGTCAGCGCTCCCCGAACTCTTGTTGCCCGTGGTCAGGAGCACGGCCGCCACCACGGCGAGGGTGAGGATCCCGGCGGCGGTCGCGGCAAGGCGCCAGTGCATCGGCCTCCGTCCCTACGGCGCTTCTCGCAGCGCCGCTTCGATGTCTTCGATCGCCTGCTCGGTGGAGCGGAACTGGACCGCCCGCATCCCGAGCTCGCGGGCCGCGTCGCAGTTGACCTCGACGTCGTCGACCAGCACGCGGCGTCGGCCGTCACGTCGAGCCGCTCCAGCGTGATCTCGTAGATCAGCCGCTCCGGCTTGCGCGTGCCCACGAAGGCCGAGTCGACGACGACGTCGAAGATCTCATCCACGGGGAGCAGGGCGCGCCAGCGGTCCTCCCACTCGCGGACGTTGTTGGTGCAGATGGCCAGCCGGTAGCCGCGGCCGCGCAGCTCCCGCATGTAGTCGATCACGGCTGGTTGGGCTCCAGCGTGGCGAAGTAGCGCTCGCCGAATCCGTCCAGCTCGACCGGGCGGCCGAGCTGCTCGGTCAGCTGCGCGCCGATCGCGCCCAGGAACTCCGCCTCGCGACAGGCGGCCGGTCTCGAGCTCGAACAGGGGGTTGACGCCGGTACGGCGCCCCGATCGCGGCCATCGCCATGCCGAGCTGCTCCAGCGAGACCCCCGAGGAGTCCTGATAGGCGACGAACGAGTCGATCAGCGGCGACGTGAGCACGCCGCCGAAATCGCTGATGATCGCCTCGACTCTGGCCATGGCTTTGATGTCTAAAAGCGCGCCAGCAGGTACACGCCCGGCCCGTCGAGGCCGCGGCTGTGACATCGAAGCGGCTGGGCCCCGACCAGGACGCCGTCGGCGTCCAAGCTCGCCCCGGGTCCGGCCGCCTCGGCGGCGGCGCGCCGCGGGTACTGCTCCTCGCCCTCGCCGATCCACAGCTCAAGGCCGGCCCGGGTCGGGTGTCCGTCGGCGTCGTAGGTGGTCGACAGCCGCGGCTCCTCGACGCGCAGTCGGCCCGTCGGGGTCGAACAGGGTCGCGGTCAGCCGCTCGGCCTCCTGGGCCGCGCGCCCTGGGGGCGGACGGCCAGCAGCGCGAATGCCTGCTCGTCCTCGAACCAACCCCAGACCCCACGGACCGAGTCAACGTTGCCACGGATCGAGGTCGCTAACGCAGCTGCGAATGGCCGGGCAGTCGACCGTCGACTTCGGTCGCCGTCGAGCGACCAGCCGGCCGCGCAGCGCGACCCAGCTCCGCAGTCGCCGTCGTCGCCAGGCGGTGCGGTGCATCGACAGCTGCAGCCAGTCGCCGGAGACCTGCCAGCTCCCCGTCGCTCGGACGCGGTGATGGTGGCCGGGCCGGCAGCGGGATGGCCGTCGCCGGTCCCGGCCAGGACCGTGGGGCGGCCGGCGTCAAAGCGCCGCGCCCCACACCCGTCCCCTCGAGGTCGCCGAAGGACACGACCCGGAGCGCTGGCTCGGACCTCGCGGTCATCGGGGCAGCGGGGGCGGGTCGATGTCCGAGGCCGTGGAGTCGACGTCGTAGTCCGAGCCGGGGCGGTCGAACCGGGTGGCCTGCACCACGAGCCGGCTGCGGAAGTTGCGCTGGATCCCGATGCCGGCCAGCCAGCGCGTGGGCGGCAGCAGCAGCAGCAGCCCGAGCACGTCGGTGATGAAGCCGGGCACGATCAGCAGCGCGCCGCCGACCAGCACCAGCGCGCCGTCGACGACCTCGCGGGCCGGGCATCCGCCCGGCCGCGACCGCCGCCTGCAGTCGCCGCCACGCGGCCCGGCCCTCGGTACGGACCAGCCACACCCGAGCGGCCAGCTGATGATCAGCAGCAGCACGGTGGCCAGCACGCCGATCGCCTGCGGCGACCTCGATGGCCACGAACAGCTCGGCCACCGGCCAAAGGATCAGGAGCAGCAGTACGAGCATCCTGCTGCCAAGGCTAGTGCAGCGGCGGTGAACGCGAGCCCGCGCGCGCGGCTAGGCCGCGCGCGCTGTCCGCCGGCTCACGCCAGCGCGGTCATCGGGCCCTCGAGCTTGACGCCCGGGAGCCGGTGCAGGCCGACGAGCTCGATCAGCGTGCGCATCTGCGGCTGGGCGCCCCGCAGGAGGATCGCGCGGCCCTGTGCGCGCAGGCGCCGGGCCAGCATCGCGAAGTCGAGCATCAGCGAAGAGTCGGCGAACACCAGCTCGCTGAGATCGACGACCACGTCGGCCTGCGCCCGGATCGCTCGCGTCAGCGCCTGGCGCCGGCTCCCTGCGTGGTCCGGTCCTCGTCCCCGCGGCAGCGCAGAGTCGGCGGCTTGTCATCGAAGTCGACGATGCCGGAAACCTACCCAAACGCGACGATAGATAACAGGTAAGCGTGCGCACTTCTGCCTAGACTGTGTGCATGGCAACAGTCGACGAAGTAACCGACGCTCTGCGCGACGTCATCGACCCCGAGCTGGGCCTCGATTTCGTCGAGCTCGGCCTGATCTACGAGGTCGAGGTCGAGGGCGGCACGGTGCGGGTCACCTACACGCTGACCAGCCCCGGCTGCCCGATCGGGCCGCAGGTCTCCGAGCAGATCGAGGAGTTCGTGGGCGAGCTCGAGGGCGTCGAGGAGGTCGAGGCCGACGATGACCTTCTCGCCGCCGTGGACGCCCGAGCGGATGAGCGAAGACGCGAAGTTCGCGCTCGGCTTCTAGCCCGGCGAACGCTCGGCTTCTGACCCGCCGGACTCAGCCGGCGTCGCCGGCGCGCCCGCGGCCGCGGAGCTCGCGGTCGAGATCGATGGCGCGGATGTCGTGCTCGCCCGGCAGCTTGGCCAGCACCGAGGCGACCACGTCCTTGACGTCGTGCTCGTCGTGGCCGAGGTCGTCGAACAGCGACTTCAGCGCGGTGTGGACGATCTTCAGCTGGGCGGCGGTCAGCTCGAGCCGGTAGGCGGGCTCGTCGGGCCCGATCAGCATCGGCTCCTCGGACGCCGGCGATACCGGCTCTCGGGGCGCAGGCGGCTCGTCGGGCGGCATGGGTTGATCGGCCATGGTCAGTCGTCAGCTGTCGCTGCGCTTGCGGGCCGGTTGCGACCCGCGCGTGCGCTTGGCGCGCATGTCGGCCGCCGGACCGCGCTTGGGCGGGCGTGGGCGGCCGGACGATCGGCGCCGGCCGGCCGCCGGCGTTCGGACTGGCGGCCAGACGGGAGGCGGCGCTCGCCGACGGCTGGCTCGGGCGACGCTGGGGGCGCGGCTGGCCCTTGGCCGCGGCCAGCAGCTCGCGCAGCGCCGCGTCGATCCCGTCGGCGATCACGTCGATGTCGGGCAGCGCGTCGTAGTCGCCAGCAGCCCGAAGTCGATGCCGCCGTTGTAGGACATGATCGCGATCGCCAGCGCGTGGTTCTCGGGCAGGAACGCGACCGGGAACAGGTCGTCCAGCTTGCGGCCGAGCACGTAGAGCGGGAACTGCGGCCCCGGGATGTTGGTGACGATCAGGTTGAACAGCCGGGTGGAGAAGTTCAGCCGGGAGGCCTGCGCGAGCACCGTCGGCGGCGCGAGGTTGTTGACCGCGGCCAGCGTGGCCGCGCCGACCGCCTGCTTTGACTCCTTGAGCCCGTCCATCGCGTCGCGGACGAACCGCAGCCGCGCCACCGGATCGTCGATGTAGACCGGCAGCGGGCCGCGCATCGCGGTCAGCTGGTTGCCGAGCGTCCCGCCGGTGGTCCTTGGTGCGGACCGAGACCGGCACCAGCGCCCGCATCTCGAGCCCCTCGGTGCGGATCCCGCGCGAGTGCAGCCAGTCGGCCAGCGCGCCCGAGACGACGGTCAGCACGACGTCGTTGACGGTCCCGCCGAGCGCGTTCTTGACCTCCTTGTAGTCGCGCAGCTCCTGGCGGACGACCGCGTAGCGGCGGTGCGGGCCGATCTCGACGTTCAGCGGCGTCTCGGGCGCCGGGTTGAGGCCGGCCCAGACGATCTCGCCGATGCCCTCGGCGGCGTCGCGGACCAATCCCAGCGACGTCGCCGGCCGGGTGGCGGCGCCGATGGCTCGCGCGACGAGCTCGGCGGTGGTGGTGACCATCCCGCGCACGCCGGCCAGCGACCAGCTCGGCGCCGCGACGGCTCGGGCTTCGGGCTGCCACGGCTCGAGGTCGGCCTCGGGCGGTCTGCGGCTCGCGCTCGAGGTCGAACAGCACGGTCGCCAGGTCGACGCCCGGAGACGCCGTCGACGAGCGAATGGTGGGTCTTGAAGATCAGCGCGAAGCGGCCGTCCGCGAGACCCTCGACGAGCCAGCTCTCCCACAGCGGCTTGGAGCGGTCGAGCTGCTGGGAGGCGATCCGGGCGGCGAGCAGGAACAGCTGCTCCTCGGTTCCCGGCGGCGGCAGCGCCGCGTGGCGGACGTGGTACTCGAGGTTGAAGCTCGGGTCGTCGACCCACAGCGGGCGGCCGGTCTCCAGCGGCGGCGTGGCCAGCTTCTGGCGGTAGCGCGGGACCAGGTGCAGGCGGCCGCGGACGTGGTCGAGGATAGTCGTCGAACGCCGGCGGCGGGCCCTCGAAGAGCAGCACCGCGCCGATGTGCATGTGCGAGGCGTCGCCCTCCTGGTGCAGGAACGAGGCGTCGATCGAAGTCAGGCGGTCGAGATGCTGCTGAGCCATCGACAGTCTCCCGGACTGGTCGCCGTCGCGAACGGGCGTCAAGCCTACCCGACCGCCCGCACCGGCGCGCGTAGCCTGTGCCCGGTAGGCTCTGAGCCGCAGCCATGGCCTGGGACTTCTCCACCGAGCCGGAGTTCGAGCGCAAGCTCGACTGGATGCGCGCGTTCGTGCGCGAGAACATCTGGCCGCTGGAGACGCTGTGCGACGAGCTCGGCTGGGACGGTCTGCAGCGCGCCGCCGAGCCGCTGCAGGAGCAGGTCAAGGCGCAGGGGCTGTGGGCCGCGCACCTCGATCCCGAGCTCGGCGGCCAGGGCTTCGGCCAGGTCAAGCTCGGGCTGATGCACGAGATCCTCGGCAGCCAGCCCGATCGCGCCGCTGGCGTTCGGCAACGCCGCCCCGGACTCGGGCAACTCCGAGATCCTCGCGCTGGCCGGCACCGACCGAGCAGAAGGACCGCTACCTGCACCCGCTGCTGGCCGGCGACCTGAAGTCGGCGTTCAGCATGACCGAGCCCGACACGGCCGGGCTCGGACCCGACGCTGCTGCAGACGCGCGCGGTCCGCGACGGCGACGACTGGGTGATCAACGGCCACAAGTGGTTCTCCTCCAACGGCTCGATCGCCGACTTCCTGATCGTGATGGCGGTCACCGATCCCGACGCCCGGCCGCACCAGCGCGCCTCGATGTTCATCGTCGACGCCGACACGCCCGGGCGTCAACATCGTCCGCGACGTGGCGACGATGGAGCACCCGTACGAGAGCTTCGGCCGCTACGGCAACCACGCCGAGATCCTCTACGAGGACGTGCGCATCCCGGCCGCGGCGCTGCTCGGCGCCGAGGGCGCCGGCTTCCTGATCGCCCAGCAGCGGCTGTACCCCGGCCGCATCCACCACTGCATGCGCTGGCTCGGGGTCGCCCGCCGGGCGTTCGACATGCTGTGCGAGCGCTCGCTGTACCGCTACGCGCACGGCTCGACGCTGGCCAAGCACCAGACGGTCCAGAACTGGATCGCCGACTCCGAGGCCGAGATGCAGGCGGCGCGGCTGATGACGCTGCACGCCGCCTGGAAGATGGACACCGAGGGCGTCGCCGCGGCGCGCAAGGACATCGCGCTGATCAAGTTCTACGGCGCCCAGGTGCTGCACGACGTCGTCGACCGCGCGCTCCAGGCCCACGGCGCGCTCGGCTACTCGACCGACCTGCCGCTCGAGGCGATGTACCGCTTCGCCCGCGCGGCGCGGATCTACGACGGCCCCGACGAGGTCCACCGCGCGTCGGTGGCCCGGCAGGTGCTGCGCGGCTACGAGGCGCCGGCCGACGGCGTCCCGACCGAGCACATCCCGACCCGCCGCGAGGCGGCGCGGGCGCCAGTTCGCGGAGCTGCTCGAAGCCGTCACCGCCAACGACTGACAGCCCGCGCCGGGCCCTCCTACACTTGTCCTGACATGGCGGACTCGGTCCCGGACAAGATCCTGCTCGCCGCGCCGCGCGGCTACTGCGCGGGCGTCGACCGGGCGGTGCAGACGGTCGAGCGCGCGCTGGAGCTGTACGGCGCGCCCGTGTACGTGCGCAAGGAGATCGTCCACAACAAGCACGTGGTCGAGCAGCTGCGCGATCGCGGCGCGGTGTTCGTCGAGTCCGAGACCGAGGTGCCCGAGGGGGCGACGGTCGTGTTCTCCGCCCACGGCGTGTCGCCCGCGCGTGCACGCCAACGCCGCGCGAGCGCGGCCTGCACACGATCGACGCCACCTGCCCGCTGGTGACCAAGGTCCACGTCGAGGCCAAGAAGTTCGCCGCCGAGGGCTACACGATCGTGCTCATCGGCCACGCCGGCCACGAGGAGGTCGAGGGCACGATGGGCGAGGCGCCCGACCACATCGTGCTGATCGAGGACGAGGCCGACGTCGACGCGCTCGAGGTCGCGGATCCCGACAAGGTCGCCTACATCTCCCAGACCACGCTGTCGGTCGACGAGACGCACGCGATCATCAACCGTCTGCGCGAGCGCTTCCCGGCGATCGTCGGCCCCCGCACCGACGACATCTGCTACGCCACCACCAACCGCCAGGCGGCGGTCAAGCAGCTCGCCCGGGAGTCCGACCTGGTGCTGGTGATCGGCTCGCGCAACTCGTCGAACTCCAACCGGCTGGTCGAGGTGGCGCGCGAGCACGGCGCCGACTCGTACCTGATCGACAACGAGGCTCAGGTCCGCGAGGAGTGGCTGGAGGGCAAGCGCGTGGTCGGGATCACCTCCGGGGCCAGCGCCCCCGAGGAGCTCGTGCAGCGGCTGGTCGAGTTCTTCCGCGCGCCGCGGCACCGAGGACGTCCAGGAGCTCGAGGTCGTCCAGGAGGACGTGCGCTTCATGCTCCCCAAGGTCGATCCGCCAGGCGATCGCCGCCGGCGCTGCCTGACCCGGACTCCGGGGGCCGGGCTGCGCACGCTCGTCGTCTCCGACCTCCATCTCGGGTCGCGGACCAAGCACGCGCTGCTCGAGGACCCCGCGCCCGCGGCCGCTGCTGGCCGCGGCGGCGGCGGATGTGATCGCCTGGTGCTGCTCGGCGACCTGCTCGAGCTCCGCCACGGGCCCGAGCGCGAGGCGCTGCGCGGCCGCGCGGCCGGTGCTCGCCGAGCTCGGCGCCGCGCTCGGGCCAGACGCGGGAGGTGGTGGTCGTGCCGGGCAACCACGACCACGCGCTGCTCGACGACTGGCTGGCGCGCCGGGGCCGCGACGACACGCCGGCGCCGCTGGGGCTGGAGTCCGAGGTCGACCGGCCCCGGGGGAGCCCTGGCCACGGTCGCGGCCTGGCTGGCGCCGGCCCGGGTCCGGGTCGCCTACCCGGGCGTGTGGCTGCGCGACGACGTCTACGCGACCCACGGCCACTACGCCGACCTGCACCTGACCGTGCCGACGCTCGAGCGGCTCGGCGCCGGGGTGATGGCGCGGGTGGTCGGCCTCACCGACGGTCGCCCCGCGGCGCCGAGGACTACGAGGCGGCGCTGGCGCCGATCTACGCCTGGATCCACGCGCTGGCGCAGCGCACCGATCCGCAGCGGGGCAGCTCCCTGCACGGCGGCTCGCTGCGGGGCTGGGCGGCGCTCACCGGGCCCCGCCGGCGCCTGGGAGTACGCCAGCAGGCGCTGGCGCTTGGCTATCCGCTGCTGGTCAAGGGACTGAACCGCGCCGGGATCGGGCCGCTGCGCCCGGAGCTGTCGATGGCGGCGCTGCGGCGGGCCGGCCTGCGCGGAATTGAGGAGGCGACCACGCGGCTGGGGGTGCGGGCGCGCTAGGTCGTGTTCGGTCACACCCACCGGGCCGGGCCGCTGCCCGACGACGATCCGGCTGAGTGGCGCACGCGCGCCGGCGGGCAGCTGATCAACTCGGGCTGCTGGGTCACAGAGCCCCGGCTCGCCGGCCCCGCGCCCCGGCGAAGTCCCTACCGGGCCGGGTTCTGTGTGACCCTTTTCGGCCGAGGGGCCGCCCCAGCTGACCAACCTGCTCGACGGCTGACCGACGGGCGCGTTCACTCGGCCAGCCCGGGGGTGAAGCAGACCGCATGGCAGCGCACGCCGTCGCCGACTCCGAGCGCGAGCGTCCCGGCGGTGCTGTGGGCGTGTGAGATCAACTCGTAGGCGCCGGGATGGTCGACGCGCAGTGGCGGATCGGCGCCATTGACGGCGACGCTGCCGTCGCCGTCGAGCACCGCCCACACCGCGCCGGCCTCGTAGGGGCCGCTGTAGGCGCCGGGCACGTCCTCGGACTGCGGCGCGAGTACGGCGTTCACGGCATCCTCGGGCCGGACCGGGTCAAGCGGGGCCCGCTCCACACCCAGGAGCTCCTGGATCGCCAGCTCGGTGTCGACGTAGTCGCCCTCGCCGTAGTGGTACTCGAACAGGCGGCCGTTCTGGTTAAACAGGTAGCGGGCCGGCCATCCCAGGTTGCCGAACTCCTGCCAGATCTCGAACTCAACGTCGACCACGACCGGGTAGGGGATCTGGAGGCGCGCCACCGCCGCCTTGACGGCCTCGGGATCAGCGGAGGGCTCAAAGCCGGACGCGTGGGCGCCGATCACCCGCAGGCCGGCATCGCCATAACGCTCGTGCCACGCCTGCACGTACGGCTGGGTGCGGATCGAGTTGGCGCGGCAGAAGTCCCAGAACTCGATCAGTACCGGCCGCCCCAGCTGCTGGTCCATGCGCAGCGGCGCGGTGTTGATCCACGGCGCGCCGGCCGGGAACGGGGGAGCGTGGATGTGGTCGACGGGTGCGCGCATGCGCCTGCGATCGTAGACCCGCCCGCCGGCGATGGCAGGGTTCTTCACTGCTTTCGAGAAGGTGGGTGGTCGGGGCCCGGGTGGTTGCGGTTTGGGCGCATGCCGTCACGGTTTCGTCACGTTTGGGCCTGGATCCTTTGAGCAGTGCAACTTGGGTGCGGATATCGCTCCAAAGTCGCACTGCTTGGCCCGGCGGCCGCCGGGCTGTTGCAGTTCGGGCACGTTTGTTTGGCTTACGTCACGCGTCGGCACGCGGGCGTGACATTCCAGGGACGTGCGGGGGACTTGGTGCGAATAAGTCGTCCTATGCGCGAGTCAAACGACCCACGTGGGCCAGGGACCGGCGGGCCGTTGCAGTCATGACACGTGCCGTGACATGCCGTGACGATTGGGGGCGCTGCTCCCGGTTGACGCGGCCGAGCCGAGGGCGGCGCCGCGATCTGCCGGTCGACTGGGGAGTTGACCATGACATTTAGGGTCAACTTCCCAACGGACCTCACCCCCTGCCCAGCCCCTCTTCTCAAAAGCCCGAAGTTCGCACCCAGCTAGCCCCGCGAGCCGCAGTCGAGCCCCAGACGGTGGCGCGGCCCCGCGGAACGGCAGCTGAGGAAAAAGGGAACGCCTGCTTTTGGGGCCCGGCGGCGCACCGCGGCCGCCGCGTATTCCATATCGGTTATATTCCCGAAATGGCATCTACGTGGTCGGCCCTGTCTGACCCCCACCGCCGTGCGGCGCTGTCGCTGCTGCGCGAGCGTCCGCACTCCGTCGGCGAGCTGGTCGATGCCCTCAGCCTGTCCCAGCCCAGGACCTCCAAGCACCTGCGGGTGTTGCGCGAGGCGGGGCTGGTCCGGGTCCGCGTCGAGGCCCAGCGCCGGGTCTACGAGATCGAGCCCGCTCCGCTGGCCGAGCTCGACGCCTGGCTGGAGCCCTACCGCGAGCTGTGGGAGCGCCGCCTCGACGCGCTCGGACGCCATCTGGACCGCACCCATCGAAAGGATTGACGCGCCATGACTCAGACCACCGGCCACTACACCGACGTCGACGGGCAGCCCGTCGTCTGCTTCGAGCGCACCTTCCCGCACTCGGTCGACGCCGTGTGGGAGGCGATCACCGATCCACGGCAGCTCGAGGCCTGGTTCCCGACCACGGTCGAGTACGAGACGCTGGCGCCCGGGGCCCCGATCAGGTTTGCCTTCCCGGCGGAGCTGGCCGAGCGGTATCCGCCGATGAGCGGCGAGTTCCTCGAGGTCGACCCCCCGAGCCGCCTGGCCTTCACCTGGGGCGAGGACAGCCTCAGCTTCGAGCTGCACGCGAGTGACGACGGCGCCGCCTGCCGGCTGGCCTTCTCGGTCGCACTCGGCACCGAGGACAAGGCCGCCCGCGACTCCGCTGGCTGGGAGGCGTGCCTGGACACGCTGGCTCTTGTGACCGCCGGAGAAACCCCGCCGAGGCCTGCTCCGAGCGATAATTGGCGGGCCTACTATGAGGAGTACAAGCGGCTCGGGCTGCCGGCCACGGCCGACATCCCCGGCTGACCAACAGGGCTCGCCGGGCGCACTGCGCGCTGCTGATCCGGGATCAGCGGGGTCGCTATACTCGTGAAGTATTGAATCCCTACCGCATTTGAGGAGTTTTCAGCGATGAGTCCGTCGGGAGCCGAGGTTCTCCGCCAGATCAAGAGCCGGATCGACGAGGTCGATCCGTCGGAGGTGCGCGAGCAGGTCTCCAACGGCGCGGTGGTCGTCGACGTGCGCGAGGCCGAGGAGTGGTCGGCCGGCCACATCCCCGGCGCCAAGCACGTACCCAAGTGCTTATCTCGAGTCACGGATCGAGGGCGCCGTGCCCGATCGCTGACCAGCACGTCATCCTCTACTGCCAGTCGGGCAACCGCTCGGCGTGGGCCGCGCGCACGCTGATCGAGGACCTCGGCTACGAGAACGTCGAGTCGATGACCGGCGGCTTCACGCTGTGGAAGGACCGCGGCTACGAGGTCGAGCAGCCTCGGACGCTGACCGCCGAGCAGCGCGAGCGCTACTCGCGCCACCTGCTGCTGCCCGAGGTCGGGATCGAGGGCCAGCAGAAGCTGCTGGATGCCAAGGTGCTGCTGCTCGGAGCCGGCGGCCTGGGCTCGCCGACCGCGCTGTACCTGGCCGCCGCCGGCGTCGGCAAGCTGGGCATCGTCGACGACGACGCGGTCGACCTCTCCAACCTCCAGCGCCAGGTGATCCACTCGACCGAGCGGGTCGGCGTGCCCAAGGTCGACTCGGCCGAGCAGACGATCCAGGCGCTGAACCCGGATGTCGAAGGTCGAGAAGTTCGCCCGTCCGGCTCGGGCCCGAGAACATCATGGACGATCCTGCCCGGCTACGACATCGTCGTCGACGGCCTCGACAACTTCCCCACCCGGTACCTGCTCAACGACGCCTCGGTGCGGCTGCAGATCCCGGTGGTATCGGCCGCGATCCTCGGGTTCGAGGGCCAGCTGTCGGTGTTCAAGCCCTACGACGGCCCGTGCTACCGCTGCCTGTTCCCGGTGCCGCCGCCGGCCGAGCTGGCTCCCTCCTGCGGCGCCAACGGCGTCCTCGGGCGTGCTGCCCGGGACGATGGGCCTGCTGCAGGCGACCGAGGTCATCAAGCTGATCCTCGGCGAGGGCGACCCGCTGATCGGGCGGCTGCTGATGTACGACGCGCTGGCCGCGACGGTCAGCGAGGTCAAGGTCCGCCGCGACCCCGAGTGCCCGATCTGCTCGCGTGATCCCGACTCGATCTCCGACGACGAGATGGGCGTGTTCCCGGACTACGACGCGTTCTGCGCCGGCGCCCACTAGGGTTCGCAGCCCATGGCCACCGTCAGGATCCCACCCGTGCTGCGCCCCGCCGTCGGCGGCGAGAAGGAGCTGAGCGCCGACGGCTCCTCGGTCGGGGAGATCCTGCGCTCCGTCGCCGACGGCCCATCCCGAGACCCAGTCGCAGCTGTTCGGCGCCGACGGCGGGCTCAACCGCTACGTCAACGTGTATCTCAACGACGAGGACGTCCGCGTCCTGGACGGCCTGGACACGGCCGTCGGCGAGCAGCGACACGCTGGTCATCCTGCCCGCCATGGCCGGCGGCGCCGGCTAAGCGCTGGCGCGCTCCCAGCGCAGAACGCCACGCGCCTCGCTATACTTCGTGAAGCAATGGCCGCCGAGACCTTGCAGAACAAGCCCTGCGGGGGGCGGTACGGCGACATCGTCCAGGCGATCGGCCACACGCCGCTGGTCGAGCTCAAGCGGCTGAGCCCCAAGCCCGGGGTGCGGATCTGGGCCAAGCTGGAGTCCCGCAACCCGACCGGCTCGGTCAAGGACCGCGTCGCCCGGGCGCTGATCGAGGACGCCGAGGAGAAGGGCCTGATCCGGCCGGGTCAGACGATCCTCGAGCCGACCTCCGGCAACACCGGCATCTCGCTGGCGATGATCTGCGGCGCGCAAGGGCTACCGACGTCAAGGTCGTGATGCCCGAGAACGTGACCCCCGAGCGCACCGAGCTGCTGCGCATGTACGGCGCCGAGATCGTCTACTCCGAGGGCTCCAAGGGGTCAAACGGCGCGGTCGAGAAGGCGCTCGACATGGCCGAGAAGGACGCGTCGTACTACATGCCCTACCAGTACGGCAACCAGGCCAACCCCGACGGCCCACTACAACGGCACCGCGCTCGAGATCCTCGAGGAGCTCGACGAGGTGGCGGCGTTCGTGGCCGGGCTGGGAACCGGCGGGACGCTGATGGGCAACGGCCGGCGCCTCAAGGAGGAGCTCGGCGACTCGGTCAAGATCGTCGCCGCCGAGCCGATGCAGGGCGAGCCCGTGCAGGGGCTGCGCTCGCTCGACGACGGCTTCATCCCGCCGATCATCGACCTCGATCTGCTCGACCGCAAGATCTTCGTCACCAACCACGACGCGATCGTCTGGACGCGCAAGCTGCTCGACGAGGAGCGGCTGTTCGCCGGCGTCTCGTCGGGCGCGATCGCCCGCGTGGCGGTGAGGATCGCCGGCGAGCTCGACGAGGGCAACGTCGTTTTCATAGTCTGCGACGACGGGTGGAAGTACCTCTCTTCAGGGATCTACACGCGCCCGGTCGAGGAGATCGAGAACCTGGACTCCACCGTCTGGTGGTGAATCCCGGGCGGCGCCGGAGGGCGCCGCGAAGTGGCTGCGCCGGAAGTTCCGCGGCGTCGGCAGCTGCTCACCGCGCGGCGCTCGCTGGCCGCCGGGGCGGCCGTGGTCCTCGCCGGCTGCGGCAGCGCAGGCGCACGCTGCCCAAGCATGCGGCCAAGACCGCTCCCGCGCCGGTCCGCCGTCGCGACGTCCAGATCCTCAACGCCGCGCTGTACCTGGAGCGGCGCACGGTGGCCGCCTACATCGCGGGCATCCCGCTGCTCCCGCACGACCAGGCCAAGGCGGCCAAGCAGTTCCTCAACGAGGAGCTGGAGCACACCGGCGAGCTGTTGGGACTGATCAAGGCGGCCAAGGGCATCGCGATTCCCCGGGCGCGCCAGCTACAACATCGGACATCCCGGCGACGGCGACGAGGTGCTGGCGCTCCTGCACGAGCTCGAGAGCGCGCAGATCGCCGGCTACGTCAAGGCCATCCCGGAGCTCTCGCCCGGGCCGGTGCGCGCCGCGGTGGCCACGATCCTCGCCAACGACGCCCAGCACCTGTCGATCCTGCGCCTGGAGCAGGGCGAAAATCCGGTGCCCTCGGCGTTCGTGACCGGCAGCGAGTGACGACGATGGACGCGGGCGAGCCGACCACGAGGCGACAGCTGCTGGCCCGCGGCGCGGGCGTGGGGCTGGCCGGCGCGGGACTGGCCGGCGCTGGGACTGGCCGGCGCGGCGCTGCTGCAGCCGGCGGCAGCCCTGGCCGCCACCACCAAGGGAGCGCCGACCACCGAGTCCGAGCGCATCCAGCGCCTGCTCGGCGTCGAGCTGCTGGTCGCTCTACTGCTACCAGCAGGTGATCGCCTCCTCGCTGATAGGGCCGGCGACCCGGCGCGCGCTGATGCCGCTGCGCGCCAACGAGGAGGCCCACGTGCGCGCGCTGGCCGGCGTGCTCAAGCGCCTGGGCGGAGCAGCGCCGCCGCCGCCGGGAACCCTCGCCGACGGCCAACCGCGACCTCGCCCACCGCAGGGTGGGCGGACGGCTGGGACAGCTCAAGGGGACCAAGGACGCTCTGTATCTCCTGCTGGCGGTGGAGCGGGTGGCGGTGGGGGCCTACTTCGTCGCCCTGGCCAAGCTCGAGACCCGTTCGCTGCTGACGCTGTCGGCCGAGATCATGGCCAACGACGCCCAGCACGAGGCGCTGATCGGCGAGTTGCTCTCCCACGGCAAGGCGGCCCAGGCGGTGCCCTACGGGCTCGTCCAGGGGGTGCAGTGAGCGCCGGCGGGGGCCGATTGGGCCGCTGCTAGCGTCTCGCCCGCCATGCGGATCGCCCGCGACCTCTACGACGAGATGGTCGCCCACGCGCGCGCCGACGCGCCCGACGAGTGCTGCGGGATGGTCGCCTCGCGCGACGGCGAGGCGGTCCGGATCTACCGCGCCGAGAACGCCGCCCACAGCCCGCTGCGCTACGAGATCGACGGCGCCGAGCAGTACCGCATCCAGATGGAGATCGAGGACGCGGACCTCGACCTGGGCGCCATCTATCACTCCCACACCCGCAGCGCCCCATATCCGTCGCAGACCGACATCAACCTCGCGTTCTATCCCGACGCGCTGTACGTGATCGTCGGCCTGGCCGGGGACGAGCCCGAGGTCCGGGCCTACGAGATCCGCGACGGCAAGGTGGCCGAGGCGGAGCTCAGCGTGGAGTGACCGTGAGCGACCGGGTTCAGGCGCCAGCGCTCGTCTGCCCGGGCTGTGGCTCACGCTTCGGCTCAGACGAGCGCTTCTGCCCGGACTGCAAACTGCCGCTGGCCCTGGACGACGAGCGGCCGCGCCGAGCTCGGCCCGGTCTCGGAGCGCCACGAGCGCGCGCGCAAGATCAAGCCCCAGTTGTCCGAGGGCCGCCTGGTCCGGGTCGCCGGGGCGCGCAACCAGGCCGAGGCCGAGTTCATCCAGGGGCTGCTGCTCGAGGAGGGCGTGCCCTCGCTGCTGCGCCGCAGCGCCGGCTTCGACGTGCCCGACTTCCTGGCCGCCGGGCCCCGCGACATCCTGGTGCCCGCTGTCGGCGCTCGACACCGCCCGCGAGGTGCTGCTGGAGGCCGAGCTGATCTCCGACGAGCCGGCCGAACCGGTTGTGTCGCCGGCGCGGTTGATGGCGGGGCTGCTGGTGGCGCTGGCGGTCGGGGCGCTAGTGGTGTGGCTGTTCACGCTGGTGATCCACTAGCTGCGGGCCGCTGGCGGCCAGTTGCCGAGAGGGCGTACCGGGCTGTTGGATCGGCCAGGAGGGGGACCTGTCGGATATCCCAACCTTGCCCGACCCGGGCGATTTCGGGATGTTCATCACGCCACCCGTGCTCTTGATCCCGAATCGGCGTGATGGGATCGGATTCGGGATGTTGAGCAGGTCCGGGGGCGCGGTGGCCCTCGGCGGCCCTGCGTCCGGCGGAAAGGACGACGGCCTTCACGCCAGCCCGACTGGCAGGAAAATAGCCGTGATCCCCCAGAAGCGCAGTTGCCCCTTAATTGGAGCCACGACGTGTTACACCGGCCCGAGACCGGCCGCCAGGCACAGCCGGCAGCGCTTTCCCGTCAAATGTGACGGGATTCTGCTGCCGGCCACCCGAGCGATCCCGGCTGGCAGCGCTTTCCCGTCAGATGTGACGGGGTTCTGCTGCCCGCCAACTCAATCGTAGATCGCGGCACTGGCCTCCTCGAAAGCGCCCGGGTCCAGGCCGCCCATCCTTCGATGCCGTAGTTCCAGCCCAGGCGACCCGCGCGAACCCGGCCCCCTCAAGGCGCCCCGGCCAACCGGGACAGGTGCGACCGCCACGCCCCCTCGGTGTGCGACAGCGCCCGGCCGTCGAACGCCTTGGACAGCGCCGCCTTGGGCCCGTCGGGGTCAAGGCGCGTGCACATGCGCACGGCGGCGGGCTCGCCCTGCTCGCGGACCAGCAGATCGATCAAGGTGCCGCCCAGCAGCGGGGCGTCGCGCAGCCCGGGCGGGAAGCTGGGACGCCCGCCCTCGCGCAGGCGCCGGGCGATCGCCGGCCGAGCGTGCTCGGTCTGGCCCGCGAACCAGCGGGCGGCGCCCTCCAGCAGCCACGCCCAGCGCAGCTCGCGGCGCATCCGCACGGCGATCATCACCCGCTCCAGGGCGCGGTTGTTCTCGGCGATCAGCCGGCGCGCGTACAGCGCCGGAGCGCTGCGGGCCAGCATCTCCCGTGAACCGGGCACGTTCGACGCCCGTGACCGCAACACGGCCGGAGACAGAACGTGAAGCTCGGAACCGCCCGCCCAGCCGGCCACGTAGCGCCGCGCGGCCGGCGCCGTGGCCAGCCACAGGAGGGGCAGCGCCGGGTTGGTCATCACCAGCGACCCGACACTGCCGTGCAGCACCACCGTGACCTCGTCCAGGTGACGCGGGAACAGGTCCTCCAGCCGCCCACGGGCCAGCTCCAACGAGTCCAGGACTCGCCGGGCGTCGCGGGCGTCGTCGGAGTCATGACGGGCTCGGAACGATCCCGAGCCCGTCTCGACCCACGCCATTGAATTACAAGCGACCGGCGCCGGAGACCGGCGGCCGGCTCAGACGAGCGCCGGCTGGCGGTCCGAGGCGATCGACGCGATCGCTTCGGAGGCGCGCTCGAACTCCTCGTCGGAGAGCACCGGGGTGCCTTCGAAGGGGAGATCGCGAGTCAGCTCCAGCCACGAGCGACAGCCACCGTACTCGTCACGCACCTTCACGGTCACGGGACGCGGGATCCGGTAGGTCCGCAGCAGGATCACGTGCAGCGGGTGCCGGCGCTTCCAGGCCAGACGCTTCTCGGCGTAGTCGGGCGTCCAGACGTAGAACGGCGACAACGCGTCAACCGCGCGGCGGTCAGTGACCGTGTAGTGCGCCGCGACCTCGGCCCACGCACGGATTCGCACGCGGTCCGGCTGGGAGAGCTCGTCCCCGCGGTGTAGCGCGTGGGGATGGGGCTCGCCGTCGCTCCACACGCCCTCCTCCAGGGCGCGGGACAGCTCGGGGCGATGCGACTCGCGCACCAAGTCGGCGCGCTGGTGGTCGAAGGTCGGGTACAGAAAGAAGCGCTCGTAGTCGAGCTTGAAGTGCTTCTCGGGTTCGCGGATACCGCCTTTGCGCAGGGTCAAAAGCTGCTCGCCTTCGGCGAGCGCCCGCACAGTGACGGCCCATTCTTTAAAAGCAATCGGCATAAAGCAGTAAGGGGAGAGATCAGTTGGTTTCCGGGTCAGTCCCGAACGCGCAGCTCACGCACACACCGTCAGCGACGGGACAAAGTGATTGTATGCGAGAACCTTGTGAACTTCAAATTTCCTGCAAATGCTGCGTTTCTGCGGTAATCGAAGGCGTCCAAAGCTACGCCGCCGTAGCACCGCGGCAAGCCGTCCGGCCGTCTTCGAGTTGCGTGCCGGCGAGACCTTCGCCGCGGCCCGCTAAAGGGCCACGAAGCCGTCGTCAATCGGCATGCGACATAGCCATACCCGCTGTGAGCAGCTCACGAACATTGCGCCTTGAGCAGCTCACCAACATCGGCGGCGCCTAGGCGCTGCCGGGCGTTCCGTAGCCGCCGCCCCCCGGGGTCTCGATCCGCAGCCGCTGGCCCTCGCGCGAGGTCGCCGATCGCCTTGGGGGCAAGCTCCTCGCCATCGAGCAGGTTGCGCCCGGGCCGGCCGTCTTGGCCGCCACATGCGCCCGGGGGGGCGTGCCGACGGCGCTCGGTGATCAGGGAGTAGCGCAGCGGAGCCAGCGCCTCGAGCTCGCGGATCACGCCGTCCCCGCCGCGATGGGCGCCGTCGCCGCCCGAGCTCGCGGCGGCGCGCGTACTCGATCATCCGCACCGGGAACTCGAGCTCGAGCGCCTCGATCGGCGTGTTGAGCGTGTTGCTCATGGCCACGTGCACGCCGCTGGGGCCGTCGGCGTCCTCGCAGGCGCCCTGGCCTCCGCCGATCGTCTCGTAGTAGACGACGTCCTCGTCGCCGAGGGTGACGTTGTTCATCGTCCCCTGCCCCAGGGCGCGGCCGAACGCGCGCATGACCACATCGGCCACCCGTGACGAGGTCTCGACGTTGCCGCCCACCACCGCGGCCGGCGAGCGCGCGTTGAGCAGCGAGCCCTCGGGGGCGATCACCTCGATCGGGCGGTAGGCGCCCGCGGTGGCGGGGATGTCGGGATCGGTGAGGACGCGGACGGCGAAGTAGCACGCCGACCTGGTGACCGCCGCCGGGCAGTTGAGATTGCCCTCGTGCTGGTCGGCGGAGCCGGTGAAGTCGAGCGTCAGCCGGTCGCCCTGCACGGTGGCGCGCAGCCGGATCGGCAGATCACCCTCGCGCGCCTCGAGCACGTCCTCGGCCGCGCGCTCGCCATCGTCGAGCGCTTCCAGGCACGCCCGCATGCGCCGCTCGGCGTAGTCAAGGACGGCGGTGAAGGCCTCGGCGAGCGCATCGCCGCCGACCCGGTCGTGCAGCTCGGCCAGCCGGCGCGCCCCGATGCGTCCGGCGGCGAGCTGCGCCCGCAGGTCGGCACGGCGCTGATCGGGCCGGCGCATCTGATCCACCAGCTCGGCGATGGTGGCCTCGTCGAGCACCCGGGGCTCGATCACCACGCCCTCGTCCTCGAGCGTGGTGCTGTCGGCCGGCATCGAGCCCGGCGTGGGGCCGCCAACATCGGCGTGGTGGGCGCGGTTGGCGGCGAAGGCAATGAGGAGGGCTGGCGCGATCGGCTGGCGCCCATCCCTTTGGAGAATCGCCCGGGGGGCGATTCTCCGGCGAGGGTGGGGGCGAAGATGGGCGTGATCACCGTGATGTCGGGCAGGTGGGTGCCGCCCCGGTAGGGATCATTGAGGATCCAGGAGCGATCGGGGGCGTGATCCTCGTCGAGCACCGCCGCCACCGCCGCCGGCATGGCCCCGAGGTGGACCGGGATGTGCTCGGCCTGCATCACCATCTCCCCCTCAGGCGTGAACAGGGCGGTGGAGGCGTCGCGGCGCTCCTTGATGTTGGCCGAGTGCGCCGAACGGACCAGGACCGCGCCCATCTCCTCGCAGATCGAGTGAAGCGCGCCGGTCAGGACCTGGAGCTCGACGGGGTCCATCAGGCGCTGTCCCGTTGAATCTGGATGGTGCCCGAGGGGTGCACCGTCGCCCGACCACTGCGGCGGCAGCAGCAGGGTCGACTCGGCCAGCTCGATCACCGCCGGACCCTCGATCTCCGCGCCCACCGGCGGGGCCCCGCGCCACACCTCCAGCTCGACCTCGGAGCCGTCGAGCCAGGCCTGGCGCCCGCCACGCTCCCGGTCGCCATCGTCCTCGTCGCCGGCCACCAGCTCGAGCTCGGTCGCCTCGATCGTGGCGGTGACTCGGATCGTCACCAGCTCGAGCTCCTGGTCGGGATCGCGATAGCCGTAGCGATCCTCGTGCTCGGTCTCGAAGGCCTCGCGCAGATCGGCGACCGCCGGCTCGGTGCCGCCGCCGATGGCCAGCTCGAACGCCTGGCCCCGGTAGCGCAGCTCGTAAGTGGCGCGCAGCTCCGCGTCCGGCTCTTTCAATGCCTCACGGGCATGTTCGCCCAGCTCGGCGCCGAGCTCGGCGATCCGCTCGGCGGTCAGCTCGTCACGGGCCAGGAACACGCTTCGCTGCACGTCGCGGCGGCGCGGGGAGACCACCAGGCCCAGCGCCGACAGGACTCCCGAGGCCCGCGGGCAGAGGATCTTGGTGATCCCGAGCTCGTCGGCGATCCGGGCGGCGTGCAGCCCGCCGGCGCCGCCGAAGGCCAGCAGCGCGTAGCGGCGCGGATCGATCCCCCGCTGCACGGTGACCACCCGCAGCGCGCGCACCATCTCGGCGTTGGCGACGCGGATGATCCCCTCGGCGCAGTCGGTCTCGTCGAGGCCGAGGTCGCCGGCCAGCTTGCCGACCGCCTCCCGCGCCGCCGACAGATCAAGCTCGACGTCGCCGGCCAGCGCGGCGTCGCTGGATAGGTAGCCGAGGACGAGGTTGGCGTCGGTGACGGTCGGGCTCGGTGCCGCCCCGGCCGTAGCAGGCCGGGCCGGGCTCGGCGCCCGCCGACCGCGGACCCACGCGCAGGGCGCCGCCGGCGTCGCGCCAGGCGATCGAGCCGCCGCCGGCGCCCACCGTGTGCACCGCCACCATCGGCAGAGCCAGCGGCCGGCCGGCGATCGTGCCCGAGCTCTCCTCGCGCACGGCGCCGTCATCGACGACGCAGACGTCGCAGGAGGTGCCGCCCATGTCGAAGCACAGCACGTTGTCCTCGTCGGCGGCCCGGGCCACGAAGGCGCCCGCGGCGGCTCCACCGGCCGGACCCGACAGCACCGTCCAGGCGGCGTGATCGGAGGCGGCGGCGACGTCGATCAGGCCCGCCGTTGGACTGCATGATCGCCGGCTCGGGAACCGACAGCTCGCGGCAGCGCTCCAGCAGGCCCCGCAGGTAGCCGGCCAGCAGCGGCGACAGCGCAGCGTCGACCTCGGTGGTGGCGGCCCGCTCGAACTCGCGGAAGGTGCCCACCACCTCGTGCGAGAGGGAGACGTGCGACGTCGGGCAGCGCCTCGGCTCAGGGCCTCGCCGATGGCCTGCTCGTGGGCGGGATGGCGGTAGGAATGCAGCAGCACCACCGCCACCGACTCCGGTTCGGCCTCGCGCCACCTCGTGCGCCAGCGCGGCGGCGGCGTCGCTCGTCGAGCTGCGCGCAGGGGGCCGTCGGGCGTCATCCGCTCGGGGGCGCCGAAGCGCAGCTCATGGCCGACCAGGGGCGCAGGGCGCGACGCGCACAGGCGGTAGAGCTCGGCGCGGTCCTGGCGGCCGAGCTCGACGATGTCGGTGAAGCCCTCGGTGGCGATCAGCGCAGTCCGCGCCCCCGTGCCCTCGAGCAGCGCGTTCGTGGCCACGGTCATGCCGTGCGAGAACTCCTCGATCTCATCGGGCGATCGGCCGGCCCGCTCGCAGGCCTTCGCGATCGCCGCCGCCACTCCCTCGGACTGGTCCCGGGGCGTGGTGGGGGCCTTGGCGGTGATCAGCCGACCGTCGAAGGCCAGCACCGCATCGGTGAACGTCCCGCCGACATCGACCCCGAGAAGCATGGGCGGACGTTAGCTGCGCGGGCCGGGCTCGTGCCCGCCGCGCCCCGAGCGCTGCCAGCTGACGGAGCGCTGGAACTACGCGGCCAGCGCCGGCAGGTCCTCGGTCTCGGCGAGGTGCTGGTGCGAGGGGCAGTAGCCGTTATGGGGCAGCGGCATCCGCTGACAGGGCGTGCCCTTGCGCGTGCTGGCGCGGCACTGCAGCGCGTTTCCGTACAGGTCGAAGCCGTTCTGGGGCTGGCTGCGCAGGAACTCGTCGGCGCACGCGAGGTAGCGCTCGATCACGCGCAGCACCCGGGGTTGGGCGCACATCGGGAAGAAGAAGCGGACGTCGTTGAACAGCGTCCGCGACGGCCGGGCGAAGTAGTGGCGATCCGTCGCCAGACGCTCGATCGCGAGCCTCGCATGAACGCAGCACTCGCTCGTGATTTGGGAATTTCCGTGCGGGTCCTCGATGATGTCCCTGGCGATCTCACGGTAGATCGCACGGCTGAACCGGTACATAGAAAGACTCTCCACTTGTGGTGTCGGCGCTCCCTGCCGGCGCCCTTCCTTAACTACCGGCGAGTATTCCCACTCCTTGTGAAGATGAAGAGGGTCTGCATATTAACTGAACATTAAGCCGAAATCCTGAGGTTTATCGCGGTTTTCACGCCGACCGCGGATCTCTGGCGCCGGTGATGCCCTTGCTGACGGCGGCTAGGACCAGCTCGAGAGCGTGGGCGGCGCACCCTCGACCAGGGTGACGTGTCGGCCGTCCAGAGCCGGATCGCGCTCGGGGAAGTCGGTGCGCAGGTGGGCGCCGCGGCTCTCCTCGCGGGTCAGCGCGGAACCGGCGATCAGTCTGACCAGGGGGTGCGGGTCCTGCGCCAGTCGGCGCAGGCCGTCGCCGCTGCGCTCCAATCCGCCGTCGCGCCACAACGCCGCCCGGGACGCCGCGGAGATGGCCGGGGCCGGCGGCTCGGGCGAGTCGTCGGGCGCGATCACCGGCGCGGGCCGCTCGCCGGACTCGGACTCGGCCACCGCCGCCCGGGCCGCGCGCGCACCGAACACGAAGCACTCGCTGAGGGAGTTGGAGGCCAGCCGGTTGGCGCCGTGCAGCCCGGTGCAGGAGCACTCGCCCACTGCGTACAGCCCGCCGATGGTGGCCCGGCCGTCGAGGTCGGTGGCGATCCCGCCCATCATGTAATGGGCCGCGGGCGCCACCGGCACCAGTTCGCGCTCGGGGTCGATCCCCGCCCGGCGCAGAGCCCCGACCACGTTGGGGAACAGGGCCGGATCCACCGCCCGCATGTCGAGCCCGACCGATTTGGCGCCGGTCGCCTCCATCCGCCGCTGAACGGCCCGGGCCACCTCGTCGCGCGGAGCCAGCTCGTCGATGAAGCGCTCGCCGCCGAGTCGACCAGCAGGGCGCCCTCGCCGCGGACCGCCTCGGTGACCAGGAACCCGTCGGCGCCGTTGGCGCCCACCACCGCGGTGGGGTGAAACTGCATCAGCTCGAGGTCGGCGAGCACGGCGCCGGCCTCGTAGGCCAGCAGCAGGCCGCCCCCGATCGCTCCCGTCGGATTGGTGGTCCGCGCCCACAGGGCGGCCGCGCCCCCGGTGGCCAGCACCACGGCACGGGCGCCCAGCACCCGGCCGCCATCGAGCAGCAGCCCGGTCGTCCGATTCTCGGTGGTCAGGATCCGCAACGCCCGCCGGCGCTCCAGGACCTCGATGCGCTCGTCCTGGGCCACCAGCGCCGACAGCTGGCGGATCAGCCGGCGGCCGGTGGCGGCGCCGCCGGCATGCACGATGCGGCGCACCGAGTGGCCGCCCTCCAGGCCGAGGGCGAGGCGGCCGTGGCGATCGGCGTCGAACCGCACGCCGAGCGCGGCCAGGTCGTGTACCGCGGCGGGGGCCTCTTCGCACAGCACCCGGGCCGCCGATTCGCGGACCGTGTGGCGTCCGGCGGCCACGGTGTCGGCCAGGTGGAGCTCAGGGCTGTCATCGGCGGCCAGCGCCGCGGCCAGACCGCCCTGGGCCCAGTAGCTGGAGGACTCGGCGAGGGCGGTGGCCGAGACCAGCGTCACCCGGGCGCCGAGCCGTGACGCGCGCAGCGCGGTGTAGAGGCCGGCGGCGCCGGCACCGACGACCGCAACCTGGGTGTCCGCTTGCTCCACCTGTGTCGTACGGTACTCGCCGATGCCCGCCCCGCCCGTGTTCCTCGAGCACCCATCCTCGCTGGATCACGACATGGGACGCCACCCCGAGCAGCCGGCCCGGATCGTGTTCATCGAGCGCGCGCTGGCCGAGCGCGAGTGGCTGGGCTTCGAGCGCGTGCGCTCTCCCGCGGTCGAGCGCGCCACGCTCGAGGCGGTGCACTCGCCCGAGCACATCGCCTTGATCGAGCGGGCGGCGGCCGCCGGCGGGGCGCAGATCGACCTCGACACCTCGGTCAGCGAGGGGTCCTTCGAAGCGGCGCTGCACGCCGCCGGGGGCGCGGTCGCGCTCGTGGACATGCTGCTCGACGGCTCCGCGCGCACCGGATTCAGCGCTCACCGGCCGCCCGGCCATCACGCCGAGCGCTCCCGGGCGATGGGCTTCTGCCTGTTCAACAACATCGCCGTGGCCGCCCGGCACGCGGTCGACAAGCGCGGCCTGGAGCGCGTCCTGATCCTCGACTGGGACGTCCACCACGGCAACGGCACCAACGACATCTTCCACGCCGACCCCCGGGTCCTGTTCGTCTCGATCCACCAGTCGCCGTTGTGGCCGGGCACGGGGGCGGCGTCCGACGTGGGCTCGGGGGAGGGACGCGGGTACACCATCAACCTGCCGGTGGGCCCGGGGGCCGGCGACCACCTCTACCGATCGCTGGTCGACCACGTCGTGGTGGCGCTGGCGCAGGCATTCGCGCCGCAGCTGATCCTGATCTCCGCCGGCTTTGACGCCCATCACGAGGATCCGCTGGCCGACTGCCGCGTGACCGAGGAGGGGTTTGCCGCCATGGCGGCCTCGATGCGGGCGGTCGGCGCCGAGGTGCAAGCGCCGGTGGGGGCGGTACTGGAGGGCGGATACGCGCTCGCGGCGCTGGCCCGGTCGGTGACAGCGACGATGGAGGTGCTCGGGACCCTCGAGCCGCCGAGTGTGGAACCGGCGCCGTTGGATCCGGTCGCCCACAAGGCGGCGGCAGCGGGTGTCCGAGTTCTGGCCGGGCCTGGGGCTGTAGGCACCGCGCCGAGGCGCGGGCCATCTCCGCTGCGTTTGCCAACCATCCGAGCGCGCGACCGGATCGGACCGGCCGACTGGCAGCACTTTCCCCACGGATCTGACGGGTTTCTGCTGCCAGCCGGACGGAGCCGGATCCTGAGCGCTCAAGGTGACCGGGATCCGGTGGTCGTGCTGATCAGGGCCTTGGCTTGACGGTTGGCGTCGCTGGAGACCGCCGCCAGCGCAATCAGGAAGACGGCCAGCGCCACGAGCACCACGATGGCGATGACGGCGGCCGGAACGCGCCAGCCCCTCAGCGCGGCCCGCCCTTGGCGTTGAGGACCTGACGCCAGGCGTCGAGCACCCGCGCTGCCATCCGGTCGGCGGAGAACGGCTCGGCATGCTCACGGCCGCTGACCCTGGGGTCGGCCGAGGCCAGATGCGGCTGGAGCGCCGCCCGCCAGCGCGTGGCATCGAACGGCGCGCACAGGGCTCCGGCGACGCCGGCGAGCGCCTCGGGGTGGATCCCGACCGGGGTGGCCAGAGCCGGCACGTCGCAGGCCAGCGCCTCCAGCACGGCGAGCCCGAAGCCCTCCCGGTCAGACGGCACCAGCACCGCGTTGGCGGCGTTGATCCACAGCGCGACCCGCTCGGGCTCGACGCCCCGCAGGGTCAGCAGCGGCACCTCCCCGGCGACCTGCCGGGCCAGGTCGTAGCGCTTCTCGGGGCGGGCCGGGTCAGACGGGAACAGCAGGTAGGGCCCGGCCGGGTCAAGTCCCAGCGCCGCCCGCGCGTCGGTACGAGAGATGCGGCGAAACCGGCTCAGCTCGACCCCGCAGGGGAGCACCGCGACGCGGGCCGGAGAGGCCGCCCAGCGCGGGATCAGGCTGGCCAGCGGCTGCGACGCGGCCCCCACCAGATCCAGGGTGCGCAGCCCGGCCAGGGTGATCGCCCGCGAGCGGGGGTGGGCGAGGTCGGTCCCGTGCAGCGTCACCGCCCGCGCCCGGCCGCGGGCGGCGAGGGCCGGCCACAGCGACAGGCCGAAGTGGGCGTGGACGATGTCGAACCGCCGGCCGCGGTGGCGGCGGCGAAGCTCGGCGGCGCCCTTGATCCACGCCGGCGCGCCGCCGGCCGGGAACGCGAACACCTCGAGGTCGACCTCGCCGGTGCGCGCCAGCGCCTGGGCCTGATCGCGCACGAAGCTCCCGAGCCCCGGGTTGTCCGGCGTCGGATACATGCTCGTCACGATCAGCGCGCGCATGGCTCGGCGACTGTACCCAGACCGCGGCAGCCGTCGGTCCGCGAGCCCCGGCGACGGCGCGCGCCGCCCGCTCTGGCACCATGAGCGGCGTGTCTGCCCGCGCCGACCTTCCCGTCGCCGTGTTCGATTCGGGCGTCGGTGGCCTGACCGTCCTGCACGAACTGTTGGTCTCGCTGCCGTCGGAGGACTACCTGTACCTGGGCGATACGGCCCGCCTTCCCTACGGTAATCGCAGCCCGGAGGAGCTGGCGGCGTTCTCGATCGAGATCGCCGAGCATCTGCTCCAGGAGGGCGCCAAGCTGGTCGTGGTGGCCTGCAACTCGGCCAGCGCGGCGGCGCTGGAGCCAGTGCAGCGCCACCTCGATGAGCGCGGCTGCGACGTCGACGTGATCGGGGTCCTGCTGCCGGCCGCGCAGCTGGCGGTGGCCGCCAGCCGCAGCGGTCGCATCGGCCTGCTGGCGACGCCGGCGACGGTGGCCAGCGGGGCCTATGAGCGCATCGTGCTGGCCGCGGATCCGCACGTGCATCTGGAGAGCGTCGCCTGCCCGTGATCTGGCCTCGGTGATCGAGGCCGGCTTTCCGTTCGACGAGGACCTGGTGGAGACGGTGCGCGGCTACTGCGCGCCGCTGCGGGCGGCCGAGGTCGACACGGTGATCCTCGGCTGCACGCACTTTCCCCTGGTCGGGCCGATGCTGCAGCGGATCCTGGGGCGGGGCGTCACTCTCGTCGGCTCGGGGCCCGGCGTGACCCGGAGCGTCGAGCGCGCGCTGGCCGCCCGTGGCCTGCTGAACCCCCGACGGGGCGAGGGGAGCTACCGGTTCCGGTGCACCGGCCAGGTCGAGTCCTTCCACGCGCTCGGAACCCGGTTTCTGCAGATGCCGCTCGGTGAGGTGACCCACGTCGAGCTGCGAGCTAGGCTCGCGGCGTGAGCGATCGCCCCTGAGCGCAGCTACGGCCGCGCCACCAGCGAGCTTCGCCCGGCCACGATCGAGCCCGGTTTCGTGCGCACCGCCACCGGCTCGGCGCTGATCTCGATGGGCGAGACGCGCGTGATCTGCACGGCATCGGTCCAGGAGAGCGTGCCCCGCTGGCTGGCCGGCTCCGGCCGCGGCTGGGTGACGGCCGAGTACGGGATGCTGCCCGCCTCCACCGGCGATCGCAAGCAGCGCGACGTGACCAAGGGCCGCCCCGACGGCCGTACGGTTGAGATCCAGCGCCTGATCGGGCGCTCGCTGCGGGCGGTGGTCGATTTCAAGGCACTCGGTGAGCGCACCGTCTACGTGGATTGCGACGTCCTGCAGGCTGACGGGGGCACGCGCTGCGCCTCGATCACCGGCGGGATGGTGGCGTTGCGGCTGGCCTGCGACCGGCTCGTGGAGAAGGGGCTGCTGGCGCAAACGCCGCTCACCGGCAGCGTGGCCGCCGTCTCATGCGGGATGGTCGGCGGGGTGGCGCTGCTGGATCTCGACTACTCCGAGGATTCGACCGCCGAAGTCGACGCCAACGTGGTCATGACCGGCGACGGCGGGCTGGTCGAGGTTCAGGCGACGGCGGAGCGCACGCCGCTCTCACGGGCGCACCTTGACGATCTTCTGGCCCTGGCCGGCAGCGGCATCGACGCCCTGCGCGTTGTGCAGGATCAGGCCAGACCTGTCAGCACCGGCTGAGCCATGTCCGCTGCCGCGTCGCTGATGCTCGCGACCCGCAACCCCCACAAGCTGAGGGAGTTCGGACGGCTGCTGGCGCCCGCAGGGATCGAGGTCGTGGGACTGCCCGACGAGGTGCAACTGCCGCCCGAGGTGGGCGACACCTTCGAGGCCAACGCTCTGCCCAAGGCCCGGGCCGCGGCCGCGGCCACCGGCCGGGTGGCGATCGCCGACGACTCCGGGATCGAGGCCGAGGCGCTGGACGGGCGCCCCGGGGTTCGCTCGGCCCGCTATGCCGGAGAGCACGCCACCGATGCCGAGAACCTGGCCAAGCTGCTGCGGGAGGCACCGGCCGGCAGCGGGCTGCGGTACGTGTGCGCGCTGGCCTACGTCGATCCCGACAACGGGATCGAGCAGGTCTTCTTCGGCGTCTGCCGGGGCCGCCTGGCGGCCGAGCCCCGCGGTGCGGGCGGGTTTGGCTACGACCCCGCCTTCCTGCCCGACGGCGAGCGCGACGGCCTGACCATGGCGCAGCTCAGCGACGCCGACAAGGACGCGATCAGCCATCGCGGCAACGCGGTGCGCGAGCTGCTGGCGTGGCGTGACCCGATGGCGTGACCCAGTGGCGTGACCCGGTGGCGAGAGGTCAGAGCAGATTGATGGCCGCCGACAGGGCGACCGCGAACGTGACCCCGGCGTAGCCGTAGTAGCCCTGCAGAAGCAGGATCACGACGGTCACCAGGCAAACGAGCACGGTCACGAACCATGCGATGCGGGCGAGGTCCACGCGCCTATTCTCGCGGCACGATGGGACGGTTGGCCCCACAGCGGCCCGGAGCGCCGTCACGCCCGCTTGACTCCGGCGGGCGATCGGGGCTCCCACCGCGCTAGCCTGGCCGGGCGCAAACATGAATGATTTCCGCAATTTGCGGATATCCTCGGCGCCCAGAGCCCCCCGGGGCTCGCGGCAGGGCGAGAATGGGCCGGGGGCGGACAACACGACCGCCGATCGTCCGCCGACCCTGTTAGCGTCGGGCATTCCTACCACCTTGCAAGGAGGGAGCAAGTGACAAAATCGGAATTCGTAGACCAGGTCGCGGACCGCGCCGGGTTGAGCAAGAAGGACGCCGGCGACGCCGTCGATGCGATGCTTGAGACGATCGAGGGGGCCCTGAAGCGGGGCAGCGACGTGACCTTCTCCGGCTTCGGAAAGTTCAGCGTGTCGCAGCGGAGCGCCCGCGAGGGCCGTAACCCCGCGACCGGCGAGAAAATCCAGATCGCCGCTTCCCGCGTCCCCAAGTTCACCGCCGGCGCGGCGCTGAAGAAGGCAGTCAAGTAGCGATCCTGCTCCCACCGAGCCGGAAGCGATGCCGGACGCGATCGTGGCTGGGGCCGATCGCGCCGCCGCTCCGGTCCCTGATCCCCGGGTAGCTGGAGTGGGCGCAACGGCCGCTCCGGCGCTAGCGGAGACGTTCGGCGACCGGGTCGCGAGCCACGTCGCCGAGCGCAGTTCCCAGATCGTTCTGGGACTCGATCCTGATCCCTCGCGGTTGTGGCCGGGAGCGCTCGAGCGCGCCGGCGGGCCCGCCGATGCCGGCGGTGATCCCGCTCAGCAGGCCGCGGACGCCGTGCTCGCCCACTGCTTGTTGGTCATCGATGCCGCCGGAGACCAGTGCGTGGCGGTCAAACCGCAGGTCGCCTGCTTCGAGCGCCTGGGAGCGCCGGGTTGGGCTGCCCTGCGCGATGTCGTCACCGCCGCGCAGGAACGCGGCCTGCTGGTGATCGCCGACGCCAAGCGAGGAGACGTCGACATCACCGCGCGCGCCTACGGGCAGGCCTTCTTCGGCGAGACCGAGACGCCGTTCGGCCCGGTGCCCGGACTGGGCGCCGATGCCCTTACCGTCAACCCGCTGCTGGGCAGCGACGCGCTGACGCCGCTGGTGGAGGCGGCGCGAGCGCGGACCGGGGGGCTGTTCGCGCTGGTGCGGACCTCGAATCCGGGGGCCGGGGAGGTGCAGGAACTGCCCCTTGCCGGCGGAGGCTCGGTGAGCGATGCCCTGGCCGCGCTCGTAGGCGAGCTCGGCGCTTCGGGTGTCGGGCCGGCGGGACTTTCCGACATCGGCGCCGTCGTCGGGGCCACCGCGCCCGAAAGGCTGCAGTCACTGCGCCAGGCCATGCCCCACGCGATCTTCCTGCTTCCCGGCGTCGGCGCCCAGGGGGGCCGGGTCGAGGATCTGGCGCCCGCGTTCGCCCCCGGCCGGGCGGGGGGGCTGGTGGCGGTCTCGCGCGGGATCGTGCACGCCCACGAGCTGGTTGGCGGGGAGCCCGGCCCGGCCGCCGCCCGCGAATCCGAGCGTCTGCGCGAGTTGGCCTGGGGCCTGTCGGGCTGACGATGGCTGGGCGTCAATCGTGTCGCCAGCGCCCGCGCCCGCGTTCGTGCAGATGACGCCCTCGCCCGCTTGTATGATCGCCGAGCCATGCTGGCCAAGAGCGCGCGTCTGCTTGCGCCGTTAGCCCTCGCCGCCGTGGCCGTAGGGGTCTACCTGATCGTGCACGCCGGCTTGCCTGCGCACCATCAAGCCTCGAGCCAGACGACCACGGCCCTCACCACCAAGCGAAAAGCGGCCCACCGCGTCAACCACCCCAAGTTCTATGTGGTCCGCCCCGGTGACACCCTGAGCGCGATCTCCGTCAAGACCCACGTCCCGATCTTCCGGCTCATGAGCCTCAACCCCTCGGTGTCGCCCAACAGCCTTCAGACCGGGCAACGGCTGAGGCTGCGACGGTGAGGGGTCGCGCCCTCGCCCGCCTACTCGCGATCGCCGTCTGTGTCACCGGGGCGGTCGCGCTCGCCCCTGCGACGGGGTGGGCCAGCGCGCCGCCGCCGCCGCTGAGCGTGAGCGCGGCAATCCTCGTCGCCCCCGGCACCAACCAGGACCTTTACGGCGTCAACCCGAATCGTGAGGTGGCGATCGCCAGTACCACCAAGCTGATGACCGCGCTGGTGACGCTCGAGCACATCCACCATCTGGGCACCGTCTTCTCCGCTCCCAACTACTACGCCGCCTCCGTCGATTCCCAGATCGGGCTGGTGCCGGGCGAGCGCATGAGCGTCCACGACCTGCTGCTGGCGCTGCTGATCCCCAGTGCCGACGACGCCGCCGAGGACCTGGCCTACAACGTCGGACATGGGTCCGTAGCGCGCTTCGTCGCCATGATGAACGCCGAGGCGCGCGCCCTGGGGCTGCGGCACACGCATTACTCGACGCCGAGCGGTCTGGACACGCCGGGCAATTACTCCACCGCCGCCGACCTGGTCAAGCTCGCCGGTTACGACATGAGCCACTCGGCATACTTTGCTCGTGTGGTAGGGCTCCGAAGTGCTGTCTTGCGATCGGGCGACCACGTTCGCTATGTGGTCAACCGGAACGACCTGGTGGGCGAGGTGCCGTGGATCAACGGCATCAAGACCGGGCACACCGCCGACGCGGGTTACGTTCTGGTGGCCTCGGGGCATCGAGACGGTATGACGCTGATAAGCGCCGTGCTGGGGACTGCGAGCGAGGGCGAGCGCGACGCCAACACGTTGGCGCTGTTGGACTACGGCTTTCAGAATTTCCATCAGGTGACGCCGGTAGTCGCCGGCCACGTGATGGCGCGCCCGACCGTGCGCGACCGCCCCGGAGTCAGGGCCGCCGTCGTCGCGGGCGCGACATTCACTCGAGTTCTCGCTCGCCACGACCGTGTGCGGGTCGTGGTGCGCGTGCCAAGCCAGCTCGTGGGGCCATTGCGCCAGCGCGCCGAGGTGGGTACTGCGGTGGTGCTCGCCGACGGGCGGCCGGTCGCGCGGGTTCCGCTGCTGCTGGCCCAAGCGCTGCCCGCCGTCAGCGGGCTGACGATTGCGGCGCGATTCATAACCAAGCCGCTGATGCTGCTGCTCATCGCCGGGCTGGTCGCCGCGCTGTTCGCGGCGGTCGTCCTCCTGCGCCGGCGATCGCGCGCGGCCAGCGGTGATCTGGAGGCAGCATGATCATCACGGTCACCCTCAATGCAGCCATGGACAAGACCCTCGAGGTCCCCAGCTTCACGCCGGGCCGCCGTCACCGAACCGTCGACCAGATCACCATGCCGGGCGGCAAGGGCGTCAACATCGCCCGCGCCATCAAGCAGCTCGGCCAGCCCGTGATCGCCACCGGGCTCGCCGGCGGGGCCACCGGGACCAGGATTATGGAGGCGCTCGAAGCCGAGTCGATCCTCACCGACTTCGTGCGCATCCAGGACGAGTCCCGGACCAACACCGCCGTGCTCGACCCGACCACCGGCCTGCAGACCGAGATCAACGAACGGGGCCCGGCGGTCTCGGCCCAGGAGTTCGAGCTGTTTCGCGAGAAGCTGCTCTACCTGAGTCAGGGTGCGAGCATCTGCGTGTTCGCCGGCAGCCTTCCCCGCGGGGTCGAGCAGGACGTGTACCACTCGCTCATCCGCGACGTGCGCCGCCTCGGCGTGCTGACGATGATCGACACCGACGGCGAGCCGCTGCGGCTGGCCATGCGGGCCGAGCCGGATCTGGTCTCGCCCAACGAGCTCGAGTCCGAGGAGCTCGTCGGCCACGAGTTCAACGACGACCAGGATCGCGCGTTGGCCGTGGTCGAGATGACCCGCCTGGGCGCACACGAGGCGATCATGACGGTCTCCGACGGCTGCTACGCGCAGATCCTCGAGCACGGCACCCTGAGCCTGCATCGCGTGCGGGTCGCCGAGCAGGAGGCGCGCTCGGCCGTCGGATCCGGCGATGCCTTCCTGGCCGGCTACGTGGCCGCTCGCTACGGCGGCCAGGAGCCGGTCGAGTGCCTGCGCTTCGCGGTCGCCTGCGGGGCGGAGTCCACCGGGCACTTCGGTGCCGGGATCATCGAGCCGGGCCGAGTCGACCGGCTGGTCGCCGAGGTCGAGCACGAGCGTCTCGAGATCGGCGCCGAGATCCACTGACCTGGGGAGTGGCGCGCGGCTGACCGGAGCCGCAAGCTCCGCTGTTTTCCGCACCCGAGAGGTCCCGGGAGACCGCCGCGGCGCTGCTAGGATCGAGCACTCGATGGTTGCCGCCGCGAGCCTCTATTTCCCGTCCGCTCCCACGCATACGATGCCGCAATGGAAGTAGAGATCGGCCGCGGCAAGAAGGCGCGTCGGGCGTACGGGTTTGACGACATCGCGATCGTCCCCTCGCGCCGGACCCGGGACCCCGACGACATCGACATCACCTGGACGCTCGGCCCGTACCGGTTCGAGCTGCCGCTGCTGGCCGCGGCGCTGGACGGGGTCGTATCGCCCGATTCGGCCGGCCTGATCGGCAAGCTCGGCGGCCTGGCGGTCCTCAACCTCGAGGGCATCTACTGCCGCTACGAGGATGCCGACGAGCAGCTCGAGCGGATCGCCACCTTCTCGCCTGACATCGCCACCCGTGAGCTCCAGGACATCTATCGCGAGCCGGTCAAGCCTGAGCTGATCGCGCGGAGGATCCAGGAGATCAAGTCCCACGGCGTCGTGGCCGCCGCCTCGCTGACCCCGCAGAAGGTCCGCACGTACTACGAGGTCGCCCTCGATGCCGGGCTCGACATCCTGGTCATCCAGGGGACGGTGGTCTCCGCCGAGCACGTCTCGCGCGACGAGAGTCGGCCCCCGCTCAACCTCAAGGAGTTCATCCGCGAGCTGGCGCCCACCCCGGTGATCGTCGGCGGCTGCGCCTCCTACCACACCGGCCTTCACCTCATGCGGACCGGCGCTGCCGGCGTCCTGGTCGGCGTCGGCCCCGGCGCCATCTGCACCACCCGCGGCGTGCTGGGCATCGGCGTGCCCCAGGCGACCGCCATCGCCGACGTCGCCGCGGCCCGCTCGCAGCACATGCTCGAGACCGGCGACTACGTCAAGGTCATCGCCGACGGAGGCATGCGCAACGGCGGCGACATCGCCAAGGCGATCGCCTGCGGCGCCGACGCGGTGATGCTCGGCTCGGCTCTGGCCCGCTCCTACGAGGCGCCCGGGCGCGGATACAACTGGGGCATGGCCACGTTCCATCCCACGCTGCCCCGGGGAGCCCGCGTCGCCACCAAGCAGAACGGCACGCTGGAGGAGATCATCACCGGCCCCGCCCGTGAGAACGACGGCACCTTCAACCTGATGGGCGGCCTGCGCACCTCGATGTCCACCTGCGGCTACCGCGACATCGCGGAATTCAACCGCGCCGAGCTGATGGTCGCCCCCGCGCTCCAGACCGAGGGCAAGCAGCTGCAGCGCGAGCAGGGTGTCGGTATGGGTGCACGAGCCGCGGCCGTCGGTGCCTCCGCCGACTAGCCCCTCCGCCGCGGCGGATCCCAAATCTGAGCGTTCGGAGGCTGCCCGCGAGGAGGCGGTGGTCCAGGCCACCGCCGAAGTCCGCGAGGAGCTTCCCGCCGCCACCGACGAGGTGGTTGTCCTCGACTACGGGGGTCAGTACTCGCAGCTGATCGCCCGCCGGGTGCGCGAGTCAGGGGTGTTTTCAGAGCTGCTGCCCCATCACGTGGGAGCCGAGGAGGTCGCGCGGCGCCGGCCCAAGGGCCTGATCCTGTCCGGCGGCCCGGCGTCGGTGTACGCCGACGGCGCCCCGGCGCTGGAGCCGGAGCTGCTGGAGCTCGGGGTGCCGGTGCTGGGCATCTGCTACGGGATGCAGCTGCTGGCCCTCGAGCTCGGCGGTCGCGTGGAGGGCGCCGAGATCGGTGAGTTTGGCCGCTCACAGCTCGCGGTCGGCGAAACCGGGCGGCTGCTGGCCGGGACGCCCCATCAGCAGACGCTGCTGGATGTCGCACCGTGACACCGTCTACTCGGCCCCACCGGGGTTCACGGCGCTGGCCTCCTCGACGGCGTCGCCGGTGGCCGCCTTCGAGTCGGACGGCGCGCGGGGTGTACGGGATCCAGTTCCACCCCGAGGTGGTCCACACCCCGTACGGCCAGCAGGTGCTGACCAACTTCCTGCTCGACATCTGCGGCTGCGATGGCACCTGGAGCGCGGCGTCGGTGATCGAGGACCAGATCGAGCGGATCCGGGCCCAGGTGGGGGACGGCCGGGCGATCTGCGGGCTGTCCGGCGGGGTCGACTCGAGCGTCGCCGCGCTGCTCGTGCACCAGGCGATCGGCGACCGGCTCACCTGCGTGTTCGTCGATCACGGCCTGATGCGCAAGGAGGAGGGCGCGCAGGTGATCTCCGCGTTCCGCGATCACTTCAAGGTCCCGCTGGTGGCCGTCGATGCCGCCGATCGGTTCCTGGGCCGGCTGCGCGGCGTCAGCGACCCCGAGCGCAAGCGCAAGCTGATCGGCGCGGAGTTCATCCGCGTGTTCGAGGAGGAGGCGGCCAAGCTCGACGACGTCCGCTTTCTGGTCCAGGGGACGCTGTACTCGGACGTGATCGAGTCCGGGGGCGGCACCGGCGCCGCCACCATCAAGTCCCACCACAACGTCGGCGGGCTGCCCGACGACCTGGAGTTCGAACTGGTCGAGCCGCTGCGGGCGCTGTTCAAGGACGAGGTCCGCAAGGTCGGCGCCGAGCTCGGACTGCCCGAGCGGCTGGTCTGGCGCCAGCCGTTCCCCGGTCCCGGCCTGGCGATCCGCGTGGTCGGCGGCGAGGCCACTCGCGAGCGGCTCGACACCCTGCGCGAGGCCGACGCCATCCTCCAGGACGAGATCCGCAAGGCCGGGCTGTACCGCGAGCTGTGGCAGTCGTTCTGCGTGCTGCCGGACATCCGCACCGTCGGCGTCCAGGGCGACGAGCGAACCTACGGCAACGTGATCGCGATCCGGGCGGTGACCAGCGACGACGCCATGACCGCCGACTGGGCCCGGCTGCCCTACGACCTGCTCGAGCAGATCGCCTCGCGGATGATCAACGAGATCCGTCCGGTGGGGCGCGTGGTGCTCGACATCACCAGCAAGCCGCCGGGCACGATCGAGTGGGAGTAGCCGCGGGCCGGCCGGCAGCCTCCGAGGCCCGATCCGCGGCGCGGCCGGCTGGCAGCGGTGGCCGGCGGCGGCGCCCGGGTCAGCACCGGGAGGACGTACGGCGCCAGGTTGGGCGGCAGGTCGGAGCGGTCAAACCAGCTGGCGGCCTGAAGCTCGCCCAGGTCGAGCGTGAGCTCGGGCGTGTCCAGTTCGGCGCGGAAGCAGTGGATGGTGTCGCGGCGATGGTGGACGCTGCCCTCCACCGTCCCCAGGGCGGTCCAGCGGGTCGTCTCGATGCTTCAGCTCCTCGTGCATCTCGCGCCGGGCCGCGTCCAGGGCTGCTCCTGGCGTCGCATGGCGCCGCCGGGCAGGTCCCAGCGCCGGTCGCCATAGGTGTGGCGGACGAGCAGGACCCGGCCCGGTTGACCAGCAGGCACTTGACGCCGAGCTTGGCCGGGCGGCGCACCAACCAGAAGAACTGCAGCGTGCGGTAGGCGGCGCGGTAGGCCAGTCGTTTGGCGGCGACGGGCGGTTGCACCCGTCCCAGCGTACGGACTCGCGGGCGTCGCCCACCGGGATAATCGGTCGGCGTCCGAGAATCCGGGCAGTGCCGGACCGAACCCTGAACGATCGCCTATCATGAGCCGCAGCCGCGCGATCTCGCGCGGTTTGTGCGTGCCATGAAGACCTACGTAGCCACACCCGCCGACAGAGAGCGCAACTGGTTCGTCGTCGACGCCGCCGGGCTGACGCTCGGCCGTCTGGCGACCCAGATCGCCGACACTCTGCGCGGTAAGCGCAAGCCGACCTACACGCCGCATGTCGACACCGGCGACTTCGTCATCGTCATCAACGCCGAGAAGATCTCGGTCACCGGCAACAAACGCGCCGCCAAGCGCTACTACCGCCATTCCGGCTATCCGGGCGGGCTGAAGTCGCGGACGCTGAACGAGATGCTGGAGCGCCGGCCCGAAGAGGTCATCCGCCTTGCCGTGAAGGGAATGCTGCCCCGCAACCGTCTGGCTCGCAAGCAGATCACCAAGCTGAAGGTCTACGCCGGACCCGAGCATCCGCACTCCGCCCAGCAGCCGCAACCGATGGAGATCTGGCAGTGACCGACGTGGAGCATCCCGAAGACGAGCAGCGCGACGAGACCCCCGAGGCGCCGGCGGATGAGATTCCCGCCGAGACCGCCGAGGAGCCGGCGCCTGCCGAGCCCGTAGCCGAGGAGCCCACCCCGGCGCAGGAGCCGGTGGCCGCCGAGGAGCCTCCCGCGGTCGAGGAGCCCCCCGCCGAGGAGCCGGTGGCGGCTCAGGAGCCTCCCGCTGTTGAGGAGCCCGCCCCCGCTGAGACCCCGGCCGAGCCCGCCGAGGAGCCGGTGGCAGCCGAGGAACCGGTGGCAGCCGAGGAGCCTGCCCCCGGCCGAGACCCGGCGCCCGAGCCCGCTGCCGCTGCGCCCGAGCCCGCTGCCGCCGCGCCCGAGCCCGCTGCCGCTGCGCCCGAGCCCGGGGGAGCAACCCCCGTCCCCGGCTCCGAGGCCGACATCGTCGAAGGCGACGTCGAGGAGATCGAGATCGTGCCGCGCCAGCGCCCCGAGATTCCGGGCGCCGACCTCATTCCCGACATCGTCCCCGACAGCGACCAGTTCCTCGACGCCGAGGCCCGCGCCGCCGCCGAGGCCGAGGCCGAGGAGGCCGCCCGCGCCGCCGAGGGCGACTCCGACGACGAGGCCCAGCCGATCGCCGACGCCGCCATCGACCTGGCCGCCGGCGCGCGCTACACCGCCACCGGCAAGCGCAAGACCGCAGTCGCCCGGGTGATCCTCAAGCCAGGCACCGGCACCTACTCGATCAACGGCAAGGAGCTCGACGTCTTCTTCCCGCGCGACACCCTGCGACGCATCATCCGTCAGCCGCTGGAGACGGTCGGCTACGACGCCCGCATGGACGTGGTCGCCCGGATGCACGGCGGCGGGGTCGCGGCCCAGGCCGGCGCCCTGCGCCACGGCATCTCGCGCGCCCTGCTCGTCGCCGATCCCAACCTCCGCGGCGAACTCAAGCGCCGTGGCTTCTTGACTCGCGACCCGCGCGTCAAGGAGCGCAAGAAGGCCGGCCTCAAGAAGGCCCGCAAGCGTCCGCAGTTCTCCAAGCGGTAAGCACCCGGCACGCCGTGGCGCGCCTGCTCTTCGGCACGGACGGTGTCCGTGGCCGGGCCGGGGACTTCCTCACCGCCGAACTCGCGCTGCGGCTGGCTCGCACCGCTGTGGCGCGCGTGCAGCACGACCGTCCCCAGGTCCTGATCGTTCGCGACACGCGCGAGTCCGGCGAGATGCTCGAGTCGGCGATCGCCGCCGGGGTGACCGCGGCCGGGGGAGACGCCCTGCTGGCCGGGGTGCTGCCCACTCCGGCGGCCCCGCTGCTGGTCCGCCGCCACGCGCTTGACCTGGCGGCGGTGATCTCGGCCTCCCACAACCCCTACGAGGACAACGGGATCAAGCTGTTCGCCGCCGACGGCTTCAAGCTCGACGACGACACCGAGCACGAGATCGAGGCCGCCATGGGCGAGCCCGGGCCGGCACCGGCACCGGCACGGATCGGACGCGTGCGACCGCTCGACGGGCGCGCTCGAGGACTACCTGCGGGCGCTGCAGACGCGCTACGGCCGGCTGGATCTGAGCGGGCGCCGCGTGCTGCTGGACTGCGCCAACGGCGCCACCTTCCGGGCCGCGCCGGAGATCTTCCGCGACTCGGCGCCGAGGTCACGGTGATGGCCGATGAGCCCGATGGTCGCAACATCAACGACGGTTGCGGCTCGACCCATCTCGATGCCCTCGTGCAGGAGATGACCGCCGGCGACCACGACGTCGCCTTTGCCTTCGACGGCGACGGAGACCGGGTGCTGGCCGTCGACGGCGACGGCGACGGTGGTCGACGGCGACGAGCTGGTCGCGCTGGCCGCCGTCCACCTGCACCGGCAGGGGCGCCTGTCCGGCGGCGGCGTTGCCGTCACCGTGATGACCAACTTCGGCTTTCACACCGCGATGGCGCAGGCCGGCATCGAGGTGGCCATCACCGCGGTCGGCGACCGTTACGTGCTCGACGAGCTGCGGCGGCGCGGGCTGGGCGCTCGGCGGCGAGCAGTCCGGCCACATCATCGACCTGGGGTTCGGTCCCAGCGGCGACGGCATCTCCAGCGCTCTGCTGACGCTGGAGGCGCTGGACGGAACGGACCTGCGGGAGCGCAGCGCGATGGAGAAGCTGCCCCAGCGGCTGGTCAACATCCGCGCCTCCGATCGCGCCTCCCTCAACGCGGCGATGCAGGCCGCCGCGGTCGTTGACGCCGATCCAGCGGGAGCAGTCGCCCTGGACGGGCGCGGCCGCGTGCTGGTCCGGGCGTCGGGAACCGAGCCGCTGATCCGGGTGATGGTGGAGGCGCCCAGCAGCGAGGAGACCGACGAGGTCTGCGACCGCCTGTCCGAGGTGGTCAGCGTCGGATCGCTCAGGCCTGAAGCCGCGTCTGCTGGCCGCCGTGTCGGGACGGCCTGCCGGCCGTCACTCGGGTCCTTCTGCCGATTCGGACCGGCCGGAGGCCGGGCGGCGGCCGTGGCTACCCCGACCAACGCGACCACAGGAGGATTCGCAATGTGCGGCATCGTCGGCTACGTCGGCCCCAGAGACGTTCGTCCCCTGCTGCTGGCGGGGCTGGAGAAGCTCGAGTACCGCGGCTATGACAGTGCCGGCATCTCGGTGCTGGCCGGTGACCGGATCGACGCGGTACGCGCGGTCGGGCAACCTGAGCGCGCTGCGATCGGCGCATCGACCGGCGCCAGCCGGCCGCCGAACCGGCCGGTGCGCCCGGTCGCGCTGGCCGAGCGGCCCCAGGCCGGAACGGGCATCGGGCACACCCGCTGGGCCACCCACGGCCGGGTGACCGAGGAGAACGCTCATCCGCACTTCGACACCACCGACAGCGTCCACATCGTCGTCAACGGCATCGTCGAGAACTACATCGCGCTGAAGGCCAAGCTGGTGGAGGAGGGGGCGGTGTTCACGTCGGAGACCGACGCCGAGGTGATCGCCCACCTGGTCGCCCACCACTACGACGGCGACCTGGTCGAGGCGGTCCGCAAGGCCTACGCGCGAGCTGCGCGGCCACTACGCCTTCGTGGCCATGAGCGCCCACGACCCCGGTCTGCTGGTGGGCGCGCGCAAGGAGTGCCCGCTGATCATCGGCCGCGGCGAGGGCGAGCAGTTCATCGCCTCGGCGATCCCCGCCTTCCTGCGCTGACACCCGCGAGGTCCAGTACATCGGCGACGACGAGATCGTGGTCCTGCGGCCGGACGGCGTCGAGTTCTTCACCGCCGCCGGCGAACCCGTGGAGCACGAGATCGTGGAGATCGACTGGGACGCCGATACCGCGGAGAAGCAGGGCTATGAGACGTTCATGCTCAAGGAGATCCACGAACAGGCCGACGCCGTGGCCGAGACGATCGGCGAGCGGGCCGCGCGCGGCTGGGGCATCGATCTCGGCGATCTCGGGCCGATCGACGACGCGCTGCTCAAGCGGGTGCAGCGGATCGTGATCGTCGCCTGCGGCACCGCCTACCACGCCGGCCTGATCGGCCGTTATGCGATCGAGCAATGGGCCCGGGTCCCGGTCGAGGTCGACATCGCCTCCGAGTACCGCTACCGCAATCCGGTGGTCGGCCCCGACGACCTGGTGATCGGCATCTCCCAGTCCGGCGAGACCGCCGACACGCTGGCGGCGATGCGCACCGCCCGCGCGCGCGGCGCGCTGGTGCTGGCGGTAACCAACGTGATGGGCGCGCAGGCGACGCGTGAGGCCGACGGGGTGCTCTACACCCGCGCCGGCCTCGAGATCGGCGTGGCGGCGACCAAGACCTTCGTCAGCCAGATCACCGTCATGTACCTGATCGCGCTGCGGCTCGCCGAGGTCCGCGGGGTCATGGACCGGGCCGAGCTCAAGCCGCCGATCTCCGATCTCAAGCGGCTGCCCGCACATGATCGCCGAGCTGCTGGAGCACGGCGTGTCCGGCATCGAGGCAGATCGCCAAGGCGCCATTACGACGCCGACTTCTTCCTGTATCTGGGCCGCCACGTCGGGCTGCCGATCGCCCTGGAGGGCGCGCTGAAGCTCAAGGAGATCTCCTACATCGCCACCGACGCCTACGCCGCCGGCGAGATGAAGCACGGTCCGATCGCGCTGCTGGACGAGAACACGCCGGTGGTGGTGGTGGCGACCGAGTCGCCCGTGCTGGAGAAGGTGGTCTCCAACATCCAGGAGGTGCGGGCCCGCGGTGCGCGGGTGATCGCGGTGGCCACCGAGGGCGACGAGTCGATCGCCGAGCACGCCGACGAGGTGATCCGCGTGCCGCGGACCGACTGGATGCTGGCGCCGCTGCTGGCGGTGATCCCGCTGCAGTTGCTGGCGTACCACATCGCCCGCCTGCGGGGACTGAACGTCGACCAGCCGCGCAACCTGGCCAAGACCGTCACGGTCGAGTGAGCAACCGCCGGGGCCTGTCGAGTACCCGCCGGTGCGCCCAGCGGCCGCCGGACAGGGAGCGGTGGGAATCGACCTGCTGGAGATCGAGCGCCTGGAGCGGGCGCTTGACCGCCGCCCGCGGCTGGCCGAGCGCCTGTTCACCGAGGACGAGCGGGCCTACGCCGCGGCCCGCGGCCGCCCGGGCCAGCACCTGGCGGCGCGCTTCTGCGCCAAGGAGGCGGTGGCCAAGGCGCTCGGCCTGACCGCCTGGAGCTTCCGCGACGTCGAGGTCGTCCCCGCGACGGCGCCGCCCTCGATCCGCCTGTACGGAGCCGCCGCCGAGCGCGCCGCCGCCCTGGGCGTGGTCGTGCGCGTGTCGCTGACCCACACCAACACCGATGCGGCGGCGGTGGCGATCCTGGCCGCCGATGACTGACGGCGGGTCCCGGCACGACGCGGGGACGCGGGACCGGCCTGCCACGCTGGGCCGAGCCGCTGCCCGACGCCGAGCAGCAGCGAGCCATCGACACCTGGGCGATCGAGACAGCGGGGATCCTCGGGATCGAGCTGATGGAGCGCGCCGGCGGCGGGCTGGCCGATGCTGGTCGCCAGCCCGGGCCCCGCTGGGCCGCGTCGCGGTCGTGTGCGGCAAGGGCAACAACGGCGGCGACGGGCTGGTGGTGGCCCGTCTGCTGCGCGAGCGTGGGCGCGAGGTCGACGTGCTCCTGCTCGCCGATCCGGAGCGAGTTCCGTGGCGACGCCCGCACCAACATGGAGCGTCTGCCCGGCCCTCCTGCGACGCGGTTTGACTCGGCCGGGTCTGGACGGGCGCGCCGCGATCGTCGACGCGATCCTGGGCACCGGGTTCAGCCGGCGAGCCCCGCGAGCCGGCCACGCGGGCGATCGAGGCGATCAACGACGCCGGCGGGCGGGCCGCCGTGGTGGCCTGCGACGTCCCCAGCGGCGTCGACGGCGTCCACCGGTGAGGTCGCCGGAGCGGCGGTCCGCGCCGACGCGACCGTCACCTTCCACGCCGCCAAGCCCGGGCTGTGGATCGCACCCGGCAAGGCCCACGCCGGAGACGTGATCGTGATCGACATCGGCATCCCGGCGGGCGCACCGGGCTGGCCTGAGGTCGGGCTGATCGACCCCGCCGTGCTCGATGGGATGCCGCGCCGGGGCCGGGAGTCGACCAAGTTCGCCGCCGGGGCGGTGCTGGTGTGCGGCGGCTCGCTGGGGCTGACGGGCGCGCCGTGCATGGCCTCCGAGGCCGCGATGCGAGCCGGCGCCGGGTACGTGACCGCGTTCGTGCCGGCGTCGCTGAACCTGGTCTTCGAGCAGCGCCTGCTGGAGGTGATGACGGTGCCGCTGCCCGATCGACGACGGCGCGCTCGGCCCGATGGCGCGCAGGCCGATCCTGCGACCGGGCTCCGCGGGCCGGCGCGCTGGTCCTGGGGCCGGGGCTGGGCCGGTCCGACCGACACGTTCGAGCTGGCCCGGACGATCGCCCGGCAGGTCGAGATCCCGCTGCTGCTCGACGCCGATGGCCTCAACGCCCACGCCGGGCGGCTCGAGGCGCTGGCCGGCGCGGTCGGCGCCGACCGTGCTGACGCCCCATGCCGGCGAGCTCGGCCGGCTGCTGGGACGCGACAGCGCCGAGGTCGAGCGCCACCGGCTGGCCTCGCGTGCGCGAGGCGGCGGCGCGGGCCCAGGCGATCGTGCGTGCTCAAGGGCGACGACACGATCGTCGCCGATCCCCGACGGCCGCGCCGCGGTCAGCCGCGGCGGCGCGGCGGCGCTGGCCACCGCCGGGACCGGCGACGTGCTCTCGGGCGTGATCGGCGCCTACCTGTCAGAAGCAGATGGATCCGTTCACGCCGCCTGTGCCGGCGTGTTCGTGCACGCGCGCGCCGGGCGCATCGCCGAGCGGCGGATCGGCGCCGAGGGCGTGATCGCGCGTGACGTGATCGAGGCGCTGCCCGCGGCGCGAAACTCCGAGGTCTGATGGCCCGGAAACGGAGGTCGTGATCTGATGGCGCTGCGCGCGCTGGCCCGCGTGAACCTGGCCGCGATCGAGCGCAACGTCGCGCACCTGCGCGCTGGCCTGGCCGGCGACGCCCAGCTGTGCGCGGTGGTCAAGGCCAACGCCTCCGGGCACGGGGCGGTGCCGGCGGCGCGAGCCGTCTGGCGGGCGGCGCGGCCATGCTGGCGGTGGCGACGGTCGGCGAGGCGGCCGAGCTGCGGGCGGCGGGCATCGGGGCGCCGGTGCTGGTGATGGGCGCGATCAGCGCCGAGGAGCTGCCGGTGGCGCTCGGCGCCGGGGCCGAGGTGGTGGCCTGGACCGAGCAGCTTCGTCGCCGATCTCGTCGCCGCCGTGACCGCCGGGCGGGCGGCGCCCCGGTCAGGGTGCACGTCAAGTCGACAGCGGCATGGGCCGGCTGGGCACCCGGGATCGCGACGCGGCCGCTGGCCGTGGCCGACCGGGTCGCTGGCGGCGGCGCCGGCGCTGGAGCTGGCGGGGGCGATGACGCATTTCGCCACCGCCGACGGGGACCTGGAGTTCCTGGCCGCCCAGCTCCGGCGTTCGCTCCGTTTGCCGCCGCGGTGCGGGCCCGGGCGCCACGGGCACTGGTCGCATGCCGCCAACAGCGCCGCGACCGTTGCGGGAGCCCCGCCAGCCATTTCGACATGGTGCGGTGCGGGATCGCGATCTACGGTTGTGATCCGATGAATCGAGATCCCGACGACTACGGCCTGGAGCCGGCGCTGGAGCTGAGCTCCTACGTGGCCGCGGTCAAGCGCGCCGCGGCCGGCGACAGCGTCGGCTACGGCCGCCGCTTCGTGGCCGCGCGGGACACCTGGATCGCGACCCTGCCGATCGGCTACGCCGACGGCGTCCGCCGCGCGCTGACCAACAACTGCGACGTGCTGATCGGCGGCCGGCGGTACCCGCTGGTCGGGACGGTGAGCATGGACAACGTGACGGTCGACGCTCGGCCCCGAGCCGACGGTCAGGGTGGGCGGCATCGCGGCGATCCTGATCGGCCGCGACGGCGAGGAGCGCCAGACGGTCGAGGATCTTGCCAACCGGCTGGGCACGATCGACCACGAGGTGCTGTGCGGCATCTCGGGCCGGGTGCCGCGGGAGTACCACCGTGACGGCGTCCCCGTCTCCGACGACGCGCCCTCGGCGCGGGACCGGATCGTGGCCGTGGACGAGGTCGTGGCTCGGTGAGCGCCGCTGGGCCCGCTGGCGGAGATCGCGCCGGAGGCCTGGCTGGTCGGCGGAGCGGTGCGCGACCGGCTGCTGGAGCGGCCGACCGCCGACTACGACGTGGTCGTGGCCGGTGCCCAGCGATCGAGCGGAGTCGTCGCGCAAGCTTGGCCGGGCCGCCGGCGGGTTCGCGTTCGAGCTCTCGGAGGCCTTCGGAGCCTGGCGGGTGGTGGCCCACGACCGCACCTGGCAGCTGGATCTGATGCCGCTGGACGGCGAGACGATCGAGGCCGATCTGGCGCGGCGCGACCTGACCGTCAACGCGATCGCCGCGCGCGCTCGGCGGCGGAGGGCGACGTGGATCCCTTCGGCGGGCTGGAGGACCTGCGCAGCCGGCGGCTGCGGATGGTCGTCCGAGCGCTCGTTCGCCGCGATCCGCTGCGCACGCTGCGGCTGGCCCGGCTGGCCTGCGAGCTCGACTTCGGCGTCGAACCCGAGACGCTGCGCAGCGCCCGGGCCAGCGCCCCGGCGCTGACCGACGTGGCGCCCGAGCGGGTGTTCGCCGAGCTCGGCGCGGATCGTGCGCGCCGACCGGGCGCTGGACGGGCTTGACGCTGATGGAGGCGGCGGGGTGACCGCGGTGGTGCTGCCCGAGCTGGCGGCACTGCGCGGGGTGCGAGCAGAGCCGGTTTCACCACCTCGACGTGTTCGAGCACACCCGCGCGGTGCTGGCCGAGACGATCGCGCTGGAGCGCGACCCCGAGCCGCTGTTCGGCGACGAGGCCGCGGCGCTGCGGGCAGCTGCTGGCCACCCCGCTGGCCAACGAGCTGACGCGGGGCGAGGCGCTGCGCTTCGGCGCGCTGCTGCACGACATCGCCAAGCCCCAGACCCGGGCCGTCACCGACGCCGGGCGCGTCACGTTCATGGGCCACGACGAGGCCGGCGCCGCGGCTGGCGGCCGCCATCCTGCGGCGGCTGCGCGCCAGCGAGCGGCTGCGCCGAGCACGTGGCCGCGCTCACCCGCCATCACCTGCGGCTCGGCTTCCTGGTGCACGAGATGCCGCTGAGCCGCCGCGCCATCTACGACTACCTCCACGCCTGCGCCCCGGTCGCAGGTCGACGTCACGCTGCTCAGCGTCGCCGACCGGCTGGCGACCCGCGGCGACAACGCCGAGCGGGCGATCGCCAAGCATCTGGAGCTGGCCCGCCAGCTGATCGCGCGAGGCGCTGGCGTGGGTGGCGCGACCCGCCGCGCCCGCCGGTGCGCGGCGACGAGCTGGCCCGCGCGCTGGGGATCAGCCCGGCCCGGTGATCGGCGGGCTGCTGCACCGAGCTGGAGGAGGCGAGCTTCACCGGTGAGGTGGCCACCCGGGAGGAGGCGATCGAGCGCGCCCGGCAGCTGATCGAGCGGTCGGGCTGAGCGCCCGTGTCGGGGGCGGAGCCGCCGGCGCGCGCCGGGTAAGCTGCCGGCGATGAGCGACCCGGACTGCCTGTTCTGCAAGATCGTCGCCGGCGAGATCCCCGGCCAGCGGGTCGACGAGGACGAGCGGACGGTGGCCTTCATGGACATCAACCCCGCCACCCGCGGTCACGCCCTGGTGGTGCCGCGCAAGCACGCCACGAACCTGCTGGAGATCGACGCCGAGGACCTGGCGGCGGTGGCGGTGGCGGCCCAGCGCCTGGCCAAGCGCGGTCACGACCGGCTCGGCGCCGACGGGGTCAACCTGATCAACTCGTGCGGCTCGGCCGCCTGGCAGACGGTGTTCCACTTCCACATCCACGTGATCCCGCGCTACGCCGGACGATCCGCTGCGGCTGCCGTGGATCCCCGGCGCCGGGCGACCCGGACGAGATCGCCGCCGCCGCGGCAGCAGCTGCGATGAGCCCGGCGCGGGCCGGTCCGCGTCGAGCGCGAGGACGGGCTGGCGGTGGTCACGTTCGACTCGCCGCCGCTGAACCTGTTCGACGCGCCGCTCGCGCGACGCTTGGTGGCCGCCGTCGGCGAGCTGGAGACCGAGCCGCCCGCGGGCGGTCCTGTTCCGCGCCGAGGGACGGGTGGTCAGCGGCGGGGTGGACGTCTCGCTGTTCGCGGCCCTGTCGGGGCCGCGGAGGCCGCGCGGGCGGTGTTCGACGAGCTGGTCGCGCTGGCCCGGCGGGTCGACGCGCTGCCGTGCCCGACCGTGTTCGCCGCCCACGCCCTGTGCCTGACCTGGGCGTTCGAGCTGGCGCTGGCCTGCGATCTGATCCTGGCGGCGGAGTCGGCCAGCTTCGGCCTGGTGGAGCGGGTGATCGGGCTGACGCCGGCGATGGGCGGCACCCAGCGGCTGGCCGAGCGGGCCGGCAGCGGCCGGGCCCGGGAGTTCGTGATGGCCGGACGACCGCTACAGCGCGCGCCGAGCTCGAGCGCTGGAACGTCGTCAACCGCGTGCTGCCCGACGACGGCTTCGACGCCGCCGCGCGTGCGCTTGCCCGGGAGCTCGCCGCCGGGCCCGACGCTGGCCCATGCCGCCACCAAGCAGGTGATCCGCGACTACCTGGAGGGCGGCGTGGAGCTCGCCAACGAGCGGGTGGGCAAGGTGGCCGGAGAGCTGTTCGCCACCGAGGATCTGCAGAACGCGGTGCGGTCGTTTCTGGAGCAGGGGCCGGGCAAGGCGACGTTCCACGGCCGGTGAGCGGCGACATCGCGGCCGAGCACGCCGTCCCTGATACGTTTTCCCGCGTTCTGGTCGGGGCCGACCTGGGCCCGGCTGTCGGTGTCAAAGGCGAGTTGCGCCGAAGGGGAGTTCATGGCAACGGGTACGGTCAAGTGGTTCAGCGACGACAAGGGCTTCGGGTTCATCACGCCCGACGATGGTGGTCGCGACCTGTTCGTTCACTTCACGGGCATCAACGGCGACGGCTACCGCTCGCTGCCGGAGGGATCCAAGGTCTCCTATGAGGAGGAGGCCGGCCCGAAGGGCCCAAAGCGGTAAACGTCACTAAGCTCTAGCCGACGCAGCGCCCTCGACGGGCCCGGGAAGCGGCTCGCGCTGCTGTTCGACGAGCCTGTCGTCGGAGGACGCTGGCGCTCGTGCAGGCGCAACTGCTGCCGTCGGTCGTGTTCAATGAGGATGATGAAACGCTTCTCCCTGGCAATCGCCGGCTTGATCGTGGCCGTGCTGGCACTGGCCGCCGGGCATCGCCTCGGCCAAGATGGTCGAGCTCGGCCAGACGGCGACGCCGATCGCCGCCCCCGCCTGCCCCAAGGGCGTCTCGCCCTCCCAGTGCTTCATCATCCTCACGCGTACGACCGCGGTCCAGTCGGTCAGCGACGGCGTCGCCTACCCGACCACGGTCAAGAGCGACGGGTGGATCGTCGCCTTCACGGTCGGGCTGTCCAAGCTGTCGACGAACGCCAAGACCGAGCGCAACTACCTGCACCTGCTGGATACGGCCTACAGCGGGACGCCCCAGCTGGCGCTCACCGTGCTCAAGCCGGGCCCGGACAACCGGTACACGGTCGCGGCCCAGAGCGCGACCTTCCACATGATCCCGTTCCTGGGCCAGGTGCTCCAGGAGCCGCTGTCGCTGCCGCCCAGCTTCACCTCGTTCACCGCGCTGCCGGTCAAGAAGGGCGACGTGATCGGGCTGACCGTCCCCACCTGGGCGCCGGTGCTGTCCTACAACCTCAACGCCAGCAAGTTCTCCTACCGCCAGAGCCGCGCCGGGAACTGCAAGAACGCCGCCGGCGACCGAGACCGCGCAGACGACGCGTGGGCGCCACCACGCGCTATCTGTGCAGCTACACGGGCACGCGGGTCGAGTACAGGGCCACCGAGATCACCAACAACAACTACCCCAAGACCTACGTCCACGGCGGGCTCAAGCCGTAGTCCGAGCACGCTGTAGAGGGCTCCTGCCGGCTGTAGAGGGCTCTCGCCGGCTGCAGGGGCTCTAGCAGGCGCCGGGGTTCTGCTGGCAAAAGGCCGAGCCGAGGCCGGCGCCGCCGCTGGTGCCGGTCCCGCCGCCAGCTTCGCCGCCACCGCCGGAGGTCCCGGTGCCGGCTGGAGCGCCTCCTGAGGTGCCGGTGCCGCCGCCGGTCGCGGTGCCACCGCCGCTGGTGCCGGTCCCGGCGCTGGTCCCGGTGCCGGCGCTGGTGGCCGTGCCGGTGGAGCCGCTGGTGCCGGTGGCGCTGCTTGAGGTCGTGCTGGTGGTGCTGGTCGACGTGTTGGCGGGCACGGAGGTGGGGGACACGCTCGAGGTCGGGACGGTGAACGGCGGCGCCCCGGCGGTATTGGTGGTGCCGGTGCCGCCCCCGCAGGCGGACACGCCGAGCGCCAGCAGCAGCGCGAGCGCGGCGAGAGCGGCCACACTACTGGTGCTCCTCAGCCTCTTGAAAGGCTCCATATCGCGGGACGCTCGGGACCTCAGGAGCCGAGGGGCTCCATGCGCCTGCCGCACACGGGGCAGTCGTTGAGGTCCTTCTGCGCCAGCTGTTCACACCAATTGCAGAAGCGCAGGTTCTCGACCGTCCATGGCAGCTCCGAGGGCGTCGGAGCAAGCGGGAGAAGCTCGCCGACAACCTCCAGCTCCTCGCCGGTCTCCCGGTCGAGATAGATCTCGCCCGGCTCGGCTTCGATGATGACTTCGCGACCGGTGGAGGGCGTCCGCATCCGGTACTTCTGGCGCGTCCTCATTGCGGCGCAATGCTACCAGCGGGCCGGACGTCAACGCCCCGCCAGAGACCGAACGGCGGCGCCGCGATGCCGCGCGCTTTGATAGAGTGCGGGCCCGCAACGTATGGTGAAAGCCCTCGCACGAGGTCCCCGGACGCCTCGCAGCCCTCGTTCCGACCGCGCTTTTGCTCGTCGTCCTGGGCGGCTGCGCGGTCAAGCATCCGACCGACAACGTGGTGCGCGGAAAGCAGCTGTTCGTGGCCAAGTGCGGCTCCTGCCACACGCTCGCCCACGCCTCCACCACGGGGGTGGTCGGGCCCAATCTCGATGACGCCTTCCGCCAGGACCGCGCCGACGGCGTCAAGAGCGACTCGATCCAGGGCCTGGTCGACTACTGGATCCGCTACCCCAACACGCAGGGCGTGATGCCGGCCATGCTCTACAAGGGCCAGGAGGCCCAGGACGTGGCCGCCTACGTCGGCGCGGTGGCGGGCAGGCCCGGCCAGGACACGGGCGCGCTGGCCACCGCGGTGGCCCAGGTCAACCAGAAGCCGGCGATCGAGAAGAACGGCAAGCTGTCAGATCAACGCCGATCCGACCGGCCAGCTCAAGTTCCTGGCCTCGAGCGCCACCGCCACCCCCGGTCAAGGTGACCATCAACATGACAGAACATGTCCTCGACGCCGCACGACATCGCCCATCAGGGCGGCGGGGTCAACACGATCGGCAAGATCGTCTCCAACGGCGGCGTCTCCACCATCAGCGCCGACCTCAAGCCCGGCAAGTACACGTTCTACTGCTCGGTTCCCGGCCACCGCGCGGCCGGCATGGTCGGCACGCTGACCGTCAAGTAGCCGCGGGTTCCGGCCCGGCCCGGCCGCGGGAGCGGTGGGCTGCGAGTGCGCGCGGCCCCGGGAGCGGCGGGGTGCGGGCCGCACGGCCGAGCGGCGGCTTGGTGGCAGGGGTCCCCGCCCTGGCCTGGGCCCCGACGTTCTTAACTGCAGCTTTGGAAGGGCCGGGTACCGACCGCCGCGGTTGGGCCTTGGTCGCTTTGTGTCTGTCCGGCGCAAAATCGACCAAGCCTCGACTGGCAGCACTTTTCCGCCACCAGGTGGGGATTTCTGCTGCCAGCCACCGGGAAGCGTCCCGAAGTGTGCCGGCGTGTGCCGGAAGTGCAACGGCCCCGGTTTGCATTGGCCCCTTCGCTGCTGTCGTGACGCCGGCGCCGCGACCCACGACCGACCGGACCCGAGGCCGGGTCAGCCGGCGGGCGGGCCGGCCACGGGCTCGGAGGGCGTCGCGGAACGCAGGCGGTCCCAGAGCTCCTCGCCGCGCCCGGCGGCGACGGCCCGCTGGGCGCGGCGCTCGTCGAGCTCGATCCCGTGGGCGATGGCGTAGTCGAGCAGCTCCTGGCGCTGCTCCTGCTGGCGCGCCACGCGCAGGAACAGCCAGCAGAACAGCCCGATGGTCAGCAGGCTCTCCTCGACCATCATCACGCCGCCGGCGGCCACCTGGTCGGCGATCGGGCTGATGTGCCAGTGGGCGTCGCCGGAGCGGTAGATGGGGTAGAAGACGGTGCCGCCGAAGATCAGCACGTTGGCCAGCACGGTGCCGATCAGCCGGACGGCGACGATGTAGCCCAGCCGGGCGCCGTTGTTGAACCAGGCCGGCTTCGGCCATGGCCCCAGCAGGGCCATCCACACGCAGATGCCGAAGGCCAGGAAGGTCGCGTGCTCGAGCGCGTGCAGGGCGTCGTGGCGCAGCGCGGCCTGGTAGAGCGCGGGCAGGTGCCAGACGTAGAAGTTGACCCCCCAGCACACCAGGGCGACCACCGGGTTGGTGAGGAAGCGCAGCACCGACGCGAGCCGGTTGTGCAGCAGGGGAGCCATGAGCGGCCCGGTGAGGCCGAGCACGAGCAGCAGCGCGGCGATATCCCCGATCAGCAGGTGCTCGGCCATGTGGGCCACCAGGAGCTGGTCTGAGAGGGTGTCCACGGGCGGGCTGGATGCGATCAGCAGCACGACCAGGCCGGAGGCGAAGCACACCTGACGCCAGGTCGGCACCGGCCGGCCGGCGGCCTTCAGGGTGCGAGCCCGGATGTGGTAGGGGATCCAGGCCAGGACCACGAGCACTGGAAAGCCGATCGTCTGGACCGGCGCGTCGGCGAACGGAATAACGGGCGGGAGCACCGCTCTCAATGGTGCCACGACGACGCTGCCGGCCCGCCGCCGGCCGCAATCCTCAGGTCAGCGCCTGGATCACCAGCACGATGATCACGATCACCGCGACCGCGGCCACGAACCAGACAGGAACGCGGAACGCGTCGGCCTCGGAGCGCAGCGGGTTTGGGGGGTGTTTGCGCACGACTGGCGTCGCGAGCGGGCGCTCGGAGACTCAGAGCACGTAGACGGTCGTGTAGACGACCACCCACATGATGTCGACGAAGTGCCAGTAGATCCCCGGCACTTCCATGCCCGTGTGGTGCTCCGGCGAGTAGTGGCCGCGGAAGGCGCGGACCGTGACCATCAGCAGCAGGCAGAGGCCGATGAACACGTGGGCGCCGTGCAGGCCGGTGAGGGCGTAGAAGACGGTCGACTGGGCCGCGTACTTGGGCGCGAAGCCGATGTGGACGTACTCGTTGATCTGGATCGACAGGAAGGTCACGCCGAGCAGGAAGGTGGACGGCCATCCCCGCCTTGAGCCCGAAGCGGTTGCCGTTCTTGATCGAGGTCAGCGCCCAGTGGAGGGTGAGCGAGGAGGACAGCAGGATCGCGGTGTTGACGCCCGCCACCGCCTCCGGCAGCTTGGTCCCGGGCGCCGGCCACGGGTTGTGGTTGACGACCCGGATGAAGAAGTAGGCGGTGAAGAAGGCGCCGAAGATCATCACCTCGGAGATGATGAAAAGCAGCATCCCCAGGGTCGGCGCGTGGACGCGCGAGGACCGGTGGGCCGGGGGCGGCCCGTGGTGCTCGGCGTGGGCGATCGAGGCGGCTTCCATCAGGCTGCCCGTCCGGACCGGAGTCGGTCGTGGACCACGTGCTCGACCTCCTTGCCGGTGGCGTTGCGGACCCGGTCGATCAGGTCGGCGCGCAGCCAGCCTGACTTGGTCTCGGCGTACGTCGAGATCACGATGTCGTCGATGCGGAAGTACTGGACGCGCGTTCATGATCGCCGTGTAGGGATCGGGGTCGCCGATCATGCCCGGCGGCGGTCAGGCCGGCGTCGTGCAGGCGCCTGAGCACCAGCGACAGCCGGGTGCGGGCGCGCCGGGCCGCGTGGCCGGTGCCGCCCTCCTGGGGCACGACGACGATGAACAGCCGCTCGCGCTTGTCGCTCTCCTCGGCCGCCTTGGCCTTGAGCGCATCCAGCAGCGCGTCGCCGCTCGGCGGTGCGGTTGGCCACCGCCAGCGTGATGTGGAAGGAGCAGACCCTCGGTGTCGATGTCGGCCACCACGTGCTCGACCGGCAGCCCGGTGGCCTGGCGGATCCGCTCGACCAGGTCGCGCCGCTGCCAGCCCGAGCGCGACTCCGGGTAGGTCGAGATGATGATCGCGTCCGGGTCGTACTCGCGGACCATGTCCATGGTGGCGGCGTAGGGGTCGGGATCGCCGACCTCGCCGACCGCGTCGATCCCCTCCGAGCGAACGAACCCGACGGCCAGGTCGACTCGCGCCTGAGCGGCGTCGAACACGGAGTCGTCATAGACCACGTAGCCGGAGCGTGGCTGGGTCTGGGGCACGCACAGCACGAAGCGCGTGTCCTCCTCGGCGGCGTGTCGCACGACCGCGTCGATCAGCGCGCGTCCGCCGAGCGTCTCGTTGGCGACGACCAGGATCGTCCTCACTCGTGGCTCTCCTGGCTGGGCGGCGTGGAGTATGAGCCGGTCCCGGCGGCCACCGGCTTGGCCTCGGCGGGCGGCTTGAAGATCCCGTGCACCGCCCCCGGCACGCCGTACTCATAGGGGCCGCCGACCACCGTGGGCACGGCGTCGAAGTTGAAGATCGGCGGCGGCGAGGAGACCTGCCACTCGAGCGTCAGGGCCCGCCACGGGTTGGCCGAGGCCCGCGGGCCCGAGCGCCAGCTGGCCACCATGTTGTAGAGGAAGATCAGCGTGCTGGCGCCGAGGATGAAGGCCGAGATCGAGATGAACAGGTTCCAGGCGGCGAACTTCTCCGCGTACTCGGCGACGCGCCGCGGCATCCCCTGGATCCCGATCAGGTGCATCGGCCCGAACGTCAGGTTGAAGAAGATGAACGTCATCCAGAAGTGCCACTTGCCCAGCCGCTCGTCGAACATTCGCCCGGTCATCTTCGGGAACCAGTAGTAGACGCCGGCGAAGATCGTGAACAGCGATCCGCCGAACAGCACGTAGTGGATGTGGGCGACGATGAAGTAGGTCTGGCTGACGTGGATGTCGAACGGGATCATGGCCAGCATCACGCCGCTGATCCCGCCCAGCGTGAACATCGTCAGAAAGCCCAGGGCGAACAGCATCGGGGTGTCGAGGTGCAGCACCCCTCGCCACAGCGTGGCCAGCCACGAGAAGATCTTGATCCCGGTGGGGATGGCGATGATCGCGGTCGTGATCATCATCGGGATCCGGATCCAGGCGGCCATGCCGGAGACGAACATGTGGTGCGCCCACACCGTGAAGCCGAGCACCACGATGGCCAGCAGCGAGAACGCCATCATCCGGTAGCCGAAGATCGGTTTTCGCGACTTGACGGCGATGACCTCGGAGATGATCCCGAACCCGGGCAGCATCATGATGTAGACCGCCGGGTGCGAGTAGAACCAGAAGACGTGCTGGTACATGATCACGTTGCCGTTCTTGCCCGCCCCCACGAAGGCGTCGAAGAAGTGGAAGTGCAGCGCCGTGTCGAGCAGCACGAAGAACTGCGAGGCGGCGATGAACGGGGTCGCGATCACGACCAGCAGCGAGGTCGAGAAGTTCGCCCACACCAGCAGCGGCAGGCGGAAGAAGCTCATCCCGGGCGCACGCATGGTGATGATCGTCACCAGGAAGTTCAGCGCGGTGGCGATCGAGGAGGCGCCCGCGAACTGCACCGCGATCGAGAAGAACAGCTGGCCCAGCGGCATCGTCGTCGACAGCGGCGCGTAGGCCGTCCAGCCGGCGGCGAACGAGCCTCCCGGGGCCAGGAAGCTCATCAGCATCATGATCCCGGCCAGCGGCAGCAGCCAGTACGACAGGGCGTTCAGGCGCGGGAACGCCATGTCCGGCGCCCCGATCATCAGCGGCAGCACGAAGTTCGCCAGCCCGGCGAACACCGGGATCACGAACAGGAAGATGAGGATCGTGGCGTGGACCGAGAACACGCCGTTGTACTGCTCGGGCGTCAGGAACTGCATGCCCGGCTTGGCCAGCTGGGCGCGGATCAGCATCGCCAGCAGGCCGCCCACGAGCAGGAAGAAGAACGAGGTGACCACGTACTGGATGCCGATCACCTTGTGGTCGGTGTTGACGCGGAAGTAGTCGCGCCAGCTGTGGGCGCCGTGGGCGGAATGGTCCTCGGCCCGGGTGCGCTTGCCGGCTGCCCAGTAGAACCAGTAGTCGGCGGTGCCGAGCCCGACCAGGAAGAACAGCGGCACCCCGATCAGGGCCACGATCGTGATCGCGTGGCCGTCGATCACCGGGTGCTCGTGCATCAGCCAGCGGATCAGGACGATGAGCCCGAAGCAGAACGCGAATCCGATCACGTCGAACAGCGCGGCTCGGTACCAGCCGGGCGCGCGGAGCTTTGCCGGAAGGGCCATCAGCTCTCCTCCTTCAATCTCGACTCGCTCTCGGGTCGGCGATCGCGGGCATTGCTGCTATTCACTTTGTCACGCTCGAAAGGAAGTTGACAAGCGCCTGAATCTGGGTCGGGCTCAGCGTGGTGGCGAAGTTTGGCGGCATCACGCCGGCGTGATAGCCGGTGGGCAGATAGGCGTAGGGCTTGGTGATCGCGGTGTGGATGCACTCGGCCAGGGTCTTGCCGCGGATCGCCATGGATTTCGGGTTGGCGCAGTCGCTCTTCAGGCGCTGGGTCAGGTCCGGCCCGACCGTCCCGGTGGTGCCGGCGGCGGCCAGCGTGTGGCAGCTGCCGCACCCGCCCGGGCCCGTGAAGACGGCCTTGCCGGCCGCCGGCGTGGTGGCGGCGGCGCCTCGGAGCCCGACGAGCTGGCGCGCCGGCGCGGCGCCCGGCGCCCGGGATCCCGGGCTGGGCGGCGAACGACGGGGGCGTGCCGACCGGCGGCGGCCCGTTGGGCTTCTGGGAGCTCAGCCAGGTCTGGAACGCCGCGGGCGTCAGAACTCGTGACCGTCGCGCGCATCAGCGAGTGCCCGGCGCCGCACAGCTCGGTGCATTCGGCCGGATAGGTGCCGAGCCGGGTCGGGGTGACGCGCAGGTCGGTGGTGATGCCGGGCACGGCGTCGATCTTCTCGGAGAACTCGGGCACGAAGAAGCTGTGGATCACGTCCAGCGAGCGCAGCTTGAAGACGACCGGCTGGCCCTTGGGGAGGTAGAGCTCGGGGAGACGACCTGCTTGCCGCCCGCCACCGGGTAGGAGAACTCGAACGCGAACTGGCGCTCGGTGACGTTGACCAGCATCGCCTTGCCCGGGTGGCTCTTCTCGTTGGTGCGCAGCACGGTGTAGGCGTAGGTGCACAGCCCGATGATCAGGACCGCCGGGAGCGCCGTCCAGATCACCTCGAGCCGGGTGTTGCCGTGGATCGGCGGGCCGTCCTTCTCCTCCTCGCCGGGCTTCATGCGGAACTTCCAGACCGAGTACAGGATGACGGTCTCGACCAGCACGAAGATCGGCACCGAGGCGATCAGCAGGACGTCGTAGAGCGTCCGGATGTTGTGCGCCTGGGTCGAGGCGTCGGTCGGGAACCACGGGATGATCAGCGCCACCGGGATACCGATCGCGACGGCGATCAGCCCGATGACCAACATCTGCAACAGAGGACGGTTACGCACCGTGCTGTCCTGGTCGCCTCGAGCATCAACTCACCGGCATCCTATGCGTTCCGAGCGACGAACGGCGCCGGCACGCGGCCATCGCGGATGAGCTTGTTTATGATTGCGTCAATCGTTGCAAACTCTCGCGGGAGGCGCGCATGCTGGTTCGCGACGGGATGACCGAGGTGGTGCTGACGGTCGGGCCGGCCACACGCTGCGCGAGGCGGCCGCGGCGATGTGCGGAGCGCCGGGTGGGCGCGGCGGTGGTGCTGGACCCGGAGGCGCCCGGGCCCGGGAGTGATCACCGAGCGCGACATCCTGCGGTCGGTCGGCGCGCGGCGAGAATCCCGACAGCGAGCGCGTCGCCGACCACCTGACCGCCAAGCTGACCTTCGCCGCCCCGGACTGGTCGCTGGAGCAGGCCGCGGCGGCGATGGTCCGCGGCGGCTTCCGCCACCTGATCGTGGTCGACGGCGGCGAGCTGGTCGGCATCCTGTCGATGCGCGACATCGTCCGGGTGTGGTCGGGCGACGGCGCCAGTGCGACGTGCCCGCGTCGGCCTGACGCCGGTCCTGGGCGCGCGCCGCCACGACCTCGCGGCCGCTGCGGCGACTAGCAGTGGTGCTCTTCGGGGAGCGCCTCGACGTCGCGACGGGTGTCGCGGATCCAGCGGACGGTGGTCACGACGAACAGGATCAGGCCGATGATCGAGAGGTACCAGCCGATCGTGGTCCCGACCACCATGAGCGTGATCCAGACCGCGCTCAGCAGCGGGATCAGGGTCGGCCCGGGAAGGTGGATCTCCTCCCCGACCGGCGGCGTCTGCTGATCGGGTCGCTCACGCGTGGACGTAGATCGCGGCGGCGAGGAACGTGATGCCGAACATGAACAGGCAGGCGGCGCCGGCGATCAGGCCGGAGCGGATGTTCTTGCGGGCGAGCTTTCTGTCCATGGCGGCAAATCCTAATCGGTTTGGGTATGGCGGCGGTGTCCAGTCCGCCGGTCAGAGCTTGACGTCGGCCACCATGGCGCCGAACAGCAGCGCCAGGTAGACCATCGAGAACAGGTACAGGCGCAGCGCGGTGCGGCGGTCGGCCCGGCGGTAGAGCAGCACGGCGCCGGCGACGAACATCAGGCCGAGCACGATCGAGGCGACCAGGTAGATGCCGCCGAACTCGCCGGCGCAGAACGGCAGCTGGGTGACGGCGTACAGCAGCAGCGTGTAGAGCAGGATCTGGCGGCGCGTCTCGCCGCTCGCCGCGCACCACCGGCAGCATCGGCACTCCGACCTCGGCGTACTCGTCCTTCATCAGCAGGCTGAGCGCCCAGAAGTGCGGCGGCGTCCAGTAGAAGACGATCGCGAACAGGTAGACCGCGGTCCAGGACAGGGTGCCGCGGGTCGCCGCCCAGCCGACGAGCGGGGGCATCGCGCCGGCGGCGCCGCCGATCACGATGTTGTGGGGCGTGCGGCGCTTGAGCCAGATCGTGTAGACGCCGACGTAGCCGACGAAGCCGCCCAGCGCCAGGGAGGCCGCCAGCAGGTTGACCGTCAGCGACAGCAGCAGGAACGAGAGCGCCGGCCAGCGCGAAGCCGAAGCGCAGCGCCGCCGCCGGCGAGATCCGCCCGGACGGGATCGGCCGGTCGGCGGTGCGGCGCATCTGGGCGTCGATGTCGCGGTCCCAGTAGTGGTTGACCGCGCCGGCGCCGCCGGCCGACAGATAGCCGCCCAGGCAGGTCAGCGCGACCTTCGAGACCGGCGGGTTGCCGGCGATCTCCATCGACGTGATCGTCGTGAACAGCAGCAGCGACTGGACCTTCGGCTTGGTCAGGTCGAAGTAGTCGGCCAGGAGCCTGGCGGGCGCGTAGCCGTCCCGCCGCCGCTGTTGCCGTCGAGGCGGTCATGTCAGCCGCGATGATCGCGCGAACTGCTCGCTGCCGCCGCTCTTCTGGGTGACGCCGGTCTCGCGCTCGACCTGGCGGCGGATGTCGCGCATCGGCTCGACCGAGCGCACGCGCGGGATCTCGTCGAAGTTGTTGACCGGCGGGGGGGATGATGTGAACCACTCGAGCGTGTTGCCCTTCCACGGATCCGGTCCCGCGATCTTGCCGGTCTTGAGGCTCCGGGCGACGTTGACGATCGTCACCAGGATCCCGACCGCGAGGATGAACGATCCGATCGTCGAGATCAAGTTGTAGGTCGACCACCCGAGGCCCGGCTGGTAGGTGTAGATCCGCCGCGGCATCCCCGACAGCCCGAGCGCGTGCTGGACGAAGAAGGTGGCGTTGAAGCCGATGAACATCAGCCAGAACGAGATCTTGCCCGGCCGCTCGTTCAGCATCCGGCCGGTCATCTTGGGGAACCAGTAGTAGATCCCGGCGAACACCGTGAACACGGCGCCGCCCATCAGCACGTAGTGGAAGTGGGCGACCACGAAGTAGGTGTCGTTGAGCTGCCAGTCGACCGGGAACACGGCCAGGAAGATGCCGGTGATCCCGCCGATCGTGAAGATCGCGATGAACCCGACCGCGAAATACAGCGAGGTCGTCATCACGATCGATCCTCGCCATAAGGTGGCGATCCAGTTGAAGATCTTGACCCCGGTCGGGACCCCGATCAGGAACGAGCTCAGCATGAAGAAGCCGAGCACGACGATCGGCACCGGCGAGGCGAACATGTGGTGGGCCCACACCAGCGTGGCCAGGAACGCGATCACGGCGGTCGAGGCGGCGATCGCCTTGTAGCCGAAGATCGGCTTGCGCGAGAACACCGGGATGACCTCGGAGATGATCCCGAACCCGGGCAAGATCATGATGTAGACCTCGGGGTGCCCGAAGAACCAGAACAGGTGCTGCCATAGGACCGGCGAGCCGTGCGCGGTGGGGTCGAAGAAGTGGGTGCCGAAGTGGCGGTCGGTCAGCAGCATCGTGACCGCGGCCGCGACCACCGGGAGCGCGATGATCAGCAGGATCGCGTAGACGAGGAGCGCCCACACGAACAGCGGCAGCCGGCCCCAGCTCATGCCCGGCGCGCGCATGTTGACGATCGTCGCGTAGAAGTTGATCGCGCCGACCAGCGAGGAGATGCCGGTGATGTGGATCAGGAAGATCCACGCGTCCTGGCCGCCGCTGGGCGAGTACAGCGACTCCGACAGCGGCGGGTAGCTCCACCAGCCGGCGTCGGGCGGATGGAAGAAGAGCGTCGCGTAGAAGACGATCCCGCCGAGCAGCAGCAGCCAGAACGACAGCGCGTTCAGGCGCGGGAACGCCATGTCGCGCGCGCCGATCATCAGCGGCAGGAAGTAGTTGCCGAAGCCGGCCATCACCGGCACCACGAACAGGAAGATCATCGTCGTCCCGTGCAGCGTGAGCAGCTGGTTGTAGTGCTCGGAGGTGACCAGCGTGTTGTTGGGCACGCTCAGCTGCAGCCGCATCATCAGCGCCTCGACCCCGCCCAGCAGAAGAAGACGAAGGTCAGGACCAGGTACATGATCCCGATCTTCTTGTGGTCGGTGGTCGGCACCCAGTCGACCCAGCGCTTGGTCGGTCCGCGGCGCGACCACGCTGGTGGGCGGTCACCTGGGGGACGGGTCGGAGTGCGTATCGGTGATCGCCATCAGATCGGTCGAGTTGGGTCGCACTAGCTTCCTAGTTGTCCTTCGGCGGTCAGGATCGCCCGCAGCTGGGCCACCTGGTTGTTGGCGGCTGTGATCAGCGCGCCCTGCTGCTGCAGCCAGGCCTGGTACTGGGCCGGCGTGACGACCTGGACGAACGCGACCATCGCCGCGTGGTTGGTCCCGCACAGCTGCGCGCACTGGCCGCGGAAGGTCCCGGTGTGCAGCGCCTTGAACCAGGTGTAGGTCGTGTAGCCGGGGACGGCGTCGACCTTGCCGCCCAGCGACGGCACCCACCACGAGTGGATCACGTCGGTCGACTGGATCGTCGAGCACGACGGTGGTGTGCTCCGGCACGACCATCGTCGTGTAGGAGTACGGCAGCTTGCTGCGCGAAGGCGTCGTTGACGCAGCTGGTGCCGTAGCTGTAGCGCCAGATGTACTGGCGGCCCTGGACGCAGACGTCAGCTTCTTGCCGTTCGGCGGGGTCGGCTGCGGTGACCGAGGCCGACAGCACCAGCCCGTTGCGCGCTCGAGTTGGGCGGGTTGACGATGCTCGGCAGCTTGACGAAGGTGACGACGGTCAGCACGACCAGGATCAGGGCCGCGGCCACGGTCCAGCCGATCTCCAGGCGCGTGTTGCCGTGGATCTGGGCGGCGACCGGTTCTTCTTGGCCCGGAACTTGTACACCGAGTAGACCAGCGCGCCCTCGACGATCACGAACACGACGGCGGCGATGTACAGGACGATCTTGTAGAGCGAGAGATCTGGTTGGCGTTCGGCGAGCCGCCGGACTTCGGGGTGATGAAGTTGGCCAGCGCGTCGGGGGCCAGGACGAGCGCCACCAGCGCCACCAGCGCGAGCAGCGCCGATCCGCGCCCCGGAGCCGGGGGCTCTGCAGACGAGTACGGAGCGGGCGCCGCCGGCGGCGGGACTTGGCGTCGTTGACGGCGGGTCGCAAGGCGGCGCGGCATTCTATCCCGAGAGGCCCGATGCTCGTCCCGTCAACGGGCCCTCCCTGGACACTGGCTCGACGGGTTACGGGCTCTGGGCGCCGGCTGGCGAGGAAGCCCGGTCGCGGCCCGGATCAGGGCTGGATCACAGCTGCGTCCGGCCTATACTGGCCGCCGCTTGCGCGTCTCGAGGGCCATCAGAGCGGGTGCCTGGGCCCTGGTCGCGGCCGGGGTCGCCGCGCCCGCTGCTGCGCCGCCGGGTGAAGCTGCCGCCCGGCCGCGGTGATGGCGCGTCTCGGCGCTGGCGCCGCCGGCGCTGGCGGTGGCGTGCCGCCCGGGCCGCAGGCGCGACCTCGGCGTGTGCGCGCTGAACATGTGGGCCTACCTGGCCGCCTACGAGCTGCCGCACGACGACCCCGCAGCGCCAGGCCGAGCGGGTCCGGATCGACTACCCGATCGCCGTCGACCGGGTGCTCGGGCTCGGCGTGCCGCCGACGCTCCGGCTGCAGCGCGGCGCTCTCGACGCCGGGCGCAGATCAACCGCTTCGAGCGCGTGCTGGTGTGGTGCCACTGGATGTGGTTCATCGTCCCGCACGCGAGCGTGCTGTACGTCCTGCGCCGCGCGGCCCGAGCGAGTTCCCGGCGCGCGGCCGCGCGGATGTACGCGGTGTTCGACCTCGGCGCCGATCTTCTACTGGGCGATCCCGACCGCGCCGCCCGTGGTATGCCGCGCGTCACGGGCCGTCTCGGCGACGACCGCGGGCCCGCGGTGCGCCGGATGATGATCGAGTACGGGGAGCAGTTCTGGGGTGACCGCTGGGCCGCCCTCTACGATGTCCTCGGAGGAAATCCCGCTGGCTGCCATGCCGTCGCTGCATTTCGCCACGTCGCTGATGGGCGCGCACCTGCTCTCCGAGGTGGGTCCGGTGGCGGGCGCCGTGGGGTGGACCTACGCGGCGCTGCTCGGGCTGGCGCTCGTCTACCTCGGCGAGCACTACGCGGTCGATCTGCTCGGCGGGCGCCGCGCTGGCCGAGACCGTCCGCGCCGGCGCGCCGAGGGTGGCGCCGCTGGCGGCGGCTCTACGCGTGGGCTGGGCTCGCTGCAGGCGCTGAGCGGCGGCCTCGTAGACGATGGGGGATCGGACGTCGCTGGAGGGCCACTCGAGTCCCCGGGACGAGCGGGCAGCGCGCCGACACCCGAGCGACGACTGGACCCGCGGAGGCGGGACCCTGGCGACGCCGTCGACCGAGCGACCTGAGACCGCGCGCGACCGAGGAGATGCCGCGGGTCGTCTTCACCCGGCGGCGGCTGCTGGCCTCGGTCATGTTCGTCGTCTCGGCGGTCGCGTTCCTGTACTTCGTGCTGCCCAAGCTGCTGGGCCTGCGCGACACGTGGAACCGGATCCAGCACGGCAACGTGTGGTGGCTGGCGCTGGCGGCGGTGCTCGAGGTGCTGCTCGTTCTTCGGCTACATCGCCCTGTTCCGGGCGGTGTTCGTCCGCGGCGAGTCGCGGATCGACTGGCGCGCGAGCTATCAGATCACGATGGCCGGGCTGGCCGCCACGCGGCTGTTCGCCTCCGCCGGCGCCGGCGGGATCGCGCTGACCGCGTGGGCGGTGCGCCGCTCCGGGATGGAGCCGCGCGTCGTCGCCTGCCGGATGATCGCGTTCATGGCGCTGCTGTACGGGGTCTACATGGGGGCGCTGGTGGTCGACGGGCCTGGGGCTCTACCTCGGGGTCTTCCCGGGTCCGGCGCCGTTTGCGCTCACGGTCGATCCCGGCGATCTTCGGCGCCGGCGTGATCGCGATCTTCCTGGCCGTCTCGCTGCTGCCGGGCGACTTCGACCGGCTCGTCGAGCGCTGGACCCACGACGGGCGGCTCGGCCGGCTGGTCAGCCGCGCTGGCCGCCGCGCCGGCGGCGGCGGCCAGCGGCGTGCGCACCGCGATCGACCTGGTCCGCGGCCGCGATCCGAGCGTGCTGGGCGCGGTCGCCTGGTGGGGGTTCGACATCGCCGTCCTGTGGGCGTGCTTTCACGCCTTCGGCGGCTCGCCGCCGACGGCGGTGATCGTGATGTCGCTACTTCGTCGGCATGCTCGGCAACGCGCTGCCGCTGCCCGGCGGGATCGGCGGCGTCGACGGCGGCATGATCGGCGCGTTCACGGCGTTCGGCGTCCCCGTCCAGCTGGCGGTCGTGGCGGTGCTGGCCTACCGGGCTTCGCGTTCTGGCTGCCGACGCTGCCCGGCGCGGTGGCCTACCTCCAGCTGCGCCGCACGGTGGCCACGGTGGCGCACCGAGCGCGGCCCCTAGCTATACTTAATGAAGTGACCGACCAGCGAATCGAGAACGTGATCATCGTCGGCAGCGGTCCGGCCGGCTACACGGCCGCGCTCTACACCGCGCGCGCCGACCTCGAGCCGCTGGTGGTCGAGGGCTTTGCCTGGGGCGGGCTGCTGCAGCAGACCACCGACGTCGAGAACTACCCCGGGTTCCCGCCGGGGATCATGGGCCCGGAGCTGATGCAGCAGTTCCGCGACCAGGCCGAGCGCTTCGGCGCGCGCCTGGAGACCGACGACGTGACCGAGGTCGAGCTGTCGCGCGACGGCGGCCCGCACAAGGTCTGGGTCGGCGACGAGCTGCACCTGGCGCGGACCGTGGTCCTGGCGATGGGCGCCGCAGCACCGCAAGCTCGGCGTCCCGGGCGAGCAGGAGCTCTCCGGCCGCGGGGTCAGCTACTGCGCCACCTGCGACGCCGCCTTCTTCAAGGAGGTCCCGACGATGATCGTCGGCGGCGGCGACTCGGCGATGGAGGAGGCGATGTTCCTGGCCAAGTTCGCCTCCAAGGTGGCGATCGTCAACCGCCGCGACGAGTTCCGCGCCTCGAAGATCATGCTCGACCGGGCCCGGGCGATCCCGAACATCGAGTTGGTCACGCCGTACGTGGTCGAGGAGTTCGTCGCCGGCGAGAGCAAGTCGCTGGCGGTGGCGCGGCTGCGCAACACCGAGGACGGCTCGAGCCGCGAGCTCGAGATCGCCGGCGCGTTCATCGCGGTCGGCCACGACCCCCAGTCGCAGCTCGTCCAGGGTCAGGTCGAGACCGACGACGGCGGGCTACGTGGTCACCAAGGGCCGCTCGACGCTGACCAACGTGCCCGGCGTGTTCGCCGCCGGCGACCTCGTCGACCACACCTACCGCCAGGCGATCACCGCCGCCGGGTCGGGCTGCCAGGCGGCGCTCGACGCCGAGTGGTACCTGCGCGACACGACGTCCTTTTGAGAGCGCGGCGCGGGCCCACGAGCTGCCGAGCGCTGGCCCGGGCTGGCCGGCGCCCGCGCTGGCTCAGCCGGTAGCGGCCTGGAGTCAGTACGGGCAGCCGTTGGCCGGGCCTGAGTTGCCCGACGGCGGCGTGCTGGCCCATCGGCAGCGCGAAGTCCTGGGTCCAGGTCCCGGCGCGTGCCGGCGCCCGCGACCCCGCGGCGAGTCACTGCCGGTGCCGACGTCGGCGAAGGACGGGCTGAGGATGTTCTGGCAGTGGCCGGTGCTGGCCATCCAGGCGTTGACGACCGCGGCGGGGGTCGTAAAGCCGGTGGCGATGTTCTCGCCGGCGATGGACCAGTTGAAGCCGACCGCGCTGATCCGGGCGGCGAAGTCCGCGCCGTGGCTGAAGTCGCCGTGGCGGACCATCGTGTTGGTCCAGCCCTGCGCGGAGCGGTCCAGGCGGCCGCTGGCGTGCAGCCGGGGCAGGTGGTGCCGGGCACGCTGCTCGTTGATCAGGCAGACCACGGCTTCCTTGAGCTCATGGCGTGAAGCGGCGGGGATCGGCGTGTGAGCAAACGCACAGCCACTCGCCTGAGCGGTGGCGGCCGGGAGCAGCACGGCGGCGAGCAGGCCAAGCGCGGCCGTCGCGGCGACCGCCAGGCGTCGGGACTGAACCCAGACGCGTGCCAGAGAGTGGCACAGGGGGGCTGTGACTGTGTCAACCATGGACCCTGCCTCGGTTGGCACTCCGCTGCAGGACAGGCGCTCCCGACGCCTATCGGACAAACGTCCAGCGAAGCCACGGGCACCCTACAACATCCGTCCGAGGGAGGCTGCGAAGCTAAAGCCCGGCCGGCTGCTGACGCTGAGAGCCGGGACGGGCTCCGTACGGCTGGAGCCGGGACCGGCTGCCTACGGCTGCAGCACGATCTTCAGGGCCTCATGCCGATCGTAGATCCGGTACGCCTCGGCGGCGTCGTCGAGCGCCAGGTGGTGGGTGACCAGCGGGGTCGGATCAAGCGTGCCGGCGGCGAGCATGCCGAGCACCCGGTCGACATGCCCGATCACATTGGCGTGCCCGCTGCGCAGGGTCAGCGCCTTGATCCAGACCACGCCCATGTGCACCTGGCAGGGCTCGGCGTAGACGCCGATCGCCACCACCGTCCCAGCCTTGCGGGCGAGGCGGATGGCCAGATCCAGCGCGTCGGCGTGGCCGACCGCGTCGACGGCGGCATCGACGCCGCGGCCCTCGGTCAGCGACCGGGCCACGTCGCGGGGGCTCTCCTCGGTCAGATGGACCGGGACGGCTCCGAACTTCTGCGCCATCTCCAGGCGCTGAGGCACCGAGTCGATGGCCAGCACAGGCCGCACGCCCGCCGCCACCGCCACCTGAACCGCGCACAGCCCCACCGGCCCCAGCCCCAGCACGGCCAGGCTGTCGCCAGGCTTGACCCCGCTCTCGGCAACGGCGTGATAACCGGTCCCCAGCACGTCGCCGGCGAACAGGGCGACTTCGTCGGATATGCCCTCGGGGACCCGGCGCAGAGTCAGGTTGGCCATCGGCACCAGCGCCTGCTCCGCCTGGGTTCCGGGCAGCGAGCCGAGCAGCGCCCCGTGGCCGAAGACACGCATCCGGTCACACTTGTGAAACAAGCCCCGCATGCAGAAAAAGCAGGTCCCGCAGGCGCTGTGAAAGCAGCCCAGGACCCGGTCACCGGCCGACACGCGAGTGACATCCTCGCCGGCGGCCAGCACCGTGCCGACGAACTCGTGGCCGATGGTGAAGCCCGGCTCCATCTTGACCCGGCCGTGGTAGATGTGCAGATCGGACCCGCAGATACCGCTGGCCTCGATCGACACCACTGCGTCATCGCGGGATTCGAGCACCGGCTCCGGCCGCTCGTCGACGCGAACCTCGTGGGGCGCCTGGAAGGTGACGGCTCTCATCGCGGCCCGTCACCCTAGCTTGTCAGCGCCGAGGCCTGCTGTTACCGTGCGCGGCCGACCATGGGGGTCATGGGGACCGTTATGCGCCGTACCGTATTCCTCGCGTGCCTGCTGGCAGCGCTGGCGCCACCGGTTGCCTGCGCCGCATCGGGCGATCTGGTTCTGTCGCCGTCGGGCCTCAAACCGCTGGGCTGGGGCGCCGCGCACGCCTCCCGTGCCGCCGGCCTCAGGGAGCTGCGCTCGCACCTCACGCGCAGGGCCGACAGGACCGCGCTGGCCGAGGCCGAACGCGAGTCCTCCGGCGTGCGGACGAGCACCGAGTCGGTCGGTTCCTACGCATTCGTTCTGCACTCGGTGGCGGCGGCCAGGCGGATCGTGCGAGCGTTCGAGCGAGCCACCAAGGCTCAGAGCCTCGAGGTCGGACAGGACGGGGCGACGGCACAGACCGCGTCCGGCGAGGCGACGGTGTTCACGATCGTGTTCCGCGAGGGGGCTCGCATCGGCCTGCTCAGCGTCCGCAGCCTCTCCAGCGATCAGGACGCGGCCACCGAGCTGGCGCCCCTGGCCGACTCGAGGCTCAAGACGCCGCTGCCGGCCACCGCCTACCAGCGTGTGCTGGCGCAGGTACGGCCGGACGGCTCGGTGTCCAAGCAGACCGCGCTGCAGGCGTTCGCGCTCTCCTACGGCGCGCTGGCCGGCGTTCACCCGCCGAGCGGGGCCCGCAGCAGACCGTTCTCCGGGGACCTGGGCCTCGAGTGGATGCTGCGCTACTACTCGCACCTGTCACCGCGCCTGCGCTCGGCCGTCAACCGGCGCCTCGGCCTGTCGTCGGGCCTGGAGGCGCACGCCGCCCTCTACGGTGACCCGACCTTCAAGCCGTCGCCCGCCCTGACCGCGCAGGCGACGACCTGGCGCGACAAGGAGGCGGCCCTCCTCGGGCACACGCTGGGGCTCAAGCTCGTGGTCGGGAGGACGACGGCGGTCAAGGACAACGACGCCCAGCCGATCGACGCCAAGGGGAAGTTCAGCCTCAATGGGCCGCTGTGTCGCATCCGGATCGCGCCGGGCAACCCCCCGGCGTTCCTCAAGCTGGTGCTGGCCCACGAGGTCTTTCACTGCTTCGAGTTCGACCTCGCCAAGAATTGGCCCTCGCTTCAGGCCTGGATCATGGAGGGACTGGCTGACTGGGGGGCGCTGGTCGTGACCCAGGTCCCCTACAGCGTCGACGCCGATTTTCTCGACCCGTATCTGACCGCCCCGGGCACGCCGATATTCGCTCGCAGCTATGACGCCGCCGGCTTCTGGGGCCATGTTCAGGACATCACGGGCAATCTCTGGGCCCGGATCCCTGCGATCCTGCACTCGAGCAGCAGCCCGGCCGCGTTCACGCTCGCCGGCGCCGACACCGAGCCGTTCGCCTCCACGTGGGCCTCAAGCCAGGTTCGCTCGGCCAGCGGCGGGTCGGACTGGCAGATGAAGAGCCCGACCGCCTGGCCGGACTCGACCAAGCTCCCGGTCACCGCGATCCCCGACGACGTCGACCACATGATCGACACCGTGTCCCCGTACTCGACCGGCCACGTCAAGATCCTGCTCGGGCCGCTGGTCCACATCGACGTCACCGGCCACGCCCGGCTGAGCACCAAGTACAACTACACCGATCTGGGCGACGGCTGGTTCTGCACCGAGGCCGGCGGCTGCGAATGCCCGGCCGGCTCCCAGGGCGAGACGCCGACCAGCCAACCGCTTGAGCCGGGCGCGATCCTCGCCCTGACCGGCGATCCGACCGACGGCGCCACCGCCGACATCGAAGCCCACTCGCTCAAGGAGTTCTGCTCCGGCGTGTTCGTCACTCAGTACGACACGGCCAGTTGCGTCGGCTGCACGGCACCCACCTCGACGGTTCTCCATATCACCGATCCCGGGACCTGCGTTCTGGCCGGCGGAACGCTGACGGTCACGCTCACCGGCGGCGGCGGCTCCCTCACGATCACCGTCCCGGGCTACTCGACCCTGCCCAAGCGCTCCGATGGCGCCAGCGAGTTCGATTTTTCAGACCCGCGCCTGGGCGGTCCCGACGTGGCGATGGCTCCCGATTGGAGCAGCGGGGACTCGCTGCCGTCCGACGTGGGGGTTCAGATCCCCCAGGGCGCCGGACACATCGACGCCGATGGCAAGGGCGGCTTCCTGGCCGGGGTGATGTTCTCGCCTTCCACCAGCAACGCCAGCCGACTCGCGGCCGGCGACTTCAGCTGCCAGAAGCCGATCAAGTAGGCGTCAGGAGTCGTAGTCGAAGAACCCGGCCCCGGTCTGGCGCCCCAGTCGGCCTGACCAGCCCAGCCGCCGCAGCGCCGGTGCCACCCGGTAGCGCTCGTCGCCGCGCTCCAGCGAGAGGGCGTCCAGCACCGACAGGACGTGATCGAGGCCGATCTCATCGGCCCAGGCGAGGATCCCTCGCGGGTAGTTGAGCCCGTGGACCATGCCGGCATCGATGTCAGACGCGCTGCCCACGCCTTCGCCAAGCGCGAACGCGGCCTCGTTGACGACCTGGCAGACGATCCGTCCCAGGACGAGGCCGGGCGCGTCGGCGACCCACAAGGTGTGCTTGCCGAGGGTGGAGAAGAAGTGCTCGGCCGCCTCGGCCGCGGATTCGGCCGTGTCGGGTCCGCGGGTCAACTCGACCAGGCCGCTGGAGTCAAACGGCGGCAGCGCGTGGAAACCCACCGCCGAGCCGCCGGGGTCCAGGGCGGCGAGCGAGCCGGCGGCCACGCAGATCGCCTGCGGCGCGCCCTGCAGCGGCGCCTCGGGCTCCTCGCCGCCGGTCAAGTCGAGGATCAGAGCCGGGCTGTCCATCGCCTGCGCCTGCGCCTGCGCCGGCGAGGCGACCTGCCAGCCGGCCTCGAGCGCGGCCTGCTCGAGCTCGACGGCCAGCATCGTGTCGCCGGCGATCACCACCAGGCCGTCGCCACCGCCGACCGGCAGCGGATCCGGATCGGCGGGACGGTACTCGCCGCCCTCCGGGTACTCGTAGTACCCGCGCCCGCTCTTGCGACCCCAGTGGCCGGCGGCCACGGTCTTGACCGCGATCGGGGAGGGACGCCAGCGCGGCTCGCCGAAGCTCTGCTCGTAGAACGAGCGCGCAACGTCGAGACCGGTGTCGACCCCGACCAGGTCCATGAGCTCGAACGGCCCCATCCGGAAGCCTCCGCCCATCCGGCAGGCCCGGTCGATTTCCTCGATCGATGCCAGCCGCTCCTGCAGCAGCTTGAGCGCCTCCAGGCCAAACGGCCGGTTGCATCGGTTGACCAAGAAGCCCGGTCCGTCGATGGCGATGATCACGTGCTTGCCCATCGCCTCACCGGCGCCGCGCGCGACCGCGAGCGCCCGTTCGGAGGACTCGACCCCGGCGACCACCTCGAGCAGGCGCATCACCGGCGGCGGGTTGAAGAAGTGCATCCCCACCACCCGTTCGGGATGCGGCGCGGCGCCCGCCAGCGCCGTGACCAGCAGCGATGACGTGTTGGTGGCCAGTACGCACTCGGCGGACACGACGTGGCCCAGCCGCTCTAACAGCTCGCGCTTGATGTCAAGGCGCTCCGGCGACGCCTCGATGACCAGCTCGGCGTCGGCGAGGTCAGCGAGGTCGGTCGCGGGTTGCAGGCACTCGCCGGCGGCGGCCGCCTGCTCGGCGCTCCAGCGCCCGCGCTCGACCCCACGCTCCAGCTGACCCCGGATCCGCCCGAGGCCGCGCTCGAGCGCCTCGGGGTCAGGGTCGTGGACCAGCGTCCGCGCCCCGGCCAGGCAGGCGAGCTGAGCGATCCCGGCGCCCATCGTGCCGGCGCCGGCGACGCCGATCACCCCGGGTGCGGGCGCCGAAGGGTCCGCCGCGTCGGCCACGTCAGCCGGGGACGAGCGCGTTGATCCCGGTCAGCGCGCGGCCGATGATCAGCTTCTGAATCTGCGAGGTGCCCTCGTACAGCGTGGTGACCCGGACGTCGCGGAAATAGCGCTCGACCGGATGGTCATCGACGTAGCCCGCGCCGCCGTGGACCTGGATTGCCGTGTTGGCGCACTGCACCGCCGCCTCGGTGGCATACAGCTTGGCGATCGAGGTCTCGGTCGTGTTGGGCTTGCCCGCGTCCTTGAGGTAGCCGGCGCGGTAGACCAGCATCCGGGCAGCGTCGGCCTGCACCTTCATGTCGGCGATCATCGCCTGCACCAGCTGGAAGCTGGCGATCGGGCGGCCGAACTGCTCGCGCTCCTTGGCGTACTTGACCGACTCGTCGACACAGCCCTGGCAGATGCCGACGCAGCCGGCGGCGACGCTGTAGCGCCCCGAGTCGAGCGACGTCATGGCGACCTTGAACCCATCGCCGATCTCGCCGAGCATCGCGTCCTCGGGGACCTCGCAGTCGTTGAGGCTGATCGACGCGGTGTCCGAGGCCCGCAAGCCCATCTTGTGGTGAATCTCCTGGGGCTCGAAGCCGTCGTTGCCCTCGGTCTCGACCAGGAAGCAGGCCAGCCCGCGATGGGCCTTCTCGGGGTCGGTCTGGGCGAAGATCATCGCCAGCTTGGCGTGATTGCCGAGCGAGATCCACATCTTGGCGCCGTTGATCACCCAGCCCGTGTCGGTGCGCTTGGCCCGGGTGCGCTGGTTGGCCGCGTCCGAGCCGGTGTCGGGCTCGGTGAGCCCGAAGCAGCCCAGCCACTCACCCGAGCACAGCTTTGGCAAGTAGCGCTGCTTCTGCTCCTCGGTGCCCCAGCGCAGGATCGCCGAACAGACGAGCGAGGTCTGGACCGAGATCACGGTGCGCATCGCCGAGTCGCCGCGGCCGATCTCCTCCACGATCACCCCGTAGGTCAGGTAGTCAAGCCCGGCGCCCCCGTACTCACGGGGCACGATCGCGCCCAGGTAGCCCTGCGCGGCGATCTTCTGCACCAGCTCCACGTCGAAGCGCTCGTTGCGGTCGTTCTCCCGCGCGCGGTCGACGATCTCGTTATCGGTGAAAGCGCGGGCCGTCTCGCGGATCAGCTGCTGCTCGTCTGTCATTTCGAAGTCCATGGCGGGCACGCTACACCAGGCCTTGAACGCCGGGCGGCCCCCGCCGCCCGCAGGCGGCGAGGGCCGGTGCCGGCGCCGAGTGCCCGACTGCCTAGTTGTTGGGCAGCGAGGTCAGCGGCGGCTGCATGACGTCGATGGTCACCGGCGTCGACGCGCTGCCGACGTTCACCGGGCCGCCGGTGATGCGGGCCCGGAACTGCTTGGTGCCCGCGGTCCCGAACGTCCAGCCGAACGCGAACGTCGAGTTGGGCCGCACGGATCCGACCTCGACGGTGTGCCAGTTGCCGTCCTTGCCCAGCCTCTGGAGGTAGATCGCGTGTCCGGCCTTGTCGGGTGAGACGCTGCCCGAGAAGGTCACCTGCCCGCCCACGGTCGAGGTCTGCGAGCTCGAGGTCATGTTGACCACGTCCTGTACGCCCTCGAACAACCCCGCCGTGTGACGGTGGGGGGCGAAGGTGGTGCGGACCTGGTAGAGCTCGTTGCTCGTCGACTCCACGTTCTGGAACCGGTAGGTTCCGTCAGCGGCGGTCATGGTCGTGGTGACCTCGTGGAACGGCTTGGTGCCGGGCAGGTGCTCGAACAGGCTCACACTCGTGCTCGGCTCTCCGGTCGTGGCCGAACCGGGCTGGTACAGAGTGCCGCCGATCGTCACCGGCTGCTGGTTGGCGACGATCGCGTCCGAGGTCTGGATGGTGAAGTCCGGAACCTCGGTCTGCTGGATGAGAACCTGGAGCGGATCCGACGGCGCCGCGGTATTACGCGGGTCGCCGGTGAACAACACCCGGAGGGTGTAGGCGCCGGGAACTCGCCAGGCATGGGAGACCTGGTAGTTGGAACCAGCGCCGACCACGGTCTTGCCCAGGTTCCGCCAGCCGTTGCCCGACGCGTTCTGCTGCTGCAGCCAGACGACGCTGCCGCGGTGATCGGGGGTGACGTGTCCGGAGAACACGATCGCGTGACGGGTCAAGCCGTCAACGCCGCTGGCGGCCAGGCTGACCAGGGCCGCCACCCGCTCATGGACGGTGCGGCTGTGAGTGAAGCCGGGCCCATGTACGAACCAGCTGCGGTTCGACAGCACCACGCCCTCGGCGCGAGTGAACTCGTACTCGCCGAAGATGTTGGTCCTGGTGATGCCGATCAGCGTGAACCCGGAGTTGGGGTTGATGCGGTGATACAGGCGGATCCGCCGGTTGGCGTGATCCGGGCCCTCGAGCCGGCCATGGATGAGGACCGCGTCTCCGGCGAGGATGTGGCCGGGGACTGCGTGAATCGTGACGCCACGATTCTGCTGCGGGGCGGCGGCGGCGGTGCCGGTGACCGCTCCGAACGCGGAAACGGCGATCGCGGCAGCGAGCACCGTGATGCGAAGGCGCATGTAGCTCCTTTCCCTGCCTGGGAATATGGCCGCCGCCGGAAGCCGGCCCGCCCACACGGTGGCACGGTTTACGACTCACTTAAACACGCTGCATCGTCTTTAAGTTGCGCCCCGGCGGCGGTTACGCCGCGCGTACGGGGTTAGACTCGTTCCCGGTGGACCCGTTCGCGATCGTGCTGCTGGGGGCACTGGCCGCCCTGGTGCTGTGGATCTGGATCCTCGGCAAGTACTACCCCGGCTCGGGGATGGAGCAGCTCGGGCTGCGCTCGGCGCGGCAGATCGTCGAGGAGCGCGAGCAGCTCGACGCCGAGGACCTCAGCCAGATGCTCGCGGCCCACAACGAGCGCCGGCGCCGGCGCGGGGAGCCCGAGGTGAGCGTCAGCGATCTCGAGCTCCAGGTCCAGACCGATTTCCAAGAGGTCCGCCGCCGGCGCGAGGCCTACCTCGCCGATCGCGAGCTCGACCAGCTGCTCGAAGCCACCAACGCCCGTCGGCGTGCCCGCGGGCTGCCCGAGCGCACGCGCGAGGAGGTCCAGCGGGAGTTCGGCGGCGGCACCACCAGCGGCGCGAACGGTGACTGACGCGGGACGGCCGCGTTGGCGCGCTGTCTGATCATCGGCTGTGGCTGCCGTGGCCTGTCGCTGGCCCGGGAGCTGCGCGGCCGCGGTCACGCCGTCCGCGGCACGACCCGCGATCCGGCGCGGCGCGGCGAGATCGAGGCGGCCGGCGCCGAGGCCTTCGTCGGCGATCCCGACCTGGTGGGCACGTTGGCGCCGGCGCTCGAGCACGTGGGCGTCGCCTGCCTGCCGCTCGGTTCGGCCACCGGGCCACCGGAGCAGCTGGCCGCGCTACACGGCACGCGCCTGGAGATGCTGCTCGAGCGGATGCTCGACACCACCGTGCGCGGGGTCGTCTATGAATGCCGGGGGACGGTCGACGCCGAGCTGCTACGCGCCGGGGCCGAGCGGGTGCGCTACGCCTGCCAGCGATCGCTGATCCCCTACGTGCTGTTGGACGCCGACCCCGGTGACCACGCAGGGTGGGCAGCGGCCGCCGCTGACGCGGTTCAGGTGGCGCTGCTTGACCGCGGTCAGGCGGCGGGCTGACCGTCGTCCAGGAGGGGGCCGATCCGCTCGAACAGGTCGGCCAGGATCCGCGCCGTCGCGCCCCAGATCAGGGTGCCGTCGAGAACGTAGGTGTCGGTGCGGATCGGGATGCCCCGGCGCAGCAGACGCCGCCGTGAGTATCCGGCCAGGAGCTTGGCCAGCGGCAGCTCGAGCACCTCGGCCACCTCGCGTGGACTGAGCTTCCAGGCCTGTCCGGGCTCGATCAGGCCGACGAACGGGTACACGCGGTAACCGGTGGCGATCGTCGGGGTCGGCTGCAGCGCCCCCACCACCTGCACCGCCTCGGGGGCCAGCCCGATCTCCTCGTGGGCCTCGCGCAGCGCGGTGACCAGCAGGTCGGCGTCGGTGTCGTCGTGGCGCCCGCCGGGAAACGAGATCTCCCCGGCGTGGCGGCGGAGGTCCTCACGGCGCTTGGTCAGCACCGCGCGCAATTCGCCACCGTCGATGAACAGTGCCACCAGCACGGCGGCGTCGGTGCGGCCGCTCACCTCCAGCGCGACCGCGTCGCTGGGGGCCAGGAGCACGCGCTCGAGGTCGTCGCGGATAGCTCGCGTGCTCAGCCCCATCGGCTGACTATAAGGTCAGGCAAGGGGGTTGAAAAGCAGTCCGGTCGGGACCTTGGGAAAGAAGTAGGTCGACTTCGGGGGCATGCTCTCGCCCGCGGCCGCCACCTCCTGGACGCGCTCGACAGGCGTCGGCGCCATGAAGAAGGCGGCGTCATAGTCGGCGTTGTCGACCAGCTGTCGCGCCTGATCGAAGTCACGCGCGTAGCCGAGGCCGTGCAGGTGGTCGATGTCGTCGTCGCTCATCCCGAGCGCCCCCTTGAGGATCAGCGCCTCGAGCACGGCGGTGTCGAGCCGCCGGTAAGGCGCGGCCCGGTCCGGCAGGGCGGCGTCGGCGATCGCCTGCTCCTTGAGCGTCAGCATGAAGGGGCGGCGGAAGTGGGCGTCGATGTACCCCATCCGGACCGTGTCGCCCTCGGGCGGGGCCAGCTGGTCGCTGCTGTCCAGTTCGGCGATATCGAAGTCCCGCCGCAGCGCCTGCGCCAGCGCCTCCTGCTGGTGGGGAGTGAGTCCCCTGACCAGCCGGTGGGTGGGGAACACGGTCAGCCCGGGGTCCTGCAGCGCCACCAGGCACATCAGCACATACCGATGCGGTCCCTCACCACCGATCTCGTCGGCGTAGACCCGGGCGGTCTCGTAGCGGTGATGGCCGTCGGCGATCAGCAGCTCGGTGTCGTTCAGGGCCGCGGTGACGGCGGCGATGGCGCCCGGATCGGCGACGCGTCCGAGGCGGTTGACGGTGCCGTCGTCGTCGGTGGTCTGGGCCCATTCGGTGGCGTCGTTTGCCGTTTGCAGCGCGCTCCAGGCGGTCCCGGCCGGATCGGAGTAGAGCGAGAAGATCGGCGACAGGTTCGCCTTGGTGGCCCGAGTGAGCCGCAGGCGGTCCTCCCTGGGTCCGGGGTGGGTGCGTTCGTGCGGGCGGATCCGTCCGGCGCCGTATTCCTCCACGCGCACGCGCGCGAAGAATCCCTGGCGCGTGCGGCGCCGCCCGTCGGGTCCGCTGTAGTCCTGGGCCAGCGTCCACAGCGCGGGCTCGCCGTCAGTGACGACCACCTCTTCCCGTCGCCAGTCATCGAGGGTGCGGGCGGCGCGCTCATAGCGATCCTCGCCGCCCTCGGGCAGGTCGATCCTGACCACGTTGTAGGGCGAGCGGGCCTCGAGCCTGGCCCGCAGGTCGGCGTCGATCACGTCGTAGGGCGGCGCCACCACGTCCTGCAGGCCGCCGGTCTTGTCCGGGGCGTAACGGAGCGCGGGAATCGGTTGGATATCGGCCATGATCGGCGCCGAGGCTACTCGACCGGCGAGGCCGGGGCGGGGGAGACGCCGAGGCCGGGGTGGGGGACGGCGAGGCGACCTCTAGAATCGCCGGGGTCAGCACGGGGCGTGGCGCAGCCTGGTAGCGCGCCTGCTTTGGGAGCAGGAGGTCCCCGGTTCAAATCCGGGCGCCCCGATTCTCTTGCCGCGGGTCCCAGTCGTTCTCTGCTCAGCGGCCGACCGGCCGCTCAGTGGACCCGTCAGCCGCGGCCGGGCGGGAACCCGACCTGGACATCCCCGCCGTCGCGAACGATCGTGGGCACGACCCCCCGATTGTTCGTGTAGCCCATGAGCTCTGCCTTCCAACCCGCGTCTTGGGTCGCGTCGCGCTCCTCGACCACCTCCCCCTCGGCAGCGAGGTGCTCACGGGCAGCCTGGCAATACGGGCAGCCGGGTTTGACGTACATGACCGTGCTCATAGTCCTCCTCTCAAGGGTAACTACTCTCCCTGCTCTGGCCCCCGTAGCTCAGCTGGATAGAGCGCCGGCCTTCTAAGCCGATGGTCGCAGGTTCGAGTCCTGCCGGGGGCGTAGCAAGATTTGTCCGCAGACCAACGGTTCGCCGGTGAAATTCCGGGCCTGACACGCTGGTGATCGGACCGGGCAGCGTCTGGATGGCAGGCCCCGACCGCTCCGGGCGGAGTGGCCGTTTGCGCCTACGCACGCCGCCACAGTTTCGCCAGGTTCCGGGTCCGGGACGTGGTGCGATCTGCTCGCCTATATGACGAATCAGACGACCCACGTCGCGCCACGCCTGCTTTTCGCAGACCAGCCACCCTTCCCCAGCCCAGCAACGCCACGCGCGTCGACCCCGGCCGCCAACGCCCCGGACAACGGTCCGGCACCGTGCCGGAGCAAGGTTGAGATAGGGTCAGCCCATGGCCACGATCCGAATCACCTCGAAGGTCCCTGTGGTTCAGGGCGCTCTCAAGGCGCGTCCGCTGCGCGTGTCGATCGACGGGGGCGAGGAGCAGGAGCTGTCTCTGTCGAAGGCCAACGACGTAGAGGTGGAGGCGGGCAACCATCACGTCGAGATGTACGTGGCGTGGGCGCTGCCAGCCCGAATGGGCCCCGCCGAGATCGACGTGTCCCTCGAGGATGGCGACACGGTGGAACTCGTCTACAAACCGCCGTGGGTCCGGACCAAGCCGGGCAAGGTCACGCTCGCAACCTAGGACACCGGTCGGGCTGAGTCCCGCTCCGTGAGACGAAGCGTTGACCTGGGGGGCTACAAGCCGGAGACGAGTTCGGCCACGATTTCCGCAGCAGGCTGCCGCTGCTTGGCGAGCGCAACACTCTGGCCGGCCCACAGCGAAAGCGCCTCGATCTCCCCGGTCGTTCCAACCATCGGGGGCGCGGGGGAATATCGAACGATCGGGTCGCCCCAAGCGAAGTGCGCGATCACTTCGCCCTCTCCCGGTCGACTACCCGGCTCCGGCCGGCCCGCGGCCTCCCACCTCTCGGCCGTCGAGTTGTGCAGGGCGCGGTGAGGAGCGTTCGGCCATCCCACCTCGTAGAGGTTGGGGTACCACTCGGCGTCGGTCTCGGTCGCGGCGATCAGGAGGCGCCGGTACTCGTCGTGGATCGGCATCTCGTCGGCTACGAGGAACCGAGTGCCGAGCCAGGCGGCCTGTGCACCAAGCGCGAGCACGGCTGCGACTCCGCGAGCGTCGCCAATCCCTCCGGCCGCGATGACCGGTATGGGAGCCACCGCGTCGACTACCGCCGGCACCAACGGAAGCGTCGCCACACCGCCCCAGACGTGGCCGCCGGCCTCCCAGCCCTGCGCAACGATGACGTCCACGCCACATCCGACTGCGCGCCTGGCTTCCTCCGCACTCCCGACCGTGTGCATCACAAGCCCTCCGGCATCATGCACCAGGTCGACGTAGCTCTGGGGATCGCCGAAGATGAACGAGACGATCCGTAGGCCGGCAGAGAGAGCCTGATCGACTCGACGGTGCTGATCCGAGGTGAGAGCAAAATTGCCCCCAAACGGACGATCGGTCAGCGCTGCCGTTTCACGGACCAGCTCTCCAGCATCGTCGACCCACCACAGTCCCATGGTGCCGAGGCCGCCGGCATTTGAGACCGCGGCGGGCAGGCGGGGATCTGCAGCCATCGGCGCCGAAACAACCGGGTGGTCAATCCCCAGCAACTCGCATACCGGCGTCTGGGCACTCATTGGGCGACCTCTTTCTGGCGCTCGCGGCGCCGCTTGACTAGGCTCAGTCTGCACCCGACAGGAGCACATTCATGCGCAGCGACATCGCCCCCGGCGGCACCTTCCCCGACTACGAGTTGCCCGATCACGAGAGCCTTCCTCGAAAGCTCAGCGAGATCCAAGGCGACGACCCCCTCATTCTCACGCTCGCACGCGGGAACTACTGCCCCAAGGAGCACCAGCAGCACCTCGAGCTCGCCGCCAACTACCCCAAGATCGCAGTGGCATACACGAAGGTTGCCACCATCTCGACCGACACCCATCACTCCAGCCAGGAGTTCCGCGCATCGACCGGCGCCCAGTGGCCCTTCCTGTCTGACCCGGAGCGGACCGTCCAGAAGGACCTCGAAATCCAGGAGTACACCGACCCCGAGCACGACCCCATGGTCCCCCACACCCTCGTGCTCAAGCCCGGGCTGGTCATCCACAGCATCTACAACGGCTACTGGTTCTGGGGACGCCCCTCGTTCACCGATCTCTGGCAGGACCTACGGACCGTGACCCGCGAGATCCGCCCCGACTGGGACCTGAGCAAGCCCGGGCTACGCGAAGCGTGGGAGGCGGGCGACTACTCGCCATTTCACGGATGGGACAGGCGCTCGCCTCAGTCGGCGCCGACCTCTTACCATTCTTAACACCGGGGCTGAGGCGATCGTCGGCGGGCTCAAGACGCCGCCGGCGGCACCGCCTCGGCGACGAACGCGGCCATCGCGGCGCCGAACTCTCGTCTGCTTTCGTCCCAGGCGTAGAACATGTGACCGCCGCCGAAGTGGCGGACGGTAACCCGGCCGGCCATCTCCGGGTCAAGCCGCATCAGGTTCCGCAGCCGGTCGCTGGCGTAGAACGGCGTCACGAGGTCGTAGCGGCCGTGCGTGATGAACGTCCTCATGTACGGATTCAGCGACATGCCATAGCGGAAGTCGTCGGTGGCGCCGGTGGGCGGGACGAAGAAGTGCTCCGGGTCGTCGTTGCGCCATGACTCGTGCACCTCGTCGCTCAGCAGCGTGTACTCCCGGTCGGTCTCGACGCCGATCTCTTGGCGCAGCTGCCGGTTGATCGCCATCGTGTACGCGGACTCGATGCCCCTGAGCGTCGGATCGGGGCCGGCGAACTCCTCCCGATCGGGGAACGGATCTGTCGACGTGATCGTCGTGTCGTAGAGGCCGAGCACCTTCCGCTCGTCGCGGAGCAGCTCGCGCGTGAACTTCCCGATGGTGATGCGGCCCTCCGCGCGCTCGACCATCTCCACGGGAAGGCCGATGAGGTCGGCGAGCCGCGCGAGGACGCGCTCGCGCTCGAGAGGCGGCATGGACGCACCGCGCGTGAGGAGGGCGGCGTACTCGCCCGTGGCGAAATGCTCCGCCTCCTGGAGGACCTCCTCGATCGCCGCGCCGGATGCGAACGCGCGCGAGCGGCCGTGGTGAACGGCGGTGATCGCCATCGTCGGCAGGAGATCGATCCACCCGAGTACGTCGTAGTCGGTCGGCAGGAGCGTTGCGAACTCGAGCGCGGGCGAGATCAGGACCGCGCCGTTCAGTCCGATGCCAGCCGTCTCTTGCAACATGCGCACGAGCCGGCCAACGCGGTAACCGCCGTAGCTCTCGCCGGCGATGAACACCGGAGAGCCCCACCGGCCGTAACCGGAGAGCCACCGGCCCATGAACTCACACAGCGACTCGAGATCGCGCTTGTAGCCGAAGTACTCCGTGGCGTCGCCATCACCGTCCTTGTCGTCATTCTTCTTCCTGTCCTGCGCTTCGTCCTCGATGACGCGGCTGAAGCCGGTGCCCACCGGATCGACGAACACGAGGTCACTGAACGCGAGCCACGACTCCTCGTTGGCCACCAGCCGGGGCGGCATCGGGGGCAGCGACCCGTCAACGGGGAATAGGACCCGCGACGGCCCGACGGCGCCCATGTGCAGATACGCCGACGACGCCCCCGGTCCGCCGTTGAAGACGAAGGTCACCGGCCGGCCTCCGTCCTGGCGCGCGACGTAGGAAACCGAGAAGATCTCCGCCGCCGGCTTCTCCTTCTTGCGCAGGACGATCCACTTTGCGCTCGCGGTGTAGTCAATCGACACGCCGTTCGCCATCCACGTGGCGGTCATCTCCGCTCCAGCCGGCGGCTCGTGAACCGCCTTTCCGGGCGCCTTCACATCCTTGGTGTCCTCCTCAGCCATCCCTAGACGCTATAGCTAAAGCACGGTGCGTGATGGTCGGCCTGATCCCGAGGTCAGAAGGGGGAATGCCTGGGCCGATCACGCCACCAAAGTACGCGACGGCGCAGGCAAGACGGCGACGCTGCCTTCTACCGGCAGCCAGATCGCGTGGGTCTCGACTCAGGGGCCCGACGCAAGGGTCCGCTTCCGTCAAGCTGGATACCGGCAGTCCTGTAACAGTGAACACACACATCGACCCCGCCAAGCCGGCGGAGAGCGTGGACGTGGTCAAGGCGGTGTCCGGCACTCACAAGCTCCTGATCAACGTGCTCGGCACCTCCGGGCATCCCCGGATCGACGTCGACGCCTTCGCCATCCTGTCCTGATTATGCGCGTGCGCGGGGGCCCGCGCCAGGTTCGTCCTCCTTGACTGGCCTGGCCTGGCCCCCGCAGCGCCGACCCGAGCCGGTGGGCGCGGTCTCAGCTCCGCTGACAGGTCGCGACGGGATTACGGCTTCATCCCTGGTGAGCGCGCAGCTCGGCGATGCGGATGATCTCTTCCCACCGGCCCTTGCGGAATCGACCGGCGCGCTCAAGTCCCTGCGCGGCGAGCTCGCGCACCTGCTGCTCGAGTTCAGGATCGTGGGTGTGGTAGACGGCGTCGGTGAGAATCCGTGCCGCCTCCTTGTCATCCCCGGCCGCAAGATGGTCGCGCGCCTTTAGCACGAGGCCCTGCACGTTGGGGTGGTCGACCATATCTGGCTCGGACATGCAGCCTCCTCTGGTGGCTGATGGGTGGTTATGAACCGTGGTTGGTTTACCCCGGACCCCAGCCGGCTACGAATTGACTACAGCACTGCTGTTGTCGGCGTTTCGCCTCGGTTGATCGTGGCGTGGTCATAGCAGCCGTAGATATCCACGTACATCGAAGGTCCCGGTAACGCCGGGCCCGATGCCGAAGCTGTAGCCTGCTCGACACGACTGGGCGCCTCAACAGCCATGCTTGACTCCGAGCGATCCGAGCCGAGGGTTAGCACCGGTCTTGACCCTCTCGATGCCGTGCTCGGGGGTCTGTACCGCGGAGACAACGTTGTCTGGGATCTCGACGGGGCGCCGGTGCAGCCCTTCTATGACGCGATCGCGCAGCGCGCCGACGCTTTCGACAGCCGAACCCTCGTGTTGTTCGGCGACAGCGATATCGGCCTGAGCGCCACCGGGTTGAAGGTGATGCGGGCCGGGCCGGGCACCTCGCTGAGCCATCCCGTGGAATTGCTCCGCGAGATCCATCGCATCTGCCAGCCCGGCGGACGGCAACTGATGCTGTTTGACTCGCTGGACCGGTTGGTCGCCGCGTGGGGGACGAGCGGTGCCCGTGGCTTCTTCGCGCGATGCTGCCCGATGCTGCTCGATCTCGAAGCGATCGGTTACTGGTCGATGAGCGTTCACGACACGCCGGCCACCGTGCGCGACACGGTCGAGTCGGTTACCCAGTGCGTTCTGCGGGTCGACGATCGCAGCGTCCGCATCGTCAAGGCGGAGGCGCGCGCGCCCGGGGTCCGCGGCACGCTTCTGCACTGGCACGAGGATGACCGCCACGCCGTGCTCTCGCCGGCCAACATCAACGGAAGGGTCGCCGCCTCACTACGGGCGCTGCGGCGCGCGCGCGGTCTCAACCAGCAGGATCTGGCACAGCTTGCCGGGGTGACCGCGAGCGCGATCTCCCAAGCGGAACGGGGCGAGCGCGGGTTGTCGCTGGGCACCCTGGCCCAATTGAGCATCGCGCTGGGCATCACCATCGACGACCTCCTCCATGGCGGCGGCCCCGAGGTGTACCGGATCGGTCGGCGGCCGGACGACCCGCAGCACTACAGCGAGCACGTCATGGCCCTGCTCGGGGACGAGGGCTCAGGCCTGAAGATCGACCTGGTCCACCTCGGTCCCCGCGAGGTCGCACATCCCCCGGCGCAGCCGGAGGGAACCGGGATCGTCGCTGTGGGTGCCGGGCTGGTGCAGGTCGACGTGGGAGGCCAGACACCCGCGGTGCGCGCCGGGGAAGTCCTGGTCGCGCCCACCACCAGAATCGAGGCCTGGCGCAACATCGGCCAGACCGAGGCCATGCTGTTCTGGATGGTCCAGCCGTTGATTCCAGGCTGGTTGCGGAGCCCGTTTGCCCCATAAGCCATCGGGCCGGCAGCGGTCGCGACGGCTACGGATGCGAAGGTCAACGGCTAAATGTCGCGGCTGCGATCCAGCAGTTGGGCCAACGTGATCTGGCTGGTCACCGACTCGGGCCGCTCGGCGAGGATGTCCGATCCCGGCCGGGCGTGCTCGTCGCGCCGTTTGATCAGCAGCCACTGTGGCTTAGCGCCGGGCCGCGTCCGCTGCAGCGCGAACCCCCCGCGGAGCTTGGCGCCGTGCAGAACGAACACCGCGTGACCACGGTCGAGCGCTTCCGGCCACGGCACCCGCCCGCCCTGCTCATACGGTCCGCGGTCCCAGACGATCACTCCGCCGCGGTCAGTTCGGCCCTCGAACGCGTTGTGCTGGACCGTATGGTCCTCGACCTGGACGGCGAGCCGCTTGACCGCCGGATCAAGCGACGGCCCCTTGGGAACGGCCCACGAGCGCATGACCCCACCGACCTCGAGTCTCAGGTCGAAGTGATGCACGGTCGCTTGGTGCTCCTGCACGACGAACACGCCCGCGGGCACCCCGCGGACCGCGAACTGCTCATGTCCCTCAACGCGCGCCGGGACCGCATCGACCGACGACACGGCCCCGAGCGCCTGAAGCCATGCCACCAGTTCCGCGAGAGCCGACGCCGGCCCCTCGGCGTGCGCGCGGAGCGCTCCATCCTCGTCGAGGCGGACCCATCCGTGCAATCGGAGCGTCTGTGCCTGCGACTGCACATCGGACCGCAGACCGGACACCGTGCCGGCGACAGTCAGCCGCGCCGCTGATGCCTCATTCACGCCTCCGATTATCACCGGCCGGCTCGACTCAAAGGCGGACCACCCAACACCAGGCGAGCCCACGCAGCCACACCGACCGACCCCGTTCCTAACCGGTCGGCGGCTCGTCTTCGAGCGGCACCCGGGTCGACTCGAGAAACCGGCTGACCATGTTGTAGAAGCTCACGAGCAGGATCAGGTTGGCCGCCTCGCGCGGGCCGTAGCGGTCGACGGTCTGCTCGAGCGTGTCGTCGGAGAGCCGCACGTCACGGCTTACCTCGTCGGCCACGCGGCAGATCAGGTTGCCCTCCTCGTCGAGGCTGGATACCGGCTCCTCGGTGGCGATCGCGGTGATCTCGTCATCGCTGACTCCGGCGCTTCGGGCCAGCCGCTCGTGCTGCGCCCACTCGTAGCTTGCGCGGGTCGCATGCGCTACCCGCAGCACCGCGATCTCCCGCCGCCGGGCATCCGGGGCGTTAGAGAGCGCAGCCTGTCCGAGCTGCAGGAACGGCCGCAGTGCCAGGTCCGTACCCGCCACCATTCGAAACACGTTCAGTGGCGGCACCCTGCCGAGGAGTTCGAGGTGCTCGGGCGTGAGCTCGTCATCGGCGGGAAGCGGAATCCTCGGCGCCATCCGCGGCCTCCTTGCGGTCGTGGGCGAGCGGAGCCTATACCACGACCAGCTGAGCGCTCCGACGAATGCCCCGACGAGCTTGTGCGAACCTGTCTTGCGTTTGAACGGGTCCCAACCGAAATGAGCAGCCTCCTTCACCGCGTGCGCTTCACCCTTGACCACCGGTGGGCGCCCAAGCAGATGTCCGAGTATCTCGACGGAGAGCTCGGATCGACCACACGGGTGCGGATGGATCGTCACGTCGGGGAATGCCCAGAGTGCCGGACGGTCCTGGCCGGCCTGCGCAACCTGCTGGACGCGCTGCATGGGCTGCCCCTTCCGAGCGGCGCTGGCGACGCTGTACAGGTGGCCGCCGCCGTGCGGCTGCGACTGGGAGAGGCTCAGCGCTCGGAATGAACCGTTTGCCGGGCCCGGTGGGTCAAATGGGCATGACCAACGACATGAGCACCCAGAACCAGACAGACCGCCCTCGCGTCGAGAAGACCGACGGTGAGTGGCGCGAGCAGCTCACCGAGCCCCAGTACGAGGTGCTGCGGCGGAAGGGAACTGAGCGACCGTTCACCGGACAGTACGTCGACGACAAGCGGGACGGTACCTACCGTTGCGCCGGGTGCGGCGCCGAGCTGTTCTCGTCGGAGACGAAGTTCGAGTCGGGAACCGGCTGGCCGAGCTTCACTGAGCCCGCCGACCGGGCCAACGTCGAGCTGCACGACGACTTCAGTTACGGCATGCACCGAGTCGAGGTCAACTGCGCCGCCTGTGGCGGACACCTCGGCCACGTGTTCCCGGATGGTCCCGGTAAGACCGGGGAGCGCTACTGCATCAACTCCTGCTCGCTTGAGTTGGACCAGCGCTGAGACACCTCGCCGCGTTCGGCGGGCGCCACCGTTTGTCACCGGCGCCCGCGGGCGAGGCGGTATAACGGCGCAGTGGCCGGGTCCGCGTCTGAGCATGAGCTGATTGGGAGGGCACGCGCCGGCGACCAGGACGCGTTCGCCACGCTGGTCGAGATGCACGCGGACCGCGTGCAGGTAGCGCTGCGGCGTTTTGGGCTCGATGCCGGCGAGGCCGACGAGGTGGCGCAGGAGGTGTTCGTCCGCGCCTGGCGCGCCCTGCCTGGTTTCCGGGAGCAGGCCCGGTTCTCCACCTGGCTGTACCGGATCGCCTTCAACGAGGCCCAGCGGCGGCTGGCTCGCCGCCCGCCCCCGCGCGCCGTGGCGGCGGACCCTGATCGCGATGACCCCGTCGTCTCGCTGCCGGAGTCGCCCCATCTCGGTCCAGAGGCCCAGGCGCTGGACCACGAGTTCACACGGGCTCTGGATCAGGCTCTCGACCAGCTGCCGGCCGATTGGCGCGCCGCCGTGGTCCTGCGAGACATCGAAGGCCTATCCACCCGGGAGGGCGCCGACATCGTCGGGGTGGGACAGGCGGCATTCAAGAGCCGCCTGCATCGCGGCCGCATGCAGCTGCGTGCCCTCCTCGAGCCGTATCTGGCGATCAAGGAGGGCTGACGCGGCGTTGGCGACGGTGGGATCGGCTACCGGCGCAGGGTGGTGGCGCAGACCGCGCCGCCGCTCTTCTCGACGTAGCGCTGGTGGTACTCCTCGGCCTCATGGAACGCCGGGGCGGCGACGATCTCGGTCACGATCCGCCGCCGGCGGCCGTTCTGGTGCTGGTCTCGCGAGGCGATCGCCTGGCGCTCCTGCTCGGCGTCGTGGAAGAAGATCGCCGACCGATACTGGCTGCCGAAGTCCCAGCCCTGCCGGTTCCGCGAGGTCGGGTTGTGGATCGACCAGAACGTCTCCAGCAGCTCGTCGTAGCTGGTCAGCTCGGGGTCGAACCACACCTGCACGGCCTCGGCATGGCCAGTCGCGCCGGAGCAGACCTGCTTATAGCTCGGATCAACTACCGTCCCGCCGGTGTAGCCAACGCGGGTGTCCAGGACCCCCTCGATCTCGCGGAAGGAGGCCTCGATGCCCCAGAAACACCCGGCGGCGAAGGTCGCCACCTGGGCGCCATCGAGGTCGGGCCGGTCATTGCGTGGCTCCGCTGTGGAGCGCTTGCCTGTGAAGTTCATCGATTCGCGTCCTTTCCGCTTTCTGTTTCTGGCCACATAGACCCGGCGGAAGGCCAAAACGGTTCAGACGCAAACGGCGAGAGCCCGCTTCGCTGGTAGATTCAAGAGCTACACGGTGGGCGTAGCTCAGCTGGTAGAGCTCCTGGTTGTGGTCCAGGCGGTCGGGGGTTCGAGTCCCCTCGCTCACCCTCACGTAAAAAGGACGGTTTAGCAGGGGATCCACCGGATCGCAGTCCTGTTGGTCGCGTCGCTCCCGTCGCCCGTTGTACCACCTCGGCGGCAAGCTTCTCCGAGACTGCCCGGCACTCGTGGAAGCAGAAGTCTCACTCGCCGCCGTCTGACTGCCGCGCCGAAAACGGCAGTCAAGGCGGCCGCCGCTCACCGCCCGCGGCGGGCGAAACAGCGCCGCGTCAGCGGCCCCGCCCAGCCGGATGGCAACACGCGGAACGAGGAATCGAATTTCGGACGCGCCGTCCCCGGTCGTGCGAACGCGCCGGCCGGACACAATGCTGGGATGGATAGCCACGAGCCGGACTTCATCGTCGTCGGCGAGAAGGTCGCACTCGGACCTCTGCGCGCGGATCTCGCCGCCGTCTACGCCGGCTGGATGAACCAGCTCGAGGTCAGGCGCGGCCTTGACCACATGGGCATCGCTACCCCTCACAGCCAGGAGAAATGGGTGCAGGAGAACTTCGAGAAGGGCGCGAAGAGCGAGCCCGAAGCCGTCGCGTTCACTGTCTATGACCGCACAGACTCCAGCCCGGTCGGGACCACCGGCCTATTTCAGATTTCGCATGCGCACGCCACCGCCAGGTTCGCCATCGCGATCGGTGAGCGCCGCGGCCAGGGCCTCGGCACCGAGGCCACACGGCTCGTGCTCGACTTTGCCTTCCATGTGTTGCAGCTGCGCAATGTCCTGCTCGAGACGCTCGAGTGGAACCTCGCCGGTTTGACGGCGTACCAGCGCGCGGGGTTTCGACGCATCGGCGTCCGCCGAGGCGCGGTGATGAGCCGCGGGCGGGCGACGGACCTCGTCATCATGGACGCGGTTCCGGAGGACTCAGGGGCTAGCGCTGGCACGGGAAGGTGCGCAACCTGAGTCGCCTTCAGTTCATTGCCGAAACCGTCGGCACGTCAGCGCCGTCCACCGGCTGTTCGTGATGTGTGTGCTTTGCTGGCGCGAGCACGATCACGCGCTCGCCGGGCTCAAGTTCCATGTCGGGCCGTGCCGCGTGGATCTCGCGGTCCTGGGTTACTGCCACGGCAACACAGCCCGGTGGCCATTCGATGTCACCCACGTGACGCCCCCGCGCCGGCGAGTCAGCGAGGATCCGCAGCTCCAAGGCGTCGTATCCGCGTAGCGGCGCGCTCGGGATGTGGACGGCGGCGGTGGGGTTCTTGGCGGCGAACTCTGCGGCGACCGCGCCCTGTTCGATATCGGCCTCGGACGATTCGAGCTTGGTGGTCATCGCTCGCAGGACGTCTGCGCGCGTCAGCCACCCTCGTAGCTCGCCGTCGTGTGAGACCACGGGCAGACCGTCGCGCCCGTAGAGGATGAGCTGGCGGCGGGCGTGCTCGAGATCCTCCTCGGTGAACAGCACCTGAGGCCGCGTGGCCAAGGTGACCGGTCCGACGAGCCGCGCCCACTCGGCTTCAGTCACCATCGGGTGGGTTATCGACCCGGCCGCGGATAGGAGCCCGCGTCCGTCAAGGCCGTCGAGTGGTTGCATGACCTGTTCGACGGTGAGGGCTTGCAGCGCGCCAAGCGCCTTGGGCCGTTCGATGTCGATGCCGCGCCGAAGCAGCTTTGTGGTGTAGATGCTGCCGTAGGTGATCCGTTTGGCCAGTTGCGCGGCGATGCCGCAGGCCAGCATGATCGGCAGCGTGAGGGTGAAGTTGCCGGTCATCTCAGCGACGCTGGCGATCGCGGTCAACGGCGCCTGCGCGGCGGCCGCGAACACGCCTCCCATGGCGACGACGCCGTACAGCACCGGCGGCCCGACAGCGGCGCCGAACAGGTGATGCGCGACGATGCCGAAGACCATCCCCGCGGAGGCGCCGATGAACAACGAAGGCGCGAACACCCCGCCCGATCCACCGATCCACATGGTCAGGCTGGCCGCGAGAATCTTGCCGACGACGAGCAGGAGCACGAACCACAGCAGGTACTGATTGGCCAGCACCTTCCCCATCACCGGGTAGCCGACCCCGTACATCTGCGGCAGCGCCAGCAGCACCAGTCCCAGCAGCAGCCCCCCGGCGATCGGGCGCAGCCACTCCGGCCGCCCTCGCCACAGGGCATCGGCGGCGTCTTGGCCGCGGTACAGGACCTTCTGAAAGGCGACGCCGATCAGGCCGGCGGTCACCCCGAGCAGCGCGATCAGGAGGTAGGTGAGATCGTTGTGGACGGTGAGGTCGTGCGGGATGGCGGCGAAGAACGGAGCGCTGCCGAAGAACGCGCGGCTGATCAGATCGGCCGTGACCGCCGCGAGCGTCGTGGCCGCCAGCGCGTCGAGCGAGAACTCCTTGAGCACGATCTCAAACCCGAAGAACAGCCCCGTGAGCGGCGCGTTGAACGTCGCCGAGATCCCGGCGGCGGCGCCACAGGCCACGACCACGCGCAGTCGCCCCTCGCTCATGCGGACCAGCTGTCCCAGCGTCGAGGCCAGCGCCGATCCAATCTGCACGATCGGTCCCTCGCGACCCACCGATCCGCCGCCGCCGATGCACACAGCCGAGGCCAGCGCCTTGACGATCGTCACCGGCGGACGGATCCGGCCGCCGTTCTCGGCCACTGCCAGCATCACCTCCGGGACACCGTGCCCGCGCGCCTCGCGCGCGAAGCGATAGATCAGCGGCCCATAGATGGCTCCGGCGATGACCGGTACCACGAGCACGAACCAGATACCGAGGAAGGGCAGGTGAAGGCTCGCCGCGTGGCCCTGCTCACCGAACGTCCGGCGCCCGGTGAACACCCAGGTAGCGAAATAGACCAGCGCCCGAAACCCAGCCGCCGCAAAGCCTCCACCGACGCCCACCACGAGCGCCATGACGATCAGGCCCAGCTTCGATGCCGCCAGCCAGTCCGATAACCGCCGGACGGCGCGACGTGCCCGCTGGTGGTTGCCCGGGTTCGCCGAGGCCGCCATCACGACGAACGTCGCGCCCCGCGAGACGCGCGCCCGCTTGATCGGATCCCGGCTCGCGAGACCGGTCAGCAGCGCCTCGAGGCCGAGCTCCCAGCCGGCATTGGCGTCAAGCTCGGCCAGTTCACCGGCTCTGCCGCCGAGAACCGGGAACTCGTCGGCGGGTAGTCCCGCCAGCCGGTGGCGGCCGGCCGGTCGTGCCGCGTCGACGGTGAACCCGGTCGCCTCAGCCAGCGCGTAACCGCGGGCGTAGCTGACCGTCGCCCGGTAGACCCCCAACGCCGCGCTCGGGGAAAAGCCCTCGGCGATCAACACCTGCAGGAGCCGTTCCACCGGTTGAAGCGACGCCGGAGTGTCGAACGGCTGCAGACCGAGCAGCCGGAAGGTGGCAGGCTGGGCGAGAGCGAGATCACGCATCGCCGTCGCAAATCGCCGGCACGCCTCGCGCCAATCATCGCCCAGCTCAAGCTCGTGCACAGACCGCAACAGCCGCTCCCCGATCGCACCGAGCAACTCGTCGCGGCTATCGAAGTGGTGATAGATCGCCATGCCCTCGACCCCAAGCCTCGCGCCCAGACGCCGCATGCTGAGCGCGCCCGGCCCGTCACGCTCGATCAAAGCGATCGCGCCATCAAGGATCACGTCACGGTTCAGCGGGCGCTGAGGCTGCGAAACGGATCGACGGGAAGTTGACGCGCGGGCCATGACGTCCAGCGACTTTACACTGTAAGGTCGAGCGCGCGGTCCGCTAGCCCGGGCGTTCTACGGCAATCGCCGAGCCAAGGAGCTGATGAGCGAGTGGATGAGCATCGTCTCCGGGGTCAGCGTGTCGCCAGCGATTCGCGCTGCCAACCGGCGCGCGGCTTCCTGCAGCCGCGCGACGCCGTTCCCGGCATCAACCGTGAACTGCCCTCTTTATGGAAACAGCGAATGCGGTCTATCGTCCGGCCCATTCGCCCAGGCCCGTGTGATCGCCCGGGATGAGCGGCTTGTCGGCGCGAGCTTTGATCTCCTGCACCGCCCATGAGTTCCCGTCCGGATCACTGAAACCGAAGAACGTGCCTCCGTCGGTCTCAGCCATCACCATCAAGTCGCTGACCTCGACGCCGCGATCCAAGAGCGCTTGGCGAGCCGCCGCAGCGTCGGAGACCACGAGCTGGGCCGCTTTCATCGAACCAGGCTCCATCTGCTTCTGCGACGGCAAATTCCCGAACACGATCGAGCAGCCAGAGCCCGGCGGGGTCAACTGGGCAACATGCATGTGCTCGTTGCGGGTTTCATGGTCGAGGTGGAAGCCCGCCTGGTCGCGGTAGAACGTGATCGAACGGTCGATGTCGCTCACGGGAAGGACAACAACTTCAAGGGTCCAGTCCATCAGGCGCTCCTTTTGCGTCGGGCAGGCGGTCTCCATAGACGACCAGTGCAGGCGGGCGAAATAATCGGTCGTGCCGACGGCGTCGTCAGGCGCCGTGACGCGCGTCCGCAGCGGGGACCCTGACCGGGAGTCGCAGTACCTCACGCCTGGCTGACTACATGAGCGAATGGCGCCCGCCGGCAGGGCGAGCCTCACGTTTTCCCCGGTGCCGGAGAGAACGTGCAGATTCCTCGGGATCGAACCGATCCTGCCGATCACCACTTGGAAGAATGATTGCCGTGAGTGCGACCACCGAGACCGCAATCCTTGCCGGGGGGTGTTTCTGGCCCGCGCAGGAGTTGCTTCGCCACCGCGCCGGCGTCATCGGCACCCGTGTCGGCTACACCGGAGGGGAGAACGACAACCCGACCGCCGACAATCATCCGGGTCACGCCGAGGCGGTCGAAGTCCGCTTCGATCCCGAGCGGACCAGCTACCGACACATCCTCGAGTTCTTCCTTCAGATCCACCGGCCGGACCTCGGTGAAGAGCGCGTCGGCTCTGACTACCGCTCTGAAATCTTTTGCATGAGCGACGAGCAGCGCCGAGTCGCCGAGGACACGCTCGCCGCCCTCGACGCCTCAGGGATCTGGCCCGGCAAGGTCGTCACCAGGATCAGCGAGGCCGGCGCATTTTGGGAGGCCGAGGAAGAGGACCAGGAGTACCTCCACCATTTCCCCGAGACCAAGAATCAGTTCACCGCGTAGCTGTCGGCAGCGGGATAGTCGCTCTCTGAGCCAGCGGCCCGACCCGGAGTCTCCCTCGCGCCATGCGTCTGAATAGCGAGCCCCAGCTGTGCGAGCCGTCGCAGATGCCGATCGGTTGGCGAACAGTCTGGAGAGTTCGCGGGCAGGGCGAGCACGGGTGATCCGGCTAGATTTCGGCCTGTGCACTACGAAGGGGTCCGGCGCTGTCAGGTTGAGGAGTGCGAGCGGATCCTGGAGGTCATTAACGCCGCTGCCGTGGCCTACCGCGGCGTAATCCCCGATGACTGCTGGCGCGAGCCGTACATGCCCGCGTCAGAACTTGATCATGAGCTCGCCGCCGACGTCGCGTTCTGGGGTTATGACCTGAACGGGTCCTTGATCGGCGTCATGGGCATCCAGCCGGTGGATGATGTCGACCTCATCCGCCACGCGTATGTGATGCCTGGCAACCAGCGGCGCGGGGTGGGTGCAGCCCTGCTGCGTGATCTGCGGCGTCTCAGCACCGAAACCGATGCTTGTCGGCACCTGGGCCGCCGCCGATTGGGCGATCCGGTTCTACCGGCGTCACGGCTTTGACCTCGTCGGGGACGAGCTCACGCCATCCCTGCTCAGGCGCTACTGGAGCATCTCGGACCGCCAGATCGCGACATCCACTGTGCTAGCCAGCCCTGCTTGGCACGAGCGGTAGGCCCAGCAAAGCTCGACGGGTTGTGTGCGTCAAAAGGGAACTCTCCCGCGAGAGAAACCGCGTCGTGCCGTAACCGGGCAGGTAGGGGATGATCACCCGGTAGCCCTGTGCCGTCAGCAACGGGGCCGTCAGCGGGGCAAACGATGTGCTCGTCTGGCCTTGCTCGCGACCGTGTCTGCGGTGCCGGTCATTTCGCCTCGTCCCTTTGGCGGAGCGGTCGGAACGCTGCGCGGATCTCTTGTGAGATGAGTTGCGGTTGTTCCCAGGCGGCGAAGTGGCCGCCCTTGTCGACCTCGTTGAAGTACAGGAGGTTGTCGGGATAGGCCCGCTCGGCCCAGCTCCGCGGGGCCTGGTAGAGCTCATCAGGGAACACGGTGATCGCGAACGGGATCGTGATCGGTTTGGCGTCGAAGAAGTCGGCCTTGTTCTCCCAGTACAGGCGAGCCGCCGAGACGCCGGTGTTCGTCAACCAGTACAGCGTGATGTTGTCAAGCAGATCATCCCGGGTGAGGTCGCTCTGGTAGGTCCCGGCAAGGACCTTCTCGACCAGTCCGGGCTGCCCGGTCCCATCGCCATGATCAAGCGCGAACGCCGCCAGATCGACGGGCGAGTCCGCCAGCCCGTACAACGTTTGCGGACGCGTGGCCATGATCAGCGCGTAGGCCACGTGCTTGGCGTAGAAGCCGCTCAACTGCTCATACGCACGCAGCTCGTCGCCCGCCAGCCCCGCCGGCGGCGGGTCCCCACGCTCGAACCCGGGGACGAGCTCCGCCGGGGCGGTCCCCGGCATATTGGAATGAATCCCCAACAACCCCGGAGCGGCCTGAATGCCCATCGTCTGCGTGACCGCCGCGCCCCAATCCCCGCCCTGCGCCACAAACCGGTCATACCCCAGGCGCCCCATCAGCACCACCCACGCCCGGGCGATCCGGACCGGATCCCAGCCCGGGCTCGTCGGCTTGGCTGAGAACCCATGCCCCGGCAGCGACGGGATCACCAGATCGAACGCGTCCGCTGCGCTCCCGCCATGCGCCGTCGGATCGGTCAACGGCCCGATGATCTTCAACTGCTCGATGACCGAACCCGGCCACCCGTGTGTCACGATCAACGGCAGCGCGTCCGCGTGGCGGGAGCGAACATGGATGAAGTGGATGTCGAGCCCGTCGATCTCCGTGATGAAGTTCGGCAGCGCGTTCAGTCTCGCCTCGCACTTGCCCCAGTCGTAGTCGCTCGCCCAATAACGCGCGAGCTCCTGCATCATCCCGAGCCGGGCGCCCTGTGAGTCGTCGCTGACCGTCTCGCGCTCGGGCCAACGGGTCGCGTTTACGCGCCTGCGCAGCTCGATCAGCTCGGCCTCCGGGAAACCGACCTGAAACGGACGAACAGCGGTGTTCTCGCTGCCGGCCTGCTGTGCGGCTCGAGTAGCGGACATCTGAACCTCCTGGGGTCGTGTCGCGAATCGAGCGACCGGTCCGCGGCTCTGCGTGTAGTACCGCCGGCAATCCTCCGTCACCGGGCTCCTCGCGCCCGTGAACTTTCTGTTAGGAGCCGCGGTCGGAGATTGTGCCCACCACTCTCGTAGGACGCCTCGTCTGTCGGCCGTGCTCCGGCGCTCACCGGCAGCCCTGTCGGTCTCTGGCTTCGCGGACGCAGGACGGTCAACACCTCCCAACGCCGCTCGTGAGCCTGCCGTTCGGACGGGCCGCCGGCAGCGTCACCAACCCGGCGAGCATGCCGCGCCGCGAGGGAAGCGGGACTGACCGCGAGCTTCGCGACTTCCCTGCTGCTCACCACAAACGCGCACGCCGCGCGGTCGCGCCGCGCCGAAACCAGCGCTGCTGCCTCAGGCCGAGGGTGTCGCGTAAACCCCGGGTGGGCGTGGGTCGTTATCAATTACTGACAACGGCTGAAACGCTGGGCAGTAGTGCGAGCCTCGCATCCAGGGATCGCTGGCTTGCGGCACAGCCGATGTGCCTCGTAAAAGTGGCCACTATTTCCACTTTTACGCCTCCCATCCGGACCTGGGCGCCAGTCTTCGACACCAGAGCGCCTACCTCATCGCTGGCGCGCTCAATAGCGGGTCGGCGATTATCACTTCTGTATAGAGCCCCACCCTGGCCGGCGTCTCAGCAGGGAAGGATCAGCGAACAGGAGCTTGAGATCTGGAGAAGTTGCCAGCGTCGTGTCAGCGGGCATCGGCTGCCCGCTCCGCAAGCGCACTCAGTCCAGCGAGAAGTCGACCTCTGCGGTGGGTGCGACGCTGCCCTTGCGCCCGGGGGCCGCCGCCCAACTCCAGTATGCGTTGGTGTAGCCGATGGACTGCTCCGGGGTGACCGGAAACCCCCACTCGCGCAGGTCCTCGGTCGTGTGCGCATCGGAGACGAGCGTCGCGTCGTAGCCGCGCACCAGCGCACCGTGCAGCGTCGCGCGGATGCACGCCTCAGTCTGCGCGCCGGTGACCACCAGCCGACCGACTGACCGCTCAGCGAGCAGCTGCTCGAGGTTCGTCGCCTCGAACGAGTCCCCATAGGACTTGTGGACCAGAGGCTCGGTGTCCAGGCGCTCGAGTTCGGGAACGTACTCCCAAGCTTCGGAATCCTTCGGCAGCTCATCATCGCAGTGCTGCACCCAGAGCACTGGGACGTCCTCGGCCCGGGCCTTGCCCACCAGCGTCTGGATGTTGGCGACCACGCGGTCACGCTGGTAGGCGTTCCCGACCACTCCGTTCTGCACGTCAATAACGAGCAGAGCGGTGCGAGAACGGTTTGCCACGGCTGTCATGGATACCTCCGTCGACTCGAAGCGACGACCCGATCGAGCGTCCAGAAGGTCCAGCCGAGTCTTGGCGCGCTGTACTGGCCGTCGTTCGAGACCCGCCGATGCGGGAGCTCACCGGCAGTCGATCCCTGGTCGCGTGAGAGAGCAGCCGGCATCACCTTGGTCTCACCGTGTGGGATGTCATGGCGAATCCAATCATCAAGCGCCGTCGCGCCCTCGTCGTGCTCGATCCGCGCGAGCGCGTGTCACCCACGCCAGAAGCTAAGCGGCAGAACGATTACCGCTTCGCTGTGGCGACCGCTGACCTGATGACGGATGCGAATTGCGCGGGTGCGTCGAGCATGACGTTGTGGTGGGCGTTGGGGAGCACGGTGAGTGTGCTCTGGGGGATCTCTTGATGGAGGGAGCGGGCGATGTTGAGGTCGATATCTGGGTCGCGTGCACCCCAAATGAGATGGGTGGGGACATCGAGAGTTTTCAGGCTGGGCACGCGGGACGCGTCGTCCTTGACCGCCGCGAACAGGTTGCCGGCGAGCGAGCGCAGCGGGCCGAGGCTGCTGGGACGGGTGAGGAATTGTTGGGTGAACAGCGGGGTGAATTGCCGGGCGACGGCGGGGTTCTCAAAGAACGTCGACTCCTGCCAGGTGAGCAGGTCGTCAAGGAGCCTGGGATCGGTCGACAGGCCGTTCATGAGGCTGTGGAGGCCGTAGGCGGTGCCTGCGGGGAGCGGTCCGAGCGGTGCGGTGTTGGGGTACTGACCGAGCGCGAAGATCTCGGCCAGCGCGGGCGGCCCGGATCCGGGGACGGGCGCGTAGAAGCCGTTGGAGAGGATCATTGATGCGACCCGACCGGGGTTATCGAGCGTCCAGTTGAGCGCCGCGGGCACGCTCGCGTCGTGGGCCACTAGGACAACGCGCCGAAGATGAAGGCCTTCGATGACGGCGTTGAGGTCCCGTTCTTGACTGGCGAAGGTGTAGGCGTAGTGAGCAGGCTTGCTCGACTGTCCCCAGCCGAGAAAATCGAACGTCACGACCTCGTGGCCCTTGAGCAACGGCACGACCCGGTCGTAGAGATGGTGGTTGTCGGGAAACCCGTGGCTGAGCACGATGGCGGGGCCGCGACCCGGCTGAACGTAGGCGGCAATCCGGTGGCCGTCGCGTGGAATCCACACCAGCTTCGCCGCCGCCGGTGCTGCGACGACGACAGTCGTCAAGGCCGCCATGACAAGGGCCAGCAACGTCTTTGCCAGTGTGGCTGGGCGGCGCCCGCTGGTTGGGTGCTCAGGGCTGACGGAGCCGGAGAACCTTCCGGGCGTTCGGGTTACCCGGTCGTGAGATTGCTCTGGTGTGGGGGTTGGGACAGGCGTGGGGGGCAGGGTCATTGGTGTTGTCTCTCCTTGGGATGTTCGGAGTTGTGACGCGCGCGGATCTTTCAGCGCTCAGCGGGGAGGACGGTCTGGACCAGCCGGTGAGCCAGCAGCAGCGAGATCAGGATCAGGGGCGTGCGCTTCATGACTCCTCCTCGGGGTGGCTAGCTTGCATCATGCAAGACAGACTAGGCAGGACTCTGGCTTTTGTCAAGCAAGTCAGCTACGATGGGGGAGTGCTCCAACGCGACTATCCAGACCAGGTCTGCTCGATCGCCCGATCACTGGAGGTCATCGGCGAGCGCTGGACGCTGCTGATCCTCCGCGACGCCCTCGTCGGCCTAACGCGGTTTGACGAGTTCCAGGCCAAGCTCGGGATCGCCTCCAACGTCCTCACCAACCGACTCAAGCGGCTATGCGACGAGAAGCTGCTCGAACGCGTCCCGGACCCGGAGCGGCCCGGCCGGCCGAAGTACGTGCTCACCGACAAGGGACGCGAGCTGGGGCCCGCCCTGATCGTGCTCATGAAATGGGGCGACCGCCACTACCCGACCCCGGGCGGCCCACCCCGACTCACCCTCCACGCCGGCTGCGAAGGCAACATCGGCCCAGACCTCCGCTGCGACCGATGCGGCAAACACGCCGCGCGCGGAGAGATCGAGCTCCCGCCCGGCCCAGGAGCACCACGCGGCGAGCACGCCGAACGATGAGTAAGGGCGCGCAGCGGGCGTCCGACGAGATGCGCGATATTCGGCGAGAGCAGGTCGCTCAAGTCCTGCGTCGAGACACGTGCCGTTTTGTCGTTGCGGTCATGAGGCCGACGCTGCGAGGTTTTCAGAGATCGTTCCGCGGCGGGGGGTCCGACCAGTTCGGTCCGACGCTCAAGATGCCTCCGACCGGCGGCAAGCGAATTTGGGATGGCGTCGGGATCCGTGGCCGCCGGGGTGCTGGAATCGGGTCATGATCAACGACGCCGAATCGGGTGGCGTCGGGCTCGCGCGTGGAGGCGGCATGGGCGGCGACTGGAGCGCTTGCCGTGGTGCTCTTCGGTTGCGGGTTGTTGTTCGGCGATCTGCTCGGAACGACGCACTACCCAGCGCTCAATGCGAGCTCATTCCAGCTGCGCCAGTACTTCACGCGCAACGTCTCGGAGGTTCGCGCGCTGAGCTTCTTTCATCTGCTCGCGGCCGTCGCACTCGCGGCGTTTGCGTCGTATCTGTACTCCACGCTGCGGGCGGCGGGCGTGCGTTTGGCTGCGCTCGCGCTCACGGGCGGGATCATCGGCGCGACATTCCTGGCGCTGTCAGCGCTCAGCTACCGGGTGCTCGCGGAACGATCGGTGGCCAGTGACCCGGCGTTGACTCACGGGCTGCTCGTGCTCTCTTACCTCGCGGGGGGTCCCGCGATCGGCGTACCGCTCGCATTGACCGCGGGTGTATTCGCGGCCGTCGTACGGCGCGAGCGGACGCTCCCGGTCTGGCTGTGGTGGCTGAGCACGGCCGCCGCCGTGCTGGGAATCGCGACCGTGACGACGCTGCTGGGGCCCACTAACAACAGCTCCGCGGCCTACGGCGTACTTCTCCTCGGCGCGGTGGCACTGTTCGCTTGGCTGGCGGCGAGCAGCATCGTGCTCGTCGGGCGTACCCTCCGCGCTGAAGGCCGCGCCGTCGACCGCCGCTAGAGCTCCGGAGGAGAAGCGCAGCCGAACCAATGCGCTTTGGAGGAGCAGCGCTTCCGGCAGGGAGCCGCGCTCCTGCATTCACGCCGCCGCGATTTCGTCTGTCGTTACAACCGTCTTGCTTGGGCCGCCCGCGTCGCTCGGGGCGGGCGTCGCGAGCGGCGCCGAGGCCGCACGCCTCGCCCTGGCCGGACTTGTCGAGGTCAACGAGCGTCTGGCGACGAGCAGATGCGTCCCGACGCGCGGGTCGAGACCCCCAGTCTGCTCGCGCGGGGCATGGAGGGAAGGCACGGCTTTCGTGACCGCGTGTGTCCGATTTGGGCAGCGTGGAACTGGGCCGGCGACGTCGAAATCGTGAGCGCTTCGCCTCGCCGGCGCACGCGTGTCCGCTACGCCGTGGGACGCTTTGTCCTTGCGGCAGCCTGGCGCTTCGGCTAAACCGCCTAGAAGCGAATGTCGATCGATCGAGACGAAGTGCGCGTTCCTGAAGCAGCTGCTGGTGATCTGGGGGCGCCGGAGACGTTGCCCCGGGTCATCGGCGTGCGCGGCGCACGGCGCAACAACCTTCGGGACGTCGACGTCGATGTGCCGCTGTGGCGCACGGTCGCCGTGGTCGGAGTGTCGGGTTCTGGCAAGACGTCGCTGGCCATCGGCACGCTGTACGCCGAGGGCATGCATCGGTTCCTGGAGGGCCTGAGCACGTACAGCCGACGGCGGCTGACCCAGGCCCAGCGACCGGACGTGGACCGGATCGACCACCTGCCGCCGGCGCTGGCGCTGCGGCAGCGCCCGCCGATACCAGGTCCGCGCAGCACGGTCGGCACCATGTCCGAGGTGCTCAACGTGCTCCGCCTGATGATGTCGCGGCTGGGCTCGCACCTGTGCCCGAACGGCCACCGCGTCGATCCGTCGATCGCTACGCAGGGCGAGGAGATCATCTGCCCGGTATGCGGCGCGCATTTCGTGCACCCCAGCGCCGAATCCTTCTCGTTCAACTCCTATGGCGCGTGCCCAGCCTGCCAGGGCCTGGGCGTGCGCTCCGAGGTAGACGTCGGCACCCTGGTTCGCGATCCGGACAAGACGATCGAGGAAGGCGCCGTGCTGCCGTGGAATTCCGGCGGGCGGCGGCTGTCGATGTACGCCGCGGGCGAGCAGGGGGTTCGGCTCAATGTCCCGTACCGGTCGCTGACCAAGCGCGAGCGCGACATCGTGCTGCACGGTGAACCGGTTCAGCGCCAGGTGACGCTTCAGTCCGGGCGGACCGGACGGTCCGTGGAGCTGTCAGTCAACTACGACAACGCCGTCGCCGCTGTGGAACGCTCGCTACGCAGCGACAACGAGCGCACCCGCCGCCTGGTGCAGCGGTTTCTCATCACCCGCGTCTGCTCGGTATGCCACGGCACCCGGCTGCGGCCCGAGGCACTGGGCTCGCAGCTCGGCGGCCGCAACATCGCCGAGATCAGCGCCCTGGGCCTGAGGCGAGCTGCGCGGATTCACCGACGGGCTGCCCGCCGGGCTTCCGGCCGAGCTCAGCCGGATGACCACCGGTTTGCTCGCGGAACTGAACGGCACGCTCACCCCACTGCTCGACGTGGGTCTCAGCTACCTGACACTCGACCGGCTCCGGCGCCTCACTCTCGACGGGGGAGCGGCAGCGGATCGAGCTCACCTCGACCGTGCGCGCGAGCACGACGGGAATGCTGTATGTGCTGGACGAGCCGTCTGTCGGGCTGCACCCGACCAACATTCAGGGACTGCGCAAGACGATCACCGCCCTGGCCGAGAACGGCAACTCCGTCGTGGTGGTGGAGCACGAGCGGGAGATCGTCCGGACCGCGGATTGGGTCATCGAACTGGGTCCCGCCGCAGGAGCCAAAGGCGGCAGCGTGATCGCCGAGGGTCCTCCCGGCCAACTGGAAAGCGACCCGCGCTCGATCATTGGCCCGTTCCTGGCTGGCGCTCCGGCCGTGCCGGGTGACCGTGCGGCGCGGCGCGGACCTGGCGACCAGATCACCGTTCACATCGGCGACCTGTACAACCTGCACGACGTTACCGCCGACTTCCCGGTGGGCCGGCTGACTGCGCTCGCCGGGCCGTCCGGTGCGGGGAAGACCGCGCTCGTCCTGGACAGCCTCGTCCCGGCCGCCCGGGCCGCCCTGAGCGGGTCGGCACCGCCCCCGCATGTCCGCCGCCTGGACCTGGACGGCATCCGCCAGGTCGTCCAGGTCGACGCCTCGCCGATCGGCCAGAACTCGCGTTCAACGCCAGCGACCTACAGCGGGGCGTTCGACCAGATCCGCCGCGTATTCGCCGACTCCGGGTACGCGCGGCGGCGGCGCTGGAAACCCGGTCACTTCTCGTTCAACACCCGCGAGGGCCAGTGCCCGACCTGCCGTGGGCTCGGGGACATCGACCTCGACGTTCAGTACCTGCCCGACATCACCGTCCAGTGCCCGACCTGTCACGGGGCCCGCTTCAACGACGCCACTCTGGCGGTGAAGGTCGACGGCCTGACCATCGCCGACGTGCTCGGCCTGAGCGTGGATGACGCTTTGCAACGGTTCGCTCACCGGGCCCCGATCATCGCGGCGCTGCGGCCCGTGAGCGAGGTCGGGCTGGGTTACCTGCGGCTCGGCGAGCCCACGCCGTCCCTGTCCGGCGGCGAGTCGCAGCGGCTGCGGATCGCCACCCGGCTGCGCAGCAGCCAGCGCGGCGCGCTCTACGTCTTTGACGAGCCGTCCACCGGCCTGCACCCGCTCGACGTGGCCACGCTCGTTGGCGTGTTCGACCGGCTGCTGGACGCCGGTGCCACGATCATCGTCATCGATCACGACTTGGACCTGCTCGCCGCTGCGGACCACCTCATCGACATGGGGCCGGGCGGCGGTCCGGACGGCGGGCACATCGTCGCGGCAGGCACGCCGGAGGAGGTTGCGCGCGCTACTGGCAGCGTGACCGGCCCGTGGCTGGCCGAGCACCTGGGCTGAAGGGCCCCGGTGCCGCAAAGCAGTCACTGCGCGGGCGGTAGGGCACGTCGGAGAAGCCGGTCCCCTAACGGCCACGAGATCCTTGGGTGGCCCGAGCCCGCGCCGATCCGAGGTCGGGTATTCAGCGCCTGGTCTCGTACCTGGTCAGGAGCACGCCGTCGGGAAACGTCCGGGTCTCCACCAGGTTCAGGTTCACCCAGTTGTCCAGGGCCGTGAAGAACGGCGTGCCGCCGCCCACCAGGACCGGGTGGGTGACGATCGCGTACTCGTCGATCAGCCCGGCCCGCATGGCCGCCGCGGCGAGGGTGGCGCCGCCGACGTCCATGGGACCGCCATCCTCAGTCTTGAGCCGGGTGATCTCGGTGACAGCGTCGCCGGTGACCAGGCGGGCGTTCCAGTCGACCGCGCTGGTCGTCGAGGAGAACACCACCTTCGGCATGTCCCGCCAGCGGCGGGCGAACTCGATCTGCGCCGGTGTGGCGCCAGGCTGCTGGTCGGCGGTCGGCCAGTGGGAGCTCATCGTCTCCCACAGTTTGCGCCCGTACAGCGCCAGGCCCGTCGCCCCCACCCGGTCGGACCACCACTGGAACAGCTCGTCGCTCGGCACGCTCCAGCCGAGGTCGTCGCCGGGCGCGGCGATGTAGCCGTCCAGGCTCAGGTTCATGCCAAAGGTCAGTTTCCGCATGGCGTCAGCCTCCCGTGAGTCGGTATTCGGCGTACAGACCAACACGGCGCGGAAAATTCATCGGTCAGACCACACCGAGGGCCGGTTGACCACCGCGCCAAGCGGATGCTGCGTACGGAAGGGAAGGGCATCTAGCTGACTCTCGGAAGATGGCGAAGCCTCGCGGTCCGGCTCAGCCGCCGTTCACCGCCCGCTCGATCGCCGCGGGGCTGAGCAGGCCGTGGGTCACAGGCACGCAGGCTAGGCCCGCCCTGAGCAACTCTGGCTCGTGCAGATCGATGCCCGCCGCGGTGACCATCTGGGGGGTCAGCTGGCCCTGGTTGGTGGGGTCCGGGAAGCTGGCGAATCCGCGAGTGCGCATACAGCGAGCGAAGGCGAGTGCGTCCTCGACTCGGGTGCGCGTCGGCTGCGCGGTGTCCTGGGGCCCGAGGCCACTGGCCGGCATCAGGTGCTTGCAGGCGCTCGACGCCACGAGGAACTGGGGACTGCCGAGCGGGAGTTTGTCCTTGGGGATCCCTTCGCTGCTGGTCGGGTCGGGGAAGTTCGGCACCCCGTGTGAGCGCATGCAGTGGGCGTAGGCGACCAAGGCGACCAGTCCGTTCTGCCTCGTCGCGGCACTCGTCGAGGATCCGCCGCCACAGCCGGCCGCGAGCACCGAGACGCGCAACCGCGATGACGGAGGTGGGGATGAGCAGACGGCAGCAACGCATGCGATTCGGTTCCTTTCAGTCGAGAGCTGGAAAGCCACGTTGAGTCCGAGGGACGGCTGGGAGCGTGCGCCGCGCCGGGTTACCGCCGCGTTACCGTGTTATCTCGCTGTAACCCGCCACGCGGCATCGTTACCGCGTGAGATCGGTGGAACGCTGGGCCAGGCCATCGTGCGAGTACCCCATCCCCAACCGACCGTCCGCTGGCGGCTGACGCTGCTCTACAGCGTCCTGTTTCTCGATCTGCGGCGCAGCGCTGCTGGCAATCACGTACTACCTCTTTGCCAACTTCGCGATCTCACCGCCGAAACCGGAGCTCGGGTCCGGCGGGCAGGCAGCGTATTCGACCAGCGTGAAGGTCGCGACCGCGCTCGCCCACCAGCGCTCGATCGGCCTGCACCGCCTGAAGGTCTGGTCTGGGATCGCGCTGGCGATCATGGCGCTCGTCTCATGTGTACTGGGATGGGTCGTGGCGGGGCGCGTGCTGGCGCCGCTGCGGACGATCACCGCGACCACCGAGCGGATCTCGGATACGAATCTGCACGAGCGCCTCGCGATGCCGGGCCCGCGGGATGAGTTGCGGCTGCTCGCGGATACGATCGACCGGCTGCTGGGCCGCTTGGAGGCCGCGTTTGACGCGCAGCGACGGTTCGTCGCGAACGCATCACACGAGCTGCTCACCCCGCTAGCGATGATGCGCACCACTCTCGACGTGGCGATCGCCAAGCCCGGCGGCGTCCCCACGCAGACCCGGGAGGTGGACGCCGAACTGCGCGTGGATCTCAACCACGCCGAGCGGCTGCTTGAGAGCTTCCTCACCCTCGCCCGCGCCCAGAACGGCCAGCTCGACGAGCACCGTCAGATCGCACTCGAGCCGGTGATCAACGCCGCGCTCATCGCCCGAGCCGAGCACATCGCCACCAAGCAGCTCACGGTCGAGACCCGTCTCGCCGCCGTCGAGACCTCCGGCAGCAGCACGCTGCTCGAGCGGATGATCGAGAACGTGATCGAGAACGCCGTGCGCCACACCCAGCCGGGCGGCTCGATCGAAATCACGCTCACACCGATGGGTGGCCAGCAAGCCCGGGTGGTCGTGGACAGCAGCGGCGCAGTGCTCGACCAGTCCGCGGTTGCCCAGCTCGCTCAACCGTTCAAACGCCTCGGCCAGGACCGGACCGGCTCACAGACCGGACACGGACTCGGGCTCTCGATCGTTGCCGCCGTTGCCGCCGCGCACGACGGCCGTCTTGATCTCCACGCGCGCACCGAGGGTGGGCTTCGCGTCCAAATCACGCTTCCAACTGCGGGTATCGCACAGGTCAAGGAGACGACGACATGAGGGTCCTCGTGGTCGAGGACATACCCCGCCACGCCAACCGGATCGCGGAAGGACTGCGCGACCAGGGGATCGCCGTCGATGTCGCCTACGACGGCCACGAGGCCATCTCAAAGGTCGACGTCAACCCCTACGACGTCGTCCTGCTCGATCGCGACCTCCCCGGCATCCACGGCGACCGCCTGTGCCAGATCATCATCCATCACGAGGATCCCCCGATGATCCTGATGCTCACCGCCGCCGGCACCCCCGCCGATCGCGTGAACGGGCTCGCGCTCGGCGCCGACGACTACCTACCCAAGCCCTTCCACTTCCCCGAACTCGTCCTGCGTATCCGCGCGCTCGCACGTCGCAGACCCATAGCCCGCAGCCGCACTTTCCAAGCGGCCGGGATTGAACTCGACCCACTCACCGGCACCATCACCCGCGACGGACGAACGATCGAGCTCTCAAACAAAGAGCGCGCCGTACTCGAAGCGCTGCTCAAAGCGAGCCCCGGGGCACTCAGCGCAGAGCAACTTCTCCAGCAAGCCTGGGATGAGAACGTCGACCCGTTCACCAACACCGTCAAGGTCACCATCGCGCGACTGAGACGCAAACTCGGCCAGCCCGACGTCATCCACACCACGCCCGGAGTCGGCTACAGGATCACCGAAGCGCCCTGACCAGCAGGCAAGCGGGTTCGCCTACCGAGACGCGATGCGCTCGGCATGTGTCATTCGCCAATAGGCCTGACTTCGCCACGGTGCAAAGGTCACACAGTCCACCAGCCGGAGCATTGTGGGATTGCCCGGGCGCCCTAAACATCCACGGGTGCGCGCGTCAACCCTGGCGATCGACGATTTGCTCGCAATTTGCGCAGTGGCTATCGTTTCCGCCGTTGATCAGCGCGGATCGGACCCCGGAGTTCGCGGCGGGACTCCCCAAGACGCAGGCGGCACTCGCGTACGCCGAACACCTGCACGAGAGCCAGCATCGCGCTGTCGATGGCGCACCCTTCATAGTTCATCCGATCGAGGTCGGGACGCTGCTCTACGAGTCCGGAGCGGCTGACGAGGTGATCGCCGCGGGCGTGCTGCACGACGCGCTCGAGAAGACCGACGCGACCACGTATGACATCTACGCGCGATTCGGACGCCGGGTAGGCGACATTGTGTGTGCGGTCAGCCACGATCCAGGGATCCCCGGCTATACGCGTCGCAAGGGCGCGTTGCGCGACCAAGTCGCCCGCGCCGGCGACGACGCCCTCACAGTGTTTGCCGCCGACAAGCTCTCAAAGGTACGCGAGCTTCGTCTCGGCGACGGCTCGGCGACCAAGGTCCGTGGTCGGAAGCTCAAGCACTATCGGCTCTCCCTCGCAATGCTTCAGGAACACCTCCCCGACTCGCCGCTCGTCGCTGCACTGGCGACCGAGCTGGATGTGTAGAGACAGGCATGGACTTCCGTGGACGAGGACCACGGCGAGCGGGGCGTTGGAGGTTTGCTCCGACATGAGAGCTCCTTTACTGGGTCGTGACGTCGGTGACGGCCCGGGCGAAGGCCTGAGGCGCCTCCTGAGGCAGGTTGTGGCCGATGCCGCCGGTGATGGTCCGGTGCGAGTGCGGGCCCGAGAACTTCTCCGCGTAGGACGCCGCCGAGAATCATCGGACGTCCTTCGGGCTGCGTCGCGCTCATCGCAGCGAACCTCGAGGATCGCTTTAGCCTCCGGAGCGGTCCCCGGGCTCACAAGCGCGCATCGCGAGCGTCAGCTGTGCGAGCCGTCGCAGATGCCCATGGCCGATCGCACGCCTGGTTGGTCCTTTGTGAAGGGTCGGCGGCGCGGCGAGAATGCCTACATGTCGGCGGTGGCCGGCGTGCCCGCGGGTTCGCCAGCGCTCTCGGTCGCGCCGTCGCTGGCGGGAAGGCGGTAGCCACGGGTGGCCTTGACGACTTCGCCGGTCTTTGAGAGCTTCGACAGCGTCGTGCTGACCGTCTGACGTGCGAGCCCGGTCGCCTTCGCGACCTCGCCGGCGGTCAACGCCCGATCGCCCGAGAGCGCGGCGAGCGAGCGCGTGGCGGAGCGTCTCGGCCTCGGCGAGCAGCTGGTCGAGTCGTTGCTGAATGTCGTGACGAAGGCGGTCGATCAACCTGGTGACGCTTCTGAAATTAGGTGGCAGGCGCCGACAATGGGCACCAACTCGGCATCGTGTCAGACCTCATTCGCAGGCGGCTATATCGGAGGGTTGCAGAAGGACGATCACCGCAGACGCGACCCGGGGCCAGCGGCCGCGCGTCTCAGACCCCAACGTTGATTGAGAGGAAGTCCATCCAGCTCGTCGGCTCGGTCAGAACGGCCGCCGCTCCGCGGCCGTCCTGAACGAACTCGCGCGAACCGGTGTCAGGCCCCGCCGGGACCGCCGCTCGGCGCGCCGCCGTGCGGGCCGCCACCGTTGCAGTTGTGCAGGCCGCATGCGCTGAGCGGGAACGTCTGGGTCCGCGTACCCGTGGAGGTCGTTAGCTGCGCGCCGGTGACCTGATGCGACCCTGGCCACCACGCGACCGCCCAGCCGTTCTGGATCGTCGCCGTCACCTCGTTGCCGTCCTCGAGGGTCAGCTTTGCCGCCCTCACACCATCGCCGGCGCGGGCGATCACAAACCCGTAGGACTGCCCGGCGTGGGTCGTGGTGTGCTCGGCCCAGAGATACAGCAGCCCGGCGGGAACGGTCTCGGGGGCTGAGGTGCTGAAGCCAGAGGCGTTGGTGAACGACGGACCAGTGATGCAAAAGTCGTTTGCGCTGTCGTCGGCGCGCACCTGGAATGTGAACGATCCGCGCGCGTCGGTCAGCTTCAGTGGCAGTCCTGGGGTCGGCTCATTCTGGGCGCAATAGGCTTGGGCGGCCGCGAGCTGCCTCGCGGTTGGCCTGGTCGGCTGGGGTGTCCAACCGGCGAATGCGCTGCTGGCACCACCGGCGAGGGACAGCACGGCGATGGTGATGGTCGCGCACACGGCGGTCGCGAGGCCGCCGCCGATCGCTACCGGGGGCCGCAGGCGGCGCGTGCGCGGGTGGTAGTCGGTGACGAGGACGCCAGGGGGTGCTTAGACGCGCGCCGCTCGCTCGTGCAATGCCGCGCGTAGGTCGGTTTCGAGCTGGGTCATGAGGCGATGCTCCTTGGGTCGTTGGTCGGGCGCAGCGTCTGCTCGAGTCGCGCGAGTCCACGAGAAGCCGTGCTCTTGACAGTGCCGAGGGAGCACTGAAGTGCGGCCGCGACCTCGGCTTCGGGAAGGTCGAGGAAGTAGCGCAGCACGATCACCGCGCGCTGGCGCGGCGGAAGCGCCTCGAGCGCCGCATAAAGTCGTCGTAAGCGTCAATTGAGGCGACCGCCCCGGGCTCGCGGCGCTGCGCTTCGCGCAGCCCGGCCCGGCGGCGCGAGCGCTTGGGGCCCGCTGTGAGCGCGCGGTTGACCAGGATCCGGCGCGCATACGCGATCGGGTGGTCCATGCGGCTGACCTTCGGCCAGCGCTTAGCGACCTTGAGCAGCGTCTCCTGGAGGAGGTCCTCGGCCTCGGGCAGATCCCAGACGATCAGGTACGCGGTCCGGAGCAGGCCGTCGGCGTTCTCGGATACGAAGCGGTCAAAGTCGTTTCCGTTCATTGACCCGGTTAAGCCTGATGGACCCCGGAAAGGTTGAGTCGCGCTGCCGGCAGCAGCCACGACAATGAGTCAGCGTCACACCAACCAACGCCTGGCGAAACACGCCGCGGCGGCGGGCGAGCACTGCCCGTCGATGCGAGCCAAGAAGGTCACGCCCCACGCCCTCAGGCACACGGCGGCGATGCGCTTGCTGAAGGCGGGGATCGACACGACCGTGATCGCGCTTTGGTTAGGGCATGGACAGGTCGATGCGACCCACATCTACCTTCACGCCGATCTCGCGATCAAGGAACAGGCGCTCGCCCGGACCGCCTCCGTGGACGGCAGGCCGGGTCGCTACCGGCCGCCCGATTCGCTGCTGGCGTTCCTGGAGGCACTCTGGCGGTCGTTTCGACCGGCGACATGTGCATCGGCTCGATCAGGATCTCATCGTCGCCGTCCTGCGGGTGGGCGAGGTAGTGCTCGACGATCTCGTCGATGAGGTCGTCGGGCAGTGCGCGCACGAAGTGGCTCTTCCAGTAGTTACGTGAACCAAACGGTACCTCGCCGAGCATCGCCTGAATCTGCAGGTAGCTGGTGAGCCCGAACTGGTCGCACAGCACCGGCAGCTGCCCGCGCAGCGGACCCACCAATTCCTCCCCCGCTGCCGCGTCGCCCGCGAAGCAGACCAGCACGTCCGCCTCTCCATCGGCCAAGCTCACCATCAGCGTCAGCTCGTCGGGCGCGGACTCCATCACGTCGCGAAACAGTCGCACCGCGTCGCCCAAGTGCGGCTGCGCGAACGAAATCCAGCCACCCCATACCGCCGGCAACGGATGCAACACGAACTCGAACTCAGGCGGGCGGCCGGCTTCCGCGCGCAATCGTTTGGCTGGTCGGGTCGCGTCGGTCGAACTCGATGGTGTGATGGCGTTGGTCGAGATCGAGGTCGGCTCTGACCGGATCACAGCCGCGATCACGCGCGATTCGGTGGAGGACCTCGGGCTCCTCGAGGGTCAGCGCGTGTTCGCCCGGATCAAGGCGACCGACGTGACGTGGAACGTGACGAGGATTAGCGACCGAGCAGGTCGCTGTGGACCTCTCACGAGATCCCGAGGTCCTCAACGTGATGAGCAAGATCGGCATCGACCTGTGTGACCGCACGCCGCAGCTGCTGGCCCGCGAACTGGCCAAACCGGCTGACCTGGTGATCACGGTGGGCTGCCGCGACACATGCCCGTTCATCCCGGGCAAGCGCTACCTCGACCGGAACCTCCCTGACCCGCCCGCCGACTACTTGCCGACGTTTGCCGCCATCCGCGACGAGATCGACACCCTCATCCAAGCGCTGATCACCGAGCTCGACACCGACACCACCAGGGTTGAGCTAGACACGCCATAGCACCAGAACCCAGCGAAGATCTGGGCGGGGCGCCGCGACCCACCGTAACCCGGCGGAGAAGCAGATTATGTCCTGACCTAGTTTGGTTCCAACGCGAGCATCCCTTCTCAACCTCGCGCTTGGAATTCAAGCCAGAGTTGAATTCCGAAGCAACGAAGTCCGCGCAAGCCACGAGTCGGCTGCGATATACCCGCACAACGCCACTCCCCTCGGAGCGGGAATGGCTGGCGGGCAGCCCCACGCCCCCGACTGGCCGCGGTCAAGCACCCATCCCGCAGTCGTTGTCTTGCCCGCGCTGTAAGACAGCCAGTCGTCGCCATCTTGCAGATATCAACGATCGGAACCATCGCCTCGAGAATGGCAGCCAGAGACCACCTGAGAAGGAGCCGGGAGAGTACGTTTGCCCCGGGCTCAGCTTCGCATCTCGGTCAGGTCACAGACGCTTACGGCGCACTCGCCCGCGTTCGGCCCGGTCCCCGCCAGACCCTCGCATGAACGCTCGGTGCGACGAGTCCTTTCACGCGCGGATCCGAGCGTCTCGGGGACGCCGACGTCGTGCTGATGCCGTGAGTTCGCTTACGATCGGGGAAAGCGTTCTTCTGGGGGTTGATGGTCGATGGTTGAGAAGGGTCGAACATTGCCCGTGGAGCTCGTGGGGCGAGAGGAGGAGGTACGTCTTCTGCAGCGGTCGCTTGCCGCGGGCTCGGGTGTGGTGATCCTGGGCGCGGCGGGCGTGGGTAAGACTCGGCTGGCGGGCGTGGTGCAGGACGCGCTTGGTGGCGGGGTATGGGTCGCTGGGACTCGGTCGGTGGCCTCGATTCCGTTCGGAGCGTTCGCGCATTTGTCGGCCGCGTTTGGGGAGCCGGGGCTTGACCGGTTGGCGGTGATGATGCTGGCTCGCCGCGCGGTGCTGAAGGCGATGGGTGATGGCTCGTCGGTGCTCGTGGTCGACGATGCGCAGCTACTGGATGATGCGTCGGCGGCGCTGTTGCATCAGCTCGTGATCGCGGGTGTGTCGAGGGTGATCGTGACGGTGCGCTCGGGTGAGCCGGCGCCGGATGCCGTCACGGCGCTGTGGAAGGACGGGTGGTTGGAGTGCGTCGAGCTACAGCCGCTCGGGCGGCTCGCGGTTGAGGAGTTCGTGGCGCAACTGGTTGGCGGCCCGGTGGACGCTCTGGCCATCGCACGGGTCTGGGAGGAGACCCGCGGGAATCCGCTGTTCTGCCGCGAGCTCGTTCGGGCTGCGACGGTCTCGGGCGTTCTGGCGTTCGACGGGACGGTCTGGCGCTGGCGGGGGACATTGCCGGGAGTGGGTCGAGTGTGGGACTTGATCGATGCGCGCGTGGCCGGCCTTGACCCGGTCTCGCTTGGCGCGCTCGAGGTCGTGGCAGTCGCCGACGGTGCCGACGTCCGGTTGCTCGATGGCCTGGTTGACGCTTCGGCACTCGTGGGGCTGGCGCGGAGGGGACTGATCGAGCAGCAGGCGCAGGGAGACGGCTCGATCGTTCGGCTGGCGCATCCGCTGTTCGGCGAGGCGATACGCGCCCGCATCCCCCCGGCGAGGCGGCGGGCAGTGTGCGGACGGCTGGCGGACACCGCGGAGGAGCTGGGCTTTGTGGCTGGGCCAGAACTCCTGCGGGCGGCAGGGTGGCGCCTGGAGCAGGGGGGCGCCGGCGACCCGAAGGCGTTCGTCAGTGCCGCGCGCCGCGCCCAGGCAGGCTTCGACGCCGGCCTGGCGGAACGCTTCGCGCGCGCCGCGATCGCCGCCGGCGGTGGCTTCGAGGCCCAGCTCGCGCTCGCGGTGGCGCTTGGCGCCCAGGGTCAGGTCGTTCCCGCTGAGCGGGCCTTTGCCCAGCTGGAGCAGGATGCGCCCGATGATGTGCGCATAGCGATGGTGGCCGCTCAATGGAGCGAGATGCTGTTCCTCGACGGTCGCTCGCGCGACGCGGCGGAACTCGTCGCCACGGCCGCCCGCAAACTGCCGGCCGGCCGACTGCATGACGAGCTGCGCGTACTGGAGGCAAATTGGGCGTGGCTGAGCGGCGACCTCAGAGAGTTCGACCGCGTCCAGGAGTGGTTGCAGGTCGGGCAACGGAGCCCGCGTTGGGGGGTGTTGGTGGCGTTCGTGATGACGCCGATGCTGGTCGCGGCCGGGCGGCCTCAGGAGGCGATATCGATGCTTGATCGCTGCGGCGCTGACGCCGCGCGATTGCGAGAGGCTCTGCCGACGGTCGAGCTCACCCTGCGATCCATGCGCGCCTACGCGCTGTGGGCTGCGGGACGACTGGGCGAGGAGCTCGTGTACAGCGAGCGAGAGCTAGCGGCGGCTGTCGACGCCGGCGAGCTCGATCCCGGCCGCGATCTTCAGTTTCGCTCGCGGCGGGGCGCTGACCGACATCGGGCAGGTCCGAGCAGCAGCGGGGTCCCTGCGCGACGCGATCTCGAGCTTCCAAGAGCTCGATCAGGAGATGTATGTGTCGTGGTCGCGGGCGGTCCTGGCTCGTGCGCTCGCTGTGGCCGGGGACGCCGCCGGTGCGCGCACGGCGCTCGAGGATGCCCAGCTCGCCCGCCCGGCGCAGGTCGCGTTCATGGATCCCGAGCTTGGATCAGCGCGTGTCTGGGTGGCGGTCGCCGACGGGAAGGTGCCGGAGGCGCGGGAGATCGCGTTCGAGCTCGGCCGTGACCACGTCGTCGCGGGCAGGTTGACCGCGGCCGGCCGAGCGTTTCACGACGTGGCTCGGCTCGGTGATGCGAGAAGCGTGGCTGCGGAACTGGCGGATCTAGAGCGGACCGCGGACGCGCCGGTGATCGCGGTCTTCGCCGCGCACGCCGCCGCCCTGGTGGCGTCGAGCGCGCCTGACCTGTCGGCGGTCGCGGAGCGCTTTCAGGAGCTGGGTTGCATGCTGTGGGCGGCAGAGGCGCACGTCGAGGCCGGGGCCAGGTTCGAGGACGCCGGACGGGCGGCGAGCGCCCGGGCGGCGATGGCCCGCGCTGCGGCGGCGCTGGCGCACTGTGAGGGTGCGCAGACGCCCGCGCTGTCGGCCGCGACGGTCGCTGTCTCGCTCACGCCCCGGCAGCGAGACGTGGCACGGCTCGCGGCTCAGGGCATCGCGAACCGCGAGATCGCCGAGCGGCTCGGCGTGTCGGTGCGAACGATCGAATCCCATCTCGAGCAGGCATACCGCAAGCTGGGCGCCAAGGACCGGCATGAACTCGCCGGCCTTTTGGCGCCCGACCGCTACGCGAACTCTCCGTAGCCGGCCGGCGTGGGATCCGTGCTCGTCCACCGATGACACGTGGCCCTGACGCCCATAGCGTCCGCGATCGTGGATCGCTCGGCGGCGCTGGAACTGCTTCCCGAGGCCTACGCGGATGCGCTGCGGCTGCGCGACGCCCGGGTGCCACCGGCCGAGATCGCACGGCGACTGCGGATCGCGCCTGAGGCGCTGACCGCCGCGTTGGAGTTGGCCGAGGCAAAGCTTGCGCGGCTGCTCGCCGACGATTTGCCGGCGGGTGGGACCGACTCGGAGGAGCCGGGTCCGGCGGCTCCGTAGTCGCCGAGCGCAAAGATCCGTACCCCTCTACGGACGACACCTGGTCAGCTGGCGCCTACCGTGCGCGTCCGACAGAAAGGGAGGAACACATGAGTCGATCACACGGGTGGTGTCGGCGCTTGCCGGCGTTCGTCGTTTCGCTGCTGGGGCTGTTCATCGCGCTCACCGGCGTTGGCTATGCCGCTACGGGCGGCAAGCTGATCCTCGGCCACGCGAACACTGCGTCGAAGGGGACGACGCTGCGCTCAAAGGGGGGCCCATCACTGACGCTGACCAACACCGGTGGAAAGCCGGCGGCGAGCTTCAACGTGCTGCGCGGCAAGCCGCCGTTTGCGGTCAACTCGACTGCGAAGGTGAAAGGGCTCAACGCCGACCTGCTCGACGGGATCGACAGCTCGGCCCTGCAGCGGCGCGTCGCGCAGAGCTGCTCGGCCGGGATGGCGATCCGCGTGATCAACGCGGACGGCAGCGTCTCGTGCCAGCCCGTCACCGGCGCAACCGGCGCGACGGGAGCGACGGGAGCCACCGGCCCTGCCGGACCCGGCGTCGCGGCCTGGGACCTCACCGGCAACGCCGGCACCGACCCGGCCGCCGACTTCCTGGGCACGATCGACGCGCAGCCTTTGATCTTCAAGACCAACGACACCGAGGTGATGCGGCTGTCAGCGGACGGCGATCTCGGCGTGGGCACGAATAACCCCGGGGCGCGGATCGACTCGCTCAACTCCAGCGGGACCGCCGTCGAGGGCGTCTCGGACGCCGCGACCGCGATCAGCGGCGAGGCGACGAGCGGTGACGGGGTGGACGGCACCTCCACCAGTGGCTTCGGCCTCCACGGCACGTCTAACACCGGCGTCGGTGTGAATGGCACATCCACCAGCCAGGACGGGGTCGACGGTGCGTCGACCAGCAAGATCGGCGTCGCCGGCTCCTCTCAGACAGCGCAGGGCGTCGGCGGGTTCTCCAACTCCTCCGACGGGGTCGACGGCCAGTCCAGCACCAATGACGGCGTGGCCGGTTCGTCCAACAGCGGGTTCGGCGTCGTCGGCGCCACCACCAGCGGCAGCGCCGGGGCGCTGGGCGAAGGCGCCAACGACGGTGTGCTCGGGATGTCGACACACCCTGCCGGCGGCGGCACCGCGGCCGCGGTCGACGCGATCAACACCGGAGGCGGTGACATCTTCATCGCCCAGACAGGGCCGGGCACGCACGTCGCGCGGATCGACTCGGCGGGCAAGGGGTTCTTCGACGGCGGCACCCAGACCGGGGGCGCGGACTACGCCGAATCGATCCACGCCGTAGATCGCGCGCAGCTGCATCCCGGCGACGTGCTGTCAATCGCACCCAGCCACGGCTACTCGGTATCCAAGTCAACACGGCCGTACTCCTCGCTGGTCGTCGGCGTCTACTCAACCAAGCCGGCCGTGCTGGCCGTCGGCTCCCAAGGCGTCAACGCCTCGCTCTCCGGCCAGGTCCCGGTCGCGATGATGGGCGTCGTGCCGACCAAAGTCACCGCCGTCGGCGGCGCCATCCGCCCCGGCGACCTGCTCACCACCTCCCGCGTGCCCGGCTACGCGATGAAAGCCAAAGCGACGACGATCCGCGGGATCGCGATCTACCCCCAAGGAACGATCGTCGGCAAAGCGCTACAGCCCCTCACCCACGGGCAAGGCGTGATCGAGGTCATGCTGATGTCGCGCTGAACCTGACCCCCGACCGGTCTCGTCGAGTCTGACTGGTTGCACCGCGGTTCGGAGGCGGGCCCTAGCCAGGCCCGCTCCGAGCCGTTTTACCACGAGCGCCACGTGAGGATAGAACCGTACCCTCGGTGTTGAGGTGCACCAGCTCCAGGGATTTGGTCTCGGTGGGTTGGCCGAACAGTCGCTTGCCCTTTGGCTCCCCTCGCCCGACGGCAGGCGAAAAGCAGGTTCTGGCACTGAGTCAGGCCATAGGATTCTCTGCGTGGCCCCAACGACGATCGCATCGGTGGACAAAAGCGACGAGGCCAAGGTTGTCGCGACTCTGGTGTCGGCGTTCATTGCCGATCCGGTTGAGCGATGGCTGCTCGCGGAGCCGCTGCAGTACCTGACGCAATTCGCACGGTTCGTGGCAGTTTCGGCAGCGGCAGCTTTTAGAGCGAAACAGTGTTCAGCCTCGAGGACTTTGCGGCGGTGGCGATCTGGATGCCGCCGGGGGTTGAGGCAGACGCAGATGCGATCGGGACAGTCCTGAGCGAGTCCGTCCCCACCGAGCAACAGGCCGACACGTTCTCAGTGCTAGAGCAGATGGATGCCGCTCATCCCAAGGATCCGCACTGGTACCTGCCATGGCTGGGTGTCGACAGCGCTCGGCAGGGAACTGGCCTCGGAGCGCAGCTACTAAAGCAGTCTCTGACCCGAGTGGACGCGGATCACCTGCCCGCGTTCCTAGAAACGCCGAACCCGCGGACCGTGCCTTCTATGAGCGCCACGGATTCGTCGTGACCAGCATTTCGCAAGCCGGAGCGTGCCCGCCGGTGACCAGCATGCGGCGCCCAGCAGGCTGAGCCGACGAGCGCCCCCCTTCGCGCGCGGATGGCAGGGCTCCGCGATTGCCATCGATCAGCGGACGCCCCGGAAGGCGCCATCGGCCGTCGCACAAGGGAACGCTAACTGCGAGGAGGCGATGGGGCGTCCGCCGCGTCGGTTTGCGCTCTGATCAAGCTGCGTGCTGGGTCGGAGCTCGCGGGGCGGATTCAGTTGGAAGCAGCCGTTTCGCACGTCGTTGGGGGCCTCGGCGAGAGCGCTGAGTTTTTGTGGAGCTTGAGCGTATGGAGGCGGCGCGATGGCCGAGTTACGCCTTCGTCGGTGCGGAGCGGATCAGCGAGACTGTCCTTTGGGTTTGATGCCAGATATGGCTGTGCGGGCCGCAGAACTAGGTCAGTCCGGCCCGGGTCGGCGTGGCCGTGCAGGTCAGGACCGCGGATCGCAAGCGGGGACCGCCGCGATCAGGTCGGTCAGGGCGAGCTGGGGTGACCACGACCCTTCGAAACCATGCTGATTAGCGTGTGCCGGGCGGTACCGCTGCCGTGGGGATGGCGTTGTCGATGAGGACGGCTGCGATGGCGGCGGCGGTGGAGAAGGTTGAGGTGTTGAGGACTCGGCTGCGGGCCGAGGCGCCATCCAGGAGCAGTGCCAGTTGCTCGCCGAGCTGTTCGGGGTTGGTGGCGCCGGCCTCGCGGGCGGTTTCGGTGAGCCGCGCGGCAAGGGCCTGCTTGTAGTCGCGGGCGTATACGCGTGCCGGGTGGCCCGGGTCGTGGATTTCGACGGCCGCCGCGATGAACGGGCACAGCGGCGAGTCGATGTCGAACGCGGCGAGCAGCCGTTCGCGGGGCGTAAGGTCGGCGCGGTCGAACACCTCGGGCAGGATGTCGGGATCGAATCGCCGCAGGTGTTCGGCGATCAGCTCGTCCTTGCCGCCGCTGAAGTGCTGGTAGAGCGTGCGCTTGGACACCTCGGCGACCGCGCAGAGTTCGTTGACGCCGGTGCAGTTGATGCCCTGCTCGCGGAACAACTGTTGTGAGGCGCTGAGGATGCGTTCTCGCGCGCCCCGGCCGCGGCGCAGGCCTCGCGGCCCTTTTTCCACTTGCGGCCCGTTCTTCAACTCTGTCATAGACCAAGCTTAGCTCGGTCGGTACCAGTCGGTGTGCATAGCGTCCACCACCTGCTACGTTAAGTACCCAAGTCGGTGTGCATAGCATCGGAACGACCAAACGAACGGAGTCATTGTGGGAAAGCTCAATGGGAAGACCGCGGTGATCACCGGCGGCGCTACCGGCATCGGCCGCGCCGCGGCAAAGCGCTTCATCGATGAGGGCGCCTTCGTCTTCATCTTCGGCCGCCGGCAGGAAGCGCTCGACGCCGCTGTGGCCGACCTCGGGGCCAACGCCCGCGCGGTGCAGGGCTCGGTCTCGGATCTGGCCGACCTCGACCGACTCTACGCGGCGGTGAAGGCCGAGCGCGGAACCCTCGACATCGTCTTTGCCAATGCCGGGGCGGGAAGCCAGCTTCCGCTCGGCGAGATCACGCCGAGCACCTCGACGAGATCTTCGACACCAACGTGAAGGGTTCGATCTTCACGGTCCAGAAGGCGCTGCCGCTGATGGGCGAGGGCGGTTCGATCATCCTGACCGGATCGAGCGCCGGCACCACGGGCGCCCCGGCATTCACCGCCTACAGCCGCGAGCAAGGCGGCAGTGCGCAACCTCTCGAAGACCTGGGCGGAGGACCTGAAGGGCACCGGCATCCGGGTCAACGTGCTGACGCCCGGGGCGACGGCGACCGAACTCGCGAAGGAAGCGCTCGGCGAGGAAGGCCAGAAGGCCTTCGCCTCGATGAATCCGCTCCAGCGCATGGCCGAGCCGGCGGAGATCGCAGCGGTGGCCGCCTTTCTCGCGTCCCCAGACAGCAGCTTCATGACCGCCAGCGAGGTCCCGTCGACGGCGGCCTGGCGCAAATCTGACGCGCTACGCCGCCGGTCACTCCATTCGATATTCGGAGCGGTCGGGCGTGGCAACACAAAAGGAGAACAGATGAGCTACGCAATTATCGGCTTCGGCAACATCGGCCAGGCTCTCGCCAAGGCGTTTGCCCGAAGCGGCATCGAAGTATCCGTTGCGACCACTCGCGACCCGGAAAGCTTTGCCCCTGATGCGGCCGCGATCGGACCCGAGATCATTCCCACAACCCTCGCGGAAGCGGTCAAGGCGGACATCGTCTTCTTGGCCGTCCGTTTCGAGTCCCACCGCGATGTCGCGAAGAACGCTGGCGACCTGGGAGGGAAAGACGATCATCGATGTGACCAATGCCTACGGCGTATCCCCCGAGGAACTAGGAGGACAGCCTTCCTCCAAGGTCATCGAGCAGGCCTTCACCGGTGCAAAACTGGTCAAGGGCTTCAACCATCTGGTCGCCGGCGTCCTCGACCAAGACCCGGCCGTGAACGGTGGCCGGAGAGTCGTGTTCCTGGCCAGCGACGACGACGACGCAGCAGCGGAGATCGGTGCGCTTGCGGAAAATCTCGGTTTCTCGCCGATCCAGCTTGGCGGGCTTTCCGAAGGTGGACTGCTCGTCCAGGCGCGCGGAAATACCTGGGGTCGACTGATCTTCAAGGACTTGATCAAGTTTGACTGAGCTGCCGGGCCGAGGCACCTGCGCCGCGGACCGTTCAGCGGCTCGTGGCGTCACCTTCGCGATCTGGGCAGCCCGCAGTGCGGCCGCGGCAAGAGCCGGCCTGACGTATCACCGCCGTCCCTCAACGCTTCTCAGCCACGCCGAGGATGGCCGCTAACGATCGACCACCGGGCGCGTCCGGGGGGAGGTGCCGGCGGCCGGGGAGTCTGTCCGCAGGGGGAACGCTGACTGACGAGCCGACGTTCACGGTGGACACGTCGCTCCGGACCAGGAGGCTGCCTTCGGTCTGAGTTCGCGGTGCAGGTCGGGCGGGGCCGGAAAGCGGAAACTCCGTCGCTCGAGCAGCGCTAGCCACCCAGGATTCTCTGTGATGCGTTCTCTACGTGAACGTGTATTTGTCAGCCGCGACGACCGCGCTGGTGCCAGCCGGCGTGACGACCTGCACGTTGACGATCCCGGCAGCGTGCGCCGGCGTCTTGGCCGTGATCTTCGTGCCAGACACCACCACCACGCTCGTCGCGGCGCTGGTGGCGAACTTCACCGCCGACGCGCCCGTGAAATTCGTCCCGGTGATCGTCACCGCCTGAGCACCCCCCGGCGGCCCGCTCTTCGGTGCCACCGACGTGATCGTCGGCACGCCCTCGTAGGTGTATTTGTCAGCCGCGACCACCGCGCTGGTGCCAGCCGGCGTCACGACCTGCACGTTGACCATCCCGGCAGCGTGCGCCGGGGTCTTGGCCGTGATCTTCGTGCTCGACACCACCACCACACTCGTCGCGGCGCTGGTAGCGAACTTCACCGCCGACGCGCCCGTGAAGTTCGTCCCCGTGATCGTCACCGCCTGAGCACCCCCCGGCGGCCCGCTCTTGGAGCCACCGAAGTGATCGTCGGCGCGCCCTCGTAGGTGTACTTGTCAGCCGCGACCACCGCGCTGGTCCCAGCCGGCGTGACGACCTGCACGTTGACCGATCCCGGCAGCATGCGCCGGGGTCTTGGCCGTGATCTTCGTGCTCGACACCACCACCACACTGGTCGCCGCGCTGGTCGCGAACTTCACCGCCGACGCGCCCGTGAAGTTCGTGCCCGTGATCGTCACCGCCTGACCCCCGCCACCGGCCCGCTACTCGGAGCCACCGAAGTGATCGCCGGCGCAGGCTGGGGCTCACCGCGATCCCGATCGGGGCGGAGCCCGTCGCGACGGTCGCCGGGGTCTTGGGCGACAGCGTCCCGTTCGCCGCGACCGTGAACTGCGAAACCGTGTTGGCGAAAGGTCGGTGACGTAGGCGCTGCTCCCGTCGGCACTCACCGCGACCCCGTTCGGTTCGGGGCCTGTCGCGACCGTCGCCGGGGTCTTGGGCGACAGCGTCCCGCTTCGCCGCGACCGTGAACTGCGAAACCGTGCCGCTTGCCTGGTTGGTGACGTAGGCGCTGTTCCCGTCGGCAGCTCAACGCGACCGCCTCCGGGCCGCGGTCTGTCGCGACGGTCGCTGGGGTCTTGGGCGACAGCGTCCCGTTCGCCGCGACCGTGAACTGCGAAACCGTGTTGGCTGACGGAGTTGGTGACGTAGGCGCTCTTCCCGTCGGCACTCAACGCGACCGCGGACGGGTCGGAGCCTGTCGCGACCGTCGCCGGGGTCTTGGGCGACAGCGCCCCGTTCGCCGCGACCGTGAACTGCGAAACCGTGTTCCCGTTCTCGTTGGTGACATAGGCGCTCTTCCCGTCAGCGCTCAACGCGACCGCGACCGGGTCAGAGCCTGTCGCGACCGTCGCCGGGGTCTTGGGCGACAGCGTCCCGTTCGCCGCGACCGTGAACTGCGAAACCGTGTTCCCGTTGCTCGTTGGTCACATAGGCGCTCTTCCCATCGGCGCTCAACGCGACCGCGTTCGGGTCAGAGCCTGTCGCGACGGTCGCCGGGGTCTTGGGCGACAGCGTCCCATTCGCCGCGACCGTGAACTGCGAAACCGTGCCGCCGCCGGAGTTGGTGACGTAGGCGCTCTTCCCGTCAGCGCTCAACGCGACCCCGTCCGGCCCGGTGCCCGTCGCGACCGTCGCCGGGGTCTTGGGCGACAGCGTCCCGTTCGCCGCGACCGTGAACTGCGAAACCGTGCCGCCGCCGATATTCGTCACGTAGGCGCTCGACGACGCGAACGCCGCCGGGCAGAACGCAAGCGGCGCCAGCACCCACGCCAAAGCCGCCCTGCGCCACACTCTCGCGCTCCTCGAGAACATCCGCGCCCCCTCTAATCGCTTTCAAGCTCACACTAACGGGTTCGTGCACGCGCCAACACACCTCTTAATACAACGCACTCATCCGACATCCCGGCCGCCCCCGGGGCCCCACATGACGCCCCCCGCGAGCGCCCGACGACCATCCGCCCCGCCCCGCCCAACAGACCCGGCGTTCAGCAGTCCAAACTGCCACTAGCGTCACAGACCTCGCGCCGACTACTCTGGATCCGCCGCGAGCATCTCGGGCGTGAAGCCGACGTCCCTGCCTTGCGCGCGCGGTACGGCGTCGCAGAACCCCATCCATCGCCACACGCCAGCGGCAGGAAACGGGGCTGGGTTTGACCATTAGTGCCGACATGCCGCCCCGCGTCGCAAATAGGGTGTTCGCACACTTTTCGCGCTCACGGGGGCTATACGGACACTTCGCGGCGAACCCGCGCCAGCAGGAATGCCGGACCGCACCCCGGAACGGCGCGGGCCCTGCTCGTCGCCCTAGCAGAGCGCGCGGACTGCTAGCCACGCAACGCCAAGCTGGCAGTGAGGCCCGAAGCGGCCATCTCCGCTTGGCGGAGTCGACATGACTGCAATGCCGCTGGACCGGCCACGCGTCGCGGCGACGTCGCGCTGCTGGAATAGGCGTGGACGAGGAGCGCGGGCCTGCGGGGCCATCTTGGCTGACGTCGCCGATCCCGTCGCGGGCGACCGGTTGTGTCCGACGGTGTCAGCTAGACCGGGTTGCTCGACGGCACGTCTCGTGACTGCATCTCGCGCGAAGCGCTCGTCCCTCGCTGGCCAGCGCTACGCTGTCCTTCCCGGCAACGCGATCCTCCGCCGCCATCGCACCGCGGGATGCCCTTGTCGCCTAAGTAATCGTGCAGGGCCCGCGAACGGGCGCACAGGAGCAATCGTCGGGAGGCGGCTAAGAAGTTGGCCGTGAGCGACCGCGCGAGCTAGTAGCGATCCGAGTTGCGACGACGACGGCAGGCGCATAGCGTCCTCGCGTTCCTGACCCAGCGGATCGGCACCAGCGCACGGTCCTGACTTCGGCCGGCGCATGTTGGGCAGCTGTGGCCCACACCAAGGCAGTGCTAGACCCGCCTGAGGATGACCGTGACTTCGCCAGGCGCGTAACACATTCTTTCGCGGAGGATGCGGAGAGCGGACCGGGGCGGACAGGCCCGGTTCGACTACGGCTTCCGGCGGGGTAGAGTCTCACGGCAAGGGTGCTGTCATCCACGGAGGGAAAGAAGGCTCGCATGAAGCGACTGTCTGAATTTGTTGTTCTGTTCTTGCTCGTCGGTGCGGTTGGTGGCGTGGCGCTCGCGAGCGCGAGGACCCAAGCGCGCTGGCGCGCCGGACCCGAGCCGCAGTTGGGAGACTGGCGCTCAGGGAGCCCGGACGAGGTCGAACTGCAGGTGCAACGGGTGACGACCGAGATCGACAACGGCACGCGCGTGGCTCGGGATGACTACTTTCGGCTCGCCGATTTCAAGGTCGACGCACGCGTGGCTGGATCGTGCCGTGCCGATTTTGGTGACGTGCAGATCCCGAGCGACAGGAAATTCAGGGTCAGGCGTGACCAGTGGGTCGTGGAGGGCGAGGTCCTAAACCCGACCACGATCCAGCTCGAACTGCTCGCGATAGCCAGGTCGGTCCAGCACTGCCCCGGGATAGGGCCAGAAGACCTGCATCCGGCGAGCCGGACCGCGCGCCGCTGAGGCAACGTCGATCGTCGGCTGGGGGCCGACCCAGGACGCCAAGGTCTTCCGGACGACGATGCCCGACGGTTGGCGTGGGAACTCCTGGCTCGATCAAGTCTCCACGGGGATCGGAGCGAACCAGCGCCGCGAGGGCGTTTCCGCAGAGAAAGGCAAGCCGAGGTAGTCGTCGCACGGGCGTGCCACGAAGCTGGGCGACGCCGCACTGCGATCGCCTTCGTCTTCCAAGCGCCTCGCTCTCGCGTGATCGGATCGGCGACGTCTCAATGGCGATGCTGGATGATCCGTCGCGACTGCTCCTGGATGTGAGCGGGCACGGCGGCGCCGTCGGGTTCGTGGCTGAGGTTGTCCGAGAGCGGCCACGCGGGCCGCATTATCAGCCTGGCTGAGGCGGCTGCTTCGCGCCCGGAAGCGGCAACGTCGCGAGCTCGGTAGGGCCCCCATCGGAGTGCTGCTGGTTCGTGAACGCGGAAGTGTGGCTGCTGGGACTCTCCGTGAGCATCGGATCTCACAAGGTCCCGCGCGGCCCGCGTGACAACTATCGGTGCTCGACGGTGTCATGAGCGGCGGGACGGGTAGAACCTGAGGTCATGTTTGGGTGGCTTTCTGATCGTTTGCGGGATCCGGTCAGCTGGTCGAACGGCTTGCAGCTGGCTAAGACCGTTTTGGCGGCCGTGGTCGCGTGGGTTGTTGCGGTTGATGTGCTTCACCTGTCGCAGGCCTTCATGGCGCCGTGGGCGGCGCTGCTGACTGTGCAGGCGACGGTGTTCGGCACGGTTCGCGGCGGGAGGCAGCAGGCCGCCGCGAGCGTGCTCGGCGTGCTCATCGCGTTTGGGGCGTGGCGTCTGATGGGGCTCGGCGTCGCGTCGCTCGGGGTGGCCGTGCTGGTGGGTCTGATCGTCGGCTCGGTGCGCGGTGTGCGCGCCGAGACCACCACTGCGGCGACGGCGGTCGTCGTCTTGACGACCGGCTATCTGAACAACGGGAACATGCTGGTCGCGCGGTTGGAGGACACGGGGATCGGTATCGCGGTGGGCCTGCTCGTCAACCTCCTCGTCTGGCCGCCGCTGCGCGACCGCGGTGCGGCCCGGCGGATCGACGCGATCGATGATCGTGTCGGTGAGCTGCTCGCGGACATGGCCGCGCAGTTGTCCGACGGTGCCGAGGACGTCGATAGCTGGATCACGCGTACCGGCGAGCTCGGGAATGATGTGAACCGCGCTTGGCGTGTCCTCGCGGAGGCCCGGGAGAGCGGGCGGTTTAATCCGCGTCGTGCGACCGCCGGGCGGATGGACGCCGCCGCGGGGTTCGCGCCGGTCCTCGACCAGCTCGATCAGGCCATCGCCGAGACACGCAGCATGGCCCGTACGATCCGGCTCGCGCGTGTCGCTCCCGAGCATTGGGATCGCAGGTTCCGTGAGCCGTGGCTCGACCTGCTGCGTCGTTGCGCCATGGCTGTCGCGGGCGCCGATATCGGCAAGCTCAAGGCTGCGCGCACCGACCTCGCCGCGTTCGCCCACCGCCTAGAGATCGGCGAACTGCGCGATCTCTGGACGGTCTACGGCGCCCTGCTCGTCAACCTGCGCAATGTGATGGATGCTCTAGACGCCGTCGTTAAGGCTCAGCCAGTGCAGGTTCCTTCACCGCCATGGCCACCGCCGCTCCGTCGCTCACGCGGCTCGGTCGCCGAAGAGGTCGCCGACCTAAGGCTGCCGGTTCGCCGCTCAGACAGCTAAAAGCAGAAGCCGACCAGGACCCAGCCGCGCTCGGCAACCTAGCCGGGGTTTCGTGATTGCAGAAGCGAGCGGTCGCCTCGTGACGCGGTGCCGAGCACGTTCTCCGAGCCGCTCTCTCGCGACAGCTGCTGGTCCGAAGGCGGTAGCTCGCGACGCCGTCGATCGCGGTCCGCTCACTCCCCCAACGCATGGAAAGCGACAGCGCGGGTCGTCCGAGTGCATGGCCCTGTCGGCCGTATCTGTTGGGCCGCCGGAGGGGGGCTGGTCAGGCTGTGGCGAGCCAGTCCTGGATCAGCCTTGCAGTGACCTCGGGGGCTTCGAGCGGAATCCAGTGTCCGACGCCGTCGAGGCGTTCGTAGCGCCAGTCACTGGTGACGTACCTGCGGGAGTTGACCATCTGGTCTTCTGCGAGATAGGCGTCTTCGCCGCTCCAGACGCCAAGGGTCGGCGTGGTGCTCTTCGGCCAGCGGGTGAAGACGTTCTGCAGATAGTTGGCCCGGTACCAGTTCAGGCCGGCCGTGAGGCGGCCAGGCCGGCGTAGGTCCGTGACGACCTGCTCAATGTCGGGGTGGCGGGGCATAAACGCGCGCAGACGCCGAAAGTCGTCTTCGGAAAGCCCGTGTTCGGCGAGCCTGGGGATCTGCCACTTCAGCATGTAGGTGCCCTTGCGCTTCTGCTCCAGCCCGGCGTTGATGTAGGCCCGCGGGTGACCTACCGAGAGCGCGACGAAGCGTCGAACCCGGTCGGGATGACGCAGACACAACACCCACCCGAGCACCGCGCCCCAATCATGCCCCACGACATCGACCCGCCCCGAAACGCCGACGGCGTCCAGCGCGCCCAGGACCTGCCCGGCAACGTTCTCGACCCCGTACTCGGCGCGCCCAGCGGGTGCGGGTGACTCGCCGAAGCCAGGAAGGTCCAAAGCCAGCGTGCGCAGCCCGCCAGCCTGCAGGTGAGGACTGACGTCCCGCCACAGCTCCGCGCGATCAGGGAATCCATGCAGTAGCACGACCGGGCGCCCTCCACCCTCATCCACGATCCGCAACCCGCCCTCCACGGTGCGCAGCATACATACGCAGGTTCAACCCGCTGGCCGCGCCGCCGCGTGGCGACCAACGGCGGAGCTACCGCCGGCTGCAAAGCTCCGACGCGTACCCGTCGTGCTCGCTATCGCATTGGACGAGGACTACAAGTCTGCTAACGGCACAACCTCCCAGTCTCGGTGCTACTCGGCATCACGATGCTCATAGCCATCGCCGACTCCGACAATGACCATGGCGACGTGATCGCCAGCCTCACGCTCGCGCCCGCGCTCTTGTTGGCCCTGGCCTGGCTGATCGCCCGCGCCCTAAGGGCCGCGAGATCAAGGGCGCCGCGCCGCCCGCGCTGCGCACGCTGGGACACTTCCGGGATGGAGCACGCGATTGAGATCGCCGGCGACATGATCCGCCTCGGCCAGCTGCTCAAGCTCGCCGGAATCGCGTCAGGCGGCGCAGACGCCAAGGGTCTAATCGCCAGCGGCCGGGTCATTGTGAACGGCGAGCCCGAGCTCCGCCGGGGCCGGCAACTGCATCCGGGTGACACAGTCCGCGTCGGCGCCGCTGATCTGCGCATCGTCGCCGCCTGATCATGGTTCAATGCCGCGGATGTGATCTCGCACTCGCTTCGATATTGCTGTGGGTTCGCAAATCCGGGGTTTGGCGTACGGCAGTCGCTACTCGTCCGGAGCGACATCGGCTTGCGTGGCCGCGCTGGCGACTGCGAGCATCTCGTCCATGGATCCTCGCCTCGTCACCGCGGTGCACAACAACGCGTGTTGGTGCGACATCGTCTGCCGGTCACACCGCTTGGCGACCGTGCTCTCAGAGCAGATGTGGATGGCACCGCAAGGGTCGCCGCGGCTGTATCCGGATGCCGTGACGCTCGTGCCGCGCCTCGTCGCAGAGGTCGTATTGAGGCCAATCGACACCAGTCCGGGTTGCTCGGTGAAGGACAGCTTCGCCGACCTCGATCTCTCAGCGCACGGCTTTATCGTGCTGTTCGACGCGCAGTGGATTTTCCGGGCGCCCGTCTCACCGTCGACCGGTCCGCGACTGGGCTGGCAGCTGATCACGAGCGACGAGGACCTCGAGCGATGGGCTGTCGCGGCTGACCTTGAGGGGATCATTCGGCCAGAGCTCATTCGCGACCCAACGGTCCGCGTTCTCGCCGTGCGCGACGAGCACACTGTGACGGCGGGAGCGATCATCAACCAGACTGGCGCGACGGTCGGCATCTCGAACGTCTTCACCACCGCCGCAACTCGCGTGTCAGTGTGGCGCGACCTGCCTGCTGTCATCGGCGACGTCTTCCCTGGCGCGCCGATCGTCGGGTATGAACACCCAAGCGCGCTCGCGGCAGCCACCGACAGCGGGTTCGAACCAATCGCTCCACTGCGGGTCTGGCTCAAGCCTGGCGCGTAGCCCATGCTGCTTTTCATGCAAACGGGCCACGCCGCGGCGGTCGCCGCTTGAGGCATGAAGCAGGCGCCGTTGACCGGGTGCCCTCACGGCTCCTTTCGACATCCGACGGTGCTCGCGGCTCGTGATCGCAACGGCGACACCGGAGTGGTCCGCGGGCGCCGACGGCGGACGAGCCCTTCGCCACGGAAGGGCGCGCCAGCGCATTTCACACCGGACGAGCGGATCCGCGTGAAAGGACGCGTCCGCTCGGAGGATCGTGGCTAGCAGTCGGCGCGCCCTGCCTGTGGCGAGGAGGAGGGACGCTCTGTGGGCGTGGAGCGAGCCCTGCTCTCGCGTCAGCGCGGGTGCCGGCCGTTCGTGGCTGCGATCCGGCGGATGCCGCGCAGCGTTTGATGTGCCGTGCGATTGTGCGGGACCTGGAGACTTGCCCGAACCGGCGGAGCCGCGGAGCCGGCCTGCGTTAGCCGCCAGTCCGTCGCGTCCAAATGTCGCCTGACGGAGGTCCCGCTGCTCGTTGTGCTGTGTCTTAACAAGCTTGCTTCACATCCGACGCACTGGTCCGGGTGGTTTCTCTCGATTGTGGTGTTCGTGAGCGTGACGGGCGAGGTTGTGAACAGCCCCCCGCCTTGCAGGCTGACGCCGGGGGTTCCGGTCAGCGCGTTCTCGGTCACACGTGTGTTTGCGAGCGTCAGCTGCACCGGCGGAACGGCGCCGGTGATCGCATCGAGTCCATTCCAGATCCCTCCGCCCTGGGCCACGCCACTCGGGCCTTCGGCCCGCCCCAGGTTGTCGCTGATCTCGACGTTGCGCATCGACAGCAGGCTGTCGTTGAAAACCCCGCTACCGAGAACGCTGGCCGAGCCGGTGAAGCTGCGCGCCTGCGTGATGTTCCCGCTGATGACAGAGTCTTCTACGGTCACAGACTGGGGGTTGCCGGTGAAGTTGAACACGGCCAGGGCGCCGGTCGTGCCGGCCACGCCGTTGGGGCTCGCCGAGGCCGAAAAGTTGTGGTCGATCCTTGTGTCGCTGATCGAGCCGGGACCGTCGAGCTCGATGGCGGAGCCGATGGGACCGATATCCGCCGAGGTGGCCGATGTGGTGATCGAGCGGTTGTAGTCGACGTTGACGTTCTGCATCGTGAGCGGGCTGTCGCCGACGATGATTCCGGCATCGATCGCGCCCGGCTCGCCCTCCGGATCGGTTGCCGTGGCCGAGTTACGGTCGATCGTTGTGTTCTGAACGGTCGTCGGGATGTCGTCGCCGACGTGGATCCCGCCGGCGTTGGCCCCGATCGAGATCAGCTGGCCGTCCCCGAACGAGGGCAGGTCGCTCGTGACGGTGCTGGCGTTGTCGCTGACGACGCTGTCCCGGACCACGAGCGTGCACATCGGCGCGGGCGGCGTGCAGACCGGTCCGGAGAAGGTGGTGTCGAACATGATCCCGGCGCCTTCGGCGAAGCGTCCGTTGGGGACGGTCGCGATTCCTCGGTTGTTGGTGATGATGCTGCGCTCGACGGTGAGGCTGCCCTCCTGGCTGTAGATGCCCGCTCCGTCGGCGTCGCTCGTGACCGGTCCGGCTGCCTCGTTGTCGCTGACAAGTGTGTCCTTGAGCGTGAGGTCGCCCCAGCTCGCGATGCCGCCCCCGCCCGCCTGAGCAAACTGGCAGTCCCCGGTCGGACCGCAGGAAAAGCCCGCATCAACTGCCGTCGCCGGGGCGACCGCGTTGCCCCTGATGACGCTGCTGCTGATCGTAAGGGTGGCGCCGGTCGCGTTGTTTGCCGCCGGGGGAACCCAGACGCCGCCGCCGAGCGCGAGGAAGCTCACGCCAAGCGCGGATTGGGTGTCCCCCCCGGTGATCGTGACGCCGTGAATCGCGACCGTGGGCTCGCTAGCGGCGTTATAAACTCCAACCGTGATCACGGGGCCACCGCCGCTGATCGTGGTCTGCCGGGCGCCCGCGCCGTTGAGGGTCAGGTGCTTGTCGATGGTGAACCCGCCTTGATAGGTGCCAGCAGCGACGTTCACGGTGTCGCCGTTGCCCGCGGCGGCAACCGCGTCTGAAATCTCGGAGTACACGCAGCCATGCGGGCAAACGGTCAGCGTCGCCGCCGATGCGGGTCCGACGGCGAGCCACGCGAGCGTCAGCAGGAAGCTTGCCACCTCGACCGCGACCGTTGCGGCCGTTCGGATTGACGGCCGTATTGAGCTGAGCCCCCGGTTCATGTTCGTGTCCTCTCTTCTCCTCCGGCTGTTGGAGGTGTTCGTCGTGCCTAGGGCGAGATCGTGCCGATGGCCGATAGCAATTTGATAAACGCCTTGCGCCGCGGGGGTTTGTGCGAATCGCGGGAAGCCAGTAGCGTCGCTCGCAGTAAGCTGTGGATCGGGGTATGGAGTTTCGGATTCTTGGTCGGTTAATGGCTCTCGACGATGGGCGGGAGCTGGCGCTGGGGGGCGCCAAGCAGCGGACGGTGCTAGCCGTTCTGTTGCTGCATCGGCCCGACGTGGTCTCGATCGACTGCCTGGTGGACGAGCTGTGGCGCGAGCGCCCGCCGCCGACCGCGACCCAGACGGTCCGCGTGTATGTCTCCCGCCTCCGTAAGGTGCTCGGGGACGGGGTCCTGGAGACTCGCGGCCGGGGATATCGACTTGCGGTCGACGCCAATCAGATCGATGCCGATCGCTTCGACGCGCTCGTCGCCGACGGCCGCGCCGCGCTCGAAGCTCGTGATGCGGGACGTGCGGCCGAGCTGCTGGTCGCCGCGCTCGAGCTGTGGCGCGGCCCGCCGCTGGAGGAGTTCGCCTACGAGCCGTTTGCTCAAAGCGCGATCGCTCGGCTCGAGGAGGCGCGGCTGGCGGCGCTCGAGGATCGCATCGATGCTGAGCTCCGAATCGGGCGCGGGGCGGAGCTCGTCCCCGAGCTCGAGCAACTCGTCGCGTCGCACCCGCTGCGCGAGCGGCTCGTCGCCGGATTGATGCTCGCCCTGTACAGATCCGGACGACAGGCGGACGCGCTCGCCAGCTACCGCGCCGCGCGGCAGCGGCTTGTCGAGGAGCTCGGCCTAGAGCCGGGGCCTGCCGTGCGGGAACTCGAGCGGCGCATCCTCCAGCACGATTCGACGCTCGCGCCCGCCGGCCGGTCGGTCCGCGCCGGGCGGGGTGGGCGGGGTGGGCGGGGCCAAATCCATCAGACCCGCGTTGCAGCAATGGCGCTCGCGCTCGCGGCGGTTATCGGCGCCGCGTTTGTGTTCGGCGCCGGTGCTGCTCACCCGGGGCCGACGATCGTCGGCGCGAACGGGATCGTGGCTATCAACGCGGCGTCGGGCGGGGTTGTGAGCGCAACCCGGCTACCCGGGACGCCGGGAGCGGTCAGTGCCAGCGGCGGGTCGGTGTGGGTGGCCGATCCCGGTGCGGGAGACGTGTCACAAATCGACGCCGTCTCGGGCGTTGCGGTCGACAGGATCCTCGTCGGCGGCGGGCCTGGGAGCATCATCGGCGGCGGCGGAGCGATCTGGGTCGCGAGCACCGATGCCGCCACGGTCACCAGGATCGACCCGCTCACCGAGAGCCTGACACAGACGATCTCGCTCCCCGGGGCACACCCGTCCGCGGTCGCGTACGGCGACGGCGGGTTGTGGGTGGCTGACTCGACCGCCAACGAGTTGCTACAGATCGACCCAGCGAACGGATTGCTTCAGCGAACGCTATCGCTGGATCTGCAGCCGAGCGCGATCCGGATAGCAGGCGGAGGGCTCTGGGTGACGGGGTACGGCAACGGGACGGTCGAGAAGCTAGACCCGACCTCGGGGCGAGTGATTGCGCGGGTGCGTGTCGGCGATGGTCCCGCGGCGCTGGCGTTCGGGGCGGGTTCGCTGTGGGTCGCGAACAGCTTGGACTCGACCGTCTCCCGGATCGACGCGTCGACCCTCGCCGTTACGGCCACGATCCCCGTCGGCAGCGGCCCGACAGCCCTCGCTTTCGCCGGCGGAACGGTGTGGGTCGCCAACCAGTATTCGGCCACGGTCTCCCGGATCGACCCGCGACGCAATCGGGTGGTGGGCAGCGTCGGGGTCGGAGGCGATCCCACGTCACTCACTGTCAGCAGCACCCGCATTTGGGTCGGCGTCGCCGCGGACAGCGGCAGCCACCGCGGTGGGACGCTCGTGATCGTGACACCGCAGCAACTCACTTCATCGAACCCGACAGCCCTCGTATCGGTCGATCCGGCGTTCTACAACGTTGCCAATAACCCCCAGTTCACTGGGCTCGCGTACGACTCGTTGGTCAACTTCGAGCAAAGCCCCGGCGCCGACGGCCTGCGGCTCGTTCCCGACCTCGCGCTGTCGATCCCGAGGCCCAGCGACGGCGGCGCGACGTACGCGTTCCGGATCCGCCCGGGGATCCGCTATTCAGACGGTCAGCCATTGCGCGCCGGGGATTTCCCCCGCGCGTTCGAGCGGCTGTTCCGCGTCTCATCCCCAGGCGCCTCGCTGTTCGAGGACATCGTCGGAGCGGGCGCCTGCATCCGAAACCCGCGCACGTGCAACCTCTCCCAAGGGATCGCCGTCAACAACACCACCGGCGCCGTCGTCTTCCACCTCAGCGCGCCCGATCCAGACTTCCTCTTACAGCTCACCGAGTTCGCCTTCGCGGCGCCGATCCCGCCCGGCACGCCCGACCACGAAACGGGCCAGCACACCGTGCCCGGAACAGGGCCCTACGAAATCACCGGTGTCAGCGACACGGAGATCCGGTTCGTTCGCAACCCGTTCTTTCACGAGTGGTCCCACGCCTCCCAGCCGGACGGCAATCCCGGCTCGATCGTCTGGCGCACGATGCCCACCGCGCAAGCCGCTGTGACCGCCATCGAGCAGGGACGCGCCGACTGGTTCTTCGGCCAGATCCCGTGGGCCCAGTACGACCAACTCGAGCTACAGGACCCGGCACAGCTGCACTCAAACCCGGAGTTCGCCGTCGAGTTCATGCCGCTCAACACGCACCTCGCGCCGTTCAACGACGTTCGCGTCCGGCAGGCGCTCAACTACGCGATCGACCGAGCCAAGATCGCCCAACTGAACGGCGGCCCGAGCTTCGCCACCCCGACCTGCCAATTGATCGCGCCCGGCCTACCCGGCTACCGCCGCTACTGCCCCTACACGCTGCACCCCCGCGCCGACGGTGCCTGGAGCGCCCCAGACATGGCGCGCGCGCGCCGTCTCGTGGCGCAGTCCGGAACGCTCGGCGAACGAATCGACGTTTGGGGCTCGCCCGACGGAGGGGGCTTCGTCCCCTCCACCATGCCGGAGTACGTTGCCGGCGTCCTTCGCGCCCTGGGATATCGGGTACACCTCCACCTCATCTCGCAGGCAACGTACACCGAAGCGCTGCACAAGCGCGTCCAGCTGACCGCCGACGGTGACTGGGTGGCCGTCTACCCCTACCCGTCCTCCTACGTACCCGGGTTCGTCAGCTGCGGCGGTGGCACCAGCAACGGCTACTACTGCAACCCATCGCTCGACCGCGAGATGCAACGAGCAGAGCTGCTCGAACTCGGCGATCCCCGCAAGGCAAGCGCCCTCTGGGAATCGATCGATCGCCAACTCACCGACAACGCCGTCTGGGTGCCGACCGTGACTCAGCGCGACATCGAGATCACGTCCAGCCGTCTCCACAACTACCAATACAACCCGGTGTGGGGCTTTCTCGCCGACCAGGCCTGGCTCAGATAGCCACAGCCAACCACTTCGCCGGCGGCGTCGCCCACCTGGTGGAGCGCAAACCCGGCGGCCATCAAGCGCTTTGTCGCCCGCGGTAAGCAGTCACAAGCTCGGCTCAAAGCAGGTGCTCGTATTCGTGCAGAGCGCTCCACGCGTGCGCTACGAGCAGACCCGCTTTCAGTTAGCCAGGCGTCTCGCAGATCATCTGGACCGGCGACCCGCTAAGCGCGGAAGGTGCGCCTTTCAGGACGCCCGTGCTTGCAGCCGTTCTGCAAGCACTCGGGCGACAAGCAGCACTCGGCGCGGACATCGAATGGCTCCCGCAATCACGAAAACGGAGCAGCCTTGACCTGGCGGAGGACAACTGCGAGGACTTCTCCTCTGATCGAGACTCGGCAGTCCCAGGGCCGCGGCTGTCGCGAGCGGTCGCCTTGCTCCAGCGCCGGCAGATAGGGTGCTCGGATGGTCATGAACGAGAAGCCCGAGGTCGTGGTGCCGTCGGGTCAGGCGCCGTCCTATCAGCTCGAACGCGAGGACCTCGTCGTAGGGGACGGTGCCGAAGCGACAGCCGGGAGCATCGTGGAGGTTCACTACGTCGGGGTGTCGTGGAAGACCGGAGAGCAGTTCGATGCCTCCTGGGACCGAGGGAGTACGTTCAAGTTCGGTCTCGGCAAGGGCCAGGTGATCGCCGGCTGGGATCAGGGCGTGGCCGGCATGAAGGTTGGTGGCCGGCGCCGCATCACGATCCCACCGATGCTCGCGTACGGGAAACGCGGCGCCGGTCGGGTCATCGGGCCGGACGAGACCCTCGTCTTTGTCGTCGACCTGCTCGGCGTCCGCTGACGTCCACCACCCGCAAGGGCGCGACTGACCGCGGGCGCTGAGGACCCGTTGCGACGCCTGCTCACCGCGCAGCGCTGTCGCTAACCGATCAAAGCGGAAGTGATCCATTCGAAGGCTTGCTCACGCAGACATTGACCGGATGCTTGATGGTGAGCGCCGCCAGCCGCGCGATCGCCGTTCTACTCGCCCCAGCCCTCATATGGTGCGACGCGCTCGTCTACCTCGTGCCAATACTGGCGGAAGTGATGGCAGCGGCCTGTCGCCTCGTCGAGCTTTGCGATGAAGCATCCGATCAGAGTGGCGATCCCGCCGGGCTTGCTCATCGTCGTCCAGAACTCGCCAACGACGTGCTCGCCCTCAACGACGGGGGTGCCCATGCTAACGCTGGCGACGCCCTCGGCTTCGTGTTCGCGACGGATGTAATTGAGGAGTTGATCGCGGCCGACGACGGTCTCGTCCGTGGGGTGCTCGACGTAGATCGCGTCGTCGGTGAACAGGTCGGCGAAGCCCTCGTAATCCCAGGCCTGCCAAGTGCGACCGTAACCCTCGACAAAGGCGATCACCTTCTCCCGGTCCATACTGGCCCAAACGTAACCCGTGGCCCGGACGGCCGCTCTGGTCAGGGGGCTACCCGGCCGCAGTTCGATCAATCCGAACCCGCGGAAGCCGGGACGACCTCAGGGAGTATTCCTGAACACTCACCCACCGCAGGAGGCTGCTGCTCCTCGATCAGCGGAAGCTGGAGCGCCGCTATCGCATGCACCACGTGGCGTTCACGATCCGTCACCCCTCGGGCATGCGAACCAGGTGAAGCAGGTCGACATAGCGATGACATAGGCAGGTCGCACTGGCGACTCCGTCGCTGAGGTTGGTGATGTCGATCGCAATTCGACGATCATCCGCGTCCTCCCCTCGCCCGATCCCCTCCGCGGTGGCGTCAACCATGTCCCGCGCGGTGAGCGTTTCGAGCGCATCGGGATCATCCCCCTCGATGCCCCGGCAACGCTTCACCAGCTCCGAGTGCAGGGCCCGCTCCATGCGAATCGCGTCGCCGTCAAACCAACCCTCGACGTAGTCGAGGACCACGCCACGAATCTCGTCCTCGTCGCTCATCTTGGCGCCCTCCTCAGAGTGACTGGCCAGCAAAAACGCAGATGCTCGCACAACAAAGCACTTCGATGAGGCGGCGGGCTGACTGACCCACCTGGTTGTCGCTTCGGGCTAAACCCGACAGTCGCCCGTAGCCCCTTTGCCGCTGGACCAGCGCTCTGCACGGGTGGCTGCTTCCGGGGCTCGGGGGCGAGAAGCAGCTATCTCCAGCATTGCATCCACTCGACCGGCGGGTTGCTCGGCGGGACGATCTGAGAGGTGGTCCGGGTGGTCCGGGCCGTGGATTGCTCCTGAGAGGAGGAGGCCATGTCAGATGCGGTCTTGATCGACGCGATTGGTCGGCGGCGCTCGAAGGTCACGCTGCCCGGCTATCTGGCGGGGCGCGCCCCGCGCAACAAGGGGATGAGCTACCCGGCCGATCCGCCGCGGGTCGAGGAGATCATCGCGGTAATGCGCCAAGCCGGCGAGGATCGTCATGGTCTCCGAGTCCGGGCGGTGATCGCGGTGCTCTGGCGCGGCGGGCTGCGGATCTCCGAGGCTTTGGCACTGGGCGAGACCGACGTCGACCCCGCGCGCGGGTCGGTGCTGATCCGGCACGGCAAGGGCGATCGACGTCGCGAGGTGGGGATGGACGACTGGGGGTTCGAGCACCTCGAGCGCTGGCTCGAGCACCGCGGCCAACTACCCGTCGGGCCGCTGTTCTGCATCATCGACGGCCCCACCCGCGGGCGCGCATGGCCGGCGACCGCGGTCCGCGGAGAGCTCCGCACGCTCGCCGCTCAGGCCGGTGTCCGCCGCCGATTCGCGCCCCACCAGTTGAGGCACGCGCACGCGGTCGAGCTTGCCCGTGAGGGGGTGCCGATCAACATTATCCAGCGCCAGCTCGGGCATACCGACCTCGGTACGACCTCGACGTATCTGCAGGGGATCGATCCGAGCGAGATCGTCAACGCGGTCCACTCGCGCCGGCCGCCGATGATGCCCGCCAGCGCAGCGCTCGGCCGATAAGCCACCGCGCGCCGCGCCCAAGCGATGCGGCGCCCGAGGCTCATGACCGCTTCCGGCTGCGCCGATCCGAGAACGGCGACTCCGCACGATCGCTGGTCCGGCGGCGAACGAATGAAGTGCCTGTCGCTGAGAGCGGATACCTGGCTCTTTGCGCGACCTGTAGCACTCGGTGGACACGCGATGCTACGCTTCGACAATGAGCCGCGAGATCTCAGTGAGGGACTTGCGCAACCACACCGCGGACGTGGTCGCGGCCGTCAAAGCCGGCGAGCGGTTGTCGCTGACCGTCAACAGGATGCCGGTGGCGGACATCGTTCCGCACGAACCTCAGCGCAGCCCGTGGGTCCCATCCCAGCGCCTCCGGGCACTGGTCAACGATGCCGGGGCCGACACGGCACTGCTGCCCGACCTCGCCGACGTCCGCGGCTCGCTCGTTGAGGAGCCGTGAGCCGCGCGGTCGCGGACACCTCGGTGTTCATCGCGCGCGAGACCGGACGGCCGCTCGGTGACCTGCCGGACGAGATCGCGGTCTCGGTCGTGACCGCGGCCGAGCTCGAGCTCGGCGTGCTACGCGCGACAGACCCCCGGGCCCGCGCGACTCGGCTTCGAACGTTGTCTCGAGTACGGGCGGAGTATCCGCTGCTGGTGATCGACGACGCGACCGCCTCATGCTTTGCACGGATCGCCGATTCGGAGCTGCGGGCCGGCCGCAAGCTACGTCGACATGACGCGTGGATCGCGGCAACAGCGATGCGCCACGACGCAGCCGTCGTCACCCAAGACACAGACTTCGGCGCCTTCGAGGACGTCGAAGTCATCCGCGTCTGAGCCAACAGCAGCGCGCGAGCCGGCTGTGGCCGCTTTGCGGCACGCCGGGCCCAAAGCAGTCACCTGCCAACCGACTGCACGAGCCGCATTGCGCTCATCTCGTCGGCAGAGCGGAGGTGGCCGCTTTCAGCCTCGCGCTTGCCAGCTCAATGGATCGTGCTAGCAGCCCGCGCGGCCCTGCTGACCGCGCAAAGGAAGGGGGCGTGCCGACGCGGCTGGCATACCCGCGGCGATCACAGAGGAGGTCTTGGCGGCGCTGTCGGCGCCGCTGGCTTACGGTTACAGCGGTCACGGCGCCCGCGTGGCCGCTCTGCTCGGCGACTGGGGCGCAGCCCATGGCCGACAGCCACTTGCGCATTGCGAGGATTCGACAGTCTCGGCCGCCTGTGTCCCTCGTCGTCCAAACGAGCAGCGTTGAGCGAGCGAGGCGCCCGCAGCGCCGACGAGGCGGCGGTCATGGGTCACCCGGATGAGGAGCATGCTGGCAACAGTGGTGTCGACCACGCTGACAGGACCGCTCGACTGGCCGGACGCGACCCTGGTCAGCGGGGACGCCGTCGACATCGTCGCTCGGCTCAAGGAGGAGTCCGAGGTGCCGTTGCGCTCGCACGGCAGCCTGTCGATGAACCGGGCGCTGATGGCCGCCGGCTTGGTCGACCGCGTCCAGGTGACGCTCTTTCCAGTGATCACCGGACAGACCGGAGACGACCCGATCTTCGCGGGTGCGGCTGACTTCGACCTCGATCTGGTCGAGAGCCGGACACTCGACGACAGCATCCAAACGCTCATCTACAGGGCCGCCCTGCATGTCTGAGCCCGACCATCCGTCGCCACCGTCAAGCGGCCGAACTCTCGTAGCACACTGCACCCGTGTCGCCGCGGGAGAACCCATCCGCGGACTGCCGCTCCTGCCGGCCAGGCCACTCGCCTTGTCGGGCCTGCTTTACTGTGTGTGAAGCTCGGTAGCGCCGCAAGCTTGTCCGTGGCGCCGCCGGTTGCGCGACGACATGGAAGTCGCTCCCGTTTTGCGTTCAATTGGATAACCGGTCGGCTAGAAGTCGGCCCCCCCTGACACGGAGGTTGCATATGAGGGGTCGTAGCCGTTCGATCGGTTTGCGTGGGTTGGTCGCCGCGGCGGCCGTCGTCTGCTTTGCAGGTGTCTCGGCATCGGCGCTGGCAGCCCAGCATCGCGCCGTCATCTCGCGCTGCGGCACATCGCAGCTCGGCGGCCCCGGTGAAAAGCATCCCGCCGCTGGGGGTGCCGATCGACACTCTGTCGGGATCCGGCGGGGTGGTTCAGATCGACGGGCAGTCCTATGGCGCGGGTGCGCTGCGTCTGGTCCTCGTCAACCGGCTCAGTCTCGAAGTGCGTCCGTTCTCGTTTGCGGACACCGCCTCTGGCATTGGCTCGCTCCGGGCAAAGATCGACGAGTTCGATGACAACTGGCTCGACATCGTCACGGCTCCCATTGGGTTGAAGGTGTCCTCGGCGGAGGCCACCGTTTTCAACGACAAGGTTGTCAAGCAGATCGGTGGCGCGCCGCTGGACCCGACCCGCTTGGCGGCTGCAGACCCGTTCTCCATCGTGGGCGTCCGCGGGTGGGAGTCGGGGACAGGCTACGAGAACCTCGGCCACCTGACCCTGCCTGCGCAAGAGGGTGACACTCGGGCCGGTGCGCTGATCGGCTATCTGCAGCGCAGTCCGGAGTCCGAGGCGCTCGGTTTCGTGTTTCCCGACTTCCCCACGGTGAACACCAACGCGTTCCCTGAGGGGCAGGAACCAAACGGCAATCTCATGGTCGTGGACGGCAAACGGTATTTCCAGAAGCTCCCCGCCGGCCAGTCCGGATTCCACGTTCTCACGCTCGACCGCTACACGCTCAAAGAGCGCCACAACCTCGCCTTCACCACAAACGGGGGCGGGAGCGGCGACGAGGGCTGGCAGGCGAACCTTGGGTCCTACCTCAAAGACCAGGTTCTTCCCAGCGAAATCGTGCTGATCCAGAGCATCGGGTCTCCCCGTCCCACAACCGCCGGCTGGAACTCCATCGCCGACGGCATGACCAGGCTGGGCGGTCTGCGAACTGTGGTCAACGCGTTGAAGGACGACAGCCGGTACGCGCTCGTCGGCGGCCCCGCGATCAAAGACAGCGCGGTTGAGTCCGTTTCCGACTCCGCCACGCTGCAGAACGGGTCGATCTCCGGAGTGTTGGCGCGCGACCACGGCGCGAGCTTTGCGCCGCTGCTTTCGGACCCCACCAGTCGGATTTCGTCGTCAAAGCCCTCTAACCTAGGCCTTTCGCCTAAGGCAGCAACTGGCACGGTCGACAGAAGATGCCTGCCGCAGCGATCCGCGCGGCAGGCATCACCTGTCGGCGGCGTTTGCGTAGCGGCCCGCGGCGGCAGCCTTGAGCAGCGTGCTAAACGGTGAACGGCACAGGCGCACAGCCGTCTTCCAGATGCCCGAAGCGGACTCCAATCACCTGGCCGCCTATGCAGCGTCGTCACCCGGTTCGATACCGTGCTCGCGCAAAATGGCCCGCAGCCTCTCCAGCTCGGCGTTCACCCGGCCCAATTCCTGGGCCAGCGTCATGCGGCCAGCAGCGGCCCCGGTCCACTCCTTCTCCCGGGCAGCACGGGCAGCCAGCAATTGCTTCTCCTGGTCGCGCATCGAGGCGGCGGCCTCGAAATCCTGCCTGTCGATCGCGGCTTCCTTCTCCCGGCGCACCTGCGCGATCTCCTGGTCCAGATCGTCCAGGTCCGGCCGCATGCCCACCCAGCGTTCGATCGCGGCCAGACGACGGTCCAGCGAGCCGACCCGCGCGAGAGCATCATCGGGCAGCGGGGCGCGCGGCCGCTTACCCCGCCCGGAACCCTCACCGGTCACGTCCTCGCCAGCTCGCCGTGCAGCAGCTGGACCACCTGCTGGCGCACCCGGTTCAGGTCGGCGCCCAGCTTCACCAGCACCTGCGCGGCCACGCCGTCGCCCTCGCGGATCAGGCCCAGCAGGAGGTGCTCGGTACCGATGTAGGCGTGGCCGAGCTCCGTCGACTCCCGCTGCGCCAGCTCAAGCACCTTCTTAGCCCGCGGCGTGAACGGGATGTGCCCGGACGGCGCCTGCTGGCCCTGGCCGATGATCTCCTCGACCTGCTGCCGCACCGCATCCAGGCTGATCCCCAGCGACTCCAGCGCCTTGGCGGCCACGCCCTCGCCCTCCCGGATCAGGCCCAGCAGGAGGTGCTCGGTGCCGATGTAGTTGTGGTTCAGCATCCTGGCTTCTTCCTGCGCCAGCACCACAACCCGGCGTGCCCGGTCGGTAAACCGCTCGAACATGCTCCTCGCCGCCCTTCGCGGGCCAGCTCTCGACCATGCCCGCGCCGCCACCTACGATAGGTGGCGTTTTGCAAAGCTCAGCAAACCTGCGTTCGGAGAAAGGCTCCAGTCGCAGGATGATGAGATCGGGCTGGCGACGGCGAAAACGGCGGCGGTCGGTCAGGCGGCCGACCCGAGGTAATCGAGCGCCGCGCGGACGCCTTCGCGAGCGATCGGTACTCCCGCCCGGGCCAGCCCCATTTCCACCCCGCACAGGGTCCCGGCCAGCGAGAGGTCACCGAGATCTCCCAGATGGCCGATGCGGAACACCCGGCCGGCCAGCCGCCCGAGCCCGGCGCCGAGCGACATGTTGTAGCGGTCCAGGATCAGCCGACGCACCTGGTCCGCGTCGAAGACCGTCAGGAAGCATGACGGCGGTGAGCGTGCTCGAGTAGTCGTCCGGGTTCTGGCACACGAGGTCAAGCCCCCAGCCGCGCACCGCCCGGCGGGTCGCTTCCGCATGCCGGGCGTGCCGTGCGAGGACGGCAGGCAGGCCTTCTTCGTCGAACATGGCCAGCGCCTCGCGCAGGCCGAACAGCAGGTTGGTGGCGGGCGTGTAGGGGAACAGCCCGGTCTCGGCGGCCGCGAGCATCGGCGGCCAGTCCCAGTAGCTGCGTGGCAGGCGGGCGTGCCGCGCCGCGGCCAGTGCCTTCTCGCTGATCGCGTTGAGGCCCAGGCCCGGCGGCAGCATCATGCCCTTCTGGGAACACCAGATGGTGACGTCGACGCCCCACTCGTCGTGGCGGTACTCGACCGACCCCAGCGACGAGATCGTGTCGACGATCAGCAAGGCGGGATGCCCGGCGCCGTCCATCGCCGCCCGGATCAGCGGGATCTGGCTGGCGCACCCGGTGGACGTCTCGTTCTGGACGATGGTGACCGCCTTGATCTGGTGCCCGGGGTCGGCGGCCAGCTTCTCGCCGACCTGGCTGGCCTGGACGCCCCGGCGCCAGTCACCGGGACAAGGTCGACATCCAGGCCGAACTTCCCGGCCATCTGCGCCCACAGCGTGGCGAAATGTCCGGTTTCGAAGGCCAGCACGCGGTCGCCCGGCGACAGCGTGTTGACCAGCGCGGCCTCCCAGGCCCCGGTGCCCGACGAGGGATAAAGGCGACCGGCCTGCGTGGTGCCGCACAACCGCGCCACCCCGGCGAGCACGTGGCGGGCCAGATCGGCGAACTCGGGACCGCGGTGATCGATGGTGGGCGCCGCCATCGCCCGCAGCACCCGGTCAGGGACATTGGTCGGCCCGGGGATCTGGAGGAAGTGCCTGCCGCTCTGGTACGTCATATCTATGTCCTTTCCCCAGGCCGAAGCCCGCGGCGCAGCCGCCAAGATACAGGGCGCCGAACTCGCGCAGGCACTGCGCCGCGTGGTCGGTGGTGAGGTCCGGTTCGACTCTTACACCAGGTACCTGTTCTCGCGCGACGCGAGCATGTACTCGATCGAGCCGATCGGGGTGGTCTTCCCTCGCGACGCTGCCGACGTGGCCGCGGTGGTGACCACGGCCGGCGAGTTCGGCCTCCCGGTGCTGCCCGGGGTGCGGGCACCAGCCTGGCTGGCCAGACGGTCGGGCATGCGATCGTGATGGACCTCTCGCGGCACATGACCAGGATCATTGATATTGATGCCGAACGGAGCGTGGCGCGTGTTCAGCCGGGAGTGGTGCAAGAACAGCTGAACCTGGCGGCCGCCCGGCACGGGCTGGTGTTCGGCCCGGACACCTCCACCAGGAACCGGGCCACGCTCGGCGGGATGATCGGCAACAACTCGGCGGGCAGCCAGTCGGTGCGGTACGGCATGACGATCGACCACGTGCTCACCCTCGACGTGGTGCTGTCCGACGCGAGCCAGTCGACGTTCGGCCCGCTGACGGCCGACGAACTGGCTCAGCCGCGCTGCCGCGCCGACGCTCGACGGGACGATCTGCCGGGATCTGCCCCTCCTCGCCGAACGCCACCGGGAGGCCATCGCCACCGGCTTCCCGCGGTTCTGGCGGCAATCCGGCGGCTACCGGCTGGACCGGCTGGACGCCCGAAACCCGGTCCGCCGGGCTCGATCTGGCGAAGTTCGTGGTGGGCTCGGAGGGCACCCTGGTCACTGTCGTGGAGGCGACGGTCCAGCTGGTTCCGGCGCCACGGCACCGGGTCATCGCCGTGGGCCACTTCACGTCCGTGCAGGCGGCCATCGAGGCCACGCAGGACGCGCTGGACTGCCAGCCCGCGGCCGTGGAACTGCTCGACCGGACCATCATCGAGCTGTCCCGCCGGAAGATCGAATACCGGTCGCTCGGATCGATCCTGCACGGCGATCCGGAGGCCCTGCTGTTCGTGACGTTCTTCGGCGACACCCCGGCCGAGGCGGTGGCCGGCCTCGACCGGCTGGAGGAACTCTGGCGGGCGCACGGCCACGGCTACTACACGCTCCGGGCCGTTGACGCGCCGGAGCAGGCCGCGCTGCTGAAGGTCCGCGAGGCTGGCCTGGGCCTGCTCATGGCGGCTAGCACCGGTACTCGCAGGCCGCTGGCGTTTGTCGAGGACACCGCCGTGGAACCGGCCAAGCTGGCGTCCTACACGGCCCGTTTCCGGCAGATCCTGGACTCCCACGGCCTGACGGCCGGCTTCTACGGTCATTGCTCGGTCGGGTGCCTGCATATCCGCCCGTTCGTCGATCTCAGCCGAACCCGGGCAGCCGGAGCTGATGCGCACGGTGGCCGAGGAGGTACGCGAGCTGGTCCTGGAGTACGGCGGGGTCAACTCGAGCGAGCACGGCGACGGGCTCGCCCGCAGCGAGTTCAACCGCCGTGTCTTCGGCGACGAGCTGTACGCGGCCATGCAGGAGACCAAGCGGCTCTTCGATCCGGGCAACCGGATGAACCCGGGGAAGATCGTGAACGCGCCCGCGATGACAGAGCACCTGCGCGATGCCGCGCAGCCCGCCCGGCCAGTGCTCGCGACCCGGCTCCGGTTCGACGTTCCCGGTGGGATGCGCGGCGCCGCCGACCGCTGCATGAACATCGGGCTCTGCCGCAAGGCCTCAACCGGTGTCATGTGCCCGTCGTACATGGCCACGCGCGACGAAGAACACTCGACCAGGGGCCGCGCGAACGCCCTGTTGTACGCGCTCTCCCTGCCGGACCCGCGCGCGGACCTGGGCAGCGACCGGCTGCACGGCATCCTTGACCTGTGCCTGGAGTGCAAGGCGTGCAAGAGCGAGTGCCCGCTCGGCGTCGACATGGCGGCGTTGAAAACCGAGACGCTCGCCGTCTACCACGATCAGCACGGCATCCCCCTGCGCTCGCGCATGTTCGGATCTATCCGCACGCTGAATCGCCTGGGCTCCGCCGTGTTCCCGCTGTCCAACCTCGCCGCCGGATGGCGGCCCGCCCGCCTGCTGGCGGAGCGCTGGCTGGGGATCAGCGCCGCCCGGCCGTTGCCCCGGTTCCAGCGGCAAGACCTGCGTAGCTGGTTCCGGCGACGGCCGGCCCGGACGACGCCAGCGTCCCAGGGCGAGCTGATCTTCCTCGCGGACTCATTCACCACCTTCACCGAGCCCTCGGTTGGCAGCGCGGCCATCGAACTCCTGGAACTTGCTGGGTGGCAGGTCCGCTTCGAAGGTACGGGCTGTTGCGGCCGGGCCAGCCTGTCCAAAGGGCTGGTCGACCAGGCCCGGCGGATGGCGGCGGGCATGGCGATCGCCTGGGTGAGGCGGCCGCCCGCGGCGTGCCGATCGTCGGAGTGGAGCCGTCGTGCCTGCTGACGCTGCGCGACGAGTACCTCGCCCTTCTGCCGGACGACCCGAGGGCGCAGGCGGTGGCGGCCGCCACGCGCCTGCCGGAGGAACTACTCGTGGAGGCCATCGCCTACGGCAGGCTCATCCTGCCGCAGGAGAATGCCCTCAGCGGGCGCCGCATCTTGTTCCACGGCCACTGCCACCAGAAGGCGCTCGCGGGGACTTCCGCGACGACGGCCTTGCTCCGCAGCATCCCCGGTGCCGAAGTCATCGAGGTCGACGCCGGGTGCTGCGGCATGGCCGGGTCCTTTGGCTTCGAGGCGGAGCACTACGAACTCTCTATGAGCATCGGCGAGCTCCGGCTCTTCCCTGCCATCCGGGCCGAGGCACGGGAGACAATCATCGCGGCGACCGGCGTTTCCTGCCGGCAGCAGATCGAGCACGGCACCGGGCGACCTGCCCGGCATCCACTGGAAGTCATCCGGCAGGTACTACTGGCTTGAGCTTGCGCCGCTACTCTTCGAGCAAGAGGTTGATCGGGAGGGTGGTGCGATGGAGCGGCCGGGCGCTTACGCCCAGTACTGGTCCCGGTCGCTGGTGCTGGCCAGGTGAGCCGCCAGTTCGATGTGGTGGTGGTCGGCGCCGGGCCGGCCGGCAGCATCGCCGCGCTGGTGCTGGCCCGGTCCGGTGCGCGGGTGGCGCTGGCGGACAAGGCGGCTTTCCCGCGCGATAAGGCGTGCGGGGACCTGGTGGGGCCCCGCGGCGTGCAGGTTCTGGCGGATCTCGGGCTGCGTGTCCCCGACGCCGGCCGGGGCTCTGACCTGCTCGCGGTCGGCCCTTCCGGTCGGCGGAGCAGGCTGCCTGCCTTCACCGGGCGCACCTACCCCGGTCACGGGATCATCGTGCCGCGGCTCGCGTTGGACCACGCGCTACGCGAGGCCGCCCTGGAGGCCGGCGCGGTCCCGGTACGAGCTCGGATCACCGCGGTCGAGGCGGGCGGGGACGGCAGGGTGGACGCCGTCATCTCCAGCGACGGGCAGCGCCTGGCCGGGGAGGTGATCATCGCCGCGGACGGGGCGCTGAGCCCGGTCGCCCGGCTGGCCGGGATGCTCGACCCGCAGACGGCGCTGTGGGGGTTCGCGATCCGCGCGTATGTGCCGGCGGAGGTTCCGCTGCCGCTGCTGGTCTTGCTCGACGCTAGCCCGTGGCGTATCTACCCGGGGTACGGCTGGCTGTTTCCCGGCGAGAACGGCCAGGCGAACGTGGGCATCGGGGTCGGCCTGGGAAACAGCCGCAGGCAGGCGCCGCTGCGCGGCGACCTGGCCCGGCTGGTCGCGATGCTCGGCCAGCATGGTGACCTGGGCCGGGACGCGCTGCCGGGGCCGGTCATGGGCGGATGGCTGCGCATGGGCGGCACCGGTACCCCGCCTGCCGCCGGCAACGTGCTGCTGGCCGGAGATGCCGCCGGATTGATCAACCCCCTGCAGGGCGAGGGCATCGGACCGGCCATGGTCAGCGCCAGGCTGGCCGCCGAGGCGGTGCTCGCCGGCCCGGCCCGGGCGGGCCCCGCGTACGCCGAGGCGATCGAGGCGGCGTTCGGGCGGTACATGGACGGCGCGTCGGCACTGCAGACCGTCATGTTGCGCAGACCCAGGACCACGTCGGCGGTCACGCGCCTGCTCACGGCCCCGGTCCTACGGCGCGTTGTCGCGGGCACCTGGTCGATTTACTGGAACGGCCTGGTGGACGGCGCCCGCCCCCGCCCCTCGGCCTGGACCGCGCACGCCGTGCAGATCCTGGCTGGCCACTCTCTCCCGCTGGCCAGGCCCGCTAGCATGGCCGTCGTGGCCAACTTTGACCCCGGTACGCCGTCCATCGCCCGGGTTTACGACTACCTGCTGAACGGGAAAGACAATTTCGCCGCCGACCGGGAGGTGGCGGAGCGGTTGCTGGCCGTCGCTCCGCTCACGGCCGAGGTGACGCGGGAAAACAGGCAGTTCCTGGCCCGCGCCGTGACGTGGACGGCACGGCAGGGCATCACGCAGTTCATCGATCTGGGCTGCGGCATGCCGACCGCGCCGAACACGCACCAGACAGCGCGGGCGATCGCCGCAGGCGCTCGGGTGGCGTACGTTGACAACGACGCGGTGGTGCTCAGTCACCTGCGGGCGCTGGCCGCCAAGGGCGATCCGGCCGTGACCGTGGTGGACGGCGACGTGCGCGAGGCGGCCGCGATCTTGGCCGCCGTCGGCGCGGGCATCGACCTGTCGGCGCCGGCCTGCCTGCTGATGGGGTTCCTGCTGCACTTCTTCGCGCCCGATGCCGCGCGGGACCTGGTGGCCCGGTACGCCGCGGCGCTGGCGCCCGGGAGCTACGTGGTGCTTTCGGCGGGCCGGGCCGATAGCGACAAGACGAGCGCGGGTTTCGGCGCCTACTCCGCCGCGGCGGCGCAGGTGTACAACCACTCGGTGCCGGAGTTCGCCAGCTTCTTCGGCCCCTTGGAGCTGGTATCGCCGGGCGTGGTCGACGCCCGGGAGTGGCGCCCGGACTGGGAGCAGGCCGTGCATCTGCCGCCTCGTGACGGCCAGGTGATCGTGGGCGTCGCCCGCATCGGATAGGCAATCGCCAGCTCCCCGTCCTGGATGACGGAACCGAACTGGCCCCCAGCTGCGACACCGGCCTTAGCCGGACAGGGTCCGGACGTCCCACAGGAGAGCTCCCGGAACCTGCCGCGCCCGGTGCCCGGTCAGCTGGTCGAGGACGTTACGCAGCTGGTCATAGTGCGGCGCGGCCGGGCTGAGCACCACGATCGCGGCGTGCCAGTACCGCACATCGGCCCGGAAGGCGGCCCGCTGGGCAGCGGTGATCCGGGTGCTCGCGCCGTACTGCACGATGTTGATGAGCAGCTCGGCGGTCGGGCGGAGCGGAGGGCCGTAGTTCCCCGGCCCGCCCGGGAACGGCCCGAGGAAGTACCCGCCGACCATCCGGTACTCCTGCCCGGTCGCGTTGTCCCAGTCCATCGTCGTGAACGAACCGATCCAGAAGACGGAGTCCACGGCGAAAACCGACTGGTCATCGGCACGTACTGGTGCCACTGCCCGCTGGTGAAGAACCCGGGTACCGGCGCGGCGCGCTCGGCCGGCACCGGCCAGGGCGCGATCGGCAGCAGGGCCGCGACCAGCACCAGCGTCCAGCCGTACCGGAGCCAGGCACGGATGCGGTCGCCGCCGCGCGGACCGAGAACGCGAGCAGGATCGCGATGACCGGGATCAGCGCGAGGCCGAACCGGGTGGGTACCACGCTGTCGAACAGCTGCAGGTGGTCGAGCAGGCTCATCGGGCCGTGCTGAAGCACGGTGTGGCCGCCGACCTTGACGGTCCGGCCCAGCGACAGCACGGCGAAGACGAGCGCGACGACGGTCAGCGCCCGTACCGCCACCTGCCGCCGCCACAGCCAGACCACGATCACCCCGACGGCGATGAGCAGCGGGGCGCCGAAGAACGTGTTCTCCTCCGGCGGCCCGCCGTAGCTGCTGTGCGAGGCGCCGTGCCGGACCAGCGACGACTGGGCGAACGCCGCGAAGGCCCGCAGGTCGGTGCCGTACCCGAGCACGGCTCGGGCAGGCCCCGGTAGCTTTGCGGGCCGGAGAACTGGAACCACAGCGGGTAGGCCAGCAGCACGCCGGCCGTGAGCAGGGCTGGCCACAGCCCGGCCAGGAACGGCCTGACCCGCGCCCGCACCTCGGCCGGGCGGAACATCGCGTACACCACCACGAAGATCGCGAGCGCCAGCCCGGTCTGGAACAGCAGTTCCTCGTTGAGGAACGCCTGCCAGGTGACCAGCAGCCCGAGCACGACGCCGTCGCGCGCGCGACGCAGCGAGATGGCCCGCCAGACGATGAACGGGATCAGGAACTGGGCGACCAGGTCCGGGTGGCCGTTCACCTGGTTGACCATGCCGGGCGCGAACCCGGCGAACAGCCCGCCGACCAGCGCCGCCGGCCAGGAGCCGACGATGTGCCGGGAGAGCACGTGGTACCAGGCCCACGCGGTGGCGGTCAGGCCGCCGGTGAGCATGACCGTGAACGCCACGGCGGGCCCGAACAGGAGGGTGACCGGTACCAGCGGCACGGTCAGGCCGAGCAGGCCGGTGTTGGCCATCAGGTTCACGCCGTTCGGCGCGTTCAGCTGGGGGGTGAAGAGCGGGTTCTCGCCGTGCGTGAAGATCCGGGTCGCGTGGACCAGGGCCCACTCGAAGAAGTGAACGTCGGAACCGCCGTTCACCAGGGCGAGCGCGCCGATGTGACGCCACAGCCCGGATGTGACCCAGAGCGCGAGCGCGAGGTACAACACGACGGCGGCGGCATCTGCCCATCGAGGCGTGGGCCGGGCCGCGGACCGCTCGGGAGCGGTCTGCTGGACGATGGCCTGGGCGGCACTCGGCGTGCCCACCCGGGCGAGCCTATCGGGTAAGGGCCCTTCCACCAATTGAGCCTTACGATCCGCTAAGGTTGCCGGGTTCGCCGATTACCCAAGCTGTTCCGTCGTTCAAGATCATAAGCTGCCTAGCCTGGAGTGGCAGATGACGCGAATCAACGGAGATCAGCGCGTCCAGTCCGAGGTCCTCGAAGGCCTCGCGACAGCGGTGAACCACCGGCGCTGGTTCGTGGAACTGGCCATGCCGTTCCTCGGCGATGACCCGATCGAGGTCGGTAGCGGTCTGGGCGACTACGCGCTGGAGTGGGCCCCGCACTTCAGCCACTTCACCGCCACCGAAGCCGATCCCGGCCGTCTGGTGGCGCTCAAGGAGCGGCTCGACGGGCACCAGAGCGTGGACATCCGGCAGATGCTGCTGCCCACTGACGAGGTGAACACGTACTCCGGCGCGGTGTCGTACAACGTCCTCGAACACATCGAGGACCACGTCGCGGCGCTGCGGAGCATGGCGCGGCTGGTACGGCCCGGTGGCCGGATCGTCCTGATCGTGCCGGCGTTCCCGTTCGCCATGAGCCCGGTGGACATCGCGACCGGACACGTGCGGCGGTACACGAAGAAGAGCATGCGCAAGGCGCTGACCGAAGCCGGGCTGACCATCGAGCACCTGCACTACGCCAACGCGCTCGGTCTCATCGGGTACTACCTGGCCACCAGCGTGTTCCGGCTGACGCCGAAGGAAGGGACGATGGTCAAGCTTTACGACCGGCTCGTCCTCCCGGTCACGCGCGCCGCCGAACGTCTGGTCCGCCCGCCCTTCGGCCAATCCGTGTTCGCGGTCGCCCGAGTACCCGCAGGGGCCGCAGATGAGGGGTCAGGCGCGCTCTAGGCCTTGGAGGGCGTCGGCCATCGAGCGGAACAGGGGGTCGGTGAAGGAGGTCAGGCCCGCGTAGATCTTGTTGATCTGCTGGTAGGCGCGGACGGCTGGCGCGTCCGGGGTGAACTGGTCGCCGGCGGCGACCATCGCGGCGGTGGCCTGGTCCCAGTCCGGGTAGATGCCGTGGCCGACGGCGGCGCAGATGGCCGCGCCGAGACCGGCGGCGTCGGTGACCGTGGTGCGGCGGGCAGGGCGGTCGAAGACGTCGGCGACGATCTGCATCATCAGGTCTGAGCGGGAACCGCCCCCGGACACCAGGACCGGCGAGAGCCGGCACCCGAGCGCCTTCTCCATCGCGGCGGTGTTGTTCGCCATGGTCAGGGCGATGCCCTCGAGGATCGAGCGGTAGATGTGGGCGCGGCCCTGGCTGCCGTCGAAGCCGAGCAGCGCGCCCCGGCGCCAGACCGCGTGGCCGGGCGCGAGCCAGTCCGGCAGCGTCAGCAACCCGTTGCTGCCCGGGGCTAGCTGGCTGGCCTCCGCGTTCAGGGCGTCCTCCAGAGGTGTCATTTCCGGCTCTTCGCCGTGCGAGCCCTCCAGCAGGGTGCGGTACCAGCTGACCATCCACATGCCGCGGCGGATCCCGGTGCTCTCGTACAGGTACTTCCCGGGACGGGCCGCGAAGTTGACCCAGTAGCTGTCGTCCGCGCTGGCCGAGGACGAGCCGATGGTCATGGCCGCGATGTAGGTGCCCAGCGACAGCAGCACGGTGCCTTCTTCCAGGCCGCTGCCCAGCGCCTCGACGGCCTTGTCGTTGGCCGTGGCGTAGACCGGCAGGCCGGCCGGGATGCCCGTGGCTTGCGCCGCCGCGGCGCTCACCTCGCCGAGCCGGCCGCCCGGGGGGACCAGGTCGAAGAGCATGTCGCGCGGCATGCCGGTGGTGACATAGGCGGCGGGATCGCTCGACCAGGTCGCCGTGTCCTGGTCGATCGGCCAGACACCCTGGTAGTTGGCCGCGGCGTCGGTGAACTGGCCGGTCAGGCGGTGGGTGATGTAACCGGAGGAGGTGGTGACGTAGCGGGTCAGCGGGTTGGCCGGCTCGTAGGGGCGGGAGACTCGCTGGTCCATCCAGCTCAGCACCGGCTCGGTGAGGCTGCCGTCCGAGGCCAGCAGGGCCCGGCAGAACCGGATGGTGCACAGGCCAACCGCTGCGATGTCGGCCGGATCGCCGGAGAACTGGGCCATGGCGGCGCGGCACGCGTGCTGGATTGAGTCCCAGATGTCGTCACCGGGATGGATGGCGCGTCCCGGCACGGAGGTGTCGTAGGGCTTGAGCCGTCGGCGGGCCGAGGCGACGGCATGACCGCGGGCGTCGAAGATCGTGACCTTGGTGCTCTGCGAGCCGTTGTCGATGGCCAGCAGGTACGGCGTCATGGTCAGCTCGGCTCCAGCGGGAAGATCGTGCCCGCGTTCATCACGCCGTGGGGGTCGAACGCGTGCTTGAGGGTCGACAGCAGGTAGTAGGCGCTGCCGTGCTCCTGCTTCACCCAGGGCGTGCGGTACTTGCCGATCCCGTGGTGGTGCACCATCGACCCGCCCAGCCTTAGCGCTTCTTCGACGATGATCGCGTTCAGCGGCTTGTGGTAGACCTCGATCTCTTCTCGGGGGCTGCAGTTGATCGTGTAGTCGTAGACGAAGTAGAGGTTGGTCCCGGTCTGGTAGCTGTGCGAGGAGTGCGCGCCGAGCATGGTCAGGTCACCGGCGCGCGGGAACTCGCCGCGGATCCGGGCCATGACCGCGTCGTACAGGCCGCTGACCTGTGACCAGTTGACCGACACCTCGGTGGTGTAGCCCAGGTGGGCGTGCTAGAGCATGACGGCCTTCTCGGCGTCGATCTGGTCCTGGCCCCAGTTGAGGTTCTCGAACCAGCGCTGGATCAGGCCGGACTCGACGCGCTGGTGGGGGCGGCCGGCGAACAGGTTCTCGATCGCCTCCGCGGTGGCCTCGACGATTCCCTTCGGGCCCTCGGCGACGAACACGACGACGCTGCGGCCCTGGTAGAAGTCGGCGAAATGCTGCCGGGCGTCCTCGGGCGAGTAGACCCGGCACACCGAGGGCCGGTACCCCGCGGTGATCAGCTCGCGGAGCGCGTCAACGCCGTCCCCGAAGTCCGGCGACCAGGAAGCCGAAGTAGCGGTTGTTCTCCGGCCGGTAGCGGAAGAGCTTGACCGTCACCTCGGTGATGAAGCACAGCGCCCCTTCGCTGCCGATGACGATGTGACGGATGTCCGGGCCCGCCGCCCGGCGGGGCACGTTCTTGATCGCGGGTGACCTGCCCGCCGGGGAAGACGGCTTCCAGGCCGACGACCATATCCTCGATACCGCCGTACAGGGTGGAGAACTGGCCGATCGACCGGGTCGCGACCAGGCCGCCCAGCTGGGCGAGCGGCTTGGACTGCGGTGAGTGCCCGGTGGTCAGGCCCTGGGCCCGCAGGAGGTCCTCCAGTTCCTGCAGGCCGACGCCGCACTGCACGGTGGCCATCATGTCGACCGAGTCGATCGACAGGATCGCGTTCATCCGTGACCCGTCCACCACGAGGCTGTCCTCGACCACTGTTTCCAGGCCGCCCTCGGTGGCGGTCCGGCCGGTGCGGGACACGACGTTGACCAGGTTCTCCTCGGCGAAGCGCAGGATAGCCGCCACGTCCGCGGTCGAGGAGGGGTAGACGATAGCGGCGGGGATGGGCCCGTCGTAGATGCCGTGGACGGCGGTGTACTTCTTGAACCGGTCGACGCTGGCCGCCTTCAACTGGTCGTCTGCGGTCTCGACGGCGTGGTGACCGAGCAGTTCGGTCATCGCCGCGACGATCGACTGGCGGTTCAGCGGAGATAGGGATGGGGCCATGGTGGGTTCTGCACTCCTCTCTGGGAAGCGTCAGCGGACGAGGTAGCCGCCGTCGACGACCAGCACATGGCCGTTAACGTAGTCCGCGGCCCGGCTGGCCAGGAAGACGACCGCGCCCATCAGGTCGCCGGGCTCGCCCCAGCGGGCCGCGGGGATGTGCTCGACGATGCGGCCATCGGCGGCGGGATCGGCGCGGGTCGCCTCGGTGATCGCGGTCTTGAAGTATCCCGGCGCGATGGCGTTGACCTGGATGTTGTAGGTGGCCAGCTCGTCGCAGTAGGCCTTGGTGAAACCCACGATTCCGGCCTTGGTCGCGGCGTAGGCCGGTGAGCGCTGCCCGCCGAGGTAGGAGAACAGCGAGGCAATATTGATGATCTTGCCGGATCGTTGCTCGATCATGAACCTGCTGGCCTCGTACGCGACTTCAAAGGCGGCGGTGAGATTGACGGCCACCATGGGGTCCCACTGGTCACGGCCGAACGCTTCGACCTCGGACAGCAGGGCGATGCCGGCGGAGTTGACCAGGATGTCGACCGAACCGAGCGTCTGGACGCACCGGCGGACAATGGCAGCCGGAACGCCCGGCTGCGTGATGTCGGCGACCATGAACTCCATCCGCCTCCCGGCGCCCTCGATCAGCCGGCGGGTCGTCCCGTCGTCCTCGGCCAGGCCGACGGCGAACACGTCAGCGCCGGCCTTGGCCAGAGCGGCGGAGAAGGCCCGGCCCAGGCCGGAGTTACCGCCGGTGACGATGGCGTTGCGCCCGGCGAGAGAGAACAGGTCCAGGCTGAAGTCGGCGATGTCCATGGGTCCGCTACCGTCCAAGGTGGGAAGTGGGCCAGGTGTTGGTACGAGGCAACCAGGGTCAGCCCGAGGCGCCGTCAGCGCGTCCCAGCCAGGGCGCCACCCGGTCCCGGTCCAGACGCTCCGGTGCACGCAGGGTGGCGATCATGAGCTGGACCGAGTCCTGGACGTCCCTGGTCAGGGAGAAGCACTCCGCCGCCGACCGGCACCTGGCTGGTCCGAATTGCTGGGCCGTAGCCACCACCGCGCTCGCCAGGCCGGGTAGTTCCGCGGCGTCCTCCGGATCGAGCGGCCAGCCCGCTCCCCCGCCCGCGGTGCCCAGGCTGGTGAGCTGATCACCGAGCCAGGTCCAGGGGTCGGCGGTCAAAGCGGCGTCCCAGAACCGGGCGGACGGCTCGTTGCCCGTGAACCGCGGATGGTAGTGGGCTGCGGAGAAGCTGCCCGGAGGATCCGCGAGCCGGTCGAACAGATCGGCCCGCCACAGCGGGCGATCGACGGTCGTGAGCTGGGACGCTGACTCGCTGCCACGATGCGGCTGGTGAGGCAGCTCCCGGATCTCGACTCGGGCACCGTGCTCCATGGACGCGTCGTCAAGGTTGATCTCGAACCAGTGCCGGATGGTGACGGCCGAGCGGGAAAGAGCCAAGATGTGCTGCACGGTGCCCCGGTTGGCTGGATCTGTAACGCCGACACAGGACGGGCTGGCACCCCGGGACGATCTCGGTTTCCTGAATATCACCGAACATGCCGGCGATGATCCCCGAGATCAGTTTTGTCGACAACGACACCGACCGGAAAATCTCCGGCCGAGCCGACTACGGAAGAAGGCCGGCGAAGCCATCGCCCAAGCCGTCTGCGAGCACTTCGGCACGCGTTTCGTCCCGCCGCACGCGGCGCAGCCAGCCGCGCCACGGGTGCCAGCACCAGCAAGGTCAGCCCGTCCAGAGCGCTGATGGCCGCCCCCCGCGGTACCGTGACCCAGGTCACCGCTTACCTGCTGGCCCGCCCGCACGGCGCCTACTCCCAGGCCGAGGTCCAGGCGATCGCGGCTGACTACTTCACCGTCGCCGGACCGCTCGGGCTGGACCCGCTCATAGCGGCGAGCCAGATGATCGAGGAGACCGCGCACCTGTCGTCGTTCTGGTCGCAGCCGCCCCGCCACAGCATGGCCTGCATGCGCATCGGCGGCTGGCTGGCTAGGCGGCCAGCCACCCGATCACCGAGGCCAGTTCCGCGTAATGCGACGAGACGAGCGGGTGGAGTGACTGGCGCGGCTGTGGCCCCGGCCGCTGGGCGGCCGACCCGCAAGTACGCCGACAAGATCGCCTGGCTCGCCGATCACCGGAGCCCTTGACCTTCGCGCGGTCAGCGCGCAGCCGAAGGAGATCGCGGCCCGTCCAGAGCCGATCTATCGAGCTGATCGCCGATCCGGCACAGCAGCCGCGCTGGGATGGCAACGACAACCTGGCCAGGGCACCCGAAGGGCAGCGCGTCCGCGGTACGGGTGAGGTGTTCACGATGGAGCTCACCCGGGGCGCGATCCGGGAGAACCATGTGGTGGAGTTCGAGGAGGGCCGCCGGATCGCGTGGCGGCCCGCCGAACCGGGGCAGCGCCCGCCCGGGCACCTGTGGCGATGGGAGCTCGAGCCGGCCGGCGCGGCGGGCACGCGGGTAACGCACACCTACGACTGGACGCAGCTCACTGATGAGAACCGCCTGCCACGGGCCCGGGCGACCACGGCGGTCAACCTCCAAGCCTCGCTGGACCGGCTCGCGGCCTTGGCCGAAGGATCCCTCACCGGATTGCGTTGACGCCGGCCGGTCAACCAGCGCCGATGGCCGCGAGCGTGGCGAGCAGGATGGTGATGCAGGCGGCGGTGATGTGCGCGGCGATGACGAAGACGGGCGGATGACCGGCGGGTGCCGGGCCGTCCGCGGGCCGGCGGGCGGTCGCCGTGCTGGCCGGGCCGAGGAACACCAGGGTCATGCCCAGGCTGGCCACGGCGAGCAGGAGCCCGCACGCGGCCCAGGCCAGGCCGGTGACGCCGGTGGCCAGGTAGCTGATCCACACCAGCAGGCCGGTGAGGGCCAGCCCGAGATGGGCGAAGTTCAGCACCGGCCGCTGCCCGCTGCCCTGCCGCCGGGCACGGATGATCCACCGGGCCATCATCGACACGCCCAGGCCGGCGGTGACCAGCCAGGCGGCCAGCGCCGCCAGGCCGAGCGCCTCGCGGCTGGGCGGGCGCGACGGCGAGGCCGCGACCGGCGGCCGCCCGGCGGTCCTGACGGCGAGACCGACGCCGTGGGCGGGCCGGACGCGGGAACGGCCCGGATCAGCCCGGCCACGTACGGGCTGTCGCGGGCGATGACCTGGCGCTGGCGGACCTTGCCGCGCACCCCGGCCGCCGCGGCGCGCAGCGCCCGGCTGACCGCGACGTTCACCTCGACCTGGCTCAGCCCCTGGCAGGCGGCCGGTACCGCGGCCACCGTGACGTGACGCTGGATGGCCCGGGCCGCGAACTGGTAGCACGAGGTCACCGACCCTCCGGTTACCGCGGACGGGCTGGAGCACCCAGCCGCCGTCCACGCCAGGACCACCCCGGTGACCACCAGCTTGGTGGCATGGCCGTACCACCTGGTGCCGGATAGGCGTGACACGCGCCCAGTCTCACCCATGGCCCGGCGGGCGGCAATGGGCCTGGCTGCCGGGCGGGCCGTGCGGTTAGGCTCACCGGGGTGAAGCTTGCCCGTGACGACGCCGGCCGCGGTGAGTGCGTGGTCCTGATCCACGGTCACCCGTTCGATCGCACGTTGTGGGGTCCGCAGCTGGCCGCGTTGCGTGACGGGTTCCGGGTGGTGGTGCCGGACCTGCGGGGGTTCGGCGAGAGCCCGGTCACGCCGGGCTCGGTGACGATGCGCGAGTACGCCGCCGACGTCGAGGACCTGCTGGATGACCTGGGGATCAACCGCGCGGCGGTGATCGGCCTGAGCATGGGCGGGCTGGTGACGATGGAACTGGCCGGGGCGCGGCCGGAGCGGTACTGGGCGATCGGCCTGGTCGCCACGACCGCCGAGCCGGTGACGGCGCAGGAGAAGCTGACCCGGCGCCAGCGGGCCGACGCGGTCGAGCGGGACGGGATGGGCGTGCTGGTGGACTACATGCATACCGGCCTGTACGGGCCGGGCTGCCCGCCTGCCGTCCGGGCCCGCGTGGACGCCATGATGGCCGCGACCTCACCGGCGGGCGCGGCGGCGGCCCTGCGCGGCCGCGCCGAACGGCCGGACTACCGGCCCGTCCTGGCGGCGCTGGACGTGCCTGCGCTGGTCTGCGCGGGCAGCGCGGATCCCTGGTCGGATGCGGCGGTGACCGCCGAGATCGTGGCGTGCCTCAGGCACCCGGAACTGGTGATGATCGACGGCGCGGGCCACCTGCCCAACCTCGAGGCCGAACAGCAGTTCAACAAGGCTCTGCGCGAGTTCCTCCAGGCCCACGCGCCAGGCGGGCCGTCCCCGGCCGGCTGAGCGCCCTTGCCCGTCGTTACAGGCAACTCGAATCCGGGTAAATCGGTGAAGGATTCGAGGGAGGTGCGGCGCATGGTGGCCAAGGGCGGCGTACTCGCGCGGCTGGATCTCAGCCTGAAGCTCACCCCGAGGCAGGAGGAGGTCCGGCTGGCCGCGGCCCAGGCCCGGCTGCTGCAGTTGCGGCTGACCCTGGGGGGCCAGATCGGGGACAAACCGCAGCTCGGGCCGCCGGTCTGCGTCCTGTTCGAGGGGTGGGACGCGTCCGGCAAGGGCGGGGCGATCAAGCGGCTGGTCGCGCCGCTGGACCCGCGGCACGTCCGGGTCGCCCAGTTCGGCGCGCCCACCTATGACGAGAAACGCCACCACTTCCTGTGGCGGTTCTGGCCGGTGCTGCCCGGCTGGGGCGGCATGGCGGTGCTGGACCGGTCCTGGTACGGCCGGGTCCTGGTGGAGCGGGTCGAAGGGTTCGCCACCGAGAAGCAGTGGCGGCGCGCCTACCGGGAGATCGTCGACTTCGAGCGGACGCTGGCCGACGAGGGCATGATCATCGTCAAGTTCTGGATGCACCTGTCGTCCGGCGAGCAGCTCAAACGGTTCAAGGCCCGGGAGCGCGATCCGCTGAAGGCCTGGAAGCTGACCGCCGAGGACTGGCGGAACCGCGAGAAGTGGCCGCAGTACGAGGCGGCGGTGGAGGAGATGCTGGACCGGACGGACCACGCGCGCGCACCGTGGGTGCTGGTCGAGGCCGAGGACAAGCGGTGGGCCAGGGTGAAGGTGGCCGAGTCGGTCGTGGGAGCCATCGAGGCCGGCATGGCCGCACGCAACCTCCCGGTGCCGTCGGCGCCCCAGGCCGCGGTAGCCCGGACTGGATAGGCCGTCCGCGAGGCGCTGGACGCGGCCTACGAGGGCCTGTCGTGACCCTCGGGCGTCACCAGACCTGGTGGGCGACCTCGGCGACCAGCTCGAGCTTGCGTTGCTGGGTGTCCTCGCTGATCAGGTTGGCGCCGATCGAGACCGGTGAGAACCCGCACTGGGTGGACAGCGCGAGCCGCTCGCGGCCGACGTAGCGGGCCGCCTCGTCGATGCGGGCGATGAGCTGGTCGGCGGGCTCGATCCCGGGGAGCTTGCTCGACACCAGGCCGAGCACGACCACCTTGTCGTCGGGCACGTTGGCCAGCGGCTCGAAGGAGCCCGACCGCTCGTCGTCGTACTCGAGCAGGAACACGTCGAAGTTGTCCGAGCGGGCGAACACCTTGTCGGCGGTGTACTCATAGCCTCCGGTGGCGATCCACTTGCTCTCGTAGTTGCCCTTGCAGATGTGCAGGCCGAACGTCACTCCGGGCACGTCGGCCACGGAGTTGATGATGTCCACGCCCTCGGTGAGGGTGCGCTCGGTGGACATGCCCAGGCCCTCGCGCAGCGCGCGGTTCTCCGGGTCCACCAGCGTGCCGAGGTCGGGCGAGTCGATCTGGATGTAGGTGCAGCCGAGCCTGGCCAGTTCGCGCGCCTCGGCGCGGATGATATCGGCGGCGTCGACGAACAGCTCGAACGGGTCGGAGTAGGCCGGGCGGGAATGTTCCGGCGACCACGCGCCGTACACGACCAGCGGGCTCGGCATCGTGATCTTCACCGGGACGCGGGCCCGGCCGCGCGCGTAGCTGAACTCCTCGATGGTCATCATCGGGCCCCGGGGCCGGAGCCGGCCGGTGACGGTGATCGGCGGGTGCCAGTCCCAGTCCTGCGCGGGATCCGGAGCGTGGAAGTGCACCGGCGCGCCGGGCATGTCGGCCACCCCCTCCATGTCCCCGAGCAGGTGGTCGAGGAAGGAGAAGCGGCGCAGTTCCCCGTCGTTGACGACGTCGAGCCCGACGCCTTCCTGCATCGCGATGGCCTGGTCGACCGCGCGGTCCTCGATCCGCTTGAATTCCTCGTTGCTGATCCGCCCGGCGGCCAGCGCGTCGCGCGCCTCGGAGAGGTAACGCGGACGCAGCAGCGAGCCGATCACGTCGGCGTGGTACGGCATCGTGATCCTCCTGTGGGTGCTCGGGAACCCTCGGTACTGGAGTACACGCGGCGCGGGCCCGGCGCATCGGCGGCGGCCACAACCCGCTGTCCGGCACCTCGGAGTTCACTTGTCGCCTGATCGGTTACCGCGTCAGGCGGCTGAGGCGCATCACCGGGCGGTCCGGCTTGCGCCGGGCTACGACACCGAAGCCGTGCCGGGCGAAGGTCGCCGCGACTCCCGGGAACAGGTTGGTGGTGTGGCCTGGCACGGCCGTGTCGACCGGATAGGCCTCCAGGGCCGGAGCGCCTGCGGCGGCCGCGGCCGGGACGGCGGCCTCGATCAGCGCGTCCATGACGCCCCGGCCGCGGTGCGTGCGCCGCACGTAGAAGCACGGGAGGGACCAGACCGGCAGGTCGTCGACGGGCCCGAGGAACCGGCTGTGGCCCAGCCAGGCCAGGTCCGCGCGCGGGGCGAGCTCGCACCACCCGACGGCCAGGTCGCCGTCGAAGGCGAGCAGCCCCGGCGCCTGATCGGCGGCGGCGAGCTGCCTGAGGTCGTCGCGGTTGTCGGCGCGCGGGCGGTCGCGGTAGCGCGGACCGATCCGCCAGTACATGCACCAGCAGCCGTTCGAGGCGCCCGCCCGGCCGAACAACCCCTCGAGCGCGGGCCACCGCTCCAGGGTCAGGGGCTTGACGGTGAGGCTCATCCGGTGGCGGCCGTCCCCCCGGCCAGCTGGCCCGGGTAGAAGGTACGGGCCGCCGCGATCAGCTGGTCCAGGCCCGGCCACCACGGGCCGTACGGCAGGGAGCCCAGGGCGTGCAGGACGCCGACGGCCTGCTGGGCGGGCTCGGTCGCGGCCACCACGGCCACCCGTTGCGGCCGGGCGGTCCGCAGCGGGCCGAGGTAGAAGTCCGGTCCCTGGTCGCCGGCCGCGGGACCGGCAGGACCGCGGCCGGGACCGGCCGGGACCGGGGCCCAGGACCAGGTAGTAGTCGGGCAGCTCGAACCGGCCGGACCGCCACGCGGTCAGGACCTTGAGCGCTTCGGCCTCGAACCCGGCCGGGCCTTCGGGCCGGGACACGTCCCACATGGCCCGCCAGCTGGCGGCCAGCGCCGCGAGCGGGTCGGCGGGGACCAGCGCGTAGGCCGCGCTGGACCGCCCGGCCTGCTGCAGCGCCCCGGCGGCGGCCGCGAGCCCGTCGCCGTCGTCATCGGCGGGCTCCGGGGGCCGGATCAGGGCCACGTTCATGGACCGGCCGACCGCGGCCAGGACCTCGGCCGGGGCCGGGCCGGGCAGGACCACCACGGTGCTGGCGTTGCGGCGCATGCTCAGGGCGCTTCAGGACCGGAAGGCGCGGAACACGGCGGCCATGTCTTCCTCGCCGTACCCGGCGTCGGAGGCCTTGCGGTACTGGCTCCCGACCGCCTCCATGAGCGTGGCGTCGGTGCCGGACTCGCGCATCGCGGCGGCGATCAGCCCGGTGTCCTTGACCGCGCCGTCCACCGCGAACGAGGGCGCGAACTGGCCCGCGATGATGGCCTGGCCCTTGACGTGCAGGTACGGGGCGTCCACGGCGCTGCCGTGCATCATGTCCAGGAACGCCCGCGGATCCAGGCCGAGGCCCTCGGCGAGCGCGATCGACTGGGCGGTGGCGGCCACGATGGTGGCCACCCAGGAGTTGGCCACCAGCTTGAGCCGGGTACCGTCGCCGGGCCGTTCGCTGACCCAGACGGTGCGGGCGGCGATGGCGCCGAACACCGGCGCCAGCGGGTCGCGCAGCGCTTCGGGGCCGGCGGCCAGCACGGTGAGCTTGCCTTCCTCGGCCGGCTGCCGGGTGCCCAGCACCGGGGCATCGACGTAGCGGGCGCCGCACCCGTCGGCCAGGGCGGCCAGCATGTCGCCGGCGTCGTGCACGCTCACCGTGCTCGCCTGGACCCACAACACCCCGTCGGGCGCGGCCGGCAACGCGTCGGCCATCACGTCGGCCACCGAATTGCCGTCCCACAAGATCGTGATCACCGCGTCCGCGTCGGCGACCGCCTCGGAGGGCGAGCCCGCCACGTCCGCGCCGTCGGCCGCCAGGGGCGCGGCCCGGCCGCGGGTCCGGTTCCACACGGTGACGTCCAGACCGGAACGCAGCAGGCTGTGGGCCATGCCGGTGCCCATGATGCCGGTTCCCAGCACCGCGACGCGCATCAGTGATCTCCCCTAGCAGCAAAGTCGTGTCATGGGCATGCTACGCGGGCCGGAATTTCCGGTGCCCGGGTGGCGCTGGACCAAGCCGTGGGAGCGCGCATGAGCCAGAAGGTCGTGGTCGGGGTCGTCTTCGTGGCGGCCATGTTCATGAGCATCATGGACGCGACGATCGTCAACGTCGCGCTGCCCACCATCGGCCGCGACTTCAAGGTGAGCCCCACGGCGGTGGACAGCATCTCGATCGCCTACCTGGTCAGCCTGGCCGTGTTCATCCCGGCCTCCGGCTGGCTCGGCGACCGGCTTCGGCGGCAAGCGGGTCATGCTCGCGGCCATCGTGGTGTTCACCGCCGCCTCGGCGCTGTGCGGGCTGGCCTCCAGCCTGGGCGAGCTGGTCGCGTTCCGGATCCTGCAGGGCGCGGGCGGCGGCATGCTCGCTCCGGTCGGGATGGCGATGCTGTTCCGCGCGTTCCCGCCCGCGGAGCGGATCAGGGCCGCGGCCATCCTCACCGTGCCCACCACGCTCGCCCCGGCCCTCGGCCCGGTGCTGGGCGGGCTGCTGGTCACCGACCTGTCCTGGCGGTGGGTGTTCTACGTCAACCTGCCGCTCGGCGCGGCGGCGTTCGCCTTCGGCCTGCTGTTCCTGCAACAGCAAAAGCAGGACCGGCCGGGCCGGTTCGACCTGCCCGGCTTCCTGCTGTCCGGGCTGGGTCTGGGGCTGCTGATGTACGGCGTCTCGGAGGGACCCAACCTGGGCTGGCAGCACAGCCGGAGGTGCTCGCCACCATCGCGGCCGGGCTCGTGCTGCTGGCCGCGATGGTGGTCGTCGAGCTGAGGTCGCCCGCGCCCATGGTGGACCTGCGGCTGCTGAAGAACCGCCTGTTCCGGTCGGGCAACGGGGTGATGGTGCTGGCCTCGATCGCGTTCCTGGGCACGTTGTACGCGATCTCGCTGTACTACCAGGACGGCCGCGGCCTGAGCGCGCTCGGATCCGGGCTGAGCACGTTCCCCGAGGCGCTCGGGGTCATGGGCGGCGCGCAGCTGGCCAGCCGGGTGCTGTACCCGCGGCTCGGCCCGCGCCGGCACATCACCATCGGGCTGACCGGGACCGCGGCCTCGATCGGGCTGCTCACGCTGCTGGGACCGGGAACCAGCCTGTGGTGGGCGCGGCTGCTCATGCTCACGCTGGGCCTGTCGATGGCCCAGGTGTTCGTCCCGGTCCAGGCGGCGTCGTTCGCCACCATCACGCCCGCGGCCACCGGCCGGGCCTCCACCATGTTCAACGCGGTGCGCCAGCTCGGCGGGGCGATCGGCGTGGCCGTGCTGACCACCGCCATCGTGCTGGTCGGCCCGGTGCACCTGGTCGCCGGGCACGAGGTGGCCAACCTGACCGCGTACCGGGTGGCGTTCGGTGTCGCGGCCGCGATCGTGCCTGTGCGCGGTGGCCTGCTCGCTGTCCATCCGCGACGCCGACGCGGCCGGCACGATCCCGGCCCGGCGCGGCAGGCCGGAACTGGCGGCCGCCGCCGAGCCCCGGGCCGCGGCCTGACCGGCTGGCTCAGGGCGGTGGGCGGGGGCACGCACCACAAAAAAAAAAAAAAAAAAAAAAAAAAAAAAAAAAAAAAAAAAAAAAAAAAAAAAAAAAAAAAAAAAAAAAAAAAAAAAAAAAAAAAAAAAAAAAAAAAAAAAAAAAAAAAAAAAAAAAAAAAAAAAAAAAAAAAAAAAAAAAAAAAAAAAAAAAAAAAAAAAAAAAAAAAAAAAAAAAAAAAAAAAAAAAAAAAAAAAAAAAAAAAAAAAAAAAAAAAAAAAAAAAAAAAAAAAAAAAAAAAAAAAAAAAAAACGGAACGTGGTGTTACCGGCCCGCAGAGCGGCCCAGCAGCATCTCAGGGCCAGGAGTTCAGGAAGGCGAGCGTGGGCGGAACGGGCCACGAGGGTGGTCATCTGGAAAGCGTGATGGTCGCAGAGGCAACCGACTGGCGACACTCGGTCAAAAGCACAATTTTTTTTTTTTTTTTTTTTTTTTTTTTTTTTTTTTTTTTTAAAAAAAAAAAAAAAAAAAAAAAAAAAAAAAAAAAAAAAAAAAAAAAAAAAAAAAAAAAAAAAAAAAAAAAAAAAAAAAAAAAAAAAAAAAAAAAAAAAAAAAAAAAAAAAAAAAAAAAAAAAAAAAAAAAAAAAAAAAAAAAAAAAAAAAAAAAAAAAAAAAAAAAAAAAAAAAAAAAAAAAAAAAAAAAAAAAAAAAAAAAAAAAAAAAAAAAAAAAAAAAAAAAAAAAAAAAAAAAAAAAAAAAAAAAAAAAACCGGAGGGTCAGCGTGAGCGGTTATGAGCTTCGTTCCTGAGGACTTCGTGGTGCCGCGGGTACTGGCCACCGAGGCGTTCCGGCTGGAGCCGCTCGGGCCAGAGCACAACGAGGGCGACTACCAGGCCTGGACGTCGAGCATTTCGCACATCCGGGCGACCCCCGGATTCGAGGGGCGGCCGTGGCCGACGCCCGACATGACGCCGGCGGAGAACCTGGGTGATTTGGAGCAGCACGCCGCGGACTTCGCCGGGGCGTTCGGGGTTCACGTACACGGTGCGGGCTTCGGGCAGCGACGAGATTATCGGGTGCGTGTATATCTATCCGTTGGCTGAGGGTTCCGGAGCCGACGTCCGGTCCTGGGTCAGCGCGGACCAGGCCCCGCTCGACGTGGTTCTGTACGAGGCCGTGTCCGCGTGGCTGCGTTCGGCCTGGTCCGTTCGCGGCGGTCAGGTACGCGCCGCGCTAGCCGTCCCGGGTACCGGGCCGCACCCGATAGTGTGCCGAGGTGGCGGATACAGCTGCGGACGCGGTGCGTCGGAGGGATCGTGGCGGGCTGGCCCAAGATGGGCTGAGTTTATGCGGCCGATGATTACGACCGGATCGGTATCGGCAGGTAGCCAGCTCGCGGCGGAGCTGCTGGCGACGGTGAGCGGCATCCCGGCAGCCGAGCTCGCGGTCGACTAGGCCGTGACAGCGGGTATGCCACGCCGAAGGTTGACGTGCGGGGCGTGATTTTCGATGATCGCGAGCGGGTGCTGCTGATGCGGGAGAAGACCGATGGCCGATGGTCGCTGCCGGGTGGCTGGGCCGACCGGGGGACGCGCCGTCGGCCGCGGTCACCCGGGAGATTCTCGAGGAGACCGGCTACCACAGTCGGCGGTCAAGCTGATCGCCTGCTGGGACCGCGACCTGCAGGACAACCCGCCACCGCTGCCGGTCCACGTCTACAAGCTGTTCTTCCTGTGCCGCCGGGACGGGGCCGTGCAGCCGCCGCGGCCCTGGAGACGCTCGACGTCGGGTGGTTCGGCGTGGACGCGCTGCCGCCGCTGTCGCTCGGCCGGGTCAACCACCACCAGGTGGAGCGGGCGCTGGCCCACCACCGTGACCCCTCGCTGCCCACCGAGTTCGATTAGTACCGCTCGGCCGCAGGGTCACCTTGACCCTGACGTCCACGTGCTGGCCGTGCACGATCTCGGCGGCATCGCGGTACAGGTAGGCGGCTACCGGGACGGCCTGGTACATCCGCCACGCGGCGTCACCGAGGACATCGCCGGGCGAGGTCACCGCGAACTTCCGGTCCTGCGGCCGCGTGCGCCGGACCTGGATGGCGCGCTCCACCTCGGCCACCTCGTGGAGTTCGGCCGCGAGGGCGTCGAAATACACGCCGTCACCTTCATGATCCGGCGGCTGGCCGAGGATGGAGATGCCGACCTGCGGGCGTATCCGGAGTTGGGCGGCGTGAACGGTTCGGGAGAACGACACCCAGTACAAGCGTGAACGCCTCGTCGTAAGCGAAGTACACCGGGCAGCTCCATGGCTTGCCCGAGGCATCGGCCGTGGCCAGGGTCAGGTAAGGGGTGTCCTCGATCAGCCTCCGCGGGCCTTGCGCGCCGCGTTCTCCGTGCCCATCTCCCGGTCTCCCTCCATGCCGGTCACCCACGCCATGATGCCGGACGCGCGCCCGCTGGTGCGGCAGGCGTGCCAGGCCCGCGGCTGGCACTTCGATGACCAGGCGATCATCCAGCGGTGATGCTCCTAGTCCCGCGGCGTGGGGCGCTCGAAGGATCGCGGTCATCGCGGGCCGGACGGCCTTGGACTACCTTATGGCTGGATGGAAGAGGCGCGAGAACGGAGCATCATGCCAGCGATCCCCCCGTCTCACCGAGACCTGCTCGACGGCCAGTTCGCCACGCTCGGCACGGTCGGCCGGGACAGCCTGGCGCAGTTGTCCGAGGTCTGGTTCCTCGCCGATTGCAAGACGGTCCAAAGATCTCGCTCAATACCACGCGGCAGAAGACAAAGAACCTGCTCGCGAACCCTGGGCGTGAGCCTGCTCCTGCTTGATCTCGCCGTCCCGTACCGCTACCTGGAGATCCGCGGCGACGCCGAGATCACTCCCGACGACGACTATTCGTTCGCGGACCGGTTCGGCGCGAAATACCAGTCCAACCTGCGCGATCATGATGGGCCCGGTGGACCGGCGCGTGATCGTCACGCTGATCACAGACCCACGAGGGTGAACGCCGTCGATATGCGCGGCTCACCAGCCGCGCGAGGTCACCCGGGCGCGCCCGGCGGATCCCGCGTGAGACGGCCGCGGCCTGGCGGCCGCGCTGGGCGTCGCCGGCCAGGATCTCGGCGCGAGAGGTGACCTGCTGGGCCTGGTACAGCTGGTATCCTCGTAGTTGGGGTTCATGACGGGCCTTCCTTCTGTCCGTGAAGCGCTGTCGTCCTCACGACGAACGGCGCCCGCCCTATGGACACCACCACCCCGTAGCGGCATGGGCCTGCTGCTGGCCGTGGTCATCACCGCCACGTCCTGTCCGAGGACCGCGACGCCGCCCGGCCGCTGCTGCGGACCCTGCGCCGGGCCAGCCGCCACCCGGTAGCCCGGCGGTCCCGGGGACGGGCGTGAGGTTATTGCGAGGACGCCTCCCCCAGGGGCGGCAGTGTGATGTCGCATGGTTTTGCTACGGGTGGACGCCAGGCCGTGGTGCCGCGGCTGCGCGCGGAGCTGGCCGCGCTGCTGGCCAGGCTGTCTGACGATGACTGGGCGCGGCCCACGGCCTGTCCCGGCTGGGATGTGCATGCGGTGGCCGCGCACCTGCTCGGCGTCGAGCTCGGCAACGTCTCGGGACGGCGAGACCGCTGGGGGCGGGGACCGGCCCGGGGCGAAGATCTCGACAGCTGGCTGAACGCCTTCAACCAGCAGTGGGTGGAGGCGGCGCAGCGGATCAGCCCGGCCCTGCTGACGGAGCTGCTCAACCTGGCCGGGATGCGGTTCGAAGAGTACCTGGCCACGCTGGACCTTGACGCCACCGGGGCCCGGTGCAGTGGGCGACCGGCGCGGACCCGGCACCGGTCTGGCCCGATGTCGCCCGGGAGTACATGGAACGGTATGTCCATCAGCAGCAGATCCGCGAGGCGACCGGGCGCCCCCCGCTCGGGGCTGATTTTATCAGCCCCGTCCTGACCACGGCGGCGCATGCGTTGCCTCGGGCGCTCGATCGGGTGTCCCGGCTGCTGGGGACCGTCGTAACGTTCACTGCTGAGGGTGAGGGCGGCGGCTCGTGGTACGTGGTCCGGTCGGCGGGCGGCTGGGAACTCGAAACGGCTCCGGTGGCCGGTGCCGCCGCTCCGGTGGCTGGTGCCGCTGCGTGTCGTGCGCGTACGACGGTGGACGGCGCGCTCAAGCTCTATGCCCGGGATCCGAGTGCACCCGCGCTGAGCTGGCAGGGCGATGACGAGCTGGCCGCCGCCCTGGCAGGGGTCAAGGCGATCCTCGGCTAACCGGCCACGCCGACGATCAGCAACGGCGTATCAGGCAAACCGTCCAGGACCTGATTTTCAAACGCTTACTGAGTGCCGCGGCTGAGCGATGCCAGTCCGGTCTCCAGCAGTTCCGCGGCTTGGCGTACGTCGCCGGCGACCGCGTCGCGCAGCTGAGCGCCGCGCCGGCAGGCGCGGATGTGACGCGCCCGCGAGTCCATGTCGACCTGGACCAGGCCGGCGAGCGCCCAGCCGGCGACCGTCGGCTCGGGATCGGTGGGCTCGGTCCCCGCCTGCAGGGCGAGCTGTTCGGCGGCCACGCGGGCGAGGCGGTCCTGGATCTCCAGCCAGTGCGCGTGCAGCGCTGGCGTCTGCTTGACCATCGCCGCGAACGTCGTGGCGACGTAGGCGGCGAGCTCGTCGTCGAGCAGGTCGAATCCGTACATGTTGGCCTCGAGCGCCCCGACGAAGGCATCGGTGATTGACATCCCGGCCTGCCGGTCGCGCAGCGCGGCCGCCAGGCCCTCGATGAGCTCGTCGGCGTCGTCGAGCACCATCGATTCTTTGGTCGGGAAGTAGTTGTAGAGCGTCTTCATCGAGACGTTGACGCGGTCGGCGATCTCCGACACCTTCACCGCGTCGAAGCCGCGACTGGCGAACATCGCGGTTGCGGCGTCGGCGATGAGATGGCGGGTGAGCCGGCGCTTGCGCTCGCGCAGCCCTTCGCCGGGATGCTCGGCGCGGTAGCGCGTCTCAACGTGTGCCGCGGCGGGCCCGTT
>CAVWFX010000012.1:0-75704 GCA_963754375.1 uncultured Solirubrobacterales bacterium
GTGGACCGTTGGGGATAATTGGGCGTGTGAGCAGCGTCTACCGTGACAAGCCGTGGCTCGCCCGCTACCGCGCGGGGCAGCCGGACAGCATCGCGCCGGAGCACGGGACGATGCTGGAGGCGTTCCGGGCGTCTGTTGCCCGGGCGCCTGATTTGGTGGCGATTCGGTACTTCGACGGGGCGCTCACGCTGGCCGATCTTGACCGGGCGTCTTCCGCGCTGGCCGCGCTGCTGGTTGCGCGGGGGTTCCGGCCCGGGGACCGGCTGGCGCTGTATCTGCAGAACAATCCGGCTTTCGTTGTCGGCCTGCTGGGCGCGTGGAAGGCGGGGGGCGCCGCGGTCGCGGTCAACCCGATGAACAAGGAGCGGGAGCTTGCGTACCTGCTCGGCGACTCGGGGGCGCGGGCGCTGCTGTGTCTGGACGAGCTCTACGGTTCCGTGGCGCGGGGTGTTATCGGGTCCGGCGGCACCGCGGTGGAGACAGTGATCACGACCTCGGAGCTTGACTGGCAGACGCGGTGCGATTCACGGGTGCTGACAGTGCCTCGGCTGCCCTCGCTGGCGGTCGAGGACGGGGGGCTTGACCTGCTGGACGTTGTCGCTGCTGGTTCTGATGTGGCTGGCGGGTCTGCGGCTTTGGCTGCGGGTCCCGCTCCGACTCCGGGTGACGTTGCGGTGCTGACCTACACGTCGGGCACGACGGGCCAGCCGAAGGGGGCGATGAACACCCACGCCGGGATGGTGCACGGCTGCTGCACCTACCGGGAGTGGATGGAGCTCACCCCCGCCGACAGCGTGCTCGGCATCGCGCCGCTGTTCCACATCACCGGGCTGATCGGGCATATCTGCCTGTCCCTGCTGCTGCCGTGCCCGCTGGTGCTCACCCACCGGTTCCACGCCGGGGTCATGCTGGACGCGCTGCGCGAGTACCGGCCGACGTTCACGACCGGGGCGATCACGGCGCTAACGCGACTGGCCGACGAGGCTGCCGTCGACCGCTCGCCGGCCGACGACTTCGCGTCGCTGCGGATCCTGTACTCGGGCGGCGCGCCGATGCGCCGGCCGTGAACGACGCGTTCGGTGCGAGTACCGGGATCTACATTCACAACATCTACGGGCTGACCGAGACGAACTCGCCGACCCACGCGGTGCCGCTCGGCGCGGCCGCGCCGGTCGATCCCGTCTCGGGTGCCCTGTCGATCGGGGTGCCCGTCTTCGGCACGACCGCGCGCATCCTCGACGACGACGGCGGCGAGACGCCGGTCGGCCAGATCGGCGAGATCGTGGTCAGCGGGCCCCAGGTCATCCCCGGTTACTGGGAGCGGCCGGAAGAGTCGGCGGCGGCGCTGCCGGGCGGTGAGCTGCGCACCGGTGACGTTGGCTTCATGGACGCCGACGGCTGGTTCTTCCTGGTGGACCGGAAGAAGGACATGATCAACGCCTCCGGCTACAAGATCTGGCCGCGCGAGGTCGAAGACCTGCTGTACACCCACCCGGCCGTCCGGGAGGTGGCCGTGATCGGGGTGCCCGACTCCGAGCGAGGCGAGACGGTCAAGGCGTTCGTGTCGCTCAAGGCCGGCGCGTCGGCCACTCCGGAAGAGCTCATCGCGTACGGCCGGGAGACGATGGCGGCCTACAAGTACCCGCGCATGGTGGAGATCATCGACGAGCTTCCCAAGACCACGACCGGCAAGATCCTGCGCCGTCAGCTACGGGACCGGCCGCCGCCTGACCAATGAGGGAAGGTCGCTCGCGTCAGGGGAGCGCCCCGAATTGCCGACGCTCTGGATCAACCCAACCTTGGCATTCCAGGAAAACTGCGTCGCGCGGCGGCGCCGAAGGCGCGCAACCACGTGGCTACTTGGCTTCGCCAGCGTTGTCTGACCGATGGCGGGAACCACGCGACCGTTCGATATGACGGTTTTGAATTTTTACTCTTGTTCGCGGCGCTTCGGGGTGACCAGGCGGCCTGGTAGGCGAAGACGACGAGCTGGGCTCGGTCGCGGGCGCCAAGCTTGATCATCGCCCGGCTGACGTGGGTCTTGGCGGTGGCGGGGCTGAGCACCATCGCCTCGGCGATCTCGTCGTTGGAGAGGCCGTGCGCGACCAGGGCGGCCACCTCGCGTTCGCGGTTGGTGAGGCGTTCCATTCCGGCGGCGGCAACCGCGTCGGGCGGTCGGGCGACGAACTCGCTGATCAGGCGGCGGGTGATCGCGGGCGACAGCAGCGAGTCGCCGCGCATGACGACCTGGAGCGCCTCGAGCAGGCGGCCGGCTCGGTCTCCTTGAGCAGGAAGCGGGCCGCGCCGGCCCGCAGCGCGCGGAAGATGTACTCGTCGAGCCCGAAGTTGGTGAGGATCACGACGCGGACTTCGTTCAGCCGCTCATCGGCCACGATCTGCCTGGTGGCCTCGATCCCGTCGAGGACCGGCATCTGGATGTCCATCAGCGCGATGTCCGGGCGGTGCTCGACCGCCAGCGTCACCGCCTGCCGCCCGTCGGCGGCCTCGGCCACCACCTCGATGTCGTCTTCCGCCTCGAGCAGCGACCGGATGCCGCTTCGGATCAGCGCCTGGTCGTCGGCGAGCAGGATCCTGATCAAGTCGCGGGGGTTTCAGCCGGGATTTCGGCGCGGACCTGGAAGCCGCCGCCGTCTCGGGGGCCGGCGTGCAGGCGGCCGCCGAGCGCGGTCACCCGTTCGCGCATGCCGATGAGGCCGAGGCCGCTGCTCGCGCTGTGGCCGTTGCTCGCGCTGTGGCCGTTGTGCCGCTGCTGTCGTTGTGGCTGTTGGCCGTTGGTCGTTGGTGTGTGGCGTTGCTTGGGCTGTTGCTTGTGGCGTGAGCTGATGCCGGCGCCGTCGTCGTCGACCTGGATCTCGAGGGCGTCCGGCGTGTAGCAGAGGTTGACCCACGCAGAGGCCTGGCCGGCGTGGCGGCTGACATTGGTGAGCGCCTCCTGCACGATCCGGTAGGCGGCCTGGTCTACCTCCGGAGGGAGCGACCGCTTGGTGCCGGTTACGTTCACGGTCACCGGGAGGCCGGCCGCGCGCGCCCGTGCCGCCAGGCTGTCCAGGTGGCCGAGGCCGCTGCTGTCGCCGTCTTCGTCGGCACGCAGCACGCCGAGCGTCGTGCGCAGTTCCCGTGCCGCGTCCGCGCTCGCCTCCTGGATCGCCAGCAGCGCGGGCGACACCTCCTCGCCGCGCTTGCGCGCCAGGTGCACCGCCACGCCGGACTGAACGCAGATCACGGATATGTTGTGGGTGAGCGAATCGTGCAGCTCGCGGGCGATCCGCAGCCGCTCCTCGACCGCCATGCGCCGGGCGACTTCGTCCCTCGTCCGCTCGGCGTCCTCGGCCCGCTGCTCTACCTCGCGCAGGTGCAGCCGCCAGACGCGAGACGCCACGACCATGACGCCGGCCGAGATGACCCATCCGGCCGCGTAAAACCTCTGCCGACCGCGATCCGTACCCATTCTCCGAGCCTACGCGCAACGCATCTTCGGCCGTATCCGCCTGGCGGACCCATTTCCGGCTACTCCCCCGGGAGTAGCCGGGCCGGTCAACGCACCCGGGCTGAGCAGGTGGAAGTCGGTTCGCTGGCAGGACGACGGCGAGCCGCCAGTCGGCAGCATCGATGGCATGACAACGACACTTTCCACAGCCGGCCAGACCGGCACCGAGAGCAGCCGCCGCCATCTCGGCGTGGCGCTGTTCGTCATCGCGACCGCGCAGCTCATGATCGTGCTCGACGCGACCATCGTGTACGTCGCCCTGCCGCACATTCAGGCGGCACTCGGATTCTCCGGCAGCGGCCTGGAGTGGGTCGCCAACGCGTACGCCCTCACCTTCGGCGGGCTGCTGCTGCTCGGCGGCCGGGCCGGCGACCTGCTCGGCCGACGCCGGATGTTCATCATCGGGCTGCTGCTGTTCTCGGCCGCGTCGCTCGCGGGCGGGCTCGCCACCTCCCCGGCGTGGCTGCTGGCGGCCCGCGCCGTCCAGGGGGCAGGCGGCGCGATCGTCGCGCCGACCGCACTGGCGCTGATCGCGACCACCTTCCCCGAGGGCCCGCCGCGGAGCCGGGCGATGGGCGTCTACGCGGCGATGAGCGTGGCCGGGAGTTCGGTCGGGCTGCTGGCCGGGGGGCTGCTCGTCGCGTACGCCGACTGGCGCTGGGTGCTGTTCGTGAACGTGCCGATCGGGATCGCGGTCGCGGTCGCGGCTCGGTTCGTGCTGGTGCCCGGGACTGCGCGCCGGCCGGGTTCTGGGGGGCTTGACCTGCCGGGCACGATCACCGGAACGGCGGGAGTGGCGGCGCTCGTTTACGGTCTGTCCAACGCAGCTACCAGCCCGAACGGGGCATCGCACTGGGGGGACGCCAAGGTGGTCGTCGCGCTGGCGGCGTCGGCGGTTTTGCTCGCGGCGTTCGCGGTGATCGAGTCGCGCAGCCGCCATGCGCTGGTGCCGGTGCGACTGCTTCGCAGCCGGGACCGGGTCGGCGCGTACCTCATGATGCTGGGCGTGGGGACCGCTATCGCGGGCGTGTTCTTCTTCCTCACCCTGTTCGCGCAGGACGTGTGGGGTTACTCCGCGCTCCGGACCGGGGTCGCGTTCCTGCCGGTGACCGCCGCCATGTTCGTTGGCGCGGTCGGCGCCTCCGCGCTGGTGCCCCGGATCGGCGCGCGTCCGGTGCTGGTGGCCGCCAGCGCCGTCACCGTCGGCGGACTGTACTGGCTGTCCCGGATGACCGAGCACGGGACGTACGCGGGTGACCTGCTCGGTGCGGGCCTGGTGCTCGGCATCGGATTCGGACTGCTGATCGTCCCGCTCCAGCTTCTCGCCCTGACCCGGGTCGCCGAGGCGGACTCCGGAGCGGCCGCCAGCCTGCTCAACGCCGGCCGGCAGGTGGGCGGCGCGATCGGCCTGGCGGTGCTGGGGACGGTGGCCTGGACGGTGGTCTCCGACAACGCACGCGGCCACGCCGATGCCGGGACTGTCGGCGCCGTCGCCTCGGCGGCGTACCGGCATGCGCTGGCGGTCGGGTTCGACCGTGCCTTCCTGGTCGGCGCCGGGCTCGCGGTGCTCATTCTCCTGGTTGCGCTCACCATGATCCGGATCCGCCGCGCGGACCTGGCCGGGAGCTGACGCCGCGGCGGGGCAGGGCGCCTGCCGGCGAACTGTGGCAGGCGCCTTGCGCATGCATACCCGGCGGGTTAGTCCACTGCGGGGGAGACTGTCGTCAATGATGCGGTCGCTGAGATGGGCGGCGAACCAGGCCGACTGCCGAGACATCCGCTCGGCCGCCGGCGCGTCACGCGGCAGCCCGTAGACGGTTCCCGGGAAGTCGAGGGATTCCTGGATCTCCCAGATTTGCTCGTGCTGGCCGGGCGGGCACACCTGCGCCGGATCACCCACCGCGATCCAGCCGATGGGGACCGTCGTGCCTGGTGGCAGGACGGTGTTGACATGCACGACGCCACCTATCCGAACCTCGCTGCCAGCCCCGGCCACAGATCCTGGGAACAGGGCCGCGCCAGTGGCCAGGAAGCAGCCGTCGCCGACCTGCGCGCCGTTGACATGGGCATGCGGTCCGACCAGCGACGTCGTCGCCGATGACGACGGGGTGCCGAGCCCGGCCGCGGACGACCGCGTTCTCCATCACGATGCTGCGGGCTCCCAGGCTCACCTCGCCGTCTTCGGCCGTGAGTACGGCTCCGAACAACACGCGCGCTCCGGACCGATGCGCACGGCGCCGCATAGCACCGCCGTCGGCGCCACGTACGCACTGGGATCGATCTCGGGAACTGCGCCACGGTGCTCAATCAGCATGCGCCCAGCTTGCCACGCCGGTCGTTACGGGCGGATCACGCGGTTCTCGGTCACGATCGCGGTGACCAGGTCAGCCGGGGTGACGTCGAAGGCGTAGTTAAGCGCGCGGGTGCCCTCCGGGGCTGCGCGTACGCCCTGGAAGGACGTGACCTCCTCGTCCGCCCGGAGCTCGAGGGGAATGTCCGCCCCGCTGGCGGTCGCCTCGTCGATGGTGGACTCCGGCGCGGCGACCACGAACGGGATGCCGGCCCGGCGCGCGGCCAGGGCGAGGGAGTAGGTGCCGATCTTGTTGGCCACGTCGCCGTTGGCCGCCACTCGGTCGGCCCCGACGACCACCGCGTCGGACTGCGCCTGGCTGATGAGGAACGGCCCGGCACCGTCGGCCACCAGGTAGTGCTCGATGCCGAGCTGCCGCAGCTCCCAGGCGGTGAGTCGCGACCCTTGCAGCAGCGGGCGGGTCTCATCGGCGATGACGTGGGCGAGGGCGCCACGGTCACGCAGCGCCCGGATGACGCCGAGCGCGGTCCCCCAGCCCAGGCAGGCGAGCGCGCCGGTGTTGCAGTGCGTGTGGACCTTCAGCGGGCCCGGTCCGCACTCCTCGATGAGGAGGTCGGCCCCGCGCTCGCTTAGGCGCCTGCTCACCTCGATGGTGGTGTCGCGGACGGCGAGGGCGGCGGCTTCGACCGCCTCAGCTCCGTCGGGGAGCACGGCCGCGACGGCGAGTACCTCACGGCGGAGGTTGACCGCGGTCGGGCGGGCGTCGGCGATCCGTTTGACCTCGGCGTCCAGCCTCGCGGCGTCCCACCCTTCGTGGTCGGCCTGCCGGACCGCGAGCGCCACGCCAAGCGCGCCGGCCACCCCGAGCAGCGGCGCGCCCCGCACGACGAGGCGGACGATCGCGTCGACGAGCTGGTCCACGGTGGTGATGTGAAGGATCGACAGCTGATGGGGGAGGACTGTTTGGTCGATGGCGGTGATGTGGCCGTCCTGCCAGCCGATAACGTCATCCAGCACGCCGTGGTCGTTGCCGTTGCCCACGGTGACGACGCTACACCCGGAGGTTGCCATGCTGCTCGCCGACGCCCGCTCGGCAATCGTCAACAGCTGCCAGGAACTGTCTCGCGCCGGGCTTGTGGTCGGCACGGCGGGCAACGTGAGCGTCCGCTCGGATGACCTAGTGGCGGTCACCCCGAGCGGATTGCGCTACGCCGAGCTGACCCCGGAACTGGTGGGCGTGCACCGGCTCGACGGCACCGCGGTCGAGGGACCACTCGCCCCGACCAGCGAGCTGCCCCTGCACCTGGCGATCTACGCGGCCCGGCCCGAGGTGGGCGCCATCGTGCACACGCACTCGCCTGCCGCGACGGCGTTGTCCACGCTGGTGGAGGAGATCCCGTCGGTGCATTACTACGTGGCGATGTTCGGCGGTTCGGTGGCGGTGGCCCCGTATGCCACGTATGGGACGGAAGAGCTGGCGCGCAACGTGGTGGATGCGCTCCGTGGCCGCACTGGGTGCCTCATGGGCAACCACGGCGCGGTCACCGTCGGGCCTGACCTGGTGAGCGCGCACGACAAGAGCGTGTACTTGGAGTGGTTGTGCGACGTGTACCTGCGCGCTTCGTCCGCGGGATCCCCGCGCCTGCTGCCGGCCGCGGAGATCGACGCCGTCGGCGTGAAAATGACGGGATACGGTCAGCGGCCGCCGGGCGCGTGACGGCCATGGCCTGGGTCAGTTGGCGGGCACGGGTCGGCAGGCACGGGTGGGTAGGGCTCGATTGGCGGGCGACGCGGCCGGACATGACGACCAGGCGCCGCCAACCTATCGCCTCGACGTTGGTTCCTCGGCGCATGATCGTAGAGTTGCCTCTGTGAGTGAGCTAAAGAACCGTGTCCACGACATCCTGCCCAGCCTGATCGGCGACCTTCAGGATCTCGTCAGAATCCAGTCCGTCAGCGCCGACCCCGAGCGCCTCCCCGAAGTGGATAAATCCGCGCAGAAGACGGCCCAGTTGCTGGCCGCCGAGGGTGTCGAGGCCGAGATCGTCCGGGCCTACGATGGCGCGCCGCCGGCCGTGATTGGCGAGCGGAAGGGACCCGAGGGCGCTCCGGTCGTCCTGCTCTACGCCCACCACGATGTCCAGCCGGAGAACGACCCGGCCGACTGGGACAGCCCGCCGTTCGAGCCCACCGTCCGCGGCGACCGCCTCTACGGCCGGGGCGCGGCCGACGACAAGGCAGGGATCGCGGTACACGTGGGCGCGCTCCGCGCCCTGGGCTCCGCATTGCCGGTTACCGTGCGGTTCTTCATCGAGGGCGAGGAAGAGGTCTCCTCCGAGACCCTCCCCGAGTTGCTGCGGCAGTACCGCGACCGTCTCGCGGCCGACGTCATCGTGATCGCGGACGCGGGAAACTGGGACATCGGCGTGCCGTCGCTGACGACCAGCCTGCGCGGCCTGATCCGGGTGGACGTGGAGGTGCGCACGCTGACGCACGCCGTCCACTCCGGGATGTGGGGCGGCCTCGTCCCGGATGCCATCATGACGCTCACGAAGCTGCTGGCGACGCTGTGGACTGAGGACGGCAGCCCGGCCGTCGAAGGCCTCACCTGGACCGTCGCCGCCGACGTGGACTACCCCGAGGAACGGCTGCGGGCCGAGTCGGGCGCCGCGTCGGCGACGCAATGGATCGGGTCCGGCTCCGCCGTCGAGAAACTGTGGGCTCGGCCCGCCATCACGGTCACCGGCTTGGACGCCCCCAAGGTCGCCGGCGCCTCCAACACCCTCACCCCGGTCGCCCGCGCCCGGGTCACGATCCGCCTTGCACCCGGTGACACCAGCGCGAACGCCCTTGCCCGGCTCCAGGAGCACCTGGAGAAGAACGTCCCGTGGGGCGCCCAGCTCACGACCACGGTCGTCGACGCGGGCGAGCCGACCGTGCTGCCGACGACCGGGCCGGCGTACGCCGCTGCCCGCTCGGCCCTGGCCGAGGCCTGGGACGGCGTGGCCCCGGTCGACATGGGCACCGGCGGCTCCATCCCGTTCATCGCGGAGTTCCAGGAGACCTTCCCGGGCGCGAGCATCCTCGTCACCGGCGTCGAGGACCCCGACACTCGCGCGCACGGGCCGAACGAGGGACTTCACCTACCGGAGTTCGAGCGTGCCGTCCTGGCCGAGGCCCTGCTGCTTCAGCGCCTGGGCGGCGTCTAGTCAGGTTGGGTATCGCTTGGGTTCTTGGGTGTAGGTCCGGCCGCTGGGGGTTTCCCATTGGTGCCAGCCGGGTTTGGGCTGGGTGACTTTCCAGCCGGGTGTTTGTTTGACCTGGTGGCAGGCGCGGCTTCGTGCTCCGGCGTTGCAGCCGCACGTCCTGCCGCCCTGGTCGTAGGGGACGGCGTGGTCGAAGTCGCTGTCTTTGGCGTGGCGGGAGCAGGTCGGGAGGGTGCACTCGGCGTCGCGGATCTGGACCAGGTGGCGGAGCATGGCGTTGGGCTGGTAGGCGTGTGATTCCCGGCGGTGGTCGCAGTGGCGGGTGGGGACGGGCTCGAGGGGCACCTGGTACTGCAGGCCGCTGGGCAGGGTGATGGTCCAGGTGCGGCACCAGGGCGGGTCGCCCGGCGGTCCGGGCGGGCCGGGGGCGGCGCTTTCGGCCAGGGCCCAGCCGGACTGCGGCGCGGGGCCGGGCGGGCGGCCGGGCGGGCGGGGGCGTGCGGCCGGCTCGAGTAGCTGCGTCAGCCGGGCGGCGGTGATGGTGAGGTTGAGGCGGGCGGGCAGGGCGGTCAGGGGCGGGTCGGGCGCGCCTGGGAGGGGCGCTTTCCCGCGGCCGGCCCGGAGGCAGCCGTGGCCGATGGCGTAGCCGTGCTCGTCGGTGACGGTGACGCAGGCGGTGGTGTGGGGGCTGGCGGCGGTGAGCGCGGCCAGGGCGCGGCACAGGGCGGGGTCGAGGGGGCCGAAGCCGTGGCTCTCGCCGGGCCGTGCCGGCGGGCCGAGGAGGGTGGCCAGGGGGATGGTCAGGTCGGTGAGGCTGGGCGGGGCCGGGGAGGACGGCGACGTCGACCACGGCGACCTCGGCTGCGGCGGGGGCTCCGGTGACGGCGGGGGCTCCGGTGACGGCCGGGGCGCGGCCGGCCCCGAGCCGGGGTCGCCGTCGTGCGGGCCGTCGTCGCCAGGACCGTAGTCAGGCTCGTCACCCTCGGGCTCGTCACCCTCGGGCTCGTCACCGTCAGGATCGTCACGCCGTCACCGGGATCGTCACCGTCAGGATCGTCACCGTCAGGATCGTCACCGTCAGGATCGTCACCGTCAGGATCGTCATCACCGGGATCGCCGTCGTCGGGTTCGCCGTCATCGTCGGCGGGGGGCGCGCACCGGCCGTCGCACTCGCGGCAGGGGCAGTCCGACCCGCCGCTGCCGGCCGGCGCGGGCGCGCCCGGGTCGTCCGGCTCCGGCTCGTCCCGGAACGCGGACTCCCCCGGCGCGCCCAGGCCCTCCTTCGGCGGGCCCGCCGCGATCCGCGCCTCGGCGCTGATCTCGTTCATCAAGTCGAGGTAGGCCATGGCGCGGAACTGGTCCGTCAGCACCCCCGGGAACGCCCCCGAGTCCTGGTAGACCTGCGCCCGGGCGCACGTCGCGGCGTGCGCGGCCAGCGTCTCGGCCGGGGGCAGGTCGCAGCCCGACAGGCTCGCCGCGCCGGAGCGCTCGCGCTTGAGGATCACCCTCGCCCGGTTCCGCTCGGCGTGCTCCCGCGTCCGCTCCGCAAGGTCCGGGTCGACCGTGATCGCGGCCCGGGCGGCGATCTTGTCGACCTGCCCGTAGGTCTTCCCCGCCACGCGGGGGGCGATCATCGCCTCCGCCGCCGCCTTGTCCGCCTCGCTCAGCAGCTCGAGCGCGTCGTTGACCGCCCGCGCCTTGGGATAGGTGAGCGTCCCGTCCTCCAGGAGCGCGCCGATGCCCGGCAGCAGCGCGCCGAGATCCCACGCGGTCTGCATGAGGATCCCGGCCGAGACCGGGCTCACCGCCAGCGCGAGCCCGACGTCGGTCGTCAGCGACTTCGACCAGGCGTCGGGCAGGTCCCCGTGGTAATCACCGCCGCCAAGCCCGTCGTCGTCCTCCCGGATCGCCGCCCGGATCAGGCCCAGCTTGGCCGCGCACGCCCACGACTCCAGCGCCGCCGCCGCCCGCACCGCCCCCACGATCTCCGCGCGCGACCCGCCCTCGCACCGCCACCCCGCCCCCGCAGCGGCCTCGAGCGCCGCCGCCAGGGCAGCCGACGGGCGACGCGAGTCCCACACCCCGCCCTTCACGAAACCGGCCAGGCCCGGATCGGGCGTCCCGGTCTGCCCGGAACGCGGTGGCCCGCCGGACGGCGCGTCCGGGTCCGGACTCGAGCTGCCGGGCCCGGACGTAGCCGAGCCCTCGGCCGAGGGGGTGGGGTCGGGACCGGGGTCGGGGGTCGCGCCGCCGGGCGGCCCGGGGTTCGGCACGGGCTCCTCGCCCGCCCCGCTCCCCTCGCCCGGCTGCCGCCCCATCAGCTCCCCCAAGTTGATCTTGGAATACACGTTCTAATACTTGAACGCTATCACCGGGCACCGACAATCCAGGCTTACGGACGGGTCGCTTTCGGGATTTTTTTCGGCGAATTATCAGATGCTTAGGAACAATCGAACCTGTGAGCATGATGTGGTTCGCGAGACGCGGGACCTAGCCTCAATGTGGGACGGGCCGTACCGGGGCGGCGTCCCAGCGCGCCCTAGAGGTGCCCTAGAGGACGCAGAACTCGTTGCCCTCCGGGTCGGCCATGACGACACTCTTCCCCACGTCGCGGACCCCGCGGGCGGCGCGCCGCCCACCTAGCCGAGGGCCTGGCACCAGAACGCCGCCAGCGCGGCCGGGTCGGCGCAGTCGAACGTTATCGTCCATGCCGTGCTCATCACGCGCTCCTGTGAACTCGAGACCGTGCGGCAAACCCCGTCCCGGGGACGGTCCTCAGTACTGTCGTACGGCCAGGCGATGCCTGCGATGCCTGTCCAACGGGGCCGCCTGACTGGAGGGTTGCCCTTATTTCGTGTCGTGGTCTGCACCGGCAACGCGGGCACTGCGTGTGTAGCGGAGCATCTCGGTTCCGTCGTCGTCCGTGACGGTGCCTGCCTGGGCGAAGCCTGCGGCTTCGGCGACGCGCCGTGAGGCGTGGTTGTCGAGGGCGACGTGCGCTTGCAGCCGGGTGACGCCGATCGAGGCGGCGTAGCCGACGAGCAGGGTCAGGGCGCAACGCGCGTGTCCCCGGCCTCGCTGTCCGGCGTGGGTCCAGTAGGACACCTCCCCGGTGCCGTCGGGGCCGATGCGCAGCTCGCAGCCGCCGACCAGGTTACCCGATCCCGGGTCACGGGCCGCGAACGCCCGCACCGGGCCGTCGTCCTGCCAGTACCTAGCCCAGTCCGCGTACGCGGCCCGGACTGTCTCCTCGGTCGAGTGCGCCGGCCACCAGCCGAAGCGGCGCGCGGTTTCCTCGTCCTCGCCGGCCGCGTGCGCCGCGGCCTCGTTGTCGATGTGCGCGCTGAGGACGATGCGGTCACCGCGCAGTTCGGGAACTGCCGTCACCAGATCATGGTGCAGCGTTCGCCTGCCGTCCCGCACCGGGTTTTCTGGCCGATGGCTGGATCCGGGCGGCGAGCACGTGCCCGGTGAGCCTGCCCGAAAGTCAGACCCGCCAGATAAGTATTGAGCAGGTCCGCCGGGGCATCCGCGCGGTTGCGTCGTGACCCGGCGATCTTCGAAGACGGCATGCACACGACCAGGGAGAACAATGCCTGTCCGATACCAACTGGTGATCAACTGCGCCGACCCGGACCTGCTGGCCCGGTTCTGGGCTGCTGCCCTCGGATATGAGCTCGAGCCTCCGCCGGAGGGCTTCGCGACCTGGGACGACTGGCGGCGCGACAAGGGGCTGCTCGAGACCGTGGGAGTCGGCGCCGACAGCATCATCGACCCCGAGGGCCGCGCGCCCCGCATCTGGTTCCAGGTATCGCCGGACGGGAAGACGGCGCCGAACCGGCTGCACCTCGACATCAACGCCAGCGGCGGCTGGACGCTTCCGGCCGCGACCCGCAAGGAGCGCATCGACGCGGCGGTGCGACGGCTTTGCGAGCTCGGCGCCACCGTGGTCGCGACCGGAGACCCCGAGTTCTACGCGGTGGGGATGAAAGACCCGGAGGGCAACGAGTTCGACATCAACTGACGACGAGCGGGAGTGCCCGCAGCCGACAGGCGTACCGGTCGGCCGGCGAGCGGCCCGCATAGGCAAGGCAAGATGTCGGCATGGAAACCGAGTCGTTCCTTGCCGCGGCGTCGGAGTTGCTGGCCATTCAGTCAACCGCCGACCGCCCGACTGACCTCAACAAGGCGCTCAATTTCGCGCTGGACTTCGCCGGCCCCGGCTTCACCGTCGAGCGATTCGAGTCCGGCGGTAAGCCGAGCGCGCTCCTATACGTTGGCACGGACCGACCGCAACGGTTCCGGATCATCCTCAACGCGCATCTCGACGTGGTGCCTGCCTCGCCCGCCCAGTTCCGCCCGCGCCGCGAGGGGGACCGCCTCTACGCCCGCGGCGCGCAGGACATGAAGGTGTCCGCGCTCGTCCAGGCACAGGTTTTCCGCGAGCTGGCCCACGCCGCGCACTACCCGCTGGCATTGCAGCTGGTCACCGACGAGGAGGTCGGCGGGCGCGACGGCACCCTGCATCAGATCAACCAGGGCGTCAGCGGTGAGTTCGTCGTCATCGGCGAGCACAGCGGGCTGCGCATCGTGACCGACTCCAAGGGAATGTTCACCGCCACCCTGCGGGCGGTCGGCCGCGGCGGCCACAGCGCCTACCCCTGGCTCGGCGATAACGCCCTCGTGAAGCTGCACCGAACGCTGGAACGGCTGCTGGCCGCCTACCCCGTCCCGACCGAGGAGGCGTGGCGGACGACGGTCAACGTGGCCAGGATCGAAACCCCCAACCAGGCCCGCAACCAGATCCCGGCCGAAGCGGAGGCCTGGCTCGATATCCGCTTCCCGCCCGAGGACGGCGACCTGAACGGCAAGACGGCGGAGGAGATCGCCGAGTACCTGGCGACCTTCTGCGAACCCGGCGTCACCCCCGCGGTCGATCTCGCCGACCCGCCACACCACGCCAACCGGGACCGCCCGGAGATCGGCAGGCTGAGGGAGGCCGCAAACGCCCAGGGGTACCGGGCTGATTTCCTGCGCAAGCACGGCGCCGCCGACGGGCGCTTTTACTACCAGCGGGGCGTCGACGCCGTCATCTTCGGCATCGGCGGGGACGGGCAGCACGGCCCCGACGAGTACGCCGACACGACGACCATCGCCGCGTACTACCGGGCGCTGACGGACTTCCTCGGCGATCCGGGATAGCAGGAAGGCTGGCTCAGCCACACTTACGCAGCACTACGTCCATCGACGGGGTCCAGGTCACGCCGTCGGCGCTCGACTCGTGATGCGCGACCTGGGTCATGCCGCCGTCGGTCATCGTCACCGTGCAGCGCGTCCGGCCGTCGACGCCGATCCACCGGTGCACATCGCCGTCGATCTCCAGCCGGGAGCGGTGCACGTTGCCGAAGCTGTCATAGAACGTGTCGTCGTACGCGTCGCCGTCGACGCCGATGATCGAGATGCCGCCGACGCTGGTGTCACCGATCTTCCCGAAGGCCGTGTGGACGACGAAGAAACCGCCCGGCACCCATTCGTACACATCGCTGGTCCGGATCGGAACCGACGGGATGTCCCCGGCCGCGATCGTGGCCCCCTCATTGATCCAGTTGCCGATCAGCACCGCCAGCGCCTGGTGGCGGCCGTCGCGGACGGGCACCGCCCGGTCGGTCTTCTCCATCCCGGCGGCGACGCTCACGACGCGGGCGGACTCGGCGGAACTGTGCGACATCGGAACTCCTCAGGAAGGGTGTGCGACGATTCACCCTAGGGTCGGAGCCGTCACGACCTTCTTGACATCACGCGTCTCGCGTCTCGCGTCTCGCGTTGTTGGCGTTTCGGAGTTCCGGAGTTCCGCGTCCCGATCACGCGTACCGCAGTCCCGTGCTTCAACGCCTCGCGCTTCTGAGTCCCCCGCTTCAGCGCCCCCAGCCGCAGCGTCCCCCGCTTCAGCGTCCCCCGCTTCAGCGTCCCGCGGCTCGCCGTCTTGTGCGTCGCAGGCTTGCGCGCCCGAACCTCATGCGCCGCCGTCTTGCGCACCGCCGTCTTACGCACCGCCGCCTGCCGCACCGCCGTCTTACGCACCGGAGCCTCAAGCGCCGCTGTCTTGCGCGTCGCCGTTCCGTGCCTCAAGACCCCGCGCCTCAAGGCCCCCTTCCTCAAGACCCCCTGCCTCGACACCGCGAGGAACAACCGGCCGTTAGCGTGCGCGCAGCTTCCCGAGTGAGTGGCAATAGCTCTCGCCGGCAGCAGCCGCCGGACGGCCGCAAGCAGGGCGCAGTTCCGGTCGACCCGGTCCAGGGTCGAGCCGCGCCAGAGCACCTCCACCACCAGGTTGTTGCACCAGTAACCGGTCAAGGCAAAACCCTGCTTGACGCCCGCGCCCGCGCCGCATCGGCGGAGAAGGTGATGTGGTACTCCTGCGCGTTCTCCGCGCAGATGTACCGAAGGTTGGCCCGCGGCAGGCCCTCGACGATCTGGTCGATTCGCGCCGCGGACACGCCGTCCAAATCGACGGAGACCGCACCGGACGTGTGACCGCTGATGTTGCTGGTGGCATACCCGGTTACCTGCGCCCGGTCCAGCTCGGTGGACGGCCCGACCGCGCTCTCCTTGAGCATGAAAAATCCGCCGACCCCAGCCACCACCAGCACCGCGCCAACCACAGCAAGAATCCGTCTGTACATCGTCATGACGATTGGACGCTCCAGGGAGGCGGCGGTGCCCGCGAATTCGCGCCTTCAGACGATCTCATACCTTGCGGAGTTCTCGCGCGATAACCATCCGCTGAATCTGATTGCCGCGCGGTTGACCCGCGGCGCGGCCGCCGGCCAAGATTAACGTGGCGCGGTTCGACGCCGAGGCCGGCGGCCCTTCCCCAGCGGGGCGCTGTCAGGCCGAAGGGGGGCACACTCCCGGGCCGGTACCGCATAGCACCAGACTTCCGTCTGGCCGGCTCCGCATCGGGGCGCTGGGGCGACCGTCGAGGCGGAGGTTGTTTCCCGTGCCCCTGAACAAGGACCTCAAACGGCTGGTCCGCGCCCGCATGGCGGCGACCGGCGAGACCTACACCCAGGCGCTGACCGCGCTGCTCAGCGAGACCGGTGAGCTGCACGGCGCCATGGTCGATCAGGTCGTTGCGGAGCTCGGGGGCGGGCTGCCGCCGTCCGTGGTGGCCGCGCTGCGGGCCGTGCCACGCCACCTGTTCACGCCCGGTGTGCCGGTGACCAGGGCGTATGAAGACATCTATACCTCCATCGTCACTAAGAGAAGCGAGCGCGGCACGTCACTCAGCTCGGTGTCGGCGCCGTGGATCGTGGCGGGCATGCTCGCCCAGCTCGACGTGCGCCCCGGCCAGTCGGTGCTCGAGATCGGCAGCGGCGGCTACCAGGCCGCCCTGCTGCGGGAGCTCGTCGGCCCGCACGGCTCGGTGACCACGGTCGACATCGACCCGGAGGCCATCGCCCGTGCCCGGGAGTGCCTGGAGCTGGCCGGGTACGACGACGTGCGGATCATCTGCTCGGACGGGGAGTACGGCGCGCCCGGGCACGGCCCGTTCGACAGGATCATCATCGCGGTGCAGGCCTGGGACATCCCGCCGGCCTGGACCGAGCAGCTCGCCCCGGGCGGCCGGCTCGTGACCCCGCTGCTGACCCAGGGGGTGTCCAGGTCGTGGGCGCTTGACCGCGAGGACGGGCACCTGGTGAGCCGCAGCACCGGGCCGGCCGGGTTCGTGCCGATGCAGGGCGCCGGGAGGAACCGCCGCCGGTGGTCGGCCCCGCTGGACGAGACCGGCGCGTTCCTGTGGGGGGACGAGGCCGCCGACGTGGACCATGCGGCGCTGGCCGGAGTGCTGGCCAGCGAACGCGCCGAAGCCTGGACCGGCGTCATTTTCCAGCTGGGCGCGCCGATCACGGGCCCGGAGCTGTGGCTGGCCACCGATCCGGACATGTGCTGGCTCAAGGCCACCAAGGACAGCGTTGACCGGGGCCTGGTCACCGGGACCTGGACGATGAACATCGCCGCGCTGGCCAGCGGCGGCAGCCTCGCCTACCGCGCCCGGCTGCGCCCGCTCGACGACGAGGGCACGGCCTTCGAGTACGGCGCCTACGGGCACGGCCCGAACGGCGCGCAACTCGCCGAGCGGCTAGCCCGCCACATCCGGACCTGGGACCGGGACCACCGCGCCGGCCCCGGCCCGGTCCTGACCGTCCATCCCGCCGGCACACCGGACGGCGACCTTCCCAGCGGGCGCGTCCTACGCAAGCCCCATACCACGATGGTGCTGACCTGGCCCGAGGCCGCCCGATAGGCGCGACGCCGGAGAATCCCGGCGGCCCTTTGCACGTCTACGTGATCCGAGAATGACCGGTAGCCCACGATGGTGCTGTCCGTGCCGAGATGGTGATTAAGCCACGCCTCGGCTTCCGCGCGGAAGGTTACCCGTCCGGCATTGGGGTCGATGAAGACGTGGGCCTTCTTGTCGTGCTCGACCTTGAGCAGGAAGTCCTCGGCCTCGTGCAGGTCGCCGCCGAAGGACTGCTCGCGCTGCCTGCTCGTCCGCCCGCCTTGCGTGCGGTAGCGGACGACCCACGGGTGCGGGCACTTGCCCCAGCCGTCGCAGTCGCAGCGCTTGATGATGCTGGCCATGATGGTCACGCCTCCTGGTTCCGGAGCCATTCCTCTACGTGCCGCTCGCGGAACCGCAGATACCGGCCGACCCGGTAGCCCCTCAGCCCCCATTGCCGCCAGCAGCCGTAGACCGTCTTCTTCGGCACGCCCAGGTAGGCAGCCAGCTCGTCCACGGACAAGAACCGAGCGAGCAGACCGCAGCGCAGCATGGCGGAGGCGAGCCGAGATAGCGAGACCATAGTCGGAGGGGGATGCCGCCATCCTCGGACGCCGCTGCCATTGGGGCAGCACCAGCTCTGCACGGCGGCACAGCCCTAGGTGCCGGGCCTTCCGGTCCGCCGCTGAGCCGCGTAGACACACCTGAAAGGATTGACTTGCCAGCTGAAGGCAGCCGGGTCGGCCAACCTCAGGCAGGCTGAGTAGTGATCTGGCATGGCAAGACGGGCCCGCCGCCGCTAAAACCGCTGACACTATAGAAATCCGGATTTCGGGCCTGTTTTTCACGCGCGCGGCCGAAGCTCCGCATTGCGGCTCGGGACTCATAATCCGCGGGTTCGGGGTTCAAGTCGCTGGCGGCGCACCCGAACGGCCTGGACCCACTCAAGCGTGTGGGGCTCGGAATTCGATTCGGGTGTCCTGAGGGCAGCTACGGCGCTACCCCCATTTTGACGCCGCTACGGCGCCGCGCAGGGCATCAAAGGCTGATGGGAAGTGAAGTTGATCAACGTGAATTGATGTGAAGTCGCCGATTGATGGATTCCCGCAGGGAAGCCGGAGACTAATTGAAGGTGTTGGTCTGGGTGTTGTGGTCGCCGACCTGGAAGCCCTTCGAGCCACTGATCGTCACGTTGTACTTGCCGGTCTGCGCGCCTTTCGGGTCGACTAGGTCCATGACCGCCTGCGCCGCCGCCAAGAGCTCTTCGTCGTCGGCCGCCCCGGACTCGGTGAGCTGCTTGGCGAGCGGCGCCTTATAGGTCTCCGGGTCGTCCTGGTGATCGACCAGCGCGTTCTCGGCCCGGGCGTTGCCGCTGAACCGTCGCTGCACCAGGTCGCGTAGCTTTCCGTAGGCAGCCGAAGCCTTCTCTTTTGCGTCGTCTTTCAGCGCCTCAAGAGCCCCGGAGGTAGCCCCGGCCGCGAGCGCCATGACGATCAGCGTAATCGGATCCATTTTGTCCCGCCTTCCCCGTTCCCTTTGCCGTGATCATACGACTTAATGGATAGATTCCGGCCGCTGCCGCGATGCTTCGTCTCGAACGTCTGCCGGAGTGTTCGGCATGTGGGCGCTCACGTAATTCGGCTCTGGCGATGATCGCGTGACGCCAATTCGGAGGAGTATCTGGGCTCGGGGAAGATCGAACTTCGCGCGCTCGTGGCCGTCGCGTTTGAGCCGCTTGACGTTGCCCTAGGCGGCGCCGGAGCTGTGCTCGAGCGTGAGGCCGCTGATGACGGCCGGGAGGTCGCGGCGGATGCCGGCGGCGAGGCTGCGCAGTTCCGGCAGATCGTCGGCCTCCACGGCATCCAGCCAGGCGGGCGGTTCCCCGCCGCGCCGCTGGGCCATGATCTTGGCGAATGACCGGACGTGCTGGCGGGGGCGTTCGAGGTGGGCGCATCCGGCAGTTGCGTTCTTCACGATCTGCGCGTCGTCCTCAGTCAGGCGGTCGAGGCGGGTGCGCAGCGTCCTGCTGATCGTGCGGGACTTCGGGACGGCTGGGAGGGTCGGGGCGGACTGGCGGTCGTGCGGTTCCGGATGGCTGCGGCTGGCGCCGGGCGGCCGGAACGGCTTCAGGTAATTGCGTACGGCCCGGACGTCGCCTTTGAACCGAGGGTGCGCAGCTCGGCAGTGATGGCCTCCGCGCTGGCCACGCTCTCGTTCCAGCGCTGGTTGACCAGGTCGCTTTAGGGGTCGAGCTGGGTGAGCGGTGCTCGGCTTTGCCGGGCAGTTCCACCGAGGCGTCGTGGGGTCGGGCCGGATCTATCACACAGTTCTGGAACCCCAGGTCGCTCTCCGTCCCGGCGTCCAGGCCCAAGACGGCTGGCGGGCTCACCGGCCGCTGATCTCGCGCAGGGCCGCCACCAGGATGTCGGCCTCGGCATTGCCGACTAGGCGGTGTGTCACGAACCGCACCGTGTAGGGCGGCCGGGCTGAGGCCGTTATCCCGCGCGACTCCAGACGCTGGACCAGCTGGGTAGCGCCGATGCCCCAATTCTCGGTGTCGATCATGACGAAGTTGGTCTCGACGGCGTCCGGATCGACCCTGAGCGCTGGCAACTCGGCCAGCTTGGCGGCCAAGCTGCGGGCCTGGTCGTGATCCTCGCGAAGGCGATCGATCCCGGTCCGCAGTGCGACCAGCCCGGCCGCGGCGATAATCCCGGCCTGCCGCATCCCGCCGCCGAGCATCTTGCGGGCCCGGCGGGCCCGTCCCACGAAGTCGGCGGACCCGGCCAGCAGAGCGCCGACCGGCGCGGACAGGCCCTTGCTCAGCGAGAAGGCCACCGAGTCGGCGTCCGCGACGAGTTCCGCAGCGGGGATATCCAGCGCCACGCTGGCGTTGAAGATCCGCGCCCCGTCGACATGCAGCGCCAGATGCTGGGCATCGCACAGCTCACGCAGTTCCTTCATCGCCGCGACGGGCGTGATGGTGCCGCCGGCCCGGTTGTGGGTGTTCTCCACGCACAGCAGGGTTGTCACCGGGTCTTGTTGGTCCGGTCGGCGCAGGTGCCGCTCGACCTCTTGGGCGCGCAGCACCCCCCGGTCCCCGGGCACACCCAGCGGAACGCAGCCCGCCACCCCGCTGATGCCGTCGGCTTCGTGGTACAGCAGGTGCGCCTCGGCTTCGAGGACGACCATGTTGGCCGGGCGGGTCCAGGACAGTACGGCAGCGAGATTCGCCATAGTGCCGCTTGGCATCAGGACGGCTGCTTCCTTTCCCATCAGCCCCGCTGCGACCGCCTCCAGCTCGTTGACGGTCGGGTCCAGGCCGTAGGCGTCGTCACCGAGCGACGCTGATGCGATCGCGTCGAGCATGTCCTGTGTCGGCAGCGTCGAGGTGTCGTAGAAGCTGATCACCGCTGAAGTCGTGGTCCCTCCGGAGATTCGCACCTGGCGATGGCCCGGACCGGGCTGCCGTCACCACCAGCGATGGGTAGCGGCAGGACGGTGAGCTCGCGTCTAGGTGGCAGGAACGGCGCAGCGGGTCCTGCCATCCTGGTCATGCGTCGGGCCGTGTGCTGGACGCCGCCATGACCTTGCCGAAACCGTCCGGCCGCCGCACCGAGCCAGCGAGGTCAAGGCATTTCCAGAGCGTGACGGCGATGCTATCGAGGACGGGAATGCCGAGTTCCTGCTCAAGCTCCTGCACCATCTCTGTGGCTGCGACATTGGTGCACACGACGGCAACTGCTTGGGCGCCGTCACGGGCCGCGCGGACGACCAAGCTCCGGATCCCCTCGGGAGCCAGAGCGCCTACAGCGAGGTTGTCCGCCAAGCCCAGGTGCTCGCTGGCGACCACCTGGATTCCCTCCCGCGCGTAGTGATGGCTGATCAGCTCATTGAGTCTGCTGACATACGGCGTCGCCAGGCCTACCCGGCTGACTCCCAGCGCCTCGCAGGCATCGATCAGCGCCAGCGTGGACGTCGTAGCGGGAATGCCTGTGGCGTCGGAGAGTTCCCGGCAGAGCCGCCGGTCGCCGTCCGGGCCCATCCAGGAACCGGCGGTGCCATTCCAGGCGAGGATATCGACGGCCGCGTCGGCCAGCAGTTCGGCCGAAGCGAGCATTGCCGCGGTAGCGAACTGGGCATCTGATTCGGCTCCGGCTGTCACCTTCGTGACGCGCAGACGGCTGAAATGCGCGGAGACTCCGTTGATTCCCTCGAGCATTTTGTAGGTCAGCGGCTCGAGTACGGTGTTCGAGGACGGGGTCAGCATGCCGATCCGGGTGGCCATCCTTGGGTTCCTCCTTGTGGTGATCCCGTTTATTTTTGCGCCGCGCCTGTCAATGTCGATATCCACGGTCACCGGCCGGCGAATGTCGCTGCGCCTTCCGGGGCCAACCCAGTTGGCCATGCGCTCTCGGGATACATGTTCGGCGACCAGGACAGCGCCAGGGCTGGCGGCGGTGCCGGTCGCAGGCGACGTGGTCTCCTCGCTGCCTATCGTTCAGATCGTGACGGGCGGCACGTCCCGTGGCGCGACGCCGTTCACGATCGCGTCGATGACCAGCTGCTCGCGTGCCTGGATCTTCCGCACCTCGGCAGCCACGGCGCGGACGTGCCGGGCCGGCACGACGCAGATCCCGGTGCCGTCCGCCACTACCAGGTCGCCGGGCGTCACCGGCACACCGGCCAGGGCAACGGTTCCGTTGACCTCGATGGCGGCCATGCGGTGGTTCCCGCTGACCGGGGTCACCGACCTGGACCAGACCTGGATGCCCTCGGCTGCTATGCCCTCCACGTCGCGGACGGCGCCATCGACGACGCAGCCGCCGATACTCAGGCGTGTTGCCAAGCGCGCGGAGATCGAGCCAATCACCGAGCCGTGCGTGTCCCCGCCGCAGTCAAATACGGCGATGTCGCCGGGCTGGCCGATCGCGTACATGTCGCGGTCCCCCAGGCCCGAGCGCTCTCCGCGCTGCAGCACACCGCTCACGTCGCCGCCGTGCCTCGCATACCGGATGGTGATCGCCGGGCCGCAGACCCGCTGGCGCGCCGCCAGCGGCCGCAGCACGCTGGCCGGCACGCGGCCGCCGATGCCGAGCGTGTCCATCGCGTCGGAGACTATCGAGGACACATCCTCGATGGCCAGGAACGCGGCGATGACCGCCGGATCCGGCCGGTCCACCGTGACCTGCCTGATCTGGTCCTCGCGCACCTGGCCGAACAGCCTGTCCCGAACGCTCGCCAGCTCTTCGTCTGTCGCCACAGTCACGTCCCTTCTCAGCTACCGGAACCCTGCAATAGGGCCTTATCCGCCGGGTACTGCTCGGCAAAGTCGCGCGCGATGTCGATGCGCCGCATGAAGGCGACGTCGGAGAACTGCTGCGCGTACTCGATGAAGCGCGCCAGGCCATCGGATCGCGCCGGGTTGCCGGTGATCCGCGGATGCACGCCGATCGACATCATCCGGCCGAGGTCGTCTCCGTCGGCGCGCAGCCGGTCCAGGCTGGCCTTCGCCGTCAGGTAGAAGTCGTCGGGGCTGGCGAACCCGGTGCCCACGATGTAACGCGCGTCGTTCACCACAAGCGAGTACGGCACCACGAGGTGAGGCCGGTCCAGGATCGTGGTCCAGTACGGCAAATCGTCGTTGTAGCAGTCGGAGTCATACTCAAACCCGCCCTCCTCGACTACCAGCTCGCGCGTATTGGTGCTCATCTCCCGGCAGTACCACCCGACCGGGCGCGTTCCGGTGGTCTCCTGGATGGATGCAATGGCGAGCTTGATCGCCTCCCGCTCCTGGTCACGGGCCATCTCGAAATGGTTGCTCCACCGGTAGCCATGGCCCGCAGGCTCGTCGCCCCGGCTGGCCAGCTTCGCCGCGACCGCGGGGTTGCGCTCTAGCGCCACCGCCGCAGCGAAGAAGGTAACCGGGATGCCGGCGTTGTCGAATACCCGGAACAGCCGCCAGATGCCGGCCCGCGAGCCGTACTCGTACATCGACTCGACAGCCAGGTCACGCTGTCCTTCGAGGGCGAACGGCAGCTCGTAGAGAATGTCGTTGACGTTGTCGCCCATCGGGAAGGTCTTCTCCGAGCCCTCCTCGTAGTTCACCACGATCTGGACGGCGACCTTCGCCTCACCCTGCCACCGGATGAGCGGCGGATGCTCGCCGTATCCGACAAGCTCCCGCGGCGGCCCCGCCGTCTCGGCGTCGGTGCGCCGAAAGAACAGATCATCGTGCGTCATCGCTGTCTCCTTGCATCGTGGCCTCCGTTTTCGCATCAAGCTCCAGCCAGCGCTCAGGCCGGCTCAGCTCGTGGAAGCCCGCCCGCCGGTACAGCGAGTGGGCGTCCCTGGTGGCGAGCAGAACCTGACGGACCTTGGCGTCGCGCAGGTCAGCCAGCATGCGGCTGAGCATCCACCCGCCGATCTTCCGATTCCGGTACGCCTTCGCCACGAAGACGTCGCACAGGTAGGCGAACGTCACCCCGTCCGTGATCGCCCGTGCTACGGCGATCTGCTCCTCTCCCAGCAGCACGCCGTAGGCCCGCGACTGCCGGAGTGACTCGACGACATCCTGCAACGTCCGGCCCATGGACCAGTAGGCCTCCTGAGAGAGCCACTCGTGAATGCGAGCCGGGTCCATCCGGGACACGTCGTCGGTAAGGACATAGTCGCCCCAGCGCTGCTCCATCAAGCTGCTCCCGGGCTGGCCAGCCGGCCGCGCGCGGCCGCCGCCAGGCGGTCAGCGCCGACGCTGACCTCGCCGACGCTGGGGAAGCTGAAGGACAGGCGAGCGCTATTATCGCCGCCGCCATCGATGAAGAATCCCGCACCGGGGAGGAAGGTCACGCCGGCGCGCTCGCAATCGGTCAGCAGGTCAGCTGCGCTAAGCTGCCGCGGCAGTTCCAGCCACACGAAGTAGCCTCCGTCAGGAGTCAGCCAGTCCGCGGCGCAGCCGTCCAGGCCGTCGGCCAGACCTGCGACCAGCGCGTCTCGGCGCAGCCTGAGCAATTCGCGGATCCGGGCCAGATGGGCGGGCAGGAAGCCCGCAGCAAGAAACTCATAAACCTCCGCCTGCGGCCACAGCGGCGGCGACACGTATGCATCGAGCGCCGCGCCCGCGACGCCCTGGACCAGGTGCTCGGGCAGCACCCCGTACCCGACCCGCAGGCCAGGCGCGATCACCTTGGAGAAAGACGATACGAGGACCGACAGTCGTCCCGCTCCCCTGGCCTCGAGCAGACTGCGGAGGGAAGGCGGCGACTCGCCGTCGAACCTCAGCAGGCCGTAGGGATCGTCTTCGATTAGCATCAGATCGTGCCTGACGGCCAGATCCGCAAGAAGCTCGCGATCCGCTGCCGTCAGCGTGGTTCCGGTCGGATTGTGGAAGGTTGGCATGACGTAGAAGAAAGCCGGCCGCTCGCCGGTTACCAGATAGTCCTCAAGAGCCGCCAGGTCCAGGCCGGCTCGGCTGCGCCGGATCGGAACTATCTGCGCGCCCGACCGCTGCAGCAGTCTGTTCACCCGGTCATAGCTCGGCACTTCGACAAGCACGGGGCGGCGCGGCGTTACCAGGACGCGCGCGAGCAGTGTCAGCAGCATGTAGGACCCGGGCGTTATCACGACCCGATCGGCCGGGGCACGGTACTGATCCCCGAGCCATTCCTGTAGCAGGCTGAAGCCCGCCGGGGGCCCGTAGTTCAGGGCCGTCGCGCTGTGCCGCCGGAATGCCAGCCGCGCCGCCTCGGCAAGCTCGTCAGCGGGGAACAGCTCGGGCGCCGGAATGCCGCGGGCAAAGGAGATCATCCCCGATGCAGGCAGGACTGACATCGCCTAGTCCTGCCGGGCGAGATGACGTGCCCCGTCGGCGACGATCAGCTGACCGCTCACGTATGAAGCCTCCTCGCTGGCGAGGAACTGATAGAGCCAGGCGATGTCTTCCGGCTGTCCGACCCGGCCCGATGGCGCTTTCAGGGCCGCTGCCCGCACGCCTTCGGGCCCGAGAGAGTTCACCGGATCATTGGCTTGTGGTGTATCGATGATGCCGGGCGCGACGGCGTTGGCGGTGATCCCGTCCGGGCCGTACTCCACGGCAAGAGTCCGGATGAGACCGACCAGCCCCGCCTTGGCCGCCGTGTAGTGCGGAAGGGCCGGCCACGCCTGGACCGTGCCCGCGACCGAGGACGTCGCCAGCAGGCGGCCGTAGCGCGCCCGGCGCATGTGCGGAAGCGCCGCGCGGAAGCAGCGCCACGCGCCATTGAGGTCCACGTCCAGCACGGTGTTCCAGGCCTCGTCGTCCAGCTGGTCCAGATCGACCTTGCGCGCGATGCCGGCGTTCGCCACCACGATGTCGATGCCCCCGAACTCCGCGACGGCCTGCTCCGTTATAGCGTTGACGTCAGCCGTGCTGCGTACGTCCACAGCGGCCGCCAGGCAGCGCCCGCCCGCGGCTGTGATTGCCTCTTGCACCGGTCGCACGTCGTGCCCGTCTGGCGGATACCAGGCCAGCGCGACGCTGGCGCCGGCCCGGGCGAAGACGCGGGCCGTCGCGGCGCCGATTCCCGAGGCAGCCCCCGTGATGAGCGCCACCCGGCCATGCAGATCAAACATGCAGTCCTCTTTCTCGGCTCATGACATCCCGTTTTCAGTGCAGGTGGCGGTCAGAGCATGACGTCCCCGCCGTTCGGGCAGAGTGTCTGGCCGACGTAGTACGAGGAGTCATCTGAGGCGAGGAAAACCGCGGTCGGGGCAACCTCGTGCACCTCGCCGAAACGCCCCATCGGGAGTTCCGAGAGCTTCCGCGCTACCCACTCCTCGGTTTCCTGCGCGCTCATCTCAGTGTGGATGGGGCCCGGCGCAATCGCGTTGACGTGAATGCCCTGACTCGACACCTCACGGGCCAGGGCCTTCGTCAGGCCGATCACGCCCGCCTTGCTGGCGCTGTAGGGCACCATCTCGATGCCGCCGACCTGGCCGAGTTGCGACGCGATATTGATGATCTTTCCGCGCTTGCGCTCGAGCATTGCCGGCAGCACGTACCTGGTGCACAAGAAGACGCCCCGCAGGTTGACTGCGAGCACGCGATCCCATTCGCTGACCTCAAGCTCAGCGAAGAAGCACTGGCTGGGGATGCCCGCGTTGTTGACGAGGATGTCGATCTGGCCGAACTCCGCGACCGCGGCATCGACCATCGCCCGCACCTGCTGCTCGTCCGTGACGTCGGTCTGCACCAGCAGCGAGCGCCGTCCTGACTCGGCGATCGAGGACAGCACCGGCGCCGCCACCTCGGCGCCAAGCAGATCGGCAATCACGATATCGGCACCCTCGGCAGCGAACGCGGTAGCGATCTCGGCCCCGATCCCGCGCGCGCCACCGGTCACGATGGCGACCTTCCCGTCCAGTTTCCCGGCCACAGCGTTTCCCTCGATTCCGCATTGTTGAGCTCATGGATTCCCGGCAGCCAGTCCGCCGGCCCGCGTTCACTAATCAGGCAAGATCGCGATCATGGCGCCCAGATCTTGCGGATGGCGTCAGAAGTTGCAAGGTCAAAGCGCCGCGCCATGAGATACATGGACGCGTCGTGCTGGGCCCGGTCATCACTACCGACGGCATCGGTGGCGATGACGACGTAGTAGTCGCTGAACATCGCGTCCCTGGCTGTCGACTCGACGCAACCTTCGGTCGTGCATCCGCAGACAACGACCGACTTGATTCCGTTGCTTCTCAGCAGCAGGCCGAGATTGGTTCCCCAGAAGGAGCTTGACCTGTATTTCTTTACGACTAGCTCGCCGTCGAGCGGCTCCAGGCCAGGCACGAACTGCTGGCCTTCGGATCCGTCGAGCACATACGGAAGCGGCTCCGCTTCACCGTGATGGCCGTCGTACAGGCGGAGGTGGAACCTGATCTGCGCGGGCGAGTCGCTAATCCGGCCCGGCAGCACGGTCATCTGGATGAATACCGGCAGCACCCCAGACTGGCGCGCGCTTTCGATGAGCTCGCCAACACGCTCGATCACGGGCGGGTACATCGACAAGTCGACGCCGTTACGGGCGAGGTTTCCGTCTGGACAGCAGAAGTCACGCTGCATGTCGACGATCAGCAGGGCGGTGTGCGCGGGGTCGACGAGCTCGGACAGCTCGGTGAAGACCTGCTTGCCGTCAATCTCGATCATGGCATCTCCGTCTCAGGCAGCTCAGCCTCTGCGGACAGGCTCGGCACGCGGGCTTCGGCGAAATCGATCTCCTCGGTAGCCAGGGTCGCTCCCAGCGCTGCGAGCCTCTCCGGCGCCTTCCGCTTCAGATAGGAGTAGACGCCGAAGCCGATGACCACCCAGGCCAGCACGACATATGCCACGTTGTTATAGGGGAACGGCTGGCCCGGCTTAGCGGTCTCGTACAGCGGATACAGCAGCACTACTGTTCCGAGGAGCGGTATCACCAGGTGTTTCCAGATGTTGAAATCGGGCTGTCCCCAGTAGAACCGGATGAGGCCGATGTTGGCGAGACCGTAGACCAGGATGATCGCGATCGTGCCGATCGAGCCTGAGTATCCGTAAACGTCGGTCAGGCCGGAGCCAAGCCAGACCGACAAGATGATGCCGGCCGCAAGCGCGAAGCCCACCACCGCGTAGATAGACACGAACGGCGACCTGAATCGCTTGTGCACCCGCGACAACTGCCCCAGCAGCACCCGTTCCCGTGCCATCGCGAAAACGACGCGCACCGTGGCGTTCAGCGTGGCGAGCATGCAGGAGAACACGCCGGCGATCGCGCAGAGTTCCACCGGCTGCCTCAGCCAGGGCGCGAACTGGCTAGCCAGCGTGGAGAACTGCGCCGGGCTGGCAAGGAATGCCTTCAGCCCGGCAGCTGTATTGAGATGGAAGCCAGCGACAAGCCCGTACATGACGAAGACGTAGAAGACTCCCACGCCGAGGAGGGCGAGGCGCACCGCGCGCGGTATGTTCCGCTTAGGGTTGCTCGTCTCCTCGCCAAGCACGGCCGCCGTCTCGAAGCCGATGAACGACAGCAACCCGAAGACCACACCCAGGCCGACGCCGGAGAAGCCGCTAGGGCCCGACAGCGGGTTGAAGTAGGTGAGGCTGTTGCCGTTCCCCGCGCGGATGATGGAGATCAGCGCTAGAAGCGCGAAAACGAACATCTCCACGGCCAGCAGGATCAGGTCCAGACGGACGGAGGTCCGGATGCTGCGCACCAACAGCGTCATCGCGATGCCGAGCAGGATGATGCCAAGGATCCACCAGGGCACGTTCCAGTGGAACGTGGCCTGCAGGTAGGTCCGGAGAATGACGCCGTTGGCCGTGAACAGGCCTATGGTGAGCATCACGAATGCGCCGGCGTAGAGCCAGCCGGCGTAAAACCCCGCGAGGCTTCCCAGTGCCCTGCTGCAGAAAGTGAAGAACGACCCGGCTGAGGGCAGCTTCCTGGCGAACTCGATCACCGTGTTAGCCACGAACAGCGCGGCGATGAACGCGAACAGGAATGCGACCGGCAGCGCGGCGCCCGCGTCAGCTCCGGCAGCTGGGGCGTTCAGGATCACCGCCAGCACGGGAGCCATCGCCGCCGCGGACAGGGCGATGCAGTTGCGCACGCTGAGGATCCCCCGAGCGAGCTGCGGTTTGCTTTCTTCGGCTTGCGTTGACGTGGGTTGCGTGGCTGCCATCTGTCAGACCTCTCGCTCGTGGATCCGGCCCTGGCGCTTGCGAATGGCTCGCTGTGTCCGATCAAGCGGCCAGGGGTATTGGCCTCGTTTGTTTCCTGGGGGCAGAAGACGGGTGTCAGGCGGCACCCGTCAAGTGAGGTAGGTGGATGAACAGGCGGTCCAGGTCGGCCTCATTGTTGTAGGCATGCAGGCTGACCCGGAGGTGGCCGCGGCGCACCGCGACCCGGATGTGGTCCTCTTCGAGCCGCCGCGCTGTCGCCTCGACGTCCGGGGTGTCGAAGGCGACGATGCCCGCGCGACGGGCGCTGTCGGTCGGCGTGATCACCGGGTAGCCGCGCCGCGTTAGTTCCTCGACGAGACTGCTGGCCAGTTGGGTCACGTGGCGTTCGACCGCCTCCGTCCCGACGTCGGTGAGCAGGCTGAGGGCGGCATCGAAGGCGAACAAGCCGGCGAAGTTGTGGTTGCCGGTTTCGAACCGGGCTGCAGTGTCGTGCAGCCGGTAATTGACGATGTCGCCCAGATCGGACTCGTGACTGCCGCTCCGTTCCACCGACGGCACGGACAGGAAGGGTGGCCGGAGCCGGTCCTGCCAGTCCGCGCGGCAGTAAAGCAGGCCCAGCCCGTACATGCCGAGCAAACCCTTCTGAGTGGCCGCTGCCAGACCATCGGCGCCGAGCTGGCGGACGTCGGTGTGCACCACGCCCAGCGACTGGGCGGCGTCCACCATCAGGAAGATGCCGTTGGGACGGCACACCTCGGCCAGGGCGGCAATGTCGGCCCGCCCGCCCGTCATGGAAGAGACCGCGGAAACGGTTACCACCCGGGTGCGCGCATCGATCGCCGAGCTGATCCGGTCCGGCGAGACGACCCCTCCAGACATCGGCACGAACCGCACCTCGAGGCCGTCCTGCTGCCGGTTCTGCCAGGGGTAGATGTTGTTGGCGTGCTCGAACTCCGGGCAGACCACGACGTTGTCCCCCGGCCGCAGGCCGAGGCCGGCTGCAATGGTATTCAGCCCGTCGGAGGTGTTTTTCATGAACGCGATTTCGCTGGGCGCGGCGGAGATCAGCGCGGCGGCGCGCGCGCGCACCTCCTCGGTGCGCGCCAGCCAGCTGTCCTTTCGCGCCCCTTCGAGCTGGCAGACCTCGATATATGAGCGCAGTTCCCGGCTCACCCGGTCGGCCATGGGTGCGCGGCTGGCCACATCCAGATAGGTCAGGTGCTCGAAGACCGGGAACTCGCGCCGGATCTGCGCCGGGGTCGCCACGGCGCGGGTGGCCGCAGACGTCATACCGCGCCTTCCCCGGCCTGGCCGTCCGCGCCCCGCTCGTCGTCAACGAGCGCAAGATCGGTGGATGCGCCACCGATGTCGATACCCAGCCGCAAGATCGTGCTCTCCTCGCTGTGGATGAGCCGGCCTAGAGTGACGCGGCGCCAGAAGGCATCTGTGACGTCCGCGCCGGCCAGCTGACCAGCTGTTTGCAATGCTTGTTGCATCTGGTACTTTTTCAATATGGTGTGCATCGATTATCTGGATAGCATCAAACCGTGTCAATAGACCCAGCTGGCTCTTTCGGCGGTTCGGACCGTGACGTGACGCCGGAGCAGACGGAAACGGAGCAAGCCGAGCGGCTCGGCGTGGACGACCAGACCGAGCTCGTCGCCGCGATCCGGAGCCGGTATGAGGAACTCGGCGGCCGGCAGCGCCAGGTAGCCCGGTTCGTTCTGGAAAACTTGCACGAGATGGCGTTCCTGTCGGCCGGAGCGGTGGCCAGGCGGGCTGGCGTCCATGCGGCCACTGTCGTCCGCTTCGCCCAGCGGTTCGGTTTCGACGGCTACCCCGCGATGCAGCAGCACTTGCGGCATCACCTGCCGCAATACCCGGCGTTCCTGGAAGTCATGGGACGCCCGGACAGCAGCGCCGGTGCGTCACCGATTCTCGACCGGTGCTTCACCCAGGGACGACGCAACCTCGAGCAGGCGTCACGCAGCGTCGATCCGGCGGCCTTCGAGGAGACCGTCGCCGCCCTTGCCCGCTGCCGGCGCACCCTCGTGGTCGGGCTCGGCGTAGCGCGGCCGGTCGCGCTGTACCTCGAATCATCACTGAGAATCGTCGGCATAGACGTTCACGACGCCTCGGACACCGTTACCCTGGCTCAGGAAGTCGGCCTGGTCGGTGCCGGGGACGTCGTATTCGCCATCGACTTCCACCGGTATTACCGGGCAACCGTAACTGCGGTCCAGGCGGCACGGGAGGCCGGGGCGACGGTGATCAGCCTCACCGATAGCCCCGTATCCCCGCTCGCCGAGCACTCTCACCAGACGTTGCATGTGCCGTCCGAGAGTGCGGCGCCACGCACGTCACTGGTGCCGGCCTTCGCGCTGCTGGAGGGCCTGCTCGCTGCAATCACGTTGCACACGCGTGATCGCGCGGAGTCCGCGATGGACCGGGTCGACCGGCAATACCGCGCGGCTCAGCTCTTCATCAGCGGCTGAGGCGCCCAGTGACGCCTGCCATTCCCGGCCGGCATTGCAGACTCCTGAGCCTGCTGCGGAGCGCAGAGCCGGTGAGGGCTATATGAGGAGACGATCATGACGCATGCTGATTCGTTCTTCCGCCGCACCGACTCCGACGTGGCCGGCCCGCCGCGCGAGATCGTCGGTTACGGCGAGCATCCCCCGCTGATCCGGTGGAACGGCGACGCGAAGGTCGCGATCCAGCTCGTGGTGAACTACGAAGAGGGCTCGGAGAAGAGCTTCCCCATGGGGGATAACACCAACGACATCCGACACGAGCTGCCGTTCCCAACGAGGCGACAGCGCGACCTGGCCATGGAGTCAGTGTATGAGTTCGGCTCGCGGGCCGGCATCTGGCGGCTGTTCCGGGTATTCGATAACGCCGGAATCCCGGTCACCTTCTTCGCCGCAGCGGTAGCGCTCGAGCGCAATCCGGATGTGGCGGCCAAGCTCGCCCGCCGGGGCGACGAGGCCGCGGGTCATGGCTACCGCTGGAGCAATCATTTCGAGATGACCCGCGACCAGGAGCGTGAGGCGATCAAGCGTGCGATCGCATCCATCGAGGAGACCACCGGATCGCGCCCGGCGGGCTGGTACTGCCGCGAGATGAGCACGAACACCCGGGAACTCGTGGTGGAAGAAGGCGGCTTCGAGTACGACTCGGACTGCTACAACGACGATCTGCCCTACTGGACGACGATCCTTGGCAAGGCTCACCTCGTCGTGCCCTACTCGCTTGTCGTAAACGACGCCAGGTACATCGTGGGCACCGGCTACAGCAATCCTGACGACTTCTTCCTGACCGCCAAGACGACCCTGGACCGGCTCCGCGCCGACGGAGACGACCTCGGCCGGATGATGTCGATCGGCATTCACCCCCGGAACGCCGGCAGCCCCGCCCGATCGGAAGGCCTGGCGCGATTCATTGACTACGCCCAGCAGTTCTCCGATATCGCGTTCATGCGGCGCATTGACATCGCGCGGCAGTTCGCCGCGCAGTACCCAGCGTCTAAGTCTCGGTGACCTCACGGGAGGCTCTTTCTGTTTGAGTAATTCGCAGGCGGTCTCGAGCATTCACGTCCCCTGTTTATGGGCGCTTTGGGGTGACGGCGGGTTACCGTTTGAGAACTACCTGGCGGGCGGTGTGGCAGCGGTACGTGAGGCTGCCCGCGTCATACTGCTTCGTCAATGAGGATTCTCGCCATTTCGACACCCTCTACGGCAGTCACCTGCCACTTAAGGCAGCGGACGAGCGGCCCTGCGCAGTGGTGGTATCGATGCCCTGCTTGAGCACCTGGAGGTGGACGCCCCGTTCAGTAAGGTCGGCGGACAGGCCGATGAGATGCTTCAGCGACCGCATCGCGCGAGAGCAGGCTCGCCGATTCTTCCGGGCCGAGCGCGGATGCTCTGAGCCGGGTGAACGCCATGCTGTGGGCGTCGAGGGCATCCGGGGAGTCCAGGAACGTTCCGCCGGAGACCCCGTCGAGGTGCACGATGCCCAGGCCGGGCCTGGGCGAACCGGAAGATCGTCAACGGGCCGGCGGCGGCCGTCACCCGGTGGGAGGCGGCGCGGCGCTCGGTGAGGAGCACCGGCCCGGTCTCGCGGCCGGCGGTCAGGTTCCTCAGGAGCCTGGCGGCGGCGGTCTGGAAATGCAGGAGGTGAGTGTGGCCGCCTTTGACGCGTGCCCGCGCCTGCCGGTTGGCCAGGTCGAGGTCGGGCACTTCCAGGCGGACGGGCCGACCTGGACGAACTCGGTCACGGGTATCCGTTCTGGCTGGCTGGGTGGGTTGCGCACCAGTGCGCAACCCACCCGGCATCGCCGGTTAGTCGGAGGGATCAGGGCGGTGGTGTTACTTATGCCCCTGGTTGAACTGGATGATCTGGAGGTAGTTCCCGTCAGGGTCTGCGAACGTTCCGAAGCGACCCGAGGGCCGATCTGCGACGGGATCGAGCCAGTCCGCGCCGGCCGCAAGCAACTGCGCCTGGACGGCGTCGAAGTCGTCGACGTGGAAGTTGAGGATGATTCGGCCCGGCTCGTTGTTCTTCGCGGCGATGTCGTCGCGATGCTCGATAACCAGCAGGAAACCGCCGAGATCGATCGGCCCTTCGCCTCCGTATGCCGGTGCAAGGACCCTGCGGTACCAGTCACGCAGTTGCGTGGGCTGGGTGGTGCCGAGAAGGATGCTGCCGGGTCTCGGTGTAATCATTTCCATGTCTCCTCGTTGTTGTACCGGCACCGACGCACTCAGTGCCAGTCGCTGATCTGCAGGTCGTCCGGGTCTGGGGTACCCGCCCCGGTCTCGACGAGCTGCTTGAGGCTGAGCAGGTAGGTGGCCCACTTGGTGCTGCAGTGGTTCATGAACTCGACCGGCTCGGCCCAGCCGCGGTGCTCGAAGAGCACGATGGTGAAGTCGTCGGCCTGGCTGAGCTCGAAGTTCACGTGCGTGCCGATCCACTCGGCCGGGCCCTCGACGACCTCCCAGAGCACCCTCTTGCCCGGCACCAGCTCGACGACCTTCATGTCGAAGCCGCCGGGCACGAAGCGGAACGTCATCACGCCGCCGACGTCGGTCACCCCGGTCGTGTCGTGCGTCCACCATCCCGAGAGTCCCTCGAGTGTGGTCAGGGCCGCGTAGACGTCATCCGGAGACGACCCCTTGACGCCGATGCGGTGCAGGATGTCAACCATTTCTGTGTCCTTTCATTGGGGTGGCGGCACTCGTTTGGGTGCCGCCAGGTCATTCGGGCGGCGACGGCCTGGCGGTCAGGCGTCGCGGTCGGCGTCGCGTTCGCGCTGGATCGTCTCGGCGATCCGCTTGATGCGCTGCAGGCGGGCGTCCCAGCTAGCGCCGACCGAGGCGAGCTGGGCCACGGCGCGCGCGAGCTGCGCCTGGTCGACCTGGTAGCGGCGCTCTCGCCCGGCTGTGGCGCCGTGCACGAGTCCGGCCTGGTCGAGCACGAGCAGGTGCTTGGCGACGGCCTGCCGCGTCACCGGCAGCTGCTCGCTGAGCGAGGTGGCGGTGCCCGGCCCGGCGGTCAGCAGGAGGTCGAGCATCCGCCGTCGGGTCGGGTCGCCGATCGCCGACCAGAGGTCGTCGTCAACGGCGGTGGCGCTCACGGCGTCGACACCAGGCGGGTGACGTACTGCGCCAGCTGCGGCAGGAACCGGTCCCAGCCCTGCGCGTGGTCCTGGTACGCCGCCTCGAGCACGGCGACCTCCCAGCCCTGCTCGCGGAACCCGGTCTCGGTCAGCCGCAGCGTCGTGCCGGAGCCCGAGGGCACCAGCTCGAGGGTGACCAGGAACGAGTTCGACGAGCCGGGCGCGAGGCTCGGGTCATACGCCCACCGGAAGGAGAACAAGCGCGGCGGCACCGACTCCACGACCGTCATGGGCACCACGACCGCCGACTCGTCCCCGCGGACGCCGAACGTCAGCTCCCCGGTGCCGCCGGGCGCCGGGTCGTCGAGCGCGGCGTCGTCGGGCCACCACTCGCGCAGGTGCTCGGGCCGGCTCACCACCTCGAAGACGACCTCGGGCGAGGCATCCACGTAGATCTCGCGGTCGATGCTGCCGTACTCCATGTCCGCTCCCATTCCCATAACGCAACGCTTGGTTGCGCATGAGCTTAGGCGGTCCCGAGCGGAAGCGCAACCCGTGGTTGCGAAAGCGCGGCGTGTCCGCCGCCTCGGGTAGCGCGCCAGGCGCCCCGCAGGCGGTCAGTAAAACGACCGGTGGCTGGCCAGCCGGCCGGATGCGCAGGTGCCCGTCATTGGGGAACTCGGGCAGCAGCGGCGGCGGCACTGCGTACAGGGTGAATCCGGCCTTGCCCGCTACCCGGCAGGATGCGTGGTTGCCGACGGCGCGGATGAGTTCTAGCCGTTCCAGCGGTCGCCGCCGTGGCAGGCGGAAGGCCCACTCCGATACGGCGTCAAGAGCTCGTGCGGCGATGCCCCGTCCGCGTGCGGGGGCCGTAACCCAGTAGCCCACTTCGCCGGAGACGGCGGCATCGTCCAATCCCCGGATGCCGATGCCGCCGACCAGGCCGCCGGGCGCTCCCGGTTCGGCCAGCAGCACGGCGAAGCCGCAGCCGGTCCCGGCCCTGCGGTCGGCGCGGCGGGGCAGGGCGTGCCGGGCCCGTTCCGAGCGGGAATTCCGCCTGAAGGTGCTGAACGTGTTGCCGGCGGACTCGGCGAGGGCACTGTGGGAGCTGGCCACCGGTGAGGACGGGTTCCTGCTGGGGCTGAAGGCTGATCCGGGCCCCGGGCTGCCCCGTCCCCGCCCGGATGCATTGGTCTAGACCAATGGCTACAGGTATCAGCACGGATTCAGCACAGGGTCGGGAAACGACGGGAAATAACCGGCACGAACCGGACAATCAGGACACGAGAACGGGCCGCCAGACTGATAGTCCGGCGGCCTGCAGGACGTGCATGCGGTCCGAGAATCCGCAGGTCAGAGGCCTAGTTTCAGCCCTTGCGAAGTTCCCGCGCGATAACCATCCGCTGGATCTGGTTGGTGCCCTCGAAGATCTGCGGCACCTTCGCCTCGCGCATGTACCGCTCGACCGGGAAGTCGCGGGTGTAGCCGTAGCCGCCCAGCACTTGGACCGCGTCGGTCGTCACCCGCATCGCCATGTCGGTCGCCACCAGCTTGGCGATCGAGGCCTGGCGGCGGAACTCCATGCCCCGGTCCCGTCGGCGGGCGGCGTCCAGGTAGGTCGCGCGGGCGGACTCCACCCCGGCCGCCATGTCGGCGAGCAGGAACTCCAGGCCCTGGAAGTCGATGATCGGCTTGCCGAACTGGGTGCGCTGCATCGCCCAGGCGACCGCCTCGTCCAGCGCCGCCTGGGCGAGGCCGACGGCGCAGGCGGCGATGCCGAGCCGCCCGGAGTTGAGCGCGTCGAGGGCGAACTTGAGCCCGTCGCCCTCGGCCCCGATCCGGCGGCGCACCGGCACGCGCGCCTGGTCGAGCAGAATCTGCGCGGTCGGCGAGCCGGTCAGGCCCATCTTGTGCTCGGGGGCGGCCGGCGGTCAGGCCGGGGGTCGACGCGTCGGCCAGCAGGCAGCTGACGCCCCGGCTCCGGTCGTCGCTGGTGCGGACCATGAGCGTGTAGAAGTCGGCCTGCCCGGCGTGGGTGATCCAGGCCTTCGTGCCGCTGACCAGGTAGTCGTCGCCGTCCAAGGTCGCGCGGGCGGACAGCGCGGCCGCGTCAGAGCCGGCCTGCGCCTCCGACAGCGCGTACGCGCCGAGCTGGCTCCCTTCGAGCATCTCCGGCAGCAACTCGCCGCGCTGCTCGTCGGTGCCGAAGGTGGCCAGCGGGTAGCACGACATCGTGTGCACCGAGAGCCCCACCCCGACCGTCATCCAGGCCGCCGCGATCTCCTCGAGCACCTGCAGGTACACCTCGTAGCTGACGGCGCTGCCGCCCCACTTCTCCGGGTAGGGCAGGCCGAGCAGCCCGCTCCGGCCGAGCAGCCGGAACTGCTCGCGCGGGAACCGGCTCGCCGCCTCGTACTCGCTCGCGATCGGCTTGAGCTCGCTGGCGGCGATCTCGCGGACGAGGTTCAGCAGGTCCTCGGCGTCCGAGTCGGGGAGCACTCTCTCTACCGGCATGTCCACTCCAGCCTTTCCTGGTCCTACAGGTACGTTAGCGCCAGGCGAAAACCGGCTGGTTCACCTGGGGTGCGGCCCTGGTGGGCGTCGCAGGCCCTCGGGCGGGTTCCGCAAGGACTAGCGCCAGGCGAAAACCGGCTGCTCCAGGTGCGCGACCCGCGTCCCGCGGCCGTGCAAGGCCACCTCGCGGAACTGGTAGAGCACGGCGGCGGTGGGGGCGTGCACGAAGTGACCCACCAGCGGCAGCTGGATGACCGGGCGGTCGGACTCGGGGATGGCGATGAACCGGGGCGTCACGTCCAGGCTGGTCAGCGGGATCTGGTACAGCTCGGCAACCTCGTCGGGGTTGGCCTCCAGCTGCCGCCCCGCGCTCAGCCAGACCACGACCGGCGTGATGACGTAGCCCGACCTGGTCGGGTAGTCATCGAGCACGCCCAGGCAGTCCTCGCGGTCGGCGCTGGCGCCGACCTCCTCGCGCAGCTCGCGCAGGGCCGCGTCAACCGCGTCCTCGCCCGGGTCGAGGCGGCCGCCCGGCAGCGCGAACTGCCCGGCGTGCGCGCGCAGCTTCGACGCGCGCCTGGTGAGGAGGAAGCCGTCGTCGGAGACGGCGATGGCGACCGCCGCCGCCCGCCGCCCGTCAAGCGGGACGGCGATCCGGTCGAACCGCCGCAGGGCCTCGGTCATGCCCGCCCGATCGTTCATTCAGCGCCTTACGTCCAGGAAAGCCCCGAGAAAACACAGTTCAAAATCGTTTTGCCCGAACGGACCGTTGCTCCGCCTGATAGGCCAGTGGCTTGCCGTCCGGAGTCACCTCGGTCCGTTCGAAAATCATGGGTTTGTGAGTTGGGTTTTTAAGTAGAGCCCGACGGGACGTTATCGGCGAGGCGCCGGAGGGCCGGCAGCAGCGCCTCGATGTCCTGGCCGGTGCGGAAGGCGACGATCGTGGTCCCGTCGGCGCCGACGGCGGGACTTCCGCCGGCCGTCGTGAAGAGCTCGATGACCTGGCGAAGGGCCACGTCAACCTCGGCCACCGGGTCCGGGCTCTCGCCGCGGAGCCAGCGCCGGAGCACGTGGTTGTGGGCGGCGACCACCGCCGCCGCCATCAGCTCGGCCCGCAGCGGGGCCGGCTCGGCCGGGTCACCCATCCAGTCGGCGATGAACTCGCGGAACAGCCGCTGGTAGCGCGCCACGCTGGCGATCTCGCGGTCGCGGAGAGCGGGCACCCCGCTGGTGAGCGCGTACCGGCGGCGGGCGAGGTCGCCCTCCTCGACGTAGTGCTTGAGCACCAGGCGGACCGCGTCCGAGACCGCGAGCAGGGCGGTGCCGTCGCTCGAGGTCCGCAGCCGCTCGCCGATCTGCGCCAGCAGCAGGTCGTGATCGGGGAAGATGACGTCTTCCTTGGACCGGTAGTGCCGGAAGAACGTGGTCCGGCCAAGGCCGGCCCGCTCGGTGATGTCGTCGATGCTGGTCTGCTCGTACCCGCGCTCGGCGAACAGGGCGAACGCGGCCTCGGCGAGCCGGTCACGCGCCGACTGCTTGCTCACTAGCTCTCACCCGCCCGCGCTCAAAGGAACTTAGTTCCATCATATAGATACTGAGTATCGATTGTGATGCCCTGGGAACAGGCGGTTTGGGGCGCGGGTTGCGAGCTAGCGTGGCGATCAAGATAGGCGTGATTCTGCCGGCCTCCACCCCCGATCCGGCGCACCCGATCATCGGCGATATCCGGGCCAGCGCGCGGTTCGCGGAGCAGGCCGGGCTCGACTCGGTGTGGACGACGGACCACCTGGTGGCGAGCGCCCCCATGCTCGACAGCTCGGTGGTGCTGGCCACCGCGGCGGCGGTGACCGAGCGGATCACGATCGGCTATGGCGTGATGCTGCTCGCGCTTCGGACCCCGGCCTGGGCGGCGAAGCAGATCAGCTCCCTGCAGCACGTCTCCGGCAACCGGGTCGCGCTCGGCGTGGGCACCGGTAACCCGGTGCACGGGGACATCGGCTGGCGCGCGGCCGGGATGTCCTTCGCCGACCGCGGCCGCCGGACCGACGAGTCCCTGCGGGCGCTTCCGGCGCTGGTCACGGGGCAGCCCGCCGTGCTCGGGGACGGGCTCGAGGTCACCCTCTCCCCCGGCTCGGTCATGCCGCCAGTGCTGATCGCGGGCGACGGCGAGCGGGCGATGCGGCGGGCCGCCGCCTTCGGGGACGGGTGGATCTCCATCGGGCTGCGGCCGGAGGAGGTGGCCTCGCGCTTGTCGGCGCTGGGCGAGGTCGCGGCCGGGTACGGGCGTCCGGTGCCGCGGCTGACCGTCGTCGGGCCGGTGCTCGATGCCGACCCGGGTAAGTCGGCCGCCCAACTCGCCGCCTACGCCAAGGCCGGCGCCGAGCGGGTGATCCTCATCCCGTCCGGGGACTGGCGGCGGGACTACGAGCACGCGGCGGAGTTGCTCGCTTTGCAGTGAGCCGGTCGGCCATGGCCCTCGGTGTTCTTGGGGCTACGCTGTGGAGCCATGGCGGACTGGATCTTCGAGGGCAACCCGCGGCACTACGACTTGGAGGCGGCCGTTGCGTCGTCTAGGTCGCAGTGGTGGGGGACGCCGCACTTCCGGGACCAGATGGCGATCGGGGACCGGGTGTGGCTGCAGGTCGTGGGGCCTAAGGACCCTGGCATTTACTACGTGGCGACGATTATTTCGCCTACTTATGAGCATGCGGTGGAGGCTTCTGAGGCGCCGGAGGCGCGGCATTTCCGGTGGCGGACGGACATTCGGTTTGACTGCCGGGTGCAGCCACCGTTGCTTCGGTCGGAGTTGGAAGCGGATGCGGTGCTGGGATCGTTTCGGCCGTTCCGGGGTTTTGAGGGGTCGAACGTGCCGGTGCCGAAGGAGATCGCCTCGGCTCTGGCGGAGCGGGTGGCGTCGCGGCTGGAGCCGCTCGGCTGACGGCCGTCACCAGGGAGCGGACTCGTCCGGGCTAAGCGCCCAGAGCGGGCGATTTCTCAGCACAGGCGCGCGTGCGCGTGCACATCGCAGCGGCCGTCGGCCAGGAGCCAGGCGCTGCGGCGCACGCCCTCGGCGGCGAAGCCGGTCTTCTCGGCCACCCGGCACGACGCGGTGTTGGCAACCGCGTGTTCGAGGTCGAGCCGGTGGAAGCCGGCCTCGAACGCCCAGGACGCCATCGCGTTAACCGCCCGGGGAGCCACGCCCCTTCCCCGGGCGGCGGGGACGGTCCAGTAGGCGACGTCGGCGGTGCCGTCGGCGAACTTCAGGTGCTTCAGGCCGGCCCGACCGAGCAGCGTGCCGCTATCCGCGTCGACCACCGCCCAGATTGCGTTGGTCTCTGCCGCCCAGCCGCCCTGCCAGCCCGCAATCCACTCCCGCGTCTCGGCCAGGGAGTCCGCCCGCATCACGTGCCAGCGCTGGATCGCCTCATCCTGGTAGGCGTCCATCACCGCCGGGGCGTCGTCAAGACTCCACCGTCGCAGTAGCACGCCGCCGCCTGCCGTCAACGTGGGCTGGGGCTGCGCCGCGAGGGAACCGGTCGGAACGGTGGTGCTGACGAGAATAGGCATGCCTGGATTATTCACGACCGTCGGTTTCGAGGTGAGATCGGCGTGCGCCGAGCGTCGGGCTCGCAGTTGCGCGGCCGCCACGCCCGGGCGCCCGGGAAAGCGGGAGCTCAGCGACCCGCAGACGATGCGGGCGCTGACTCACCCGGTGCGCCTAGCGCTGCTTGAGGCGCTGAACCTGGAGGGGCAGCTCACCGCCACCCAGGCCGGCGAGCTGATCGGGGAGCCGCCCAACACCTGCTCGTTCCACTTCCGGCAGCTGGCCAAGTATGGGTTCGTCGAGGAGGCGGGCCCCGCGCCGGGCCGGTCACGGCCGTGGCGGCTGACGGCGTCCCGGATGCACTACTCCGACCTGCATGAGGACGCGGACACGGCGGCGGCGGCGCGAGAGCTGGACCGGATGCTCCGGGAGCGGTACCTGGACCGGCTGGCCCCGCAACATCGACCTGTCGAGGCGGCCGGCGGAATCGCTCCCGGTGGAGGTTCTGCTGTTCGCCTATCCTGTCCGGCTCCACAATGCCATCAACAAGGCCCGCGGATGACGGTCCCAGGTCGTGCTGGCGCTAGCTCTCCGTCGGCTGCGGGTCGCGCGGGCGCACGGTTCCGTCCGCCATAATGTCGCCGTCGGGGCAGCGCCACTGGACTCGCCCGCCTTCGAACTGCTCCGTGTACAGCGATGCGTAGAGCCCGCCCTCGCGTAGCAGATCGCGGTGCGAGCCGGATTCGGCGACCCGGCCGCCGTCGATGACGAAGATGCTGTCGGCGTTGACGATGGTGGACAGCCGGTGAGCGATGGCGATGGTCGTCCGCGACCCCATCAGCGCGTCCAGCGCTTTCTGGACCTCGCGCTCGCTGGCGGTGTCCAGGGCCGAGGTCGCCTCGTCCAGGATCAGGATGCGCGGGTCGTGGAGCAGGACGCGGGCGATGGCCAGGCGCTGCTTCTCGCCGCCGGACAGCCGGTACCCGCGCTCGCCGACGATGGTGTCGTAGCCATCGGCGAATTCTATGATCCGGTCGTGGATGTACGCCGCCCGCGCCGCCTCTTCCACTTCTTCCTGCGAGGCGCTCGGACGCCCGTAGCGGATGTTGGCCAGGATGGTGTCGTGGAACAGGTAACTCTCCTGGGTCACGAAACCGATGGCGGCGGCCAGCGAGGCCTGACGGGCGTGCCGTACATCGACGCCGTCAACCTCGACCGACCCGGCGGTGACGTCGTACAGGCGCGGGATCAGGTAGCTGATGGTGGTCTTGCCGGCGCCGCTCGGCCCGACTAGGGCCACCAGGTGGCCGGGACCCGCGCCGAGGCTGACGCCCGATAGAGCGTCGGTCGGGACACCGGGGTAGCGGAAATAGACGTCCCGCAGGGCGACCTGGCCGCCGGCCTCGGTCGCTGGGAGGTCAACGGCGTCGGGGGCGTCAACGATGTCGGGCACCACGTCGAGGTACTCGAAGACCCGGTCGAACAGGGCCAGCGACGACCGCAGCTCGACCGAGACCTGCAGCAGCTGCCCGATCGGGAAGTACAGGCGCGTCTGGAGCGTGGTGAAGGCCACGATGGTTCCGGCCGAGACCGCGTGATGGTTCGCGATGAGCAGGCCCGCGGTGAGATAGATCAGGGCCGGGGTGATCGACAGGAACGACTGCACGACGGCGTAGAAACCCTGGCCGATCATCTGCTGGCGGACCTCAAGGCCGACCAGGCGCTGGTTCTCCTGCTGGTACCGGCCGATGTCGCGGGTCTGGTTGCCGAACACCTTGGCCAGCAGCACGCCGGAGACCGAGAGGGTTTCCTCGGTGATCGCGCTCATCGCCGCCAGCGACTCCTGGGTCGACCGCGACACCTGGCGGCGGCGATCGCCGACCGTCTTGGTCAGCCATTCCGTACCCGACGGTCATGGAGCAGACCCACCGCGGCGAGCGCGACTGGGACATCTTCACTCGCCTGCTCAAGGACCGCATCGTCTTCCTCGGCACCGAGATCGACGACGACGTCGCCAACATCATCATCGCCCAGTTGCTCTTCCTGGAGAGCGAGGACCCCGACAAGGACATCAAGCTCTACATCAACAGCCCGGGCGGCGTGGTGACGGCGGCCTGGCGATCTACGACACCATGCAGTACGTCCGCTCGGCGGTGTCCACCATGTGCATCGGCCAGGCGGCCTCGATGGGGGCGGTGCTCCTTGCGGCCGGCCCAAGGGCCGGCGCATCGCGCTCCCCCACGCCCGGGTCATGATCCACCAGCCGCTCGGCGGCGCGCGCGGGCAGGCGACCGACATCGAGATCCAGGCCAAGCGAGGCGCGCACTCCAAGGAAGGCATCACCGAGATCCTCGCCAACGCCACCGGCAAGGCCAGGGATCGCATTCCAAGGACATCGAGCGCGACTACTACCTGAGCGCGGCCCAGGCCAAGGAATACGGCCTCATCGACGAGGTCCTCCCTCCCCGAAAGAAGGGCGAGGCTAACGACAAGCGCGACCGATAGGGGCAACGCCTCGACCCTCCGGAAGGAAAGGTCGCGGCAAATTCCGATCCGCCACGAGCTTGCGACGCTTTGGGGCTGGGTCTAAGCTTTTTGTGCGAGGCAAGCATTGGAACGCAGAAGGGACGATCACGAGAACGGCAATCTGAACTGCTCCTTCTGCGGGAAGACCCAGAAGGAGGTGAAGAAGCTCATCGCCGGACCGACGGTCTACATCTGCGACGAGTGCATCGGTCTCTGCAACGACATCATCGCCGAGGAGATCGAGAAGGACGAGCCGACGCCGGCTCCGCCCCGGTCCCCAAGCCCGCGGAGATCAAGGCCATCCTCGACGAGTACGTGATCGGCCAGGAGCGCGCCAAGAAGATCCTCGCCGTCGCGGTGCACAACCACTACAAGCGCATCGACGCGCAGCGTCGGGCGGCGACGACGTCGAGCTGCCGAAGTCGAACATCCTGCTGCTCGGCCCCACCGGCTGCGGCAAGACGCTGCTGGCCCAGACGCTGGCGAAGATCCTCAACGTCCCCTTCGCCATCGCCGACGCCACCACCCTGACCGAGGCCGGCTACGTCGGCGAGGACGTCGAGAACATCATCGTCAACCTGCTGCAGAACGCCGACCACGACATCGAGCGGGCGCAGCGCGGCATCGTCTACATCGACGAGATCGACAAGATCAGCCGCAAGAGCGAGAACCCCAGCATCACCCGCGACGTCTCGGGCGAGGGCGTGCAGCAGGCGCTGCTCAAGATCATCGAGGGGACCGTCGCCAACGTGCCGCCCAAGGGCGGCCGCAAGCACCCGCAGCAGGAGTTCCTGCAGGTCGACACCACCAACATCCTCTTCATCTGCGGCGGCGCCTTCGTGGGCCTCGAGCAGATCATCCAGCGGCGCATCGGCCAGAGCACGCTCGGCTTCGGCGCCGACATCAAGAGCAAGAAGGACTGCAAGCTCGGCGAGCTGCTGCGCGAGGTCCAGCCGGAGGACCTGCTCAAGTTCGGCCTGATCCCCGAGTTCATCGGCCGCCTGCCGGTCATCGCGACGCTGCACGAGCTGGACGAGGAGGCGCTGGTCGACATCCTCACCAAGCCCAAGAACGCGCTGGTGAAGCAGTACCAGAAGCTCTTCGAGATGGACGGGGTGAAGCTCAAGTTCACCAAGGGGGCCCTGCAGGCGGTGGCCCAGGAGGCCTGGTGCGCAAGGCCGGCGCGCGCGGCCTGCGCGCCATCCTCGAGCACGCGATGCTCGACATCATGTACGACGTCCCCTCGCGGAGCGGCATCAAGGAGGTCGTCGTGAACGAGGACGTCATCATCAAGCACGAGCCGCCGCTCATCGTCTACCAGAAGGAAGCGGAGCTGGCGTAAGCGCTGCTATCCTGCTCGGCCCGATGTTCTTCAACAAGGAAAACGACGGCAAGGGGCCGCCCGGCGCGAAGCGGCGCACGGTCCCCCTTCTCCCGCTGCGCGACATCATCGTCTTCCCGCACATGGTGTCGCAGCTCTTCGTCGGCCGCGAGAAGTCCATCGCCGCGCTCGAAGAGGCGATGGCGCGCGGACAAGGAGATCTTCCTCGCGGCGCAGAAGAACGCCAAGACCAACGAGCCCACGCCGGAGGACATCTTCCCGGTCGGCACCCTCGGCACGGTCATCCAGCTCCTGCGCCTGCCCGACGGCACGGTGAAGGTGCTGGTCGAGGGCAAGCGCCGGGCGCGCATCAAGCGCTTCGCGCAGACCGACGAGTTCTTCCTCGTCGAGGTCGAGGAGATCGGCGAGGCCTGGCAGCGCGGGGTCGAGGTCGAGGCGCTGATGCGCAGCGTGCAGGGCGCCTTCGAGATCTACGTCAAGCTCAACAAGAGGATCCAGCCCGAAGTGCTGATGAGCGTGCAGACCATCGACGATCCGGCGCGGCTGGCCGACACCATCGTCGCCAACCTGCCGACCTCAAGCTCGCCGACCGGCAGCAGCTCCTCGAGATGGAGGACGCCTCGAAGCGCCTCGAGCGTCTCACGAGCTGATGCAGGCCGAGATCGAGATCCTCCAGGTGGAGAAGAAGATCCGCACCCGCGTCAAGAAGCAGATGGAGAAGACGCAGAAGGAGTACTACCTCAACGAGCAGATGCAGGCCATCCAGAAGGAGCTGGGGGCGGCGAGCGCGACGAGTTCAAGAACGAGATCCAGGAGATCGAGGAGAAGCTCAAGACCAAGCGGATGAGCAAGGAGGCCACCGCCAAGGTCAAGAAGGAGCTGAAGAAGCTCAAGATGATGCACCCGACGAGCGCCGAGGCGACGGTGGTGCGCAACTACATCGACTGGATCCTCGACGCTGCCCTGGGGCGAGAAGACCGAGGAGAAGCTCGACATCGTCGAGGCCGACGAGATCCTCGACGAGGACCACTACGGCCTCAAGAAGATCAAGGAGCGCATCCTCGAGTACCTCGCGGTGCAGGCGCTGGTCAAGAAGCTCAAGGGGCCGATCCTCTGCTTCGTGGGCCCGCCCGGCGTGGGCAAGACCAGCCTCGCCAAGTGCATCGCCCGCGCCACCGGGCGCAAGTTCGTGCGGCTGTCGCTGGGCGGCGTGCGCGACGAGGCGGAGATCCGCGGCCACCGGCGCACGTACATCGGCGCGCTGCCCGGCAAGATCATCCAGTCGCTCAAGAAGGCCGGCACGCAACAACCCGGTCTTCCTGCTCGACGAGATCGACAAGATGTCGACCGACTTCCGCGGCGATCCGGCGGCGGCGCTGCTCGAGGTGCTCGACCCCGAGCAGAACCACAGCCTTCAACGACCACTACCTCGACCTCGACTACGACCTCTCGGACGTGATGTTCATCACCACCGCCAACACCCTGCGGCGGCATCCCGATCCCGCTGCAGGACCGCATGGAGATCATCCAGCTCTCCGGCTACACCGAGTTCGAGAAGCTCACCATCGCCGTGCAAGTACCTGGTCCCGCGCCAGCGCAAGGACTGCGGCCTCGAGGACGTGCCGTTCGACCATCACCGAGAACGCGCTCCGCACCATCATCCACCACTACACCAAGGAGGCGGGCGTCCGCGCGCTCGAGCGCGAGATCGCCAGCGTCTGCCGCAAGGTGGCGCGCCAGGTGGTGGCCGACGGCAAGGAGAAGGTCATCGAGATCGTCGCCAAGAACGTGCCCCAGTTACCTCGGGCGTGCCCAAGTTCCGCGTCGGCAAGAAGGAAGAGCACGACGAGATCGGGCTGGTCAACGGCCTCGCGGTCACGTCGAACGGCGGCGGCGAGCTCCTCGCCTGCGAGGTGACGGTCGTGCCGGGCAAGGGCAAGCTGGTCATCACCGGCCTGCTCGGGAAGGGGATGCAGGAGAGCGCGCAGGCGGCGATGAGCTACGTGCGCTCGCGCGCCGAGGCGCTGGGGCTGGAGCAGGATTTCTACCAGAAGGTCGACGTGCACGTTCACTTCCCGGAGTTCGTCCGCAAGGACGGGCCGAGCGCCGGGCGTGACCATGGCCACCGCCTGGCCAGCTCGCTCATCAAGGTGCCGGTGAGGCGCGACCTGGCCATGACCGGCGAGATCACCCTGCGCGGGCGGGTGATGCCCATCGGCGGCCTCAAGGAGAAGCTCCTCGCCGCGCACCGCAGCGGCATCACGACGGTGATCATCCCGAGCGAGAACCGCAAGGACCTGCGCGAGGTGCCGCTGCCGCGTGCTGAAGTCGACGCGCATCGTGCTGGTCGAGCACATGGACGAGGTGCTGCGCGAGGCGCTGTGCCTGCCCACCCCGGATGCCCTCTTCGGGCCGCCGAAGGAGCGCTGGGAGTACCGCGAGGGAGAGCTGGTGGTCATCCCCGGGGAGATGCGCCGGCAGTCCTGCCCGCGGTTCTGCCCGGCGCCGTCGTCGTGAAGCCGCCGCCCCCCGAGCCGGCGGCGCCGCTGCCGTCGTGAGCGTCTCGCTTCGCACTTGACCGACCGCCGAGCCTGCGTAAAGTGCGCCCTCCGGACCGCAAAGGCCGGCTGCCACTGGGGTGGTAGTTAAGTTGGTTATAACGCCGGCCTGTCACGCCGGAGGCCGCGGGTTCGAGTCCCGTCCACCCCGCTATTGCCGATGCGCGAAGCGCACGGCCAACGTCCGGGACTCTGCCAAGCCTGCACTCGTTCGCTGCGCTCGCACTCGCAAAGGCTCGTGCGGCTTCGCGGACTCGTGCAGGAATGGTCGAGTCCTCGGGTTGGAACCAGGGGCGCGCGAGGGGGGCGCCGCCGTGGCAGCGTGGTCCTCGGGCCCTTCGGCGCTTCGACGGGCGACAGACACTGGCTTCGTCCGCGTTAGAATGCTGCATGACACGGCAGAAGGGGGGGGTGGGAATCTGCCGGCTTTGCGGCGCTCAAGGTCCCCTGGTACACAGCCACATCGTCTCGAAGGCGGCGGACCGCCGCGCCCAGAGGGGCCCGCAGCGCAGTCCACTCTTCGTAGACGATGCACCCCTGGCCTCGCCTCCGCACCGTCTGCCGCGTTGCCACGTCTGTCTGGCGTAGGATCCGCGGAAAGAGATGGCGCCGGAGGACGACGAGGACATCGCGAAGAGCGAGGGGAGGCGTCGAGGGCGCCTGCTCCGCCTTGAGGGCCGCCCGCTCGGCCGTCTTCGACACTCGTCCCGGATGGCGCCAAGGCGCGCCTCGACCTCGCGCCCGCGGGCGGCGGGACCGTCAAGCATCGGCACGTCGGGCTCGTGGGCGCCGTTCACGGTGTCGCAGGCTCGGTTCATGTTCGGCCCGCTTTTCGCGAACTTGCTCCACGGCCTTCGTGACGACGCGCTTCACGCGAGCGAGGTCCACCGTATTCTCGGCGATGCGTAGAATCGTGCGTCTGCTGGAGGTTCAGCCAGAACTCCGGCGACGTGCCGAACGCGCGGCCGAGGCGCAGCGCCGTGTCGGGTGTGACCTCGCGCTCGCCGGCGACGATCGCGCTCACGCGGTTCGACGGGACGTCGATGGCGTCCGCCAGCTTGCGCGCGCTCATCTCGAGCGGCTTCAGGAACTCCTCGAAGAGGATCTCCCCGGGGTGGATGGGGCGCATTCCGTTCTTGGGCTTCATGGTCGGTCTCCAGCGATCGCGTCTCAATGGTAGTCGACGCACTCGACGTCGGCCGGACCCTGCGGGGTCCAGCGAAAGGTCAGCCTGTACCGGTCGTTGACGCGGATCGAGTACTGCCCCGCGCGATCGCCCGTGAGTTTTTCCAGCCGGTTATTCGGGGGCGAGCGAAGGTCCTGAAGTTGAGTCGCAGCATTCAGCATGACGAGCTTGCGCTCCAGCACCGAGCGGATGTTGCGGAAGCGGGGACACGCCTTGCCCTCGAAGACGTCCCGCGTGTCCCGATGAGAGAAGGACTGGATCAGAGGGTGAAAGCGTACTCGTTGATACGTGTGACGTCAAGCGTATCGGCCACGCTGGTCGCAGGTTCGCTGGCGCCTCTTGCGGCGTCCTCTCGGCAGACTGCGCCGGCATTCACTGGACCGCCCTCAGCTCCATGCGAGACGCTCCCTTGGAGGAGGCCATGTTTCAGCTCCTCCTCGCAGTTGTCACGCAGCTCATCGCCCCGGGCGTGGGCCCCGTCGTGAGCATCATCGCGGACGGTGACAGCTTCTACTGGACCGACCGCGGCTCGGGGGCGATCGGGAAGCTTCGGCTGCCCTGACTGGCGTGCGAGGGCCGAGTTGCCGGCACACTTTCTCGGCCCCACGCCCCTGCCGCTTCCCTGGGAGGTAGCCGACTCCGACGCGGAGCTGTGGACGCTCGTCGAACGTGCGCTGCTAGCCGCTCCGGCGGACGGCTACGTCCTCGTGGTTCACGCGCCGGCGAAGCTCGCGATGGCCTGGTCGGACAAGCCCATCCCTCCCATCAATCGGGCGCTGCTCTCGACCATCGGACCGCCCTTCAAGACCGTTCCCTCGCAGGCCGTGAACGACGGCCCGTCGCCCGCGTGGTGGCGCGAGGGCTGACGCTCGCTTCGCATCCACCTGGGATGACGCCGTCTCCGGAGCCCGCGAGCGGTGTCGCGCCGCCAAAGAAGCGCACGATGTAACTTTTGGCTGACGAAGGGCCACGCGTGTGGGACCATGTCGTCGCCGACCGGTGGAGGTACCATGACGCGTCGAGTCTCGAAGTTGGCGAATCCCCGGAACAATCGACCCGTGCCCATGCACGTCGCACGACGCCCGTCGCCGGCCGTTCCCGGCAAGCGCTCGTCGGACAGCGGAATCACCACCGTCATGGAGATCCGACGAGGCTGTTCCGCCCTCGACGAGATGAGCGGCACGATCGAGCCGTCTTTCGAGGTCCCGACGCGACCGCTTCTCCCGCGGGTCGAGCCCGCGTCGGCGGTGCAGGCGTGCGCGCGGCTGACCTCGCCCATCGCCCCGCCTGGCTTTGCGCCCATCCAGGTGAACCGCTTGCCCGCGGTGGTGGTCACCCAGCCGACCCCGCCGGCGGCGTTCGAGCGTCCGGTGCTGCCGCCCATCCCCTCTCGCGTCACGGACGTGCTGGGGCTTGCGCTGGCCTGGGTGGCAACGGCGGGCGCCGCCGCGGTCATCGGCGGTTACATGATTGCGCGTTCCCAGCCACCCTTGATCCTGCGCGCTCCGTTCGCTGCGGCGGCCATCGCGGCGCCGGCGGCGTTTCCGTCCGGCCCTTCTTGCCCGAGGTCCTGGCCGCCCCTCGTTGCGGTCAACGACCTTCCCAGCGCGCCTCCGCCCACCGCACCGCACGCGGCACTCGTCACCACGAGTGCGCGGGTGTCTCCGGTCACGGAACAGGCCGACGTGCGGCCCCCCCCGCCGAAGGCATGGGCGTCGTGGAAGCGAGGCCCGACCCCGGGGATGAATGCATCCGCGTCCACCAAGCGACGCGCTCACTCTTCGGAGCTTTCGAGGCCGAGCGCCGCGACGAAGGGCAAGACGGCCCCCAAGTCACTCGCCGACTGGATGCACGCGGAGGTCGATTCGAAGTGAAGGGGGGGCTCTCGAGTGACGGGCCCCCTTCACTCGAGTGATGGCGACACTGTTCTCGAGTGACGTGCCGCCTTCACTCGAGTGACGGCGACATTGTTCTCGAGTGAGGTGCCGCCTTCACTCGAGTGACGGCGACATTGTTCTCGAGTGAGGTGCCGCCTTCACTCGAGTGACGGCGACATTGTTCTCGAGTGAGGTGCCGCCTTCACTCGAGTGACGGCGACATTGTTCTCGAGTGAGGTGCCGCCTTCACTCGAGTGACGGCGACATTGTTCTCGAGTGAGGTGCCGCCTTCACTCGAGTGATGGCGACATTGTTCTCGAGTGAGGTGCCCCCTTCACTCGAGTGACGGCGACATTGCTCTCGAGTGCCGTGCCGCCTTCACTCGAGTGATGGCGACATTGTTCTCGAGTGAGGTGCCGCCTTCACTCGAGTGACGGCGACATTGTTCTCGAGTGAGGTGCCCCCTTCACTCGAGTGACGACGTCCCATCACGCGAGAGAAGCTTCCCCGTTACGCGAGATAAGCTCTTCCCGCACGCGGGAGAAGACCCCTCCGTGCGCGAGTCCGGCCCCGTCGGCCGACTCTTCAAGGTGGTCTCGCTGGCGCTGGCCATGGCGGGAGGTGTCGTCAGCACCTCGATGACGACGGAGAACTCCTGGAGAGGATGGAGCTTTTGCCGCCTGGCCGGTGCCGGCGGCGGCGTGCCCGGTACCTGCGATGGAGCCCCCTGGCAGAGGCCGTTCCCCCGAGGTCGCAGCGTCGCGAGGGAGGTTGGATCCCCGCCCCGGAGAGCGCGGGAGGACCTATCCCTGCGCTTTCAGCTCCTTCACCAGCTCCGGCACCGCCACGAAGAGGTCCGCCACCAGCCCGTAGTCGGCAATCTGGAAGATGGGCGCGTCGGAGTCCTTGTTGATGGCCACGATGTACTTCGAGCTCTTCATGCCGGCGATGTGCTGAATGGCGCCGGAGATGCCCACCGCGACGTAGAGCTGCGGCGCGACGGTGCGTCCGGTCTGCCCGACCTGGAGCTCCGGCGCGGCATACCCGGCGTCGCAGGCCGCGCGGCTGGCGCCGATGGCTGCGCCCAGAGCGTCGGCCAGGGGCTCCAGCACCTGCTTGAACTGCTCCTTCAGCGAGCGCCCACCCGAGACCACCACCCGCGCCTCGCCGAGATCCGGGCGCTCGCTCTTTCCCGCCTCGATCTTCAGGAACTCCACGCGCGCCGCCGCCGGGTCGTCCGCCGCTTTGGCCACGCTCTCCAGGGGGCTGGTCCCGCCGCTCGGCTCCGCGGCCGCGAACTCGGTCGGCCGCACGCTCACCACCTGCGTGGGGGTGGCGATCTCCAGCCAGCCCAGGGCATTGCCTGCGTACTCTGGCCGACGGTAGGAGCGCTTGCCGCCGTCGACCTTCACCCGGTCGACGTCCGGCGCGTACCCGGCGGAGAGCTTGGCCGCCACGCGCGGGGCCAGGTCCTTGCCGAAGGTCGTCGCCGCCACCACCACCGTGTCCCAGCCGCCCTGGCGCGCGACCTCCGCCACCGTCGGCGCGAAGCGCTCGGCGAGGGCATGCGCGAGGGAAGGGTGGTCGGCCACCAGCACCTTCTGCGCACCGAAGGCGCTCAGCTCCTTCGCGGCCGCCGCCACCCCCTCGCCGAGGACCAGGATGGCGTAGGGGCCGCCCACCTGCCTGGCGAAGGTGATGGCGCTGTGGCTCGACTTCTTGACCTGACCGTCGCCGAGCTCGGCGACCACGAGTGTGCCGGCCATCAGAATCACCTTCGCTTCCGTCTTCAGCTTGCTGACCAGCTCTTTCACGTCCTTCACCTTCACCCCCGCCGCGCGCCGCGGCGGCAGCTCGACGGCGCCGTAGGTCACCTTGAGGGCCACGTCGGGCACCAGGTCGGCCAGCGCCAGCTCGACCAGCGGCTTCTTCTTCGCCGCCATGATGGCCATGAGGGCGGCGAAGCGGACGCCGTCGGGGTAGGCGTGCGTCGCCGCGGTGTGCCGGGACTGCACGCTCCGCGGGTGGACGATCTTGTCGAGCACGGTGACCACCGCGGGCAGCGTGACCCGCACCTGGGCGGTGGCCCCCTCGATCTCCCGGCCGACCACGAGCGCCTTGTCGTCCTCGCTCTTGACCGAGCCGGCGAAGGTGGCCTGCGGCCATCCCAGGTACTCGGCCAGCATCTGCCCCACCTCGTTCGACTCGCTCTCCGCCTGCTGGTAGCCGAGAAGGACCAGGTCGGGCTTTTCCCGGGCGACCACCGCCGCCAGACCGCGAGCGACCAGGTCGCCATCGAGCGCGTCGTCCTTGGCGTCGACGCGGATGGCGCGATCGGCCCCGGTGCCCAGCATGGCCCGAAGCATGGGCTCGGCCTCCTTGGGCGCAAAGGTGACCACCACCGTCTCGCCCAGGCGCGCCTTGGTGTTGGCGCCGTTCTCGTTGAGCCGGAGCGCCGTCTCCAGCGCGTATTCGTCGTACGGGCTGGCCTTGGGCTCGAGCCCCGTGACGTCGACCTTCCCCTGCGGCGAGAGCTTGATCTTGTTCAGGTTGTCGGGGTCGGCGACCCGCTTGACGGCGACGAGTATTTTCACCGATCACGCCTCCGGATGAATGGCGATTCAGCGGGTAGTCGTTAGAGGCAGAGGGCGTCGATGTCAACTCGACGCGCTCGCGCGCAGCCCTTTCGGCCCTCCGCCATCAGGCTACAGTCCCGGCGCACCCTCCAGCCCACGGCTGAAGCTGGCAGCCTGTACGCTGAGAACCTTTTCCAAGATGCCTCTCACGACGGATTACCTGGTCATCGGCAGCGGCGTTGCCGGGCTCACCTTCGCGCTGGAGGTGGCCGCGCACGGTGACGTCATCCTGGTCACGAAGCGCAGCGCCGACGAATCGAACACCAAGTACGCCCAGGGAGGGATCGCCGCGGTGCTCGGCTCGGGGGACTCCTTCGCCGCGCACATCGCCGACACGCTCGAGGCCGGCGCCGGTCTGTGCCACCAGCGCACCGTCGAGATCGCCGTCGAGGAGGGTCCGGCGCGGGTGCGTGCGCTGGAGAGCCTGGGCGCGCGCTTCGACCACGCCGGTCGCTCGCAGAACGGGGATGCCGACCTCGACTTGCATCTGGAAGGCGGGCACAGCGCGCGACGCGTCGCCCACGCCGCCGACATGACCGGACGCGAGGTGGAGCGCGCGCTGCTCGACGCGGTGAAGGCCAGCCCGCGCATACGCATCCTGGAGAACCACTGCGCGGTGGACCTCATCACCCTCGCCAAGTACGGCGGACCGGAGGTCTGCGCGGGCTGCTACGTGCTCGACGAGGAGAGCGGGCAGGTGGTGACGGTGCTCGCCCGGGCGGTGGTGCTGGCCAGCGGCGGAGCCGGCAAGGTCTACCTCTACACCACCAACCCGGACGTCGCGACCGGCGATGGCGTGGCCATGGCGTACCGCGCGGGCGCCGAGATCGCCAACCTCGAATTCTACCAGTTTCACCCCACCTGCCTCTATCACCCGCAGGCCCGGCGCTTTCTCCTCACCGAGGCCATGCGCGGGGAGGGGGCGGTGCTCCGCCGCGTCGACGGCACCGCCTTCATGAAAGCCCACGACCCGCGCGGCGATCTGGCCCCGCGCGACGTCGTCGCCCGCGCCGTCGACTTCGAGATGAAGAGGACTGGCGCCGAGCACGTGCTCCTCGACATCACCGACAAGAAGCCGGACTTCGTGCGCGAGCGCTTTCCCAACATCTACGAGGAGTGCCTGCGCTGGGGCATCGACATCACCCAGCAGCCCATCCCGGTGGTCCCGGCGGCGCACTTCATGTGCGGGGGCGTCACCACCAACCTGGAGGGCCGCACCACCATTCCAGGGCTCTGGGCCATCGGCGAGTGCGCCTCGACCGGGCTCCACGGCGCGAACCGGCTGGCCTCGAATTCGCTTCTGGAAGGGCTGGTCTTCGGCCACCGCGCCGCCGCGGCGCTGAAGGACGTGGACCGCAGCAGGCCCTGGCCGGAGGTGCCGGAGTGGGAGGTCGGCGGCGCCACGCCGAGCGCCGAGGCGGTCATCATCACCCACAACTGGGACGAGCTCCGCCGCCTGATGTGGAACTACGTGGGCGTCGTGCGCTCGAACTCGCGCCTCCGTCGCGCGGCGCGTCGCATCGCGCTACTGCAAGAGGAGATCGTCGAGTATTACTGGAAGCACGTCGTGACGCGCGATCTGCTGGAGCTGCGGAACATCGCCTGCGTGGCCCAGCTCGTGGTGGAGTGCGCGGCGAGCCGTCTGGAGAGCCGCGGCTTGCATTTCACCATCGACTACCCGGACACGGACCCGAAGCTGGCGCGCGACACGGTGGTCAAGCGCGGCGTACCGGCGCATGGCCGATAGCCCCGACTCGCCGGAGGATCGCCCGATGACGCCGCTCGCGGCGGCGATGTGGACCATCGGGCTGTGGTCGCTGGAGATGCTGTGCGTCTACGTCACGCAGGCGGCGCGGCCGGGAGCGATCGACGACATCGTGAGCCTGGCCGCCTGCACGTCGCTGGCGACGTCGCTGGTCATCTTCGCCATGGTGCGCGTGCACGCCCGGGAGGCTTCGCTGCGGCGGACGCTGGCGGTGGCGTGGCCCGCTCCGCTGCAGCTCGTGCTGTCGGTGGCCGCCGGCGCCGGTCTCTACCCGCTGCTGTCGACCATCGACGACCGCATGGTCCTCCGCTGGCCCTACTCGCCCGACGACACCGCGGCCATGGAGCGCCTCTTCGCGGTGCCGACCATGTCGTCGCGCATTGCCCTGGTGGTGGCGGGGTTCGTGGTCATCCCGCTGGCGCGTGAGCTCTTCTTCCGCGGCATCGTCTTCAGCGAGATCATGCGCTCCACCGGCGCCCGCGCGGCGACCGTGGCCAGCGCGGTGCTCTTCACGGCATCGGAGCTGGACTGGCGCAGCATTCCCACCACGCTGGTGCTGGGGATCGCCCTGGCGCGCCTTCGAGAGCGCACCGGGACGGTCCTCGCCGCCGCCGCGGCGCACATCGCCTTCTTTGCCGTCGCCGGTCTCCCCATCCTCGCCGGGCGGGACACCAAGGCCGACGTGGTCTTCGCCCCGCGCTGGATCGTGGGGGGCGCCGCCATCGCCCTGCTCGCCCTGGTCGCGGTGGGGGCGGGAGGAGGCGAGGGGTCTACCCGTTCGAGCTGAAGAGCGGCTCGACCAGGGCAAAGCACACGCTGGGGGCCAGGCGGTAGCGTGTCCGGCCGTACTCGCCGGCGTCGCGCACGCGCTCGATGGCCGAGGGATCGCCGAGGAGATCGCGCACCCGCGAAATGAGCACGCGCACCCGGTGCTCGGCATCGGCGCTCTCCGGGCCGGGGCCCCCCGCGGCGCGGAGGATCTCGTCGGCGCTGAGGCCTTCCTTGGCGCGGCGGAGCAGCTGCACGACCAGCGGCTCGAGGGCGCGGCGCCGCTCCAGCGAGACCTCGCGGTCGTGCACCCGCAGGTGATGCGCGAGCGTATCGACGACCAGCGTGGCGCCCTCGGTGGCCCGGGCCATCTCGGCCACCGGGACGCGCGTCACGCCCTGCGGCGTCGTCACGTAGATGAGCGTCTCGCCCTCGGACGGCTCGGGGAGGGAGTCGAGGTCCCCCGACGAGGGCGGGGTGCTGATGCGGGGCGCCGACTGGCGCACCGAGGGGGGCGGCGCGACGGCCAGCCCGCTGGCGGCGTTCACCAGCGCCAGCATGCGCTCGGCGTAGCGCACCACGCGGCTGTCCCCGCTGCGCAAGGCCAGCTGCCAGAGCGTCAGCGACGCCAGCCGATCCGGGAAGACCCAGCCGTGCTTCTCGCCCGAGAGCGCCGCGCGCTCCACCGCCGCACGCGCCGACCCCTCGTCGCCGAGCGCCAGGGCGCAGCGTCCCACCACCAGGTTGAGCGAGCCGGTGACGAAGGCCTCGGGCAGCTTCTCGGCGTGCGTGGCGGCGTGCTCCAGCGCCTCGCGGGTCTGCGAGCAGGCCTCCAGGGTGCGCGCGCGCGTGGCCACCAGATCCTGCTCGTCGATGACGTCGACCATGGTGAGCTCGGCGCGAAACTTCTCCACCTTGCCCAGCCACTGGCGCGCGGCCTGGGCGCGCACCAGCATGGCCAGCGCCCAGGTGCGGTGCTCGGCGAGCTGGTAGCGCAGCATGGGGTGGTCGATCTCGCCGAGGACCACCAGCGCCTCGTCGATGGCGTGCAGCGCGGCGAGCGGCCGATCGGCGGCGATCTCCACGATGGCGAGGACGTCGTGGGCATCGGCGTGGCGCCAGCCCGCGGCGAGGTCGCGCGCGATGCCGATGGCCTGCGTGGCGTGGTACCGCCCCTCGTCGAATCGCCCGATGCTCCCGAGGGCGATGGCCAGGTTGCCGTGCGAGCTCATCGACGCTGCCCCGCGTGCCGGTGCGCGGGCCAGGGCGGCGGCGTAGTGCTTGGCGGCGGTGCGCGGATCGGCCAGGCGCATGGAGAGATGGCCGAGGGTCATGGCCACCGGCGTCCGCCACGCGCCGTCCTCCAGTCGCTCGGCGACGTGCTCGGCGAGACGCAACGCACCCGCGGCGTTGAGCACGCGGTTCAGCTTCAGCTCCAGCTGGGCTTGCGTGAGGTGCAGGTCGAGCTGCTCGCGCAGCCCCGTTCCCTTGGGCGCCGCGGACAGGGCGCGCGAGGCCAGACGCAGCTCGGCCTCGGCGTGGTCGCCGCGACCGTCGAGGGTGGCGAGGACCGCGCGCTCGATGGCCAGGCGCGCCGCGTCGAGGGGGTTCCAGGTGGCAGGGGCCGCGGGCAAGGACAGCGCGAGATCGCGCGCGCGATCGACCCGGCCGGTCTCGCGATAGGCGCGCAGCAGGCGCACTGCCAGGGTGGGGTCGGTCCGCGACCGACCGGCCAGGACGCCCTCGATCCAGGAGACGATGAAGGGCGCTTCGTCGGCCGTGGCCAGGCGGTCGAGCAGCTGCGAGCACGCGCTCATGGAGACCCCCTCCGGGCTGGGAAGCGACGGCGGAGGAGCCGAGCGACGCGGCGTCCGGCAAGGATCCCGGGCCCATGGGCGGCGGCGGTGCCGAGGGGCGCTGCGAAGGCATGCTCGGCGGCGGCGCGCTCGGCCGGAGCCCCAGCGGCGGTGCCGACCGCGATGGAGGGCGGCCCCCCGCCGCCGCCGCGAGGCGTCGAATCGGACGCCAGAGTGGGGGGCGGTACGAACGCGCGCCGCGCCATCAGGCAGAAAACATAGCGCGAAACGCCGCGCGAGTCTTCTCTCCTGCAATCCTGGTATCCTCCGTGACGCCGACGCCCGCCGCGTGAGTCCATCGCCGAGCCCATGCAGCCCCCCATCATCCTCCTCGACCAACCCCAGCCGGGCGCCGTTCTCCTCGGCAAGTACCGGGTCGAGCGGGTGATCGGCATGGGAGGCATGGGCGCGGTCGTCGCGGCGCGGCATCTGCAGCTCGAGGAGCGCGTCGCCATCAAGTTCCTGCTGCCCGCCATGCTGCAGAACGAAGAGGTGGTGCAGCGCTTCCTGCGCGAGGCGCGCGCGGCCATCCGCATCCGGAGCGAGCACTGCGTGCGCGTGCTCGACGTGGGCACGCTGGAGACCGGCGCGCCCTACATGGTCATGGAGTACCTGGAGGGCCAGGATCCTCGCGGCCATCGTCGAGCAGCACCGTCCGCTCCCCATCAGCGACGTGGTGGACTGCGTGCTGCAGGCGTGCGAGGCGCTCGCCGAGGCGCACGCGCTCGGCATCGTCCACCGCGATCTCAAGCCGGCCAACCTCTTCCTGACGCGCCGGGCCGACGGGACGCCCTCGGTGAAGGTGCTCGACTTCGGCATCTCCAAGCAGTCGATCGAGCGGTCTGGACGCCGGGGTCACCAAGACGCAGGCCGTGCTGGGCTCGCCTCGCTACATGTCGCCCGAGCAGATGCGCTCGACGAAGGACGTCGACGCGCGTGCGGACGTCTGGGCGCTCGGCGCGGTGGTCCACGAGCTCATCGCCGGCGAACCGCCGTTCGACGCCGACACCATGACGGCGCTCTGCGCGGCCATCCTGCAGGACCCTCCGCGCTCCCTCCGCGCCCTGCGCCCCGACGCTCCGCCGCAGCTCGAAGGCGGCCATTCGCGGGGCGCTGGAGAAGGACCGTGACCGCCGCTACGCCAACGTCGCGCAGCTCGCCGCGGCGCTGGCGCCCTTCGGATCGGCGACCTCCTGGGCCTCGGCGGAGCGCATCGCGCGCGTGCTCGGCGTGCACACCGCCGTGCTGGCCGGGCCGCCCAGGGCTACCTTCCCGTCCGATCCGCGCAGGCGGCGGAGAGGTTCGCGCAGTCCTCGGCCATGACCGGGACGACGGGCGGGTCGGGATCGGTCGCGTCCGATGTCGGCCGTCGCTCGTCGAAGGCCGCGGCCATCGTCGTGGGTCTGCTCGGGCTGCTGCTCGTCGCCGGCGGGACGGTGGGGCTGGTGCTGTGGAAACATCACGCTCCCGACGTGGCGCCCGCATCGAGCGCTCCCCCGCCAGCGCCCACCGTCGCCTCGCCGCCCCCGCCGCCGGAGCTGCCCACGGCGCCGGTCGTGCTCGCGGAGCCCGCCCCTCCCCCCCTCCCGGTGCCGTCTCTGTCGGCGGCCCCGCCGGTTCCGACGCCCGTTCCCCCTTCGGCTCCCGCCCGTCGCCCGCCGGCCGGCTCTCCGGCGGTGCCTCGTCCCGGCGCCAACCCGCCCGCACGACCCCCCTCGAACAACAATCCCTTCGGAGACGATCGCAGAGGATGAGCACCCCCCGTCGCCTGGTCGTTGCCACCGCGCTGGCGGTGGCGCTCGCTGTCCCACGCCTGGCAGCGGCGCAGACCACGCCGCAGGATCAGGCCATCGCCCAGTCGCTGTACGACGAGGCGAAGAAGCTCATGGCGGCCAGCCAGTGGGCGGACGCCTGCCCCAAGATCGAGGAGAGCCAGCGGCTCGATCCCACGCCGGTCACCGAGTTCTATCTCGCCGACTGCTACGAGCGCGCCGGGCGCACGGCCAGCGCCTGGACCACCTTTCTCGACCTCGCGGCGACCGAGCACAAGAACGGCGGCGCCAAGGCCGGAGAGCGCGAGAAGGTGGCGCGCGATCGCGCACGGGCGCTGGAGCCCCGGCTCACCCAGCTGGTCATCGACGTACCCGCCGCGGTGCGTGTCGCCGGCCTGGTGGTGAAGCGCGACGGCGAGGTGATGCGCGAGGGCCAGTGGGGGACGCCGGTGGCCGTCGATCCCGGCAAGCACACGCTGGAGGCGAGCGCGCCGGGCAAGACGACGTGGACGACCACGGAGGACATCGAGGCGGCCGGGACGAGCACGACGGTGCACGTGCAGGCGCTGGTCGACGCGCCGACCGAAGTGGTGGCGCCCGCCGGCGCACCCACGCCGCTCCCCAGCAACGTCCCCGACAATCCGCCGGCGTCCTCCTCCTCACCGCTGAAGACCGTGGGGCTCGTGGTGGGTGGCGTCGGCGTCGCCGGGCTGGTGGCGGGAGGGATCTTCGGCGCCGTCGCCCTCTCGAAGAACTCCAGCGCCAACAGCGGTCACTGCGGCGGAAGCCTGGGGGGCGCCAACCAGTGCGACCCGACCGGCGTCGGCCTGCGCAGCGACGCCGTCAACGCCGGGAACATCTCCACCATCGCCTTCATCGCCGGCGGGGTCCTTGCGGCGGGTGGGGCGACCCTCTGGTTCGTCGCTCCCACCGGTCGTGTCCAGGCCGCGCCCGCCGTCGGAGCGAACGGCGGAGGGGTGCTCCTGCGCGGGGAGTTCTGACCCGACCGGCGTCAATCTCGTCCCATCGCCCGGAAGGAGCGCCGGGGCGAAGATGGTAAGGTGCCGCGCGGCCCACCCATGCACACGCCCGCCGCTTCGTCACCAGCGCCGCTCGGCCTTCAGCGTGACGACGGCTCGGTCGATCCCGCGCTGCGCCGACGTTCTGTCCGACGAGCTGGCGGTGGCGCTCTACGAGCACATGGTGCTGGCGCGGGCCGTCGACGAGCGACTCGTCGCCCTGCAGCGCGAGGGAGCCATCGCGCAGCCATGCCAGCGCGCGCGGGCGAGGAGGCGGTCATCGTCGGCGCCGCCGCCGGCCATGCAGGACGAGCGACTGGATCTTCCCGAGCTCGCGCGAGTTCGCCGCGGCGCTCTGGCGCGGGATGCCGCTCGGTCGCCTACGCGCACCACGCCTTCGGCACCGCGCGGCGAGCCCGGCAGCGGGCGCAACGCGCCGGACCCGCCGTTCTGGAAGGCGGCGCGCGTCGCCAGCGTCTCGCCCCTCGTCGGGCACGCCAGATCCCGCACGCCGTCGGCGTGGCGTGGGCGGCGCGCATCGCAGAAGGCCGACGTCGCGGCGCTCGTCTTCTTCGGCGAGGGCGCGACGAGCAGCGGCGACTTCCACACCGGCCTCAACTTCGCCGGCGTCACGCCGCGCGCCGGTGGTGGCGGTGTGCCGCAACAACGGCTGGGCGACCAGCACCCCGGCCTCGCGACAGACCGCGAGCGCTGGCTTCGCCGTCAAGGCGATGGCGTACGGCCTGCGCGGCGTTCGCGTCGACGGCGGGGACGTCGTGGCGGTGCTCAGCGTGGTGCGCGAGGCGCGCGCGCGGGCGGTGGCGGGCCTGGGCGGGACGCTGATCGAGGCCATGGTCGTCGCGGCAGGACCGCTCGGAGACGCCGGACACCGACCCGGTGGCCCGCATGCGCCGGCACCTGGAGGCGCGCGGCCTGTGGGACGCCGGCGCGCGAGCAGCGGCTCGCCGGCGAGGTGCGCGCCGACGTCGACCGCGCCGTGGCCGAGGCCTGCCGGCGGAGGACCCGCCCGCGACACGATCTTCGACGACGTCTACGCGGAGCTGCCCTGGCACCTCCAGGAGCAGAGGGGCGCCTCGATGACGCAGATGAACATGGTCCAGGCCATCAACGACGGCGCTCCGCATCGAGATGCGGCGCGACCCGCGCGTCGTCGTCCTGGGCGAGGACGTCGGCAAGGTGGGCGGCGTCTTCCGCGTCACGCAGGGGCTCTGCGACGAGTTCGGCGACGACCGCGTGATCGACACGCCGCTCTCCGAGGGGGGCATCGTCGGCACCGCCATCGGCATGGCGCTCTACGGGCTGGTGCCCGGTCCCCGAGATCCAGTTCGCCGACTTCATCTTCCCGGCGTACGACCAGATCGTCAGCGAGCTCGCGAAGTACCGCTAGCGCTCGGGCGGCGAGTACCCGGCGAAGCTGGTCATCCGCACGCCGGTCGGCGGCGGCATCCGCGGCGGGCCTCTATCACTCGCAGTCGCCCGAGTCGCTCTTCATCCACGTGGCCGGGCTGAAGGTCGTGTGCCCGAGCAACCCGCACGACGCCAAGGGGCTGCTCGCTCGCGTCGATCCGCGATCCCGACCCGGTCCTCTTCTTCGAGCCGAAGCGCATCTACCGCGCGGCCAAGGGCGAGGTGCCCGAGGGGGACTACACGGTGCCGATCGGCAAGGCCGCGCGTGCGCGCGCGAGGGCAAGGACGTCACCGTGCTCGCGTGGGGCGCGATGCTCTACGAGGCCATCGCCGCGGCCGACGAGGCGCAAGAAGCAGGGCATCGACTGCGAGATTGTCGATCTGCGCACGCTGTGGCCGGTCGACATCGACACCATCGTCGCCAGCGTGAAGAAGACGGGGCGCGTCATCGTCGTGCACGAGGCGCCGAAGACGTGCGGCTTCGGCGCCGAGCTGGTCGCGCTCATCAACGAGAAGGCGTTCCTCCACCTCGAGGCGCCGCCGGTGCGCGTGTGCGGGCTGCGACACGCCGTTCCCGTACACCCTCGAGATGGAGTACCTGCCGCTGGCGCACCGCATTCTGCCGGCTATCGTCGCGACGGCGAGGTACTGATCGACATCTCGAGAGGAGACCTGACGATGGCGCGCTGGGAATTCAAGCTTCCGGACATCGGCGAAGGGGTCACCGAGGGGGAGATCGTCGGCTGGCTGGTCAAGCCGGGGGACGTCGTCAAGGAAGACCAGCCGATGGTCGAGGTGATGACCGACAAGGCGACGGTCACCATCACGGCGCCCAAGGCCGGGACGATCGTGGAGACGCGCGGCAAGGTCGGCGAGATCGTGGCGGTGCACTCGGTGCTGGTGGTCTTCGAGCTGCCGGCGCCGGCGACGGCGGCGGCTGCCGGCGTCGAGCGAACGGCGCCTGCCACGCGCGCAACGGGCACGCGCAGAAGGACGACGGGCCGGCGGCGACGGCCGTGGGCGACATCAAGGAGAACCTGCCCGGGAATGGGCGGCACGGCGCGCGGGCCGCGCGGGCCGTGCCGGCGCCGCCGGGGCCGCGTGCAGGGTACTTCAACGAGAAGCCGCTCGCCACGCCGGCGACGCGCAAGCTCGCGCGCGAGATGAGCGTCGACCTCCGGCGCGTGCCGCCGACCGGGCCGCAGGGGCGGGTCACCAAGACCGACGTGGAGGGCTTCGCGACGCGCCGTCCCGTCCGGCGCCGCACCGCGCGGCGCCCGCGGCCGTGCGTCCCGGCGCACGGCCCTCGACGCGCCCGTCCGCGTCGCGCACGGCCCGCTGGAGGAGCGCGTCCCGTTCGCCGGCATGCGCCGCAAGATCGCGCAGAAGATGGCGCAGTCGACGCACACGGCCGCGCACTTCACCTTCGTCGAGGAGTGCGACGTCACGGCGCTCAAGGCGCTCCGCGCGCGCCTGAGGCCGCCGGCCGAGGCGCAGGGCGTGAAGCTGAGCTTCCTCCCGTTCATCGTGAAGGCGACGCGTCGCGGCGCTGAAGAAGCACCCGATGCTCAACACGGCGCTCGACGAGTCGACGAACGAGCTCGTCTTCCGGAAGTACTTCAATATCGGCATCGCCACGGCTCGACCGACGCCGGGCTGATGGTCCCGGTGGTGAAGGACGCCGACCGCAAGAGCGTCCTCGAGATCGCGCGCGACATCGAGCGGCTCGCGAGCGACGCGAAGGCCGGCAAGGTCGAAGCTCGACGATCTGCAAGGGCTCGACGTTCACCATCACGTCGCTCGGCTCGCAGGGCGGGCTCTTCGCGACGCCCATCATCAACTTCCCCGAGGTCGCCATCCTCGGCGTCCACCAGATGAAGCAGAAGCCGGTCGTGAAGGACGGGCAGATCGTCATCGGCGAGGTGATGCTCCTGTCGCTGTCGTTCGATCATCGCATCGTCGACGGGCACGTCGGCGCCGCCTTCGCCTACGAGGTCATCGCGGTACCTGGAGACACCGGACCTGCTGTGGATGGAGCTGGCGTAGGCGGATTCGATGCGGCCGCCTCGTCCTCCTCCCCGCATCGCCGCCGGCGTCATCCTTCTCGGGGTGCTGGCGGCGTGCTCGGCGACACGGGAAGGCGCCTCGGGGGCCCTCGAGCCGCGCTTCGTCGCGGTGCACAACGCGCTCGCGGCCATGGGGCTCGCGCAGGTGGGGCCGATCCACGAGGGCTCGCTGGCGGAGGGGCAGGAGGCGCGCGTGCCGCTCGACCTGCCGTCGGGGTGCACCACCGTGGTGGCCTTCGGCGGCGAGGGCGTGCGGGACGTCGACGCCACGCTGCGGGACGCGCACGGAGAGGCCATCGCGCACGACACGACCAGCGAGCCGCAGGCCGTCCTGCGGGCCTGCGTGGACGGCGCGGACGCCTACGTCCTCGTGGTGAAGGCGGCGTCCGGAGCGGGACACTGGGTGGTGGCCACCTGGGCGGGCGGCGTGGGAGGGGGTGGCGCGGCGACCAGCGCGCAGTCGGCGCCGGTGGCGCAGCAGGCCGCGGGGACCTGCGAGTCCCCGGTGCCGCTGGCGGCGGGGACGGTGAGCGGCTCGACGCGCGGCGGAGCAGCGTGAACACCGGCTCCTGCGACCACAGCGACGCGCGCGAGATGGTCTACCAGCTGGACGTGCCGCGCCGCCAGCGCGTGGTGGTCGACGTGGACGCGCACTTCGACTCGGTCCTCTACATCCGCAAGGACGACTGCGCGGACGAGAACGCCGAGGTGGACTGCAACGACGACTCGCCCACCGGCGGCCGCAACAAGTCCCACATCGAGCGCGTGCTGGAGCCCGGGAAGTACTTCGTCTTCGTCGACGGCTACAACCAGGAGTCGGGCGCGTACAAGCTCACCGTCGCCACCACGGACGTGGTGGCGCTCTCCGATGCATGCAAGCACGCGCCGCGTCTGGCGCCGGGGGCGGTGGTCGCGGCCACGACCGAGGGGGCGGCCGACGACGCCGAGGCGAGCTGCGGGGGCGGAGCGCCGGGCCAGGACGCGCCGTGGCGGTTCGACCTCCCCTCGCGCGCGCGCGTCCGCTTGATCGAGCACTCCGACGACGTGGCGCCGGTGGTCCACCTCCGGCGCGCGTGCAGCGATCCGGAGAGCGAAACGGCGTGCGGCGAGTCGCGTAGCGGGACGAGTGACGCGGCGGTGACCGCGGTGCTCGACGCGGGCGGATACACGGTCTTCGCCGATGCCCGCGAGCGCGACTCGGCCGGTCGCTACACGCTGTCGCTGGAGACGGCGCCCCCGGCCGGCAGCGGCATCTCGGGCGATGCCTGCGGCGACGCCGTCCCGCTCGCCGGCGGGGGCGGCACGGTCGCCGGCGACACCTTTCCGGCGCGCGACGACGTGTCCGGGAGTTGCGGCGGCGGCGGCGCGGCGGACGTGGTGTATCGCCTGGACGTGCCCCGGCGGTCGCGATTCCAGGCATCGCTGCAAGGCGAGGAGGCCCCGCACGTGCTGGTGGTCTGGCGACGGTGCGGCGACCGAGCCTCGGAGCTCGCTTGCGGGCCGACGCTCGACGAGGTGCTCGGCCCGGGCACCTACTTCGTCGGCGTGGACGGGGCGACCCGCGATGCGCTGGGGCGTTTCGCGCTCGGCTGGACGGTGCAGGATCTGGCGGCCCAGTCCACGGCCTGCGCCAGCGCCCCCGTGCTGGTGGATGGTCGCACCGTCGCCGGCACCACCGCCGGCGCGGGCGACCGCTTCGCCACCTCCTGCGGCGCCCGCGACGGAGCGGCCGACGGCCCCGACCGCGTCTTTCGCTTCGCCCTCGCGGCGCGCGCGAAGGTGAAGCTCGAGCTCACCGCGGCGACCTTCGATGCCTTCCTGGCCCTCCGCCGGTCCTGCGGGGACACGGCAGGCAACACCGGCGGCGTTCAGCTGGCGTGCAGCGCCGCGGCCGATCGCGGGCGGGCGACCGAGCTCGATGGCACGCTCGAGAGGGGGACCTACTGGGTGGTGGTGGACGGGCAGTCGCCGAACGACGAGGGGGCCTTCACGCTGAAGTACTCGGTCCTCGGCGCAAGGTGACGATGCCCTGGCGCTCGAGCTCGTGGCATGCAGCCGTGGCGGCCTCGAGCACCCAGCCGCCCCGCGCGCACAGGGTGGCGAGACTCGAGCTCCCGTCGATCTGGCGCAACAGAATCCCGGGTCAGCCGGGGCAGCTCGAACCACTCCAGGTCTTCGCGGGCCATGGCCAGCGACGGCACGGCGTCGTGTCCCACCGGCGCGTGTGCTTGCGCCGGCGCGCCTCCCGCCGGCGAGTATTGTGGGACGCCCGGAGGCGGGGGTGTGGTCGGTCGCGCGGAGGGCGGCTCCCCCTCCAGGCCAATCCTCGAGTCGCTCTCGCGAGCGAACTGTCTCGGGATCGAACGGAGGTCGCACGGTGGCGCGCGCCCCTTCGTCGTCGGCCCCGGCGTCGTGGAGGGCGGGTCTGGCGGCTTCTTCGCTCATTGTCCCAGCCTCGCCAGAATACCCGAAGTGCCGTCTCGCACGCACCATCCTTGTCCTTTTCCGTCCTCGGCGGCTTGACGCGCACATTTCTCTCGTTCCTGGGTGGCCACGGCGACGACCGACCGCTCCGGCCATGAGGCTCCCGTGGAGGTAGGCCCCGAGCCCGCGCGATCGCTCGTCCTCCAGCTCGGTGCCGCGCTTCTGGCCTGGTATGGCCGCTCGTCGCGGGACCTTCCCTGGCGGAGGACCCGCGACCCTTATGCCATCTGGGTGAGCGAGACCATGCTCCAGCAGACCCGGGTGGAGACGGTGCTCCCCTACTACGCGCGATTCCTCCGCGAGCTCCCCGACGTGGCCAGCCTGGCGGAGGCGCCGGAGGAGCAGGTTCTCGCTCTCTGGAGCGGGCTCGGATACTACCGCCGCGCGCGCATGCTCCATGCGGCGGCCAAGACCGTGGCCGGTTCGCTGGGGGGACGGCTTCCGGAGGAGCCGGCGCAACTGAGGCGCCTGGAAGGGATCGGCGCCTACACCGCCGGGGCCATGGCCAGCATCGCTTTCGGCCGGCGGGCGGCGCTGGTGGACGGCAACGTCGCGCGTGTCCTGGCGCGTCTCTTCGCGCTCGAGTGCGACGTGAAGAGCGCCGCCGGGACCGCCGCGGTCTGGGCCGTCGCCGAGCACCTGGTGTCGAGGGTCGACGGTCCCCCCGGGGACTGGAACCAGGCGCTCATGGAGCTCGGCGCCACGGTCTGCATCCCCGCGCGAGCCGCGTTGCGCGGAATGCCCCGTCGCGACCTGCTGCCAGGGTCGTGCGCAGGGGATCGCGGCCACGCTGCCGCGGACCTCCCCCAAGCGCAAACCGCGCAGCGTGCGCCGGGTCGCCCTGGTCGTCTCTTCGACCGAGCACGTCGTCCTCGCGCGCCGGCGAAAGCCGGGTCTCTTCGGCGGCCTCTGGGAGCCCCCGACCGCGGATGGCGACGACCCGCGGCCGCTCGCCGCCCAGCTCGGCATCGACGCGCGCGGGATACGGGCGGGCGGTCGCGTCGTTCACCTGCTGTCGCACCGGCGCATGGAGATCGACGTATCCATCGCGGCCATCGGCCGGCGGCGGCGCTGGGGGCCTCCGGGCCCGGACTACGACGCCGTGGAGACGGTGCGCATCGACGCGCTCCTGTTGCGCCCGCATGCGACACTCGCTCGCAAGATCTTGGCGGCGGCGGGCGTGGCGCCGTTGGCCAAAGAAGCGCGGCCGGGTCTACCCTCCAAGCCAAAGTGACCGCATCGACCTCCGGGACCAACCCCTCGGCGCTCAGCGCTGCACCACCAGCCATGCCGCGCCCGGGGCGCGCGCGCGCACGTGCTGGTCGTCGACGACGAGTCGGCGCTGCGCCGCAGCCTGGCGCGCGTGCTGGAGACGCGCGGAATGACGGTCGGCCTGGCGGAGGACGGCGTCCAGGCGCTGGAGTACATCGAGCGGACCCCGCCCGACGTGGCGCTGGTCGACATGATGATGCCGGGTCTGGGAGGGCTCGAAGTGCTGGCGCGCGTCAAGGCGATGGGGGCGCCGTGCGAGGTGATCCTCATGACCGCATTCGCCGACGTGGAGTCGGCGGTCGCCGCGATGAAGGCGGGGGCGTATCACTTTCTGACCAAGCCGTTCCACTCCAACGACGCGGTCTGCGCACGCGGTGGCCAAGGCCGCGGAGCACCGGCGCCTGGCCGACCGCGCCCAGCAGCTCGAGCAGGTCCTCCTCTCGAAGGAGCGCTTCGGGGAGATCATCGGCGACTCGCCGAAGATCCTCGACGTCTTCCGACTGATCGAGGGCGTGGGGCCGACCTCGTCGACGGTGATGGTCCTCGGGGAGAGCGGCACCGGCAAGGAGCTGGTGGCGCGGGCCATTCACCAGCACAGCCACGCGCCAAGAAGCCATTCGTCGCCGTCAACTGCGGCGCCATCCCCAAGGAGCTGGTGGAGTCGGAGCTCTTCGGGCACGTGCGCGGTGCCTTCACCGGTGCGCAGACCGCGCGCGCGGGTCTGTTCGAGACCGCCGACGGCGGGACCATCTTGCTCGACGAGGTCGGCGACCTGCCGCTGGCCGCGCAGGTGACGCTCCTGCGCGTGCTGCAAGAGGGAGAGATCAAGCGGGTGGGCGCCGACGAGACGCGCACCGTCGACGTGCGCGTGCTCGCGGCCACCAACGTCGACCTGAAGGCCCGCATCCAGACCGGGGAATTTCGTGCCGATCTCTACTATCGCCTCCACGTCATCACCATCGCGCTTCCGCCGCTGCGCGAGAGGGGAGACGACGTGCTCCTGCTGGCCGATCACTTCCTCCAGAAGTTCGCGCGCAGCATGCAGAGGACCGCCAAGAGTCTCTCGCGCGACGCGGCCCGCGCTCTCTGCGACTACGATTGGCCGGGGAACGTGCGCGAGCTGGAGCACGCCATCGAGCACGCCATGGTGCTCGCCCGGAAGGACGTGATAAGCGCCACCGATCTGCCCTTCGCCCGCACGCCCTCGACGCTGCGCGAGTCGGGCACCATGCCGGGCCTGGGCCCGGAGCGCGCCAGCTCGACGATGGCAACGACCGGCCGCGAGGGGGGGCAGGCCCTTCTCGCCGATCTCGCCCGGCTGCCCTACGCGGAGGCCAAGGGGCGGCTGGTGGCGCTCTTCGACGAGACGTACACCGGGGAGCTCCTGCGGCAGACGGGAGGCAACATGTCCGAGGCCGCTCGCCGCGCGGGGCTCGACCGCTCGAACTTTCGCCGTCTGCTGAAGCGCCACAAGGACGATGACTGAGGGCGGGAGGGGAGGGGCGCGCGCCGTGCGCCCAATGGCCTGTCGCGCGTCCGGCTCCCGCGCGTTATAAGGGCGCGCAGCGTGATGGTCCGAAGGTGGTGCTGGTCAGCGGCGGCGGCGTGCGCAGCGTCGGCCGCGGTGGTCGTGGCCGCCCCAGCCCGCGCCGCCGATCCGGCGACGCCCGACCCCTCCACCCCGGCCGACGCGCCTGCGCTGGCGCGTCCCACCATCCGGCCGCACCAGTACACGCTCGACGAGAGCCTGGCGCTGGCCGATCGCAACTTCCCCAACCTGTGGGCGGCGCGCGCGCGCCTGGCGTACACGCACGCGCAGCTGGAGGAGGCGCGCTGGACACCCTGGTTCCAGTGGTATGCGTCGGCGCAGTTCGGCCTGCTTCCGCCGCTGCCGGGCACGGTGATCGTTCCCGGAGAGCACGCCGGCCACACGCGACATCTCGGGCCTCAACAACCTGCAGCCCTTCCTGCAGTTCGGCATCAACGGCGTCGTGCCGCTCTACACCTTCGGCAAGATCGGTTCGGCGCTCGACGCGGCCCAGGCCAACGTGCGCGTGTCCGAGTGGGACATGGAGAAGTGGCGGCAGACCATGCGCATGGACGTGCGGCGCGCCTACTACGGACTGCAGCTCGGGCGCGACGTCGAGTACATCGCGAACGACGCCGTCAGCCGCCTGGACAAGGCCGTTCAGGGCATCAAAGACAAGATGGCCAAGGGCGACGCCACGGTGGGCGACGTGAACCGCCTGGCCCTGGAGACGTACAAGCAAGAGATCGTCGCGCAGTCGTTGCAGGCGCCGAAGGGCGAGGCCTATGCGCTGGCCGGGCTCCGCTTCCTCACCGGCGTGGAGGCCGGGTTCGACGTCGTCGACGAGCCACTGAAGCGACCCGATCACCCGCTGGTGGACATCGCCCAGTACCTGGAGGCGGCGCGCATCCTGCGCCCCGACGTGAACATGGCGCGGGCGGGGATCGTCGCGCGCAAGGCGCTCGTCGACTACAACCGCGCCCGGCTCTTTCCCGACTTCGGCCTGGGCCTGGGGGCCGACTTCATCTCCACGCCCAGCGCCGTCCCGCAGAACGACATCTACGCCAGCGACCCCTTCAACCACTTTTACTACTACTTCGCCCTGGGGATGCGCTGGAGCCTCGACCTCCTCCCGCAGGCGGCGCGGACGCAGCAGGCCGAGGCGCAGCTCGAGGAGACGCGAGCGCTCGAGCGTCTGGCGCTGGGCAACGCCGAGTTCGAGGTCGAGAAGGCCTACGCCGACGCGGTCGAGGCCAAGGGCCGCGAGGAGACGTGGGACAAGGCCGAGCACCTGACCAAGCAGTGGATCGCCACCGTGCAGGACCACATCGATCTCGGGACCTGGGCCGAGGACGCCCTGCATCGCGCCGCTGCGCTCCTACGCCAACGCCCGCGTCCAGCATCTCACCGCGCTCATGGACTACAACATCGCCATGAGCAACCTGGCGCTGGTCAGCGGCTGGGACAGCGCGGCGCCGGGAGGGGGGACCTGATCGCGCGGCCGGTGCGGCCTCCCGGCCACTCCCGCCCTCACCAGGGGCAGGTGGCCAGGGCCAGCACCGCGAGCAGGCGCGCCTTGACCACGCTGAAGTCGGTGAGCGCGAGGTTCAGCTCCGCTTGACGGTGCGCCTCGGACGCGGTCACGAGCTCGAGGCTCGTTCCCTGGCCGACCGTGTACGCCGTCTGCGTCATCAAGTCGTTCTGCGCAGCGAGATCGCGCTGTTCGGTGGCGACCTTGTCGGACAGCTCGGCGACCACCAGCTGGCGCTGCGCCTGCTCGACCTGGATGATGGCCTGCCGCCGCAGGGACTCCAGCGTTTGCGCCGCGATGTCCTCGCGCGGCGCGCGCGTTGCGCAGGTTGCCGTAGCGAACGCCCCCGTCCCACAGCGGCACGGAGAGGATGCCTTGCAGGTTCCAGGTGGGGTTGGGATAGCCGGTCGACGCGGGGGAGTTGGCGTTGACCGTGCTCTGTGCGGCCACCGTCGGCAGGAACGAGTACCAGACGTTGCGCAGGTTGCGCTTGGCCACGTCCAGCTTGGTCCGCGCGGCGGCGATGTCGGCGCGCTGATCGACGTCGCCCACCACGTTGCAGGAGGCGATGGCGCTCTGGGTGAGACTGCCCATGTCCACGTCGGGGGCGACGCCCGTCTCCTCCGGGATCCCCAGCGCCAGGCCCAGCGCCTCGCGCGCCTCGCGCAAGGTCTCGTCGCCGTTCACCAGCGCGGCGCGAGCGTTGGCCGCGTTCTGTTGCGCGCGGACCACGTCGAGGCCGTTGGCGGCGCCGAGCGCCTGCTTGCGCTGGCTGATCTCCAGTTGCTCGAGGGCGACCTTGAGGCCCACGCGGTTGATCTCCGCGCTGCGCTCGGCAGTGACGACCGAGACGATCTGATTGGCCACGCCCAGGGCGAGCGTGCGCTTCTCGTCCTCGGCCGAGAGGCGGCCGGCGTTTTCGCCCAGCTCGTCGATGCTGATCTGGTCGAAGAGCTGCACGTTGAGGAGCGACTGCTGGACCTGGACGCCCCCGTTCCAGGTGGTGGGCAGAGGGACGGTGTTGCTCTGGGTGATGCCGCTCCCGGTGAAGCCGATTCCGGACGCCACCTGGTTGGTCAAGAGCTGATGGGTGAACTGCCCGGTTCCCTGGATGCTCGGCAGGTATTGCGCGAGGGCGATGCGCGTCTGCGCCTCGGCTTGCAGGACCTGGTCGAGCGCGATCTCGCAGATCGGTGGAGCGAAGCCGGAGGTAGGAGAGCGCTTCCTGCCACGAGGAGATGACCCGCTTGGCCGGCGGCACCGGCGCCAGCATGGGATCGTTCACCGGAGGCGGAGGCGGAAGCGCCAGCTGCGCCGAGGCGACGGCTGCGGAGGTCGGCGGCGGGGGCGCGGCCCCCTGCGCATGGGCGGCGGCCGGCAGAGGAAGAAGGAGGGAGACGAGAAGCAGGGCCTTGCGCATGGCCCGGGAGCGTAGGAGTCCGTCGGGCAAAAGCCGCAACGGACTGCGTCGTGACGCCGGGGTCCTGGTCTAGCGGCGTCGAAGGGTGGCGTAGCGCACGTCGCCGGGCATGAGATCGAGGTGGGCGCGCAGCTCGCCGAAGCGGACGCGCAGGCTCGCCACCCTCACCCGGAAGCAGGCCGCGACCTCGGCCTGGGTGAGCGGCACATGGTCCACGTAGACGATGGCGTAGGCCACCGCTGCCGCCACCGCCTGCACCGCCGCGCCTCCGCGCGCTCCCGTGGGCCGCGCGAAATACGACAGCGCGTCGCGCGCCAGCGCCTTGGCGCGCGCCCGCTGCTTGGCGTCGAGAGGGAGGCTGGCCAGGCCGCGCGCCAGCACGGCGTCGAGCTCGGCTGCGAGGGGGGAGCGGATCGGGCGGCGCGACGCCGCATCGTCGCCGCGCTTCGTCCGGGCACGCCGCGAGGCATCGCTCGCTCCTCCACGTCGCGCTCGCGCGTGGTCAGCGAGGGTACCGGCGCCGGGCGGGGCAACGGGTGGTCCTTGTCGGCCGGGGCTCCTTGCTCCAGCCACCTGAGCATCGCCGTGTGCTCGCGCGACGCCGTGCGCTTCATGGCCCGCGCGAGCACTTTCCGCGCCTCGGCGAGGCGTCCCACGCGGGCCAGCGCGTGGGCGTAGCTCGCCGCCACCTCGCCGCTGTACGCCGCGCTCTGGTAGGCGCGCTTCAGCCATCCCACCGCGTCGTGGGCGCGCCCCAGCGCGACGTCGAGCAGGTGACCGAGGTTGTGCGCGTACCAGGGGTTCTTCGGCGCGCTGGTCAGCGCGTGGTGATAGGCACTCACCGCGAAGCGGTAGTTGCCGAGGAGCGTCTGGCAGAGGGCCAGCGTCGCCCAGCCGCGATCGTCGTCGGGCCGATGGGTCAGCACGCGCTTGGCGTAGAGCGCCGCGCGCCAGGGGTCCCGCTCGACCAGGAGCTCGGCCAGGTGCAGGTGCGCGAAGAGGTTTTCGTCCGAGCCGTCGCCGGCCAGACGCGCCAGGCGGTGAAGCATGGGCAGCACGTCGCCGGGGTCCACCGCGCGGGCCAGCGTCCACTCGATCTGGCGGCGAAGCTCCTGCGCTTCTTGCGTGCGACCGTCCATGCCCTTCCTCAAGGATGTAGCTTCCTCGACCTGCACGCGCAACGCGCAAAAACAGCCACTTTGCAGGTAATTGGCGACGAGCGCGCGATCGAAGTTTTGCTTGCGCTTCGTCGTTTCTGCGTTAGAGGCGACACCCTCCCGGCGGGAAGACGGCACGCGAGGGAGAGGCCTTTGCCTCGCCCCGGCGCCGCTCAGCGAAAGGCCACGATCTTCTGCTGCACCAGCTCGTGCAGGATGCGGAGCGCGTCGAGCTTGGGCATGCCGCACACGTCGAGAATGAGGTCGACGCTGGACGAGCCGTCGATGAGCGACAAGATGAACCCGGCGCGGTGGTCCATGGACAGCCAGCGCATCTGCGTGCGCGGCACCACCACCATCGGCACGCGGTCCAGGGGCCCGAGCCGCGCGGCGTACATCTGTTCGAGGACGCTCCGGCAGTTCTCGCCGCACTCGGCGGCCTCGAGGTCGCTCGGGCTCCTCGGCGAGAATGAGCTCCGACATCTCCAGCGCGCCGGTGTAGTCCCCCAGCGAGAAGCGCTCGCGCATCTCCGCGCATGGGGTCTTCGATGCGTGCGCTCGGTGATCTCCGGCGCCGGGGACGCGCCGATGGCGCCGAGCACCGCCGCCTCGATGCTGGTCGGGGTGACGCTGCGCTGAGGGTCACGACGCGGGATCGATGGCGAGCTCGGGGCGCGCGCGTCGGCGATGGAGAGCGCGCTCGGCGCGTCCCGGCCGCGGCGGGTCGCTGCGCAGACGACGCGACGCGCGCCGCCTCGAGCTCGGCCTCGTCGGTCAGGTGATCTGCTGTTCGCGCGTCTCGCCCGGCTCGGGCGCGGCGGCGCGCCGGCGGGGGAGGGCGCTGCGTCGGCGCGTCGGCGCGAGAAGCGGCGCTGCGACGACGGACCGGACGCCGACGCGCGAAGGCCTCGACGTCGAACGGCGGGTTCACCGTCGGGCGATCGTTCTCGCTCTCCGCGCCGGACGCGGCTCGGCGCGGCGCGGCGCTGCGCTTCTTCCGGCGGTCGTCGGTCATCGTCAATGGGTCTTGGCCACCACGCCCTTGAACATGCGATGGGTCCGCGACAGACCCTCGATCTCGGCCTTCACCGCGGCGACGTCGCGCTTGCCGATGGCCGCGCGCGCCTTGGCGACGATGGCGCGCGCCTTCTCGATGGCGTCGCGCCCGAAGTCGCTCGCGGCCACGATCTGCTCGACCTGCGGGAAGAGGCGCTCGATCTCGCCGACGATGCGCTCGGCCTCCTGCTTGGCGGCCTCGAACTCCTCGGTCGAGCGGCGCTCGACCATGTAGTCCTTGGCGCCCTCGAGCATGTCCTTGATCTCGTCGCGCGTCAGGCCGCTCGAGGCCGTGACCTCGATCGACTGCTCCTTGCCGGTCTCGAGGTCCTTGGCGTGGACGCTCACGATGCCGTCGGCGTTGATCTCGAAGGTGACCTCGATCTCGACGGTGCCCTTCGGCGCGCGGCGCAGGCCCGGTGAGGATGAACTCGCCGAGCAGCTCGTTCTCCTCGGCGCGCTCGCTCTCGCCCTGCATGACGACGATCTTCACCGCCGTCTGGTTGTCGCGGCTGGTGGTGAAGATCTTCGTGCGGTGCGTGGGGACGGTCGTGTTCTGCGGGATGAGCTCCTCGAAGTAGCCGCCCTGGGTCATGATGCCGAGCGCGTGCGGCGTCACGTCGAGCAGGACCATCTCCTGCTTGTCGTCGATGAGCGCCGAGCCCTGGATGCCGGCGCCGAGCGCGACGCTCTCGTCCGGGTGGACGCCCTTGCACGGCTCGCGCTCGAAGAAGTCGGCGACGGCCTGCTGGATCTTCGGCATGCGCGTCATCCCGCCGACCAGCACGACCTCCTCGATGTCGTCCTTCTCGAGGTGGGCGTCGGCCAGCGTCTGCTTGCAGATGTCGACGGTGCGCTCGATGAGGTCGCGCCGAGAGCTCCTCGAGCGTCTTTCGGTCGATGGTCCGCTGCAGGTGCAGGGCCTCGTTGCGGCCGCTCGAGATGATGAACGGGAGGTTGACCTCCGTCTCGCGCACGCTGGAGAGCTCGCACTTGGCCTTCTCGGCGGCGTCCTTCAGGCGCTGCAGCGCCATGCGGTCCTGCCGCAGATCGATGCCGTGCTCCTCCTTGAAGCCCTGCACCAGCCAGTCGATGATCCGCGCGTCGACGTCCTCGCCGCCGAGGAAGGTGTCGCCGGCGGTGGCGATGACCTTGAAGACGCCGCTGGAGCCGATCTCGAGGATCGAGATGTCGAACGTGCCGCCGCCGAAGTCGTAGACGGCGATGGTCTTCTCGACGTTCTTGCCGAAGCCGTAGGAGAGCGCGGCCGCGGTGGGCTCGTTGATGATGCGGATGACGTCGAGCCCGGCGATCTCGCCGGCGTCCTTGGTGGCCTGCCGCTGGTTGTCGTTGAAGTAGGCGGGGACGGTGATGACCGCCTTGGTCGACGCCCTCGCCGAGGTAGTCCTCGGCGATGACCTTCATCTCCTGGAGCACCATCGCGCTGATCTCGGGGACGCTGTACTCCTTGTCGCGCAGCACGATGCGCACGTCGGCGTGCGGCCCCTGCACGATGCGGTAGCTGGAGGTCGCCACCGCGTTCTTCACCTGCGGCGAGTTCCACTTGCGCCCGATGAGGCGCTTGGCGGCGTAGACGGTGTTCTCGGCGTTGGTGATGGCCTGCCGCTTGGCGATGTGGCCCACCAGGCGCTTGCCGGCCTCGGTGACGGCCACCATCGACGGCGTGGTCTTGTAGCCGCCGCGATTGGGGATCACCGTGGGGACGCCGTTCTCGACGATGGCGACGCACGAGTTGGTCGTCCCCAGGTCGATGCCGATCACCTTCTCCATCC
>CAVWFX010000013.1:0-376789 GCA_963754375.1 uncultured Solirubrobacterales bacterium
CGACGCCGGGGACGAGCTGGGGCATGCGCAAAGCCCAGAGCCGGGATGCCGAGACGCAACCTGCGAAGACCGCGAGCGCTGCGAGCACACCAATCCTGCTGGCAACGCCGCGGATGACCTGAAACAGGCCAACTCCTTCGCTTCAACGATCGTCCGGCCACCCGCCCCGAAACCGATGCCACCATTGCGTGCCACCCCTTCGATCATGCAAGCAGGCCAAAGATGACATCCGCGACATGAAGGTCGCTCGCATTGCCCATCTCCACGCCCCCGACAGCTCGCAAAGGGATAGGCATCCTTGCAACAAGCGACACTACCTGCGGGTCGACGCGAAGTCAACGAGGCCCAATCCGCAGAGATCGGCGGGTGCGTAGTCGATTTCCCCGTCAGTTCGCCTGGGCCCAGAGCAGAAAGCGTCCGGTAACCAATGCCATGGCCAGTTGGCCGCGGTAAAGGGCTACGCCGCCCGCGTCGACGGGTCGCTCCCGCGGCCACTGTTCGAGTAGCGTGCGCATCCTCGGCAAGTCCAGGATCCGGCTCGTGAGGCCATCGGCCTCGAACGCTTGGACCTCAGTGAGCAGCGCCGTCCGCTCGGCGCTCATGCTCTCGAACCACGCCGCCGCCTGAAGGCCTCGCTGTCGGGCAGCGAGCGTATCCTGCGGCAGGCGCCCCGCCATGGCCCGCCGGATCAGGAGCCGTGGTTGCCCGTTGGCCATGTATTGCTCTTCGGGTACCGCCACACAGAACTCGACCAGGCGGCGGTCAGCGAGCGGCGTTCGCACATCAACCCCGAAGCGAGCGCGGTAGGCCGCATAGATGTCGGCGGCGACCATGCCCGTCCGCCGGAGAACGCGCAAGCGCATCGCGCGCCCACCGTCCGCGAGATCGCCGTCCGGCCGGCGGGCAGCCTGCAGCGAGCTCTCGTCAGCCAAGCGGTCGTTGATCAGCGGGCGCACTGTGGTCCGCACCGGAGCGCACCCGCGCCCGCCCGGCGAGCGACCATATCCCGCGGCTGACCGCATCCGGGAGAAGCGGCAGGATTCCGAGCCTCGCAAGCGCGCGGCCAGTGGAGGGGTAGCGCCCGGCACGCGCGAGCGCCCTGGCCTCGGTCACCGCGCGGCCGACGCGACCCCGGCGCAGCAGCTGGCTCAGGAGGCCGGCGCCATCCCAACTCGCGGTTAGGTTGCCCTGGTCGCCGGTAAGCAGCACACGGACCCCGTCATCGGCAGCGCGCGAGAGGATCGCCTCGATCCAGCCGCGGTTGGCGGCGTTCACGAACGGCATTTCGGCATATGACAGGTAGTCGTCGATGCCGTCGAGCAGGCCGCGCCTGCGAGCCGTCGATCAGCTGCATGCACACGTTTCGGTACATCGTGGCCAGGCAGGCGACGCGTCCGGACTCGTCGCCATCTCGTCCGAGTGCCACCGGGCCCGAGAAGCCAGGCGGGTGGAACCTCGGTGTAGGTCCGCAACTGGCGTCCGCTCAAGGCAAGCCGCGACGCCGCCGTGGCCGCCACCGCTCCGGAGTCAAGGCCCCCGCTCAGCATCACGCCAATCGGCCCGTTGGCGGAGAGATGGTCGTCGATCACGCGTTCGAAACAGCTCGTCGAACGCGGCGACGTACTCGTCGGAGGAGCTGAGCCGGAGCCTGGCCGCGAGGTCTGGCTGCCACCACCGCTCGATCCGTGTCCCGCGGCGATCCACCGTCAGGCTCTCGCCCGGAACCACGCGATGGACATCGGAGAAGAGGGTGAGCCGCTCCTCGCGGGTTCGGAAGCTGAGAAGGTCGACGACGGCGAGTTCGTCCACGCGTCGCGTCAAACCCGGAAGCGCGAACAGACCCCGAGGCTGGCTTGCGAACGCAAAGCGTCCCGCGATCGACGAATAGAACAGCGGGCGGGAGAGCGGCGCCGAGCACCCGAGAAGCAGCTCGCGTGATCGGCCATCCCACACCGCCACCGCCAGCTCGCCGATGACGTGTTGCAGGAACTGCTTGCCCCAGCGTTCGTAAGCCCTACGGACCAGCTCGGAGTCTCGCAGCGACGGCGCGTCGCCCGCCGTGATCCCGAGCAGCCCGTAGAGCTCGCGCCGGTTGTCCAGTCGTCCATCGACAACGAGGCACAGCTTTCGATCGGCATCGACTACCGGCTGGCGATCGTCCTCATGGTTGGCGGGGAACTTGTCGCCGAGATGACCGATTGCCGCCGGCCCGTCCCCCACGTGCTCATTCCGGGAGCCGGCTCGCCTGCCAGGGCGCGGCCCATGGCAGCGATATGCGGTCGTGGCACACGATCGCCCGTGCGATCGACGATCCCGAAGATCGGACTCACGCCGAGGCCTCCACCAAAGCTGCCTCCAACTCGGCCATCACCGAATCGCTGCCTGTCCACAGCTTTGGCCGCGTCAGCTCAAAGACCGGTACCTGGCGAACGATGTCGAGCGCATGGCGCCAGTGCTGGGTGAGCTCCGGTGGCGAGGCGTATAACTGCCGCCGGTACGTCGCAGCCTCGACTATTCCGCGGACCGCCGCCAGGCCGGTGAGCTTGCCGAGGCGGAAGCGCCCCCACCGCAGGACAACGACCGCGCGGAGCGGCTCAGCACCGGCCGGTGCGCTGCGCCATGGAAGCACTAGCTTCTCGACTGGCCCTGGAGCGAGGCGACTCGCATTCCATCCCCGATGCTCGATCGCCGCCCGCGTGAGCTTGACCTGGGCTACCGAAGGCCACACTGTCGGCGGACTGTCTCGGGCGATATCAAGCCTCGTGAGGTCGTCGCTCAGGAGTCGATAGCCGCGCGCGAGAAACCAGCTCAGTGCGCTCGACTTGCCGGCGCCCTGACCACCGCACAGCGCGTACGCACCGTCGTCGGACGCGATCACGCCGGCGTGGAGCGGTAGATGCCCGCGCTGGTGAAGCAGCGCGCCCCAGGCAGACCCCAGCACGAGCAGGCGCACGAGCGCCGGATCACCCGACTCCCAGGGCGACACTTCGATCGTGCGCCCCGCGCGCACCTCAAGCCGCCCGACCTCCGGAGCGGTGATCGTGCAAGCGTGGTCTGAGCTGACAAATGACCAGTCCCAGGCGACGGTCTCGGGAGCGTTGATGGCGATCCGTACATCGGGTGCACCAACATCCTCGCCCGGGGGTTCGCCGAGCTCGGGGAGCGCCAGGGCAGAGGCGGCGGTCAGGCCACAGTGGCGATAGTGCCAGCGAAACCGGCGCGGGTCAGCGCTTCCCGGCTGCGAGCCACGCCCTCCGCAAGACACGATCCGTCAGCCCGGACGGGCCGGCCCGCAGGGCACAGGCGGCCCGAAGGCGGGTGTCTGCCACTGGCCGTTCCGTCCGGAAGCCGGGAGCCTGTCGTAGGAACGTACGGTACGCCCCCGGTCCAAGACGAGCCGATGCCCGGCACGCTCTGCGCCAGCGCTCCAAGAGCAGATCCCGCAGGAACGGCTCCGGGCTGTCCGCGAGCCGCACCAGCCAACCCCCAGTGCGCTCGAGCTCATTCACACTGGTGAACGCGCTCCGTCGGATCAGCCGCTGGACCGCGTGAACATCATCCTCGGTCGCGCTCGGGAACAGCTCTCCAAACCAGGCGCTGCCGAGCCGAACTCGGTCGGACTCGAATCGATCGCTTTCGAGCTTGCTGGCCTGCAGGGAGTGACACCGATGGCGCAGCAGCACGACGGGAGCATTGGTCAGTCGATGCGCGCGCGCGAGGCGCATTACATGATCGAGATCCTTCCATCCCGCCTCCTCGCTGTACGGATGGCGCTTCAGGACGTGGGCCTGGGCCATGAGCGTTCCGCCCAATACCGCGGAGCGAAAGACGAGCTCGTGCCGGATCCCCTGCTGGGACTCGGGAAACCACAGCAGACCGTTCTGCTGGCCGAACCGCGCGGCGAGACCGCCGCATGCCTCGGCTCCGGTCTGCCGCAGCCAGTCCAGCTGCACGGCAAATCGCTCCGGAACGCTGATGTCATCAGCGCCCATCAGAGCGATCAGCTCACCCCGAGCCTCCCGCACTCCGGCGTTCTTCGCCGAGGCCCTGTCGCCTCCGACCTCCTCGAGCACGCGTATTCGCCCGTCATGCGCAGAAAAGCTCTGCGCCACGGCGACCGACCCGTCCGTCGAGCGGTTGTCGACCACGATCAGCTCCCAGTCATCGACGGTCTGCCGCTGGATCGACGTGATCGCCTCCGCGAGATATCGCTCCGCATTGCGGACCGGCATCACTACGGAGACGAGTGGTGGCACGGGGTCGCCCGTTTTCAGCTGTCGCGGCCGGCCGGAATCTCAGCTATAGAAGGTGGCTCCGTCGAAGATGTACGGATGACCGCCTCCCGACATGGCCTCGCGCAGCGGCAGCGTCTCGAGCCGTGGGGGTACCCAGGCCGACTTGTCCCCGGGCTTCACGGCCTGGGCTTTCTCTGGTTCCCGTCGAGCACTCATCTGACCCTCCTTGTCGTTCTCCGCACCGGTACCGCGCCAGCTCCACGAATTCGTGGCTGTTGCGGCAGCCCATGACTCCATTCGTGCCGTCCAGGAGCCAGACGTGCGCCTGTAGTCCTGCGTTTCGGTGATTCGCTGCGCCACAAACCAACGTCGTGGAGATGCCACGTCGGCGAAGCATGGACTGAGCGGCGATCGCCTGGGGGAAGCAGACGGTTCCGGGCAGCCGCCGGCTGGCGCGGATAACCGCGCGACGAATGTCCGATCGAACTGTTTCGCGGAGCCGGCCTTCGACCTCTGGCCGCTTCGGCGCTCGCGAGAACACCCGAACCAGGCGCGGGAAGCTGACCACTCTCAGCGCCAGCCGGGCCGCCAGGAGATGGGCCGCCGCCTCAAGCTCGAGGACCCGTGCTCGGTTCACCGGACCCCGGTTCGACAGTGACCAGCCCGGCGCGCCTGAGCTCGTCCAGCAGCAGCGTCACCTGCTCAGCGCAGACCGCCGGGTCGACCTCGTATTCGTGCTCGAGCGTGTCGCAGATGACGCCGACGCTGGTCGGTCGCTCCACGATCTCCCAGACGCGCGCCGCCGTCTCATTCAGGCTGTGGACCAGCCCCTTCTCGGAGTCAAGTCCGATCAGGTCGTCGTCGACCAGGGTGAATACCAAACCCTGGCAGCGAGCCGCGACGCTCGACGGGTCGAGGCCCCTCTCCACCAGTGGAGCCTATCTCAAGCGGGGGAATGTGAGCAACCCAAGTCAAGCGCGTGGGAGGCGGCCTGGATCACGTCGTCCCCCTACGCTGATGTCTGCGTCAGGGTCCCGTGCCCGGAGATGGCCGGTGATACCGAGCTGTCCTTGGCAGTGATCGTGACCGCGTGCACGGTCTCGAAACTAGTGATCGTCGTCGTGTACGACCCATTGCCCTGATCGGTCACCGCCCCGATCTTCTCTCCGGCATCGCTGGAGGAGAAGCCCACATGCTGGCCCGAATTCGGATGACTCTCCGCGTCTCGCACGGTCGCTGTCACCGTGGTGTGCGCCGTCCCGTTCGCGATCACCGAGGTCGGCGACAGGGCGACCGCCCTCTAGGATTGAGTGGTGAGTAATCATGCGGGTGACTTTCAGCAAGACAGCAGGAGTGCTCGGCCGGTGGGTCGTGTGGAGCTCGGGCGAGGTCATGCACCCAAGCGCAAGCCGAGCTTTCGTGACGATCCGGCGGCCTGGGCGGCGTAACCGGTGGCGCAGCTACTTGCACGCGCCGGACGGCGCCGAGCTTCTCAAGGTCGCCGAGCTCACCGCGTCTGAGCCGGACTCCGAGGCGCAGATCGGCAAGGCCGGCAAGCTCATGGACGCCGCGCTGACCGCGCGGATCGCGAAGCGCGCGCCGTTGACCGGTGTGCGCGACGTCGACGGCCGCGTGACTATCACCGATGGCAAGAGCACGCTCGAGCAGCTGCGCCGCCGTGGGGTGCTCGAGGTGCCGGTGAAGATCGTGTTCGACGCGTCGGCGATCACGTACTACAACACCGAAGGTTTGCTCGCCCGCCGGTGCCACGATTGGGGCTCACCGGAGATGCTGCACTCTGACGGCGTGTGGCGCAGCTATGCGCTGGACGTGTGGCATAGCCCGTGGACGCACGTCATCCGCCGGTCCGAGGCCGAGACGATGTTGCCTGAGGGCGCGCCGGCGTCGCTGCTTTATGCCAAGGGCGAGTCTCGGCTGAAGCGCGAGGCTGAGCAGGCTCAGGCGACATCCTGATCGCCGGCGGTGGTCCGCACGAGTTCCGACCGCGCCTGCGTCACCAGCGAGCTCGTCGGTCGCTGAGTGTGCAGGCGGATCACCCGCCGCGATCCTTGCTCACTTAGCAGGAGCCGGTGCGTCCGGCCGGCTGCGGCCGTCCTCGTCGTGAAAACGCCAACGAGGGGTTAGCTCGGTGGCGCGTAGGTGATTGACACCTCGGCCGGGCTGCTGGTAGAGATGGGGCCGACGGGGTTGTTGGCGTCTGAGACGATGAAGCTCTGTCCGCCGCCGCTGCCAAAGGGCAAGCCGGGGTGCGGTTCCGTCAGTACCCCCAGCGGGACTCGAACCCGCGATCTCCTGCGTGAAAGGCAGGCGTCCTAACCGCTAGACCATGGGGGCGGGGACGGAGGTCATTGTAGGTGGCCCGGTCTCGGCGATTGACCGGGCGGCGATCCGGCCGGAGAACACGCAGCCGCCGAGGAAGGTGCCCTCCAGTGAGCGCTTGCCGTGGATGCCGCCGCCGCCGAAGCCGGCCGCCTCGCCGACCGCGTACAGACCTTCCATCGGCTCGCCGTCGGGACGCAGGACACGGGACTGCAAGTCGGTCTGGATCCCGCCGAGGCTCTTGCGGGCCAGCACCGTCATCCGGATGGCAATCAGCGGCATGGCGCGGTCATCGACGATCGGCTGAAAGTTGCAGGTGCGCAGGCGGTCGCCGCGCCAGTTGCGCAGCTGGGCGATGCGGCGCAGCTGATCGTCGTTGAACAGTGGCTTGCCGCGGGCGATGGTGGCGTCATAGCGGCTGACCTCGCGCTCCATCAGCTCCCCATCGAGGGCGCCGTCCTGGGTCACCTGCCTCATCCGCTCCGCGAGCTCGCCCAGGAGCGGCCGGTCACGAAGTCCGGACAGCGATCCACGAAATGCCTGACCAGCGTCGGCTTGCCCAGCAGGACCGACAGGAGGAAGCGCACCAGGTGCTTGTCGCGGATGCTGGGGTTGTGCTGCGAGCCGGAGACGTCGAGTTCCCGCCGCGCGATCTTCCAGTTGCAGATCATCCAGTAGTAACCGCGCTCGTCCTCGCACATCCGCTGCAGCGCGTAGTAGGCGTCGAAGGTCGGGATCAGGGCAGCCGGGCCGTACCGCCGGCCGGTGGGGTCGACCACCAGCCCTGAGCGCGGCGGTATGAGCTTCAACCCATGGCGAGGACGCCGAGGCTGGGGATGGCGGACGGCGTCGGCGTAGTTCCACATCCTCGAGATGTTGGTGACGTTGCCACCGATCCGCCTCACCTCCTCGTGCATGGCCCCGTCGGCGTAGTAGTGCGAGCCCATCAGGATCTCGGCCGGAGGTCTCCCCAGCTCTGACGGCCACTCGCGACGGACGATGTCCAGGTTGCCGCCGACACCGCCGGCGGCGATCACGACCTGCCGGCATGACACCTCGCTCTCCGAGCGCTCGCCGCCCTCACTCCGCCTCGCCGCCCCGACTCCCCTCGCCGCCCTGCACCGACAGCACCCGGCACCCCGCCACCGCACCGTTTGAGTCCAGCAGCAGACCGGTGACGCGGGTGCGGAACCGCACCTCGAGGCGGGAGCGCGCGGGGTGGCGCTGGATCGCACCCCACACCGCGTCAACGAGCGCCTGGCCACAGCCCCAGGTCAGGTGAAAGCGGGGCACGGAGTTGCCGTCGCCGTACATGCCCCGCTCGGCCCAGTTGACCACCGGGAAGAAGCGCACGCCGTAGGACTTCAGCCATCCGCCCACCTCGTCCCGGGCCCGGGCGACGTACTCCTGCGCCCAGCGCCGGGGCCAGTGGTCCTCGTCCTCGAACTCGGCCACACGCAGCCAGTCCGCCAGCGCCAGATCGACGCTGTCGCGGACGCGGGAGAACCGCTGCTCGCGCGTGTCGACCATGAACATCCCGCCGAACGCCTCCCTGGCCAGACCACCCACCTCGTGGGGGGCGCACCGGTCGACCAGCAGGACGCGCCGCCGGTCGCCGCTCTCGAGCAATTCCGAGCGTGGTGACCAACCCGGCGAGTCCGGCGCCGACGACGACCACATCAAACTGCCCGTTCACGCTGTGCATGGTGGGCGGGGAAGCTAGCGAACCCGCGCCGGGCCGGGACGGCGTCTGGGAGCAGCGATTAGGCACCAGCGCCACGGGTAGCTCTGCTCAGCAGCGCTTCACAAGGCCAGGCAGGAGGGAACGCGATGGGTGACCACGAGCAGGGACGAGTCAAACCTACGGAGCAGCGGGGCGGCACCACACCGGACGAAGCGGAGTCCCGCGAGAAGGGCCCGTGGGCGGCAAAGGCCGCCGAGGGCGTAGTCCCCGCCGAACTCGGCGGCTCGGACGCGCCGCGGGAGGCGCTGGATGAGGATCCGGAGCTGGGCAGCTCGGTTCTCGGTGTCACGACCGGCGACGACGAGCCCGCCACCGAGACGGGCGTCGACCGCCACGGGGGAGACAACGCGGACGCCACCAGCGATGGCGGTGCCAACCCACCAGCCGACCACGAGCCTGACTTCAAGGACGCCACCGCCGGGCCGCGCCAGGTGGACGTCGACTCCGCGTAGAACCCAGCCTGACTACCGTTAGGACCCGGGCTCGAGCATGACCGGATCGCCGATCGCCACCGGTCCCGGCGACACCGTCGACCCATAGACGCCTACGTAGTTGTCGCGCTCGCGGGCGATCGTGCGCAGCACGCGGGCGTCGCGTTCGGTGCTGACCGGGTCGACGTTGACCATCACGCAGCGAGGATCGCGCTGGTCGACCCGCATGCGAAAGCCGCCGATCCGCAGCACGCGCCCCAGCCAGCCATCCTCCTTGAAGGCGTCCTCGCCGTCGACGTCGACGAGCAGGTTGGGCCGAAACCGCTGCACCTCCAGCTCGCGCCCCACCAGCCGCCCCACCTCGGACACCGTCTGCGTGGTGATCAGCGACAGCGGCATCGAGTCGAACACACCCCGGTTCTGCTTGATCACCCGCACGCCATCGCCAAACGACGCCGCCAGGGCCGGATCGGTGACGTCGTACGCCTCGCCGGCGGGCGTGGTCACCACGGTGGCCGACTTGTCGGGCCGACCGGGCGATACGAAGGACGGGCGATGGTGCCAGAGGTCGGCGCGCTCGCGAATCGTCAGCCACGGGAAGTCGCTGCGCACCAGTCCGTCGCGGATGAACGCCCAGCGCCGGTCGCCGGCGAATCCGTACCACGAGACCTCCACCGACTCCAGCGGCTCGGCGGCCATGGACTTGACCGGGTAACGAAACAGGGCGGCGACGCGGCCGACGGACTGGTCGCTCACGGACATGATGGGGCTCCACATGATCCGCGGCCGAACACAAAACGGAGACTGGCGATGTCCAGATCGTATTGGCGCGCTCACCCGGCCGCCGTCGCCCTCGCCGCGCGAATAGCATTCGCGGGCAAGGCAAGCAACAAGGGGACGGCCCGGCCGGAGTCGAGAGGAGCGCTGACGTGATCCAACACATCGTGTTGCTGAAGTGGAAGCCGGATACCACCGACGCGCAGATAAACGACGCCTTCGACCACGCGCGGGAGCTCGTCAAGCAGATCGACAACGTGGAACGGGTGACGCTCGGGCGCAATCGCGCCAGCGACGACCACGGCTTCACGCACGCGATCATCGTCAAGCTGTCCGACGACGCCCTGGGCTCCTATCTCGACAACCCGGTGCGCAAGCGCTACGTAGCCGAGACGCTCGGGCCGCTCGAGGCGGAACGGATCGAGCTCGACCTGCCCGAGGATCAGCATTACGACCGGCCTGCCGGGGGGCGCGCCGGCTGGGACTGGGAGGGCACGCGGCCGCCATCGGCCAGCGCCGCGGCGGCGGCCCTGCGCTGGGAGGAACGGCACCCGGACGACTGAGCCCGCCCGGCGTTTCGCAACCGCAGCCCAAACCAGCATGGCCACCTGGGACGACGTTCGCCGGATCGCGCTGGCGCTGCCCGAGACATCGGAGCAGATCTCGCGCGAGAACCGCCACTGGCGCGTCAAGGACAAGAACTTCGTGTGGGAGCGTCCCCTGCGCCGCTCGGATCTGCAGGCGCTCGGGGAGGCCGCCCCCAACGGCCCCATCGTCGGCGTGCGGGTCGAGCACCTCGGCGCCAAGGAAGCGTTGCTGGCCGAGGATCCTGACGTGTACTTCACCATTCCGCACTTCGACGGCTACGCCGCCGTCCTGATCCAACTCGATCACATCAAACCCGGCGACCTCGAAGAGGTGATCGCGGAGGCATGGGTGGCGCGGGCACCCAAGCGGCTCGCCGACGCCTATCTGAAGTCGTTGGATTGAGCTCCACCGGAGCCGCGACCGCTCGCCACCGCAAAGCCGGCGCTCGAATCGGTTGCCTGGAGGGTATGTCCGCTGTAAGACTGGCGACGCCGGTTTGTTTTCCCCAACCACGAGGAGGTCCGCATGGCGGACAGCGTGTATCGCGTGACAGAGGTCGTAGGGGTCAGCAGCGAGTCCTGGGAGGCGGCGGCGCGCGTGGCGGTCGAGACCGCGGCCAAGAGCGTCCGTGAGCTGCGCATCGCCGAGGTGGTCCGCCAGGACCTCACCATCCAGGACGGCAGCGTCCTCAACTACCGGGTCCGGCTCGGCATCTCGTTCAAGTTCAACCCGGGGGAGTAGAGCCCCTGGAACGGCGGCGGGCGCCCTGTAGGCAACGGGCGCCCATCAGCCGCCCGGCCCACCTGCGGGCCGGGCGGCTCCGGACGAGGCTGAGGCTCAGCTGGTGGGCACGCCGCTGGCCGGCGGCGGGGGCTGCTTTCCGGTGTAGGGAGTGATCGGGCTGGCGGGACTCGGCTCGGTCTGCAGCGGACCGCCGAACAGCGACGATCTTGCCGTTGCGGATCTGACCCATCTCGGTCGCCCCCATAGCCGCCGTGCTCGGTCGTCGCCGTAGCGGAACGGCACCAGGCCGGGACCGGTCCAGCTTGGCGCCGTGCTGCTCGATCGGCGTTGACCAGGTCCTGGCGGGTGAGGTTCTTGCCGGCGGCCTGTAGGGCCTGGACCAGCGTGTAGGCGTTGGCCATCCCGTACTCGACGTTGCCGTCGAACGGCGCCTTGGCGTCGTATTGGTCGTGGATCTTCTTGAACAGCGGGATCCACGGGTTCGACGCGTCGCTCGAGGACGGCAGGTAGCCATCGGTGATCGCGCCCTCGATCAGCGCCGGTGCCCGAGGCCTTGCCCTTGGAGACGACCTTCAGCAGGCCGCCGACCGTGGTCGGGTCGATGCCGACGTTGGAGACGACCAGCTGGGGCTTGTAGCCCAGCGTGAACGAGGTCAGCTGAGCGATCGCGGTGTAGATCGGGACCGTGAAGTCGACCATCACCTGGGCGTTGGCCGACTTGATCGCGGTGACCTGCGGAGCGAGCGTGGTGACGCCTGACTGGTAGGGCTGCTTGGCGACGATGACGGAGGCCGGGACCTCGTCCTGGATCCCGGCCAGGCCGCCCTTGCCGAAGTCGTCGTCCTGGTAGAGGACGCCGATCTTCTTGCCGGCGAAGTGCTGCTTGATGTACTGGCCGAGGATCTTGCCCTCGATCGTGTAGTTGGGCTGCCAGCCGAACGTGTAGGGCGTGGCGGTGCCGTTGTCCCAGCACGGGCAGCCCGAGGCCACGAACATGTCCGGCACCTTGGAGGCGTTGAGGAAGCCGACGACCTTGGTGTGGGTCGGCGTGCCCAGGCCCTCGAAGATCCCGAACACGTTGTCCTGGAGCACGAGCTGGTGCACGACGTTGACGGTGTTGGTGGGGTTGTAGGCGTCGTCCTTGATGATCAGGTGGATCTTGCGTCCGAACACGCCGCCGTGCGCGTTGACGTAGTCGAAGAACGCCTGCGAGGCGGGAGCGATCTCGCTGTAGCCCGGGCGCCGCCGGCCCGGTCAGCGGCTGGTGGGTGCCGAAGGTGATGCTGGTGGAGGTGACCCCCGGAGCGCTGCTGCCGCCGCCGCCTCCACTGCTGCTCGACGACCCGCAACCGGCGGCGACGAGCGCCGCCACGGCCGCCGCGGCCAGACGGCGAGCCGGCGACTTCTGGAAGCTGCCATCGCTCTCCTTCTCGAGTTGGACTGCTGGGACCGGACGTTCGACGCGGAGCGGCCGCACGCGGCACCGGCGGCGACTCGGCCGCGAACGGGCATTGTATTTCGATACGTGCTCCCTCAGACGTTTCAAATACTAAGCTCGTCGCATGGGCGCTGCAACCAGAGCCGAAACGGGGCCGGCCGGCGACCGCCTCGCCGGACGAGGTGCTGCGGCGGCGCGCGCGCAGTACCTCGGCGGGCAGCGGGTGGACCTGACGATCGTGGCGCAGGAGCCTGGGCCTCGGGCGGGCGACCATCTACCGCTGGTTCGGGTCGCGCGAGCCGGCTGCTGGGCGAGGTGATCGCCGACGAACTCGAGGCGCTGATCGCCCGCGAGCGGCGCGCGGTGCAGGCGCCGCGGAGGCCGCGGCCTGCTGGAGGTGTTCGACCGCATCAACCGATCGGCTGGCGCAGCTCCACCGCGCTGCGCCGCTACGTCGAGCAGGAGCGCGCGGCGGCACATGCGGCTGCTCACCTCCGGCGACCGGCGTCGTGCAGCCGCGGGCGGTGGCGTGCATCGCCGAGCTGATCGCCGCCGAGGTCGCCGCCGGCCGCTATGACCCGCCCGCCGACCCGCAGACGCTGGCCTACGCGATCGTCCGCCTGGCCGAGGCATTTCTCTACAACGACGCCGTGATCGGGATCCGCGGCGATCACGCGCGCCTGCGCGAGGTGGAGGCGGCGCTGCTCGGCGTCCCCGTCCGACCCGGTCCCACGTCGCCGGCGCCGCCAGCCTCGCGCCTAGACGGTCGTCGCTCATTGGAGCTCCGCCCCGCTCGATGGGGTGCCCGCCTCGGGCCTCGACGTCGCGGCGCGGTCACGGACGACGCGGCGAAGCCATGACGCCAGCGCCCGCACGCCGCCCTGGATGCCGCTCGGCCAGACGATCATGGCCGCGATCAGCACGACGCCGTAGATCGCCAGCGGGAGGTTGGCCGACGACCTGGGTCGACAGCGAGAACGAGTGCGCCAGGTCGTTGGTCCAGTTGGGCAACAGCGTCAGCAGCGCCGCTCCCCAGATCGCGCCCGACGAGCGAGCCGAGGCCGCCGAGCACGACGCCGGTCAGCAGCGACAGCGACAGCTGCAGCGGGAACGCGCCCGGGCTGCGGCCAGCTGCAGGACGACGGCCAGCAGCGCCGCCCGCCAGGCCGGCGCAGGCCGGCGCTGACGACGAAGGCAAGCGTCTGCACGCGGCCCACGCCAGCCCGCACAGCGAGGCCGCGATCTCGTCGTCGCGCACCGCGCGCACGCTCTGCCCCAGGCCGCTGTTGAGCACGTTGTAGAGCACGAACAGCACCACCACGGCGCCCGCGCACGCGATCCACGCCTCCCAGCGCTCCAGCGGGAAGTTCGAGCCCAGCCACGACGGTGGGATCGGAGGGTTGATCGTCAGCCCGTTCTCGCCGCCGAACGTGTCGGGAACTTGTCGGCCAGCGCCGGCAGCCCGACCGCGAATGCCAGCGTCGCGCCCGCCAGGTAGGGCCCGCGCAGCCGGCTGGCGGCGACGCCCGACGGGCACCCCGACCAGAGCGGTGACGACGACCGCGGCCACCAGCGCCGGCACCAGCGCCCAGCCCTCGTTGCCGATCAGCAGCGCCACCGTGTAGGCGCCGACCGCCATCAGGGCGCCTTGGCCGAGCGAGATCTGACCGCTCTGGCCGGCGAGCATGGTCAGCCCGGCCAGCACCGCGAAGTAGTAGGCGCCGTTGGCCAGCTGCAGGTTGTTGTAGGCGCTGACCGAATCGCTGATCACCAGCAGCACGACGACCGCCAGCGCGACCCACAGCCAGCGAGCGCAGCAGCGTGCTGCGGTCCAGCACCGACCGCACCTTGCGTCACGAGCGCTCACACCCGGCGCTCCTGGCTGGCGGCGAACAGGCCGCCCGGCCGAACCATCAGGACCGCGACCAGGATCACCAGCGCCGCCAGCGGCGCCAGCGCAGCGACCCTCGTAACCGGACACGTAGGACAGCGCCAGCCCCAGGATCAGACCGCCCGATCACGCGCTCCCGGCGGGCTGTCCAGGCCACCCAGGACCGCCGCCACGAAGCCGCTGATCAGGATCGGATCAAAGCTGTTGGGGCCCAGGAACACCGACGGGGCCACCAGCACGCCGGCCAGCGCCCCGGCCATGGCGGCCAACGCCCAGCCAACGGTCAGCATCCGTCCGACGCGGACGCCGAGCAGCCGCGCGACCTCGGGGGCGAACGCGGCGGCCCGCATCTGCAGACCCAGCGACGTGAAGCGGAACAAAAGACGCCAGCGCGACGGCCACCGCCACCACCACCAGCACGATGAAGGTGTCATTGGGGGTGAACAGCAGGCGCGTGCCTCCGACCTCGTAGCCCTGCAACGAGAACGCCGCCGGGAACGAGCGCGGGGTGTTGCCCCAGATCATGCCCGGCAGCTGCCACCAGCAGGGTGTAGAGCCCCAGGGTCAGGATCACCGCGTTCAGCGGCGGCGCGTTTTCGACCGGGCGAATCAGGATCCGCTCGACCAGCGCGCCGAACACCAGTCCGGCGACCAGCGCCACGGCGAACCCCAGCCAGTAGGAACCGCTGGAGCTGATCACGGCCGAGGCGATGAAGGTGGTGATCATCAGCATCGCCCCCTGGGCGAAGTTGACGATCCGGGTGGCGCGCCAGATCAGCACCAGGGCGAGCGCCACGGCGGCGTAGATGGCTCCGGTCGAGATGCCGTCCAGGGTGAGGTCGATGAACTTGGTCATGGTCGTCTAGAAGCCGAGGTAGGCGTGGCGGAGGCGCTCGTTGGCGGCAAGCTCGATCGGGCGCTTGGTCGGCCACCACCTTGCCCGAGGCTGAGCACCACCCCGCGGTTGGCGATCGACAGCGCGCTGCGCGCGTTCTGCTCCACCAGCAGCACCGCCAGCCCGAGCGTGTCGGCCAGCGTGCGGATCAACCTCATGATCTGGGCGACGATCACCGGGGCCAGCCCCAGGGAGGGTTCGTCGAGCAGCAGTACGCGCGGACGCGCCATCAGGGCCCGACCGATCGACAGCATCTGCCGCTCGCCGCCTGACAGCCGCGACGCGGATTGGCTCTCGCGCTCGCGCAGGCGGGGGAACAGCTCGTAGATCTCCGACATCGGCGCCGCCTGGCTGCCCCGCCACAGACCGCCCAGGCGCAGGTTCTCGGCGACGGTCAGCTCAGTGATGACGCCGCGGCCCTCGGGCACGTGGGCCATGCCGCGGCGCACGATCTCCTCGACCGGCAGGCGGGTGATGTCCTCGCCTTCGAGAATGACCCGGCCGGCGCGGGCTGGGACCAGGCCGGTGATCGTTCGCAGCAGCGAGGTCTTGCCGGCGCCGTTGGCGCCGAGCACGGCGGTCACCGAGCCCTGAGGAACCTCGAGCGAGACGCCGTCGACCGCCCGGACGGCGCCGTAGCCGCGTGTGCAGATCCTCAACCGAGAGCATCGCCCGGACCGCTCGCGACCGCTGGCCTCGTCCGCATCGGCGTCCCGCCCCAGGTAGGCCTCGAGCACCTTCGGGTCCTGCCGGACCACGCGGCGGCACCCCGGCCGCGATCACGCGCCCGAAGTCGAGCACCACCATTCGGTCGCAGACCGAGGTCACGAGGTCCATGTGGTGGTCGACCAGCATCACCGCGATCGAGCTCCCCAACGAGGTGATCGTCTCGGCGAGCTCGGAGAGCTCACTCGGCGTCGAGGCCGCCCGCCGGCTCGTCGAGCAGCAGCAGCTCCGGCTCTGACGACCAGCGCCCGTGCCAGCGCTACCCGCTTCTGCACCGCGTAGGGGAGACGTGCTGGGCAGCCGCTTCGACACGTCGGCACAGCCGACCCGGTCCAGCGCCGCCAGCGCCCGGTCGCGCAGCGCCCGCTCGTCGCGGTCGGATCGCGGCAGCGCCAGCAGCGCGCTCACCAGCCCGGCCCGGCGGAAACGCTCCGAGCCCACGATCACGTTCTCGAGCACGGTCAGGCGGGGGAACAGGCCGACGCCCTGGAGCGTGCGCGCGATGCCGATCGAGGCCAGCCGGTGCGGCTTGATCTGAGTGAGCGGACGTCCCTGCCAGGACAGCGTTCCGGAGGCGGGCTTGACGAAGCCGCAGATCACGTTGAACAGCGTCGTCTTGCCGGCACCGTTGGGGCCGATGACCCCCAGCACCTCGCCGGTCGACACCTCGAGGGAGACGTCATCGAGCGCGGTGATGCCGCCGAACGACACACTCGACATCGTTCACGGAAAGCACGCCGTCGCTCTGCTCTCCCCGCCGCACGCGCGGAAGCTATACCAGCCGGGCGCTAGATGCCAAATCGATACACGATTGGTTATGAGTTCTTAATACGTCAGGCAGCGACGTGCCTACCGCCGACGGCCGTGGCGCACGTCCTCGGCAACGATCCGGGGGCTGTCGAGGATGATGTGGCGCTCGCGCAGACCGGCGATGAACGGTTCCTGGTCGTTGAAGCTGACGGTGGTCGCCATCGCGTCCGCACGCACGATCGTCATCGGTCCGATGTCGGTCCCCCACACCTGGCCATCGACCTCTAGGCGAGCTCCTCCGTGCCCGAGGCTGAACTCGAGCCGGAGCCGGGCCTCGTGGCTTACGACCAGCGGGGGACAGAAGCCGCCGTGGGTGGCCAACGGGGTGAGTACGAAACCGCGGACGTCCGGGGCCAGCAGCGGTCCGCCCGCCGACAGCGAGTATGCGCTGGAACCGATCGGGGTGCTGACCACGCAGCCGTCACCGGCAAAGCGGGCGAACAGCGTGCCGTCGACCCACGCGCTGGTGCGCACCTGACCCTCACCGGCGCGGACGATCGAGAGGTCGTTCAGCGCGAACAGGTCAATGTCGTGGCCGTGACTGACCACCAGCCCGGGCAGCCGTCGGGCTTGCCAGTCGCCCCGGATGAAGCGGTCGAGTGCCGAGTCGACGTGGGTGACGGTGATCGCGGCCAGCGCCCCGATGCTGCCGGAGGCAACCCCCAGCACCGGGCGTCCGTGGGGACCGCCCGAGCGCAGCGCCGCCAGCATGGTGCCGTCGCCGCCGATGGCGACGATCAGGTCACAGTCCTCCGGCTCCCCCGGCGTGGCCACGCGACGGTCCTGGCCGACAACGGGGATCTGGATGAGTTCAGAGCCGTGCTGCCGGTTCCAGGCCCGAAGGGCCTCGAGCGGGTGGTCGATGTCGCGGCTTGGATGCACGACCACCCCGATGCATGACAGCTGCACCGGTGCCGGGTCAGGCAGCGGATGCCGAGCGGAAGGGTCGGGCATGCCCGTCATTAAATACGCGCGCGGGAGGTTGGCCGTGGCCCGAGCGCCCGGGCAGCACCGGCGGCTGACGCCAAGCCTCAGCGAGCCGCCAGCGGGATCGCGCGGGCCAGTCGCGCGAACTGTGGCACCCCCAGCCCGCTGGCCAGGTCATACCCCGGGCGCGCCCGCCATGCCCGCACCCGGCGGGTGTAGCCGTTGGCGCCGGAGACGACATCGAAGAAGATCCGCGGCGACGTGGCGTGTAGGCGATACAGCAGACCGTTCACGGGGCCGAGCCGGGGGCGGCCGCGGGCTCGCTGAGCGGCGTCCAGCAGCGCGAACGCACCCGCCATGAGCGGAGCGGTGGCGCTCGTGCCCCCGTCCACCTCCCAGTGGCCGGCCAGGACGACCGGCCACCCCGGGAAGTTGGAGGCGTTGGCGGAGATGTCGGGGATGCCGCGGCGGCCGCCGGGGAGACCGAGACCGCGCTGATAGGGCGGGCGTGCGGAGAACGCCGACAACCCGCCGCCCGCCACGCCGCCGCCTTGACTGGCCGGCGTCCACGTCAGGTCGTTCCAGACGACCTCGTTGACCCGCTGGTTGGCGGGATTGAGGATCAGACGGGTGCCGCCGACCGCCGTGACGTATGGCGACGAGGCCGGCCAGGCGACGCCGGCGAATGGCCGCCCGTCGCAGGTTGAGCCGAAGTCGCCCGACGAGGCGAACGCGCTGACCCCGGCGAGGCCGAGCCGGACCAGCATCGAGTCCATCAGGTCGGCGCCCGCGCGCGTGGACGGGCCGGCGCTGCGGCCTCGGACCGATTTCTCACACTCGCCGTAGGACATCGAGTAGGTATCCGGCAGGGGTCGCTCGGACAGGACCTGCGCACTGCCCAGAAACCACAGGGCCGGGTCGAGCCACGCCTTGCTGAAGGTCAGCGAGCGCAGGCCCGGGGCCATGCCGCGGACCAGGGCCAGATCCTCCTCGGGCTCGAACGTCCCGCGCCCGAAGGGCAGCGTCTGGCCGTCCGTGCGCAGCGTCCGGGGGCGCACGCGCGGGTAGCCGAAGCAGCGGGCATTGGCGGCGATGTCGCCGGACGGCGCGTCCTCGCCCACGTTGAGGATGGCGACCGATGCTCTCGCCCCGTTGCCCAGCGAGGAGATGCCGTAGGCCTTGCGGACCTGGGCGTAGCTGTAGGTGCCGAGGGCACGCGCGGCCCGGCAGCCGCGGACCCAGGTGCCGAGGTTGCGGGGCGGTGACGGCGCCGCCGCCGGGTGCCCGGCGGCCCCCTGGCCCGGTGGCACCGCCTGCGAGTGCGAGAAGTCGGTCACGATGCCCTGCACCAGTGGCCGCAGCGCCGCCGGCAGGCGTAGCGTCTGGCGACTGGACAGGAAGTAGGCCTCGACGGTTGGGAAAGTTCAAAAACTCCGACTTGATGCGGACCCTGAAGGCGCTGTCGAACCGGCGGACGGTCCCGCTCACACGCGCGAACACCCCCGATGGATCGATTCGGGCCCGGAGGCCGAGCGCCGAGATCCCTCTCAGAAACGCTCTCTTCGTCTGCGAACTGGCTCCGTACCGACTCGAGATCTGGCTCAGCGACAGGAAGCGCCGGTAGGTCGATGACCCCGGCCGGCCCACGGCGAAGAACGCCGCCTGCGCCTGCGCCTCAGGGCGCTTGAGCCCGAAGTAGAAGGTGATGGCCGGCGAGCGCCGGGCGGCCGCCACCGCCGGCAGCAGCGTCGGCAACGTGAGGCCCGCCACCAGGCACGAGACAGCGACGACGACACTAATGCCCGATCGACCCAAAGGATTCATTCCTGCGCGGGTTTCCCCACCCCTCGACAAACGTGGGCGCAAGCTTATCCGCCCGGTCAACCCGGCCGCTCCCCATCGTTTGGCCCTACGGCCGCGCGGAGAGAATCCCTACCGTGGCCAGTGACGAGAGGCAGGGCGCAACGGAGCAGGCACGCGAGTCGATCGCAGCGAGCGCGGACTTCTACCGGCTCGACGAGACGCTGACCGACCGCGAGCGCGACGTCCGTGACCGGGTGCGGCGGTTCGCCGATGACGAGGTCCTGCCGATCATCAACGACTACTGGGAGCGAGCCGAGTTTCCGTTCGAGCTGCTCCCCAAGCTGGCCGAGCTGGGGATTGCCGGCGCCACCATCGAGGGGTACGGCTGCCCGGGGCTCTCGCGGCTCGCCGGCGGGCTCATCTCCCGCGAGCTGTCGCGCGGCGACGGCAGCGTGAACACCTTCTATCGCCGTGCATTCCGGGCTGGCCATGGGCTCCATCAACCTGCTCGGCAGCGAGGAGCAGAAGCATCGCTGGTTGCCCCCGATGGCGCGGCTGGAGAAGATCGGGGCCTTCGGCCTGACCGAGCCCCGACCACGGGTCCGATTCGGTCTCGCTCGAGACGACCGCGCGGCGCGACGGCGACGAGTACGTGCTCAACGGGGCCAAGCGCTGGATCGGCAACGCGTCGTTCGCCGATGTCGACCGTGGTCTGGGCGCGCGGCGAGGATGAAGAAGTCAGCGGCTACCTGGTCGAGAAGGGCACCCCGGGATTCGATCCGTCAACGGTGATCACCGGCAAGATCGGCAAGCGCGCCGTCTGGCAGGCCGAGATCACGCTCGACGATGTCCGGGTCCCGGCGGAGAACAGGCTCGCCAACGCCAACTCGTTCGCCGATACCGCCCGGGTGCTCAGCCAGACGCGGGGCAGCGTCGCCTGGGAGTGCACCGGTCACGCGATGGCCTGCTTGGAGACAGCGCTCGGCTACGCGCTGGAGCGCGACCAGTTCGGGCAGCCGATCGCCGGCTTTCAGCTCGTCCAGGGCAAGCTGGCCACGATGGTGGCCGAGACGACGGCCATGCAGCTGGTCTGCTTCCGCCTCGCCGAGCTTCAGGAGCGCGGAGAGGTGACCGACCCGATGGCGTCCCTGGCCAAGCTCCACAACGTCCGCCAGGCGAAGCTGGTCTGCTCGGAGGCGCGCGACATCCTCGGCGGCAACGGGCTCCTGCTCGATTACCACGTCGCCCGCCACATGACCGACTTGGAGATCGTCGACACCTACGAGGGGACCGACACCATCCAGTCCCTGATCCTGGGTCGCGAGGTGACCGGCATCTCGGCGTTCACGTAGGCGCGGCCGGGTTGACAGCGAGCCCGCGGCGGCCCGGGCTGAGCGGCAAGACGAGTTCGAGGTCGCGGGAGCGAGCAGTTCGCGCCTCAGCCAACCGCAAGCGCGTCCCATCGACGTGAGAAACTATGGTTAGTCGCATGCGCGCCTCCCACACCGACCATCATCATGCGACTCGACCTCGGTAGCCCCGTCCGCTGCACCGACGGCGATTACGGCGAGTTGGCCGACATCGTCGTCGACCCGATCAAGAAGCGGGTGACCCATCTGGTGGTGCAACCGCACCACCGCCACGACCTCGCCCGGCTGGTGCCGATCGAGCGCGCACAGGCGATCGGAGACGATGAGGCCAGGATGCAGCTCGACTGCACCATCGACGCCGTCAACCAGCGCGAGCCGCTGCAGAGGTCGGCGTATCTGCGGATGGGCGAGATGCCCGTGGAGGACCCCAATTGGCAGGTCGGGATCGAGAACATGCTGGCGCTGCCCTACTACGAGAGCATGACCCCCGGCGGTGGCCTTGGCACCACCATGCCGGCGATGGCCTACGACGATCACATGACCGAGATCTACGATCGGGTCCCCAAGGACACGATCGAGGTCCGGCGATCCAGCCCGGTCATCTCCACCGACGACCATGACCTGGGCCACGTGGACGGGTTCGTCGTCGACAGCGAGGACGGCATCACCCACCTGGTGCTCGAGCACGGCCATCTGTGGGGCAAGCGCGAGATCACGATCCCGATCGGCGCCGTCAGCAGCATCGAGAACGACGTCGTCAATCTCAGCCTGACCAAGGATCAGGTTGGCGATCTGAAGTCGGTATCGGTTCGTCGCTGGTAGCGCCGCTGTCGGGATCGTCATCCGGTGGCGGGCGCCAGAGCTTGGCAATCTCGTGAAAGAGTCCGAGGTTGCTTCCGCCGATCAGCTCCCAGGATCGCGAGATCCCGATCAGGAAGCACACGACCACGAGAATCCCGATGGTGCGGGCGGGGCCGACGCGGTGGGGGTGGATGAGGAGCACGACACCGGCGATGAACTGGAGGACGAACACCACCACCAAGCCGATCAGGAACACAGTGTCGCGATACTCGGTCACGTGCACACCGCGGACCCGTCCCACCGACACCAGTGACCCGAGCACGAACAGCACGCCGATCACCGCGACCGAGACCGCGGTGCCGCCGAGCAGCTCGCCGGGGATGAGAGCGAACAGCGAGATGCTGAGGGCGTTGACGAAGGAGGTCAGAGCCGCCGAGGCACGGACGCGGTGAGCGTGGGTCTCGCGGTCCTCCTTGAGACGCTCGGGGCGCACCGAGATGGCCACGAACAGCAGCCCGATCAGAGCGCCGGCCACGCTGGCGCTGGCTACGTAGAAGTCGTGGAAGTCCTCCGGAGCCACGTCCGCATCATGCCGCGTCGCGCGCTAGAAGCAGAAATCGAGCGCCCGTCGGGCCGGCACTGCGCCCGACGCCTCAGGCGCGACGCAGCCGCCGGCGGCGCCGTTTGCCGGTGATCTGCCACGGTCCCGGCGTCAGATCCAGGGCCAGGTTGACCACCCACACGATCAGCGTCGCCTCCACCAGAGTCCAGAACCCTGAGATGGAGAAGCCGCTGACCAGGGTGCTGGTCAGCAGCAGCATCAGCATCGAGACGAAGAACCAGGCGATCCCGAAGCTGAGAATGGCCAGCGGCAGCGTGATCAACCGCAGCAGCGGCTTCAGCAGCGTGTTGAGCACACCGAACACGATCGCCGCCACCAGCAGTGAACCCGCGTTGCGCGCCGTGACCCCACTGAGCAGCGCGGTCACGACCGCCAGGACCAGGGCGTTGGTCAGCCACGAGATGGCCAGGCGAATTACCAGCGGTGTCTCGCGGTGGTCTCGACCTCAGCAGCCATGCAACGACTGTACTCACTCGCGGGGCGGGCTCGACCTCGATCGTCAGGCCCGTCGCGGCACGCCGGTGCCGGCGCTGAGCACACGGTCTCGGACCGCCGTCGGGGTCATTGCCGCCATGATCGCCTGCACCCGAGGACCGCGCCCGACCACGTAACGTGCCCGCGGCCGCCGGTCGGTGAGCGCCCGCTCGATCACCGCCGTCACCGCGTGCACCGGGACCGCGGCCCGCTGGGCGCGTGGGATCGTCTTGCGAAAGCCGCCAGATGCTTGTTGTAGAGGTAGCGGCCGTCCGCCTCGAGCTGGGCAACGGACTCGTCAAATTCACGGTCGGCCAGTCGCCACAGGTCGGTGTCGGTCTGGGACGGCTCCACCAGCACGACCCGGACCCCCACGGCGCAAGCTCCATGCGTAGAGCATCGGCCATTCCCTCCAGCGCGAACTTGGACGCCGAATAGGGGCCGAACATGGGCGTGGCAATGCGACCGCTGAGCGAGGAGACGAACACGACCCGTCCCCGTGAAGAGCGCAGCCGCGGCAGCACCGCCTGGGTGACCGCCGCCTGTCCGACCACGTTTACCTCCAGCTGGCGGCGCAGGTCCTCGGGCGCCACCAGCTCGACCGGACCGGCCACCACCACGCCGGCGTTGTTGACGACCGCGTCGAGCGCGGCCGGGGAGAGCATCCTCGAGGGCCGCGACCTGGGCCGCGTCGGTGATGTCGAGCTGCACCGAGCTGATCCGCGCACCCCCAGCCTGAGCCAGCGCCTCGCCGTCGGCGCCCCGGCGGACCCCGGCGATCACGTCCCACCCCGCTCCCGCCAGGTGCAGCGCGGCCCCTCGGCCGATCCGCGGCCGGCCCCGGTCACGAGCACGGTTGGCATGCCGGCAACCATATCCGGGCCGGGCCGCCGGTGATCAGGCGTAGGAGCGCTCGTCGTGCGGGACCAGCGCCGGCGGTTGGAGGACCATCATCAGCGCCGCGCCCTCCGGCGGATCGGCGGCGGCCATCACCTGCCAGGAATCGACCGGCGCGATGCACAGCTGCCCCGGGCGCAGCTCGCCCAGCACGAGCTTCTCGTCCGCGCCTCGACGGGTGACGTTCTTGCCCCCGATCCGCCTCGCCAGCTCATTGGCGACCGCGGCCGCTCCGCTGCGGTCCCCGTTGCCGCCGGCTACTCGCTCGGGATCGGCTTGCATCAACACCACCTCGCCAATTCGCTGCGGCTTCGCCGAGCAGGATCGCCACCGGCACCTGCACCGAGGCGGCGACCGCCTCACCGATTCCGCCCAGAGCCGGATGGGCAGACGCGGTGCGCTGACCGACCAGCACGAACGAGGGCTCGTGCTCGGCGACGACGTTGATGATCCCCTCGGCCAGCGACGGGTGCACCAGCAGCCCGGGGTCGATGTCGACTCCCACGGCGAAGCCGACGCGATGAGCTGCGCGCAGGCTCGGCCTCGCGCTGGCGCTTCTCGCCCGGCGGGCATTCGAGCAGTGCTCGGACCAGGCCGCTGTCCGGACCGGCCACGCGCGCGGCGATGGCGAAACCGATCGGGGCCTGGCCCGCGTCCTGCAGCGCGACCAGTACGCGCTTGACCCAGCGCCTGGTGCTCCACGTGGGGCACCGGCACTCGTGCCTTGGCGCGGTCGGTGACCAACGTGGCCACCACGATCGAGACGAGGATCAGGACCAGCACGGCGTTGACCACCGACTGGTCGAACAGGCCGATGTTGAAGCCGATGATGGTCGCCGCCAGCGTGGCCGCCGCCTGCGGAAGGGTCATGCCCAGCATCAGCGACGCCTCGCTGCAGGTCAGCTTCAACGGCTGCTCGGCAGATCAGCGCGGCCAGCGCCTTGCCGCCGATCGCCGCGACGATGAACAGCCCGGCCAGCTTCAGCGTCTCGCCCTGCGACCATCACGCTGGGCTGAGCAGCATGCCCACCGAGACCAGGAAGATCGGCACGAACACGGCCGCGCCGAAGAAGTCGATCCGCTCCATCAGCGGCCCCTCGTTGGGAACCAGCCGGTTCAGCCCCAGCCCGGCGAAGAAGGCGCCCACGAGCCCCTCGATGCCGAGGCTCCCGGCCGAGCGTCGCCGCGCCCAGAAAGGACGCGATGGCCAGCAGGTAGCGGACGATCCGATCGGTGCCGAGATGGCGGAAGGCGTAGCCGCACCAGCCGGGGCAGGATGACCAGCGTGAAGACGGCCAGCACCACCAGGCCGAAGGCGATCTGGAGTCCGATCGACACCGGTCCGCCGCCCTCGAGCTGGGACCCCGAGACCGCGGCCAGCACCACCAGCGAAGCGGTGTCGGTGATCACGGTGGCGCCGACCGCGGTGGCCACCGCCGTGATGGGTGGACAGCCCGGCGTCTCGCACCGCGGGATAGACCAGCAGCGTGTGCGAGGCCATCAGCGACCCCAGCAGGATGCGCCGCCGGCGCGCTCCAGCTCATCGAGAATCCGACCACCGAGCCCAGCGCCATCGGCACCGCGAAGCTGACCACGCCGAACAGGATCACGGCGCCGCCGGTGCACCCGCAGCAGCGCGAGGTCCAGCTCGACGCCGGCGACGAACATCAGGTAGAGGAGCCCGATCTGGCCCAGCTCCGGCACCGTCGTGTTGCCGGCCCCGATCAGGTTCAGCCCATGGGGGCCGATCAGAAAGCCGCCCAGCAGCAGCCCGATGATCCCCGGCATCCGAGCGCGCTCGAGCAGGGGCGGCCCGATGATCACCACCAGGAACAGGACCAGGAACTCCAACGCCGGCCCCGTCGGGGAGCTGATGCTGATCGAGGCAGGCGAGAGCATCATCGGGTGCTCCGCAGCAGCGGGATCGACTTGTCGGCGTTGGCCGCCTCCGACCCGATCCAGGTGTTCTCGCAGGCGGGCGATCGTCCCGTCGGCGGTGAACGCGCGCATCGCCGAGGAGACCGCCTCGGTGTTGGCCGAGCCCTTGGGCAGGGCGGCGGCGATGGTCTCTGACTGCGGCAGCTGCGCCACCGCCGACAACCGCCCACCCGAATCCCGGGCGGTGGCCACGGCCAACGGCAGGTCGAGCAGGGCGGCGTCGATCTCGCTGCGCTGCAGGCCGGCCAGCATCTGCGCGGAGTTGTCGTACACGTTGCACCGGAGGGTTGGGAGTGATCAGGTTGTTGATGACGCCGACGAAGGTGGTCGCCCGGACCGCGCCCCACTTCAGCGTCCGGGCGGTGTCCAGGTCCGGCACCTTGGTCCCGGCGCGCACCACCACCGTCGGGGCGGCGTCCAGGTAGGGATCGGAGAAGTCGAGCACCTTCTCGCGGGCGGCGGTCGGACTGATCAGGTCCAGCGCGAGGTCGGCGCCGCCGAGATTGCCGGTCACCACCCGGTGGAAGTGGACGAGCCGCACCTGAACCGAATTCAGGCCGAAGCGCTGGGCGAGATCACTGCGCCAGCTCGTACTCCAGTCCCCCGGTGATGTGAGTCCGGCGTCCCGGTCCAGAAGCCGGGCGTCGGGATCTCCGAGGTGGCGACGGTCAGCACGCCCTGGGTCCGTGGGGTGAACGTGCCGGCGGCCGGCGACGTTGTCTGATCGCCGCACCCGGGCAGCCAGCACGCCCCGCGACCAGCATCGCAGCAACGCCGCTGGTCCGCTGAGGCCTGCCCTAATTGGTCTGGTCAAGTCAGGTCGAAAACGATCACAACGACGCGAACTCTCGAAACAGTTCGCCGGCAGCGGTGATCCCCAGCGACACGTACTCGACGAGCATGTTCTCGTTGGGCGAGTGCATGTTCGCGCCCGGGATCGTGAAGCCCGTGATGATTGTGGGTATCCCCTTGTCGCCCAGCACCGCGACGATCGGCAATGTGCCGCCGGAGCGGATCAGCGCCGGTCGCACGCCCACCGTGCGTTCAAACGCGTCCAGACCGAGTCGCAGCGCCTTGGCGTCGGGCGAGACCATGCCGGGCGGGGCCGCGGACAGCAGCTCCAGCTCCAGCTCGCTGCCTGGTGGCGCGGCCTCGCGCAACAGACGCTCCATCGCCGGCGCGATCTCGTCCAACTGCTGGCCGGGGGCCAGCCGGATTGACACATTGGCGATCGCGTCGACCGGCAGCACGGTCTTGACAGCTCCGGGGAGCCGGCGTGCACGCCGTTGATCTCGACGGCCGGCTCGGCGAACGTGCGCAGGTAGAACTCCTCGGCGGCCTGGGCATCGGCCGGCTGGGCGCCCGCGCCGGCGAGCTCGCCGGCGCCGGCGGGCAGCTGCCCCAGTCCTCAAGCTCCTGCGCGGTGGGCGCCAGTATGCCCTTTCGCAGCGGCTCGGCGCAGCCGGCCGTCGCGCGGCAGTCACCGCTTCCAGCGTCTTGACCAGGGCGTGGATGGCGTTCAGGGCGGCACCGCCGAACATGCCCGAGTGCAGGTCGCGCTCGCCGGTGCGCAGCTTGACGTGGAAGTAGGCGATACCGCGCGTGGCGATGTCGAACGCCGGGAGACCGCGCTGGATCATGCCGCTGTCGAAGATCACCGCCGCGTCGGCGCCGGCCTCGTCGTCCTGGAGGTAATCGATGATCGAATGACCGCCGGTCTCCTCCTCGCTGTCGCAGGTGAAGCGCAGGTTCACCGGCAGCTCGCCGCTGCCGGGCCAGCTCACGAGCGGCTGACAGCAACATGTACAGCTGGCCCTTGTCATCGGCGACGCCGCGGGCGTAGATGTGCTCGCCGCGGATCTCGGGCTCGAATGGCGGGGAGTCCCATAGCTCGAGCGGGTCGGGCGGCTGCACGTCGAAGTGTCCGTAGCACAGCACAGTGGGGGCGGTGTCCGGATCGGTGGAGGCGCGCACCTCGCCGATCGCCAGCGGATGACCGTTGATCTCGATCAACTCGCACCGACCGCCGGCATCACGCAGGAAGTCGCAGACCCACTCGCCCGCCCGCCTCACGTCCTCCTCGTAAGCGGCATCGGCGCTGATCGAGGGGATGCGGAGGAACTCCGCCAACTCGTCAAACCACGCCACCACGGCGACGAGCGTACTGGCGCGGCGGGGGAAATGTCACACCCGATGTCCGCAACCAGTTCATCGGGTCAGAACTCCAGAATGTGGATTGAAAGCCGGCATCGGAGGTATGCCATAGGGGATGCCAGCTTCTCCGAGCGCCGCGCCGGCGCCGCCCAGGGGGTGGGATACCCCCGCCGGATCACCACCGGCCCGTTCACCGGCGCGGGCGCCATCCGCGTCGACTCCGGCGCTGCGCTGGTGGGCCCGGGAGCTGCTTGACGGGTTCAAGGACAACGACCTGCTCACCTACGCCAGCGCGATCTCGTTTCAGATCCTCACCGCCATCGTTCCCTTCCTGCTGTTCGTGCTGGCTCTGGTCAGCGTCCTGCACATGAGCAGCGTGTGGGACCAGCACGTGGCGCCCCAGTTGCGCGCCAACTTCTCGCCAGCGCTGTTCGCCGCCATCAAGAACGCGGTGGTGACCGTGTTCACCGGCCGCCGGCTGCTGTGGGCGACGCTCGGCGGCGCGCTCGCCCTGTGGCAGATCTCGGGCGCGGTGCGCGCGGTCATGGGCGTGCTGGCGCGCATCTACTGCTCCTCACGAGAGCGCTCATTCGTCAAGCGCTACTCGATCTCGTTCGTGCTGTCGGTCGAGGTCGGGGGTGTGCTTCGTCCTGGTGGCGGTGTGCCTGCTGTTCGCGCCGTTCTTCTCGCTCACGCACGCCGCCGTGCCGGTCAAGGTGCTCGGCTTCGCGCTCCGCTGGGTCCTGATCATCGCCCTGTTGTGGGCGATCGTCGGGTTGCTCGTCCGCCACGCCCCGGCGGCCCGCCAGACGGTCCCGTGGGTCTCGCTCGGAGCCGGCATCGTGATCGCCTCCTGGGTGATCGTGTCGCTGGTCTTCTACCTCTACCTGACCGACGTCGCCTCCTACCAATCGGTGTTCGGCAGCCTGGCGTCGGTGATCGTCAGCCTGGCCTACCTGTACATCTCCACCACCGTGTTCCTGTTCGGCGCCCAACTCGACGCCATCATCCGCGCGCAGGCCACCGGCACGGCCTCGGGCACCGACCCCGGCTGACCCCGACCTCCGCGGCCTGACCCCTGGCGCCGCGCGTTGGACGCTGCGGCCGGGGGCCCCATCTGGATTTCGTCCTACGCCTGCGGGCCCAGCTGGCAGCACAAACCCGTCAAATCTGGCGGGAAACAGCTGCCACCCGACCGCTCCAGCCGGATCCAGAGACTTTCCGGACTACGAGAAACGGAACTGTCCGAACACCGGCGGACCCTTAAGCTCAAGCGTCGTGCAGACGACCGTGATCGTTGTCGGCGGCGGAATCGGGGGGCTGGCCACGGCGCTGGCGCTGCACGACCGGGGCGTGCCCTGCCGCGTCTACGAGCAATCGACCCAGATCCGCGAGCTTGGCGTCGGCATCAACACGCTGCCGCACGCGATCGGCCAGCTCGCCGCCCTCGGCCTCCTCGACCGGCTCGATGAAGTCGGACTGCGCACCTACGAGCTGATCTACATGAACCGGTTCGGCCAGGAGATCTGGCGCGAGCTGCGTGGGCTGGACGCCGGCCACGCGGTGCCGCAGTTCTCGATTCACCGCGGCGCGCTGCAGGGGGTGCTCAAGCAGGCGGTCATCGAGCGGCTGGGAGACGAGGCGATCGTCACCGGCCATCGCCTGGCCGGCTTCACGCAGACCGACGACGGCGTCACCGCGCACTTCGCCGACACCGCGGGCCAGCCGGCCGGCACCATTCAGGGCCGGGCACTGATCGGTGCCGACGGCATCCACTCCACGGTGAGAGCGGCACTGAATCCCGACGAGGGCCCGCCCCGCTGGAACGGCACCATGCTGTGGCGCGGAGCCACCGACTGGCCGGCGTTCCTCACCGGACGCTCGATGATCATCGCCGGCGGCATGGGGGCCAAGGTGGTGCTGTACCCGATCGCTCCCGGCGACGGTTCCCGCCGGCTCACCAACTGGGCGGTGATGGCGCGGATCGGCACCGAGGGGACGCCGCCGCCGCACCGCGTGGACTGGTCGCGCCCGGGTCGCCTGGATGAGCTCCTTCCCCACGTCAAGCGCTTTGACGTCAAGGAGGTGGAGGTCGAGCGGCTGATCCGCGAGACGCCCGTGTTCTGGGAGTACCCCGTGTGCGATCGCGACCCGATCCCCGCGTGGTCGCGGGGGCATGTCACCCTGCTGGGCGATGCCGCTCACGCCATGTACCCCGTCGGCTCCAACGGAGCCAGCCAGGCGATCCTCGACGCCGTCGTCCTCGCCGACGAGCTCACCCAGACCGACGACACCGCGGCGGCACTCAGACGCTACGAGGACCAGCGGCTGGGGCCGACCGCCGAGGTCGTCCGCTCCAACCGGACCGGCGGACCCGAGGGCGTGATCGATGCCGTCGAGGCCCTGGCACCGGACGGCTTCGACGATGTCGACCAGGTCCTCAGCCACGCTGAGCGCAAGGCGATCGTGCGGGGGTACGCCAGCAAGGCGGGGTTCGCCGTCCCAGACTCAAGCCAAGAACCAACGACAGAGAGGAGCAGCATGACCGCCTCAACCGGACCGGACGTGATCGCGGCGCAGGACACGCTCGATGGGATCGAATGGAGCATCCTCGGGCAGACCTACCGCCCCAAGCAGCTGAGCGACCGCTCGTTCGCGTGGCACGCGACGCTTCCCCCCGACACCTTCGTCCCGCCGCACATCCACCCCACCCAGGACGAATACGTGTTCATCATCGACGGCGAGCTGACGCTGGTCGCCGGCGATGGCGAGCGCAAGGCGCGCAACGGCGACCTCGTCCGCTTGCCAATGGGTCAGGCGCACGGACTCTTCAACCGCTCGGGCGCCACCCTGACCTGCCTGTTCTGGGTCACCCCGACGGGCAGGCTGTACGACCTGTTCGCCGGGATCGATGCGATGTCCGAGCAGACGCCGGACGCGGTGGTGGCCCTGGCGGCCGAGCATGAGGTCAACTTCCTGCCCCCGCCCGAGTGACCCTGTCGATTCAGCGGCGGCCCGTTCGTCTGTAAGGCGACCATCCCCACAGGAGGAAGCCACATGAAGTACATGCTGCTGATTCACCAGGGCACCACCCCCACCCCGTATGACCCCGAGGCCTGGGGCAAACTCTCCGACGAGGAGCAGAAGGCCGTCTTCACCGCCTATCAGGAGCTCACCGAGACCCCCGGCGTCACCTCGGGCGTGCAGATGGAGCCGCCGGAGACGGCGACCACCGTCCGCGTCCAGGACGGCAAGGCGTTGACCACCGACGGCCCGTTCGCGGAGATCAAGGAGGCGCTCGGCGGCTACCTGTTCTACGAGGCCGACGACCTCGACGCCGCCATCGAGCTGGCTGCCCGCATCCCCGCGGCCCGAATGGGTGGCGCCATCGAGATCCGCCCGCTGGCGCAGTGGTAGCGACCCTCGAGCGGACGTTCCGTGACCAGTGGGGCCAGGTCCTCGCGGCCATGATCGGCTTCCTCGGCGACTTCGACCTCGCCGAGGAGGCCGCCCAGGAGGCGTTCGCGATCGCCGCCGAGCGGTGGCCGGGCGAGGGCGAGCCACGCAACCCGCGCGCCTGGCTGATCGCGACCGCCCGCAACCGCGCCATCGACCGCATCCGCCGCGACCGGACCCTGGCCGCCAAGACCCGCCTGCTCGACATCCCGCAGACCACCGAGGACGCCGTCGACACCATGGACGACACCACCTTCCACGATGAGCGCCTCGAACTCGTGTTCACCTGCTGTCACCCGGCGCTGGCCACCGACGCCCAGGTGGCGCTCACCCTGCGCACGCTCGGCGGGTTGAGCACCGCCGAGATCGCCCGCGCCTTCCTGGTCCCCGAGGCGACCATGGCCCAGCGCCTGGTTCGGGCCAAGCGCAAGATCAAGGCCGCCGGCATTCCCTTTCGAGTTCCGCCCGACCATCTGCTGCCCGACCGGCTGGCCGCGGTGCTGGCCGTCGTCTACCTGATCTTCAACGAGGGCTATGGCGGCCGCCGCGAACTGGCCGGCGAGGCCGTCCGGCTGGGGCGGGCGCTGGCCGAGCTGATGCCCGACGAGCCCGAGGTACACGGCCTGCTGGCCCTGATGCTGCTCCACGACGCCCGCCGCGAGGCCCGCTTTCGCGACGGGGACATGGTCTTGCTGGCCGAGCAGGACCGCTCGCTGTGGGACGCCGACCAGATCGAGCAGGGGCGCGCCGTGCTCGACCGCGCCCTGGCTCTGCACGGCGGCGGACCGTACGTGGTCCAGGCGGCGATCGCGTCCCTGCACGCCGACGAGTCCCGCGACTGGCCCCAGATAGCGGCGCTGTACGGCGAGCTCGCCCGCCTCACCGAATCCCCGGTGGTCGAGCTCAGCCGCGCGGTGGCGGTGGCCGAGGTACAAGGCCCGCAGGCCGGCCTGGAGATAGCCGACCGCCTCCAGCTCGACGACTACCGCTACCTGCACTCGACCCGCGGCGACCTGCTGCGCCGCCTCGACCGTGGCGAGGAGGCTCGCGACGCCTACCAGCGTGCGCTCGAGCTCGCCCACGACGAAGCCGAGCAGCGCTTCCTGCAGCGCCGGCTTGACGAGCTCGAGCACACGTCGCCGTCCGGCTAGCCTTTCAGAGGTGGCGGCCACCACCGGCACCGCGCCCCGCAGGCGCCACCAGCGCGCCTATCTGATGGCGCTCACCGACTGGCTGGCCTGCGCCGCCGCCGGCCGGGACGAGCCTGCCGCCCGAGCGGTGCGCGCCTCCGGCGACGACCTGGTGGCCGACGTCGCCTTCGCCGCCACTGCCGGTCACGTGCTCGACTTCGACGACACCCTGGCCGACGGCCTGGCTCACGTCAGCGCGACCACCGCCCCGGCCGCGCTCGTGCTCGCCGCCCACCGCGGACTCCCCGCGCGCGCCGCGCTGGCCGCCTACGAAGAGGGCTACGAGGCGATGGCCGCGGTCGCGGTCGCCAGCCACCCCGCGCTGTACGACGGCGGCTGGCACCCCACCGCGGTGTGCGGGCCGATCGGAGCCGCGACCGCCGCCGCACGCCTGCTCGAGCTGTCGCCCGCGCAGGCCGAGAACGCCCTTGCCCTGGCGCTGCTGCGCGCGGGCGGGACGCGCGGTGCCTTTGGCACCGACGGCAAATCGATTCAGGTCGGCCTGGCCGCCGCCGCCGGGGTGCAGGCCGCACTGCTCGCGCAGGCGGGCGCCACCGTGGATGGTCGGGCGATCCACGGCCCGGTGGGCTTCGAGCGAGTTCTGGGGGCGGTCTGGCCACGCCGCGAGGCCGGAACGAGCGCCGGCGAGCACGCGGCGATCACCCGCAACTGGATCAAGCTCCACCCCAGCTGTCTGGGTACCCACTCGCCGATCGACGGAGCCGCCAGCCTGCACCAGCGGGGCACCGAACCGCAGCCGCTGGAGGTGGTCGTACACCCGGTCGCGCGCCAGGCGGCGCATCTGGACGAGGTCTCCGACGGCCTGTCGGCCAAGTTCTCGATCCCGTACTGCGTAGCCCACACGCTCGTTCACGGACCGCCCCGGGCGCGCGACTTCGCGTCGGCCGATCCGGCCATCAGCGCGCGGGCCGAGGCGGTGACGGTTCGCGTCGACCGCGCGCTGCCTGAGTTCGGGGCCGTGCTGTGCGCCGGCGGCCAGGAACTGGTCCGCGTCGAGGCGCCCCGCGGAGCCCCCGAGCATCCGTTGTCCCAGTCCGAGCTCGCCGCCAAGGTCACCGACCTGGCCGGCGAAGAGCTGCTCGCGGTCTTACACGACCTCGACACGCCCGCCGCCGTCGCCCTGCGCGTCTGCGGCCTGCGCCCCGAGGGGTAAGCCGGTCTACTCCAGGGGCTGCCCGGCCACGATCTGCGGGCGCCCGTCGATGTCGCGCCAGTGCGATTGGATCGTGACGTCGCTGTCGCCGCTGGAGTACTTGATCCTGGCCACGCACTCCTCATCCCCCACCTCGAGTCCGAGCACCTCGGCCGAAGTGACCGGCTGCGGAAGGCTCTTGGCGATCTCGGGCACCTGCGGACGCATCTCCTCACAGAAGTCCCCGATCACGTGGTCCATGTCGCCGCGCACGACCGCGTCGGCGTGGTCCTGGACCTGGCTGCGGGTCTTGGCTTCGTCCATCTCACTCTCCTCCATAGCTGTTTGAATCTGGGCGCCGTGAAGCGCGACCCTACCGGCCGCGGCCGCCGCCGGTAGTCTCAAGGGATGGAATCCGAGCGCGCCCGCGAGCTGCTCAGGCAGGAACGGGAACGAATCGAACACGCACTGGCCGAGCTGGGGGGCCCTGCGTCGCAGGAGTCAGACCAGAACCGGGAGCCCGGCGAGCGGGACTCCGAAGACCTCTACCAGGACGAGTTCGACGCCGGCCGGGTCCAGGACCTGCGCCGCGAACTGGCCGCCGTCGAGCGGGCCGAGAACCGCCTCGCCGAGGGAAGCTACGGCCTCTCGCTCGACAGTGGCGAACCGATCCCCGACAGCCGCCTGGAGGCGGTGCCGACCGCCGAGCGGACCGTCGAGGAGCAGGAGCGCTACGAGCGCGGCGGGTAGGCCCGCCTACTCCGGGTTGGGCGCGTAACGGTGGTGCAGGTCGAGCGCGTTGCCGGCCGGGTCGAGGAAGATCGCCTGGTGGCAGACGCCGCTGTCGATCAGGTCGCTGACGAACTTGACGCCCTGCGCCTCTAGCTGAGCCCGCGCCGCCGCAACGTCGTCGACCTGCAGAGCGAGCGGCGTGGCGTGAGGGCGGAACTCCTGGCCGAAGGCGGTGGGCTCCATGATGGCGATGGTCAGGTTGCCGGCCTGGTACTCGACTCCCGGCATTTCGCCCCAGCGCTTGACGAACGGCAGCCCCAGCACGGTGCCGTAGAAGTGCATGGACGCATCGAGGTCATCGGTGGGCAGCGCAACGAAGTCGACGCCGGTGATCGCTGGCGCGGTGGCGGTATCTGTCATGTGTGTCTCCTGGGAGGTTGGCCAGAGGGTATCTACGGGTATGACCCTATGGCGGCAAGAAACTGATCGCCGCGGTTGTCCGAGCGTGAGCCAGCGCAATAGATCAACTGTCGGTGTACCCACGAAGGGCGTGAGATTTCCGCTCGCGGGCTGGCGTGCGGTCAGGGTCCTGATCGCCATGGCGGCGATCGTCGGATTCGGCCTCGGCGCCGTCGCGGCGCGGGCGCAAGCGGCCGGCATGCCTTCCGACGTACCGGCAGCCGCCAGCGACGCGGCCCCCTCTCTCCCCGAGCCCTCGAGCACCGCGTGGCCGTTCCCGAACACTTTCTCGCCCACCTCCGGCACCGGCCACCTCGACGGCGGCGCCTCACTGTGGACCGACTTCGTCTACGACGATTACGGCGCCTCCAGTCCGGAGGGCCTGCCGATCTCGAGCGACGACCAGAGTTCGAGCCTGGCCGGGCGCCAGGGCGACTACGTGTACCCCTCGGGCCCGGCTGACAACAACGGAGCCGACATCTTCCGCGCCGGCATCGGGGTCAAGGGCGCCTTCACCTACTGGCGCGTGGATTGGGTGACGCTGGCCGACGCCAACGTCCCCATCGCCGAGTGGACGTTCGACACCGACAACAATCCCGCCACCGGCGGCTCGGCGTGGCCGGCCGACGCAGGCGTCAGCTCACCCGGCATCGACCAGGCGCTGGTCGTTTCCAGCCGCGGCGCCTGGCTGGTCAATCCGGTCACCGGCGTGCGCACCAGCGTGCTGACCCACGGCGGCAGCCTGACCGTCGACCGCAGCGCCAAGTCGTTCATCGTCGCCGTTCCCCGGGCGCTATTGCCAGTGAACGACAACTGGCGAGTGCGGCTCGGCGCCGGGCTGGCCGACTCGACCGGGCAGAACTTCGCCCCGCCCGACGTCGGCTCGAGCGCCGCCAGTTCGAGTACCGCCGAGCGGCTCTACAACATCACCTTCCGCACCGTGGCCCAAGAGCCGCCCGTCTATACCGACGGGATGAGCGACGCGCTGATCGCCGCCGCCCAGGCCCGGCTCGCCGGCACCCCGCTGGGCTCGGTCCTGGGTCTCGACGGCATCGCCCGCACGGTGACCGGCAACTTCTGGATGGAGGACGACCAGGCCGACACCCTGGCCGGCGGCACCGTGTCCAAGTTCTCCCAGCTCGTCAACTGGCCCGCGCTGGAGGCCGGGGACACCACCCCGATCCCGCAGCCCACCGGCTACAGCGCGCGCTGGTACGTCTCGCGCCTGAACCTCGGTTCCGGTCAGATCACCAACGACGGCGCCGAAGGCAATTTCAAGCCGACGCTGCTTGATCGGGTTCAGCCCTACGCCGTCTACGTGCCCACCAACTACAAGCCCGGTAAGGCGACACCGCTGACCTGGATCCTGCATTCGCTCGAGGTCAACTACAACCAGTACGGCGCGCTCGACCCCAAGTTGATCCAGCAGCTGTGCCAGGACCGCGGCTCGATCTGTGCCACCACCGAGGGGTTCGGCCCCGCCGGCTGGTACTACAACGAGGCCGAGACCGACTTCTGGCAGGTGTGGCGCTCGCTCGCCGACGCCTTCACGCTCGATCCGCAGCGCACGGTGATCTCCGGATATTCGATGGGCGGCTGGGCCTCCTACAAACTCGCCTTCGAGCATCCCGACGACTTCGCCGGTGCGCTGGTGCTCGACGGCCCGGTCGCGTGCGGCGTAGAGGTGTGGCCGGGAATCACTGGGGCGGCGTCCACTGATCCGACCTGCTCGCAGGATGGCCAGAGTCAGCCGTTTGTCGCCAACGCCCGCTGGATCCCCTACGTGATCGACCAGACCTACGCCGACGAGCTCGTGCCCACCACCGGCGTCATCGCTCAGGCGCAGGCCTTCGACAGCCTCAGCCAGCGCTACGACCTGTTCATCCACACCGGGGCCGACCATCTCGTCTACGCCACCGAGGACAGGTTCGACGACGCGGTGACCGCCCTCGGAAACCCGGTCCGCACGGTCGACCCGGGCGCGTTCACCTTCGACTGGTATCCGAGCCTCAACAGCGCCGCACTCGGGATCGGCGTCACCGGCGACTACTGGATCAGCGGCCTCAGCGCGCGCGACAACGCGGCCGGCCAGACGGCGGGCATCCAGGCCGACGACGCCGCGCTGCCGGAACCGGCGGTGACCGCGAACCGGTTCGGGCCCTCGCTGACCACCCAGCCGCTGCCGGGCACCAACTCGGGCCTCACCTGGAAGCTGGGCACCCGGCCCGCAGCGCACCGTGAGATGACCCTGAGCCTGACCGACGTCGCCGCGCTGACCGTCGACACCGCCGCCGCCAAGCTGCCGACGGGAACGGTCACCGTCACCACCGACGGCACCGCGCGGCTGACGCTCGCGCATCTACCGGCCGGAACCGAGGTGTTCAAGGGCGGCCGGCACATCGCCACCGCGGGCGCCAACGGCACCGCCAGCGTCACGCTGCCGAGCGGCACCACCGTGCTGACGCTGAGTTAGTCGCGGCTCTCCAGGCGGTGCAGCGCCGCCTGATCGATCGTCGTCCCCCGAGCGGGGGCGTCGACGGAGGCCGGCAGCTCCACGTGCAGCTCGGTGGGGTCATCGAGGTGCGCCGTCCCGTGCCGCAGGGTGTAGCCGAGCACGTGCCCGCCCCGGGTGCGGTCGTCGGAGACGAAGTGCAGGTGCGCGCCCACCATCTCGATCCCGTCGAGTGCGTCGGGAAAACGGAAGCCGGCCAGCGAGCCTCGGACGTCGGCGAGCTCGGTGACCCGCTGCTCGGCGATGGCGTCTGACAACGTCGAGTAGGGCGGCGTCTGCTTGGGCACCGAGCGGACGGTGACACGCTCGAAACGGCCGTCGATCCGGATCGCGGTGGGGCGGCGGGCGGCGTCGACGCGGTGACTGAGGCGCTCCTCCAGGTCGGCGTCGCGAAACGGCCCGGCGAGAGGCACGGGCTCACCCGGCGAGAACGGCACCACCACCGCGTAGGGCGTTTTCGACGTCAGCGCGGGACGCGTCAAGGTGGCGTCGACGCCGGCCTTCCACACCTCGCCGTCGAGCACGATCAGCTCGCCGTCGAGCCCGTTGAGCGTGCCCAGCCCCAGGTCGCCGTGCTCGAGCAGCTCGGCCAGGGTGACGTCGCCGTCGAAGGCTCCGCCCACCAGCGCCGTCACCGTCGAGGTCTGAAACAGCTCGTGAGCGGCGTGCTCGGGCACGAGCTCGCGATGGCGCAGCAGCTCTACGTGCAGGGCCTCGAGGAACTCAAGCTCGCTCATGGCGCAATGCAGCGTACGGACCCCGTGCCTATGGGATCGGCGACCCCACCCGCCGCACCGCGGCGCTCGGGCAGCCAGATCCTGCCCTCGACGGCCGCGTAGGGGTCGTCGGGCGCCGTCAGTCCGGCCAGCTCATCCTGATGCTCGGCCATGACCAACGCCGACACGGCGGCGTCGAACGCATCCTCGGAGCCGGCCGCGCGCTCGAGCAGCGCGGGTGCCTGCGCCGGAAACCGCGCGTACATGTACGGGTGGCGCGAGCGCCAGCGGCTCTTGTGGACCGGCCCGGTGAGCGCCCGCGGGTAGATCTCGACCACCAGCGGGAAGCCGGGGGGATGAAACGGCCAGATCGAGAAGCCGTGCTCGGCGAGCCGGGGCAGCAGCGCCATCCCTCGCACCGACCCGGTGCCGACGGCGCCCGAGCCGCCGATCTGGAACACGGACTTGGCGGTAGGCGTGTCGACCGTCTCACCGCGTCGGTAGCGACGCTCGACCGGCAGCGGGTTGGGCTTGCCGGCCCGGCCCCACAACGGCGGCTCGCACGCCGCCAGCAGTCGCTCCCCGTCGGCGGCCATCGCCGCCCACACCTCCGGGCCCTGCCGCCAGCCCTGCGCGTCGCACCACCACTTCGGGAACGAGAAGGCGAAATCCAGCCCCACCACCATCCTCGGCGTGTCGCGCGCCAACTCGATCAGGTGCCCGATCACCGCCTCCCGGGTGCGGCCGTTCTCCAGCGCCACCAGCTGTCCGTCGCGCACTTCGGCCACCCACAGCGACTCCTCGGCCCGCTTGTCCCGGCCAGACCAGTCGACGGCCAGGACCCGCATCCCGACCGCGTCAGTCAGGTTCAGGGCACCCAGCGATCGCCGGCGGGAGTGACGACGAGCTCGTGGGTCATCGTCCGCTCTCCCTGCCCGACCAGAAACGCGACCGCCGCGGCGACGCCCTCCATGTCGGCGAGCGCCTCGCGCGGCTGATCGGCGGTGAAGGCGGCCGTCTTGGGAGACTCGATGGTGGCGTCGACCGCCAGCAGCGCCACGTGGATCCCGTGGCCGCGCTGCTCCTGAGCCGCCGCCTGGACGAGGGCGCGAGTGGCGAAGGCCCCTGCCGCCCACAGGCCCCTGCCCGGCATCGCCCGCCGCGACGAGCCGCCGGTGATCTGCACCAACGTCCCGCCGCCGTCCTCCTGCAGTGCCCGCACTCCTTCGGACAGGAACACGAACGCCTGCTCGGCCACCGCCACGGTCCAGGCGTTAAAGCCCTCGAGGTCGGCCGAGGCCAGCTCGCCACCACCGAAGGGTCCGGCGCCGGTGGCACGGCTGGCGCTGACAGCGTTGATCACGGCGTCGACCGAGCCGAGCTCCTGCCGAGCCGTGCGCAGGGCCTGATTCAGCGCCGCGGGCTCGGCCGCGTCCGCCTGCAGGCCGAGCGCTCCCCGCGCGCGCACGCTCTGGAGCGTGTCGTCGCTGCGGGCGACGGCGGCGGCGTTCCAGCCGAGGCCGAGGAAGTGATCGACGATCGCTCCGCCCAGGTTCCGCGCTCCCAGGACCACCACCGTCTGCGCCATCCCCCTAGCCTACTTCCCGCGGCCGTTGCAGTCTCGACGCACGCCGCCACAGTTTCGCCAGGTTTCGGGTCCGGGTCCCGGACGTGGTGCATCTAGCTCGCGTATATGACGAGTCAGACGACCCACGTCGCGCCACGCCTGCTTTTCGCAGATCAGCCACCCTTGCCCAGACCAGCAACGCCGCGCGCGTCGACCCCCGCCTCGGCCCCGACGCCGGCCTCGCCGTCGCCCTCCCCCCCGGGCAGGTGTCAGCTGCGCATGCGCTCGTAGTTGAGGCGCATCAGCTCAATCACGTCGCGTACGTCGTCGTCGCCGTGGATGCGGCGAGCGGCGGGACCCTCGCGACCCGGGAACACCGGATGCTCAGCGATGCGGCCCTCGCGCATCAACTCGGCCCACACCGGCTTGGGGAAGAAGAAGTGCGCGGACCGGTCGCCGTGGAGGTGGCCGATCTCGCGCCGGCCGACACGGAAGGCGAACTCTCCCCGGCGGCCGGGGCCTGACTCGACTCCGGGCCAGGACTCGACCTCGGCGGTGATCTGCTGGCTGGCGGTTGGGATCTTGGTTTCGGTCATGAATGACGCTCCTTGATCTCGATGATCTCCCCACCATCGTCCGCCCCCGGTCGCTGAGTTTCCATCGGCAATTGGTCCTACGACCTCTGGCAGACCCCACCTCAGGACCTCCGGCCCGCCGGACGGCACCTCAGGACCTCCGGCCCGCCGGACACCCCCCGACCAACTTCGCTAGAACAACACGCATGAGCCCCGGGGGCAAGCTCGACACCGCCGGACTTCGCGATCAGATCGCCGGCGACGTGGTTACCGCGCAGGATCCGGGCTGGGACGCGGCGCGCCAGGCCTGGAACCTGGTGGCCGACCAGCATCCCGAGCTGGTGGTGTTCGCCGAGGCGCCCGACGACATCGTCGCCACCGTCCGTTTCGCCCGCGACCGGGGGTTGAGGGTGGCACCCCAGAGCACCGGGCATGGCGCGACCACTCTCGCCGACCTCGGCGGGACGGTGCTCCTTCAGACCTCGCGGATGACCGACGTGGTCATCGACCCCGATGCGCGCACGGCCCGGGTGCAGGCGGGAGCACGATGGGAGCACGTCGTCGGGCCCGCCGCCGAGCATGGCCTGGCCGGCCTGCACGGCAGCTCGAGCGCAGTGGGGATCGCCGGTTACGCGCTCGGCGGAGGCCTCGGCTGGCTCGGTCGGAGTCACGGCCTGGCCAGCGGCCAGGTCCGCTCGCTGGAGGTGGTGACCGCCGATGGCAAACAGCGCCACGTCGACGCCGACCACGAGCCCGACCTGTTCTGGGCCCTTCGCGGCGGTGGCGGGAACCCGGCTGTGGTCACCTCACTCGAGATCGGCCTGGTCGAGCTTCGCGAGGTCTTCGCCGGCGCGCTGATGTGGCCGATCGAGCAGGCGGGCGAGGTCGTCGAGGCCTATCGAACCTGGATCGCCACCGTCCCCGACCAAGTGACTTCCACCCTCAAGCTGGTCCGCTTCCCGCCGCTTCCTGACGTGCCGGACTCGGTCCGGGGCCGGGCGTTGGTGGCGGTGACGCTGGCGTTCACGGGCAGTGAGGCCGCGGGCAACGAGCTGGTGTCGCCGCTGCGGCAGCTTGCCGCCGCCTATCTCGACCTGCTCGGCGTCGTGCCCGCACCCGCGCTGGCCGAGATAGCCGGCGATCCGCCCGGTCCGCTGCCGGGGCTGGGTGGCGGCGGCCTGCTTGACAGCTTCGGCCCCGATCAGGCGCGCCGCCTACCTCGAGTTGGCCGGGCCGGAGTCTCACAGCGCCCTCATCTACCTGGAGTTGCGCCACCTGGGAGGCGCGCTGCGCAGCCCCGCCGACGACCCGGGCGCCGCCGGCGCGATCGAGGCCGAGGTCCTGGTCTACGGCGTTGGCATGCCGGTCACGCCGCAGGCCACCGACGCGATCCAAGCCGACCTGCAAGCGGTGGACGAGCGGCTGGGGCCATGGAGCAGCCGCCGCCCGAACCTGCTCACCTTCGAGGAGCGCCACCGCGGCCATCGCGCCTCCTTCCCGCCTGACGTCGCCGATCGGCTGGCGGCGATCGAGGCCGCCCACGATCCCGATCGCGTGTTCGTGGCCAACCACACCGTCGACTGACGAAGCCGCGCCGGCGTCTAGCCTTGCCCGGTCGTGGCCGCCGAACCGACAACCGGTCCCACCGCCCTGGTCCTCGCCGGCGGCGGTGCCCGCGGCGCCTACGAGGTCGGGGCGCTGTCGGCGCTGCTGCCCGCGCTCGCCGACAACGAGCGGCCCCAGATCCTTCTGGGCACCAGCGTGGGCGCCATCAACGTCGCCTATTTCGCCGCCAACGCCGACAGGCCGCTCGCCGATGTCGCCGCCGACGGGCTCTCATTGTGGACCTCGGTGCGCTTCGGCCAGATCCTCCGGCCGCTGCTGTCGGTGCCCGAGGCCGCCCGCCTGGGCGGCTACCTGGGCGAGGTGCTCGGGATCCGTGGGGCCCGGGCCGACAGCGTGCTGGACCCGCAACCGCTGGCCGAGACCCTGAGGCGGCTGATCCCGTTCGAGCGGATCCACGAGAACGTCGAGTCGGGGCACCTGCGGACGGCGGCCGTGGTGGCGAGCTCGGCGGCGACCAAGCTGAGCGTCGTCTTCCACGACGGCGGCCCTGACCCGGCCACCGATCAGCGGCGCGGGATCGACTATGTCTCCACCGCCCTGACCGACGATCACGTCCGCGCCTCGGCGGCCATTCCGCTCCTGTTCCCGGCCGTGCCGGTGCTCGACGGCAATCAGCGCCGGTGGTACTTCGACGGCGGCACCCGGCTGAACACGCCGATCAAGCCCGCGCTGCAGCTCGGGGCGCGCCGGGTGATCGTTGTCGCGCTCAACTCGCTGCGGCCCCGCCTCCCGATTCCCGACGAGAGCCGCCCCGATGCCCTTGACGGGGCCGCCCAGCTGATCCAGGCGGTCCTGGTCGATCCCCTGGTCAGTGACGTGCACACGCTGGCCACCATCAACTCGATCCTGGCCGCACAGTCACCGGAGGCCGAGCGACTGCAGGAGCAGCGCACCGGACGCCACCGCATCCCCTACATGCTCATCGCTCCCGAGGATCCCGACGAGATTGCCCGCGCGGCGATCGAGATCTACCGCCGCCACTACGGCGCCGCCGTCGACCTGGTGCGCTCGCCGAACGTGGCCGGTCTCGGGCGGCTGGTCAGCGCGACCACCAGCACCGATCACGGGGAGCTGTTGAGCTACCTGTTCTTCGCCCGGGAGTTCGCCGAGCGGCTGATCGAGCTCGGCCGGCGCGACGCGACGCGTTGGCTCAACGACCCCAGCCACGATGACGGCAAGTGGCAGCTGGGGCCACTGCCCTAGGCCGCTGCCCTAGGCCGCGGCCTTGCGCCGGGCCAGGATGCGGGGGCGTACCGAGGCAACTGCATCCGGGTCATGTTCGCGCGTCGGCTTGAACGCCACCCGGTTTCGGCCGCTGCGCTTGGCGTCGTAGAGCGCCCGATCGGCGGCCTCGAACATGGTCGCGAACTTGATGTCGGCGCCGTCCGCACTGGAGACGCCGACCGACAGCGTGACCGTGAGCCCGGTGGGGCGGCAGGCCTCCACGGCAGCGCGAACCTGCTCGCCGACCCGGCAGCCGTCGGCGGCGCCGGCTCCGGGCAGGATCAGCAACAGTTCCTCGCCGCCAATCCGGTACAGCAGTTCGAACGAGCGCAACTGGCTCCGCAGCCGGTCCGCGACCTCACGCAGCACGGCGTCGCCCCGGGCGTGACCGTACTCGTCATTGAGGCCCTTGAAGGCGTCCAGATCGCACATCAGCAGCGACACCGGGCGATCGCTGAGTCGCGCCTGCTCGGCGACCTCCTCGAAGCGCAACTGCAGACCCTGGCGGTTGAGCAGGCCGGTCAGCGGGTCAAGCACGGCGTGACGGCGCCACCGCAGCTCCGCGTTTAGCAGCGGCCTCTGGGCGCCGGCGAGCGCGACCAGCACCGCCACCATCGCCACCAGGGGGGCAGGATCGTGGCTCAGCGCATGGGGAGAGGTGATGGCGACGGTGAAGGTGAGCGCGACGATGGCGAGGATCAGGCCGAACATCAATACGACGAAGCGGAAGCGCGCGGCGGCCGTCATCACCGGAATCGCCACCCAGGGCAGCAGCGGGCTGCCAATCCCGCCGGTGATCCCGATGCCGACCATGATCAGGATGGTGTGAAGCAGCAGCGATGCCGCCACCACACGCTCTGGCCGCCGGACGCGACACAGGAGTCGATCGAGCACCAGCAGCGGCATCGCCGCCAGCGCGAACACGGCCACCGGTCCCCATCCGACCCACGGCACCATGACCAGCACCGCCGTCCCACAGGCGGCTCCGGCGAGCAGGCGAGCGCGCCTGACACCGGGGCTCATGTCGGTCAGGCGGCGTCGGTCAGCCTCGGTGGGGCATAGCCATCCGCCGTCGTAGGACTCTCGCCGGCCGCGCCGGGAGCGTGCGGGTATCGGGTCCGGGTCGGGCTGCGACGCCGTGACCGGATCCGTGATTGTGTCGCTGATCATCGGCATCGCCGGTGAAACGGGTTCGGGCAGCCCGCTGGGGATGCGGCACCGTCCGTATTACTGATGTCGACCCCCCGACGCGGCGGGCTTTAGCGTTTTAGGCCAGCGTCGACGGACTGCGGTACCCGTCGCGCCACAGGATGGGGAAGAACGACTCGTCGAGTTCGGTCTCCCCGGGGCGGCGATAGCGCGAGTAGACCGGGTGATTGTGGGCTGGGTTCCAGCGCGTATCGGTCGAGATCAGGTGACTGACAATTGATCGCCGCTGGGCGTCGGCGCGCTCATTGGGCGGACTGCCGTGGAAGGTCCAGCCGTCGTGGATCGCCGCTCCTCCGGCGGGAACCTCGATCGGAACCAGGTCAAGCTCGGCGCCGGCCGGCATCGCCGCGCGCACGTGCCCAAGCCAGTCATCGGGGGCGTGGAAGGTTCCTCCCACACCCGCGTGCGGCCACCGCTGCGAGCCCCGCACGTAGTAGATGGTCCCGGTGTCGGCCGCGGTGTCATCAAGCGCCATCCAGCAGGTCGTCATGTTGGGCGGGTCGAGGTGAGCGAGGTAGGCGGCGTCCTGGTGACACAGCAGCGCCCGCCCCGAGGGCGGCTTCCAGATCGCGTTGTCCTGTGCCAGCCGCGCGCCGGGCAGACCGGCCAGCTCGGCCGCGAACGCACCCACCTGCGCTGACAGCACCACGCCCGCCAGCACCGGGTCCGCCTTCCACACGTTGCAGAGCTGGCGGGTCAGGTCGGGCGCGGTCACTCCCGGTGTGTAGTTGACCTCGTCGGGCGCGATGCCGGTCTCCCACTGGTGCTCGAACACCCGCATGAAGCGCTCGCGAGCGCGCTCCACGTCGACGCGCGTCAGGAAGCTCTCGACGATGAGGAACCCGTCGCGCCGGTAGCGCTGCTGCTGGTCGGCGGTCGGTTCGATCATGCTCCGGTGGCCAGATCGGCCCACACCCGGGTCGGCCCGCGATCGGCGCCCCAGGCCACCGCCAGTTTGCTGACGATCTGCAAGCCGTGCCCCCCCAAGGCGTCGGCGGTGCGGATGTGAACGGTGGCAGAACCCTGGTCGGTGGTCTCGATTCGCACCCGCCCGGGGTCGATCAGCCGCACCGTCAACTCGATGCGGCCACGGCCGTGGAGGTACGCGTTGTTGACCAGCTCGGAGACGACGATCCTGGCGTCATCGGCCAGCGTCTCGAGCCGGCGCTCACGCAGGAAGCGCTCCACCAAGCGCCGCGCCGCGCCGCCGCAGCCCGGTTCCCGGGGAAGCTCTGAACGAACGAGGTCGCCGATCCCAGGTTTCACCGGCCGCAAATTATCTCGTTTGGCGGCGTACCTCGCGCCTGTACGCACGACTGCAACGGCGCCGGCCGTCCGCGGGACAGTGCGGAGAGCCGGCGCCAGTGCAACGATCAGCTGGCCACGTAGGACCCGTACACCGCGCAGATGTTCAATCCGTTCATCGTGGTGGCATTGTCGAACGCGTAGTTGACGGTGACCACGTTGCCGGTCGCCGTGCCGAACAGCGCCGTCCCCGTAGAGTCGAAGTCGTTACTCACCGACGACAGGCGCATGCCCCTGTTGCTCCTGTTGAAGCTCGTGCTCTTGAACGTGTGAAGCCGGCCGAAGCCGTCGAACACGCGCACGAAGATGTCGGCGTTGTTCGCCGACGAGAACGCGAACACGACCGGATTGCCGTTGGAGTCACACCGGGCGTTGACGGTCAGCTGGTTGGCGCTGAACAGAGTCTTCGTCTGGGAACCGGGCTTAGCGGTGTAGAAGAACGTCCTCGTCACCGCGTTGGTGGCGGCGCTCGCGCTGGCCGCTCCGGCCCCGAGCGCGGCCAGGGTCGCGATCGACCCGAGCAAGGCCGCACGACGGCGCGACCCGATGATTCGCTGCATTTGCTGCTCCTCTCTCGTGGCTCCGGCCACGATAGATATGGGGGTGCCCTCGCGCGGCATGGTAGACGCGTCGGTGCCTTCTCTGTGCCACCGAAATACACCTGTTTTAGTAGTAGTAAGTGACCGGATACCGGAGGCGGCTAGCCCCAGCGCCGTGTCAGCCGGCGGGACGAAAGCCTGAGCAGAGCACGCGCATCCAGTCGATCTGTCCGTCACGGTCAGACAGATACGCCGTCTGCTCTACCACGAAGGTCCCATCCGGGTTGCGGACGCGAAAGCGGTACTCGACCCGCTGACGGTCCGCGAAGGCGTCGCTCTCGATCCGCTCGACCGCCTCGATCTCGTCGGAGTCCTCAAACCAGCTTTCGAGGAGCACAGACACCACCGCCTGGCGATCGCCGGGCTCCCAGGTCCGCCCCGGGGTCATTCCCCGGAAGTCGATCTCCGGGTGCAGCAGTTCGAGGATCCCGCTTGAGTCCTTGGCGCTGAGCGCGGCGGCAAACCGGGCGCCGAGGGTGTTCTGTGTTTCCATGCCGCCATTCTGGCGGTCGGGTCACCGCGAGGTCAACGGTAGGCTCTGCCCATGTCGGGGGGGCCAAAGAGCGTCAGGACAGAGTATGAGCGCCTGCGCGCCGCGCACCTGCACGCGGTCAGAGCGGCACTCGAGGATCACGTCGCCCGCGTGGACTGGTCTCGCGAGCAGATCGACCGCCACCGCACCGCACGCCTGCGCGGGCTGCTGGCCTACGCCCGGGAGCGCTCTCCATTTCACGCCGGGCGGATGGGCGACCTGGAGCCGTCGTCGGCAACTGCCGCCGACCTGGCCCGCCTGCCGCCGATGACCAAACGGGAGGCCCAAGACGAGTGGGACAGGATCGTCACCACGCCCGGCCTCGACCGCGCGCACGCCGAGCGCATCCTCGCCGAGGAGCCGTGGTTCACGTACACGCCGACCGGCGAGCAGGTGTTCAGCTCCGGCGGCTCCAGCGGGGTGCGCGGCGTGTAGTGTGGGACTGGGACCTGTTCGTGACGCTCGCCTGCCTGGCCTGGCGGACGCAGGTGCGTGAGGACCGGCGCTCCCCGGCGCCCGCCGACGCCGTCCCCCGGCGACTCGCGGTCCTCACCGCCGGGGAGCCGCCACACGCCAGCACGCCGCTGTTCGACGTGGCCACGGTGCCCGGCGGTGAGACGGCGGTCATACCCGCGGCGGCGCCATTCGACGAGGTCCTCGCGGCGGTGGCCACGGCCGCACCCACCGAACTGGTCGGTTATGCCTCGCTCATTGGGCGTCTCGCCCGGGCGGCGGTCGCCGGACAGCTCGACATCCGGCCCCGGCGGGTGAGCACGAACTCGGAACCCCTCAGCGAGGAGGATCGCGATGCCATCCACGACGCCTGGGGCGCGCCGCTGCACAACCTGTGGGGCTCGACCGAGATCGGGGTGCAGGCGGTCGGCTGCAGCCACGGCGACGGGCTGCACATCTGCGAGGACGAGGTGGTGCTCGAGCGGGTCGACGCGGACGGCACGCCCGTGGCTGACGACGAGCCGGCAGCGCGCACCCTGGCCACCGGCCTGGCCAACCGGACCTTCCCGTTCATCCGCTACGACCTCGGCGATCAGGTGACGATGCTTCCGGACCGCTGCCCGTGCGGGAGCGCTCTGGCCCGCGTCGCCGACATCGCCGGCCGGCGCGACGACGATTTTCACTACGGCGCCCACACCGTCCCGGCCGCCGTGTTTCGCCACGTCCTCGGGACCGACCCGACGATCTCCGAGTACCAGGTACGCCAGACTCCGGCCGGGGCCGAGGTGCTGGTGGTCGGGTCGCCCTCGTTCGAAGGCGTGACCGGTGCCCTCACCGCTTCGCTGCGACGCTGCGCACTGGCCGAGCCGGTGGTGAGCGTCACTTCCGTGGCCCGGCTCGAGCGACACGCCGCCACGGGCAAGCTCAAGCGCTTCGTGGCGTTGCCGAACACCAAACCTGGAGATCCGTAATCTTGCCGTGGCAATGGACTCCCACTCCCCCCGCAAGCGCCATGCGTTGGAGCTGTTCTCCGGCCTGCCCCGGCAGTACGACCGCATGGGCGCCGCCCTCAGCTTCGGCCAGGACCCGCGCTGGCGCCACGCCATGGTCGCTGCCGTCGCCCCCCGTCCCGGGCAACGGATCCTCGACGTCGCCACCGGAACCGGAATGGTCGCCTTCGCGCTCGCCGGTCACGGCGCCGAAGTGGTCGGTCTGGACCAGAGCGAGGCGATGCTCGGCGCCGCCCAGCAGCGCCTCGACAGCTCCCCGCAACTCAACGGCCGGTTGCGATTCGTGCGCGGCGAGGCCGAACAGCTCCCGTTCGCCGATGCCGAGTTCGACGCGCTGACGTTCACCTACCTGCTGCGCTACGTCGACGACCGCGCCGCCACCCTGCGCGAGCTGGCCCGCGTGGTCAAGCCCGGCGGCCGGATCGGGATGGTCGAGTTCGGGGTCCCGGGGCGCCCACGGCTGCGCGCGCTGTGGCGGGTGCACACCCGAGTGGGGCTCCCGGTGCTGGGGCGTCTGGTGTCCTCGGCCTGGTTTGAGGTCGGCCGCTTTCTGGGGCCGAGCATCGAGGGACTGTACGCCGACGAGCCCGACCTGCCGGCGCTGTGGAAAAGGGCCGGGATACGAGACGCCGCCGAGCGTCACATGAGCTTCGGGGCCGGACTCGTCATGTGGGGGGTTAGAGACGGCAACACCGCCACATAAGCTCGACCGGCCCGCGTTCTACGCCCTGCCCAGTGGTGGCTGGCGCGACCTGGTCACGCTGCTGCACCCGCCCTACACGGCGTGGCATCTCAGCTACGTGGCCCTCGGGGCGGTGGCGGCGCCGACGTTGTACGCCGATCGCCTGTGGGCCAGTCTGGGAGCCTTCCTGCTGGCCGTCGGCGTGGCCGCCCACGCTCTCGACGAACTCGTCGACCGCCCTCTGCGGACCGCCCTGTCGCGCCGGACGCTGATCGCGCTGGCCGTCGGAGCCCTCGCCGGCGCGGTGGCGATCGGGGTGATCGGCGTGTTCGTCGTCTCCCCGCTTCTGGCCCCGCTGGTAGTGGTGGGCGCCTTCCTGGTCCTCGCCTACAACCTCGAGTTGGCGGGCGGGCGATTTCACTCCGACCTGTGGTTCGCGCTGGCCTGGGGCGCGTTTCCGGCGTTCACCGGCTACTTCGTCAACGCGCTCACCATCCGCCCGGCGGGAGTGCTGGTCGCCGCTGCCTGCTGCCTGCTCAGCGTGGCCCAGCGCCGGCTGAGCACGCCGGCGCGAGCGCTGCGCCGCCAGACCGTCGAGGTGACCGGCACGCAGCGGCTGGCCGATGGACGTGTCGTGGAGCTGACCACCGCGCGACTGTCCGAGCCGCTGGAGGGCGCGCTGTCGTCGCTGTGGCTGGCCCTGGTGCTGCTGGCCGCAGGCCTGGTAGCGGTTCGGCTCTAGGCGCGACCCCAGTTCGGCCGTCGGCTAGCGTTGGGTTGAAGATCCGCAGTCCGTGGGCGGTTGCGCTGTTGCCGATCATCACCCTGGGCATCTACCACCTCGTCTGGTGGTATCGCATCAACTGCGAACTTCGCGACTACGGGCGGGCCAAGGGCTACGACCTGGGAAAGAACCCAACCAACTCTGTGCTGGCGCTGTTCCCGGGTGGCATCATCATCGTGCCCGCCGTGATGACCTACTGGCGCGGAACCCAGCGGGTGCAGGGAGCGGCCCGCGTCGGCGGCCGCGAGCCGCTCAACGGCTGGATCGCCCTGATCCTGTTCATCGTCTTCTCGATCGGCTACTCGGCCTACGTCCAGGTGTCGTTGAACGACCTGTGGCGGACCGAGGCCGAAGCGGCGCCCGGACACGAGCCGCCGCCGGTGCTGCCGGAGAGAATGCCGGCACGGCTCGACGATGAGCGGACGCTTCCGACCGCGCAGGAACAGCCGACCAGCTGAGCCGCCGTCAAATACCGGAGAATGCCGAGCGTGAGGGCGCTCGTCATCTCCGACACCCATTTCGGTGCGTGGACCGGGGACGACATCCTCACCCAGCCTGAGACGCTGGCCCTGCTCGAGCCCCATCTCGACGTCGACGAGGTCATCTTCCTCGGCGACATGTTCGACTTCATGTTCAGCTCCGAGCGGGACGCGTTCCGGGCCTCGGAGGGCTTGCTCGAGCTGTTGCGGATCAAGCTGCAGGGCAAGCGGTTCGTGTTTCTGGCCGGAAACCACGACCATCATCTGGTCCGGCGCGACGCCGAGGAGCTGCTGGGCTTGGAGCTGGCTACCGGCAAGAGCGCGGACGAGCTCCAGGGTGATCTGCGCCGCCGGGGCTTTCTCCGCCAGGTGCTCGAGCGCTACATGGCCGGAGTCGAAATCGACATCCGCTATCCGACCTACACGTTCGCCGGCGTCCTCTGCACTCACGGGCATTACCTTGACTTCCACGCGCGGCGCAGCGGCGCGGCCCCGGGCCGCTTGCTGGCCCGGCTGCTGTGGTCGATCGCCGTCGGTGGCGACGAGCATACGCCGACGATCGACGACTACGAGGCCACGATCACGCTGCTGACCTCGGCGCTCTACAACATCGCCCAGTTGCCCAACGGCACCCACGCCCAGCGGCGCGCATTCGGCGCCTTCAGGGCGCTGGGGCGGGCCGTCCGTGTCGCGCGGGCGCCGGCGATCGCGGTGGAGCATGGCGGTGACTGGGCCGCCTCCTACCTGGCCTCGGCGACCCGCGGGCGGCGACATAGCTGGAGCGAGCTGGCCACGGCCAAGTACCGGGAGGCTCGCCATCAGGAGGCCGAACGCCAGCGGCGAACCGGCGCGCCCACCGGGGGCGAGGCCAACACCTACGCCTTGGCTCGTTCGGTCAGCGCCAGCGACCCGGCCGGGCGGGCGGTGGAGGCGTTTGACCAGGTGGTCAAGAACCTGGGCTGGGCGCGGGACACCAACCAGATCGTGTTCGCGCACACCCATCAGCCACTCGAGGACGTGACCGCACCCGGCAGCAACGTGCGCTATTGGAACACCGGCTCCTGGATCTACGAGCCCGACCTCAGCTCGCGCGAGGCCTACGTGGCCTACCTGCGCAACGGCTGGCCTGGCACCGCAGTGATGATCGATTCAGACGCCCCTCACCCGCGCCTGCTCAGGCTGCGCGAACACCTCAACCCGCTGCGCTCCTCCGACGGGCATCCTCCGTCGCCCTGACCGGGACCGGTGGCCGGCGGTGCTCCCGGGCACCGTGACTTGACTCCATTACCGCCAGCTTGGAGGGTATGCGCCAGTCACCGCAATCCAAGGAGTGAGCGTGTTCGAAAAGGTGTTGTGGGCAACCGACGGTTCAGCGTCCGCCGATCGCGGTCTCGAACAGGCGAAGGCGCTCGCCAAGGCGGGAGGCGGATCGATGGTGGTCGTGCACTGCGAGGAAATGACCCTGCCCGGCAAGGGCGGGGGAAGCCTCCCGGTCAACGCCGCCGAGGAGAGCACGACCGAAAAGATCCAGCGCCAGGTCGGCGAACTGTCCGGCGACGGCATCGACGCCAAGCTCGAGCGCACCAGGACAAAGGTGGGCGGCGCCGCTCACGTGATCGTTGACGTCGCCGCCCGCGAGAACGCTGACGTGATCGTCGTCGGCAACCGAGGCCACACGGCGCTCGCGGGTCTGCTGGTCGGCAGCGTGCCCCAGCGTCTGCTGCACATCTCCCGCGTTCCGGTCCTGGTGGTGCCGCCGAGCTGATCCCGGACGCGCGAGCGGCCCGCTCGGCATGTGCCTGGCGGGCCGCTGTGTGCTGCGATGTGGTTGTCCGGCTCAACCCCCGAACTTCGCCTGGCAGGCCTGCACCTTGCTCACGTCGGTGCCGGCGGCCGCGACGCAGGCGGTCAGCTTGCCGGCCTTGTTGACCGTGGCCTGGGCCTTGGCGGCCGCCTGGCCGCCCTGGCCGCCCTGGCTGGCGGCGCTGCTGAGGTCCTTCTTGGTCTGGTTGATGACCTGCTGGGACTGCTGGAGCCCGGACTTCAGCGCTTGCTGGGCCGTGTTGTTGTCGGGCTTGATGACGGTGAAGTAGAGCACGCCGAAGATGAGCAGCGAGGCCGCCGTGGCGATCATCCATGCCCGCCAGTTATGAGTGACTAGAACCATGATTTGCTCCTTGTTTGATTGGTTTGGTGCGGTTGGTTGGTGTGTAATGACTGGCGGCTCGGATCGCCGCCGTGGAAAGTGCTGATGAATCAGGCGGCCGACTCGACCTGGGCCAGCGCCGCGTCCCAATCGATCACGACCTCGCGGTCGTCGCCCTCGGGCATGCGCTTCGCCGGTACCGTGTTGCCGGGGTACAGCAGCGGCACGGCCCCGGCCGGGACCGGATTGCCGACCTGGATCTGGTAGGGGGCGCGCCCCTCGGCCAGGATGGTCAGCGCGAACGCGTACATGTCGTCGCCCTTGCGGTTGCGCATCCCCAGCGGCTGGGTCTCGACGATCACCGCCTTACACGGCCCGCCGAGCTCGAGGATCCGCGAGGCGGAGCTGGTGTTCGGGTCGCCCGAGTCGCTTGACATCGTGACCGTCGGCGGCGCCTCGCCCAGAGAGAGGGCAATGCGGCTGTGGTCGTTGGAGTCGACACGGACCGCGACGGTGGCGCCGGGGGTCATCAGGCGGGGCAGGATCGTGGCCTGCACTGCCTGCCGGCAGGTGGCGGTGTAGCGAGCCTCGTTGTCGAGCGCCACCTCAACGGTGAACACGCACACGTGGGCGGGATTGAAGTCCGCGCCGGTGCTCACCGACGTCTGCTGGATGCTCACGATGATCCCGCGGCCCAGCAGCCCGTTCTCCAGCAGCTCCTTCGGCACGGCTCCGGTGAGGCTGCGCATCTTGTTGAAAAGTCCCATCCCCATCTCCCTTCGGTCAGACGTGATTTCGATGCGCTGAAGCCTGAGCGGAGGTCCCTAAATCGCACCAAAGAACCGCCAAAAGGCGGCCTTTGGCTTTTGAGCGCAGCTACGCACCCAGCGAGGAGCACCTCGATCCTGTCGAAGTAACCGACGACATCGCGGGAGCCCTCGCGGGGCCGATGGGGCTCAGTGAGACGTCTCGGAGCGGCGCAGCTCAGCGGCGGCGATCAGCGCCTCGAGCTCAGCGACTTCGATCTCGACGGTGTGGGCGTCACCGTCGATCACGTCCTCACGCGGCGAACTGCCAGGCTCGGGATCGGCAGCCTCGAGCGGGGGCGCCAGCAGCTCCGGCGGTCGCGGCCCGGGCGCGCGGATCCGCGCCCGGAAAGCAAGCTCGGTGCCGGTCTCTCCCCACTGCACGGCGAAGCGCCCCTCCAGCCGTCGGCCCACCCAGGCGATCGCGACCATCAGCGCGCCGACGATCACCAGCGGCAGCGTCCACACCGAGTTGGTGAGCATTAGCGCGCCGATCAGCAGCAGACCCACGCCGATCAGCGTGAGGCGGACGCGCGGGCGCAGTGCCCAGTCGTGAAACGAGGCCAAGGCGGCCAGCGCCTGCTCGGTCGAGCGGTGGTGCGTGCCGTGTCCCGCGGCAGCACCAGTCGCGGCGTCCGCATCGGGCGGCGACGGAGCCGGCCGCTCCTCGCTCGAGCCCTGCGATCCGTTGTGTCCCTGCGACACCATCGCCTCGACGACACTCTTCGACCTGAGTGGGCCGGGACCTCCCGCACTTAATCGCGGCCGCTACAGCGACGCGTACCGAGCTAGGGGCGCCGAGCTGACCACCGTACGGATCGACCTGGACGCCTGAGCGCCCGGCCTCAGGAACGCTTCACGCGGTAGTCGATGAACGTGGCGAAGCGCGACTGCCGCACGCCGAGCTGCTCGAGGTCGATCGACTCCGAGAACCCGTCGAACAGCCCCTTGCCGGCGCCGAGGATTACCGGGGCGACGATGATCGTCAGTTCGTCGACGAGCCCTGCCGACAGCGCCTGGCGAATTGTCTGCGCTCCGCCCATGACGTTGATGTCCATGCCGCCGGCCGCTTGCAGAGCGCGGTGGATCGCCGGCTCCAACCCGTCCACGAACTGAAACTCTCCGCCGGACGGCTGCTCCTCGGGCCGGTGGGTGACGATGAAGAAGGGCAGCCCCCACGGGTTCTTGTCCCCCCAGTGGCGTGCCGCCTCGTAGGTCCAGCGGCCGGCGACAGCCCGATCCTGGACATCGCCCCCCAGCCAGGCGGCGTCGTCGGGTTCGGCCTCAGGCGTCGTCATCGGAGTACTTCCAGGGGCCTCCGAACACCCATTCGTGCAGCCGCTCGCCATCCTCGCCGAGCCCCTTGCCCGGCACATCGCCCGGGGCGGCGATGTATCCGTCCACCGACATCGTGATCCCAGCCAGCACCTTTGCCATCGTCAACCGCCTTTGGGTCGAGTCCGTCCGGTTACGGGCTTAGAGACCGCCCGCTGGCCGCAAAGTCATCGCGCACCGACGGCGTCGAGCGCGATCGCCAGCGCCATGTCCCAATAGCGTGCGCCGTGCTCGGGGCTGGCCTGGGCGGGGTCGCCGATGACCCCGTTGTCCGAGATCGTGTGCACGCCGGCGTCGAAGATCGCACCGACCGCGCTCTCCGGGTCTCCGGTGTAGCCGGCGGCGGCCCGGTCGGGGTGAACCAGCTCGGGATGGATCGCCTCCAGCATCGAGGTTTCCCACTCGCCGGCGTGCAGGCCACCGTCACCCAGCGGCACGCCGTGCTCGTCGGCACCCAGCTGGGCAAGCGCCACCAGCGCGGTGATGTCGGTCATCGCTCGGACCTCGATCCCGTCCACCGGACCCAGGTGCTCGAGCGCGGACGCGAGCGGAGCGAAGTTTCCCCCGTGGGTGGGGAGCAGGACGATGCGGCCGAAGCCACTGCGGGCGGCGGCGTCGACGACGTCAGTGACGATCCCGGCAAACGTCTCGTGCGAGATCGACAAGGTGCCCGCGAACGCGAGGTGATGCTCCGAGCAGCCGATCCTGACCGTGGGAGCGACGAATGCATCAAGTCGGTCGGCCACCAGCTCGGCCAGGTGATCGCCGATCAGCGCGTCGGTGGCCAGCGGCATGTGCGGGCCGTGCTGCTCGGTCGCCCCGAACGCGACCACCAGCGTGTCGCGCCCGGCCTCCTGCTCGGCCTTTACCTCCGGCCAGGTCATCCGATCCAGTTGCAGTGCGGTCATGGTTGCCTCCGCGGGCGTCGCCGTTTGCGCCGCAGCGTAATGCGTCAGATCGCAGCGCCGCCAGACTGATCCGGATCACGACGACGCGTTGGGGTGGGCGGCGAACGCGGCCTGCGCGACGGATCGGGCCAGGGCCAGAGCGGCGCGCTGGCCGGCGCCACGGCCGCTCACCTTCACGGTCAGATAGCTGCCGCTGTCCACTGTCGGTGTGGCGTTGGTGGCGACCAGAAGCTTCTGTGCGCGGATCCAGACCGCCACCACCGAACCGGGAACTGAGGTCTGACTCGGTATCTGGCCGGTCTGGTGGACCCCCGCTGCGGCAGGGCCGTAGACCTGGGACTGGTGAGAGGTCTCGGTGTCGAACTCGGTGTACGCCTGCCCCGTGGCCTGCGAAACCAGCGTCACGTGCACCCGCGCGCCGGTCAGCGAGCACTCCAGGTCGCTGACCGCGGGATTCACGATGCGCATCCTGACCGGATGGCCGAGCGCGGCCGCGGCGGCATGCTGGCCGCCCTGGCAGACCCGCTGGGCGACCGGCTTCGGTGGCGGCGGCGGTGCGCTCGAGTCACCGCACGCCGCGATGACCCCGCAGCAGGCCAACGCGGCCAGCGGGCGCAGGACGGCGCGCCGGCGCGCTGCACCCCTGAGCACCGCGATCAGCACGAGGGAGCCACCCTAGGGATCGTATCTAACCACTAGAGTCGGTTGCAGCGGTTAGCTGAGATGGCGGAAAAGCATTACGTGATCGTCGAGGACCTCGTGCTCCCGGTGCTGCTGGCGGGCCACCCGGCGCTCGACTTCTGCAACACCCGGGCCGGCTGGGACGGCGGCGTCGAAGGCGAGTACCTCGAGGGCTATGACCACCTCGCCGTGTGGGCCGGCTATGCCGGCCTGCTGCCGGCCGACCGTGTCCAGCGGCTGCGCGACCGCGCGCATCGGCATCCGGGCGCCGCCCGCGGAGCTCTGCGCCGAGCCCACGCCGCGCGCGATCGCATCTACCGCGCGCTGCTGGCACCGGAGGACGGTGCCGTCCTCAACCCGTTCGCTCAGGATGCGGCCACTGCCATGCGATACCTGCGCCTGTCACTGGTCGACGGCGAGCCGGCCTGGCAGGTCGATGAGGACGCCGGCCTCACTGCTCCGATGGACGCAGTGGTGTGGTCCGCCGCCCAGCTGATCACCTCACCCGAGCGGTCGTTGGTCCGCGCGTGCCCCGGTGACGGCTGCGGATGGTTGTTCCTCGACCGTTCCGGGCGGCGAATCTGGTGCACGATGGCGACCTGCGGCAACCGCGCCAAGGCCAAGCGTTTCGCCGACCGCCACCGCGGTCTGCTCTGAGTCTCGCCGGCCGGTGGATCGTGGCGAGCGTTCGCCGCTAGCGACGGTGGTCGGTGAGGTCAGGGAGCTCCAGCACCACGACCGCCAGGCCGCGGGCGATGAGCACGCAGGCGGCGATGATCAACGCGTAGGCCTCGACGGGGGTGAACCCGCCTGAGACCAGCAGCAACGCCACTCCGACGACCAGCCGCCAGGAGAGCCGCAGCGCTGTCAGCGGCCAGGTCAGGCGCACCGCCGGAGACCGCGGGTCGCGATTGTCGGCGAGCAACAGCATCCCGACGAAGGGTACGCGCTCGTCGTTGCCGCGGCTGCGGTTAGCGCGCGAACTCGGCCGGGCGCGAGCAGCGATAGACGAGCACCTCGGTCGTGCCCAGGTTGTGGCGGCCGTCGAGCCGCAATCCCAGCCGCCCGGCCACCCGCTGCGATGCCTGGTTGGCCGGCTCGATGAGCGAGATGAGCTCGCTTGCCTCCAGCCTGGTCCAGGCGAACTGCATCGAGGCCCGGCCCGCCTCGGTTGCGTACCCCTGTCCCCACGCGCCGCGCGTCAGCGCCCATCCGACCTCGAGACCCGGCCATCCCTCGGGCCGCCACAGCCCCACGCGCCCGATGAAGCTCCCGTCGACCCGTCGTTCTACCGCCCACAACCCGTAGCCGCGCAGAGCCCAGTGGCCGATGAACAGCGCGATGTTGCGCCACGACTGGTCGCTGTCGAGTGTCTGACCGCCGAGGTAGCGCATGACCTCCGGATCGGCGCACATGCGGGCGTAGGGCTCGAGGTCGTGCTGGCGCCAGGGGCGCATGACCAGTCGCTCGGTAGTGAGCGTCGGGACTTCGGCCATCCCGGTCACGCTAGCGGGACCCTGACCGCGGATTCTGCTGCCAACGGCTAGGGCGCCTCGGTGTCGGCGGGGACGTTGCCGAGATAGATGACGACGAATGGATGCAGATCGAGGCGCTCGTAGAAGCGCAGGGCGTCGTCGTTGGTCGCGATCACGCCCACCGCCCATTGCGTGACGCCGAGGCGGCGCAGCTCGCCATGGACGGCGTCGATCAGCGCCCGTCCGAGACCGTGGCTGCGGTACTCGGGCAGGACGGTGAGGGTCTCGAGCTCGGCGACTCGGTCGCCGGTGACCCAGGTCTCCTCGGTGCCGCGCATGTGCACCAGGGCATAGGCCACCGGCCGCGAGCCGTCCTGGGCGACGAGCACGAATGCGTCGGGCTCGGCGAGCCACTCCTCGTACAGCGCCCGGCGCACCTCCCAGGACTGGCCGGGGGCGCGGACCGGACCGATGGCCGTGAGGTGTGCTGCCACCGCGGCGTGATGCTCATGCAGCGATTCCCACAGCGGTTGCAGGTCCGGGATGCGCTCAGAGCCGCCCCGCTGGATGACGATCCCTCCGCTGTCGATGACCGGGCCCGGCATGGGGTCAATCTTGATGGCGGCGTCGGCCCTCGTCATTCGCCGATCCGTAGCGACCCTGGCCGCGGCCTTCTACCTTCCCGAGAGCGCGGTAGGCCGGACCCCGGCGAACGAGGTCGCCACCAGTCCGCGGAGAGGGATTCGGAACCTCGCTCGGCCACGACCTCGGGGTCGCCCGTGAATGCGTTGACCTACTGATCCAAGCCGGCAGCGATCTCGATGGTCCGCTCAACCTGGCCGCGTGCTTTGACCGCGTCGAGCTCGTGGAGATCCTTCTCGCCGGCGGAGCCCACGTTGACGCTCGGGGCATCCACGGGGTCACGCCGCTTGAGACCGCGATCTACCACGCGTCGCGCGCGGCGGCCGACGCCCTGGCGGCGGTCGAGCTGGTGCCCGACGCGCCCTGGATCGCCGCCGGCACCGACGTCGACAGGCCCAACGACTTCAACGGCGACAACGCCGTCGGGTGGGCACAGTACGTCCTCGAACAGGAACGGCCCGGCGATGTCCGCGTGATCGCGGTCCGGGACTTCCTGCGCAGCCTCGGGTCCGTCCCGCTCGTCTGGGGGGTCAGCTCACACTGAGTGTCGGACCAGCCGGGGTCCGAGGTTGGTTTGCGGCCCCTACCATCCTGCCTGAGTGCGGACCCCGATGGCGACCTGAACCTTGCTCACGCACCGCTACGGCGTCGTCGGCGCGGGCATTCTCGGGGTGGCGGTGGCACGGCGGCTGCAACAGGTCGTGCCCGGGGCGCAGGTCACCATCCTGGAGAAGGAGGACCGGGTCGCCGCCCACCAGACCGGGCACAACAGCGGCGTTGTCCATGCCGGCCTGTACTACGTACCGGGATCGCTCAAGGCCACCCTGTGCCGCCGCGGCATGGGGCTGCTCCGCGACTTCTGTGCCGAGCACCGTCTGCCCTACGACGAGCGTGGCAAGCTGGTCGTGGCCCGCGACGCGGTCGAGCGCGAGCGTCTGCGCGCGATCGAGGGGCGCGCGAGACAGAACGGCGTACCCGATCTGCGCTGGCTGGACGGGGCCGAGCTGCGAGAGCTCGAGCCCAACGTGGTCGGGGTGGCGGCGTTGCACTCGCCACACACCGCCCTGGTCGACTTCCGCGCCGTCACCCAGGCGCTGGCCAATGACGTGGTGGCGGCATCCGGCTCGGTGCTGCTGGGTGCGGAGTTGACCGCGGCCAACCAGGTCGGCAGCGAGGTACGCGTGCGCGCGGGTGAAACCGAGCACGCCTTTGACCGGTTGATTGTCTGTGCCGGACTGCAGGCCGACCGCGTGGCCCGGCTGGCCGGCGATGAAGAGAGCCCGGCCATCATTCCGTTCCGAGGCGAGTACTGGCGACTGGTCGACGAGCGTCGCGACCTGGTCCACCACCTGATCTACCCGGTCCCTGATCCCGCCCTGCCCTTTCTCGGCGTCCACTTCACCCCCCGCATCGACGGCACCGTCGACATCGGTCCCAACGCCGTGCTGGCGCTATCGCGCGAGGGCTACCGCCGGTTCGACGTCGACATGCGCGACGTGGCCGACATCGCCCGGTCGCACGCGTTTCGCCGGCTGGCAGTCAAGCACTGGCGCACCGGCGTGGCCGAGATGCGCGGCTCGCTGTCGCGGCGCGCCTTCCTGGTGCAGGCGCGCCGGTTCGTGCCCGCGCTGCGTGAGCAGGACGTCAGGTCCGCCCCTGCGGGGGTTCGTGCCCAGGCCGTCGATCCCGACGGCAGCCTCGTCGATGACTTCCGCGTCACGCGCATGGGCGGTGTGGTGGCGGTGCGCAACGCACCGTCCCCGGCCGCTACCTCCGCCCTGGCCATCGCCGAGCACATCGTGTCGCTGGCCCTCGACGAGGCGCCGGGGTGAGTTCTCCGTCTGACGACTATTCGCCGGAGCCAACCGGACCCGCGGGCCAGGGGTCCGCGATAATGGCCGATGTGGTGGTGCGACACGACGTTGGGGATCTGGACGTCGGACGGGCCGGCGAGGTTCTCCTCAGAGCCCCGGAATGCGCCGTATTCATCGTGGGCTGCCCGCGCTCCGGGACGACTCTCCTGCGCCTGATGCTCGACAACCATCCGTCGCTGGCGATCCCCGACGAATCACATTTCATCGTCGAGCTTCACGATCCCGGGCGACCGACGGCATCGGGACAGCTGACCGAGGAGATCCTGGAGCGGGTGTTCGGCCACGAGCGGTTCGAACGCTGGAAGTTCAATCCGGCGCAAGTCAGACAGATGGCGGCGATCACCCGTCCGCCGACGTACTCCGAGGTGATCGCTACGGTGTTTGGCGCCTACGCCGCCGCGCAGGGCAAGCCGCGCTGGGGAGATAAGTCACCGCCGTACGTGAAGCACATCCCGCTCCTCGCCGAGCTGTTCCCGCGGGCCAGGTTCATCCACATCATCCGGGATGGACGTGAGGTCGCGACGTCCTTGGCTGCGCACGAGTGGGGGCCACCCACTCCCGTTGAGGGGGCTTCGGTTTGGCAGCGACAGGTTCGGGCGGGTCGGCGGGCCGGCCGGCAGCTGCCCGCGGACCGCTACCTGGAGCTCCGGCTCGAGAATCTGATCGCCGAGCCCGAGCGTGTACTCCGAGGGGCCTGTGACTTCCTGGACGAGCCGTTCGCCCCCGAGATGCTCGACTACCACCGGACCGCGGCCAAGCGGGTATGGACGGGCGAGAGCGGTGATCCCAAGGCAGTGGATCACAGCAACGTCCGCTTTCCACCGACACCGGGCCTTCGTGATTGGCGAGCGGGCTTGTCGGTCGCCGAGCAGCAGGCCGTCGAGGCCGCGGCCCAGCCCCTGCTCGGCGAGCTGGGCTACGCGGCGGAGGTTCCCCCACGCCCGGGCAATGGGACTCCCCAGCCGCGGTGACCTCACCGCCGCCGGCGGGCTCGCGGCCGCGCTGGCCGGACGGAGTGCCAAGCGCGTCTCCGCCATGGTCCGGGTCCGCAACGAGGCTGAGTTCCTCGGGGCCGCGGTTCGCTCGATCGCGTCACTGGTCGACGAGGTGGTCATCATCGACAATGCGAGCACCGACGCGACACCGGAGGTGATCCGGGAGCTGCTCGGCGAGTTACCGGCGGTGCGCGCGGTGGCTTATCCGTATCGCGTAGCACGGGCGGGTCGTGAACACCTGACCGCCGTCGGCGAGGGCAACGGCCACCCGTACCGCCGTCTGTCGACGCTGTCGACGTACTCCACCTGGGCGCTGCACCAATGCCGCTATCCCTTTGTGCTGACCTGGGACGCCGACATGCTCGCCGGCCCGGAGTTCGCGGCCGCCTGGGAGCAGTGGCGCTCGGGACCGTTCTTGTCAATGTGGTTCAAGGGCCTCAATGCGCATCCAGACCGGGTCCATCTGCTCGGAGCACGGACCAGCGACCTGGCCGTCGTGGCTCGGCCTCTCGCCCGTGCCCAGGCGCCCGGATGGACTCGGCGAATGACCGACGCGCCCGGCGAGACTCGCCTGTACCCCCGCTTTTTGGCCCATTTCGACGACAGCCGGTTCTGGTGGTGCGAGAGTCTGCGAAGCCCGTTCACGTTCGGGCTCGCGCCGCCGTCGAACCGCCTCGCCAGGCATTACAAGCTGGCCACGACGTTGCCCCTGTACCTGCACCTCAAGTACTGGAAGCGTTCGCCGAATGCCAACCACTCACCGGACTTCAAGGCCATGCTCCAGGGCAACATCGCGACCGGACCGCCGCTCCCGGGACATTGGCGCCAAGTCGCTGCCGAGCACGGGGTCCTTGACGACTGAGCCCGGCGCCGGCGCGGGGGCCGCCCGGCGAGATGATGCACCTGTGCTGAGCCGACGCGCCGTGGCCCAGTTTCCCCCGCCGGGGGGAACGCCGAACCCATATGCCGAGCTGCTGTACGCAGCGCTGGCCGAACACGGACTTCCGCGAGCGCCGCTCCCGGACCTGACGGTTGGCTCGCTGTGGACCGCACGGCGGAACGTCGCGTTTCTGCACTTCCACTGGCGGCCGGACCGCTATTACGCTCGCTGCCTCTACGCCGGCGGGAAGCCCGGATTTGCTCGGCGGGGGCGGGCACTTGCACAGGTGGCGCGGTTCGCAGTGCTGCTGACGGCGGCGCGGCTCCTTGGCTACCGCATCGTCTGGACCGTGCACGAGGCGTATCCACCGCGCGGGTGGACGCCCGGACTGGCAATCGACCGGATCGGGCAGCGGGTCTTAGCCCGCGCCAGCAGCCTGCTGCTCGCACACGACCGGGCGGTGGCAGACAGGCTCCGTGCCGAGCTCGGATCCCCCCGGCTCCGGATTGAGCTCATCGCGCACGGATCCTTCATTGGCGCCTACCCGCCGGGTCGATCGAGGGCGGAGGTTCGCCGCGAGCTCGGGATCTCGTCTCGCGCTTTCGTCTTCCTCTGCTTTGGGCAGTTGAGGGCGGACAAGCGAGTGGGACTGCTGCTCGACGCGTTCGCCCGGATCGGGTCGCCGGATGTGGCGCTGCTCGTGGCCGGCCCCCCCGCAGATGCACGTTCGCTGCAACTGGTGCGGGAGGCAGCGGGCGCAGACGTCAGGATCCGGGCCCTGCTGCACGCTATCCCTCACGAGCGCGTCTCGGAGCTGTTCGATGTGGCCGACGTCTTCGTGCTCGCTCGCAGCGAGGCCTGGACCTCGGGGTCGCTCATCCTGGCACTGTCACAGGGTCTACCGGCCATAGCGGCAGGCTCGCCGCGCCACGACGGGCCGCTCGCTGACGAAGGCGCCGGCTGGGTGTTCAACGCGGGCGATGTCGAATCGCTGTCGGAAACGCTCGAACGCGCCGCGTCTGACCGCAGGCTCGCGAGCGCCAGAGGGATGGCGGCCCGAGCGTGCGCCGAGGCCCTACCGAGCTGGCAGGAGATCGCTCGCCGTATCGCGGGACTCCTGCGCGTCCAGCAGTGACCTGAACAGCGACGCGAAGGCATCGCTCATCCGTTGCACCGTGAACAGCTGAGCGCGGCGGCGGCCGGCCGCCGACAGTCGGGCGCGAAGGTGCGGCTCGTCCAGCACTCGGAGGATCGCCTCCGCGGTCGCCGCGGGCTGTGCCGGTGCCACCAGCAGCCCGGATTCTCCGTCGTCGATGATCTCGGATGGACCACCCAGGTTCGTGGCCACGACCGGCGTGCCCGACGCCATCGCCTCGACGATGACGAGCCCGAACGGCTCGCCATCGGACGCGTGGACCGCGACGTCGAGCGCGGCGAACCACGGCGCAACCTGACGCTGGTTCCCGACGAAGCGCAGCCGGTCGGTGAGCCCGCGCTGGCGGGTGAGGCTCTCGAGCCAGGCTGGGTACCCGCCCTCGGTGCCGAGCACCGCACCTCCGACGACGACGAAGCGCACGTCCGGGCGTCGTTGCGCCACCAGCGCCGCCGCGTTGATGAACACGTGCTGGGCCTTGAAGTGCTGGAGTCGTCCCACGATCCCGACCAGCGGCGCGCTCCCCCACCCGAGCATGTCCCTGACCCCGACCCCGCCCCGTGGCTCTGATGCGTACACGTGCACCGGAATCCCGGGCTGGATCTTGACGATCCTGGCCCTCGGGGTCAGCCGACGCTGCGCGTCGATCACCAGGTCACTCGAGCACACGATCGCCGCAGCTGGAGCGGCGGCCGCCTCGAGCTGCGCCGGCGTCGGTCGCGGGACATCGCGCTGCCACCAGACCGCCGGGATCCCGGCTTCGCGTGCCGCGCGGCCGCCGTGAAGGTGGGCGTTCCACTTGCTCGAGAGCAGCAGTTGCGCGCCGGTCTCGTCGATCAGCCGGCGGGCGAGCGAGGGGACGTGCTCGAGACTGTCGGCGACAACGACGCGAGCGCAGCCGTTTTCCGCCAGCCAGTCTTCGATCGGGCCGGGCTCGAGGAGGAGGACGGTCGGCTCGAACCCAAGCGCCGGCAGCCGGCCAACCAGATAGGCCAGCACTCGTTCGGCGCCGCCCGCCTTGGCGGTGGAGACCGTCAGCAGCGGAACCGGCGATGTTGATCGAAGATCCGCTTGCATGCAGGTGCGCCAGTGATACTGCAAGCTCATGCTGATGGGGCGCGAGCCGATGCGCGGGTCGCGGCCACTCGTAGACCGTCTGGTTCGTCGCCTACGAGTGCTGCTGATCCGCTGCAATCGTAGTCCGCTGCGGCCGGTGCTGGCCGCCAGTTCTGAGCTGTTCATCCGTCTGGTCGCCTTCTACCTCGGTCGCGGCTTGACGGCTGCGGTCTACGTGCGGGGCTCCTTCGGGCGAGACGAGCCGGTGTTCGGGCTGTCCGATATCGATCTCATCGCGGTCACCCGCGGCCATGGTCGCGTCGGCGAAGACCCCTGTCGGCTGGTCACCTCGCGTTGGCAGCAACTCGAGCGCAGGCTGCCACTGCTCTCACGGCTGGTGGACGTCAAGTGCTACCTGGAGCCTGAGCTGCGCAAGCTCAACTCGACGCGCCACACCTACGGCCTGCGCGAGAGTAGCCCGCGGTCCCTGTTCTTCGCCGAAGGCGGCCCTACGGTGCGTCGCCCAGCTGCAGTCGTGCCCTACCTCTGGCCGATGCAGAACTGGAGACCGGTTTCCCGCCGCGATCTGCGACCGCAATCCCCCCCACCGGGGCCGGACACCCGTCTGCTCGCCTGGGCCGACCTGCAGTTCTGGTGGCACCTGGCCTTCCACACCGTGAGCGACCCCGCAACGCCGTGGGCGTCCTACGCGTGCGTGAAGCTCGTGGCCGAGCCGGCACGGATCCTGCTGTGGCTCGAGCACGGCGAGCAGCATTTTGGCCGCAGCCGTGTGCTGCAACGCGCTGTGGAGCTCCTGCCGGAGGAGGAGCGTGCGCTCCGCTTCGCACTCGCTCTGCTGCGCGAGCTCGACCAAGTCCCGGTTGCCCCGCTCGAGGCCGTGCTGCCGTGCTTCGTCCGCCTCTCAGCCAGAATCGCGCAGCGGCTGGGCGCCGGGCTGGAGCCGCTCGGTGCGACCACCGTCGCGCTTCACGGCGGGAACCGGATGGACGCGAGCGGACCGGCGATGCCAGGCCCCCTGCCTCTCTGCGACTGGTCGGCGCTGGCCCAACCCCCCAGCACCGAGGAGTCATTCGTGGTCTTTCCAGGACGATGCGACGATCCGGCCGTGCTGGCCGGGGCCCTGCAGCACGCCGGTGCCGATCGGTACCCGACGCTCCTGTGCGACGGGCTCGTCGCACGTCCCAGCCTGCTCCCGCGCGGGCGCCATCGAACCATCTCCTTCGCCGGTAACGACCCGGTCTCGGCGGCCCTTGTCACTGGTGAGACGAGCGCCCTGTTTCCCAACGCGCCCGGCTGGGGTGCAGCCGACACCGCGGTGCGCGCCGTGACCGAGCACCGCGCGTGGCTGCGGTCGGTCGGTCGCCTGGGACACGACGCCCCCACCGCCGTTCGCCTGCGCCGGCTGTCTGGCCTTCTCTCCGCGGCCCGGGCAGGGCTGTTCCTGGACTCCCTCGGGTCGTCCGAGGTAACCCTTCCGGTCACCTTTGCCGCCACCATCGAGGTGCTGGCGGATCGTCTTCCGCACCGCGGCAAAGCTCTCGAGGAAGCGCATGCGAGCCATCGCGCCACCACCGAGTCGGGCAGCCCGCTGTCGCTGACCACTCTCGAGTCGCTGACCGATGCTCTCAGTGAGCTGGGCTGGTACAGCTCGCTGAGGCCCGGGCGCTAGCCCGGGTTCGAGTCACAGCTCCTGAGGGCGGGGGTACCGGCCGGCTGGCAGCGCTTTCCCGCCAAATTTGACGGATTTATGCTGCCAGCTGGGCTGGGGGCTGCCGGCGCGTGCCAAAAGCTGCGGCAGCAACGAAAGGGGGTCCGGGCCGCGGGGCTACTGGCTGCGCCGTAAAGCCTCGAGCTCTGCGAGCAGGCTGGTTCCAGCCAGCGCCTCCGTCAGCTCGTCGAAGTTCGCAATCGCTTGGCGCAGGGATCCGGAGCTCTGTCGCCGAATCGTCGCGCTCAGAGGGAGGTCGCTGGACCTCACGCCGAGGAAATCAACCAGGGTTGAGTGGGTGGCCGGCTCGGCGAGATGTTCGTAGCTCACAAACAGCGCTGGAGAGCCCACCGTCTGCTCGCGCATGTGCGCGTAGAAACGGTCGTACCGGTCGGCGTAGGCCAGCAGCTCCTCTGGCTCCAGCCGAACCCGCAGCTGGTCGTAGCTGCGCCGTACGTACCAGCCGGTCAGCTGCGCCCTGGTTCGCGAGACGAACGCCTCCACCCGGTTCTCGCGTCGCAGGATCACCTTGCGGATCCTCGGCTCCCGGACGAGATGCTGCTGCAGCCGGGGCTGATGCCAGTTCAGTAGTTTGAAGCCGACCGACTCGTGTCCGCGGTGATCGGCAAACACCGACTCGACGAAGGCCACGGGATCCTCGTCGCGCCTGGCTTCAGTCCAGGCGCCGGCAAGTGCCGCGTTGGCGAGCTCGCCCCCCGTCCAGCCGAAGCGCGCAGGGTTGAACAGCTCTCCGTGACAGAGGATCGAGGGATGCGAGTTCAGCAGCTGGCACAGCCAGTTGGAGCCGGTGCGGCCGAAGCACATGATCACGAACCGGGTCATACGGCGATTGGCTCAGGCAGCGTCCTCGAGCGCTCCCGCCAGCGCCGCCACCACCCATCGGCGATCGCGCAAAAGCTCGCGGCGTTTGATCTTCAACACCACTCGGCTTGAGTCGCCGGGATGGTGGCCAAGGGCGACGATCGGCACGTTGGCGAACCGCTGTGACAGGAGGCGGCTGCTATCGCCGACGGCGAGAACTCCGAAGCGTTGGCGCCGGTGCAGCCAGGCATGGATCCGGTGCAGCGTGACGAACGCATCGCCCCACGTACGCGGCCCCTCCCGCTCGAGCCGCAGGGCGGTCAGCCGCAGCGGCAGCCGCCACCCGGCCTGGCTCGCGGCGCGGGCAAGCCCCGGTGACCGCGGCGCGGCGTCGTCCCAACGCGCCAGCGCTTCGCGCTCGAGTCCCGGCGGAGCGACGGCCATGTCGGTGGTTGCCTCGCAGATGACCCGGAGCAGCCTGGCCACTAGAGGGTCGTCCCCGAGGAGCAGCACCGTGGGTGCCCCGGGGAGGGGCGACGCCGTGTCACGCCGCTCCGGGCTGCCGCATTCGATCGGGGTGGGCCTGGTCCGGCGGCCGGTCAGGAACTCGAACTCGGCCTGCTTGGCGCCGACCTCTCTTGCCACCACCACCGCGGCACTGAGCAGCGGAAAGGCAAGCCGCCGACGCTCGCCGTCGATACCGGCCATCAGTTGACCGGTGGTCGAGACCGCCAGCACACGAGCGGGCGTGCGGTGCCATCGCTTCATCTGCTGGAACGGGAACGCGAGGTACTTCGACTCGGCGACACGATCGCCATGGGCGTACTTACGCTCCTGAGCCAGCAGGCCCCGCACCGAGCTCCGCGGCCGGTGAATCAGCGCCGCCGCGGAAACGAACCTGAGCTCGTGACCGGCAAGCTGCGCGCGGAACGACAGGTCGAGATCCTCCGATGCCGGCAGGGTTTCATCGAACCCGCCAAGCCGGCAGAACACGTCTCGGCGAATGGCGAAGTTGGCGCCGCAGACGAAAGGTAGAAAGCCGTTTCGACCCTGCTGGTCATGCCAACGTGCACCGACGCGGTAGAACTCGGCGAGCGACAGCGGCTCGGGCTGGAGAATCTCGCCGCCGACGATCGCCGCGCCCTCGGCAAACGCCGCGCGGAGCCCGGCAGCCCAACCGGTCAGAACCACCGTGTCGTCGTCGATGAAGGCGATCACCTCACCTGTCGCCCGGGCAGCGCCCGCGTTGCGGGCGGCACAGATTCCCCTCCTCGTCGCCAGCCGAAGCACCGTGCAGCCGGCCTCGCGAGCGACCGCCGCGGTGTCGTCCGCCGAACCGTCATCGACGACGATCCGCTCGTGGATCTCGGCATCCTGTGGAGCGAGGCTCCGCAGGCAACGCTCAAGGTCGCGGGCACGATTGTGCACCGAAATCACGACGCTGAGCCGATCCACGGCGGCATAACCTACTCAAACGGGGATGGCCTGCGCCACTGGCGCGGGAGGGGTCGCTTCGAATACTGTGCTCGCCGATGAGAGGGCGAGGCACCAGGGGCGAGCACGATGACGGCATCGATCAGGTCGGGCTTCGTGAGTTTGTACGAGCCCTCGTCCTTCAGTCCCCGGGGGGGCATGTCCGGGTGATCGTGGTGCAGGTGGCCGCCGGGCTCACCGCGGCACTGAGCGTCCTGCTGCTCGTCCCGCTCCTGGGCGCCGTAGGAGTGGGAACCGGCAATGGCCTGCAACGATGGGTTCGCGGGATCTTCGAGGCCATCGGCGTTCGCCCGACGCTCACCGCGGTGATCGCGCTCTACGTCGCGGTGGTCGCGGTCGGCGCCGTGCTCGGCGCTCACCAGAGCATTCTTTCCACTCGTTACCGACTCGAGTTCGTCGACCGCCTGCGCAGCCGGCTCTACGGTGCCGTGGCCCACGCCGAGTGGCGGCATCTGATGAGCATTCGCCAGGCCGACGTGATGACCGTACTGACCGCGAACGTCAACGCGGTTGGCTCGTCCGCACAGGCCGTCCTGATCACCGTGTCGAACGTGATCGTCGTCTGTGCCCTGCTCGTCGCCGCCGCGGTCATCTCGCCACTTCTGACCGCCTTTGCCATCGCCAGCGGAATTGCCCTGCAGGTGGTCGTATGGCCGTTCGTGCGCCGCAGCCGGCGCATCGGCGCTGAGTTGGTGGTGGCCAATCGGGCCGTGGGTCGCCGGGCGACTCATTTTCTCGCCGCGCTCAAGCTAGCCAAGGCCTACGGCCGTGAGGACCAGCACGTCGCCTCGTTCAAGCGGGCGCTGGCGACTGCCCGCGGGCTGCAGATCGAGTCTGCTCGCGCGAACGGCTACGCGACTGCGGTCCAGACAATCCTCACCGCCCTTCTCCTCGGCGTGACCGTCGTGGTGGCGTTCTCTGGTTTCCACGTGCCGATCAGGTCCCTGCTGGTGGTGGCGTTGGTGTTCTCGCGAGTCGTGGCGCAGGTGACCTCGACCCAGGGCAGCTTCCAGCAGCTGGCCCAGGGCCTGCCCGCCTTCGAGGAGATCACCGCGCTGATGACAAGCTGCGAGAAGGTGGAGGAGGCGTCACCCGCAGCGCGTCGCCTGCCTCGCCGGATCGGGATCGGCGAGGGCCTTCGCCTCGAAGATGTGCGGTTTGCCTACCCGCAGGGCGCCATCGACCGGCCGGCCGCCCTGCGGGGCGTCTCGCTTGAGATTCCCGCCGGATCGATGGTTGCGCTGGCCGGCCCGTCGGGAGCGGGGAAGACCACCATTGCCGACCTGATCGCCGGCCTGATCATGCCCACCGAGGGTGCGGTGTGGGTCGGCGACCGGTTGCTCACGCCCGAAACCGTGCTCGGCTGGCGCAGTTCGCTGGCGATGGTGCCGCAGGACCCGTTCCTGTTTCACGACACGATCCGCGCCAACCTGCTGTGGGCCTGCGGCGAGGCCACCGAGAGGGAGATGTGGGAGGCGCTGCGCATGTCCGCCGTGGCCGACTTCGTCGAGCACTTGCCGGACCGGCTTGACGCCGTCGTGGGCGACCGCGGAATGCGGCTGTCCGGCGGGGAGCGCCAGCGGATCGCCCTCGCTCGAGCGCTGCTTCGCAACCCTGACCTCCTGATTCTCGACGAGGCGACAAGCTCATTGGATACCGAGAGCGAGCGGGCGATCCGTACCGCGCTCGCCGAGCTGCGGGGGCAGACCACGGTCCTGGTCATCGCCCATCGGCTGGCCGCGGCAACCGAGGCCGATCAGATCGTGGTTCTCGAGGCCGGACTGGTCGTCGAGACCGGCAGCTTCATCGAGCTGTCCCAGCTTCCGATGGGGCGCCTGCACTCGCTGATCGAGGCTGGCACCACGGCGGTGCTCTCGGGTAGCGCGTCGTGATCCTGATCAGGTCCACTGGGCAGCCGTTGACCAGTGGTTATCCTGCTCGGCGATGATCGTCAGCGAAACCGCCACCGCGTACGTCCGCTCTCTGCTAGACGAACCGGAGCCGCTGGCCGACATGCGCAAGCATGCCGTCCGCGATCAGGTACCGGTCGTGGTCCAGGAGACCGGAGCGCTCCTGCATGTCCTTGCGCTCGCCTGCGCCGCGAATCGGATCATCGAGGTCGGAACCGCCATCGGTGTCTCGACGCTTCAACTGGCCAGAGCGTTGCCGCCCGGCGGAAAGCTGGTCTCGTTCGACATAGACGAAGATCGCCAGCGAGCAGCCCGCGGTTACCTCGAGCGCGCCGGCCTGATGGACCGAGTCGAGCTGCGCCTCGAGAATGCCCGCGATGGCCTGCCGTCGGTCGAGGGGCTGTTCGACATGGCTTTCATCGACGGCCCCAGATCGCACTACGACGACTACTTCGATGCGCTGATGCCGGTCCTGAGGCCAGGCGCGGTAGTGACAGTTGACAACGTGCTGATGTCCGGAACCGTGTCCGAGGGTCGCACCGACGGTAAATGGAGCGATGAGCTGATCTCGCAAATGCGCGCTTTCAACCGGCGGTTGGTGACACACGAGCAATTCGCCGGAACTGTCACAACGGTGGGTGACGGTGTTCTGATAGCAGTTAAACGATGAGCTCCGGCGACAGCATCTGATCGAGCAGTGACAGTGCCTCGCCGTGTAGTCGCTCGGCGAGCGGCGTGAATCTCACGCGCGCCGTGTCGAGCAGACGCTCGCGAGTGTCTTGCCGCGATTGCGGTGATGTTTGTCGTGTTGTCGCCGGGTCGGCGTACGCCCGAGCGGCGGCAGCGTCGGAATAGGTTCCGGTGGTGGCGCTGGCGGCCACGGCGGGGGCGTCCGCGTAGGAGCCGGCGTCGGCGGGAAAACCGCTGAGGTGGGCGCTGGCGTCAGCGTAGATCGCAGCGGCGACAGCGCCGGCTCCTGCGGCCGCCTCCCTGGCTGCTTGCGCGGTGGCCGCGGCGGCGGCGAGGGCCACGGCGGGACGCCCGGGAACCGAGTTGTACGCGTGGCGCCGCGCCGTCCACGCCGTCCGGCGGGCTTCGCTAAGGAGTCGAGAGGCGTCCTCTTCGGTGAGTGGGTCGGGCTGGTCGCGCAGCCGCGCCGCCATGTCGCGGTGTCCGGCCAGGTGCAGCGCCTCCGGTAGCGCCAGGCGGATGAGCCAGCCGCGGCAGGCGTCAAGCCGCTCGGGGTCGCGACCGTCACGCTCGGTTCCGATGGCGCGCAATACGTATGGCTTGAGGTTCTGGCGAAGCTCGTGGCTTGAGTTATCGCTGAGGGTGCGCAGGAACTGGGCCACGACCGGGCTCATGCAGCTCGGTCGATCGGTGTGATCCTCCCCCACGAGCCATGCGCCCGCCTCGGTCGCGCAGTGGCCAACCTCAAAGCTCGTATGGCCTCCCTGATCGAGCGTGAAGCTGTCATCGAAAAACCGGGCGATGCGATCGTCGGGGGGCTGGCGTCTCATATGATCAGCTTTGAATAGTGCGCGGCGACGACAGTAGTACCAGCCACTGGCACGCAAGGTTGCCGCTCGTCTTGGTGATCTGCGGCCTGCCCGCGACCGGTAAGACGCACCTGGTGGTCGCGGTTTCTCGCGTCGCTGGATTGCCTCGGCTCTCTGCCGACGTGATCCGCCGCGAACTTGCGGAGATCGAACCTGGGCATCTCGCTGGGGGCGAGCATTACACCGAGGCTTTCCACACCGCCGTCTATGAAGAACTGGGCCGGAGGGCCGCCGTCCACGCCGGCCGCGCCGGGGGAGCGATCATCGATGGATCATTTGCCCGCCGCACCATGCGAGATGCGTTCACGCGCGCCTTCGATCATGCCGCCCCGCTCGTGTTCGCCGAGTGCACCGCCCCGCCTGAGGTGCTCGCTCGGCGAGCCGCCGCCCGCAGCATGCGCTCCAGGGTCTCGCCCGCGACCCTTGAGCTCGTCTTGAGAGAGCGCGCCCGGTGGGAGGCACTCGACGAGCTCCCCCTCGATGCCCGCCTGATTGTGCACACCGACCGGCGTTCACAAGACATCCTCGCCGACCTGGGCGCAGCGCTCGATACGAGGCTGAGCTGACACGGCGGACCGCCGATCGTCTCACCGCTGATTTGCGGGCGCGCGACGTGCCACAGTGGGCGTGTGCGAATCGGCATCCTGGGTCCGCTGGAGGTGGCGCGCGACGGAGAACGCGTCGAGATCGGCGGGACACGGCTGAGCGCACTGCTCGCACGCCTCGCGATTGACGCCGGTCGGTCGGTGTCGACCCCGGCCCTGGCCGACGCCGTCTGGGACGGCGACCTGCCGAACGACGAGCAGCACGCATTGCAGTCGCTGGTGTCACGGTTACGCCGGGCGCTCGGCGACGGCGCCCGAGTGGTACAGAGCGCGGGCGGATACCAGCTCGTCGTCGATCCCGAGGATGTCGACGCGCGGCGCTTCGAGCGACTGGCCGCCGACGGCGCTTCGTGCCTGCGGGAGGGCGATCCCGAGCGAGCGCGTGACGTCCTCGGACAGGCGCTCGCGCTGTGGCGCGGCCCCGCGCTCGGCGACCTGGCGGGGCGTGGGATCGTTTGCGGGAGCGGCCTCGGCGCTGGAGGATCTGCGGGTGACCGCTCGCGCTGACCGCGCGGACGCGGAGATGGCGCTGGGACGGGCGGCCGAGCTGGTTGCAGAGCTCGAGGCGCTCGCGGGTGTGCATCCGTTGCACGAGCGGATCGCCGGGCTGTTGATCCAGGCGCTGTTCGCGGCGGGACGGCAGGCGGATGCGCTGGCGGTGTATGAGCGCGTGCGAGCCCGGCTGGCCGATGAGCTCGGGGTGACGCCGTCACCTGAGCTGCAGGACATCCACCTGTCGGTGCTCCGCGGCGATCAGGCCACGCCATCCCCGGCCTCCTCGTACCGCCGGGCACGCTCGAATCTGGCCACCCGTTTGACGAGCTTCGTGGGCCGCGAGCGAGAGCTCGAGCGGGTCGGCGAGCTGTTGCGCACGCACCGGCTGCTGACGCTGGTCGGCGCGGGCGGGGCCGGAAAGACCCGGCTCGCCACCGAGGTCGCCGACCGCGCCGCCGGCTCGGTTCGCGACGGCGTGTGGCTGGTGGAGCTGGCGCCCGTCGCGGAGGCACGGGCGGTCGCCCCGGCGGTGGTGGGGTCGCTGGGCCTTCGCGAGGTGCAGCTGTTCGGTACCTCGTCGACCGCCACCACGTCGACGATGCTGGCTGGTAACGCGCTCGACCACCTGGTCGAGGTGCTGGTCGACAAGGAGATGCTGGCTCGTGCTCGACAACTGCGAGCACCTGCTCGAGCCGGTGGCGCGAACTGGTCGACCAGCTGCTCGGGGTCGTGCCCGCGGCTGCGGATCATGTGCACCAGCCGCGAGCCGCTGGCGATCACCGGCGAGATGATCGTGCCGGTCGCTCCGCTCGAGCTCCCGGTCGATCAGCTATCCGCGGAGGCGGCGCTCGCGGTACCGGCGGTGCGCTGTTCGCCGACCGGGCGGCGAGCGCGTCGACGGGCTTCGTCGTCGACGAGGAGACCGTCGCGGCGGTGATCGACGTGTGCCGGCGCGTCGATGGCCTGCCGCTGGCGATCGAGCTGGCGGCGGCGCGGCTGCGCTCGATGACCTTGCCGCAGCTGGCGGCGCGGCTGGACGATCGGTTCCGCCTGCTGACCGGCGGCAGCCGGACCGCGATGGCCCGCCAGCGGACGCTGCGCGCGGTGGTGGACTGGAGCTGGGACCTGCTCGACGAGCCCGAGCGCGCGCTGCTGCGGCGTCTCGCGGTGTTCTCCGGTGGCGCCACCCTCGACGCGGTGGAGGCCGTGTGCGTCGGTGGTCCCGTCGCGGCGGTCGACGTGTTCGACCTCCTGTGCGCGCTCGTCGACAAGTCGCTGCTGCAGATCGCCGACGCCGAGCGGTCCGCGGTACCGGCATGCTCGAGACGATCCGCGAATACGGGCTCGAGCGGCTGGCCGAGGCGGGCGAGCTGCCGGCGCACGCGGATGGCGCACGCCGGCTCACTTCGCCGGGCTGGCGATCGAGGCGGCGCCACACCTGCGCGGCCGCGAGCAGCTGACGTGGCTGGCTCGGCTGCACGCCGAGCACGACAACGTGCTGGCGGCGCTCCGCTACCTGGGTGAGTGCGGCGAGGCCTGCGCTGGTCGCCAAGGCGGTCGTCGCGCTGCTGTGGTTCTGGTTGCTGTCGGGAGCCGGCAGGAGGCGCTGACGTGGCTCGAGTTCGCCCGCGAGGTTCCCGGTGAGGTCGATCCACTGGACCGGCTGCTGATCGACGGCGTCCACGCCCTGGCGCACGCCATCACCGGCGAGGCGGACGCCGGCGATCCCTGGCAGGCGTTGACCGACGGTGCTCGAGCAGCTGGAGGATGCCGATCTGTCCGAGCATCCCCTGCTGGCGGCGGTGCGGCCGATGCTGGCGGTGGCGGTCGGTCGCGAGCGGGTGCTCGAGCTGCTCGAGGAGTCGGCGCGACACCCTGATCCATGGGTACGGGCCACGGTGCCGTTCGTCCGCGTCCAGATCACCGAGAACGAGGGAGACCTCGAGGGGATGCGCGACGGCGCTGGACGAGGCGCTGCGCGCGTTCGCGGAGGTCGGCGACCGCTGGGGTCTGGCCACGACGCTGTCCGAGCTGTCGAGCCTGCGCATCCTCGACGGCGACCTCGACGGCGCCGAGAGCGCGCTGGAGCAGACCCGGACGCTGATGGCCGAGCTCGGCGCGTCCGACGGCGGCGGCGATGATGCAGCTGCGGCTGGCCGACGTGCGCACCCGGCGCGGCGATCTGGAAGGGGCGCGGCGCCTGCTGCGAGCGGGCCTCGAGGAGCAGGAGCGCTTCGCCGAGGAGCGCGGCCATGCTCAAGGTGGCGCTCGCGTATGTCACGGTGCGCCTGGGCGATACCGACCGGGCCCGCGAGCTCGCCAGCGAGGCGCTCGAGGAGTTCGGCCCGCTCTCGAGCGCCGTCGGCCCGAGCAGGGTCACGGCCGCGCGATGGCCCTCAACGGCGCCGCGCTGATCGAGATCGAGGCCGGCGAGCTCGACGCCGCGCAGCGCGCTGCTGATCGAGGCCTATCCGGTGGCGATCGGCACCCGGGATATGCCGATCGTGGCGATGGTCGGCGTGACGCGTCGCGTGCGCTCGCACACCGGCGCGGATATCCGGCCGACAGCGCCGAGATCCTCGGCGCCGCCGCCCGGCTGCGGGGCGCCGAGGACCCGACGCATCCCGAGGTCGCGCGACTGACCGCCGCGCTGCGGGGCCAGCTCGGCGACGATGCCTTCGCCGAGCGGTTCGCTCGCGGGCGTGGCCTCGATCGTGACGAGGCGATGGCGCGTCTCGATCCCGGCGCGATCAGACCCGGCGGCGATACGCCCGCAGCGCCAGGGGCACGAACACCACCAGCAGGATCCCCATCCACACAAGCGTCCACAGCACGTGTGAGGCGACCGGCCCCCCCAGCAGCAGACCGCGGACCGCGCCGACGAGGTGGGTCAGCGGGTTGACGTTCACGAACGACTGCAGCCAGCCGGGCATCGAACTGGTCGGGACGAACGTGTTGCGAGCCGAAGCTCAGCGGCAGCACGATCAGCGTCATGATCCCCTGCACCGATCCCGAGGTGCGGGCGATCATCCCGACGAACACCGAGGCCCAGCACAGGCACAGCGCGAACCCGATCGACAGCACGCACGCCGCCAGTACGTCGAGCGCGCTGGTGTGGGCGCGGAAGCCGAGCACGTAGCCGAACCCGAGCGTGACGACGCACAGGATGCGTAGCGCACGACGTCGGCCAGGACGGCGCCGACCAGCGGCGCGGAGCGGGCGATCGGCAGGCTGCGGAACCGATCGAAGATCCCCTTGGTGACGTCGTTGTTGAGGTTGACCCCGATCGCGATGCCGCCCATCGCGATCGTCTGCCCGAGGATCCCGGGCAGCAGGAACTCGAGGTAGTCGTGCTGCGAGCCATGCGCGATCGCGCCCCCGAAGATGTAGGTGAACATCAGCAGGAAGATGATCGGCTGCAGCGTGACGTCGATCAGCGCCTCCGGGGTCCGGATGGTGTTGATCACGCCGCGCCGGGCCAGGACCAGGCTGTGGCGGACGCAGCGGCCAGCGGCGCGGCGTCTGCGCGGTGCTCGTGAGCGGCACCACTCCGCCGGCGAGCGGTCGCTGATGCTTCGAGGTTCATGCGGCCTCCTTCAGGTCTTCGTCGTCGGAGCCGTGGCCGGTGAGCGTGAAGAACACCTCGTCCAGGCTCGGCAGGTTCAGGGACAGCTCGGTGACGACGATGCCGGCGGCTGCGAGCCGCGCGACGGTTTCCTTGAGCTCGTCGTCGCCGTTGACGGGGACGCTCACGCCCCTGGCGCGCTCGTCGCTGGGCGCCGAGCCGGCGACGGCTTCCAGGATCCGCGCCGTCGCGGCGAGCTGCGCAGGATCCGCGGGCGGACCGTCAGCGTCTGACTGCCGACGACGCGCTTGAGTCCGTCGGGCGTGTCGTGGGCGATGACCCGGCCGTGGTCGATCACGACGATGTCGTCGGCCAGCGCGTCGGCCTCGTCGAGATACTGCGTCGTGAGCAGGACGGTGGCGCCTTCCCGGACCAGTGCCCGGACGATCCCCCACATGTCCTCGCGCTTGGAGGGATCCAGGCCGGTCGTCGGCTCGTCGAGGAACACCACCGACGGCCGCCCGACGAGGCTGGCGGCCAGGTCCAGTCTGCGGCGCATCCCGCCCGAGTAGGTGCGGGCCGGACGATCGCCGGCGTCGCCCAGGCCGAACCAGTCGAGCAGCTCCGCTGCGCGGGCCTTGGCCGGCCCGAGCGCTCAGGTCCAGCAGCTGGCCGATCATGACCAGGTTCTGCCGGCCGGTCAGCGCCTCGTCGACCGATGCGTACTGGCCAGTCAGCCCGATCGTCCGGCGGACATCGGCCGCCTGGGTGGCGACGTCGTAGCCGTGCGATCCGCGCGCCGGCCGGCGTCGGCCGCGAGCAGCGTGGCCAGGATCCGCACCGCCGTGGTCTTGCCGGCGCCGTTGGGCCCGAGCATCCCGAGCACCGATCCGGGCCGCACGGCGAAATCGACCCCGGCCAGGGCCAGCGTGGTGCCGAAGCGCTTGACCAGCCCCTCGGCCTCGATTGCGTATTCCATTTTCAGCTCCTTGTTCGAAGGCACGCCGTCAGCATCGACGGCGGCCCTCTCACCGCGCGCGCGCGGCACTCACACGCGGCGCGCGCGGCGACAGCGCGGTGTGTGTGAGCGATACTCCGGATGGTGGAAACCCACGCATCGCAGCGACAAGGCGCGTCGGTGCGCGTACTGGGCATCTGGCAGCGCGCCCGGGGCGCGTGGCTGATCTGGCCGGTGTTCGTCCTGCTGCTTGCCGTATATGCCGCGCACCAGGCGTTTGGCCTTGGTGGCTCGGGCACGGACGAACTGTTCGACTCCTGGCTGAACGACGTGCTGCTGTGGGCGAGCGCCGCGGCGTGCCTCGTTGGCGCGTTGCGTGCTCGGCGTGGCCGGTGGGCCTGGATTCTGGTGACCGCCGCGCTCGCCAGCTGGGCGATCGGGGACACGATCTGGAGTATCCGCTTCGGCCCATCGGGAGACGGCCCGCTGACGAGCATCTCGGACGTCTTCTGGCTGGCCTGGTATCCGCTCATCTTCGGAGCGCTCGCTCTCCTGGTCCGCGACCGGATAGCAGCGTTCGAGCTCGACCGCTGGATCGACGGGGTGGCGGTGATGCTGGTGGTGACGATCCCCTGGGTGGCGTTGTTTCTGGCGCCGGTCCACGAGCACAGGCACGTGTCGGCGCTCGCCGACGCCGTCGACTTCGCCTATCCCCTCGGCAACGCGGTCGTGTTCGGGGCGACCCTCGGCGTGTTCGCCTTGATGGGCTGGAGGCCGGGCCGCATGTGGCTGCTGCTCGGGGCCGGTCTCATCGCGATGGGGCTCGCTGATGCCATCTACGCCGTGCAGATAATCGGACCCGGGCACACGCCGGCCGCGACCTACAGTTCCGCCTGGGTTGCCGGCGCGATGCTGGTCGCCTACGCCTCCTGGCAGCCTCATCCCGGCCGGCTGAAGCCGAGGCACGTGTACGGATGGCCGGCCGTCGCGTTGCCGCTTGCCGCGCAGGGCTTCGCCGCCGCGATCCAGGTCTACGGCTTCTTCGCCGAGATCCCCCGCAGCGAGCGGATCCTTACGCTGTGCGTCCTAGTGATCGCGATGGTTCAGATCGTCGTGACCAGGCCGCGTCGCCCGTCGGATCGCGCGCCCGCTCCGGCGGCGTCGCCCGTCCGGCGGCGTCGCCCGTCCCGGCGGCGCCGCCCACACAGGCCGACTCGCCCGCCCAGGAGCCCGCCAGGCTCACCGACTCCCGAGACGATGTCCCCACCGCCCACCGCTGAGGACACCCCGCTGGCGATCCGCGTCGAGGGCGTGCGCAAGCGGTTCGGCGCCGTGCAGGCGCTGGACGGCGTCGACCTTGAGGTTGCCCCCGGCACCCTGCTGGCTCTCCTCGGGCCCAACGGAAGCGGCAAGACGACCCTGGTGCGCATCCTCTCGACCCTGCTGGCCCCCGACGAGGGCCGGGTCGAGGTAGCCGGCTTCGACAGCGTCCGCGACCGGCGCCAGGTTCGAAGCGTGATCGGGCTGAGCGGGCAGTTCGCCGCCGTCGATGAGCGACTGAGCGCTCGGGAGAACCTCGAGCTGGTGGCCCGTCTCTTTCACCTCGATCGGCGACAGACGGACCGGGCGATCGAGCGTCTGCTCGACCAGTTCAACCTCGGTGCCGAGGCCGACCGGCCCGCTTTTGGCTATTCCGGCGGGACCCGCCGCCGCCTCGATCTCGCCTCCAGCCTGGTGGCCAGCCCGCAGGTGGTGTTCCTCGACGAGCCGTCGGTCGGCCTCGATCCCGCCGGTCGTAACCAACTCTGGGCTGTCGTCGAGGGCCTGGTCGAGGAGGGGGTCTCGGTGTTCCTCACCACCCAGTACCTCGAGGAGGCCGACCAGCTCGCGGACATGATCGCCGTGATCAAGGCCGGGCGAGTGATCGCACGAGGGACGACTACCGAGCTCAAGCGTACCGTCGGCCACTGGCATGTAGAACTGGTCGTGGCCGATCGCAACCAGGCACAGGCTGGGGCGGACGTGATCACAAGTATCGCCGCCGGTGGCGCCGGGGTGGCCCGCGTCCACGGCCACTCGGGCCGGTGCAGCGTGCCGGTCGCGCAGGAGGTGTCCTTGGATCACCTGACCGGCCAACTCAGGGCGGCCGGCATCGAATTCGCCGAACTCGCCCTGCGTCAGCCGACCCTCGACGACGTGTTTCTGGCCCTGACCGGAAGCGGCGCGGAGGACGGATCGCGCGATCAGGAGCCGAGCGTCGACGGACCTTCCCCGGACGGGAGTCCGTGAACCGCCCGCTTTGAAGTAGCCGCTCTGAAGCTGGGTATCAGGCGGCGGCGACGCTGGGCCAGAGGATCCGCGCCACGCGGCTGGGATCTCCGTACCAGTGAATCGACTTCGCCTTCCCGTCAGCGACTCGGAAGATCGCGCACCCCAGGCTCGCGACCTCGCCGTGGCTCATGCCGAGCTCGACCACGGCGGTGCTGTCGCTACCACAGACATCGATGATGTCCACGTCCAGCTCCTCATGTGCACCTTCCCACTTGCCCCGACCCTGGTGCTCTTCGTAGTGCTCCTCGTGCGGCATCCCGTTCTCGAGCCAGTCGAGATCGGGGGCAAGGAGTTGTGAGAGCGCCTGCTCGTCCTGATCCAAGAACGCTTTGATGCAGGCCCTAGCGGTATCTGATGCGGTGCTCATACCTCTCTCCTTCGCTGGGGTGAGGTAGCGTACCCCGGTGGCTCGTAAGGCGCAATGGCGGCCGGGGGCCAGAATGCCGAGCAAGTGCAGATCGAGCGCATCTCCACCGACCGCGAGCTTGGGGCCGAGGTTCATGGCGTCGATCTCAGCAAACCACTGACGCAAGCGGTCGTCGAGCGGTTGCGGACGGCACTGTTCACCCACCACGTCCTTGTCTTTCGCGATCAGAGCCTCGGACCCGCCGAACAGTCCCACGCCGCGCGCGCATTCGGTGATCCCTCGCCCCCGGAGCGCAGCGAAGGGCTCACCAGCCATGATCCTGACCACCCCGAGATCCAGTGGCTGTCCTACCTCCGGCGGGACGGCTCAGAGCCTGACGACAACCGTCCCAGTCAGGGCGACACGTGGCACACCGACTATGCCTATCTCCGCGAGCCGCCCGAGCTCGCGATGCTGTGCGCCGTCGAGCTGCATCCGGGAGGGCCCGACACGCTCTACGTGGACCTGATGGCCACGTATGCGTCGCTGCCGCCGGACGAGCGCGGCGCGCTCGGTCGCCTGCGGGCGATCCACACCGAACGCGGGCCGCAGGATCCGGCCGTTTACCGCCTGCCCCCGTACGCGGTGAACGGGAAGCAGGCCGGCTCGGTCAAGGCTGACCGCTCGGCGGTCCACCCGCTGGTCCGAAACCATCCGGTGACCGGTCGCCCGTCGCTCTACATGGCATCGGCCTACACGGTCGGATTCGAGGGGGTCCCAGAACAGGAGGGCCAGGCCTTGATCGCCCGCCTGTACGAACGGGCGACGCGTCCAGAGTTCACCTATCGGCACGTATGGCGCGACGGCGATGTCCTGTTGTGGGACAACACGTGCACCAACCACCGGCGCTCGGAGCCGATCGTCGCGCCGCGCGTTCTGCACCGCGTCAGCATCTCGCTTTCGCCGCGGCCCGAATGACGTCAGAGCTATCCCGCGATCCCGACGTCCTCTCCGCCTACGCGGACGACTGGGGCCACATGGTCAGCCTCACCCCGCGGGCGGTGGTGCGGCCGGACTCGATCGAGGACGTGCTGACGACGGTCCGCGACGCCGCCCGGCGCGGAACCTCGGTGGTCGCGCGCGGACGAGGGCACGCGATGGGCGGCGACGCCCAGGTTCAGGACGGCATCGTGATCGACATGAGCGCGCTCGACGCCATCGAGGCGCCGGTCGGAGACTCGGTCTGGGTGCAGGCGGGCGCCACCTGGGAAGCGCTGCTTGAGACCATGTTCAGCGGGGGTCTGGCGCCGCTGGTCGTACCCCACTACCCGCGACTGTCCATCGGTGGCGTCCTATCGGGCGCCGGCGTCGGGCTCACCAGCGTGCGGCACGGACTGACGACGGACACCGTGCTCGAGCTGGAGGTCGTGACCGGCGGGGGCGAGGTTCTGCGCTGCTCACCGGACGTCCGCCCGGATCTCTTCCGTGCCGTGGTCGGCGGGCTCGGGCAATTCGCGGTCATCACGCGCGCCCGAGTCCGCGTGGAATCGGTCCCCGAGCGGCTGTTCGAGGCGGTGTTCGCATTCGACGACCTGGAGGTCTTCTGTGAGGCGCTGAGCCGAGCCGCGTCCGTTCCAGAGGTCACCGGGCTGCTGGGCATAACCGGGATTGGCGAGGACGGAACGCCCGTCTGCGGACTGCACGTCAACATGCACGGCAGCCAGGACTCGCAGGTGGCCATTTCCCGCCTCGGCGAGGTGCTACCGCCGTCGACTGGCGAGCCATACTCCTACGAACTGCCATTGCTCGAGCACTTCGGGCTGATGTCGGTGGTGGAGGACCGGTATCGAACCACCACCGATTACTGGGATCGCATTCACCCCTGGTTCGGGATCCTGCTCCCGGCCGCCACCGCCGCCCGGTTTCTCAACGATCATCTCCGAGCGATCATCGATGCCAACGGTCGCGACCGGATTGGGAACGCCGTCGTCTACGTGGTCAGCGGCCGGCCCGACGACGCGGTGGGGCCGCCGGTCCCGGACGGGGATCCCGTCTTCGGCTTCACCGACAACAGCGGCTTTCCGCCCACCGCCGAGAACAAGGCCTGGGCGGGCGAGCGTAACCGCCGCCTCTACCACGCCGCCAGGCAGCTCGGCGGGACGCTGGGCCCGTTCGGCTACATGCCCATGTCAGCGCAGGACTGGCAGGCTCACTTCGGACCGCGCTGGCTGCAGCTCAGGGAAGCCAAGCGGCGCTATGACCCCGACGGCGTCCTGGCGCGCGACCTGAGTCGCTGACCTCCGGTCAATCGGCAACGCGCTGCTCCATGCCGTCAATGCCGGCCCAGAGCACGTAGCGCAGGCTGTCCTCGGCCAGTCTGATCGTCTGGCGTTCGTACACCCCGCAAGCTCGAAGCATCGTTCCGGCGGCGTCAAGCAGCCTGATCCACCGGACGCTGAGCTCCGCCAGGCCGACCGACCCGGTGAGCACGGGGGTCTCCCGCAGGAGGGTGTCGGTTTCGACGTCCACCCAGTCGTCGGTGAGTTGGGCGAAGACGGCGAACTCTCGCAGCCAGCGTCGAATCACCGGATCTACCGTCCGCGTCTGGATGATCATCGCGTCCGCCGTTGCCTCGGCGGCCGCGCGCCGATGCGAGAGGCCATCGGGATCGGGCTGGCCGAGAGCGCAGCGCATCTCCGCTTCGCTGGCGGCGCACCCGAGACCGACAAGCTCGTCATAGCGTTCGCCGAGCGCTGGCTTGAGCTCCACCAGCAATGCCCTGGTCAGTACCACCGAGCCCGGGTCGCCCAGCCGCGGCGCCTCCTCGGGTCGCCGCCAGAGCCGCTCGATGTAACGGTGGCGATCGACCGGGTCAAACTCGGGCGGCCAGTCATCGAACGATTGGTCGTAGGCGGTGCACAGGCCGGCGAGCAGGACGACCAGACGCACGTCGACCGGGGCCGCGGCGACGAACGCCGGAATCAGGGCGGCGGTGGTCCTGAGGACGAGCGGCTCGGCGACCCTGAGCGCGGCACCTACGGTGAGCGCCTGCAAGGGGAGAACGACCGGCAGGCCTCGAAACGGAGATGCCAGTCCGAGTACGGTCGGAATGTAGCTCGCCGACCCATACGTGTGTGCGATGAACCGTGATTTCTGCAGGAAGCGGCGGCGGTTCTCGTCCTGCTCGGAGAAGGGCCAGGAACGGTCGATCAGCGGTCCCACCACGTCCTCGTAGTGCCCATCGAGGATCTTCCAGATCCGATCGAGCACGATCGCGGCGCTGGCCGGCGGCCGTCCGATGATCGCGCGCAGGGCGTCCAGGCGCTGTTCGCGGCCGGGCAGCTCGACCGCCGAGATCGCCACGGTCACTCTGCCGGCTCGAGGATCGCCCGGACGGGGGGATGGTTGGCGTTGAGCAGATCAAGCACCGTCCTGCCGACCTCGTCCGGATCTCCGAGCGGGGGCGCCCCCAGCCGGGCCAGGGAGGCACGGGCTGCGGCCGCGTAGAGCGACCCGGGGCCGACCCGCTCGAGCCGCGGCCGGATCGTCTCCCGGATCGCCGACTCGTACGACGTGAGCTCCAGCACGGACACTCCCACACCGAGTGGCTCGACCTCCGCCTCGAGCGCGGCGGCGAAGCCCTCGAGAGCGCGCTTGGACGCGACGTACGCTCCGTACAGAGGCACCGGCACGCGCGCGCGTTCGGAGCTGATGATCAGCACCCGCCCCTGGGCGGCCCGCAGGGCTCCGAGCAGACGCTGCGTGACGTCCACGTGGCCGAACACGTTCACCTCGAAGTGCTCGCGCACGGCCGCCATCTCGAGTTCCTCGACAGGCCCGGCAAGGGCCGTGCCGGCGTTGTTGACCAGCGCGTCGAGCTTGCCGTCAGACCACGCCTCGGCCTCGGCGGCGAATGTGGCGATCGACTGCCCGTCGCGGAGATCGAGCGCGGCGACGACGCATCCGCACTCCGTCAGCGAGCGCACCGCGACGCGACTGTGACTCGCCGACGGATCACGGACGGTGGCGAGCACCCGCCAGTCCGCGCGCGCTGCGCTCAGGGCGATCGCACGCCCGATGCCCGTCGACGTGCCCGTCACCACCATCGTACGTTTCACGCGCCGCGCCGCCTCAGCTCTGACCGCCGCCGAACATCTCGGACATCCGCCCCAGGAGCGCCCAGTCGCCGTCGATCACCAGCGAGCCATCGAGCATCAGCGTCGGCGCGAGCTCCTCCCCGGCGATCATTCGCACGAAGTGCGGCACGCTCGTACGCATGGTGAGCGCGGGATCGTCGGCATCTCCCCGGCGAACGGCGGCGCCCCCCTGCCCGACGCGCACGCACCAGGGATGCGCGCCGTCCCGGCCGCGCAGCTCATACAGGATCTCGCCTTCGAAGCCGCCTGACTTCTCCGGCACGAACGACCGCTCCATCGCCTTGAAAATCACCGCCAATCCGGGGCCCCGGTCGAACATCCAATGCAGCGCGTCGTCTGACCGCCCCCGCACGAGTGCACCGAACCCGCGCTCGCCGGCCCGGGCGATCAGCTCGCGGGCGCCGGCCCGCGAGACGCCGTTGCGCTCTGCCGAGCGAGCCGGCGGCACCGTGCGCGCCGGGGTCGGCTCGAAGGTCGGTTTGACCACGTAGCTCTCAGGCGCGCTGCGCGCAGGCTCGCGGCGCGCGAGGGCCCGCTCGATGGCGGGCGCGAGTCGCTCGGCCTTGTCCCGTTCGCGCTGCTCCGCGTGCTCGGCAAAGCGGGGCATGACCTCGGTGGCGAAGAGCTCGAGGCTCTCGCAGATGTGCTCATGGCGATTCGTGCCCCCCTGGGAGATGAAGATCACCTGGTCGACTCCGGCGGCGTCGTAGCGCTCGAGCAGGGCGGCGATCTGGTCCGGGGTCCCGATCGCGCCCCGGAGGCTGCCGATCGTCTGCTCGGTGAGGCGCACACCAAGGGGAGCACCGTCCGATCGCACCTGCTCGCGTGCGAATCCAAGCTCGTCCCGGCGCTCCACGAATTCCTGCCACAGGTTCGATCTCCCGGGCACGTGCTCCCCGAACACGTAGTAGTAGGCGAGCGAGAACGCGAAGAAGTGGATCCCGTCGATCCCCCGATCGATCGCGGTCGCTTCGTCGGCGTGGCACATCATCGGCAGCGCCACCGCGACATTTGGATTGACGGCGAAGCCGGCGGGCACGCAACGGTCCGAGGCCAGCGTTTCGTAGTAGGCATCGACCCACTCCTTCGCCGCCTCGGGCTCGACGAAGGCAAACGAGAGTGCTCCGAGCCCCCGCTCGGCGGCGAGCTGAATCGTCGACCGCCGGCTGCATGCCACCCACAGCGGGGGGTGCGGACGCTGACGAGGCTTCGGGACCACGTTTCGCGGCGGCATCGAGACCCAGCGCCCGTCATAGCCGGCGAACGGCACTTCCACGAACATCCTGGTGATCGCGTCCAGCGCCTCGGACCACTGCTCACGCTTGGCATCGACATCGACACCAAAACCGCCGAGCTCGATCTGCGAGCTCCCCTCGCCGGTCCCGAGCTCGACACGGCCGCCGGAGATCAGGTCGAGGGTGGCAATTCGCTCGGCGATTCGCGCGGGGTGATTGATCGGGGGCGGTAGCTGGACGATTCCGTGCCCGAGCCGGATGTTGGTGGTGCGCTGACTGGCGGCGGCCAGGAATACCTCCGGGGCACTCGAGCACGAGTACTCCTCCAGGAAGTGATGCTCGACCTGCCACGCATAGTCGATCCCGAGCCGATCGGCCAGTTCCACCTGCTCGAGGGCCTCGGACAGGAGCTTTCCCTCGTCGAGCTCGCCCCCGGTGCGGGGAAGCTGCAGCTCGCAGAACAGGCCGAATTTCATTCCGGACCTAGCATATTCGCCGCCCATGGGTGCGACCGTGGGGTGTCCGCCGTGGGTGAGAGCTAGAGTGCCCACGGTGCGGGACGATGAGGATTCGGGCGGGACGTTCTTCACCCGATACCGTCGCCGACTGCGCGAGCTGCACCGGCTACTGCGACCCCGGACCTATCTCGAGATCGGCGTTGACGAGGGACGCGGGCTGGCGCTGGCACTGCCGCAGACGCTGGTGATCGGCGTCGACCCATCACCTTGCCTGGAGGTCGAGTTGCCGGCGAATGCACGGGTGTTCAGTGAGTGCAGTGACAGCTTCTTCGCGAACCACGACGTCGCCGGGCTGTTCGACGCGCTCGGTATCGACCTCGCGTTCATCGACGGCCTGCACCTGTTCGAGCAAGCCCTACGGGACCTCGCCAACGTCGAGCGCCATCTGGCACTTGGTGGTTGCGTCGTGCTGCACGACACCCTGCCCTACAGCCGGGTGATGGCGCAGCGTGAGCGCACGACCCAGAAGTGGACGGGCGACGTCTGGAAGGTCGTCGAGTGCCTGCGCCGCGAGCGCCCGGACGTGTCGCTGGTTACGCTCGACGTTCCCCCCACCGGACTGACGGTGGTGCGCGGCCTCGATCCGGCGAACAGCACGTTGCTCGACGACTATGACCAACTCGTTGCCAGGCACGCGCAGCTTCCGCCTGACGGTTTCAGGCAAGCGCGCTCCGAGTGGTACGTCGTCCCCGATGGCGAGGGGGCCGTGGCGGCGCTACTCGAATCCGCTTCAGTGGCATGACTGTCGACACGCTCGACCTCGATGCCGATGTGTCGGTCCCGCAGATCGATGCGGAAGCGGTGCGCCGTTACTTCGATGCAGTCGCGGGCGTGGCCGACGCGGCCAGCTTCATGGCGCACGAGCGAGACCTTCCACCGGGAGCGGTCGCGTACCGGCTCCGGCGCGAGCGTGAGACAACCGCCGACTGGCTTGACGGGGTGGCTCCGGGAGCGTGCGTGCTCGACGTCGGCTGCGGCGCGGGCGCCTGGACCGAGGTTCTGGCCGAGCGGTTCGCATCGGTGATCGCCATCGATCAGAGTCCGGCCATGTGCCGCGCCGCAAGCCGCCGGCTGGCTGGACGGCGCGGCGTGACCGTACATCTCGGCGACGTTCGCGACGGACTTCCGGACGGGCGCTTCGATCTGGCGTTCCTCGGCGGGTTGTGCATGTACCTCAGCGACTCCGACGTGCTCGCGCTGCTGGAGGCGTTGCGGCTGCGACTCGTGCCGGGCGGCGCCGCAGTGCTGAGGGAGTCGACGGTGCGGACTCAGACCAGGCGAGCGGAGGGTCGCTATCAGGCGATCTACCGCACCGTGGCGCACTACCGGGAGCTGTTCTCCGCGGCTGGCTTCAGCGCCGTCTCGGTGCGGAGAAACGACGGCTACACCGCGATGTCCGTGGCCGCGGATCTGGTCGTCGCCCGCCGCCGAGTCCTCCCGCTGCCGGCGCTGGGCGCCCGCCTCGGCGGAGCGCTCACGTGGTGGGGATTGCGGGCGTCGGCGCCGATCAGCTTCGGCGCGTTGCCGCGAGTGCTGGAGCAGCTCGACGTCGATTGGCCGCCGCTGCAGAATCACTTCTTCCGGATCGCGACGGCAGGCGATGCTGGGTAGGGCAGGCGCGTTAGGCGACTCCGCGACGCTCCGCAACCGGACGCTGCGCCACTACATGCGCACGCCGCGACTCCTCATCGTGGCGGCGGTGCAGCCGATCCTCTTCATGCTCGTCTTCGACGCCGTGTTCGAAGGCCTGTTCATAAGCACCAGAAGAGGCCCCTACATCCAATTCCTCGTACCCGGAATCCTGATTCAGGCGGTCGTGTTCGCCTCTATCCAGACGGGCGTCGCCCTCGCCGAAGATCTCAGCCTGGGTGTCATGGACCGCTTCCGGTCAGCGCCGATTGCGGCACACGCCGTGCTGAACGGACGCATCACGGCCGACATCGTGCGTAACACGGTGACCTTCGTACTGCTGGTGGTGACCGGTTACGCGCTCGGGTTTCGATTCCACGGGACCGTCTTTGACGTGTTCGCAATCTATGCGGTCGTGATCGCGTTCGGAATGGCGTTCTCGTGGGTGCAGGCGTACCTGGCTCTGGTGGCCGGCGACGTGGAGACGATGCAGATCGTCGGCTATATCTGGGTCTTCCCGCTGATCTTCCTCAGCTCGGCGTTCGTGCCGGAGCGGACCCTCCCCGGCTGGCTTCAGGTGTTTGCCCGACACCAGCCGATCACCCACGCGGTGAACACCGTGCGGGCGCTCGCAGACGGGCGATATCCAGCCGGCGATCTCCTCTGGACGATCGCCTGGATCGCAGCCTTGCTGGTGATATTCGCGCCGTTGGCCACCCGCCGGTTCGCGCGACTTGCGTGAGATGATCGTGGCATGCGATTCCTGTTCTCGGTCCAGCCCGCTACGGGCCACCTGCAGCCAATCGCGCCCCTGGTGCGGGCGTTGCGCCGGCGCGGCCACGAGTCGCGGGTGGCGACCGCAAGCTCGTTTTGCCCCGTTGCCCGCTCGTATGGCCTGGATGCGATCGAGATCGGCCTCGATTGGTCCAGAGCCGACCCGGAGCGAGCGTTCCCAGCGCTCGCGGATGTCCATCCGGCGGAGCGTTACGCCTGGATCCTCAGCCACGTGTACGCCGGGGCGGCTGCCCGCCGGACCGTAGTCGAGCTGCTGGAGGCGCAGCGCCGATGGCGGCCGGATGTGGTGGTACGCGACCAGATGGAATTCGGGTCCCTGCTCGCCGCCGAGCTGCTGGACATCCCGCACGTCTCCTACGGATACGGCCAGGGAATGCTCGCTGCCGATCGAGACATCGCCGGTCACGCCCTGGGCGCGCTCCGCGCCGAGCTGGGGCTCGAGCCTGACCCGGACCTGTCCTCGGCGTTTCGATTCATGCGCATCGAATTCGCACCACCCAGCTACCTCTCGCCCGACGCGCCCTCGCTGCCCAACGTGCACCACGTTCGCGTCGAGCAAGCAGATGATCGCCGCGGCCGGGGGCTCCCGAGGTGGGCCCGGCGGCTGCAACGCCCGACCGTCGTCGTCACCCTCGGCACGAACTACAACCGCACCCCGAGCGTGTTCGAGACGGCCGTGGAGGCGCTGGCCGGGGACCACCTCGACGTTGTCCTGACGGTGGGCTTGAACCGGGATCCGGCTGAGCTGGGCCCGCTACCGGGCAACGTGCGCGCCGTCCGGTACGTACCTCTGTCGCTGCTGTTGCCGCGAGCGGACCTGACGGTCTGCCACGCCGGCTTCAACACGGTGATGACGGCGGTCGCGGCCGGCACGCCGCTCGTCCTGGTTCCGATCGACTCAGATCAGCCGGCGCAGGCACGCCGATGCGTCGAGCTCGGCGTCGGGCGAAGCATCGACTTCCCCGAGCTGGCTCCCGATCGGCTGCACCGGGAAGTCCACACCGTCCTGCGCGATCCGCGCTACCGAGAGGCGACGGCGGCTTTTGGTGCCGAGCTCGAGTCGCTGCCCTCGACCGAGCATGCCGCCGACCTGCTCGAGCAGCTGGCGGCGACGGGCCGCCCACCACTCCCCGACGCCCGCGCGACCGAGCCCGCGATCATCGCCTGAGCCGCGACCGATGGCGTCGCTGATCGCGAATCGAGGGTCAGGGATCGAGTTCGCGATCCTCGATCAGAAACGACTGAGCAGCCCACCAGTACTGGCTGTACGGGACGAACCGCCACCGCGGGTGCTGACGCTGGAATTCCATCAGGGCCCGCCGCTCGCCCGACAGCTGTCCCACGCTGGCGCAGAAGTAGTCGTCGAAGGCGACGAGCATGCCGTTCTGCATCCTGGGTGCCAGCCACGTCAGGACCTCGGCCGCGCTGGTGTACATGTCGCAGTCGATATGTGCGAACGCCACGCTCTGGGGTGCTCGCGCTTGAGGAAGGGTTTCGGCGTAGAAACCCGGCACGCAGGTGTACTTCTCGCCCGGCATATTGGTGTCATCACAGAGCTGACGGAATTGCTGCAGGGAGGTAGTGAAATTGCCGGCCGTCCACTGCGGGTGCGAGTCGGCCGAGCTCGTCGACAGAGGGAGGCCGGCGAACGAGTCAAACGCCCAGAGGTGGCGCGACATCGGATCGCCCGTCCGCCGCAGCGCCTCGTACGCCGCCCGGAAGGTCACCGCCCCGTCGCAGCCGAACTCGCAGTAGTCACCCGGGATCTGGTTGAAATCGATCAGGTGGAACGCGTACCGGAAGAACGCGCGCTTCACCGGATCGATCGCAACCTCGCTGGAGGACAGCCTGGCTTTAAGCGCGCGCCAAGCGTCGCCGGGCGACCGGATCTGGTCATAGGCAACGGTCGCTGAACGTGGCCACGAACGCAAGCAGCGCGGACGATACTGAGCGCCGTCCGGATCCGGAGTACGAGCGCCTGCCCCGGGCGGCCGAGCTCTTCCTGACCAGGGATGCGGCCGGAGACCTACGCCACGCGGTGATCGTGGTTCGGCTGGCGAGCCCTGACCCGGCTGCTTCGGGCCCTCTGACGGCCGAAGGGCTGGCCGCACAGGTCGCGTCTCGGCTCCACCTGGTGCCCCCGCGGTTTCGCCGAGTGGTCCGTCACACCCCCCTGGGGCTCGCCGGCCCGATCCTCGTCGATGACGCTCACTTCGACCTCAGCCACCACGTCCACGCGCTCTCCACGGCGGCCGCGCTCTCAGAGGACGAGTTGACCAGGGTGATCGACGACTACGCCGGCAAGCCGCTGGACCACGGCCGCCCGCTGTGGGAGATCGCCGTGATCCCGCGCCTTCAGGACGGCGGAGGCGCCATCCTGCTGAAGATGCACCACGCCCTCGTCGAGGGCGAGGGCGGGGTCGCGAACGCCGCGCTGCTGGTGTTCGACGCTTCGCCCGCTTCAGAGCCGGGGGCGCCGCAACCCTGGCGGCCGTCGCCGGCTCCGAGCCGGAGCGCCGAGGTTCGGCTGGCTTTGAGCGACCAGGCGAAGCGGTTTCAGGCGACCATCCGGCGCCCGCATTCGATGACCGATATGGCGGCCGCGACCAGGCGCCAGTGGGGGGCGGTGGCAACTTATCGACGCGAAATCGCCGGGCGGCGACCCCAGCCGCGATTCCGGCGCCCAGCCGGGCCCGGCCACGCGGTCGCGTTCGCCGTGCGCCCCACCAAGCAGGTAGAAGCGATCCGGTCGGCGGCCGCCTCGGAGCTCACGTTCAACGACGTGCTGGTCGCCTCGGTGGCGGGAGGCCTGCGACGTTGGATGGCCGCGGTGGGGATCGCGGAGACCGATCTGACCGCGGCGGTCCCGGTGAATCTCAGCCGTCGAGACCGGGAGGTCTCGCCGGTCCTCACCGAGATGCCGTCGTTCATGCTGGTCACGCTCCCGGTGACCGAGCCGGATGCCGGCACGCGCCTGGAGTCGGTGCGCCTCGGCAACGCTCACGGAAAGGACGCCGCCCCCGCGCTCGCGGTGGCGGCGAGCGCGATCGCTCAGTTTCCGGGCCCCCTCTACCGTCGCTTGGCGGATCGGCTGTACGACGGCGCGCCTGACTTTCACCTATCGAACATCCAGGGGCCGGACCTCGACCTCTACGTCGCGGGCCACCGCGTGCAGCACGCCTACCTCACGGGACGGATACGGAGCGCGCTGCGGGTGGCGGGCCTGTCATTCGGCGGCGCGCTCACAGTCGGGATCGTCTGTGACCCCGAGCGTGCGCCCGCGCCTGAGGTGCTCGCCCGCTGCATCGAGGAGGAGCTCGACGCGATGGCCGCCGATTAGAGACCCATGGTGCGGCCGATCAGCTCTTTCATGAGTTCGTTTGTCCCGGCGAAGATCCGTGCCACGCGTGCGTCGACCCACGCCTTTCCGATGGGGTACTCGACCGTGTAGCCGTAGCCGCCATGAAATTGGACACCGGCGTCAGTGACCTTGCCGAGCAGGTCGGTCGTCCACCATTTGGCCATGGCGGCCTCCTCGACGGTGGCGGTGCCGGCGCAATAGCGCTCGATCGTGCGGTCGATGAATGCACGCGTGATTTCGAGTTCGGTCTTCAGCTCGGCCATCAGGAAGCGCGAATGCTGGAAGGAGCCGATTGCTCGACCAAACGCCTTGCGCTCTTTGATGTAGTCGAGTGTGATCTCAAAGGCGTGCTCGGCGCCCGCGAGTGCGCCCACCGCGAGTGTGAGTCGCTCCGGGATCAATCGGGACATCATCTGCGCGAACCCGGAGCCTTCCGGGCCGATCATGTTCGTGCTCGGCAGTTGGACGTCGTTGAAGAACAGTTCGGCGGTGTCGGAGGCGTGCTGTCCGAGCTTCTCGATGTTCCTGCCGCGCTCGAAGCCATCCATGTCCCGCTCGACGACGAACAGGGAGAGCCCCCGGTGCTTGTCGTCACTGGTGCGGACGGCGGCGATCACCAGATCCGCGTTGAGCCCGTTCGTGATGAATGTCTTGGTGCCGTTGAGGACGTAGCCGTCGCCATCTCTTCTCGCGCGGGTCTGGATCCCCGCAAGGTCGGATCCAGTGCCGGGCTCGGTCATGGCGATCGCGAGTATCTGCGTACCTGAGGCCACGCCGGGAAACCACCGTTCCTTCTGTTCGCTGGTGCAGGACGCGGTGAGATAGGGGATGCAGACGTCGGTGTGCAGCAGCAGTCCGGCGAGGGCATCGCCCATGTCGGATCGGCTCGCTTCTTCGGCGAGGACAACGTTGAAGCGCCAGTCCTCGACCCCGGAGCCTCCGTAGGCCTCAGGGATGTCCATCGCCAGGAAGCCGTGTGCGGCCGCCTTTGTGAACAGATCTCGCGGGACGAGTCGTGCCTTCTCCCACTCGGCGTAGTGGGGCTGGACCTCTTTGGCGAGGAACTTGCGATAGCTCTCTCGGTAGTCCTGATGTTCGGGCTCGAAGATCGTGCGTTTCGCGCCCGCAGAAACGGTCACGGCCATAGACGCCGCCTTTCGTTGGTATCAACAGACGCTGACGTCACGCACCCTCAGCGCCCATGGTGCACCGCTTCGATGTTGTGACCGTCTGGATCAAGCACGAACGCGCTGTAGTAGCCGTCTGAATATTGCGGCCGCAGCCCGGGCGCTCCGTTATCGCGCCCGCCAGCCTCGAGCGCGGCGGCATAGAAGGCATCGACCTGCTCACGCCGATCCGCCGCGAAGGCGACATGAACCGGCGCGCCCGTCAGATAAGCAGTCGATATGGCGAAGTCGTCAGCCTCGTCGAGACCGAAGGCGACCTCCTCGGCACCCTCTCGCCACGGTCCGATCTCGGCAAACCCGAGCGGGGTCAGCGCGTGACGATAGAAATCACGACTCCGAGCCAGGTCGCTCACTCCGACGCTGACATGATCGACAACTACGCGACGCCTCGGCATCGCCAAGACTCTATAAACGCACGATCCTGAGCGCTTGCGTCTGAGCCTCTTGTTGGTGCGATCGACCTCTGCTTGATGATCGAGGGGGCCTGAGCGACCGTCCGATCTCGACGATGTCTAAACGAGGTCTCGCTGACGACGCGCGAGAACCTGCTTGCGCTCGCGGGCGGTTCGCAGCTTGCGGGCCTTCTGGTGGGCCTGCTCGTTGCGCTGAGCAATCTCCTTACGCACCTCGTCGAACGCGGCCGCTGATGTCGAACGACCAGGGCCAGGCTCTTGAATCTGCTTCGGCATAACGCTGCACCTCTTCGCTCCACTCGAGGACACGCCACAGGAAGGATGCGAGAGCGCGGCACCCGTGCGTGGAAGCTGCCCCCCACACTCTACTCAGTGGTGGCCGGACCCGGCCGCATGTCGACCCAGCTTGGGGGCGTCCGATGAGTCTGCGGGCGCGTCTCGGTCTGTGATGCTGACCGACCGACATGACCGATCGAGGAGACGAGATGCTTACGCTCTACGAGCACCCCTTCGCGCTGTACTGCCAGAAAGTCCTGATGGCGCTCAACGAGCTCGGCGTCGACTACGACGTTCTCGAGGAGCAGCGCGACTTTGACCGCGCCGAGCTGGCCAAACTGTGGCCGCCGGCATCGATCCCGGCGCTGCGCGACGGCGATCGGGTGATCGGTGAGAGCTCGATCATCATCGAGCACGTCGCCGGCGCGCGATTGGTGCCCTCACTCGAGGCCCGTCTGTGGGATCGCATCTGCGACGGGTACGTTTCCAACGCCGTCCAGGCGATCGTCGCAAACGCGCTACAGGAAAGCGCCGACGAGCGCGCGGTCGGGCAGGCGAAGGACCAGCTCGAAATGGTGTACGGGATGCTCGAAGCCCAGCTCGCCGAGCACGAGTTCCTCGCCGGGGACACACTGACGATCGCCGATTGCGCCGCCGCGCCAGGGCTGTTTTATGCGTTGGCGATCCACCCGTGGGACCCGGACGCCCACCCGCGGCTGACTCGCTACTACCGCACCGTCGCGCAGCGGCCGTCCTTTGCCAAGGTGATCACGGATGCCCGGCCCTATCGGCCTTTGTTCCCGCTGCCGTGGCCTGCCGACTTCGACCGCTACCACTGACCCGTCGGTGTCTGGATAACCCATCCAGGCATTCGAAATCCAGTCCGGAGCGATTAAATTAACCACCTACGCAGTTAGGTCGACACCCTCAGGACGGATCTGCGTTGAACGGTTGCGTCGACTTGATGAGCGCGTCAGTTTCAGGCAGGTGTAGTATGGAGTTACCTGGGGCTTGTATGTGGGTGGGGGTGGATGGCGGGCGGGTCTGGGCGCGCAGTAAGTTGCCGAGCTTGGTTGGCACCGGGAAAAACCGAGGTCACGGGCTGGAGCCGGGATGGCTAGGAGGCCGGAGATGAGGCGCTCGTTGGGGTTTGGCGGTTCGTGGTGGCGGACGGGGTTGTTGTCCGCCGTGGTGGTTGCGTGTGTGGTGGCTGTGGGGAGCGGGGCGGCGTCGGCGCAGGCGGCCAGCTACGGATGGTCCGCAGTCAGCGTCGCCTACTACCACGGGTGTGCAATCACCGACGGAACGGTGCTCTGCTGGGGCGACAACCGCGACGGGCAGTTGGACGTGCCGTCGGGGAACGACTTCACCGCGGTCGGCGCCGGCGGCGATCACACGTGCGCTGTGAGGAGCAACGGATCGATTGCCTGCTGGGGCAGCGACGGCGAGGGGGAGTCCAGCCCGCCGCCGGGGAACGACTTCACCGCGGTGACCGCCGGGGCTGACCATACGTGCGCGCTGAGGACCGACGGGTCGATCGCCTGCTGGGGCTACAACGAGAGCGGACAGGCTACCCCGCCGCCGGGGAACGACTTCACGGCGGTGAGCGCCGGCGCCTTGTTTACGTGCGCGCTGAGGACCAACGGCTCGATCGCGTGCTGGGGCGACAACACCTACGGGGAGGCCAGCCCGCCATCGGGGACCGGCTTCACCACGGTCAGCGCCGGCCTGTATCACGCCTGCGCCGTGAGGCGCAACGGGTCGATCGCGTGCTGGGGCGACAACGGCGACGGGCAGGCCAGCCCGCCTTCGGGGACCGGCTTCACCGCGGTCAGCGCCGGCGGCTATCACACGTGCGCGCTGAGAACCGACGGCTCGATCGCGTGCTGGGGCGACAACGCCTTCGGGCAGACCAGCTCGCCGCCGGGGACGTTCACCGCGGTCAGCGCCGGCTTGCAGCACACGTGCGCGCTTGAGAGCGACCACCACATGGTCTGCTGGGGCGCCAAGTCATTCGGGCGTTGTGCAGTGCCCCAGTGGGCGGTCGCCTCGATCACCCCGACCTCCGGGCCAGCGACCGGTGGCACCCGGATCACGATCCTCGGCAAGGGATTTCTGCCCGATGACAGGGTCGTGCTCGCCCAGGGAGACCCCACCGGGAGTGGGGCGATCGCCGCCGACGGGGTCACCGTCGACAGCTCAACGCAGATCACCGCCACCACCGGCGGCCCCGCCAAGCCGGGCAGGTGGGCCGTGTGGGTGATCGATCCGGGGGGTAACGTCGGCCCCAGTCCCAACAAGTTCACTTACACCTACCCCACCCCCAAGGTCGCCTCGGTGTCTCCGACGTCCGGGCCCGCGGCGGGCGGTACCCGGATCACGATCCAAGGCCAGGGGTTCCTCGCCGGTGACAAGGTCGTGATCGGCCAGGGCCACGGCGCCGAGACCGGAGCGATCGCGGCCACTGCGGTCAGCGTCGACAGCCCAACCCAGATCACCGCCACCACCGGCGGCCCCGCCAAGCCCGGCACATGGGGCGTGTGGGTGATCACGCCCGACGGCACCACCAGTAGGGCCCCCACTTCGTTCAGCTACACCACCTCGTAAGCGAGCGCGGTCTTCTGTGCGGCCAGCCCGGTCGGTGTCGTCCATCGACCCGATGGCTGCGCCGGCTTTATTGGTCGCCGGCGGGAATCGGCTCGGCCAGCGAAGCGCGCCCCGGAGCCGCGTCGAAGGGGTCGGCAAAGTACTGGGTCTCGTGGGTGACGAGTCCGTCGGTGATCTCCATCACACTCACCGAGTAGGTGGGCACGCCGTCATAGGTGATCACGCACTCGCTCACCCACAGGTCGCCCTTGCCCAGGATCCGGCGAATGGTGAAGTGGCGTTCGGCCGGGTGCCCGCCGCGTTGGGCTTGGATCTTTGACCGGCCTCTGAAGCGCTCGCCGGACTGCGGGTAGTCCAGGATCGCGTCCGTAGCGTAGATCGCGTGCTCAGCGTCGCCGTCCCCGCGTTCAGAGGCCTCCCAGTGCTCCTGAATCCGACCTCGGATATCGGCTTCAGGATCAATTGCGCTGTTCACCGCGTCAGCCCCCTCAGGACCATTGGGAATATCGCTGGCTCGCACGACGGATGCTACCGAGGCTCTGGAGGCCTGCGCCCATGATCTTCCGGCCGTCGAGCGCACCGACGGCCACCGAAGACTTGCCCGCGTGCATGCGCCGACGGACAATTTGCTGCGGCTGTCACTCTTTGCGAACCGGCAACCCTTCCGCGGGGCTGACCAGATCTCATGTTCGAGCGACTGAAGTTCAACCTCAAAGCAAAACTCTCAGGGCTTCTTGACCGGGCCGAGGACCCGGCGGAGATCCTCGACTACAGCTACGAGGTGCACGCCGAGCAGCTATATCGCATGCGCAGGGACATCGCTGATCTCGCTACCGCCAAGAAGCGTCTCGCGCGGCTGCGCGATGGCCGGCAGGCCCAGTTTCTAAAGCTTCAGTCGAGCGCCCGCACCGCGCTCGAGTTCGGCCGGGAGGATCTCGCCCGCCTGGCGCTCGAGCGCAAGCGACTGGTCGGCCAGGAGCTCGTCGGGCTCAACCAACAGGTGTCCGAGCTTGAGCACCAGCAGGCTCAGATGGTCGCGCGTGGGCGCGAGGCACGCACGAGGCTCGAGCGTTTCCGCGCCCGCAAGGAGGTCACCAAAGCTCAATACGCCGCCGCCAGGACCCAGCTGGCCATCTCGGATACGGTCGCCGGTTTCTCGTCACAGCTGCGCGAAGCCGGGCTTTGGGCCGAGCGGGCCAATCACGAGGTCGAGGAGCGCAATCTGCAAGCCGACGTGAGGGAAGAACTCGAGCGAACCGGCGTGCTCACCCCGATCGGAGCCGGCGAGGATGACATCGACCGCCGGCTTCGCCAGCTCGGTTCCGGCGAGTCCGTCGACAGCGAACTCTTACGGATGAAGCGTGAGCTCAACCACATAAAGCCCGACAGCCAGCCGATCTGAGCCAGGATGCGACGGTCGGTCTTCCCCTGACCGACGCTCTCAGGCGCCGGCGAGGATTTCCTCGCCCTGCACCGACTCAGCCGTCTGCGTCGGCTTGCGGACCAGCCAGGCCATGAGCAGCAGCCCGATTACTGCCAGGACGCTTACGACCAGGATCGCGACGATGTAGCCGTGATCGGAGGCCGATCGTGCCAGCGGCAGGTAGGCCCTGAGCCTGGGGTCAAACGAATTCGGGTTCAGCCCGGTCTGCTCGGCAGCGAAGAGCGCATTCTTGAACTGCACCGCCTGGCCCGCGGTGAAATTTGGCAGCCTGCTGCTCGAGATGCTTGTGACCAGGCGATGGAGATAACTGGTGTGAAAGGCGAGATAGAGGCCGGCGATCCCGAGCGCGCCGCCGAACTGCTCGGCGGTCGCTGACACTCCGGAGGCCTGGCCCTGATCGCCTGGCGGAATCGTGTCCAGGCTGACCGGGTCGTTGACGGTCAAGATCAGCGCCAGGGCAACCCCATAGACCAGGAGACCGGGCAGGATCGGCAGATACGAGTTTTGATCGATGCCCAGGGCCAGCACGATTCCGGAGATGGCGAGCAGGCCAAAGCCGAGCATCAGTGGCGGCCGGCCGCCGACCTGGTCGTACCATCGGCCCGCCAGGGGAGCGATGAGGACCATCGGAATCGTGGTCGGGATCAGCGCGAGTCCAGCCAGCCCGGGTGGCATCTTGAGGTTCAGGATCAGCAGGAGCGGGAACAGCAGCGCGAGTCCCATCTCGGCCATCCCGGCGATGAGCTGACTCAGGGTCGCTCCGAGGTAGTTGGGGTGCCGTTTGAGAAGCCCGAAGCTCATGAGCGGGTCCGAGATCCGGCGCTCGGCGACAATGAATGCGCCGGCGGCGGCAACGCTCGCGACAAGGGAGACGATCACGGCCGGAGAGGTCCATCCCCAGACCTGGGATTGGGTCAGGCCGAAGACGAGCCCGACGATCGCGATCGTGAGCAGCGCCGAGCCCGTGAGGTCGACCCGAGGAGCTTTGCTCGTGGGGGGATCCGGCGGCACCGCTCGACGCGCGGCGAGCACGGCGAAGATCGCCAGCGGAACGTTGACCAGGAGTACCGCCCGCCAGCTGAACACGCCGGTGAGAACACCACCGATCGTCGGGCCAAGGGCTCCGGCAATCGCTGCGATTCCGCCCATCGTGCCCAACGCCCGCCCTCGCTCGTCGGCGGAGAACGCGGCGCTGACGATCGCGACAGTGTTGGGAAGCATCAAAGCGCCGCCGACGCCTTGGGCGACGCGGCAGGCCAACAGGATCGAAAAGCTGGGCGCTAGTCCTCCAAGCGCCGAGGCGCCGGCAAAGAGGATGGAGCCGAGCACGAAGATCCTGCGACGGCCAAGCATGTCTCCCAGACGGCCCCCCAGTACGAGCAACCCGGCCAAGGGGAGCAGACTCGCGGTCAGCACCCACTGGGCCAACTGCGATCCGATGCCAAAGTCCCCCATGATGTTGGCAATGGACAGCGGCACCGCCGTCTGATCCACGAGGACCATCGCGTTTGCCACCGTCATCGACAGAAGGACGACTGTGCGGCGGTTCATCGCCTGAACACTCGATCTACTCTCCCCACAGGTTCACGAGCCGGTGCAACCCCCACGGCCGCCCCGATGCTCCTATGGTGACAGACACCGAGCGACGGTCCTGGCTGTCGCCGAAATCGCTATCACTCCTCGGGCTGTGAGCGATCACGTAAGCGCACTTGCTTTGGCTGGGGCACAGGTCGCGGCCGTACGCGACGATCCGGCGGCGCGTCTTGCATTGATGGGGCGGGTGTTCCACGGGCCGACGGGTCGCGCACCACGGCACCTGCCGTTCCGACGAGCGGCGTTGTCGTTCATGCGCTGGCAGGCGCGCCGCGGTGTGCTCAATCCACTCGAGGCGTCGCCGCCGGGCAGCGTGTGGTGGCGGGCGGTCAACGAGCGACTGCTGCGCGACGGATGCGAAACGGTTGCCCTCCTGGGTGGGCTGGCCGGCGAGCCGTCATCGCCGGCCGTGCGGCTGTGGCTGGAGTTCGGCGCGAGACCGACGGGGCGCAACTGGTACCGGGCGCATAACGCGAGCATCGTGGCCGGCTACCTGGAGCACCGGGCCCTCGCCGAAGCCGAGGCGGCACCGGAGCGCTTCTTCATGAACGTCGCTCTGGCGCGCGTGCTCTACGCGCATGCACTCGCGGCGGCGCCGCGCTTGGCGCTCGGACAACTCGCTCCTCTCGGCCGCCTGCTCGGCGACCCCCGGCTCGGGATGGCCGGCGCCTTTCTCTCACTGCGCCGGGTGCTGCCACACCGCTATCCGCTTGCCCTCGACGTGGAGCGATACATCGCCGATGAGCAGCGGCTTGGCCGGATGCTCGACTATGCGGTGATCGTGCCGCGGCTCCAATGCCTGTACGAATGGTCAGCCGAGGAGCTGGGCGAACCGCATCTGCTGGAGCTGGTCCGCGACGGCAATCCGACCTACGCCTGGCCCTTCGAGCAGCGACACGTGTGGAGCACTCCGAAGATGCCGTTGGCAGGCCGGGTCCTGGAACGTGTCACGCGGGCTCGCGGCTGCCGCGCTTCGACAATGGCTCTGGCAGCGAAGAAGTCTGTGCCCGAGGCCTCACCCCTCTCCTAGCCCATCCTGGATCGCGTGACTCCCCTGATGCAAGCGCCCTACCCGGTAGCTCGGACTAGGTGCCCACCGGACGCGAACCGCGCACCCGCGGACCTAGCCTCCTGCGCACCCGAAGTTCAAAGGAGTCCACATGAGCACACAGCTTCTCGAGCGCCTGACCGTGCTCGACGCGCAGACCGTTCTGTGCCCGGACCCGCAATGTGCGGGCCTGGCCCACATCGAGGATCGCCGGACCCACGAATCGACCGCCGGCCCGGTCGACATGGTCAAGATCCGCTGCTCGGCCGGCTGCTGGTACACGGTCCTGGCCGAAGACCTCTCACTCGCAACCGATCGCTAGGCGACAACCGATCAGCCGCATGGGAGCCACTGGCCACTTCGTAGGTGTTGCCGGCGAGGCGCAGAGCCGGCGCGCTAGCAGTGTGTACTCCGTTCAGGGCTTGTCGAGGACTGATCAGAGGGGACGATGATGGGACACGGAACGACCCGCGACTCGGGCGAGTCGCTGCTGGCACCAAAGCGAAGCTGGCGGTGGGCCGTCGGGATGGCGGTCACCGCGGTAGCCGCGGGTTCGGCGGTGCCCGCATTGGCTAGCGGACCGACGATGATCACGAGCTGCACGGAGTCGGCGGTGCAGGCCGCGATCGCCCACGGGGGCACGGTCGAGTTTGCGCAGAACTGCCAAGTGCTGCTGAGCTCGACGCTGACGCTGACGAAGCTCGATCTCGATCTGGAGGCCAACGGGCACTCCGTCCAGTTCAACGGCCAGGGAACGGTGCGTGTCATGTCGATCTCCGGCGGTAACGTCACGCTCGGTGGGCTCGAGCTGGTCAACGGTGCCGTGACGGGGGCTGCTGGCGCGGCGGGGATCGCACCGGCGACGGGTCACACGGGGGGCGGCGCGAAGGGAGCTGGGCTGCTGGTCAGCTCAGGAGTCGTGACCCTCAACGGCGACCTCCTGTTCGACGACGACGTCCAGGGCGGCGCCGGTGGGGCTGGCGGCCCGGGCACGGCAGGGACCAGCGGGAGTAACGGTGCGACAGGCACGGTCGGGAATCCTGGGAATCCGGGGGGTGCCGGCTCGACGGGCACGCCGGGCACGCCGGCGTCAAACGCCGGCGCGGGCGGCGCAGCCTACGGCGGCGCGATCGACAATGCCGGGACGCTGACGATCAACGGCGGCGAGATCAGCGGCGACGCCGAGGGCGGATCCGGTGGTCAGGGCGGCGACGCCAACGGTGCCGCCGGCGGAGCCGGTGGGGCCGGTGGAGAGGGCGGCGCCGGTGTGCCCGGCGACCCGGGAGACCAAGCGGGTGAGAGCGGGGGCAACGGCGGCGAGGGGTCCGATGGCGGTGCTGGGGCGAACGGCAGCGTCGGTGGCCAGGGCGCAAACGGTGGCGCCGGCGGCGCAGGGTACGGTGGGGCGATCTATAACAGCGGTGCGCTCACCGTCACGGGAGCTGCCTCCGTCGACGGTCAGGCCAGAGGTGGCTGGGGTGGTCAGGGTGGCTACGGCGGCCCCGGCGGTAATGGCGGCCCCGGCGGCACCGGCGGCGCCGGCGGGGGTGGCGGCAACGGTGGTAGCAGCGACGGCGAGGGCATCTCCGGCGGAGGCGGCGGCGCCGCTGGTGCGGCGGGCAACGGAGATCGGGGTGGCAACGGCGCCGCGGGCGGTGCCGGCGGCAACGGCGGCGCGGGCGGCCTGGCGGCCGGCGGCGCCCTGGCGACGACCACCGGCGCGAACTTGACTGGATCGTCGTTCAGCGACAGCGGAACCACCGGCGGCTTCGGCGGATCGGGTGGTCGCGGCGGCCCCGGCGGCACCGCCGGCCCCGGCGGTGCCGGCGGCACCGGCGAACCGGGCGGCGAGGGTGGAGGCGGCTACGCCGGACCTCCCGGACCGAGCACCTCTGCCGGTAGCGGCGGCACGGGGGGCGCGCCCGGTGCGGCCTCGCAGCCGGGCACAGCGGGCCTCGCCGGCAGGACCGCCAGCAGCGGTGTGGGCGGCTCGGCTGACGGCGGCGGGATCTGGCACAAAGGCACAGGAACGCTGACGCTCGCCGGCGACACGCTCGACAGCGACACCGCGAACGCGGAGGCCGGATCGGCGGGCACTCAGGGCGTCTCTGGCGCTGAGAGCGGCGTCGGTGGCCTGGGTGGCCCGGGCGGTCGCGGCGGCGACGCCGGGGTGGGCGGTGTCCCCGCGTCAGGCGCGCCAGGCGTTGGCGGACTGGCTGGCACCAACGCGGTCGCGTCAGCGGCCGGCGCCGCCGGCGCCCCCGGTAGTGCGGGTGGGAGCGCGGCGGGCGGCGCGATCTATGACGCCACTGGGCTGAGCCTGAGCTCAACCACGTTCTCCAGCAATTCGGCGAACGCCGGCAACGGCGGAATTGGTCAAAGCGGAGGCGCCGGCGGGACCGCTGCGGAAGGTGGCGGCGGCGGGAGCGGCGGTTACGCCGGGGGCGGTGGTATCGGAGACCAGCCCGGCGGCACGGGCGCGAACGGCGGCGCAGGCGGAGACGGCGGCAAAGGCGGCGCCGCGGGCAAGGGCGGCAAGGGCGGCTCGGCGACGGGCGGCGCGGTCGACGCAGGCCCGAACGTGACCGTGGGCAGCGGCCTGAGCTACAGCTCGGATTCCGTTACGGCCGGCAACGGAGGTAGCGGCGGGACCGGCGGCGCCGGCGCGGGAGCCGGCAGCGGAGGCAACGGCGGGACTGGCGGCCGGAACGCCGACGGAACCTGGTCGCCGAGCGGGAGCCCAGGCCCCTCCGGGCGAGCCGGCAGCGCCGGCGCAAACGGAGCAACCGGAGCCAACGGCACCGCGTCCGGTCAGGACACCAACTTCTGAGCTGGGACGCTCTCGACCGTTACGCTCGGGCCTAATGCTGGCGGCTGGTCGGAGACGCGCTCGTCGCCGAAAGCGGGGCGGGCGAAGGGGATGCGGAGTTCGGTTGGCTACCTATGAAGAACCGCAGCCCAGCCTTCGCACCGTCCCCAGCGCGCGCCCGGCCTCGGCGGTTTTCTACCAGTGATGAGTGATGATCGCTGCTGCGAGGTCAGTGAGGGTGTCGGCCTGCAAGTCGGGGGTTGGGAACACCGAGGGCCAGGCGCGGGCTCGGTGCCGGACCCAGGCGGTTCGCATGCCGCCGTGTGCCGCGCCGGCGAGATCCCACGGATGGGTCGCAATCAGCGCAACGCAGTTGGGGTCTTCCTCCAGTTCAGACAGCGCGTAGGCGTAGACGTCCGGGTCGGGCTTGAACGTCGAGACCGCATCGACGCCCAGCACCCGGTCTATAAGCGGGAGCAGACCACACCCCTCAAGGGTCGCGCGTCCGGCCTCGGCCCCGGAATTCGTCAGCGCGACGATCCGCAGATTGGCGCCGCGGAGGGTTGCGAGCGCTTCAGCGGCTTTGGGTCGCGCGGGTAACGACGCGGCGCTGGCGAGCGCTTGTGCGCTGGAGTGAGGATCGAGGTTGGCTGCGGCGGCAACGACATCGATCGCTGCGCTGAGATGCTCGCGGAACGTCCGCTCCCCGCCGTGCAGCAGCGCGGCCACCATCGCTGTCGAGATCGCATGCTCAAGGACACGCTCACCAACGTCCGGGCGGGCCCATACCGCGCCGATCGCCGAGGGATCCGTGAGCGTGCCGTTCACATCAAGGAGCACCGCGCGCAACATGAACGGATCATCGCAAGCTCCCGTGATCGCGCTGATTGGCGTCGGGGCTGCCTGAATTCGGCGCGAGCTCCGTCGCGGCACTGCGCTCGCCAGGAGCGAGTGGGGCGCCGGTAAGGAGGCTCTCGGAGTCGCCGGTCGCGTCTCAGGCAACATCGGCAGTCGCGTCCAGCGCGGTGTCGAGCGCTTCGAGCGCGAACCGTCCCGACCCACGGGACCACCGTCGCTGTCATACCACGACCGGGTCGTCCGCATCGCGCAGCAGCAGGCAGACCCGTAGCGCGTCCTCCAACCCGACGCGGGGGAGCTCCGCGTCCGTGACGACCATGAGGTTGAGGTGACCGGTGTCGGTCCCGGCGCGACCGCGTTGACGCTGGGATGCCCAGGGGGGCCGAGCTTCTGAGCGTGGCTGCCGGGCTAGCGATTCGATGGCCTTCCGTGGCAGCTCCGTCATTCCGCGACCCCAACCCGAACGTCGCTCGTGTAGTGTGGCGTCAACATTTCGCTGTGTCCGGTGACTCCCTGGGGCGGAGAAACGTGACTAATCCTCTGACGGGCGACTACGAGGGTGCGCTGCAGGTGAGTCAGGCAACCGTCAACCGGCTGCTGGCCAGCATGCATCAGACCGCGGGAGCGGACACGACCCGGCCGAGCTTCCCTCACAGCGTCGCGCTCCGGCTTGGAGATGTGGCGCCGGTTGACGGGGTGAGGGGGACGGTGTGGGCCCAGGTCGGGACGCCGAGCGTCGATTTGATCGATCACGCCAACGATCGCTTCTGGTTGCAAGCCGGGGTCCGGGCGCGGTTCGTGCCCGATGCGACGACCACGCACCTACCGGAGTTCATCAACGGCACGGTGCGGGCGATGTTTGAGTTGGCCGAGATCGATCCGGACTGCTTCGGCTGGCGAGCTCAGGCTCGCGACTACCTGTGGCTGCGAGTCGTCGCCGACACGGTGACATTTGAGGGCACCGCGGTGGATCTGGCGGCCGCACCCGTCGCTGTGGCCGACCCGACCGAGATCAATGCGATGATCAGCCGCCAGCTCGCCGGCTTGCTCGCCGGTGAGTTCGCGCCGCGGCCGCAGCGGATCTCCGGCCCGTTCCGTCAGGGGGAGATCGGGTCGCTCAATCACCCGACGGAGGAGATCACGCAAACGGTGAATGTCTTCGGGGTGACTGTGCAGACGGGCCGGACCGTGATCCGCGGGGGAGCCGCCGTCGTCCTCCCCGTCGGGATCACCGCCCCGCCGCCGACCGGCCAACTGGCCAGTATCACCGGCGTGTTTCTCGGCGATCGCGATGTCGGGTTCGCGATCAGCCGCGACGCGATCATGGGGCCGGTGCAGGATCAGCTCGTTGCCCTCGGCGCCCAGATCCAGATCCCCGACTTCGAGATCGTGATCACCATCTCCAGTGACTTCCTGTTCGACGTCACCTGGTACCAGCAGACGATCCGCTGGGTGTCGCGACTCGACGGACCGCTGAGCGCGAGCTGGTACGGCGGCCCGATCTGGCCGACGATGCAGAGCGGTGCGGTGATCACCGTGCAGGGATCGGTGTTCTCCGATGCCGGTGACGTCGACTACAACCTCCGGACCAGTTTCAGCGTCGAGCTGATCATCACCTTCGCGGGCGGCGTGTTCCAGGTCACGCGCAGTGAACCGGCGATCACAGTTGTCGGGGCCGGCGACTACAACGACGACGCCACCAAGGCGGTCACGCCGCAGGCGCGGGCGGTGATCATCCCGCTGCTCGACGCCGCCGTCGCGCAGTTGCAGACCAGACTCAACGTCGGGCTGCAGTCCAGCCACGTTCTCGTGGACCAGCTGCGAGCGCTGGACAGCACGAGCGGCGCCAGCTTCGACGATGCGCAATTCAGCGAGGACGGCGTGGCGGTGCTTGGCCGCATCACTGTGGCCGCTCGCAAGAGTCCCGAGCTCGCGTTCGCGACGACCTCCGGAGGGGACGGGTACACCGCGCTGGCAAGTTGGATTCCGGGCGGAACGGTCGACGCGCTGGAGTGGACGTGGGGCTGGTCCGATGCGTCCCGGCCCGGCGGCAGCCGCAGCTATAGCGACCGGTTCCTGCTGCCCCACGGCGGCGGCCTGCTGGTGACGAAGTTCGGCGTTCGCGACACACGGCTGCCGTTGCCCGGCCTCGACGGGGGCGGCACGGTGTGCCTCGCCGTCTCCGGCACTGCGGTCGGAGCGGAGAGCGGGCCCCCGGTCCCGGTCACGGTCCGGACCGGCCCGCATTGCGTCAGGTCGGGCTTCTCCGTGGCGGTCCATCCGGGAGGGTCAGTGCGGCGGATCTTTCAACGGCTGTGGTCGACGCCGCGGACCCCGGGCCCCGACCCTGGACCGGTGGAGGTGGCGGTCCTCGACGTGACCGCGGCGTCCGGCGCCAGCACGAATACGCTCGTCGCGTTCATTGGCGAGCGTCTGGACGAGCGGACTGCATCGACGGTCGATCGCGGGCTGAAAGCGTGCCGTCGCGAAGACGCCGGCCTGGTCGTGATGTTGCTGTTCGCCGACGGCGCGCTGAGCGCGAGCGCAGGCGCGCTCGGCCCCGACGTAACCGAGATCGTCTCGCGCCTCGAGGCGCCGACGATCCTGGGCGAGGATGTCGACGGAGGGTGGACACGGGCGCTGGCGCTGCCCGCGGACCCGAGCGAGCCGGCGTGGCGCCTGCTGAGTCCCTCAGGCGGCATCAGCTGGATGCATGACGGCGCGATCGACGACGGCGAGCTGGCCGGCGCGCTCGACGGATACCTGTTCGCCGGATCGCCCGCTACGCCGGTCGCCACCAGCGTCGGTCTTCAGGCCGGATCGCGGATCGACCGCGACTGGTTTCGTCCGACCCAGGTGCGGCGCGACTGTCCGCCACCCCCCGGGCTGTTCTCCCAATCGGTCAACGCGCGCAACCGCGTGCTCGTGTTCGTGCAGCCGGGTGCCCCGTCCTCGACGGCGCAGCTCAAGCTGCTGCGCCGTGCCACGGACCGGACGGCGAGTGATCGGGACCTGGCCCTCGCCGTGGTCGTCGACGGCGCCGACGCTGAGCGCGCCGACCGGCTGGTCGGAGGCCTTGGCGACACCGTCGAGGTGCTGCCCGATCCCACGGGAGCAATCGCAGACACGCTAGGTGTCCGCGTCTGGCCGACGATCGCGAGGCTCGACGAGCAGGGCGTCGTGCTCGGCACTCAGGTCGGCCTGCAGGCCCCCGTGACCCTGCCAGAGCGCCCGCCGCAGGAGCGCTCCGATCCGCAGGTCCCCCCAGGGAGTGTCGCGTGAGCGCGCAGCTGTGGGTGATTGTGCCGCTGCTCGTAGCGCCGCTCGTGCTGCTGCTGGCGTTCGCGGGCTGCACTCCGTTCACCGGGACCGATCCGACCACTCCGACGCCCACCCCGACACCGACCCCAACGACCCCGACACCAACACCAACACCAACGCCAACGCCAACGCCGACCCGCCCGACCTATGAGGCGACGATCATGGCGACGAGTGGTCTGCTGAGCTACTGGCGGCTCGACGATCCGACGGGAAACATCGCCAAGGCCGCCCGCAACGGGGCGACGCCGGCCGGGCTGGCGCCGACGGACGGGAACTACAAGCCAAGCGGCGCCGTACTGAACCGCAGCAAGCCCGGGGCGCTCACCGCACGGGAGCCGACCGACACCGCGTGCGAGTTCAGTCCCGCCGTCCGCGGTTACGTGCAGATCCCGGCCCAGGTCAAGCTCAATCCGGCCAGCTTCAGTCTGGAACTGTGGATCAAGTGCTACGCACCGCTGCCGAGCGCGACCGAGACGGCGTTCGACGCGATCGATCGGGCGACGGGAGCGCCAACTCGGGGCTTCCACCTGTTCGTCAAGACGGGCACCGCGCCAGCGATCGTCGGAGAGATCGGGATCGGGACGGCTGGGCTGTTGACCGTCACCGTGCCGATCGCGGCGCCGCTCCTCGAGGAGTGGAACTACGTCGTGCTGGTTCACGATCCCGGCAGCACGAAGCTGCTGCTGTACGTGAACGCAGCCGCTCCGACGACCACGTCGTATGACCCGACGAAGGTGAAGTTCGTCCCCAACACGATCCGGGAACAGCGGATCGGAGCCGCCGGCACCGAGCAGCCGACGGCGGCGGCGAGCGCGATCTTCTTCGGCCAGATCGACGAGCTGGCGCTCTACGACGTGGCGTTGCAACCGGTGGACATCACCGCTCACTATGCGGCGTCGAAACCATGAACGCGCCCGCCACGGGCTCTGATCACCCGCCGGCGCCGCTGCCCAGCACCACGACCGCAGCCGCGACGAGTAGCCACGACAGCGCCCGATTCAGCCCCGTAGTGCCGTCGGTCGGGTCGGTCTCCCGCAGCGGGTCAATCACGAGTCGCGCCGCTGCGTAACTGCCGACGACGACCACGCACACGGCGCCCGGGAAGGGGCGATCCGGGCGGAGCGTCAGCACGCCGGCGAGGGTGACAGCTCCCCAGGCTGCCTCGAGCAGCTGGGTGGGATACCGACGGCGCCACTCGCCGCGCGCGTTCGGAAGCTCCACGCCGACGCGGCCGACCGTCGGGCGCCCGGCGCAGCAGCCGTGCATCTGGCATCCCACCCGGGTAAGGATCAGGCCGGTCAGCATCGTCGTTGACGCCGCGTCCCAGAAGCCACCCAAGGGAAGCCCCGCCACCGCGAGCACCGGCACCGAGCAGACGAACGCGGCGAGCAGGCCGCCGTACAGGGCAGCGCCGCCGTCGGCCCGGCGCCACAGACGCCGCGGATCGCCGTGGAACAGCGCCCGATGCCCTGCTGCGTACCACAGCCGGGCGCCGACGAAAGCCGGGACCAACAGCACGACCGCGGACAGTGAGAACCGCTCGGGATCAAGTCCGGTGGCCCGCGCCACCGCAGCCCCCACGAGCGTGCCGAGCACGCAGCCGAGGTACAGCATCGTGAGGTAGGTGGACACTCCGCGCTGCCCGATCCGCAGCCCGTATGGGCGGGCGAGCCACCGCGTGCGACCTCGGCGCGCGCTCATAGTGCGCTCCCGCCGGCCATCAGCGCTCCGCATACGATCGCGGCGTCGGCGAGGTTGAACGCTGGCCACCGGCCGATCACGATGAAATCGATCACGCCGCCCCGCACGACCCGATCGGCCAGGTTGCTCGTCGCGCCGCCCAGGGCGAAGCCGAGCCCGGCGACACCGAGCACCGGCAGGCTGGGCCCCAGCGTCACGGCGGCGATCAGACACGACGCCACGACGATCAGCACCACCACCGCCTGCGTTCGGGTCAGCCCGAACGGGCCGCCACGCTGATTGATCATCCGATGCACGCCGACGGGCACGCCACCGACCCGCCGCACCGCCTCATCGGCGAGCACGGCGCGCTTACTGGCCTGATCGATCGACGCCGTCACCAACGCACCGCCGATCAGCAGGGCGATCGTCACCAAGCGAGGGAGCGTACCGCCGGCGGGCCGGATCAGCGATGCGGGCTACCACAACAGGACTCGCAAGCGACCTCGTAGATCTAGTAACTCCCGCGGATCGCCGGGGTTCTCGGCACACTGCCTGCGCCCGGTGGCCTTCGGCCGGCGCGAAGCCTGCGCCGCGCGGCCCTCCTCGTCACGGTCCGCGCTCGCCATCGCGAATAGCCCCGCGGCGCGCTACGCGATCCGCGTCGCCGACCTTCTAGTCCGGTGGCGGGAGCGGCTACAGGGCATTCGCGCCGCCGTGATTAAATCGCCGCCGGGCGGTGGACATAGCCAGTCCGTCGTTGGAGCCGCCTGACTGTGGCGTGCACCCTGATCGATGAGCCGCCGGTAGCCGGCGACGAGGGACGCCGTGGCAGGCCTCGGGCTCGGACCGGACGCGCGATACTCAAAATACCAGCGCGTGCATGAACCGTCTGGGGTCACTGTCCCGATCAGCGTTGCACGGTGGGCCCTGACTCGAACTCTCCTACAGGATCCGGTCGCCGGAGAGCAGGACCGCGGAAACGTTGGCCCTTGCCGGTCGGCTAGTAGGTCGGTAGGGTGTCGCCGCTATGACGGCCACGGTACTCCCGGATACCCGCAGCCGGATTCTCGACGCGGCGCTCGGGCTGTTCTCCGAACACGGGTTCGAGGGCACCACGTTGCAGCAGATTGCCGATCGTCTGGGGCTCACCAAGGCGGCGCTGTACTACCACTTCCCGTCTAAGGACGATCTGCTGGCGGCTGTGCATGAGCCGGTGGCGTCGGACCTGGAGGCTGTGTTGGACGCTCACGAGGGCCGGCCGGAGACACCAACGGCGCGCCGTCAGTTCGTGCAGGACTACCTCGATTTCCTGCTGCGCAACCGGCGTGTGATTTCGTACATGTTCCGCGACCTGGCCACGCTATCTCACCCGGTGGTGGCCGCGGGCAGTGGTGCCCGCCGCGCCCGGCTGGAGCGGCTGTTGGCCAGCGACGAGGTCGATTTCGGCGAACAGATCCGGATCGCCATGGTGATCGGAGGCATGCACGCCGTGATCGCTCAATACCCAGAAAACGATGGACCAGAGTTGCGCGAGGCCGTTCTGAGCGCCTCCAGCAACCTGCTACGCCCTGAGTTCCGGCGGCGCCCGCGGAAGCGGAACCAGGGGGACACGGGGACAGGCCCGCACACCTCCGAGAGGAGACGCGATGCCCCTTGACAGTTCGGGCCAGCCGGTCACGATCCTGATGGCAGACGATGACGAGGACGATCGCGAGCTGACCCGTGACGCGCTGCAGGACACTCGCCTGGCCGAGGACATGAAGTTCGTCGTCGACGGTCAGGATCTGATCGACTACCTGCGCCGCGAGGGGCGTTACGCGGATCTCTCGAGCGCTGACACCCCCCGCCCGGGGATCATCCTGCTCGACCTGAACATGCCCCGCAAGGATGGCCGCGAGGCACTGGCCGAGATCAAGTCCGACGCGTCGCTGAAGGAGATCCCCGTCGTCGTGCTGACGACGTCCAGCGACGAGACCGACGTCAAGCACAGCTACACCCTGGGCGCGAACTCGTTCATCACCAAGCCCGTCACTCACGGGGGCCTGATCGACGTGATGCACAGCCTCACCAAGTACTGGCTCGAGGTCGTCGCGCTTCCCGACGAGAGAGTCCCCGAGGAGTAGCCTCACGCCCGACTCGATGGCGGGACGGAAGATCGCCGCGGTCGTCGGCGCGTGCTCTACGCCTATTCCGGTCACGGCGTCGTAGCTACCGCTCTTCGTGGAGTGGAGCCGTCAGACCTATAGCGCCGGCCGGAATGGCGACAAACGAGAGAAGTCTGTCACGCAGCACGCGGGTCGAGGGGCGGCACCCAGGAGATCAGTGTTCCATGGGCGACCGGCAGGACGTCCTCTGATTCATGTTTTGGTGCAGGCCGCGACGAGGGTGTGCGGGGATCCGGCGTTCGCGCGAAGTCTTTCAGGGGCTTGCCGGCGTGCCTGTCGTCGGCGGTTGGGGGACGTCTCCTTGCGCGATCGCGCGCGAGAGCGCTGACTCGGCGGCGCCACCGCGGCAGTCGGTGTGGCACTGGGATGGACCGAGCCATACTGGGTCCCCCGAACCCGTGCTCCTGCTCACCCTGTACGTCCTGATTGGAAAGCAGGAGCGGATACGGGAAAAGACGATCGGCACCACCCTCGGAGTCATCGCCGTGGTACCCGTCGCGATCGTCGTGCCTCCCGCACTGGCAACCACCGCTATCGCAGGCGTAGCGCTCCTACTCTCGTTCGCGGTGCACTCCAAGAGATACTGGCTCTATTACGCCCTGTTTACGTTCGCGCTCGTCCTCGCGCTCGCCCCGCCGGGCCATGCTGGCGCCGAGGCAGCCCATCGCGGCTCTGAGATCCTTATCGGCACCGGCATTCTCGTAGTTGGTCTGGCGATCGTGAAGGCGCTCGGCGATTGGCAAACCGGGCGCTACCCAGACCCCGAACTGGCATGAATGGTCGACGCTCCGGGGGGCGCCCCCAGACGATTATTGGGCTCTTGCCCCGCGCGGGACCATCCGGCCGACGATCGCTGCGACGACAGTGACCAGGTAGATCTGACCAAGCAACGCCTCGGTGACCGACATCGTGTGTCCGAGATTTGTGCGCGCGGTGTAGTCCCCGTAGCCGACCGTCGTCATCGTCACGAAGCTGAAGTAGAGCGAGCGCGCCGATGTGGCGGCGGCGCCGTTGGCGAAGAAAGGGGCGCCACCGAGATTCTGGACGCCGACGTACGCGAAGGCGAAGAACAGACCCACCAGCAGGTAGAGGCAGAGCACCCCGGCGACCACCGTGAGGGTGACCGTGCCGCTGGTGCGGAGGTTTCGCAAGAGGCCGATCACCACGGCCGGAGGCGCCACCACGACCAGCAACCCGTTGGCGATGGCGGCGATGCCAGCCACCGTCGTGCCATTGCCGGCCACCGACATGATCACGACGCCCACGACGATGACCAGGATGACCGCGGCCGCGAAGCGCAGCTGCCGCCTTGGGAGCTCGGCGGCGTACAGAGCGAGCATCAACGTGGCGCCGACAAGGACGGTCGCGACCGCCCGCTGGACATCGCCCGGCTCAGCAACGCCCTCGAAGACGAACGTGGCGGCGAGCGCGAGGAGCAGCATCCCGTAGCGCTGCCGCGAGCCCTTCACCCCGCCTTCATTCGCCATCGTCGGTCCGGTCTCCTGCGCCCCCGGACGTTGCTAGAGGCGAGCAACTGGACCGCGCCGCCCGCCGAGCCTTGCGAGCAGAGCGGAGGAAGCGCGGCTGCCAACACAGCGTGACGGTTTACAACGCTTGGGACCGAGGTGCCGCAAGGGCGACCGAGCAGGTTCCGGCCTGCCGCGAGGGGTGTCCGGGGTGGCGCGGCAGTTTCGTTAGCCCACGGCGAGCGCCTCGCGGACGCGCTTGACCGTCGCGCCTGGGCGGACCATCGCGCCTGGGGCGAGCTGGGCGACGCGCACCTCCTCGATGAGCCACATCGCGTCACTACGTCCGGCGGCCTGAGCCTCTAGCCCGTGGATTGTGGCCATCCGCTCGCGGTCGACGGCGACGCGGCTGGGCAGCCGCTCTAGGCGCTGCGCGGCCGCGCGGAGGTAGCGCTCGACGTCACTCAGTCGCGCGAGGCCCGTCCCCGTGAGCATCCCGGGGTAGACGAGCCGGCCCAGTTGGCGCGCGACGTCCTCTCGTGCGGGGCCCAAGACGGCGGTCGCCGGGAGAGTGTCGAGGCGGTCGCGGACGGCCGCTGCCGCTTCGAGGATCGCACCGAGCGCGACTAGCGCCTCCAGCGTGGTGGGACGGAGGTTCCCGCGGACGTGCTCGCGAAGAGCCGCAAAGGCCTCCGCATCCCACGCTGGGCCACCGCCACTCTGGATCAGCGCGTTGAGCGCCGCGTCTGTCGCGTCCTCGATGGCGGCGTCCAGCGTGCCGTGGGGCGCGCTCGCGAGCGTGAGGGTGAGCTGCATTCCGAGCTGGCCGGTGACCCAGGCACGCGGCGAGGGAATGACAAGGCGCAGCAGTCGCCGGGTCCCGCGAGCCATTGTCAGGGCTTGTTCGCCGGCGGTCTCACAAACGCGCACTCCGACCGCGTCGCCTTCGTCGACAAGCGCCGGGAAGGCGCTCAGGCCGCCCGGAAGGGTGACCGTCTTGGGCAGCGACGGGATGTCGAAGCTGCGCATCCCATGGCGCACGAGGCCCGGTCTGGCCCGCTCCAAGTGCGCCGTCAGTCGCGGTCGTAGCTCATCGCGCAGCGCGTCGAGAGACTGTCCTGACGCGAGCACCGTCCCGTCCTGGTCCTCGACGCTGAAGGTCATGCGCAGATGCGCGGGCAGAGCGTCCAGTGACCAGTCACCTGGTTCGATGCGCACGCGGCGCGTTCGTTCGATCGCCGCGGCGAGTGCCTCGAGCAGCGGGCCCGAGCGTGGCGTGACGCCGGCTAGCAGCGCAGTCGCGGTGTCGGGGATCGGAACGAGCGGCGTGCGCAGTCGCTTGGGCAACGTGCGCAACAGCGCGACGACGAGCTCTGAGCGCAACGCCGGCACGAGCCACTCGAAGCCCGCATCGCGCACTGCCCCCAGCGAGGCGAGCGGGATGTGGACTGTGACGCCGTCAGCCGGCGAGCCGGGGTCGAAGCGGTAGGACAGCGCGAGCTCCAGCTCACCCTGGATCCAGCGTGCCGGCCGGTCACGATCGTTGGGCGCCACCTCGCCTTCGATCAACATGTCCCTCGGGTAGTCGAGGAGCGTCGGCTGGGTCTGGCGCGCCTGCTTCCACCAGCGATCGAACTGACGACCGGTCACGATGTCCTGCGGTACCCGCTCGTCGAAGAACGCCGCCCGCGTCGCCTCGCTCGCGAGCAGGTCACGCCGTCGCGCGCGTGCTTCCAGCACTTCGACCTCCTCCACCCGGCGCTCGTCCTCGCGCATGAACGCGTGCCGCTGATCCCAATCGCCCTCGACGAGGGCGCGGCGGATGAACAGCTCGCGTGCGGCCGCGGGGTCGATCCGCCCGTACTGGACTGTCCGCGACCCGACGATTGGCAGGCCGTACAACGTCACCTGCTCGGGCGCGACGACGGCGGCACGCCCGCGGTCCCACCGCGGCTCGCCGTAGGAGCGTTTCACGAGATGCTCGGCGAGCGGCTCAACCTGCTTCACGTCCACCGATGCTGCGGTCCTACCCCACAGCCGTGTCGTCTCGACCAGCTCGGCGACCATCACCCATGAAGGCCCGCGTCGCGCGAGCGCCGAGCCAGGGAAGATCGCGAACTTCGCCCCCCGCGCGCCGGTGTATTCGCGCGTCCGGGCGTCCTTCATGCCAAGGTGCGAGAGCAGCCCGGAGAGCAGCGCGCCGTGGATCTGTGACCCTTCGGCCGGCGCCTCGTTGAGCGTGAGCCCGACCTCGCGCGCCGACTGTTCGAGTTGAGCGACGAGGTCCTGCCACTCGCGGATGCGCAGGTAATGCAAGAACTCGGCCTTGCAGCGCTTGCGCAGCTGCGAGCGCGATAGCTCGTCGCCCAGCGACCGCACGTAGCCCCAGAGGTTCAGGTAGGCGAGAAAGTCAGACGCCTTGTCGGTGAAACGGGCGTGAAGCTGGTCGGCCTGCGCGCGTTGCTCGGCGGGACGCTCGCGTGGATCCTGGATCGACAGCGCCGCGGCGATCACGATCACCTCGCGGGCGCAGTCAAGCCGGTCGGCCTCCAGCACCATACGACCGAAGCGCGGGTCGATCGGAAGCCACGCGAGCTTGCGCCCGAGCGGCGTGAGCGGCTCCGCAGCCGACGGATCCAAGGCCCGCAGCTCGTGCAGCAGCGCAACGCCGTCGCGGACCTGGCGGCGGTCGGGCGCCTCAAGAAACGGGAACGCCTCGACGTCACCCAGCCCGAGCGAGGCCATCTGGAGGATCACGCTGGCGAGGTTGGTGCGCAGCACCTCCGGGTCAGTGAACTCCGGCCGCGCGTTGAAGTCCTCCTCCGAATAGAGCCGGACACAGATCCCGTCGGCGAGGCGGCCACAGCGGCCCTTGCGCTGGTCAGCCGAGGCGCGCGAAATCGGCTCGATCGGCAGCCGCTGCACTTTCAGGCGCGTGCTGTAGCGCGAGATCCGCGCCAGGCCGGTGTCGACGACAAAGCGGATGCCGGGAACCGTCAACGACGTCTCAGCGACGTTCGTCGCAAGCACGACGCGCCGAGGTTGACGACTCCGCTTCCGGCCGAAGACCTTCTGCTGTTCGGCAGCAGCGAGCCGCGAGTACAGCGGCAGCACCTCCACGCCCGGCCCCAACCGCCCGGTCAGCAGCTCCGCGGCGTCGCGGATCTCCCGCTCTCCTGAGAAGAACGCGAGCACGTCGCCGTCGCGTTCGGTGAGCAGCTCCTCGACGGTGTCCGCGAGCGCGTCGAGCGGCTCCTGGTCCTCGCGCGGCGGCCGGTAGCGGACCTCGACCGGATACGTGCGGCCCGAGACCTCAACGATCGGCGCGCCGCCGAAGTGCTCGCTGAAGCGCTCGGGATCGATCGTCGCGCTCGTGATGATCAGCTTGAAGTCCGGGCGCCGCGGCAGGATGCGGTGCAGGCAGCCGAGCAGAAAATCGATATTCAGCGAGCGTTCGTGCGCCTCGTCGACGATCACCGTGTCGTAGCGGCGCAGCAACGGGTCGCGCCGGATCTCGGCGAGCAGCAGACCGTCTGTCACCAGCCGGACCAACGTGTCCCTCGAGCCTCGGTCATCGAAGCGGACCGCGTAGCCGACGGCCCCGCCGAGCGGTACATCGAGCTCGTCCGCGATCCGCTGGGCCACCGTGCGCGCCGCGATCCGTCGCGGCTGGGTGTGGGCGATGGCCCCGCGCACACCGCGCCCGAGCTCGAGGCACAGCTTGGGCAGCTGGGTCGTCTTGCCCGAGCCGGTCTCACCGGCCACGACGATGACCTGGTGATCCCGGATCGCGGCGAGCAGATCATCCCGACGCGCGGATACCGGCAACTGCGGCGGATAGGAGACCTCGGGCACCGACGCGCGCCGCCGCCGCACCCGGGCCTGCGCCTCGGCAAGCTGTCCCGCGAAGCGCGCCGCGCCCTCCCCGTTGCCCCGGCGCAGCCGCTGAGCCTGGCGACGAAGGCGCTGCTCGTCCCGCAGCGTCAACTCGCGAAGCGACACCTCATCGACGAGTGGCATCTACCCGGCGCCGAACCGGGTGGCGGCAAACGGTGTGCGAACGGCGGCCATCCCATCGAGAATAGGCTGCCCCTCGCGGTGCAGGCAAACCGGGTCTACGCCGGAGGTTTCCGTACGAGTTCCGGCGATGACACCGATGTGGTTCGACGATGCTCTGACAGACACCGACAGGGTGCTCAGGCGCAAGGCCGAGCCAGGTGGCCGCCGCATTGCGATCACTGGCGAAGACGGCGACCGCACCTGCTGACGAGGCCGACGGGCCTGCCTGACTACGCACCCTAACGCGGCGTCTTACGCCACCTAGCGTCCGGCCGATCGACCGCCAATCCGGGTGCGTGCGCGCCGCTGTGGCACAAAGGAAAAGTCCGGAGCGGGGCGTCTCGGGCTGGCCGGACGAGTGCTGCGTCGCCAAACCGATCGCCCGCCCCGGCGTCGACCGCGGACGAATGCAATTGTCCTGCCCCCCGGGAGAGCCTCGCCCCGACCGCACCTACGGGATCTGCGATGTGCGCGGCGCGCCAATCTCCCCCGGGGTCGCTTGAGGGCGATGCCTGACGGCGTGCTGTGCGTGAGCGGCGCAGCATCCGAGCGCCGGGTCCGGCCTCCGCGTCGTCGTTGAACGTGCCTCCGCCACTACCCTCCTGACCGTGACGATCGTCCTAGGCCTCCTCGCGGCCGTTCTGTGGGGACTTCCGGACGTACCGCTCGCCGTCGCGGTGCGGCGCGTCGGCGAGCTCCCAGTGTTGGTGTGGTCCCTCGCGATCGGGACCCTCGCGGTCTTGCCGATCGTGGTGGCAACCGGTGCGCCGCATCTGACCACGCGTGGCGTCGGTCTCGCGATCGCGGCCGCGGCGGTGACCGTGCCGGCCTACCTCACCGCTTTCACCGCGTTTCAGACCTGTCCGGTCTCCGTTGTGACTCCGATCCTCTCCTGCGAGGGAGCCGCAGCTGCGGTCATCGCGGTCATCTTCGGCGAGCAACTGAGCCTCGCGCTGGCGTTGTCTCTCGCCGTCGCTGTAGTCGGTGTCGTCCTCGTCGGGATCAGCGGCGCAGACCGCCAGAGCGCGCATGCACGCGGTGTGGCCTTCGTCTGCCTTGCGGCCCTGATCTGGGGCGTCGTACTCTCGCTCGGAGCGCCCGTGGCTAGCGAGCTCGGCGTCTGGTGGGGGTTTCTGCTCGTTCGGATCTTCGCGCTGCTGTTCGCTCTGGCCCTTGCCCTCGGTACTCGCCGAGGCCCAGCGCTGGGACCGGCGTTGCGCCGCGAGCCGTGGCGCATCGCTGCCTGGGGACTCGGCGATGCCGGTGCCTACTTGTGTTTCTATCTCGCCGCCCACCGTGGGCCTGTCGCCGTCGCCAGCGTCCTGGCGGCCCAATTCGCGGTCTTTGGAGCCCTCTCCGGGGTCCTTCTGCTCGCACGAGCGCCTCCGCGCGCACCAGTGGCTCGGCATCGCGATCGTCCTCGTCGCGCGTCAGCGCCGTCGCCACCATCGCCGGTTGAGCCGCGGCGCGCGGGCCAGCCATTCGAGACCAGAGAACATCGATCGCGTCCCCTTCACAAGCGCTAAGCGTCCTCAACGCATCGGCGGGTGACTGCTCTCGTCTGGCCGCCCGGCCTGACCTGGCGAGCGCATTGGCGACGTGCGACACGAGGTCGCACGCAACGAGTGAACTACCGGATTGGAGATCGACTGATGTGAGTTGAGCGTGTAGTTCCAGGTCCGTGCTCGATGGCCTGTCCCCACCTTGGCGTGCGTCGTCCGGCTCCTGGTCGGCGGGGTGCGAAGCCCGGGGGAAAGCCCAAGGGCGGCCCGTTCCATCCGGGCGGCCACAGGCGAGGGGAAGACCGGACGGGCGAATTGCGTGAACCCTCTTGGAATGCCTCGTTATGCGACCCCTGTCGATGGGAAGTGCGGCAGGGTGCAGGGACTGGCCGCTGTGATGTGGCCGACGCCCGGCCGGTAGTCGCCTCGGTCGGGGTGAGCACCGTTGTCCCCGGGGTTTAGAGGGCGCCCTCCCCGGTCGCTGCTCGTGCGTGCGGAACGTGGTAACCCCGTCGGGGTCCGAACCTGTGGTTCGGTAAGCCGACCGTGAGGAGGGCCCAACTCCCCGGCGGGTATCGGATGACCGAGAAGCGAATGCCGGTGGCCGAAAGGCGACGGGAAACCACGAACCGGATGCCAGCCCTCCAGCTGGCGGTCGTGGATAACCGGCCGGATACCGGGCTGGTGCCCGGGCGCGAAAGCGTGCTGACGCGGTCAGGTGAGCCTGTGAAGAGGAAGACGACGTGATCCCGGAACCCGAGGACAAGCTAGACGCCGCGACGGCCATGGTCGGCGTGGTGAGTGGACCAGAGGACGTGATGCTCGACTGGCGCCGGATCGACTGGCGTCAGGCCGAGCATGAAGTACGGCGGTTGCGGCAGCGGATCTTCACGGCATCGAAGGCGGGGGACCTCGCAAGGGTCCGCCGGTTGCAGAAGTTGATGCTCCGGTCGCGCTCGAACACGCTCGTTGAGCGTGCGGCGGGTGACCGAGCGCAACGCGGGTCGTCTGACCGCGGGCGTGGACGGCGAGGTCGCGCTCACCGATGAGGCCAAGACAGAGATGGTCTCAAGGGTGCACGACCCCGCGGACGTGTTCAAGGCCATGCCGGTCAGACGGGTGTACATCCCTAAGCCGGGCGGCAAGCGGCGCCCGCTCGGGATCCCGGTGATTCTCGACCGCGTGCATCAGGCACGGGTCGTGAACGCGCTGGAGCCCGAGTGGGAGGCGCGGTTTGAGCCGAAGTCCTATGGGTTTCGGCCTGGCCGTGGCTGCCACGACGCGATCGAAGCGATCTTCCAGGTCGCCAAGCAGAACCCCAGGCGCCTGTGGGTGCTCGACGCGGACCTGGCCGGGGCGTTTGACCGGATCGGCCACGATCACATCCTCAGCCATGCTCGGCTCGTTCCCCGCCAGGGGAATGATCCGCGCCTGGTTGAAGGCGGGCGTGGTCGAGAACGGCCGGTTGTCCCGCACCGAGGAGGGAACTCCTCAGGGCGGGGTGGTCAGCCCCCTGCTGCTTGAACATCGCCCTGCACGGGATGGAGACGGCCGCCGGAGCCCGATACGGCGCGGATAACCACGCCAAGAAGGGCTCCCCGGTGCTGATCAGATACGCCGATGACTTCGTCGTGCACTGCCACACCAGGCAGGAAGCGCTCGAGGTCAAAGCACGGCTCGCCGCGTGGCTGACGCCGAGAGGTCTGGCCTTCAACGACGACAAGACGCGAGTCGTGTCGCTCGCAGACGGCTATGACTTCCTCGGGTTCAACGTCCGCCGATACCGCGGCAAGCTGCTGATCAAACCCAGCAAGGCGGCCGTCAGACGGATCCGGGAACGGCTCCGCACTGAGCTGCGCTCCCTGCGCGGGAGCAACGCCCAAGCGGTGCTCAGACGGCTCAACCCGATCATCCGGGGCTGGGCCGCCTACTACCGGACACAGGTATCCGGCGAGACGTTCAAAGCGCTGGACCAACTACCTGTGGCGGCTCACATGGAAGTGGGCCAAGGTCAGCCACTCGACCAAGCCGGCGCACTGGGTGTTCGCCCGGTACTTCGGCAAGTTCAACAAGGCCAGGCAGGACCGGTGGGTGTTCGGTGACCGCCAAACCGGCGGCTACCTCCACCGCTTCGCCTGGACCAACATCGTCCGACACCAGATCGTCAGACACCGGGCATCACCCGATGACCCGACACTCGCTGACTACTGGGCCTGGCGACGGCGCAAAGCGCCCCTGCCGATCAACCTCACCGCCCGACGGCTCTACCAAGCCCAGGACGGACGCTGCGCGATCTGCAAGAGCACCCTGGTCGCCGACGAGGACCGGCCACAAACCCCGCATCAGTGGGAGACGTGGCTGGCCACCGCCCGCAAGACGATCGACGTCGTCTGGGCACCAGGCACGCCGGACAAGGCTGAACCCCGTCTCATCCACCTCCACTGCAACCACCCCCGCCAGCCACCAGGGCTCGCTTGAGCCGGATGCTCGGAAACGGGCACGTCCGGTTCTGAGGGGGGCCCGGCGTCGCAAGGCGCCGGGCCTACCCGACACAGCGATGGTGCGGATGATTGCCTTCGAGGCTCGCGCTCAGAGGTTGTACGGCCCGAGCGCTGCTTAGCCTATGCAAACGGCCGACTCTGCACGCAGTCGCGCCCGCCCGCTCACGGCGACCCGCGAGCATTCTGCAGCTTTGGTTTCGAGCGTCTCGGGGGCCGGATAGTGGACGCTCGCTTCGAGCTCCCGATCCAGGCGGCCTGAGGCTCGGCACGGACGACTTGTCATGCGTGCCCGATCGTCCCCGGGACATGCGTGGTCGCCGAACGTGGGTCAATCGCCCCGGCCGGTTTGGTAGCGGCGGCGGTCGCGCTTGGTCGGTCGAGCGCCGAGGTCGACCGGTCCGGTTAGCCGGCGCAGCTCAGCTTGGCGCTCACGCTCCGCGATGCTCTGCTCGGTCTCGTGGTAGAGCCTCGCCGCCTCGGCGGCCGAGACGCGGCGTTCGGCCGCGCCGAGAACGATCACGGTGCAGCGCACCGGACCGAGCGTCACTTCGAGTTCGTCACCCGGCCCGATCTCTCGGCTCGGCTTGACTGCCACGCCGTTGACATGGACACGCCCACCCCGGACGGCACCCGCCGCCAGCGCGCGCGTCTTGAACAGCCGCGCCGTCCACAGCCACTTGTCGACCCGCATCACCCTCCCGCGAGGACGGGTGTATAGCCGTCGGCTTTCAGGACCTCGACCACCAAATCGCGATGGTCGCCCTGGATCTCGATCACGCCATTCTTCACCGCGCCGCCGACACCGCAGCGCTTCTTCAGCTTTGCGGCCAGCTCCTTCAGGCCCGCGTCGTCGACGGGCACACCGGAGATGGTCGTCACGGCCTTCCCGCGCCGGCGCGCCACCTCGCGGCGGACCGTGACACGGTTGCCGTCGGCGCGGCGCTCCTTGAGTCCGGGCTCACGCGCCTTGCGTAGGTCGCCGTCGGTTGTCGAGTACACAACTCGGGAGTCGCGCTTCATCGCTTCGACGGTACCGCCTCGCCCGCAGCCGCGGGAGGCGCGCCCCGTCGCCGGAGTACGCGCGTCGGTGCGCGGTGCCCGCGGGGCCGAGACCTGGGAGCAATGCCGTTGACGTACGGGCGGAACAACCCCGACTGGTCACTGCACGGCGTTGTGTACTTGGAGGCGCTCCAGCTCGTTGGCGATGACGGTCGCGCCGTCGCTGCGGGCGAGGGCGCCGGCCATCGCGCGGGCACCCTGTTTGATCGACTGGTCCTCGAGGGCCCGCGAGATCACGCGGCGGAGCTTCTCGGGGGAGCTCTTCTTGCTGACCCTCACGCCGGCGTGCGCGGCGACCACGCGGGCAGCGTTATCCGGCTGGTCGCGACCATCGGGAATGCAGACGAGCGGAACGCCATCGGCGAGAGCGGCGTTGACCGTTTGCCAGCCCGCGTGGGTGATGACGAGCGCCGCGTGTGGAAGGACGGTTCGATGCGGGACGAAAGCGACACTGCGCGCGTTGTCGGGGAGGCGGAGCTGACTCGGGTCGAGCGCGGGCCCGGCCGTAAGCAGCGCTCGGACACGCAGCCCGGCCACGGCGTCGAGGACGCGCTGGGCGAGCGCCCGCTGGTTCATGTAGCTCGAACTGAAGCTGATCAGCACCAGCGGATCGGCGTTCTCTGAAGGCCACAGTGACTCCCACTCCTGCTCGAATGGCTCGAACGCGGGGCCCACATAGTGGACATTCGCGGGGAGCTGGGCTTTGCTTGAGAAGTCGAGCTCCGGGGCGGTCATCACGTAGATCGCCCGCACGCCGCGCACCTGGTCGTTCCAGTCCTTCAGCGGGGCTAGCCCATGCTCGGCACGGACATCGTTGAGTACCGGCAGCCCGGCTGCCGAAAAGCGGGTAGTCATGGCATTGAGCAGCCGGTCGCGCGCCGCACCCAACGGACCCCCCATCGGCTTCAGGCCGCTGAACAGCGGCGGCGCGCCACGAACTGGAAAGGGATACGGGCAGTGGACGAGCGCGACCGCGGGTATGCCGGCGTGCTCGGCAGCGATTGGCGCGGCGGTGAAGAGCCAATCGAACACGATCACGTCGGGGCTCCAGTCGCCGAGCAGTTCGACATCCTCCCGGACCGCATCCCGCAGCGGTGCGATCGGAGCGTCGCGCATTCGTTTCGCGGCGCCCAGCGGCGTGCGCGCCTCCCAGTCGCGCACCGGGTCGGTCTCCGGACGCGTCATGTCGAGGTCGGGAAGCCACCCGCGGATCGCGACGAACTCAGCCCCAGTGCGCTCGATCCGTGCCCGCGCGGCGCCGTGGGCCACGACGCGCACCTCGTGGCCCCGCTCGACGAGCTCCCGTGTGAGCGCCAGCTGCGGTGGAGCGTTGCCGCTGAACGCCAGGAGAGTCTGGAAGACCCGCATATACTTCATCTTAGTCCTACCAAGATGAAAGAGTCAAGCGCCTCCACCCCGCCGCGTCGATATCGGATGTCCGCGCGAGCTGATGCCGTTGCCGCGACCGGCGAACGGATGCTCGCCGCGGCCTGGAAGCACTTCGGCACGCGGGCATACGAGGAGGTCCGCCTACGCGAGATCGCCGCCGACGCGGGCGTCACCGAGCAGACGCTCTACGCCCGGTTTCACTCCAAAGACGAGCTACTCACCGCCGCATATAGGTGGTGGGGCATGCGCGAGATGGAGCGCCGCGACGCCGCTTCAGTCGGTTGCTTACCCGACGCGGTCGTCAACGTGTTCGACCACTACGAGGCGCACGGAACGGCGATCTTACGCATGCTCTCCCAAGAGGACCGCATCCCCGCGATCCGCAACCTAACCGACAAAGGGAGGGCCTACCATCGCGATTGGGCAAACAGAGTCTTCCAGCCACTCCTCGCCGGCCTGCCACGCGCGGCCCGAGAGCGCCGCCTCACAGCCCTCGTGATCGCGACCGACGTGCTGGTGTGGAAGCAACTGCGACTCGACATGCAGCTCAGCCGCCCCCACGCGCAAAAGATCGTCCTGGAGATGATCCAGTCCTACTCGCAGCGATCGAATTGAGAGGTCGGCCGCACTGACGCTGCTGGTTGCCGACACCCGCAGTCACGAAGCCGTGCCCGCCTTCCATGCCGCGCGGGCACGAATGCGGGTCTCGACCGCGGGTCAGGATTTGGGGTGCTGACGAGCGGTCCGGGCGAGACGCTGGTCATATGTGATGAGCGAGCCGCCATGTGCATGAGCTGCGGCAAGCACGAGCGCATCCGGGAGCCGGAGCGCGTCGTGGTGAGCGCGAAGCTCGGCGGCCCGTTCGGCCATGGGCGCGGTCAACGGGACGACGGCAATTCCCATGCTCGCGATCGCCTCACGTCCTCGGTGTCGAGCAGTCCGATCAGGACGCTCGCGTCGAGGATCAGCGGTTCCACTCGTCGCGCAGCCGGTCGAGCTCGCCGGGCTGGTAGATGCCCGTCGCGATACCGGCGTGGCGCCGAACACGAGAGCCGCGAACGGCGACGAGAACCTCGCCATCCCCCACCCTGCGGACGGTGACCTCGTCCCCCGCAGCCAATCCGGCAGACCGCATTACATCAACCGGGAGCGTGACTTGGTTCTTAGAGGAGACTCGTCCGCGATCGGAATGTCGAAGGTGCGGCTAGTCGGGTTCGGCGACGTCTGCGGTGAGCAGAGTCCGATCGTCTGCAGGTAGATGGCCCGCGATCACGGCGCGGTCAGGCGGGCCGTCGTAGATGAGTTGACCGTCGTGGAGGGCGACGCAGCGGCTGCTGAAGTCGGCCACCTCGGTGCGGTGAGTGGAGACGATCACCGCGGCGCCTAAGGCGGCAGCCGTGCGCAGCATTTCGACTAGCACGTCGCGGCTTGCCGGGTCCAGACCGTCGAACGGCTCGTCTGCCAAGAGCAGCGAGAACGGCCGGATGAACCCCAGCGCGAGCGACGCCTTCTGTCGCATTCCGCGACTGAACTGGGTCGGCAGCTTGTCCCCCCATTGCTCGAGCCCGAGCTGCTCGAGGAGCTCGGATCCACGGCTCTGCCAGTCGTCGGCCTGGTGCAGCCGCGCGATGTACTCGAGGTGCTCATTGAGGCTCAGGTCCTGGTAGAAGACCGGCGTGTCCGGGACGTACGAAGTCCGAGCGCGCGCAATCAGGGAGCCGGCGGGCTCTCCGCAGATGTGGATCGTGCCGTGGGACGCTTCGACAAGCCCGGCGGCGATCGCCAGCAAGGTGGTCTTCCCGGCGCCGTTGGAACCCACGAGCGCGACCAGTTCACCCCGATGGACCTTCAGGTCGAGCTGCGCGAGCGCGATCAGATCGTCGTACTGCTGTCGCAGTCCCGCTGCTGCGAGCACGGGTGGATCAGAAGCGCGGCGAGGGGTCCGCTTCTTCATGACCTGACCGGAACCGTCGCAGAGATCCGGTTCGCGAGCCACGCGATCACGGCCGCGCAAATCAACAACACCACAAACTCGCATCCGACAGCCGCCCCCGCAGCCGCGGCACCGTGGCGCGCAGCGGCTCGCGCGAGGAGCACGGGTCCGCCCACGCCGATGATCACCAGCACGACCGGGAAACCGGTTTGGAGGTACCCCATCTGAGGCGTCAGCACGTACTTGAATGGGTCGTTCGTCACGCTCAGCGCCGCGCAGCACAGTGCCAGCAGCGCGGTCGGAACGACCATCACGACCGCCGCTGCGACCAACCCGCCGGGCCCCCCAGCCGCGATCACGGTAGCGACCGCGATCAGCGACACGCCGGCCATCAGCACTACGGGAGCCACGAGGTGGCGGCGGATTACTTCGGCCGGAGCGACTGGGAGCAGCCCGAGGCGCATCGGATGGTCCACCTCCTGCCCGACTGGCTCGACCGCGTCAAACGCGGCCACCATGAGCGCAAAGGCTGCTACGAGCACCAAAGGTGTCGTGCCCCGCCAGACGCCGAACAGCGAGGCCCCCGCGACGACGCCGAGCGCACAAACACGCACGACTCGCACCAATGGCCAGCGCAAGAAGCTCTGCCAATCGCGGTGCCAGACAGCACGGCTCGGACCGTCGGACCGAGCAAGTCGCAGCCACGGGCGGCGTCGCGGAATCTCGGAGGCGAGTTGCCGGCGCAGCAGGATGATCGCCCGCAGGTCCTGCGTGGTGACGGCGAAGCGAAGCTGCGCTGCCAACCCCGCGCGTCGTTGCGCGGCCTCGAGCGAGGTACCAGCAAGCCCAGCGAGCCCGAACAGCGCAAACACAGCACAGACGGCCAGGCCGGCGGCGGGCAAAGCGAACGAATCACTGGCGCGATGCAGCGGCCAAAGCGCAAGCTGCCCGAGCCAGGTCGCCGGCGAGGTCGTCCGCTTGCTGACCAGATCCGCCACCGACCAGCCGACGATCAGCACCGCAAAAAGCAAGACCACCGCTCGGTGCATGCGCCGACCAGACGCGATCATCGCGCCGGCCAGCCCCCACACGGCGACCGTCGCTCCGAACACCGCCCCGCACAACAGCCACTCCGCCGGTCGGCCCGGCAGGCGACGAAACGCGAAGTTCCCCGCGATCACGCCCGTCACCCCCCCGACGAATCCCGCAGTACGGAGCCGGCGCACAGCCAACCCACGCAGCGCCGCCCCGCGATCGACGGGAGACAGCAGCACGTGCTGGACATCGGCCGCCTCGAGCACCAACGGACCGCCCCTACCCCCTGACCGCAACCCAGCCGCCGCAGCGATTGCTACCAGCATCCCGAGCGCCGCGGGACCATAGCGATGGATCTCCTCGACCGTGTGATGGTCGACCCGCACATCCGCCAACGCACCCGAGATCAGCGCCAGTCCCCAGCCACCGAAAATGACCCCGAGATACAAGCGATATAAGACCTCCACCACGTCGACGTTCTCGGCGTAGCGGCGACGCCGCGCAGCCCGCAGATCACGCAAAGCCTGCAAGCCCAGCCTCTTATCCACATCCCACGCGCTCGCGTCCACAGCGACGTGCTCACACCCGACGAGGAAACGGCACGCCAGCCACGAGCCGCCGCGGCCGTTCAACGTGCTCAGCATCGCGATACTCGAACTGGCGTCCCATGCCGCTTCTCTTCCGCGCGGTCACCCTGTCAGCGCCGCGCTACGTTCGAGCTCCGGCCCTCGGCTCTCATGGATAGCTGCCATCCGGTCTTGGATCCTAGCCCCACAAGTGGCCCGCCCCGTCCGCCGGCGGCGCTCGACACACACACCCGCTTCGGGGCGCGTACCAGCAGACGTGGCGAGCCCCGACCCGGGTGCCGCCTGCACGAAAAGCAGTCGCCCTCCCGCGCACGGCAAGATCGCCACGGCCGACACGCGCGCACATCTACAGAGGTTGCCGCGCGGGGTTCGTGGCGCGCAGACTTGTTGACGAGCGGGCGCGTGCATAGTCATAGCGGGGCTATGATCCCGTTCCGGCCGGGACGGACACCGATGAGGAGGAATGCTGGTGAGGAATGGTCGCTCGCGTCGCGGTCGTTGCGTAGCGGGTGGGGCGTTCGCGGCGTCGATCGCGGCCGCGCTGGTCGCGGTGCCCAGCGCGGGAGCGGACAACGTGCCCTCGCCCGCGCTGTTTAAGCATTTCAAGGCGGTTTCGATCACCCGAGACAGCGCCGGGATCGCGCACGTCGTCGCCCGCAATTTCGTGGCGCTGGGTTACGGGGAGGGGTACGCGTTCGCGCAGGACAATCTGTGCACGTTCGCAAACGACATCGTGACGCTCGAGGGCGAGCGCTCGCGGTACTTCGGACCCAACGGGCTAGCGGTCAACTACTCGGCGGGTACATCGAGCACCAACTTGCAGTCGGATCTTTTTTGGCGCTACGTCCAGAAGACAGGGGTCGTTCAGCGCGAGCTGGCGGCCAAGCCGCCGAACGGGCTGCTGCCGCGGGTTCGCCAGATGTACGTCGGCTTCGTTGCGGGCTATAACGCGTATCTGGAGTCCGGCCGGCTGCGCGATCCGGCTTGCAAGGGCAAGCCCTGGGTGCGGCCGATCACGCTTACCGACATGGTCATGCGCGGCGTGCAGATCACGACTGAGGGCTCGTCGCAGCAGTTCCTCTCGGGCCTCGTTCAGGCAGCGCCGCCGACGGTCGGCGCGACCGCTGCCCGGACGCGCGCCGTGACCCGTGGCTTTGCTCGGCTCAAGGCCCAGTTTGGTGACACCGACGCCGGTCGTGCGGGCTCGAACGGAGTCGGCCTGGGAGCGCTCGACACGCGCTCGGGCCACGGACTGCTGCTCGCCAACCCCCACTTTCCATGGCGAGGCACTGAGCGCTTCTGGATGGCGCAGCTCGACGTCCCCGGCCAGTACGACGTCGAGGGTGGCACGCTGATGGGCTTTCCATTTATCGGGATCGGCTTCAACCGCAACATCGCCTGGACGCACACGGTCTCGACCACCCGGCGGTTCGTCGCCTACCAGCTGCACCTGGTCCCGGGCGATCCGACCAGCTATTACCTCGACGGCAAGCCAACCAAATGGGGCACGTCACCGTGACCGTCAAGTATGGCTCGACGACCGTCCGTCACACCTTCTACACGACCCACTGGGGGCTCGTGGCCGACGTCCCGGCGGTGCCGGGCAACGCCTACATCTGGAACACCTCGACCGCCTACGCGCTCTACGACTCCGTGTTCGCGCTCGGGGCGCGCGCCGCCGACCAGTACTACCGGATGGGGCAGGCGAACTCGGTTAAGCAGCTCTACGACATCGAGGCCAAGTGGCTGGCGATCCCGACCTTCAACACGATCGCCGCCGACGACCGCGGCAACGCGTACTACGCCGACATCGGCGCGACGCCGGCGGTCAGCCAGGCCGAGATCAACGCTTGCCTGCCGCCCGGGGTCCCGACGTTGGTCTACGAGCAGGCGCGGGTGATCACGCTCGATGGCTCGCGCAGTTCGTGTGCGCCGGCAGACGTGCCGGGCACGCCGCAGAAGGGGATCTTCAGCGCCAAGAGCATGCCGCACCTGTTCCGGCGCGACTACGTCGAGAATTCCAACGACTCTTTCTGGCTTGCCAACCCGTCGCACCCGCTGACCGGGTTCTCGCCGATCATCGGTCAAAGCGGGGTCCAGCAGAGCTTGCGGACCCGGCTCGGGAACGCGATGATCGCCGCCCGGGTCAACGGCACCGACGGCCTCGGCGCGCCGAGGTTCACGATCTCGACGCTGCAGCGGATGTGGGAGGGGGACCGCTCCGGGCTCGCTCCGCTGGTCCTGCCGGACCTGGTGGCGGACTGCCGGGCGCAGCCGCTCGCGGTCGCGAGCAACGGCCAGACCGTCAACCTCACCTCGGCCTGCGATGCGCTCGCCGGCTACAGCGGCACCGGGCTGCTCGCGGCCAGGGGCGGGTGGCTGTTCTCAGTCTGGGCCAACCTCGATTCAGACAGCGACTTCTACTCGACCCCGTTTAACTCGGCGCAGCCGTTGACAACGCCATCAGGGCTGAACACCGGCCCGACGGCTGAGCCGCTCAAGTGGCTCGCGGACGCGGTCCAGAACCTGGATGCTCACCGCGTCGCACTCGACGCCAGCTTCGGCCAGGTCCAGTACGCGCCGCAGTCGCGCACGATCCCGATCGCCGGCTGCACAGGCGATCCAGCGGCGGGTCAGGACCTGGGGTGTTTTAACGCGATCTACTCCAACGACGGCACACCGAGCACGTCGGGACCGGTCAACGCAGCACCGTACGGGCAGGTCTACGACGGCTCGTCACTGGTGATGACCACACAGCTGAACCCCAGCGGTCCGGTCTCGCAGGGGATCCTCACCTACTCGCAGGCCACAGATCCGACCTCTCGGTGGTACGACAACATGACCAAGCTGTACTCCCAGCGGCGCTGGGTCAACCTGCCCTACACGGCGAGCGAGCTACAGCGAGACCACCCGGAGCCGCCGCTAGTCCTGCTCGCGCCCTGAGATTTGCGTCACGCCGGGAGCGCAGCGCGTGAGCCAGCGTCGGCGCGCAATGGCGGGTGGGCTCCCCATTCGCTGTGCCTGGCACGGCAGGACGCACCGGTGGACGGCGGTAGTCTGGGGCCATGTCCAAGCGGGACGATGGTCTCCTTTCCCGACTCGTGGCACGCGGGCGCGGCGTGCCGACCGGGCGCGACTGGGAGCGGTGCGCCGTGCTCGAGCCGGTCCCCGCCTCACGGGTACCCGAGTTCGTCAGCGATGGGGCCGGGCTTCCGTTCTCGCCGCTCGTACTAGAGCGCCCGCCCCAGCCGCTCGATCTAACCGATCCCGTTGTCAGCGCCTTGGCGGCACAGCTCGACGGGAAGCTCGTGGGCTGGCGACTTCTCGCGCAGACCGAGAACGAGGCGTTGTTCGGATTTGGATTCCCGCCGGAGCTGCTGACGGTCGTCGTCGCGCCGGAGCCCAAAAGCGGGACCTGGTCGTGCGTGGCCAGGAGTAAGGGCCGACCTCTGCGCGCAACGCGCGATGGGATCCGGGCATCCTCGTGGCACCTCGACGAAGCTGTCGAGCTCAAGCCCGAGGACACGGTCCTGCGGATATCCGTGACAGAGCAGACGTTCGCCGGCGGTCGCCGGGCTGACGGCCGTGTGCTCGCGCCAGACCTTTATGAGGGCGAGAACGAGCTCGTCGTGACGATGTATGTCAAGCCTGAGTCAGGATTTCAGATGCGCACACCAAACCCGGAAACTCCGGTCCGGCTCGCTCTTGCACACCCCATCGGCCACCGAGAGCTGGTCGACGGGGCGCTGTACGACTTTGCATCAGTTATCGGGCCCGATCACGGGTAGAGGCGGGCAGCGAACGGGTGACGTATGGTGGCGCGAGCTCGGGCGGGTCGCGCACGGGGTCGGGCCTGTAGGCCTGTAGGCGATTTCCAGCTACTTCCCGATGCCGCCGGTGGGGTTCGAACCCACGACCTTCGGATTAAAAGTCCGCTGCTCTACCAGCTGAGCTACAGCGGCGGACCTTCATGATCGCGCACCCGAGCCTGAAAGCCGGCTGACCCGGCAGATGGGCGCTACGCGCCGGTGGTTGCGCGGGCGTGGTCTGCACGTACGATCTGATGGCCTTGAGCGGAAGAGGGGTGCAATCGGAGCGCGGCGGGATGCTGCGCCGGGTCTTCGACGGCGACGAGATCCGGGGGCTGGTGGCCGAGGCGTTCGCGGTCGAGGAGCACGGGTTCGACATTTGGTCGGGGGTCGCAGGGGCCATCGCGACCGCCGGGCCGGTGGCGCTGGGAGTGGCGACGGGCGATCGGGCGGCGGGTCTGATCGCCGGGATCGGCGGTCTCAACACGGCGTTGTGCGTGCCTCGGGCCGGGCTGCGGTCGCGACTGTGGTGGGGCACGATCGGCGTCGTCGGTGGCTGCGGGGCGACGCTGCTCGCCACGCTGGCCGCCCCGCACGCATGGGTGCTGGCGCTGGTCGGGATCGTCTGGGTGGGGGTGTGGGCGCTGTTGCGGGCCGCCGGGCCCACCGGGTCTCTGACCGGGTTCGCAACCGGCGCCGTGTTCGTGGTCATCGGCGGCTTTCCGCCCCATGCGGAGGCGCTCGGAACCCGCGAGTTGGTGTTCACGGCGGGCGCCGTCGCCGGGCTGGCGTTGATGGTCGCGGCACGCCGCGGGCCTGAAGCCCCGGCGCCGGTCGTTCGCAGCACGGTGACCGCGGTACGTGAGGCCATCCGGCACGACTCGACGCTGCGCGCGCACGCGGTCCGGCTCTCGCTGGCAGTAGCGCTGGCCACCCTGATCGAACGCGGGCTGGGGTTGCCGCACGGCTATTGGGTGCCACTCACGGTGCTGGCCATCGTGCAGCCGGCGGCGCACGCAACCGAGGTCCGGTCGATACAGCGCGCCGCCGGCACTCTTGTCGGAGTGGTGGTGATCATCGTCATCACTGCGGTGACCGGCGAGGTATGGGCGCTGGTCGCGTGCACGGCGGTCGCCAGTCTGGGCCTGTTCACGCTCGACGAGCGAGGCTATTTCTGGCTGGTGGTGATGCTGACCCCGACCGCGCTGTTGCTGCTGAGCATCGCCACCTTCCAGGGGTTCCTGGTCGGCGTCGAGCGCACGCTCAACAGCGCGCTCGGAATCCTCATCGGCCTGGTCATCGCCGACATCGCCCAGCGGCTCGGACGCCCGTCCCGGCCGATCCCGACCCGTTCCAAAGCCCCCGGCGAGGGTCAGCCGACGTAGGCCATTACTTCGATCTCGACCAGCATGCGCGGGTCGATCAGGGCGCTGACCTCGACCATCGTGCTCAGCGGGGGGTGCGCGCCGAACACCTCCCCGTGCGCCCGCCCGACCTCCTCGCCACGCGAGATGTCGGTCACGTAGATCCGGACCTGGACCACGTCAGCGAGCGCGGCGCCGACCCGGCCCAGCTCGTGCTCCACCTTGCTCAGGATCTCCACCGTCTGGTCATAAGGGGTCTCGCCCACCACCACCCCGTCCTCGTCGACGGAGGTGGTCCCGCCGACCAGCACGAAGTCGGCGAAGGCAAGGGTACGGCTGAAGCCGAACTTGCCCTCATATGGCGAGGGCGGGTCACCGCCCAGCCGCCGGATCGACTCGCCCGGGCTCAATGGCGGAAGTGGCGACGGCCGGTGAACACCATCGTCGCGCCGGCACGGTCGACGGCCTCGACCACATCGGGGTCGCGGACCGAGCCGCCGGGCTGGATGATCGCGGTGGCTCCGGCGTTGAGCGCCAACTCGGGGCCGTCCGCGAACGGGAAGTAAGCGTCGGAGGCCAGCACCGCGCCCTGCACCCCGTCGCGAGCCTTCTCGATGGCCAGGCGCACGGAGTCCACCCGGCTCATCTGGCCGGCACCGATCCCAATCGTTGCCAGCTGCCGAGAGAACACGATCGCGTTGGAGCGCACGTGCTTGCACACCTTCCAGGCGAAGGAGAGCTCCTGCCACTCGGCCTCGGTCGGCCGCCGCTCGGTGACCACCTGCATCTCACCGCGCTCCTCGAGATCGACGTCACGGTCCTGGACCAGCATGCCCCCCACCACCTGGCGCAGGTGCGGCTCGATCATGTTGGCGGCGCGTCGCTCGCGGTCATCGAGGATGCGCAGGTTCGGCTTCTGCGTAAGCACCTCGATCGCTTCGTCGTCATAGCCGCGGGCGAACAGCAGCTCGATGAACTGCCCCGCCAGCACCTCGGCGAGCTCGCGATCGACCGGCCGATTCAGGCACACCACGCCGCCGAAGGCCGACATCGGATCGCAGGCGAAGGCACGCTGGTAGGCCTCCAGCGGTCCCGAGCCCACCGCCACGCCGCACGGGTTGTTGTGCTTGATGATCACGCAGGCGGGGATCTGGAACTCGCTCAGCAACAGGCGCCCGGCGTCGAGGTCGAGCAGGTTGTTGAACGAGATCGGCTTGCCGCCAAGCTGAGAGACCATCGACAGAACGTGGGTGCGGGTGCCAACCTGCTCGTAGTAGGCGGCGCGCTGGTGGGGGTTCTCGCCGTAGGGCAGCTCGAGCACCTTCTCGAAGGCGCGCACCAGCAGCGGCGGGAAGTCCTCGCGCTTTTCCTGAAACCAGCGCGCGATCGCGCTGTCGTAACGGGCGGTGTAGGCAAACGCCTCGGCGGCCAGGCTCTCGCGCGTGACCGAGGACAGACGCCGGTCGCCCGAGCGCAGCTCGTCGAGCACCGCGTCGTAGCTCGCCGGGCTGACCACCGGAGCGGTGAAGGCGTAGTTCTTGGCGGCGGCCCGGATCATGGTCGGGCCGCCGATGTCGATGTTCTCGATCACCTCGGCCTCGGTGGCGCCCCGAATCGCCGCGGTGCGCTCGAACGGGTACAGGTTGACGCAGACCAGGTCGACCAGCTCGACGCCGTGCTCCTGGACGGCGGCGATGTGCTCAGGGTTGTCGCGGACCGCCAGCAGCCCGGCGTAGAGCTTTGGATGCAGCGTCTTGACGCGGCCGTCCATGATCTCCGGAAACCCGGTGAGGTCGCTGATCGAGCGCACCGGAACGCCGGCATCGAGCAGCTGGCGAGCGGTCCCGCCGGTCGAGACGATCTCGATCCCGAGGTCCGCCAGGCCGGGGCGAACTCGACGATCCCGGTCTTGTCCGAGACCGACAGCAGCGCCCGCGTCACCTGCGTCTCGGCCGCGGCGGCCTCCAACGCGCTGAGCGACTGCACACTCCCGTCCATGGGCTCGACTCTACCGCTCGATGACCACGCGACGCGGGTTGGCCGGGTCGGAGTGCACCGCCCCGCGCGCGATCAGACGCACCGCCTCGGGGAGCAGCTCATGCTCGATCTCGTGCAGGAGCTCGTGCACTTGCGCGGCGTCGCGGGCGTCGGGCAATTCCAGCGCCCGCTGCGCGATCACCGGCCCCGTGTCGACGCCCCCGTCGACGAAGTGCACTGTCACTCCGAACACCTTGACCCCATAGTCCAGCGCCTGCTGCACCGCCCTGAGCCCTGGAAAGGCCGGCAGCAGAGAGGGGTGCACATTGATCACCCGCTCCGGGAAGGCGGCCAGGAACTCGGGGCAGAGCAGCTGCATGTAGCCGGCCAGCACCACCAGCTCGACCGCTCGCTCGTGTAACCACGCGGACATCGTGGCGTCGTGCGCCTGCCGGTCGCCGGACGCATCCAGCGGGAACACCCGGGTGGGGATGCCGGCCCGGCGGGCACGATCCAGCGCCATCGCCTCCACCTTGTCGGAGGCGACCGCGACGATCTCGACACCGTCGCGGCCGTGGGCGCGGTCGATCAGCGCCTGCAGGTTGCTGCCGGCGCCCGAGGCCAGTACCCCTACCTTCATGCCGCCCGCAGCTTCGGGAACCGCCCGCCGGTCGATCGCAGCCGGCCGGCTACCAGCAGCTCGTCGACCCGGCCCAGGACCTCCTCGGAACGCAGGTGCGCGAACGTCCCGTAGCCGGACAGGGCGTCATAGGCGTGCTGGGCCACGACCTTGGAGCGGCCGCCGCGCAGGATCTCCACCGCCCGGGTCCGGCCGACCGGCGGCTCGGCGGAGCACGACGACGTCGAGGATCGCCCGATCAAGCTCGCCGGGAGCGCCGGCGGACGCGGCGGACGCGGAGACCCGGCGGACGTCGGCCGGCGCACCCGCACGACGCCGCGCCCGAGCCTGCTCGGACCCGCCCGCCGCCGGGGCCGGCACGAGGCGGGGATCGCACACGTCGCAGCAGGGCACCTCGGGCACGACCGGCACCGAGGAGTCCCCGAAGTACGACAGGAGAGCCCGGCGGCGACAGCCATCGCCTTCAACGTACGCCCACACCGCTCGGTACTGATTCCAGCGCACCCGCTCGGCCTCGCGAGCCGCAGCCACGCAGACATCCGCCGCCCGCCGATCCCAGCCGCCGGTGATCTGGCCGACGGCGCGGTCGGCCGGAGCCGGAGCGGGCGCGAGCACCCCGGCGCGAGCGAGATGGCCGAGCACCGCTCGGACGTTGTCGTCCCCACCGCGACCACGGTCGCCGATCACCCCCGCCAGTTCGGCCAGGGGCACGTCGTAGCGCCCGTCGCAGCCGGCCCAGGTCAGGCGCTCGCCCACGCGGGCGAAGGCGCCGGCCTCGAGCCGGGATTGCTGGATGAAGAAGACGTGCAGGCCCTTGTCCCGCCCTTCGGCTAACAGCAGGCAGCGGGCCGGGCGACCGTCGCGCCCAGCGCGGCCGGCCTCCTGGTAGTAGCCCTCCAGCGAACTGGGGACGGCGGCATGAGCCACCGTGCGCACGTCGGCCTTATCGATCCCCATCCCGAACGCGTTGGTGGCGACGATGACCGGCGCGCCGCCGGACATGAATCGCTCCTGGGCGTTGCCGCGCTGCTCGGGGGACATCCCTGCGTGGTAGGCGACGACCTCGCAGTCGAGTGCCTGGCGTAGAGCGGCGGCGAGCTTCTCGGTCGCCGACCGGGTCCCGGCGTAGACGATCGCCGGCCGGGCGGCCAGATCCGACAGGACCGCCACCAGGCGCTGCTCCTTGTCCTTGGCCCCGCCGCAGCGCGCGACGGCGAAGCTGAGGTTGGGGCGATCAAAGCCGGTCGTCACCCGCACGGGGTCGCGGAGGCGCAGCCGCGCCGCGATGTCGGAGGCCACCCGGGGGGTGGCGGTCGCCGTGAGCGCGATCGTCGCCCGGGCCTTCACCCGCTCCGCGGCATCGGCCAGGAAGAAGTAGTCGGGGCGAAAGTCGTGGCCCCACTGGGAGACACAGTGGGCCTCGTCGACGACGAACAGCCCGACGTCGACGCTGGCCAGCGTCCGGGCAAACGCCGGTGAGGCAAACCGTTCCGGCGCCACGTACAGCAGCCGGACCTCGCCGTCCCGGATCCGGGCCATCGCCTGGGCGTTGCCGTTGTGGCTGCGCTGGGAATTGATCATCGTCACCCGCCCGGGGGCGATCGCGTGCACGGCAAACGCCTGGTCACGCATCAGGGCGACAAGCGGCGAGACGACGATCGTCAGGCCGTCGCGCATCAGCGCCGGCAGCTGGTAGCAAAGCGACTTGCCCGAGCCGGTCGGCATGACCACCAGCGCGTCGCGGTCCTGGAGGGCGGCGGCGACCGCCTCGGCCTGTCCGGGACGGAAGTCCTCAAAGCCGAACAGCCGACGTAATGCCTCGCGCGCGTCCATAGGGGGCGGCCGACGATAGCGCCGGCTCCGGCTGTTGGCCCGAGGCCAATAAACGGGTATATAGAGCGGACCGGAGTTGAGCGCTCAGCACCGTCCAGCCCCCTCCCGGCCCACCCTCGACCGGCTGACCAGTTTGCGCGCTTTCGCCGCGCTGTCGGTGTTCGCCTTTCACCTGCACCGGTGGGCGGTGTGGGGCCCGGCCAAGGTGGCTGATTTCGGGTTCGTGGGCGTCGGGTTCTTCTTCGTGCTCAGCGGCTTCATCCTCGTCTGGTCCACCGCCCCGGACACGGCCACCACCACCTTCTACCGCCGACGGTTCGCGCGCATCTATCCCAGCCACCTCGCCGTGTTCCTATTTGCCGTCGCGGTACCGGCGGTCACCGCCTCACGGGGCCTGGTGCCCGGCCTGCTGTCGGTGTCGCTGCTGCAGACGTGGGCGCCTAGCAACTACCTCCTGTACGGCTTCAACGGCGTGTCGTGGTCGCTGGGCTGCGAGATGTTCTTCTACGCCCTGTTTCCGATCCTGCTGGTGGCGATGTCCAAGGCGGGCAAACGCACCCTGGCCGTGACCGTGCTCGCCGCCTACGCCGTGGCGTCGTGCCTTGTGCTGGCCGGCGCGGTGGTCACCCAGAACTCGTCTGACCCGGCATGGGGCAACATCATCACCACCAACCCACTGCTGCGCCTGCCCGAGTTCATGCTCGGGATGGCCGTGGGCCTGGCCTTCCGCCAAGGCTGGCGGCCTCGGATCGACCTGCGGGTCGCCCTCGGCGCGCTGGTCGCCATCTACGTGGTGGCACTGGCGGTGCATCTCCCCGATGCCTACATGGACCCGATCCTGCCGCTTGACTTCGTGGCCATCATCCTGGCCGCGGCCACGCTTGACCTGTCGGGCTCCCGCAGCTGGCTGACCAGCCGCTGGATGATCTACGCCGGACAGGTGTCGTTCTGCTTCTACCTGGTGCACGAGCGCGTGATCGTCGGCCTGCGAAGCCACATCGGGGGCCTCGCCGGCTCGGTCCTGATGCTGCTGGTCGCTGCGCTCGCCGCGGTGGCGCTGCACCACCTGGTGGAGGTGCCCGGCCAGCGACTGCTCCGTCCCCGCGGCAAGCCCGCGGTGGGCAGCGAGGCCTACGACCCGGTTGCCTCGAGCGGCGGTTAGCGCCGGCGGTGACCGGTCTCAGACCGGGGCAAGCGGAAGTTCGAGCGCGTATTTTCCGTTCGCGCCCTCGGTCCCGGCCAGGGGGTAATCGCCGCTGAAGCAGGCGTCGCAGTGGGTGTCCCGCGACTGGCCGATGGCGTCATAGACACCCTGCAACGACAGGTAGTGCAGGGAGTCGGCGCCGAGCTCGGCACACACCTCGTCGACGGTCCGCCCGTGGGCGATCATCTCCTCGCGGGTCGACATGTCGATCCCGTAGTGGCAGGGGTGCTTGATCGGGGGCGCGGAGATGCGCAGGTGGACCTCGGCGGCGCCTGCCTCGCGGAGCATTCGCACGATCTGGCGATCGGTGGTGCCCCGCACGATCGAGTCGTCGACGACGATCACCCGCTTGCCGGCCACGACCTCGGGCACCGGATTGAACTTCATCCGCACGCCCAGGCGGCGCAGCTCCTGTCCGGGCTGGATGAAGGTGCGGGCCACGTAGCGATTCTTGATGAAGCCGTCATCCTGGGGCAGGCCGGAGGCACGGGCCAGCCCGCGGGCGGCGGCGTTGCCGGAGTCGGGCACCGGGATCACGACGTCGGCGTCGACCGGAGCCTCGTGCCACAGGTTCTCGCCCATGCGCGCCCGGGCGACCTGGAGCACGGTGCCGCCCATGCGTGAATCGGGGCGGGCGAAGTAGATGTACTCGAACACGCAGGCGGCGTGGCGCTCGGCGCCGGCCACCAGCCGGGTCTTGATGCCGCGGTCGGTCAGCGTCACCACCTCGCCGGGAGCGACGTCGCGCAGGAAGCGCGCACCGATCAGATCAAGCGCGCACGACTCGCTGGCCACGCAGTAGGCGGGCGGACCATCGGCCGGGTCCTCGATCATCCCCAGCACCAGCGGGCGCAGGCCGTGCGGGTCACGGAACCCGACCACGGCGTCGTCGGTCATGACCACGGTCGAGAAGGCGCCCTTCAGCCGTGGGAGCACGTCGGCGACGGCGTCGTCGATCCGCTCGGCCGGATGCGTGGCCAGCAGCGCGGCGATGATCTCGGAGTCAGACGTGGAGCGGAAGGGCACGTCGCGGCCTCGCAGCTCGGAGTGCAGCTCGACGGCGTTGATCAGGTTGCCGTTGTGGGCCAGGGCCAGCGTGCGGCGATCGTCGCGGACGATCGGCTGGGCGTTCTCCCATTCCGAAGAGCCGGTGGTCGAGTAGCGCACGTGGCCGATGGCCATGTCGCCGACCAGCGAACGCAGGGTGTGCTCGTCGAACACCTGGGAGACCAGGCCCTGATCGCGGATCGCCATGATGCTCCCGCCCCGGACCGCGGTGGCGATCCCGGCCGACTCCTGGCCGCGGTGCTGCAGCGCGAACAGCGCGAAGTAGGACAGGCGCGCGACATCGTGTTCGGAACCGTAGATTCCGAACACACCGCATTCGTCGCGAGGGCCGTCGCGATGGTCGAGCGGGTTGGCCATCCTAAGAGGTGCGCCTCCGTCGTGGATACGGAGCACCGGAGTCATCAGGCTAGCAACGCGATTTACAGGAACTCCAGCAGCCCCCGGTCGCGGACCACGCGCAGCTCGGAAACTGGGCGCTTCAGGCAGCCCTCGAGCTCGAGCTGCTCCCCGCCGACGCGGCCGATTACCTCGAGCTCGGCCAGCGCCGCCTCGGGTCCGGAGACCACGAACGCGCGTCCCGGTGCCTCGGTGAACGGATCCACACCGTCGGGCAGGCGGACCCGCGCGCCTATCCCGCCGGCGATGCAGGACTCGGCGATCGCCACCGCCATACCTCCCTCGGCTATGTCGTGGGCACTGTGCAGCGCTCCTGAGTTGACCAGCTTGCGCACCGTCTCGTGGGCCTCCCGCACGGCCGGCTCGTCTATTGGAGGCAGCGGGCCGGCGATCTCCTCCCCCCCAGTTTCGCCAGCTCGGACCCGGCCGCCGAGCCTGGAAACGACCCGATCAGGGCGATCACATCGCCCTCGGCGGCAAACCCGAGCCGGCCGGCGCGCGCCGGGTCGGGCAGCCGCCCCACCATCCCGATCACCGGCGTCGGGAAGATCGGCCCGGTGGGCGCCTCGTTGTACAGCGAGACGTTCCCGCCGACCACGGGCAGACCGAGCATCTCGCACGCCGAGGCGATGCCCTCGACCGCCTCGACCAGCTGCCAGGCGACGTGAGGCTTCTCGGGGTTGCCGAAGTTCAGGCAGTTGGTCACGCCAAGCGGCACCGCGCCCACGCAGGCCAGGTTGGCCGCGCACTCCAGCACCGCCTCCATCGCCCCCATCCGCGGCTCGCACGCGACCCGCCGGCCGTTGCCGTCGATCGAGACCGCGAGCGCCTCCCCGGTCGGCAGCGCCAGCACGGCGGCGTCGGCCTCGTCGGGGCGGCGTACGGTCCGCGACTGCACCACGGGGTCGTACTGCTCGAACACCGGGCGCCGCGAGGCCAGGTTGGGTGAGCTCAGCAGCGCCAGCAGCGTTTCCGCTGGCGACTCGCCACCGCGCAGGACGGCCGGCGGAGCTGGATACAGGGCGGCATCCGGCCCCGGCGCCGCCGGCGCCAGGTCATACAGGGGGCAGTCGTCGACCAGCACGCCCACGGGAAGATCGGCGGCCACCCCGCCGTCGCCGTCCAGCACCCGTAGCCGCCCGCTGTCGTTGACCACGCCGATGACCGTGGCCAGCGTCTCCCAGCGCTGGCACACCGCCATCACGTCGTCGACCCGCCCCGGCGAGACGACGCACAGCATCCGCTCCTGGGACTCCGAGACCATGATCTCGAACGGCTCCATGGCGGGCTCGCGCAGCGGCACCGCCGAGCAGTCGATGTCGAGGCCGACGCCGCCCTTGCTGGCCATCTCCGACGAGGACGATGTGAGCCCGGCGGCGCCCAGATCCTGCAGTGACACCAGCAGCTCGCGGTCGAGGAGGTCCAGGCAGCACTCGAGCAGCTTCTTCTCGGCGAACGGGTCGCCGATCTGCACCGACGGGCGCTTGGCCTCGTCGCCCTCGCCAAGCTCCGCCGAGGCCAGCACGGAGGCGCCGCCGATCCCGTCGCGCCCGGTCAGCGCGCCCAGCAACACCAGCACGTTGCCGGGCCCGGCGGCGGCGCTGCGGATCAGGCGCTCATGTGGGGCCAGCCCCAGGCACATGGCGTTGACCAGGCAGTTCTGCTCGTAGCTGGGCTCGAAGTAGATCTCGCCGCCGACCGTCGGCACGCCGATCGAGTTGCCGTAGTGCCCGATCCCGCCCACGGCCCGGTCCAGCAGATAGCGCGATCGCGCCGACGAGCCCGGCTCGCCGAAGCGCAGCGAGTCGAGCACCGCGATCGGCCGGGCCCCCACCGCGAACACGTCGCGCAGGATCCCGCCGACGCCGGTGGCCGCGCCCTGAAACGGCTCGACCGCGCTCGGGTGGTTGTGGGACTCCACCTTGAAGGCCACCCCCAGGCCGCCGCCGACGTCGACCACGCCGGCGTTCTCGCCCGGGCCCATCAGCACCGCCGGGCCCTCGGTGGGCAGCCGGCGCAGCAGCTTGCGCGAGTGCTTGTAGGCGCAGTGCTCGGACCACATCAGCGACAGCATGGCCAGCTCGGTGGCGCCCGGCTCGCGCCCCAGGCGCTGGACGATCAGCTCGTATTCGGCGTCGGTGAGACCGAGGTCGCGGTGCTTCGCAGCAGCGTCAGACAAGGGCGCGGTGGCCAACCGAAGCCCGGATCGACTCGAAGATCTTCAGCCCGTCGACCGAGCCGGTGAGTGGATCGACCGCATGCTCGGGATGCGGCATCAGGCCGAACACGTTGCCGCCCTGCATTGCAGACGCCGGCGATGTCGCGCAGCGAGCCGTTGGGGTTCTCGCCCGGCGCGTAGCGCAGCAACACGCGCCCTTCGGCTTCCAGCTGATCCAGCTGTGCCTCAGGAGCGTAGAACCGGCCCGTGGTGTGCTTGATCGGGATCGACAGGCGCTCGCCGACCTCGCACTCACGCGTGAACGGGGAGTCGGCGTTGATCACCTCCAGCGACACCTGCCGGAAGACGAACCGCAGCGACGTGTTGGGCAGCAGCGCCCCCGGCAGCAGTCCGGCCTCGCACAGGACCTGAAAGCCGTTGCAGATCCCCAGCACGAGCCCTCCGGCCCGGGCAAACGCAGCCACCTCCGCCATCACTGGGGAGAAGCGGGCGATGGCCCCCGCCCGCAGGTAGTCGCCGTAGGAGAAGCCGCCGGGAACCACCACCGCGTCGACGCCCTGTAGGTCGCGGTCCCCGTGCCACAGCAGCACCGCCTCGCCGACTCGCTCGGCCGCCGACAGCGCATCGACCTCGTCGCACGAGCCGGGAAACCGGATCACGCCGAACCTCACCCCGCCCACCAGAGTACCGTCCCGGAGACTTGTCGCCTCGACGATCTCGTAGTCCTCGATCAGCGGGTTGGTCAGCAGCCGCTCGCACATCTCCGGCAATTGGGCCGGGTCATCAACGTCGAGCTCGATCAGCCGCCCCACGTGCACATTGCGCACGCCGCTGAAGCCAAGCGCCGGCAGCGCTCGCTCGACGGCCTGGCCCTGCGGATCGAGGATGCCGGCCTTGGGCTTGACGAGCACCCGAGCCCGCATCCGCGCCTCTACGCGGCGCCCGCAGACCGGGGCGCCCCGGTGCGGGTCAGCCAGGCGTCGAACGGCTCGCCGGTCAGCCGCTCGTAGGCCTCCACATACTTCTCGCGCGTGCGCGCGACGACATCGTCGGGGATCGGCGGCGCCGGCGGGTTGCGGTCCCAGCCGGTGGAGGAGGCCCAATCGCGGACGTACTGCTTGTCGAAGCTCGGCTGGCCGCGGCCCGGCTCGTACTGGTCGGCCGGCCAGAAGCGCGACGAGTCCGGCGTGCAGATCTCGTCGCCGATGGTCAGCGTGCCGTCGGCGTCCAGGCCCAGCTCGAACTTGGTGTCGGCGAGGATGATCCCGTGCTGGCGGGCGTGCTCGGCGGCATGCTCGTACAGCTCCAGCGACACATCGCGAACCCGCTCGGCCAGCGCCCGGTCGCCGATCAGCGCCACCGCGCCCTCGAAGTCGATGGCCTCGTCGTGACCGACATCGGCCTTGGTCGACGGGGTGAACAGCGGCTCGGGCAGGCGGTCTGACTCACGCAGCCCGGACGGCAGCGCGATGCCGCTGACCGCGCCGGTGGCCTGGTAGTCCTTCCAGCCCGAGCCGGTGATGTAGCCGCGCACGACGCACTCGACGCTGAGCATGTTGAGCTTGCGCACCACCATGGCGCGTCCGCGCGCCTCCGCCGGGAACGCCGTCGGTGACCGAAACCACGTGGTTGGGGACGATCGAAGCGGTGCGCTCGAACCAGAAGGTGGACAGACCCGGTCGAACACGTTGCCCTTGTCCGGGATCGGCGTGGGATGCACCACGTCGTAGGTGGAGATCCGGTCCGAGGCGACGATCAGCAGCTCATCGTCGAGGTCATAGATCTCGCGAACCTTGCCCGAAGCGAGGAGGGGAAGATCGGCCAGCGCAGGCATCGGGGGCGATGCTAGCGGCTGGTTACGACGACGCCGGGCCAACCCTCCAGCCAACGACGCTCGCCGCGGCCGCGGTGTTCGTCGGCGGCGGCGTCGGCCTGAGGGCGGCGACCGGAAGTGAGCCGCTGATGATCGTCGAGTGGTCGCTTTGACCGCGAGCCCCTGGAGAACGCGTTCCGGCCCCGCCGGCGCCAGGGCTTCGCCCGGTAGCGGGCAAGCCGCCGGACGGATTACACGGAGATCACGGCGCCGACGAGTAGGCCGGCGGCCATGGTGGCGGTGCCCAGCCCCAGGTTGCGGCGCACGACTCTGAGCGCAGGCAGGCCGGTGAGGCGGGAGGCAAACCAGCCCGTCAGCACGAGCGCGACGAGCACGGCGGCGAAGGTGATCTCGATCCGCACATCCACCGGCAGTCCGGCGATCAGGATGAGCGGAATCGCGCCCCCAGGGCATAGAAGAGACCCGCGGTGACGCCCGCCAGCACGCTCGTGCGCAGAGAGCCAACGGTCTCGAGACGGAGCTCGGCGTCGGCGTGCGCGGCCACCGGGTCGTTCGCCGTCAACTCCTCGGCCACCTCCCGGGCCAGCTCAGGTCGCAGCCCCTTGGCCTCGTATAGCCCGACGAGTTCCTCTAGCTCAGCGCCGGGGTCGGCCTCGATGCTGGCTCGCTCCTCGTCGAGGAGCTTTTGCTTCATCTCCCAGTCAGTTCGCTCCTCGGCGTACCGGCTGCCCGCCGCGGCGAATCCGCCGGCGAGGATGACCGCCGCGCCCGCAAAGACCATCGTCCGCGTCGCCGCTCCGGCGGTGGCGAAGCCCTCGACAACGCCGGCCGCCGAAGCGATCCCGTCATTGACGTCGAGAATCGATGCTCGGGCGAGATCGCTCCAGGGGTCGTCTCGATCGCCGATCCTGATCCAGCGCCGGAGCCACGACACGTGTGTGGAACCTACGCGATCGCGTCCAGCCGGCCGACGATCTCGCCGGCGTGGCGCACGAACGGCGCGTAGTCGAAGATCGCCTCCAGATCCAGGCCCTCGGCTTCAGGGTCCTCGGCCAACAGCCGCCGCAGCGGCACCCGCTGGTCCAGCGCTTGCTGAGCCAGGCGTTGGACGATCCGGTAGGCCTCGTCGCGAGTCCGGCCGGCGGCGACCAGGGCCAGCAGCACCCGCTGGGAGAACAGCGCCCCATGGGTCAGCTCCAGGTTCTCGCGCATCCGGTCGGCGTCAACCACCATCCCGTCGACGAGACCCAGCACCCGGCGCTGCATGTGGTCGAGCAGGGTCGTGGAGTCGGGCAGGATGATCCGCTCCACCGAGGAGTGCGAGATGTCGCGCTCGTGCCACAGGGCACGTCCTCCAGCGCCGCCTGGGCGTTGCCCCGCAGGACCCGGGCCAGGCCGGTGACCTGCTCGGATTTGATCGGGTTGCGTTTGTGGGGCATGGAGCTCGAGCCCTTCTGGCCCGCCCCGAACGGCTCGCGGACCTCGATACCTCGGTCCGCGCCAGATGGCGTAGCTCAGTGGCGAAGCGCTCCAGCCCCGCCCCGGCCAGGGCGATGGCCGCCACCAGCTCGGCGTGGCGGTCGCGAGCCACCACCTGGGTCGAGACCGGCTCGCGCTCCAGGCTCAGCCGCCTCAGCACGCGAGCCTCGAACTCGGGCGAGGTGGCCGAATAGGTGCCGACCGCGCCGCTCACCGCCCCAACGCCGGCCTGCTCAAACGCTCGCTCCAGCCGCGCCCGGTTGCGCTCGGCCTCGAAGGCGAAACCGGCCAGCTTGATCCCGAACGTGGTCGGCTCGGCGTGGATCCCGTGGGTGCGACCGGCGCACAGGGTGTCGACGTGCTCGCGGGCGCGGGTGGCCAACGCCGTCACCAACCTCCGCGCATCGGGCAGGATCACCTCGCCGGCCCGCCGGATCTGCAGGGCCAGGGCGGTGTCGATCACGTCGCTCGAGGTCAGGCCGTAATGGATCCAGCGGCCCGCCGGTCCGGCCGACGCCGACAGCACGTCCACGAACGCGGCGACGTCGTGGTCGGTGACCTTCTCACGCTCCTCGATCTCCGCGACCGTGAACGTGGCCGCCGCGAATCGCCGCCAGCTCGTCCTCGGTCGGCCCCTCCATCTCCTCGCAGGCCGCCACCTCCACTTCGCGCATGGCGTCAAAGCGCGCGTGATCAGACCAGATCGCGGCCAGCTCAGGGCGGGTGTAGCGCGGGATCAAGGGCCGCGGTGGTTGGCGTCGGGCGCCGGAGCTACACGAGCGGCCGCGACGCCGTCTCTCCGGCCGCTTGCAGGATCGTGTCCAGGACGCCGGGGAAGCGCGCCTCCAGGTCTTCGCGCCGAAGCATGTTCAGGCGCGTCGTCCCCTGCTGGCGCTGCTTGATCAAGCCCGCCTCGCGCAGAACCTTGAAGTGGTGCGTGCAGGTCGACTTGGTCACCGGGAGCTCGAAGCTCCCGCAGGTGTACTCGACGCTCGCCCTTGGCGAGCTCGGCGACGATCATCAAGCGCACCGGATCGCTGAGTGCGTGGAGCACGGCGCTGAGCTCAAGCTCGTCTCGCGTCGGATGAGCGATCTGTTCGGTAGTTGTTGCTGACATCACTTACCCCATTGTAGGACGGTCACGCGCCCTTGTACGACGACCATCGTACTTTGCTATCGTACGGCAATCATCGTACAACGAACGGCGACGGAGAACGACACATGAGCAACATCCGACCCACCGCCGCCCCCCAGCGGCCCACCCGGCGCACCAGCGCCGTGTTTCGCCCAGTACATCCAGGACCTGTCGCAGACCGCCGGGTCCGCCGCCCGCGCCAGCCCGTGGCCTCGCGTGAGCCGAGGGTGTTCCCGGCGCGGGTGGTCCCGCTCCCCTGCTCCTAGGCATTCGGGGCCGGCCGCCGGCACGTCTAGGCATTCAGGATGCGGGCCGCCAGCACGGCGGCGTTGCGGGCGTTGTCGACCCCAACGCAGGCCACCGGCACGCCCGGCGGCATCTGGGAGATCGACAGCAGCGCGTCGAGGCCACCGGCGATCGAGGTGCGGCTGGTCAGAGGCACGCCGATGACCGGGAGCTCGGTGTGCGCTGCCACCACGCCCGGCAGCGCCGCCGACAGCCCGGCTCCGGCGATGATGACCCGCAGACCGCGCAGCTTGGCGTTCTTCGCGTAGTCGGCCACCACGTCGGGTTCCCGGTGGGCCGACATGACCCGCATCTCGGAGCGGATCCCCCGCTCGGTCAGCTCCTGCTCGGCCCTCTCCATCGCCGGCAGGTCGCTCTTGGAGCCCATCACGATGCCCACCATGGGGGCGTCGGTGTTGAGCTCCTCGATATCGACCGCGGTCTCGGCCATGGTCTCGACCTCGCCGGAGGCGTTCGCCTCCTGGGTCTCGACCTCCTGCGACTCGGGCACCAGCTCCGCGCTCACGCGACTCCACCGCTCGCAGGGCGATGTCTCGGCGCAGCTGCTTGCCGGGGAAGTCGATCATGTCGGCTGCAGCATAGGCGCGATCGCGGGCGTCAGCCGCGTCGGCGCCCAGCGCGGTCACGTTCAGCACCCGCCCGCCGGCGGTCACGAGCTCTCCCGCGGGCGACCGCGCGGTGGCGGCGTGGGTCACGAACACGTCGGAGGGCACCGACGCCAGCCCGGTGATCACGTCGCCGCTGGAAGAGGAGGCCGGGTACCCGGCGCTGGCCAGGACCACCGTCACCGCCATTTCCGGCGACCACTCCAGTTCGACCCCGACAGCCCGCCGGGCTCGGTGGCGGACACCAACAGCTCCAGCAGATCGGACCGCAGCCGGGGCAGCAGAGCCTGCGTCTCGGGGTCGCCGAAGCGGACGTTGAACTCCAGCACCCGCGGCCCGTCGGGGCTCATCATCAGTCCCGCGTACAGCACGCCGTGGAAATCGATCCCCCTGCTGGCGAGCTCATCCAGCACCGGTTGGTGCACTCCGGCACAGATCTCGGCCGCTCGCTCGCGACCGACGGCCGGGACCGGCGAGTAAGAGCCCATCCCGCCGGTGTTGGGCCCGCGGTCGCCGTCGAAGATCCGCTTGTAGTCCTGGGCCGAGGCCAGCGGCAGCGCGGTACGGCCGTCGCACAGGGCCAGCAGCGACAGTTCCTCGCCGGCCAGGAACTCCTCCACCACCACGCGTTCGGTGCCGAACTGCCGTCGCACCAGCAGGTCATCCAAGCGCCTCCCGTGCCTGCTCCTCGTCCTCGGCGATGATCACGCCCTTGCCGGCGGCCAGGCCGTCGGCCTTGATCACGGTCGGATAGCCGGTGACGGCCTGCCAGGCCGGCCTGGGGGTCGGTGACCACGGTGTGGGCGGCGGTGGAGACGCCAGCCGCCGCCATCACCTCCTTGCAGAACGCCTTCGAGCCCTCCAGCACGGCCCCGTCGGCTCCCGGGCCAAAGCAGCGGATCCCGGCCGCGCGCACCGCGTCGGCCACGCCGGCGACCAGCGGCGCTTCGGGCCCGACGACGACCAGATCCACCCCCGCCTCGCGTGCGGCGCGCACTACCGCGTCCCCATCGTCGACCGCCAGCGCGCCCAGCGTCTGCGCCTCGGCGGCGATGCCGGCGTTGCCGGGGCCGCACAGCACCTCGGGTCGGCGCGGCGACCGCCCCAGCGCCTGGACGATCGCGTGCTCTCTCGCGCCGCTGCCGAGGACGAGCACGCGAGCCACTACAGCGACCCGATGAAGTCGTCGATCGGGATCGCGGTCAGCGTCTCGTACTTGCCGGTCCCGCGCGACCCCAGCTCCAGCGATACGCGGGCGATCGTCTGCTCGTCGGGCGCCTCGATCACGTTGACGAAGTCGAAGCTGCCCCAGCGTCGCCCACTGCGCCTTGACGGTCGCACCGAGCTGCTCGACCTCGCGATTGACCTCGCGGATCCGGGCGGGATTGTTCTTGATCGTCTGCACCCCTTCGGGGGTGAGGGTCGTGAGCATGATGTAGGTCGGCATCGGGGCTCTCCTTCCCGTTGGGCAAGTGGCACCGCCACTTGTATCGGATCCACCCGCGCGGTGCCCCGCGCGCTGGCGAGGGCGCGGATCACGGACCGTGGACGGGTACCGGCGCAAACACAGCCAGGAAGGGGGCGGCCGCGGGCGTTCGGTCGGGGTCGAGCATGCAGAAGGTGACAAAGTCGCGCCGCGGATCCGGATTTGTCGCAATCTCGAGGCTGAGCCTGCAGCTGGCGACAAATCAGCCCGATCACCGCCGATCTGTCACGTCATGCACGCACCCACGCGCCCACGCGACCCGGTCCGGCGGGGCCGGACGCCTACACGTCAGCGCGGCCCCTAGGAGACGATGCTCAGGGTGTCCCGCGACAGGGGCTCGGCCGCCATCGTCCGGTTGCGGCCGGAGTCCTTGACGTCATACAGGGCCTGATCGGCACGGCCGAACAGCCGGTCCACTGGCTCAAGGCGGTCCCATTCGGCCACGCCCGCCGAGCAGGTGCGCTCCCGGGGCGTGCTGTTACGCAGGCGGTCGACGATCGTGATCGCCTCGTCCAGCGGGCAGTTGGGCAGACACAGGGCGAACTCCTCGCCCCCGTAGCGAGCTAGCACGTCCGAGGCCCGCAGCTTGCCGCGCCACATAACCGCGGCGCGACGCAGGAAGTGGTCGCCCTCGCGATGGCCGAACTCGTCGTTGAAGGCCTTGAAGTGGTCGAGGTCGAGGACAGCGACGCACAGCCGGGTTCCGTCGCGACGGGCGCGGGTCGTCTCGCGGTCCAGGGTGTCGTCCCAGGCGCGCCGGTTGGCCAGTCCGGTGAGCGAGTCGGTGGCCGCGGTCGCCTCCAGCAGGGCAAAGGCCCGCGTCCGCTGCTCCTCGGCCTGCTTGACCGGGGTCAGGTCGCGGGTCAGCTTGCCGAAGCCCTCGAGGTCGCCCCGCTCGTCGTGGATCGCCGTGATCACCACGTGGGCCCAGAAGCGGGTGCCGTCCTTGCGCACCCGCCAGCCCTCCTCGGCGTAGTGACTCATGGCCGCGGCGGCATCGAGCTCACGCTGCGGATGACCTACCTCGATCGCCTCGTCGGGATAGAACAGCGAGAACGACCGCCCGATGATCTCGTCAGCCGTATACCCCTTGAGCCGCTCGGCGCCGCGGTTCCACGACACCACGATTCCCTCAGGGTCCAGCAGGATGATGCCGACCTCCTCGATCGCCTCGGCCAAGCGCCTGAAGGCGTCGTCGTCGGGCACCCACGTGGAATCCGCCTGATGCACCCCGCGCATTACCCCCTATATCGGCACCTCGACACGGAGGCTTAATCGGGTTTATGCAACTCTTCAGTTCTGGACGGATCGACGACTCGACCGGCCCCCTACACCGTGCTCGCCGGGGCGGCGGCGTCGGCGCGCTCCAGCACCAGGTCGCCGTCGGCGGCCTCCACCCGCACCGTGTCCCCGGGCAAGAAGCGGCCCTCGAGGATGGCCAGCGCCAGCGGATCGACCAGCCGCTTCTGGATCACTCGCTTGAGCGGTCGAGCGCCGTAGGTGGGGTCGTAGCCGAGGTTGCCGATCAGCGTCCGGGCGTCGTCGCTCAGCTCGATCTCCAGCTCACGCTCGCGCACCCGCGCGATCAGGTTGGCGACCTGGAGGTCGACGATCGACCCGATCTGCGCTCGGGTCAGCGGCTCGAACTCGACGATGTCGTCGAGCCGGTTGATGAACTCCGGCTTGAACGTGGCCTCGACACCGGCCCGGACCGCCCGGGATGTTCGAGGTCATGATCAGCACCGTGTTCTTGAACGAGACGGTGCGGCCCTGGCCGTCGGTCAGGCGTCCGTCGTCCATCACCTGGAGCAGCGCGTTGAACACGTCGGGATGGGCCTTCTCGATCTCGTCGAGCAGGACCACCGAGTACGGCCGGCGGCGGACCGCCTCGGTCAGCTGCCCACCCTCGTCGTAGCCGACGTATCCGGGCGGCGCACCCACCAGGCGTGAGACGGAGTGCTTCTCCATGTACTCCGACATGTCGATGCGGATCATCGCGTCCTGGGTGTCGAACATGAACTCGGCCAGCGCTCGCGCCAGCTCGGTCTTGCCGACGCCGGTGGGACCGAGGAACAGGAAGGTGCCGATCGGCCGGTCGGGATCCTGCAGTCCGGCCCGGGAGCGGCGCAGTGCGCTCGCCACCGCGGACACGGCCTCGTCCTGGCCGACCACCCGCTGATGCAGGCGATCCTCCATGTGGACGAGCTTCTCGATCTCGCCCTCCATCAGCCGAGTCACCGGGACCCCGGTCCACTTGGCGACGATCTCGGCCACGTCCTCGGCGTCGACGACATCCTTGAGAAAGCGTGGGCCGTGCGGGCCGGAAACGTCAGCCGCGACCTCGGCCTGGGCGGACTCGGCGGCGGCGAGCTGCTTCTCGAGCTCGGGGATGGTGCCGTACTGAAGCTCGGCGGCGCGGCCCAGGTCGGCGTCGCGCTGGGCGCGCTCGAGCTCGGTCCGGGCCGCCTCCAGCTTCTCCTGGATATCGGCTACCGCTCCGACGCTCTCCTTCTCGCGCTGCCATTCGGCATGCATACCCGCTGACACCTCACGCTCCTCGGCCAGCGCCCGCTCGAGCTGCTCGCGGCGCGCCGCGGCGCCGGCGTCGTCGTCATCCGAGCCGAGCGACTGCAGCTCGATCTCCAGCTGCATGATGTGCCGGTCGACCTCGTCGATCTCGGTCGGCTTGGAGTCGATCTCCATGCGGATCCGCGACGCCGCCTCGTCGACCAGGTCGATCGCCTTGTCGGGCAGGAAGCGGTCGGCGATGTAGCGGTGGCTGAGCGTGGCCGCGGCCACCAGGGCCGAATCCTGGATGCGGACCTTGTGGTGGACCTGATAGCGCTCCTTGAGCCCGCGCAGAATGGCAATCGTGTCCTCGACGCTTGGCTCGCCCACATACACCGGCTGGAAGCGGCGCTCCAGCGCGGCGTCCTTCTCGATGTGCTTGCGGTACTCGTCCAGCGTGGTCGCACCCACCGCGCGCAGCTCGCCGCGGGCCAGCATCGGCTTGAGCAGGTTGGCGGCGTCGACGGCGCCCTCGGCGGCCCCGGCACCGACGATCGTGTGCAGCTCGTCGATGAACAGGATGATCGTGCCGTCGGCGTCGGCGATCTCCTTGAGCACTGCCTTGAGCCGGTCCTCAAATTCGCCGCGGTACTTGGAGCCGGCGATCAGGGCGCCCACGTCCAGGGCCACCACGCGGCGGTCGCGCAGGCCCTCGGGCACGTCGCCGGAAACGATTCGCTGCGCCAGGCCTTCGACGATGGCGGTCTTGCCCACGCCTGGCTCGCCGATCAGCACCGGGTTGTTCTTGGTTCGGCGGCTGAGCACCTGGATCACGCGGCGGATCTCGTCGTCGCGCCCGATCACCGGATCGAGCTTGCCCTGCTGGGCGGCGTCGGTCAGATCCCGGCCGTACTTCTCCAGGGCCTGGAACTTCTCTTCGGGATTCTGGTCGGTCACGCGGTGTGAGCCGCGCACCTCGCTGAGCGCCTTGATCAGCGCGTCGTGCGTGGCGCCGTTTGAGCGCAGCGCGTCGCCGGCGCCTCCCGGATGAGCGGATAGAGCCAGCATCAGGTGCTCGGTGGAGACGTACTCGTCCTTGAGGTCGCGCATCTCGTTCTCGGCCGCGCGCAGAGTCTGGACGAGCTCGCCCGAGCCACCGGCCGGCTCCTCGCGCCCGCCTGAGGTGGTCAGCGTGGGCAGCGCGTCGAGCGCCGCACTCAGCGACTGGCGCACCGCGGCCGGCTCGACGCCGAGCTTGCGCAGCACCGGAACGACCACGCCTCCGTCCTGCTCGAGCAGGACCGCGAGCACGTGCTCGGGCGTGGTCTGCGGGTTGCGGCGCTCATCCGCGAGCCGCTGGGCGGCCTGCAGCGCCTCCTGGGACTTGATGGTGAAGCGGTCTGGTTGCATATAAGCGTTCGTCCGTGGTTCGAATGTAAATCTAAGTCTGTACGACTAAGATTATCGCACGTTGAGCCGTATTTCGCAAGGCTTTTCCAGGGTCTATTCCCGCGCTGGGGCGTTCCACGGGCTCAGGCCGACGCCGGGCCAGCCGGTCGGCAGCCCGGCCGCTCAGTGGCTCCGGCCGCTCAGTGAATCTGCAGCGTGCGCGCGGGGCTGGTGCGCTCGACGTTGCCGCCTGAGTCGGTGATCACGCCGACCACCGAGGCGATCACCTTCCGGTGGGCGCGCAGGCCGCCCCGGATCCGGCCTAGGTCACCGGTAGACAGCTTGAGCTTCACCGTCTGATTCCCGGCCTTGGCCAGCACCGCCGCCCCCGACCGAACCTGGAACGGCCGGCTGCCGTCGATCGCGATGCTGGCCACTGACACGGCCACGCACTTGCCCGAGCAGGTGAGCGTGGCCAGCAGTCGCTTCTTGACCAGCGGGCGCTGGCGCGGCAGCGAAACCCCCACCAGCGGGATCGGTGCCTTGAGCGCGCTGACCGCGTTGGCGAAGGCGGACACGTTGACGCTGCCCAGGCCGGTGGCGTAGTCAAACCCGGGCGTGGCGCTGCAGCAGCCCAGCGACCTGTGGTGGCCGATGTAGGGCGAGAGGTCGTTGTCGTTCAGGGTTACGTCCGAGAACACCGACGCCCCCGCCGCCGAGTGGTCGAGGGGGTACAGCAGCATGTTGGCCAGCCCCAGCTCGGTGCGCCCGCGCAGGCGCAGGACCTCGTCGGTCAGGGCCAGCCCGCCGGCCAGCAGTGGGGCCGAGGCGCTGGTTCCGCCGACCGCGACCCACGCGCCGGGATGGGTCGGGTCCATGCAGTCGCTGCGGACGCTGCAGTAGATCTCATAGCCGGGCAGCACGTCGGCCAGCAGGGCCACGTCGGGCACCGCTCGCCGGTTGGGCGCCACGAACCCGGTCTGGTAGGACGGGCGGGTGAACAGGCCGCTGACCCCGCCGCCGCCGGCGGCCAGATCGTCGGGACCGTCGTTCCACACCACCTGGGAGGCGAGCGTGTTGTCCGGGTTGAGGATGATGTTGGTGCCGCCCACACCGGTCACGAGGGGCGAGGAGGCGGGGAAACTGACCGACAGCAGGTCGATCGGGCCGGTGCGCCCGATGCAGCCCGTCGAGCCGTCGTCGCCGCTGGACGCCAGCACGGAGATGCCGCTCGCCGCCGCCGCCGCCAGCGCGCCCTCGGCGGTGCGTACGCCCGAGTAGCCCACCGACGCCACCAGCGCCGGTTCGCAGGTGCCCAGCGAGGCGGAGATCACCTGGGGCGTCTTGCCGTGGTTGCGCAGCGGCGCGGTCAGCGAGTTCAGCACGTCGGCGGCGGTCGAGCGTGACTCGTAGACGTCGATCTCCTTGAGCTTGGGTGCGGCGGCGTCGAGAACCTCCAGGTCCAGCGTGCTCTCGCCGCCCGGCGACAGCGGCCTGGCGATCCCCACTCCGTAGCCGTTGATGGCCGGCACCCCCAGTCCGAAGCACTTGGCGAACGTGTGCAGATCCGAGTAGCGAAAGCCGTCGATCTCGATCAGCGCCACCCGCTCGCCCTGACCCTCGATCCCGGCAGCCTGGAGCGGACTGAAGCCGTAGGCGGTCAGGTACTGATTTGGCGTGAAGCCGCCGCCGGCCACCCCCGCCGCGCATCCGCTGGGAGTGCCGGTCCGGGCGCCGTAACCCGAGACGATGTTGTCGGAGGACGCCTGTCCCTGCGTGTTATCCGCTGTCGGCGCGGCGGCGGGTGCCTGGTGGGCAAAGCGCGCACTGGCCGCCAGCGACTGGGAGGGGCCGAACACAGGCCGGGTGTCGAGCCCGACGACGCCGCCAACGGCTCCGCTCAGCCCCGCCGGGATCCGGGGGGCACTCGCCGGCGCCACAAAGCCGCCCTCACGCGCCGAGTGAAACCGGGCCAGCGAGGTGCCGAACAGGCGCTGGGCCGTCGCCGCACTAATGGTGGCGTCGGCAAACAGGCCGGTGGTGTCGATCCTGATCCCGGTCGCACCCGCTCGCCGCAGATAGTCGATCACGCGACTGCGAGTGGCCGCCGAGGCGCCGAAGCGCTGGGCCAGGACCGCCAGCGGCTCAAACTGCCCGTACTGCGGCGAACCCGGAGTGTTGACGGCGGCGGCCAGGCGCTCGAGGCCTGACTCGTCGGCCTTGAGCGGGAGCACCAGCTGAAGCTGCCGGGCCCCCGGGACCGGGCCCAGGCGGGTTACCGACGCGCTCGGGGAGGCCTGCGCCACGGCGGGGGCGAGCATCAGCGCCGCGGCGGCAATGCACGCGCCGACGACCGATATGAGACCCCTGCTCACGGGCATGTGCTGTTTCTCCCCTACTTGGTGGTGTTCAAGCAGCCCGCACTCCCGGCCGCCCGGTGCGACTGTTGCCTCAGATCGTCGCATACCAGCAACTTCGCTCGACCCAGTCCCCGATGGCGGAGGGCGAGGATCAGACTTGCGACGGCGGCGTTGGCGTCGACGGCGGCGAGGTCTTCGGGCGGGTGTTGGCCAGGTCGGCCCGGCGCACCAGCGCTCCGCCCCGGACATAGGGAACGATCTCGGCCCGCAGCTCGCGCCGCACCGCCTCCAGGCGACGCACCTCGGCGTCAAGCTCGCGGGCGCGCTTCTCCATCCCGGCGACCCTGCGCTGCATCGACTCGAGCTGCTCCTCGAGCTCGAACACCCGCTCCACGCCGGCCAGGTTCATCCCCAGCTCGGCGGTCATCTCCTGGATGCGCCGCAGCCGGTCAACGTCCTCCTGGGAGTACAGGCGGGTGCCCTTCGGCGACCGCTTGGGTTCGATCAGACCGCGCGCCTCGTACATCCGCAGCGTCTGCGGGTGCATGTCGGCCAGCTCGGCCGCCACCGAGATCATGAACACGCCGCGGTCGGATGAGACCTGCACCCGCGTCGTGGTTCGAATCCGCCGGGCGCTCATCAGCTCGCCTCCCGGGCACTGGCGAACAGGCGGTCGCGGGGATTGCCGTCCATCACCTGCGATAGACGCTCGACCGCCTCTGACTGCTCGCTTGACAGCGTGGCCGGCACATCGAGCACGAACCGGTAGTGGATGTCGCCGCGGCCCTTGCCGTTGAGCTTCTGCGGACCCTCGCCGCGGATGCGCTGGATCGTGCCGTGCTTGGTCCCGGACGGGACGCTCAGCCGCTTGGAGCCGTTGAGCGTGGGGACCTCGATCACCGCGCCCTGCAGCGCCTCGGGAATGGTGAGCGGTACCTCGACCTCGAGGTTGTCGCCGTTGCGCTTGAACACCGGCGACTCGGAGACACGCGTGATCACGTACAGATCGCCGGGCTCGGCCCCGCGCAGCCCCGGCTCGCCCTTGCCGGCCAGCCGAATGCGGCTGCCGTCGCGCACGCCGGCGGGGATGTTGACCTTCATCCGCCGGACCGAGCGCTGGGCGCCGGTGCCGCCGCAGGTGGGGCATGGATCCTCGATCACCGTCCCCGAGCCGTGGCAGTTGGAGCACGGCTGGGACATCGAGAAGATCCCCTGGCTCTGGGACTCGAATCCCCGGCCCTCGCACACCGGGCACAGCTTCGGGCGAGGTGCCGGGCTTGGCCCCGGAGCCCTGACAGGTCGGGCACGGCTGCGAGGTCGGCACCGCCAGCGGCACCTGGGCGCCGTTGACGGCCTGGTCGAAGTTCAGCGAGACCTCGGTCTCGAGGTCTCGTCCGCGGGCCGCGCGCTGGCGGCCGCCGCGCATCGAACCGGCGGTCCCGCCTCGCCCGCTGGCGTTGCCGCCGGTGGCGCGCCCGAACAGGTCGGACAGGACGTCGCCGAAGCCGCCCGCGAACGAGCCCGGATCAAATCCGCCCGGCGCGCCGAAGCCGCCGAACGGACTGCCGCCCCGGTCATAGGACTTGCGCTTCTCCGCGTCCGAGAGGACGTCGTGGGCCTGCGAGATCTCCTTGAAGCGCTCCTCGGCCTTCTTGTCGCCGGAATTGCGGTCCGGGTGGTACTGGCGCGCCAGCTTGCGGTAGGCCTTCTTGATCTCCTCGTCGGAGGCGTTCTTGCCGACCCCGAGGATCTTGTAGTAGTCGGGTCTGCTAGCCATGGCTCACCCGCCTACGCCGCCACCACCACGCGCGCCGGCCGCAGTACGTGGTCGCCCAGCCGGTAGCCGCGCTGGTAGACCTCGACCACCGTGCCGGGCGCCACGCCCTCCACGGGGTGCTGCGCCACCGCCTCGTGGTACTGGGGATCGAACGGCTCGCCCTCGGGCCAGTACGGCTCGATCCCCACGTGGCCCAGCGCCTCGATCACGTCCGTGCGGACGTGCTCGATCCCGGCCACGAAGGTGGCGGTGCCGTTGTCGGCGTCGGCCGCCGACACGCCGTGGGCCAGGGCGCGGTCGAGGTTGTCGATCGCCGGCAGCAGCGCCTTGGCGAGCTTGACCGCCCCGCGCTCCTGCGCCGCGGCCGCCTCGCGCACCGCCCGCTTGCGGTAGTTCTCGAAGTCGGCCTTGGTCCGCTGGGCCAGGCCCAGGTACTCGTCGGCCTTCGCGCTGAGCGCGGCCATGTGGTGCGGAGCCGCGGCCTTGTCTTCGGCGCGGCGTCCGTGTCAGCGGCCGCCGGCGCCCGCCGGCCGTCAGGGCTGGCGTCCGCCGAGCGCCCATCCGGACCGGCCTCCGGGGTCACCTCCTCAGGAGCCGACCCCGGCGCGTCCTCCGCGACTGTTGGGGTGTGGTCCCCGGAGTCACCGCTCTGACCCCGGGGGCTTGATCGGGTCGAAGTGCATGCGGGTTACTTGCCCTCGTCAACCACTTCGGCGTCCACCACGTCCTCCTCCTCGGAGGTCGTGCCGGCGCCGTTGCTCACCCGTACCGTCCGTCGGACGAGGCCGCAGCCTGCTCCTGGGCGCGCTGGTACATCGCCTCGGAGACCTTGTGGAAGGCGGAGTTGAGCGCCTCGGTCTTGGCGTTGATGTCAGCCGCGTCCTCGGAGGTCAGCGATTCGCGGACCGCCTTGATGGCCGTCTCGATCTCCTCCTTGGAGGAGCTGTCGACGCTCTCGGCCAGGTCCTTGAGCTGGCGCTCGGCCTGGTAGGCGGCGTTCTCGCCGTTGTTGCGGGCCTCCGCGAGCTCGCGCTGGCGGCGGTCGTCCTCGGCGTGCGACTCGGCGTCGGTCACCATCCGCTTGATCTCATCGTCGGACAGCCCGGAGCCCGACCGGATCTCGATCTTCTGCTCCTTGCCGGTGCCCAGGTCCTTGGCCGACACGTTGAGGATGCCGTTGGCGTCGATGTCGAACGCGACCTCGATCTGCGGGATGCCCCGCGGCGCCGGCGGGATGCCGGTCAGCTGGAACTTGCCCAGCGACTTGTTGTAGGTCGCCATCTCACGCTCGCCCTGCAGCACGTGGATCTCCACGCTCGGCTGGTTGTCCTCGGCGGTCGAGAACACCTCCGACTTGCGGGTCGGGATCGTGGTGTTGCGCTCGATCAGCTTGGTCATCACGCCGCCCTTGGTCTCGATGCCGAGAGTCAGCGGGGTGACGTCGAGCAGCAGGACGTCCTTGACATCGCCGGCCAGCACGCCGGCCTGGATCGCGGCGCCGACGGCGACGACCTCATCGGGGTTGACGCCCCGGTGCGGCTCCTTGCCGGTCAGCTCCTTGACCTTCTCCTGCACGGCGGGCATGCGGGTCATGCCGCCGACCAGGACCACGTGATCGATCGTCGCGGCGCCCTTCTCCTTGGCGTCGTCCAGCGCCTGGCGCACCGGCGCGACCGTGCGGTCGAGCAGGGCGGAGGTCAGCTCGGTGAGCTTGGCCCGCGTCAGGCGGGTGTCCAGGTGCTTGGGGCCGCTGGAGTCGGCGGTGATGAACGGCAGGTTGATCTGGGTCTCCTGGGTGGTGGAGAGCTCGATCTTGGCCTTCTCGGCCGCCTCGTACAGCCGCTGCAGCGCCATCGGGTCGGCACTCAGGTCGATGCCCTGGGACGCCTTGAACTCCTTGACCAGCCAGTCGACCAGCGCCTTGTCGAAGTTGTCGCCGCCGAGGTGGTTGTCACCGGCGGTCGCCTTGACCTCGAACACGCCGTCGCCGATCTCCAGCACCGACACGTCGAAGGTGCCGCCGCCGAGGTCGAAGATCAGGATGGTCTGGTCGTTCTCCTTGTCCAGCCCGTAGGCCAGCGAGGCCGCGGTCGGCTCGTTGATGATGCGCTTGACGTCCAGCCCGGCGATCTTGCCGGCGTCCTTGGTGGCCTGCCGCTGATCGTCGTTGAAGTACGCGGGAACGGTGATCACGGCGCTGTCGACCGTCTCACCCAGATACGCCTCGGCGTCGGTCTTGAGCTTGCCGAGGATCATCGCGCTGATCTCGGGCGGGGAGTACTGCTTGCCGCCGGCCTCGACGCGCGCGTCGCCACCGGGACCCGAGACCACCTTGTAAGGCACGATCGACTCCTCCTCGCGCACCTCGGCCTCCTTGCGGCCCATGAAGCGCTTGATCGAGAAGACCGTGTTCTGCGGGTTGGTCACCGCCTGGCGCTTGGCCACGGTGCCCACGAGCCGCTCACCGGACTGCGTGAACGCCACCACGGACGGTGTCGTCCGTCCGCCCTCGGCGTTCTCGATGACCGTCGGCTCGCCGCCCTCGAGCACGGCCATACACGAGTTGGTCGTCCCGAGGTCGATTCCGATTGTCTTGCCCATACGTTGTCTACTCCTCTTTGAGTCGTAAAATCTTAGTCGGATCGTAGCAGATTTGGGCGGCTGACGGAAGCGGTTTCCGACAGAATGTGGGGCCGCGTATCAGCCTAGCCGGGAGATCCTGGTTGGGCCGGCGGCGGCGCGAGGGCTCGAACTGCGGCTATCGAAACAGGGGCGGGCAGGGAGTGGGGTCCGTTGGGAAGTTGACCCTAAATGTCATGGTCAACTCCCCACTCGACCGGGATCGCGGCCTAAACCGCAACCGTCTGAGCCCCGCCCAGCCTCTTTCCTTCGATGCTGCAGTTCGCGCCCCCGCCCACCTCTCGGACCCGCGGCTCAGAGCTACCCGAACGAATCCGCGCTCGGGCACATCCGCCGCAGCGCGCACGCCCGGCACTCGGGCCGCCGCGCGTGACAGGTTCGGCGGCCGTGGCGCAGCAGGTTCAGGTGCAGCTCGAGCTCCTCGCCGGCAGGCGTGATGGCCAGCATCGTGTCGTGCAGCTCCTCAAACGCCGGCCCCCGGCCGCAGCAGCTCCAGCCGCATCCCCACCCGCGACACGTGGGTGTCGACCGGCACGTCGTGCTTGCCGAGCGCGAACAGCAGCACGCAGGCCGCCGTCTTGCGCCCCACCCCGGGCAGCGCCGTCAGGTATCGCTGGGCGCAGGCACATCCATCGGCGCGCAACCAGTCCAACGAGACCTCGTCCCGAGGGCGCGATCCCGGCCAGGATCGACTTGATCCGCGCCGACTTGACCTTGGAGATCCCGCCCGGCCGGATCGCCTCCTCGATCTCGTCGACCGGCGCGTCGCGCACCTCCTCCCAGGTCGGGAACCGGTCGCGCAGGCGCAAAAACGCCACGTCGCGGTTGCGGTCGTTGGTCGACTGCGACAGCACGGTCAGGACGAGCTCGGCGATCGGGTGGCCGTGCGGCTGGGCGCCCGGGATCCCGTACACCAGCCGCAGCCGGTCGCGCACCGCGCGGACCCGGCCGGGGCGTGGGCGCGCCAGACCGCGACCGTCTCAGTCAAGCGCCCCCCACCGCTCACACGCGGCGGCCGCCGCCTCCACCGCCTCAGGCAGCGCGGCCGCCACCGATGAGGGTAGAACCCGCTCATGGCCAGCCGCCCCAGCAGCGTCCCGGTCAGCGCGTCGCCGGCGCCGACGTGCTCACGCAACTCCGGGGCCGCCACCCCCGGGCACGGTCGGCCCGCAGCGCCCCGCGCAACAGCGCGCCGCCGGCGCCCAGCGTCAGCACCACCATCTTGGCGCCGCCCTTGACCAGCGCCATCGCCGCCCGCTCGGGATCGCTCTCGCCGGTCATCAGCTCGGCCTCGAACATGTTCAGCCGCACCAGCAGGGCTCCCCGCACGCAGGCGTTGGCGCTGGCCGCCGCGTCGGCACGCGAGGTCCAGCGGTGAAGGCGCAGGTTGACGTCGAAGATCACCGGCCGCCCGAGCTCGAGCGCCACCTCACGCGCGCGCATGGTGACCGCGCGCTCCTGCGCCCCGGCCAGCGTGTTGGTGGAGATGAACAGCGCGGCGGAGCCGGCCACCGCCTCGCGGACCCGGTCGCCGAGCGCCGGCACGATCGTGTCCGCGGGCGTCCCCGCGCAGCGAGTAGGTCGGCTCGCCCTGCTCGTCGACGGACACGAAGGCCAGCAGGGTCTCGAGCCCCGGGAGCAGCGTGAACAGCGACACGTCGACCCGCTCGCGCTCCAGCCGGGCCCGCAGCCACCGCCCCCAGACGTCGTCACCGGCGCCGCCGGCCAGCGCCATCGGCGCCCCCAGCCGCGCCGCCACCACGGCGATGTTGGCCGTGACCCCGCCGAAATGGGGCGAGAAGCGGCTGACCTCGGTCAGGGCGGCGCCGCGCTGCTCGCCGACGAGGTCGACCAGCGCCTCCCCCAGGCACAGGGTGCGGGACGGTGACCGAGGCGCTCATCGGCGCGTCACGTTATCCTCGCCGGTGGGTGGGCACCGATTAACGTCGACGAGCACACCATCGAGGTCGCCGGAGCGTCCAGTCTTCTACCGTCGCGCCCCGGCCACCGGCGCTACCGCGCTCTATCTCCACAGCGTCCCCACCAGCTCGGACGACTGGCGCGACTTCCTGGCCGCAGACCGGCGGCGTGGCCCCCGATCTGCTCGGCTTCGGCCGCTCCGGCAAGGGCGGCCACCTCGACTACTCGCTCAACGGCTACGTCGGCTTTCGTCGAGCGGCTGCTGGCCGCGCTCGAGCTCGAGCGGGTCGCGATCGTCGGCCACGGCTGGGGCGCCGCCATCGGGCTGGTGTTCGCCCAGCGCCATCCCGATGCCGTGGAGCGGATCGCCGTCATCGACGCGGTCCCGCTGCTGGACGGCTTCACCTGGCCGCGGATGGTGCGCTACTGGCGGCGCCCCGGCGTCGGCGAGTTGCTGATGGGCTCGGTCAACCGGTGGCTGCTGGCCCGCACGCTGCGCGCCGGCACCGCCACCCCCGAGGCCTGGCCCGACGAGCGCATCGACGCGGTCTGGGATCAGTTCGACCAGGGCACCCAGCGCGCGATCCTGCGCCTGCATCGCTCCATCGACACCGTCGGGCTGGCCCAGGTCGGCGCCGAGCTGGGCGGCCTGGACTGCCCGGCGCTCGTCGTCTGGGGCGAGCTTGACCCGTGGCTTGATCCCGGCCTTCGCCGACGCGCTATGCCGACCGCCTGCCGCGCGCCGATCGTCGAGCGGGTCGCCGGCGCCGGCCACTGGCCGTGGCTTGACCAGCCACAGGTGATCGAGCGGATCGCCTCGTTTCGTGACCCGAGCCGAGGTCGAGTGAGCACCGCCACGCCGGCGCGGGCGCCCGTCCCGCCAGCCAGGCCCGTCCGCGCCTTCAGCCGCATCCCACCGCCGCGAGCTCGCCGAGCGCGTCGCCCCCACGCTGGTGGCGGCGATCCTGGCCGCCGCCTACGTGATCGTCTCGCCGCCCGAGCCTCGACCTGGCCGCCCACCTGTTCCGCGCCCAGCTGTTCCGCGAGGAGGGCTTCGGCGTCTGGAACAACTACTGGTACTCGGGCCACCACATCGTCGGCTACAGCGTGCTGTTCCCGGCGGTGTCGGCGGCGCTCACCCCGCAGCTCGCCGGCGCGCTGGCCGCCACCGGGACCGCGGCGGTGTTCGAGCCGCTGGCCCGCCGCCACTTCGGCCGCGACGCCTGGCTGGGCGCAGTGCTGTTCGGCGCCGCTACCGCCACCGACCTCTACACCGGCCGCCTGGCCTTCGCCTTCGGCGCGCTGCCCGGCGCTCGGCGCGGTGTCGGCGCTCGACTCCGACCGTCCGGGGCTGGCCTGCGCGCTGGCGGTGCTGTCGGCGCTGTGCAGCCCGGTGGCGGCGCTGTTCGCGGCGGTGGCCGCCGGCGGCTACGCGCTCGGCGCCGTGCTCAAGCGCGCCCAGTGGCGGGCCATCCTGGCGCCGGTCGCGGTGGGCGTGCGCGCTGGCTCCGGTGGGGCTCGCTGGCGATCGCGTTCCCGGAGGGCGGCAGCGAGCCGTTCGGCTTTCCCACCATGTTCCCGATCGTGGTGCTCGCCGCGCTCGCCCTGGCCACGGTGCCCAAGCAGCACGCGACGCTGCGGGCCGGGGTGATCGTCTACGTCGCGCATCACGCTGGGCGTCTACCTGGTGGCCTCGCCGATCGGCAGCAACATCGCCCGCCTGGGCACCTTTCTGGCCGCGCCGCTGGCCGCTCTGCTGTGGTGGCGCAAGCGGACCGCGCTGCTGCTGATCGCCGCCCTGCCGCTGCTGTACCTCGGAGTGGGCGGCGCCGGTGCGCGACCTGAGCTCAGCGGCCGGCGATCAGTCGACCTCGACCCACTACTACCAGCCGCTGCTGCGCGTTCCTGCGCCGACGAATCCGCCCCGCCCGCCCCGCCGTTTCGCACCGAGATCCCGTTCACGCGCTTTCACTGGGAGGCGTACGTGGTCGCCACCCACTTCCCGCTCGCGCGCGGGCTGGGAGCGCCAGCTCGACATCGCCGACAACTCGATCTTCTACCGCGGCCGCCTGACCGCGAGCAGCTACGAGCACTGGCTGCACGAAAACGCGGTCCGCTTCGTGGCCGCCCCCGACGCCCAGCTCGACTACTCGGCCAAGGCGGAGATGGCGTTGATCGACCGCGGGCTGCCCTACCTGCATCTGGTCATGCGCTCCCGGCACTGGCGCGTCTACGAGGTTCAGAACGCCACCCCGATCGTCGACGGCTCCGGCGACCCTGCAGGCGATGGGACCCGATTGGCTCACGCTGCGGATGCGCGCGCCGGGAAGCGTCCTGGTCCACGTCCGCTTCTCGCCCTACTGGGAGCTGACCACCGGCTCGGGCTGCGTCTCGCGGGCCGGCCAGTACATCCGCGTGACCGCCCGGCACCCGGGAGTGGTGCGTCTCAGCACCAGCTTCTCGCTGTCGCGCATCGGCGCCACCTCGCCGCGCTGCACCTGACCTGGCGGGGCGCGCCGCGCGTGCCGCGAACGCGGTTCGCGCCCTGACTGCTAACGCGGAACCAACGCCCCCCCTCGATACCATGGGTCAAGTTATGCGCCGTCGTCTTCGCATGATCGAGACGCGCGTGCTGCCGCGCGGATGGACTGACGTGGTCCGTCAGTTGCTGCTGTTCGTGGCCGCCTACGTCCTCTACCAAGTGGTCCGCGGACTGGTCGACGGCGGCAACGGCTACAAGCCGTTCGGCGACGCCACCAAGATCATCACCTGGAGCGCTTCCTGCACGTGTTCGTCGAGCCGAGCATCCAGGCCTGGGCCCAGAGCGTGCACTGGCTGATGGACGTCGCCGACTGGACCTACCTCAACGCCCATTACTTCATCACCATCGGGGCGCTGATCTTCATCTACCTGCGCCGCAACGACTCGTTCTACTTCGTGCGCAACATGTTCATGATCGCGATGGCGCTGGCGCTCGTCGGCTACGCGCTGTATCCAACCGCGCCGCCGCGGCTGATGCCCGAGTGGGGCTTCACCGATTCGATCGCGCAGTTCCTGGGCACACCCCACGTCGAGAATGGCCCCGAGAAGGCGCTGCTCAACTTCTACGCCGCCGTCCCGTCGATGCACGTCTGCTTCGCGGTCATGATCGGCCTGCCCATGGCCAAGCTGGTCAAGCGCTGGTGGGCCAAGGTGCTGTGGTGCTTCTATCCCCTGTTCATCACCTTCGTGGTGGTGGCCACCGGCAACCACTACTTCACCGACGTGTTCCTCGGCGCGCTCACCGCGGGCGTCTCGGCGCTGCTGGCCAAGCAGCTGCTGGCCCGAGCTAGACCCGACGCCTGGGCGTTCCGCCAGGCGACCGCATAGCCGCGATGGCCGAGCCCGCAACACCGGTCCGTCCGCGCCGACCCAAGACCCGCCGGCCGCGCGACCGGGGCGAGGGGCCCACCACCCAGGAGCTGATGCGCGAGCGGCTGATCGAGTCGCGCCTGACCCCGAACACCATCTCGCTGACCGGTTTCGTGCTCAATCTGGCCGCTGCCGCGCTGATCGTCGACCGCATGTTCTTCCTGGCCGGCATCGCCTTCATCGTCGGCTCGGTAATGGACACGCTCGACGGGCGCTACTCGCGGATGTCGGGCAAGGGCACCCCGTTCGGCGCGTTTCTGGACTCGACGCTTGACCGCCTCGAGGAGGGCATCGTCCTGATCGCGGTCGCCGCCTACTTCGCCTCGCTCCACAACCAGGTTGCGGTGGCGGCGGTGGTGGCCGCCGTACTCGGCTCGCTGATGGTCTCCTACACGCGGGCCCGCGCCGAGGCGCTCGGCGTCGCCTGCAAGGTCGGCCTGGCCACCCGCCCCGTCCGGGTGGTCATCCTCTCAATCGGGCTGGTGTTCGCCAGGGGTGCGTCGATCGGCAACTTCCAGCTGCTGGCGCCGGCCGTCTACGTGCTGGCGGTGCTGAGCATATTCACGATGATTCAGCGGATCCTGTACGTCCGCCACCAGCTCAACGCGCCCGACGGCGCTCGCTGACCGCGGGCGAACGGCGGCCCCGCCGGCGACGTGTCGCGAACCACCGACTGTGTAACAAAGCGCGCTCGGTGGGATACCTAAGTCGACACTCCGCACCGCCCCCGAGCGACGCCGCGGGCCTCATTTCACCAGAAGGGAACTCTTGAAAGTGAGCAAGACCAACGGCTCCGCCAACGGCGGCTCCCCCGACCAGCAGGACAAGGTCCGCGTCGCGATCATCGGCGTCGGCAACTGCGCCAGCTCGTTCGTCCAGGGCGTCCATTACTACCGCGATGCCGACGGCCGCGAGGACGTGCCCGGACTCATGCACGTCGACCTCGGCGGCTACCACGTCTCCGACATCGAGTTCAGCGCCGCCTTCGACATCGACGCCGACAAGGTCGGCAAGGACTTGTCACAAGCGATCTTCGCCGGCCAGAACAACACGCTGAAGCTCGGCGACGACGTCCCCAACCTCGGCGTGGAGGTCATGCGCGGCATGACCCACGACGGGCTCGGCAAGTACCTCAAGGAGAAGATCACCAAGGCCCCCGGCCCCACCGCCGACATCGTCGACGTGCTCAAGCAGACGCGCACCGACGTGGTCGTCTCCTACCTGCCGGTCGGCTCCGAGGAGGCCACCAAGTGGTACGTCGAGCAGATCCTCGACGCCGGCTGCGGCTTCGTGAACTGCATCCCGGTGTTCATCGCTCGCGAGGAGTACTGGAACAAGCGCTTCAAGAAGGCCGGACTGCCGATCGTCGGTGACGACATCAAGTCCCAGGTCGGGGCCACCATCGTCCACCGGGCGCTCGCCCGCCTGTTCCACGACCGCGGCGTCAAGCTGCTGCGCACCTCGCAGCTCAACGTCGGCGGCAACATGGACTTCTACAACATGCTCGAGCGCGAGCGGCTGGAGTCCAAGAAGATCTCCAAGACCAACGCGGTGACCTCGATCATGGGCCACACGCTGCCGGCCGACGACGTCCACGTCGGTCCCTCGGACTACGTGCCGTGGCTGACCGACCGCAAGTGGGCGCACATCCGGCTGGAGGGGCAGGCGTTCGGCGACGTGCCGCTGACCGCCGAGCTCAAGCTCGAGGTGTGGGATTCGCCCAACTCGGCGGGCATCGTCATCGACGCCGTGCGCTGCTGCAAGCTGGCCCTCAACAACGGCCTCTCCGGCCAACTCGACGGCCCCAGCTCGTACCTGATGAAGTCGCCCATGAACCAGCGCCCGGATGCCCAGGCCCGGGACATGACCGAGGACTTCATCCGCAAGTACACGCGTGAGTCCGAGCCGGCCAAGGCCAAGGCCAAGGGTCAGGCGAAGACCGCCGCCAAGTAGCGCCGCCCCTCAGAAGACGTCGGCGAACACGGGACTCACGGGGCGCCCGCGCGCGGGATCCGCGCCGCCGCCGCGCGCAGCTGCGGATTGGCGGGATCAAGGCGCCTGGCGGTGGCCAGCAGGCGCGCCGCCTGGGCGGGGCGTCCAGCGGCCAGCGCCAGCTCGGCCGCGTCACTCAGTGCCTGCACTGAATCGGGCGTAGCGTCCACCGCCCGCCGCGCCCACGGTTGTCCCAGTCGCCCGGCGCCGGCGGCGCCGACGCCGGCCAGCGCAGCGAACGCGTGGGCCGCCTCCGTGTCCACGGCGGGGTCCCAGGGCCGTAGGTCCCGCGCCAGCCGAAACTGCGAATCGGCCGCGCTCAGGTGACCGGCGGCGGCATCGTCGAACCCTGAGCGCAGTGGGATCTCGGCCACCGCGGCCGCGGCCAGGACCACCGTCAGCGCCGCGAACCCGGCGCACGCCAGCGACCGCGCACTCGCCTGCCACCGACCGCCGGCGGCGGCCGGCACCGGGACCGCCACCATTACCCCGCCCATCACCGCCGCCAATGGCGTCGCGCCCGGACCGGTGAAGAAGAACAGCAGTGCCACCCCGTAGCCGACCAGGCCGGCCAACATCCCCCCCACCGCCGCCGACTCGCCGCCGCCCGGCTGGCGCACCACGCTGCGCCACCCGGACACGAGCGTCAGCGCCGCCAGCGCCAGCGCCAACAACAGGAGCGGCAATCCTCCCGCCGCCGCGGCCTGCAGCAGCCAGTCGTGCGGGCTGTCGGGCGGGTTCTGCGGTCCGACATCACGCTCGTAGTGCTGATCGTGATACGCCGGGATGGCGTCGACGTACCCCCCGGGCCCTACGCCGAGCGCCGGGTTGCCGGCCACCAGCCTCACCGTCTCCCCCCACAGGATCAGCCGGCCATGGGCGGTCTCGGCGGCGAATGGGCTCGAGCCGGTGATCCGCGACGACGTTCCCGGCACCAGCAGCGCGGCCACCACCAGCGCGGCCACGGCCGCCACCAGCACCGCCCGCAAGCGGGGACGCGGGAGCAGGGCCAGCAGCACCGCGGCGGCCACCAGAGCCCCCAACAGCGCCCCCCGCGACGCCGAGCAGACCACGATCGCTGCCGCCGCCAGCGCCCCGGCGATGTGCAGCGGCTCGCGCGTCCGCAGCCCCACCGATGCCAGCGGCCCCAGAGCCAGCACCGCCCAAGCGCCCTCCTCGCTGGCGTTGCCCAGCAGCGAACCCGGGCGCGACACGTTGCTCGACAGCGGGCGCAGCCCGACCGTCTCCAGCACCGCCTCCAGCGCGATCAGCAGCGAAGCCAGCGCCAGCCAATCCAGAAACCACGCCATCGACCCCCGCGGCCGGCCGGGACCCAGCAGTCGCGCCCCGGCGGCGCCCGCCCCCACATACACCGCCAGCGCCAGGACCCCCTCGTAGCGAGGGGCGCGGCCGACCAGCTGGGCCAGCGGAGTCGTGCCCACCGCGGCAGCGAGGACCAGCAGCAGCGAGCCGAGCGCCAGCACGGCCCTCACCGGTCCAGACAGGCGCCCCCGCGGAGCCACCGTCACAGCCAGCGCGACCCCGGCGGCCGCCACCGCCAGCTTGGGGAAAACGAACCGGTTCAGGGCGCCGGGCAGGATTACCGCGCCGCTGACCGCCAGCGCGACCAGGGCCGCGCGCTCTCGGCCCAACGGCCGCTCCGGGGGCGACGTCGCCGCATCGTCGGCCGGCACAGGAGCGGCTGGTGCCAGGCTGTGGCTGTGTGGTTGCACGGCGTTGAGCGGGCACCGTAACGACCTCCGCCAAATCGCCCGCCATAAAATCCCCCACGTGCCGGCCGAGCCACTCGCGATCGCGCAGGTGACGCCGTTTGCCTGGGAGGTATCCGGCGAGGTCAACGAATACGTCGAACGTGTCTCCGCGGAGCTCGCTGGGCGCGGCCACCGGGTCCTGATCATCGCCCCGTCGCAGTCGAGCTCGCTCGTCCGCGACAGCCGCCGCGCCATACGCTCCCGGCCCGAGGCGCTGCTCGACGACGCCGACGGCAAGCCGCTGGTGCTCGGCGTCGGTGAGGTGCTGCCGTTCTCGCCCGCCCGCCGCCGCGCCGCCTCGCTGCCGGTGGATGTGGCCCGCACGATCGAGGAGGCCCTGGCGGTGCTGGCGCTCGACGTCGTCAACGTGCATGAGCCGTTTGCTCCCAGCGCCTCCAGCGTCGCCCTCCGGCATTCTCGGGCGCTGAACGTGGGCAGCTTCCACGCCCCCACCGAGCGCATCCTCACCACCCAGCTGACCGGCCCGCTGTCGCGACTGCTGTTCGCCCGCCTCGACGCCCGGACCGCCAGCTACGCCGCCACCCGCAACCTGCTTCAGCGCTACTTCCCCGGCGACTACCGGGTGATCACCCCGGGCGCCGACCCACCCCCGGGCGCGGAGCGACCGAGGCCGGGGGGCGACCGTCCCGAGCTGGTCATGATCGCCAACGAGGAGCGAGCGGCCGTCCGCGTGCTCCTGCGCGCGCTGCGCACGCTGCCATCCGAACTCGACTGGCACGCCACCGTGTGGTCGCCCCGCCCCAGCGCTCCGCCGGCCACGCTGGGACGGCTGCGCGACCGGGTCTCGTTCGTCGGCGAGCCCGAGCTCAGCGAGGCCGAGGCGCTGGCCGCCGCCGACGTCGTGGTCCTGGCCTCCGACGGGGTGCGGCCGATGCCGGGCACGCTGCTGCGGGCGCTGGGCGCCGGCGCGGTGCCGGTCGCGTCGCGGCTTCCGGTGTACGAGGAGATCCTGGCCGAGGGAGAGCACGGGCTGCTGTTCGAGCCCGGCGAGGTGCAGACACTGGCCGCCCATCTGGAACGCCTACTCAGCGATCACCGCCTGCTGGCTCGTACCGCGGCGGTCGCGGCGACGCTGCGATCGGCGCTCAGCTGGACGCGGGTGGCCGGCGAGCTCGAGGACATCTACACCGGGCTGGCCGCCCGCCGCCACGCTGAGGTCGGCGACAAGCGGCTGCGCGCCCGGCTGGGAAACCGGCCGCTGATCGACGTCGACCTGCACATGCACACCGACCACTCCTACGACTGCGCCACGCCGGTCGAGGTGTTGATCGCCGAGGCCCGGGCGCGCGGGCTGGGAGCGATCGCCATCACCGACCACAACGAGATCTCCGGCGCCAAGGAGGCGCTGTCCAAGTCAGACGGGGTCAAGGTGATCGTCGCCGAGGAGGTCAAGACGGCCGACCAGGGAGAGGTCATCGGCCTGTTCATCGACGAGAAGATCGCTCGCGGGATGACCCTGCCGGAGACGATCGCGGAGATCAAGCGTCAGGGCGGCCTCGTCTATGTCCCCCACCCGTTTGACCGCATGCACTCGGTGCCTGACTACGAGCACCTGCTGGCGGTGGTCGATGACATCGACGCCATCGAGGTCTTCAACCCCCGGGTGGCGATCGCCGAGTTCAACGAGGAGGCGGTGCGCTTTGCCGCCAAGTACCGCATCCCGGCCGGCGCCGGCTCAGACGCACATGTGCCCCAGGGCCTGGGCTCGGTGCGCATCCGGATGCGCGACTTCGACGGTCCCGACGAGTTCCTGGAGTCGCTGCGAGACGCCGACATCATCCGCAACCCGGCCAGCCTGCTGTACGTGCAGGCGCTCAAGTTCCTGCAGACCAAGGCGCTGCCGGCCCCGGCGCGCAGGGCCTCCCGTGAGCGCCGCGTGCGCCGCGCCACCGGTCGCAAGTACTGATGCAGTCGCAAGGACAAGCACGCGGGCCGTCCAATCCGACTGGGGTGCCGGCTACCGACGACGAGATCCGCGAGAAATACCTAGAGCGCGCCATCCGTGAGCTCAACGCATTCGCGCGCCGGCTGAGCGAGTGCGATCAGTGCCCCCGCGGGCAGCTGATGCCGGTGCTCGGCTCCGGTCATCCCCAGGCCGACATCTTCATGATCAAGTACTCGGCCCGGCCCGCGGAGGTCGAGGAAGGGGTGGCCTTCTACGGGCGCACCGGCAACGCCCTGATGAAGTCGCTCAAGCGCCTGTCGATCGACCCCCTGGCGGTCTACGGGACCCTGTGCGTCAAGTGCCCGGTGGCCGATCCGGGCATGGCCGACCCCGCCTGCATCTCCCGGCTGGTGGAGGAGCTGGCAATCGTGCAGCCCAAGATCGTGGTGGTGATGGGCGACGAGGCGCTGGCGGTGGTCAACGACCTCGGCATCCCGCTGGCCCACGAGCTGACCGCCGTTCCCGGCGCGCTTCAGCGGTTCACCCCCGCGATCGAGGCCCTGTACGTGCCCAACATCGACGAGGCCCTCGACGAGGAGAGCGCCAAGCGCGAGTTCTGGTCCGCCTTCCGGGTCCTCGGCCAGTGGTGGTCAGACCTACCGCCGTACTGACGGCGGATCATCGCCTTGACGATCGCCCTCGGAGTCCCGGTCAGTCGGGCATGACCAGGATGATCTTGCCCAGCTTGCCCCCGGTCTTGAAGTGCTCGTATGCCTCGGGCGCCCGCTCGAGGGGATAGGTCTCGGCGATCAGCACCCGCACGCGCCCCGAGTCAAGCTCCGGCAACACGGAGCGCTCCAGCGCCCGGGCCGTCATCGCCTTGGCCTCCAGCGGCCGCGCGCGCAGCGTCGAGCCGTGAATGCGGCCCCGCTTCATCAACAGCAGCCCCAGGTTCAGCTCGCCCTTGGCGCCGGCGCCCATCCCGATCACGGAGATCCGCCCCAGCATGTTCAGCGACCGCAGGTTGTCGGACAGGTTGACCGCGCCCACCAGTTCCAGGATCACGTCATAGGGGCCGCCGTCGACGAACGCGTCGGGCGCCACCACCTCGGCCCCCAGGTCGGCCACATTCTCCCGCAATTCCTCGCTGCGCACCGTGGCCGTCACCCGAGCGCCGGTCGCCCGGGCCAGCTGGATCGCTGCCGTGCCCACGCCGCCGGCGCCGCCGTGGACCAGCAGGTGCTCGCCCATCTGCAGCTGCGCCTGGGTGAACAGCGCGTCGTGGGCGGTGGTGAACACCTCGGGTACGCCACCGGCCTCGTTCCACGACAGCGCCTCCGGGACCGGCATCAGCACCCGCTCGTGAACCACCGCCAGCTCGGCCTGCCCGCCGCCGCCGACGATCGCCATCACCCGGTCGCCGAGGTCGAACCGCTCGGCGCCGGGGCCGCGAGCGACCACCTCGCCGGCCAGCTCCAGCCCGGGGATGTCCGGCGGCGCGCCCGGGGGCGCCGGGTAGCCACCGGCCAGCTGGTGCATGTCGGCCCCGTTGAGCCCGGCCGCCCGCACCCGTACCAGCACCTCGCCGTCGCCGGGCTCGGGGTCCGGGTGATCCGCTACGACAAGTTCCTTGTCCTTGATGGTGGCGGCACGCATGGCCGGGACCCTACCGATCGGGCGCGCGCCAGCCCGTCCCCGCCCCACCACGAGGGCGGGGCGGACACGGGACGGACGCTTGATCTCAGTTGTTGGTGACCGGAGTGGTCACGCTGCTGTAGACGTTGGATGACACCGATCCAGCCGTCACGTTCTGGGTCCACACGCCGTAGAACACGTTGGAGATCGCGTTGTTGGCGACCACGATGCCCTGCAGCTTGGTCACCGCGCTGCCGATCAGGATCCCGACGGTGTTGGTGACCCCGAAGTCGGAGTCGCCGGGCTTACCGATGCCATTGCCGGCGATGCCGTCGTTGCTCACGCTGTTGTTGGTGATGATGTTGCCGTTCAGGTACTGACCTGGAGCGTGACTGTGCAGGGTGACACCGGCCAGACCATTGTCGTTGGCGGTGTTGCCATTGACCACGTTGTTGTAAGTGCCGGTCCCCGGCCCGGGAGCGGCGATCAGGATGCCGCCGCCCTGCCCCTGCGTTCCGTTGCCGTTGGCGGTGTTGTTCGCGACGTAATTGTCGTACACGCCGGCCGCCACTGGCTGGGGTGCGCCACTGGCCGACACGGCTTTGGCGTTGTGGCTCGCCAGGGTGATGCCGCAGTCCAGCACGTTGTTGAGCGACTTGTTGCCGACGATGGAATTGAACGCCGTCGGGCCCAGCTCATCGGTGATCAGGATCCCGCCGGCGTTGTTCTTCACCGTGTTGTTGAGAACCTGCGACAGCCTGACCGTCATTAGGTGCAGGCCTTCCCCACAGTCGCCGGGGACGTTGCCGGTAGCCGCGCACTCCCCGGTGGGATGAGCAGACTTTCCACCCTGGTCGTTGTTCTGCACCGTGTTGTTGCGGATGACCACGTTGGCGGTGCGCATCGCCAGGATCCCCTCGAAGGTCGCGTTCTTGACCACGAAGCCTTTCACCATCGCGCCAGAGGCCCCCGATCCGCTGATCAGAACGCCGTTGTCCTTGCCCTTGGCATCGATCACCGGGTTGTTGGTTCCCACCACCGAGATCGGCTCACTGATCTTGACCTCGGTTTTGTACGTGCCTTTGCCGACCGATACCGTGTCGCCATGGTGAGCCTTTTTGATGGCTTGACCGATCGTCTTGCACGGCTTCTTCTTCGTACAGCCGTTCTTGTCGTTGCCGTGAGTCGATACGTAGAGCGTGCTGGCCGAAGCCGCCGCAGCGACCCCCAGCGCAGACACGAACACCAGTGCACCGATCAGCGCCGCCCTTACAGGGCCTCTGAACATGTGAATCTCCTTATGTTTTGATGTGCCGGTCCGCCCGCGCGGAAATCGTAGTCGGAATTGCCCGCTATGGCGCGCGCTCCATCAACGCCACGCACTCAATGTGGGGCGTCTGGGGGAACATGTCAACCGGCTGCACCCGCCGCAGCTGGTAGCCCGCCTCCACCAGCTGCGCGGCGTTGGGGGCCAGCGTGGTCGGGTTGCAGGAGACATAGACCAGCCGCCGCGGCGACGCCTCGATGATCCGGCGCACCACCTTCTGTGACAGGCCGGCCCGGGGCGGGTCGACGATCACCACGTCGGGCCGACCGGCCTTCTCCACCAGCTCGCGCAGGGCCAGGCGGACGTCGCCGGCGAAGAAGCGGGCGTTGTCGACCTCGTTGGCGCGCGCGTTGGCGATGGCGTCGGCGATCGCCTCCTCCACCAGCTCCAGCCCCCACACCTCGGCCACCCGCGGAGACATGAGCAGCGCGATCGTGCCGATCCCGCAGAAGAGGTCGTAGACGCGCTCAAAGCCGCTCGGCTGGGCGTACTCGATGGCCAGCGTGTAGAGCCGCTCGGCCATCTCGGTGTTGGTTTGAAAGAAGGCCTCGGCCGAGATCCGAAACCGCATCCCGCCGAGCTCCTCCTCGAAATGGTCAGACCCGGCGAGCAGCTCGGTCTCGCCCACCTGGGTGGTCTCGGCCACCGTGCTGCTCCGGGTCCACAGCAGCCCGTCGACGCCGTCGACGGCGCCGACCAGCGAGTCGCGGTCGAGCTGGCCCTCGCCGGTGACCAGCCGGACCTGGATCGCACCCGTGCGCCGGCCCTCACGCACCACCAGGTTGCGGAGCATGCCCTCGCCGCTGCGCCGGTCGTAGGCCGACAGCCCCTGCGAGCGGCACCACTGCACCACCTGCTCGCGGGCCTGATTGCCACGTTCGGAGGCCAGCAGGCAGTCGTCAAGCGAGACGATCTCGTCCCATCGCCCGGGCGCATGAAAGCCGCATACCAGAGCGCCGGCGGCGTCGGTGCCGAACGAGTACTCAAGCTTGTTGCGGTAGCGCCACTGCTGCACGGCGGGGAGGATCGGCTCCAGCGTGAACCCGTCGAGCTTGCCGATCCGCCGCAGCGCATCGTCGACCTGGGACTGCTTGACCTCGAGCTGGCGCTCATACGGCAGCACCTGCCACGGCGCGCCCGGATGGTCGGCCACCGGCGCGATCCGCTCGGGACTGGGCTCAACGATCTCCACCACCCGCGCCTCGGCATACGCGCGCTTGCGCTTGCCGATCACCGCCCGCACACGGTCGCCGGGAATCGCGCCGGCCACGAACACCACGTAGCCCTCGGTGCGCGCCACCCCGGCGCCGCCAAAGGCGAGTGAGTCGATCGTCAGCTCGAGCTCGTCCCCGCGTTGGGGCCGGGCCGGCCTCGTCTCGGTGCTGTCCATGCACCTAGCGTAGGCGGTTAGACAGGTGTGCCGCCGAGCCCGAGGGTGGCGGCTTCCGAGCCACTGCTTTCGAAGGGGTCTGGTGCCGGCCGCCGCCGGGGGCCCCGCGACCCGGCTACTTCAAGGCCTTCTCGATCGCGCCGACCACCGACTTGCGGTTGGCGTGCTTGCGCTCGTAGTTGAGAACCTTGCGCAGCTCGGGCTTGTCCAGCTCCTTGATCCGGGTCTGGATCTGAGAGGCGTTCAGATCGTCGTAGCCGAGGATCGGGAACGACGGGCCCACACCCGCCACCCGCCGAGCCCGGTCGGCGGTGCGAACGACGCGGTCCACGCCCTCGGTCTTGCGCGCCTTGCGGGTGGCCGACTCGATCTGGTCGCGCCCACCGGCCAGCAGCTGCTCGATCTGGGCCAGCAGCTCGTCGCTCTGGGCCCGGCCGCGGCGCACCAGCTCGGACACCAGCTCGTTGGCGTCCTTGCGAGTCACCCGCCCGCGCGAAGCGGCGTCATCGAGCGTCTCCTGGATGCGCTCGCGGGTCAGCATCAGCACGTCACGGGAGCGCGACCGGCCGCGGACGATCTGCTCGGCCATCGCCGAGACGCTGTCCGACGCACCGCTGGCCCGGCTGGTCCGGGTGGCCGCCCGCTTGGCGGTCGTCCTGGTGTCTTTGGCTCCCCGCCGCGCCGCCGTCGCCGTGCCCTTGGCCCCGGCACCAGCGGTCTTGGCTGCGCCGGCCGCCGATGAACCGGCCGCCTTGGTCGCCTTACGCGTCTTGGTGGCCGCGGACTTGGCCTGCGTCGTGGTGCGCTTGGTCGCCTTGCGGGCACTGGTACCGGTTGCCTTGGCGCCGCTGGCGGCCGCTTGCGATCCGCTCCGCGCCGACGAAGCGCGAGTCGAGGATTTCGCTGTTCTCGAGCTTGAAGACGACGACCGCTTCGGGGCAGGCATACACGGGCTCCTGGTTGGCTTGACGCGCTGGCGCGAGCCTATCCGATAAGCAGTTCCAGGAGTGCCTTCTGAGCATGGCGCCGGTTTTCGGCCTGATCCCAGATCCGCTGGCGGCTGCCGTACAGCAGGGACTCGGTGATCTCCTCGCCGGGATGGGCGGGGAGACAATGCAACACGACCGCATGCGGGGCGGCCAGTTCGAGCAGCTCGTCGTCGAGCCGGTAGGGCGCCAGCGCGGCCCGGCGCTGCTGCGCGGAGGCGGGCTCGTCGCTCATGCTCACCCACACGTCGGTGTAGAGCGCATCGGCGCCCTCGGCCGCCGCGCGCGGATCATCGGTGAGGATCGCGCCCGCCACCGGCTCGAGCTGATAGCCGTCGGGGGCGGCGATCCGGACCTCGACGCCGGCGATGGCGCCGACGATGGCCAGCGAGCGGGCCACATTGTTGCCGTCGCCGACATAGGCGAGCTTGAGCCCGGCGACCTCCCCGAACGTCTCGCGCAACGTGAGCAGATCGGCCAGCGCCTGGCACGGGTGATGCTGCGCGGTCAGCATGTTGAACACGGGCACGCCGGCGTGGTCGGCCAGTTCGGCCACGAACACGTCGGGGCCGGTGCGGACGCCGATGGCGGCGACGTGGCGCGAGAGCACGTAGGCGGTGTCACGCACCGCCTCCCCGCGGCTGAGCTGCAGCTCGTCGGAACGCAGCACCATCGGGTGGCCGCCGAGTTCGGCGATACCGACCTCAAACGAAACCCGCGTGCGCGTGGAGGGCGCCTCGAAGATGAGCGCCACCGTGCTGCCGCTGAGGGCCTGGGACTCCAGCGGGTGCTGCTTGAGCTCGGCGGCGCGGGCCAGCAGTGCGATGAGCTCGGGCTCGGTGAGCTCCTGTCCGGTGAGGAAGTGGCGCGGCAAGCGCAGCAGTGTACGTTGGCCGACGATGCGGCTCAGGGTGCTCACCTGGAACCTGATGCACGGTCGTTCGCAGCCGTCGGCAGGACGCGACCTCCAGGCCGAGTTCGGCGCCGCCCTGGCCGGCTGGGAATGGGACGTGGCCCTCCTGCAGGAGGTGCCGCCTTGGTGGCCGGCGCCCCTGTCAGTCAAGCTCGGCGCCGAGTACCAGCTGGTGCTCACCTCCCGCAACTCCCTGCTCACCGTACGCCGGGCGATCGCCGTGCGCCGCCCTGACTTGATCAAGTCGGGAGGCGGTGGCGCCAACGCGATCCTGGCTCGCCGCGACCGGATCGTCGCCCATCACGTGCACCGCCTCCGCCGCTGGCCGGAGCGGCGCTGGATGCACGCCGTGCGGCTCGCCTGCGGGATCTGGATCGTCAATGTGCACTCAAACGCCGGCGAAGCCGGAGCCCTTCGCGACGGCCGCATCACCACCGCGACGGCGCTGCATTGGGCCGACGGCGACCCGCTGGTGGTGGGTGGCGACTTCAACCTGCGGCGCCCCGAGTTCCCGGGTCTGCGGCAGGTGGCGGCGCGTGACGTGGATCACCTGTTCGTCGCTGACGGAGTGCGGGCCGAGGGCGCCTACCGGGTGCTCGACCGCGGCACGCTGTCTGACCACCCGCCATTGGCGGTCACGGTCACCTGGGAATGAAAACCTCCGCGTCAGCCACGCCCGGCGCGCAGACCGAACCCTCGCAGCATCAGCAGCGCCTTCTCGCCCAGCGTCCCCCGCGCCGGCAGCACGCCGAGTTGAGTGGCGGCGCCGTAGACGTCGTAGAAGCCGCGCACCCGTAGCAGTAACTCGTGCTGCAGCTCGCAGTAGAAGATGCAGTGCACGACCAGGAACCGATTGGTGGCCGGCAGCCCCTCCAGCGGTTCACGGTGAGTCCCCAGCGCCTTGCACGGGGCGGCCACATAGTGCCCGTCATGCAGCCGCGCCCCCGTGCCCTCCAACCGTGCATCGGGAAATGCCGCCCACAGTCTCGAGGCGTGATGGGCGAGCTGCCCGAGGCCCTTCAGCGGCTCGCCGGTGAGCGGATCCTCGTACTGGACGCCGGTGGCGCACACCTCGGCAAAGGCATCCGGGTCCTTGCCACTCCAGGCCGCCTCCCAGCCGTCGATGAGCGCGTCGACGTCCATGCCTGAGGCGGTCAAGCGCCCAGCGGGGCGTCCAGGTCGGCCATCCCCTCCTCTGGCGTCGACGCCTGGGCGTAGCGCCGGCGCGGGATGCGCCCGGCGGCGCGCGCCAGCCAGCCGGCCTGCACCGCGAGCTTGATCGCCCGGGCCATCGCCTCGGGGTCATGCGCGCGCGAGATCGCGCTGGCGCACAGGACGGCGTCGCAGCCGAGCTCCATCGCCAGCGCGGCATCGGACGCGGTGCCGACCCCGGCATCGAGGATGACCGGCACGGCGGCGTGTTCGAGGATGATCGAGATGTTGTAGGGGTTGCGGATGCCCATCCCGCTGCCGATCGGGGAGCCGAGCGGCATCACCGCGGCGCAGCCGATGTCCTCCAGGCGGCGGGCCAGCACCGGGTCGTCGGTCGTGTAGGGCAGCACCACGAACCCGTCGTCGACCAGTTCCTCGGCGGCCGCCACCAGCTCGACGGCGTCCGGCAGCAGAGTACGGTCGTCGCCGATCACCTCGAGCTTGATCCAGTTGGTGTCAAACGCCTCGCGAGCCAGATGCGCGGTCACCACTGCGTCGCGCGCGGTGAAGCAGCCGGCGGTGTTGGGCAGCACTTCGACCGCGGCGGCGTCGAGCACGTCCAGGATCGAGCCCCGGGCGGCCGGATCCAGCCGTCGCAACGCGACCGTGCACAGCTCGGCGCCCGACACCTCGCAGGCCCGCGCCAGCAACTCGTGGTTGGTAAACCCGCCGGTGCCCAGGATCAGTCGGGAGTGAAACTCGCGACCGGCGATGTGAAACGGATCGGGCATGGTGGGCGTCATCCTCCCTGAATCGCGGCTACCACTTCGACCAGCGCGCCTTCGCGAAGCTCGGTCGCCGACCAGTGCGAGCGCGCGACCACCTCGCCGTCCAGTGCGACAGCGACGCCGCGAGCGCTCGGGGTCACCTCGAGCAGTTCGATCACGTTCGCGACGGTAGCGCCCGCCGGCAGCTCGCGCGACTGGCCGTTGACGGTGATATTCATCCCGCCCTTCCCGCCGGGGCGGCCTGGAAGCGATCGGCGGCAAAGGCGGCGGCCAGGGGACCGCGGTCGGTGCCGAGCATGCCGGCCAGGACCAGGTCGGCGGTGACCGGCGCCAGCAGGATCCCGCCGCGGCGGTGGCCCACCGCCCAATGCAGGCCGGTCACCTGGCTCGGCCCGATCACCGGCAGGTTGTCCGGGGTGCCGGGGCGCAGCCCGGCCGAGAACTCGTCGATGACCAGCTCCGAGACGCCGGGCACGAGCTCTGAGGCGTCGCGCAGCAGCTCGAATGCGGCCCCGGCGGTGACCGTGGTGTCAAAGCCTCGCTCCTCCTGGGTGGCCCCGATTACGTACCGCCCGTCGCCACGGGGCACGATGTAGGTGGCGCCCATGCGCACCACCCGCCTCAGCAATCCAGGCCCGGCGGGGTCGTGCAGCCGCAGAATCTGCCCCTTGACCGGTGACACCGGGACCCGCGCCGCGGCCGGGATCCCGTCGATCTGCTCCGTCCACACGCCGGCGGCGATGACGACGTTGGCGGCCGGCATGCTGGTGCCGTCGGCCAGCGCCACCCCGGTCACCCGATCGTCGGCGGCCTGCACCCCGGTGGCCGGGGTGTGTTCGCGGATGTCGGCGCCGGCCCGCACGGCCGCCCGGGCCAGGGCGGTGGTCAGGGCGCGGGGGTCGATTGCGTGGTCGTCGGGAACGTCGAGAGCAAGCCGGAGCGCCGGGGCGAGTCCCGGCTCGAGCCGGCGCGCGTCGCTCGGGCGCAGGCGTTCCACGGCCAGGCCCCAGCGGCGGCGCAGCTGGAGGCTGCGCTCCAGCGACTCGGCCTCGTCGGCGTCGCGGGCCACCATGAGCGTCCCGCAGCGGGTCAGACCGACGCTCTCCAGGTCGGCGGCCGCGGCCAGCTCGGCGGCGAAGGCCGGATAGTCACGAGCGCCCTGCAGCCCCAGCTCCAGCAGCGGCTCCTCGGCAGGCGCGGCCTCGGCATTGGGCGCCAGCATCCCGGCGGCTACGTATGAGGTTCCCCGGCCGATCCGGTCGCGCTCGAACAGCGCCACGCTCAGGCCGCGAACCCGCGCCCGCCAGGCGATGGCCAGCCCGATCGCTCCGCCGCCGATCACGGCGACATCGACTGCATTGGTGTTGTGCGGCGACACAGAACCTCCCTGCGCCGGCATTACCCGGTCAGGTCGTGACGGTCGGCGGATCGGCGTCCACCCTCTCAGCCCAACGGTGGGGCTCCCGTAGGCGTAATGCTAGCGGCCCCGTCCTGCCAGACTGCAAGCGTGAACGATCGTCGCCAGCGTCTGCATGACGCCCGCCTGTATCTCGTCTGCGACGAGCGTCCAAGCGCGTTTCTCGAGTGCGCCCTGACCGGCGGCGTTGACATCGTCCAGGTGCGGATCAAGGACGCCGACGACGACGAGCGAATCGTGGCCGTCGCGCGTCGCTACCGGCCGCTGTGCGAGCGCTTTGGCGCGTTGCTGATCGTCAATGACCGGCCTGACCTGGCGGCCGCCGCGGGCGCCGACGGCGTGCACGTGGGCCAGGACGACGTGGCCGTCGACGATGCCCGTGCCGTGGTCGGCGCGGACGCGCTGATCGGCCTCTCCACGCACTCGCCGGCGCAGATCGACGCCGCCGCCGACCTTGCGGCGGATTACATCGGGGTGGGGCCCGTGCACGCCACACCGACCAAACCGGGCCGTCCCGCAGTCGGCCTGCAGCTGGTCGCCTACGCCGCCGAGCACGCGACGGTGCCGTTCTTCGCCATCGGTGGGATCGACGAGCAGTGTGTGGCTGAGGTCTCCCGCGCCGGCGGGCGTCGGGTGGCGGTGGTCCGCGCCCTGATCGACGCAGCCGACCCCGAGGCAATGGCGCGCCGGCTGCGCGCCGGCCTCGAGGAGGTCAGCCTTGGCGCAGCGTAAGCGCAAGCGCGGTCGCCAGCGTCCGCGTCCCGCGGCGGCGCGGGAGACAGCCGCTCAGACAAGCGTCGCCGAACGGTCTCGTGAGGACTCCCGGGCCGGCTGGCCCGGCGAGCCTGAGATGAGCCGTTCAGAGAAGCGCAACGCCGAGGTGCGGGCGGGTCTGGTGCCGATGCGCCCCGGCGAACGCCCGCGGCCGATCGTGGTCAGCGCGGCGATAGCAGGCGTGGTCGGGCTCGGCAATCTGGTCGCCTTCGTCGCCGGACTGAAGATCGACGGCAAGCATCCGGCCGCCGGCGGCGTGATCGTCTTCTCGGTGCTGATGATCGCGTGCGCGATCGGCCTGTGGCGGCTCTGGTACGGCGCCGTGCTGGGGTTCATGGCCCTGCTGGCCATCATCGTCACCGTGTTTGCGCTGCTGCTGATCGAGGCCAGCAACGTGCTCGGGCTGGTAGTCGCGCTGGCGGTGATCTTGGGCGCCGGCTACCTGTTCTACAGGCTTGTCCGGGTGCTCAGCCGGATCCAGATGCCCCGTTACCCGAGCCGCTGATCAACCCCCGCCGGGGTCCACCTGCTGAGCTGAGATAGGCTGGACTTGATGCCTGAATCCAGTTATGACTGCGTCGTGATCGGCTCCGGCCCAGGCGGGTACGTGGCCGCGATCCGCGCCGCCCAGCTCGGGATGAAGACCGCCGTGATCGAGTGCGACCAGGTCGGCGGCCGCTGCCTGAACTACGCCTGCATTCCCGCCAAGGCGGTGCTCCGCGTCGCCGACGTGCTCTCCGAGATCCGCGACGCCGGCGACTTCGGGATCAAGGTCGGCGAGCCCACGGTCGACTACGCCGGCGTCAGCGCCCGCCGTGAGAAAGTGATCAAGACGCTGACCGGCGGAGTGGCCGGGCTGTTCAAGAAGAACTCGATCGACGTGATCGAAGGCGCGGGCGCGCTCGCCGGCGACGGCCGTGTCACCGTCGGCGATCAGACCATCGCCGCCAAGACGATCGTGCTCGCCACCGGCTCGGTCAAGCGGCCGATCCCAGGTGCCAAGTTCGGCGGCCGCGTGATCGGGACCGAGGAGGCGTGGGCACTAAACGAGCTGCCGGCCACGATGGCGGTGGTCGGAGCCGGCGCCTCGGGGTCCGAGATCGCCTCCGCGTACGCCCGCCTGGGCGTCGAGGTGAGGCTGTTCGAGGCGCTCGACCGCGTGCTTCCCACCGAGGACGCCGACATCTCCAAGGTGGCCGAGCGCGGCCTCAAGCGGCAGGGCATCGACATCCACACCGGCACCCTGGTCAAGGACATCGAGTCAGGCGACGGGATGGTCCGCTTCACCTACGGCGAGGAACAGGCCGACGCGGACTGGCTGGTGATCGCCGCCGGCCGAGGCCCGGACGTGGAGGGTCTCGGGCTGGACACCGCCGGCGTCAAGCTCGCCGACACCGGCCTGATCGAGGTCGACGGCGCCATGCGCACCAGCGTCGACGGCGTCTACGCCATCGGCGACCTGGTGCTGGGGCCGGCGCTGGCGCACAAGGCTTCCGATGAGGGCGTGATCGCGGTCGAGGACGCCGCCGGCCTCGAGACGCACGCGCTGGACTACATCGACATCCCCCGCGCCACCTTCTGCACCCCCAATGTGGCCAGCTTCGGCCTCACCGAGGAGCAGGCCCGCGACCAGGGATACGACGTGGTCGTCGGCAAGGTCCAGTACGGCGCCGTCGGCGCCGGAACCGTCTACGGAGACCGCACGGGACTGGTCAAGATCGTGGGCGACAAGCGTTACGGCGAGCTGCTCGGCGGACACATCGTCGGCTCCAAGGCGACCGAGCTGGTTCAGGAGCTGGTCAATGCGCGCGCGCTCGAGGGGGGCTACCCGGAGATCGCCCGCCTCGTCCACGGGCATCCGACCATGTCCGAAGCGGTGATGGAGGCAGCCCGCGCCGCCGACGGCTGGCTGATCCACGGCTGATCGCCCGGAGGCCAGGTGGCGTCCGACGCCCAGCCGATCTTCTTCTACGACCTCGGCAGCCCCGAGTGCTACCTGGCCGCCGAGCGCATGACCGAGCTGCCGGTATTCCCCGAGTGGGAGGCGGTACTGGCCACGCACATCGGTGCGCAGGCACCGGCGGTTACGCCTGACGAGCTCGCCCGCCGCATCAGCGAGGCCGAGCTCCAGCCCCTGCGCTGGCCCGAGCGCTGGCCGCCGGACAGCGAGCGCGCCATGCTGGCCGCGACCTACGCCAAGCACATCGGCCGCGCGGTGTCGTTCTCGCTGGCTGCCTTTCGCCAGGTGTTCGCCGGCGGTCGCGATCTGGGCGATGACAGCACCGTCCTGCTGGCCGCGGCCGCCTGTGAGATGCACCCCACCGCAGTGCTCAAGGGCATCGGGCTGCGGTCGGTCCGTGACGGCCTGCGGACCGCCGGCGAACGGGCGCTCGCCGCCGGCGTCCAGTCGCTGCCGGCGATCTCGGTCGACGGCGAGCTGTTTTGCGGCGAACGCGCGGTGGACGACGCCGGCGCCGCGCTCGCGCTCGCGCTCGGCCGATGAAGGCCAACCGCGCCTTCCAGCTGATCGTCTCCCGCAGCGGGCACGAGCCGGCGTTCATGGCCAGCCGCAATCGCGTCGACCGGATCGAGGTGGTGTCGATCGACGACGGTGAGATCGTGCTCTACTGGGAGCTGCCCCCCAAGCAGGCGAACAAGCTGCTCAAGGCGCTGCGGACCGACCTGATCGGGCTCGAGGCCGAGGAGTTCGTGTCGATCTGGGAGGGCGCCGACGTGACCTCCGACTGGCCCTTCTGAATCCGGGCGCGTTATTTTCCGATCCACGGTGGAGGCGTCAGCGACCGGCAGCGAGCTATCCGCCCTCAAGGGCGAGATCCACGTGGTCGAGCCGAGCCGCATCCAGCTCGCGATCGCCCGCCGCACCGCTGAGACCCGGGCCACCGTGCCCGACCTCGAGCTTCGCACCGACGTCGACCTCAAGGCCGCACTGGCCCTGGCCGATCAGCACGGCAGCTCGGTGACCGCGTTGCTGGTCCGTGCCTGCGCGCTGGGCCTGCGTGACTGCCCCCAGGCCAACGGGGCCTATCGCGACGGGCACTACGAGCTGTATTCCCGAGTGAATGTCGGAGTCACGCTCCACCGCGAGGCCGCCTACATCACCCCGACAGTGCTGGACGCCGACACCAAGTCACTGGAGGCGCTGCACCAGGAAATCGAGCGCCTGCGCGCGCAGGCCGGCACCGGTGAGCTCACCCCGCCGCAGCTGGCGGGCGCCACCTTCACCCTGATCGACGCCGGCGGCTACGGCGTCGATGCCTGGAGCCCCCTGGTGACACCTCCTCAGGCGGCGGCGGTCGGCGCCGGGCGCGTCCGGTCGGCACCGGTGGTCCGCGACGGCGCCGTGGTGGCGGGACGGCTGCTGGGGCTCACGCTGGCCTGCGATCACCGCATCCTGTTCGGAGCCCAGGCCGCCGGGTTTCTGGAGGCGATATCGACGCGGCTGGAGCGGGCCGACCTGTGATGGACCCGGCCGAGCTCGCCGCCCGCCGGATCGCCGATCGCGGTCGTGACGCCCTGGTCGAGCGTCTGCGCGTCGCGTTCGCCGCGACCGCGGCGACCCGCGCCGGGCCGGTGGAGATCGACTCACGCCAGCTCGAGCAGATGGTGCAGACGGCCGCCGACCGGGCCGGCGGCGCGCTGTGGCGACGCGCGTTGGCGTCGGTGGCAGTGGACGAGCTCGGGATCACGCTGAGCGAGGCCGCTGAGCATCCGGCGGTCCGCCGCGCCCAGGAGATACTGGGAGTCCCCGCCTATGAGCCCGACGAGGTCGAAGCTGAGCCCGAGCCCGCGCCCGAGCCCGAACCGGCGCTGAGCGCCATCCGCGTCGCCGCGATTCACCTCGGCGGCATCGAGACCCTGCGCGAGGGCGCCCGCCACATCGAGCTGCGCTTCTCCGACGCCGGGCTCGACGTGATCGACACCCGCGGCGGCGAGTCGATCGGCCGGCTCAAATGGGCAGAGATCGCCGGGCTCGAGCTACCGCACCAGCGGCGGTCGCTGCGGCGCCGGCGGCCTGCGGGAGCTGAATTGGTGGTCAGGACGGACCGCGGACAGGCCCGGTTCGAGCTTCCCGACCTCGACGATGAGCAGGCCCGCAAGCACCTCGCGCCCGTACTGGACCGGGCGCGAGGTGTGCGTTCCTAGCTTCCGCGGGCTCTGCGCTTCCGCGGTGAGCCTGACCGTTACGCGGTGGGACGGATCGACTGTCCGATCCGCGCCGGTCGGCGGGCACCACGGGCCCGATGAGCTTCGGCCTGGCCGAAGCGAAAACGCGAGCGAGCGGTGGCGGCACGGACGGCGTCGACGCTCTCGGCGGCACGCGAGGCTCGGATCGCCCACGCCAGCGGGCTCACGACCATGAGCACGACAGCTATGCACAGAATGAGGTCTAGGACAAGCATTTCAGACGCTCCTTTTCTTGGATCGTTATCAGGCTTGCCCGCACGATCACCGCTCAATCTAAGTCGAGCGTTAGAAACCTCTAACGGCAGTGTCGGAAGCGCCTAGGCCCGGCCAGAAGGCCGTGAATTGCAGGTAATTCGCTCGCCGGCCCGAATGCCAGGCCAGATCAGAATCCTCTTAGATTCGACCACGTCGGCAAACTCGCGACCAGGCGCGGCGCGGATCGCTTCAGTATTGGTTGTTGATCGCCTGGTAGACGTTGATGTCGTCGGCGACGTCGTTGTCGAACGCCTGCATGCACCCCGTGTTGACCGACGCCTCGACGCTGGCCGGGTTCCTGGCCCCGTCACGCAGGGAACCGTGTTCCCTGACGTAGAGGGCACCGTAGGCACGCTGCTGACCCTGATTTGCCGAGCCCCATTCAGAGCACGAGGTGGAGTCGCTCACCGCCCCGGCGCCCGGGCCGACAACGGTGGCCACGAATACGGCAAGCATGACCAGGATCACCGCCAACACGCCGACCGAGAAGCGCTTGTGGCGGGCGACCAGCGACCGCAGGGTCCAGTCGACGCCGATCTGACCGGCCGGCGTTGTCCCCCGGGGGGCATGATCGGTACCGGTCACCGTCGGCCGCCCGGGATCGGGCCGGCCAGTGGCCGGGCAACGGGCTCGGCCAGTGGTCCGTCAACGGGCTCGGCCACGAGCTCGGCAACGGTCTCGGCGTGACGGCCACGATGGTCGCCGGGCAGGTCGGGGAGCGCCGTCCGGGGGGCGGTGCGCCTGAATCCCGGCAGACACAAGGCGAAGATCGACCCCTTGGGAGCGCTGACGACCTTGGAGTTCCCGCCGTGAGCCTTGGCGATCGTGTCCACTATCGCCAACCCGAGCCCCACGCCTCCTGCCGATCGCGTCCGCGCCGGGTCGGCCCGGGCGAAGCGATCGAAGATGCGCTCGAGCGCCGCCTCCGGCACCCCGCAGCCCTCGTCCTCGATCTCGATCGACAGCCAGCCGTTGCCCTCGTAGAAGGCACGCAGCTCGATCCCGGTCCGTGGCTCGCTGTACTTGACCGCGTTTTCCAGGAGGGCGTCCAAGGCGGTCCGCAGTCGATCGACGTCGGCCACCAACTTGCCGTGCGCCAGCGGCCCCAGGCGCCAGGCTCGCGGAGCCACCTCCGCCCAGCGCATGAACACGTCCTCCAGCAGCGGCTCCACCTCGACCTCGGCGGTGACGACGAAATCCGGCTGGTCGGCTCTGGCGAGCACCAGCAGCCGTTCCAGGATTGCGTCCATGCGCGTCAGCTCGTCAAGCGCCACCTCTAGTTCCGGGACCGGCCCGAGGTTGCGGCGCAGCAGCTCGAGGTGTCCCCGGGCGATGGTTGCCGGGGTCCGCAGCTCGTGTGAGGCGTCGAGGATGAACCGCTCCTGGCGCTCCAGCAGTGACCGGCTCTCCTGCGCTCGGTGCTCGGCCGCCTCCAGAGCATCCCCACCCCGCCTGGCGTCCCAGCCCACCGCCACGATCCCCAAGCCGAACCACGTAACACAGACGGCGATCGTCACCCAGCCCGGCGACGCCAGCATCGCCGTGTAGGTGGCGACGGCGAACACCGACCCACAGCATCACCAGGCGATAGCGGCGCCGGCGGGCGTCGCGCTCAGGCGGCGGCGCGATACCCGGCATTGCGGACGGTCTCGATTGGTGCGTCGGGTCCGAGCTGGCGCCGCAGGCGGCGGACGCAAACGTCGACGACGTTGGAGCGCGGGTCGAAATCGAATCCCCAGACGTCCGACAGCAGGCGCTCGCGGCTGACCACCTCGCCGGCGTGAAGCATCAGGAAGTGCAGCAGCCGGAACTCACGATCCGGCAGATCGGCCACGATCTCGCCGACCCGGGCCTGCCGGCGCGTCACGTCCAGCGCTAGCGGGCCGACACGCAGGCTGCCGGCGCTGCCGGCACCGTGCGCCCGGCGCAGGTGCACACGGGCCCGGGCCAACAGCTCATCGAGCGAGAATGGCTTGGCCAGGTAATCGACGGCGCCCAGCTCGAATCCCCGCAGCTTGGAGGCCAGCTCGCTGCGGGCGGACAGAATCATGACCGGCAGGTCGGGTCGCTGGCGATGCAGTTGCTTGAGCACGTCAAAGCCGTCGAGCCCGGGCAGCAGCAAGTCGAGGATCACGAACTCGTAGTCGCCGGACAGGGCCATCCGAAGACCACGCTCGCCGTCGCCGACGACGTCGACCATGAATCCCTCGGCCTCGAAGGCGCGACCGAGGAAGGCGCTAATTCGCGCCTCATCCTCAACGACAAGAATACGCACCGGGCTTGTCGATCTCTCTTTCGGGCCGGGAACATAACTCTTCCCGGATGACTTGTAAATGACCGGCAGATGACATCACCGTCATCTACCTTGCCTTTCGCCTCGGCGCCGATATTTTCCGCCGCGACCCGGGGGATGGACAGGACGATGAGCGGTCAAGCCAAACGAATCCTCGGGATAACCCTCGCAGCGGCCGTGGTGTGCGTGCTGCTCGGGCTCTACGTGGGGCTGTATCTGACCAACGTCCCCGGTTCCGCATCCGCAGCTACCACACCAACCGGCGCGTCGCTCTTCCTGGGCACTGTCCCCGCCGCCAAGGGCACCGACCCGCATCCCAGCTGGGTCTCCTACTACGTGGTGAGCCCAACCGCGACCAACTGGAACCACGTCACCACCTTCAACCTGCCGGCCCACAAACTGGTGCGGATCACGATCTACCAGTACGACGGGGACTCGGGGCTACGCAACCCGTTCATCTCGCAGGCCACCGGCACTGTCGGCAACCAGTTCCTGCTCAACGGCAAGCCGACGAAGACGATCGACCCCGATAGCGCTTCCCACGTGTTCGCCGTACCGCAGTGGGGTCTCTCGGTCCCGCTCGAGGGCGTTCCCGACAGCGCCAAGAACCCGTGCGCAAACGCCCCCTGCCCACTGACGAACGACCACGAGACGATCTCGTTCACGGTCCGCACGCCGGGGCCGGGTCTGTATCGCTGGCAGTGCTTCGTCCCCTGCGCCGCGGGCTTCATCGCAGGGCTGGGGTGGGCCGATGCAGACGGTCGGCTACATGGACGGCTACATCAAGATCGCATGAGGCGCCGGCGGCGATGAGCGAGGTCAACCATTGGCGGCGCGTCGTCCTGTGGTGGCTGGGGGCGTCGATCGTCTGCACGCCGCTGGTGGTGCTCGTCCTGGCCCCGGGGCTGCCGCCGGGGAACGGGACCGTCGAGTCCTCGGGCCAGGTGGTCGACAACACGGTCCTGCTCGGCGTCTCGACCCCCGTCGCGCTCGCCGTCCTCGTCTATTTCATCTACGCGATCATCGTCTTTCGCGAGCGCGCGCCCGCGGCGGTCGTCGACGGACCGCCGATCCGAGGCAACGCCAAGGTGCAGGGCTGGTGGCTGGTGGTCACCACCGGAATCGTGCTGTTCCTGGCCGGCTATGGCACGATCCGTCTTCTCGCCGACGGCGCCGGCGGCGGCCAGGGGCCGAACCCGATCGCCGCCCCGGCCGGCTCCAGCAACGCGCTGCAGGTCCAGGTGATCGCCCAGCAGTGGAAGTTCACCTTCCGCTGGCCCGGCTACGGCGGCGTCGAGACGCCGCAGCTCGTGCTGCCCGCCCACCGGACGATCGAGTTCCATGTCACCTCGCTGGATGTCATCCACTCCTTCTGGGCCTATCAGCTGGGCGTGAAGGCCGACGCCAATCCGGGGATCGACAACGTCGCCTACGTTACGACCAAGGGTCCGCTGACCTTCAACGTGCACTGCGCGGAACTGTGCGGGGTCTGGCACGGCTATATGTTCCAGACCGGTCACGTCGTTTCCCAGGCGCGGTTCGCGTCTTGGATCGCACAGCAGCGCGTGCAGTTCGCTCCTGTCACTAAGAGCCTGGGACCGTACTCGAAGACCTATCAACCGGCACCGACTGCGAGGGGTGGATGACCGCGATCGCTATGCCCGCCAGGCAGCCGGCATGGCGGCGCCTGCTCGGCTTCAACCTGCTTACGGGGATCATCGGAGCGATCGTTGGTTACCTCGTAGGCAACTGGGTTGGGAGCGTGATCCACGCTCCCAGCCTTGACTTCTTCTCGGATACGGGTCAGAACGACATCTCGGTGCTCCTCGGGTACCTGTTTGGCGTGTTCGGGTTCCTGATCGGGCTCGGCTTCGCGAACTACCCGGTTCGCCGGCTGCTGGGGTATCCCCCATCGCTGGCTGAGCACGAGTCCGAGGGAGAGGGTGTCGGTCGTTACTTCCGTCTGTGCACCGACCACAAGGTCGTGGCGATCCAGTACGCCGTCGGCATCGGCGTCTTCTTCTTCATCGGTGGCATCAACGCCATGCTGATCCGCACCGAGTTGCTGCAGCCCAACGTCCACGTGTTCGGCGCCAACCAGTACCTGACCCTGGTCGGCCTGCACGGCACGATGATGATGGGCATGATGACCTCCGGGATCCTGGGTCCGTTCGCCAACTGGCTCGTGCCCCTGATGATCGGGACGCGGCGGATGGCCTACCCCCGGATCGAGTCGTTCACCTTCTGGCTGTTGATGGCGGCCGGGGTCGTCCTCATCACCACCATCTTCTTCGGCGGCTTCCAGACCGGTTGGACCGGCTACCAGCCCCTGGGCGATCAGGGCACGGCGGGCTATGACGCCTACATCGGCTTCTTCGCGCTGGTCGGAGTGTCGATGTGCCTGCTGGGATTCAACCTGCTGGCCACCATCATCACCATGCGCGCGCCTGGCATGACCTGGACACGGCTGCCGATCTTCGTGTGGAGCGTGCTGGCGACCAGCGTCCTGATGATGCTGGCCGCACCGATGCTGATCGCTGCGCTCCTCATGGGGGCCTTTGACCGCACGATATCGACCGGGTTCTACGTCCCCGGCGTGGGCGGTAGCTCCTACCTGTTCCAGAACCTGTTCTGGGTGTTCGGTCACCCTGAGGTCTACATCGTCGCCCTACCGGGCTTCGGGATCGTCCTCGAGCTGCTGCCGGTGTTCGCGCGCAAGCCACTGTGGGGCTATCGCCTGGCCGTGGCCGGCATGCTCGGCGTGGCCCTGTTGAGCTTCTTCGTGTGGCAGCACCACCTGTTTGTCAGCGGGATCGATGCTGACCTGCGGCCGTTCTACATGCTCTCCACCGAGCTGATCTCGCTGCCCACCGGCTTCATCTTCCTCTGTGCCATGGGCACCATCTGGCGAGGGCGAATACGTTTCACGGTGCCGATGCTGTTCTGCCTCGCGTGGGTGTTCAACTTCCTCGTCGGTGGCATCTCCGGCGTGTTCTTGTCAGACGTCCCGAGCGATGTCACCACGCACGGCAGCTTCTTTGTGATGGCCCACTTCCACTACACGATCATGGGTGGTCTGGTGTTCACCTTCTTCGCCGCCATCTACTACTGGGGCCCGAAGATGCTCGGCTTCAACTTCAACGAACGCCTGGCCAAGGTCCACTTCTGGACGATGTTCATCGCCTTCAATTCGACCTTCGCGCCGCTGTTCGCAGTCGGACTGCTGGGCCAGCCGCGGCGCGTGGTCACCTACCCCACCAACCTTCAGACGCTCAACGACTGGGTGTCGATCTCGGCGTTCGTGCTCGGGATCTCGATGCTGGTGTTCCTCTACAACCTGGTTTGGTCGATGCTGATCAAACGCGAGCCGGCCGCCGACAATGAATGGAACTCCAAATCGGCTGAGTTCCAGTTGCCGACCCCGGTTCCGGTGCACGACTTCGACCGGATCCCGGTGTTCGGCGACGATCCGTACCCGTATGGCGTCGAGCCGACGCCGGCGCTGGCGGGCGCCGGAGGGGAGGCGTAGACGATGGAGGGCTCAGCCTCTGCTCCCACTCATCCCAGCATCGAGCTCGAGCCGCCCGAGTGGCAGCCACGGGTGCTGTGGGTCGGCGCACGCCAGCTGTGCGGCGTGGCCTCGTTCTTCTTCATCTCGTTCGTCTTCGCCTACTTCTACCTCCGCTCGCTCGACTCAAATAACTCGTGGAAGATCGGCAAGGTAAGCCCATCGGTCGGCTGGGGGGTGGCGATCGTCGTCGTGCTGGTCCTCAGTGCGTTGGCGCTGCGCACCGCCGCCACCCGACCCGAGCACACGGTGAGCCTGGGCGCGCTGGCCGTTGTCCTGGTGCTGCTCTCGATCGTGCTCCAGGTGATCGACTGGACCACGCTTGGGTTCGGCCCGGGGAGCGGCGGCTATGCCAGCGTGTACGTCGGCTGGACTGCCTTCTACGCGGTGTTCACGGTGCCGTGCCTCTTTTGGATACAGACCCAGGTCGCCACCGCCTGGCGTCGCTCCCGCGAGCAGGTCCGCGGCACCGAGCCGGCGAGCCCAGCAGACGTTTACACCTCTCCAGAGGTGATCAAGGCAGGTATCGATGCCTGCTCGTTCTTCTGGAGCTTCTACGTTTTCACCGGGGTGGTGTTGTTCGTCTGCCTCTACCTCCTCTAGTGCGGCGGCGATGAACCTCGGCGGCTGGACCCTGCAACTGCCACTGGTGTATGTGGCCATCGCGGGAACGCTCTACTGGGTCGGCGGCCGGGGGTATGCCCGGCGCGATCATCAGTCGCTGCGGGCACTGTCGTTTGCCGCTGGCCTGGCGTCGCTGGTGATCGCCCTTGACTCGCCGATCGACACTTACGCCGATCAGCTGTTCTGGGTCCACATGTTCCAGCACGTGATCCTGCTCACGGTGGCACCGCCACTGATCTTGCTCGGCCGGCCGTGGCCGCGCATGTGGCGCGCCCTGCCGCTTCAGTCCCGCGCGAAGCTCGGCCGGACGATCGCGGGCTCACGGTGGACGGCACCGTTGCGCATGATCGCCCGCCCGCTGCCGGCGGTGATCCTGTTCAACGTGATCGTCATCGGCTGGCACATCCCGGCCGCCTACAACGCCACCCTGACCTCCGGCGCGCTCCACGACCTCGAGCACGCGATGTTCTTCTTCGCCGGGCTGCTGTTCTGGGCCCGCGTGATCGACCCGGGCCCGCTGCGTCCCCAGCTGATCTGGCCGGCACGTATCGCCGTTGTGGTGGCCACGATGATCGTCGGCTGGATCCTGGCCATCACCCTGGTGCTCGTCCAGCACCCGATCTACCCCCACTATGCGGCGCTGCTGCACCGGCCTGGCGGCATCTCGGCGCTGACCGACCAGCAGCTGGCCGGCGGAGTCATGTGGGTACCGGGCTCGGTGGCGTACACGATCGCGATGATGATGGGCGTCTACCGCTGGCTCGAGCCCGACACCAAACCCAGCCCGCGCCGCCCCGCGCTGATTACCTAGGAGGACTGAAGGCGCACGATGCCAACCATTTCCCTCGCCACTGAATTCCTCGCCAGCTCCCTACTCACAATCCTGCTGCCGCTGGGGCTACTGATCGCGATCGCCATCTGGTACGTGATCTCGGTCCGGCACGTGCCCAAGGAGACGCCGGTGACCTCGGCAACGCTGCCTCCGCCTGAGGTGGTCGCGGCGGCCGCCCCGCCGCCGACCGAGGACCCACCGGGCGGACCCCCTGCCGGACAGCCCTGATGGAGGCGGGCGCCGGCCTGAACGCCGCCCCCCGGCGCCGCCGGGCCACCGGCGCGCTGATCGGCGCTGCACTCGGCGCCGCCCTGCTGGTCGGTGTTGGCGCGGGTGTGGCCATTCATCGCCTCAACAGCACCTCGACGCCAGCGGGGTCGGCGACAGCGGCGGCGCTCAAGCTTCACGGCCAGGCGACGTGGGGCCCCGGCGTCCGGCCGGCGCCCGCGATCAACACCCTGGTTGACCAGACCGGGCATCGGTTCGCGCTGGGGTCGCTGCACGGGCACACCGTGGCGATGGAGTTCTTCGACTCTCACTGCCGCCAGGAGTGCCCGCTCGCCGGCCGTGCGCTGGCCGCGGCCGAGCGCTCGCTGCCACGCGGCCAGCGCCCGGTGCTGGTTGTGGTCAGCGTCAACCCGCTCGATACGCCGGCGAGCACCCGCGCGGCGATCCGCAGGTGGGGGCTGTCCGGCGTAGCGCCGTGGCATTGGCTGAGGGGAACCCACGCCCAGCTTGCCCCGGTGTGGGCGGCCTACCACATCTTCGTCAAGCCGATGAAGGGCGATATCAGCCATACCGAGGCGCTCTACCTGCTCGACCGCCGCGGCGACGAGCGGTCGGGGTACCTGTATCCGTACCTCCCCGGGTTCGTGGCCGACGACCTGCGGACGCTGGCGACCACCAGCAGCGCGCGCCGTGGTGACTGAGACGATCGAGCTTCCGGCACCGGCCCCGCGCCGGGTGCTGCCTGTGTCATCCGCGGCCGCCCGCGACTACATGACCCTCACCAAGCCGCGGATCATGTCGCTGCTCGTGCTCACCTCCGTGTGCGCGATGGTGGCCGCGGCGGGCGGTGCCCCGGCGCTGGTGCCATTGCTGGCGCTGGTGGTGGGCGGAGCGCTGGCCTCCGGCGGCGCCAGCGCGCTGAACCACGTGCTGGACCGTGACATCGATCGGCTGATGGGCCCGCGCACGGCCTCGCGCCCGGTGGCCGCCGGCCGTATCGCTCCCGCCAGCGCGACCGCGTTCGGCCTGGCCCTGTCCGCGCTTTCGTTCGCTGTGCTGGCCACCTTCGCCAACCCGCTGGCCGCGGTGCTGGCCATCAGCGGAGGCGCGTTCTACGTGCTCGTTTACACCCTCTGGCTGAAGCGGAGCACCGCCCAGAACATCGTCATCGGTGGGGCGGCGGGCGCGATCCCGCCGCTGGTCGGCTGGGCGGCGGCGAACGGCCGAATCGGTCTCGGGGCCGTCTTTCTGTTCTTGATCGTGTTCCTGTGGACGCCGCCGCACTTCTGGGCGCTGGCCCTGCTGCTCACCCCGCGGTACGCCGAGGCCGGCGTGCCGATGCTCCCCGTGGTGCGCGGCGTGTCCGCCACCACGGTGCGGGTTCTCGCCTACACCTGCGCGCTGGTCGTCGCCACGATCCTGCCGGCGCTCACCGGCACGTTCGGCGACGTGTATCTGGGGGCGGCGATCCTGCTGGACGCCGTGCTGTGCGCGCTGGCCTGGCGCCTGTGGCGACACGGCACGCGCAGCCCGGGCCAGCGTGCTGTTTCACTGGTCGCTGCTGTATCTCGCGTTGCTGTTCGTCGCCGTGGCCGCCGACGCGGTCGTTCGCTGACGCTAGGCCGGCTCGCGCTCCAGCACCCGGATGTCGTGCGCGAGATCCTCGGGGGTGAGCTGATCGGCGGCGTAGCCGATCCGCTCCATCCCCTTGCGGTCGATCAGCAGCACGAACGTGGAGTGGTCGATCTTGGGGGTCACCGGCTGGATCGCGTACTGGTGCCAGACGCGCCGCATGGCCGACATCGGGCCGTTGAGGAACTCCATCCGCCCGGTCATCTCGTGCTTGGCCAAGAACTTCTTGCGGTTGGCCGGAGTGTCCTGGGCCGGCTCCACGCTGACCCCGATCGCCGGGACCCCGCGGCCATCGTTGGGAAGCTCGTTCAGCGCCCCCTTGATCTGCTCGACCATGAACGGGCAGGTGTCGTGACACAGGGAGTGGATGAAGGTGAGGACGACCACCTTGCCCCGGTACTGCTCCAGGGTCACCCGGTGCCCGTACTGGTCGACCAGCGAGAAGTTGTGCGCACGCAGCCCGGGCGGCATCGTGGGGCCGTCGAACTGCGAGTTCGAGGCCAGATCAGGCGCGGCCGGCGAGCCCCGGTTTGAGAGCAGGATCACCCCGATCGCCAGCAGCAGCGCCACCAGGATCAGGATCAGAGCCCGTTGCAGCTTGAGGCTCGTGAGCATCCCCTCCAATTCTGGCACCGTGCCCCGGGTGAGGCGACACTGTGCCGATCGGCGCTAGTGCGCCGATTTCCGAATCGAGACACCAGGCGCGACACTCTGGACTGACTATGGATCCGGCGCAGGCTCTGTCAAGGCGGCTGCGTGCCGCCGTCCGGGACGAGCGGGTGCTGAGCGCGATCGCCTCGGTGCCACGTGAGTTGTTCGTGGGCGACGCCGAGTATCACCGGGCCTACGAGAACGTCGCCCTCCCGATCGAATGCGGGCAGACGATCTCGCAGCCGATCGTGGTGGCACGGATGCTCGAGCTGCTCAAGCTCAGGCCCGACGACAGCGTCCTCGATGTCGGGACCGGCTCGGGCTATCACGCCGCCCTGCTGGCCCGGATGGTTGACCAGGTGTGGACGATCGAGCGCCACCCCGAGCTGAGCAGGCGCGCCCACGCGGTCCTCAGCGAGCTGGGGCTGACCAACGTCACCTGCGTGGTCGGCGACGGCTGGGAGGGCCTGCCGGCGCGAGCACCGTTCGACGCCATAAACGTCGCCGCCGCCGCCGATGCGCCACCGCGCGCGCTGATCGATCAACTCGCCCTGGGGGGCCGCCTGGTCGGTCCCATCGGCGGCCGCAAGCAGTACCTGGTCCGCGTGCGCCAGACAGCTGCCGGCCCGGTCAACGAGCGCTTTGACCCAGTCAGGTTCGTGCCGCTGGTTCGAGGCCAGGCGCAGCCGCCGGAGCCGCCGCCCCGTTGACGGGCGCCCCCAACCTGTGCGACATCACCCGCACGGCCACGGGGTTGGAGTCCACCAGCACGAAGCGCCGTCCCAGCTCACGGCATACCGCCCCCAGCGTGCCCGAGCCCGCGAACGGGTCCAGGCACCACCCGCCGGGGCGCGACGACGCCGACACCATCCGCCGCAGGACGCCCTCGGGCTTCTGGGTCGGGTAGCCGGTCTTCTCGCGGCCGTTGGTGGGAACGATGGTGTGAAACCACACGTCGGTGGGGCGCTTGCCGCGCGCCGCCTTCTCCGGCCCGACCAATCCCGGGGCCATGTAGGGCTCACGGTCGACCGCGTCGGCGTCGAAGTGGTGTGCGCCCGGGGTGCGGACGTAGACCAGGATCGTGTCGTGCTTGGCGGGCCACCGGCGGCGGGGCTTGGCGCCGTAGTCGTAGGCCCAGATCAGCTCGTTGAGGAACGCGTCGCGGCCGAACACCTCGTCGAGCAGCAGCTTGCAGTAGTGCGCTTCGCGGTAGTCGATGTGGAAGTACAGCGTGCCCTGGGCCGAGAGCAGCTGTCGGCACCGGCTCAGCCGCGGCTCCAAAAAGCCGAGGTAGTCGCCGAAGGCGTCGTCGTAGCTGAGGCTCTGCAGCAGCGTGGTGCGGTAGCGCCGACCGCCGAAGCCGACGCGGGACGCGTCGGCGTCGGCCGTGGCGGTCACCGAATGCCGGGTCTGGGCGCGGCCAGTGTTGAACGGGGGGTCGATGTAGACGAGGTCAAACGCCCCCTCGGGCAGGCGCTCGAGCACCGGCAGGTTGTCACCGGCGATGACGAGGTCGTCGTTCAGTTCGACCCCAGTGCCCTCATCCGCTAGGCGCATACGGCGATCTTATGCCCCCAGCCGCTAGGATATTCGATGGTGGTAACCGATCTGTACACGCGTGCGAGCTCTTCCGCGCTCGCGCAGCGCTTCTCGCGCTCCCCGTATGCGGCCAAGGTAACCAAGTACGCCATCGGCTCGATGATCGCGTTGCTGACGAGCATCATCGTGTTCGCGGTCGCGTACGTGATCCTCGGCGGCCACCCCACCACGTGCTCGATTCTCGCCTTTTTCGCCGGCGCGATCCCCAACTGGATCCTCAACCGCCGGTGGGCGTGGAAGATGAAGGGCCGGGCCGATTTCCTGCGTGAGATCGTCGCCTATATCGCGATCTCGGGGGTCGTGCTCGTCGCGTCCTCGGTCGCTACGACTGCGATGCAGCACTGGGTCCTGCAAAACGTGCCGGCAGGCCACGGGATGCGCGCGATCCTCGTCACCGGCGCCTATGTGCTTGTGCAGGCGGTGATGTTCGTGCTGAAGTTCCTCGTCTACGAGAAGTGGGTCTTCTCGGGTCAGTCGCGGCTGCGCGCCGCGGTCCGGTCGCGCCACCAGGTGTGGAGCGCGGCGCGGGCGAACCGGACTCCGTAGAGGAGGTTCCCACCCTTCTTGGTGGAGGTCGCGTGCTGGCCGCGGTCGCGCATCGTGGTGGGCACCTCCCCGAGCCGATAGCCGTGCAGGGCGGCGGAGATCATCAGCTCCGACGCCTGATACTGGGGCTGCTCGAGCACCACGTCAGCGGTCACCTCTGAGCGCATGGCCCGCAGGCCGCAGGCCGGGTCGGTGACCTTGTGGCGCACGAGCACAGAGATCAGCGCGCCGAACACGATGACGCCGAGGTGGCGCGTCGAGTCGGTGGTGAGCTCATTGCCGAGACGGCGTGAGCCGGAGACGAAGTCGGCCTGGTCGCGCAGGATCGGCTCGGCCACCCGCGTGATCTCTTCAGCGTCGTACTGGCCGTCGGCGTCGATTGTGACGATCACCCGGGCTCCACGAGCCCGCGCCAGCCAGTACCCCAGTCGCAGCGCCGCTCCCTGGCCGCGATTGACGGGGACGTCGCACACCAGCGCGCCGGCCTCGGTCGCCCTGGCGGCGGTGGCGTCCTTGGCGCCGTCGACGACCACGATCACTTCGGTCTGCAGGCCGGCAGCCTCGGACGGGATCTCGGCCACGACCTCAGACACCGTCGGCTCCTCGTTGTAGGCCGGAATGACCACCGCCAGCGGCGCTCCGGCACCGGCCGGATGTGCGGCGAGGAAGGCCTCGGCAGCGCCTCGCTCGGCCGGCTGGAGCCGCTCGAACTCCACCGCCGACACCGTGGGATCGCTGTCGGCCACGGTCACGCTGCGCCCCCGACGGTGCCGACCGGCGCCTGCACGTCGGCCTTTGACCACTCGTCCCACACGCCGACCAGGCCGTCGGACAGCTGCGGGAACCGCGGCGACCACCCGGCGGCCAGCGCCCGGCTGGGATCGACGATCACCGCCGGCATCTCCCCGGCCTTGGCCGGCCCGTGGCGGACGTCGAGCTCCGCGCCGCTGACCGCGCGCACGGCCGCGATGACGTCGTGCACCGACAGCGAGGATCCTGAGCCGATGATCGTCGGTCCGGCCCACTCCTCGCTGACCAGGGCCAGCATCATGGCCTGGGCGATGTCGGTGACGTGCACGTAGTCGCGCACCTGGTTGCCGTCGCCGTATATCTCAAACGTGGTCCCGAGCCGGATGCCGCGCATCAGCCGCGCGATGATGCTGTCCTTGGCCTGCATCCCCGGCCCGTAGGCGTTGGTCAACCGCAGGCACGCGCAGCGCAGCCCGTAGGAGGCGGTGTAGGCCGACATCAGCATCTCGCCGGCAGCCTTGGTGGAGCCGTACGGAGTCAGCGGCCGCAACCGTGCCGACTCGACGATCTTGGGGGCCTCCATCGGGCCGGTGACGGCGTTGGTGGAGGCGAACGCGAGCGAGGTGGCGCCGGCCGCCCGGCCCGCCTCCAGCACGGCCTGGGTGCCGGCCACGTTGGTCCGGTAGGTGAGCTGCGGATGCTCGAGCGAGCGCAGCACCGAAGTCAGCGCCGCCAGGTGCACGATCGATTCAAACCCGCCGTCGAAGGCCCGCTCCAGTACCTCGGGGTCGGTGATGTCGCCGAGCACGATGTCGACCTGCGGGTCGGGGTGAGGCTGGAGATCGACCACGCGCACGTGGGCGCCGGCGGCGGTCAGCTCGGACACCACGTGGCGGCCGATGAACCCGGACCCGCCGGTGACCAGGACCCGGCGCCCGGCCAGCGCCGCCACGCCCTGCGGGGCGTCGGTGCTCACCGGCCCGCCCTACCGCGGCTCGAGACTGATGGGGTGTTCATGCGGACACTCAGCATTGTCTAGTGGAGCCCAGCGCTCGCCGCCGATGTGCGGCAGGTTATTCGCGAGTCGGCCGGGGCACCTTGGTAGACCGGCAAGCGCACGAGGATAGCCGACCCACCGAACGGGATCGTCCGAGAGCGCCGGACGGGATACGCAATCTGAGGGGGTGGCGGTCCCGCCCGCGATCGTTGCTACTTTCGGGCGCGCACGTGTCCGAGCAGACCCTCCCCGCGCCTGAGCCGCTGCGTCGTCGCTCAGCTACCGGGCCGGACCGCAGCGCGCGTCGCGAAGCGGTCTCGAAGCTCATCTACACATACCGCTGGCCCCTGGGTGCAGTGGCGCTGCTGCTCGTCTCGACCGTGATCGTGCTGTGGGCCCGGGCCCGGCCCGGCTATGACCCCTACGGCTGGCTGGTGTGGGGCCACCTGACCGTCCACTTCAAGCTCGACACCAACGGAGCCCCGTCCTGGAAGCCACTCCCGTACCTGTTCACGGTGCCCTACGCGGTCCTCGGCCATTACGCGTTGTGGCTGTGGATGATCACCGCGGTGGCGGTCTCGCTCAGCGGCCTGGTGTTCGCCTGGCGGGTGGCGTTCCGACTGGTCAATGCTCCGCCCGAGCGCCGCTACGCGGCCTACGCCGCCGGCCTTGTCGCCGCGTTGGCGGTGCTCGGCATCGACCAGTACGTGCACTCGATCCTCAGCGCCGAATCGGACACGATGATCGTCGCCCTGGTCCTGGGGGCGGTCGACTGCATCCAGTGCCGCCGCTATCGGTGGGCGTTCTGGGTCTGGTGGCTGGCCGCCCTGGGGCGGCCCGAGGTGTGGGCGCCGATGGCCGTCTATGTGGTGTGGGCATGGCGATCGATCCCGGCCATGCGCCGCCAGCTGATCATCGGGATCGTCCTCATCCCCGTCCTGTGGCTCGGCATCCCGGCGGTCAGCTCCAAGAGCCCGTTCTCGTCCGCCTCGCTGGCCGAGCGCTCACCGCGCGCGCTGCACGGCAACAAGATCACCGGCACCTTTGACCGTTTCAACGGCCTCGACGCCGCCTCGATCAAGATCGCCGCCCTGCTCGCCGTGCTCATGGCCGCCTGGCGGCGGGACAGGCCGGTACTGCTACTGGCCGGCGGCGTCGTGCTGTGGGTCCTGGTGGAGGCGGCCTTCGCCCTGCACGGTTGGCCGGCGGTGTCTCGCTACATGTTCGAGGCCGCCGCCGGGGTGTGCGTGCTGGCCGGAGTCTTCGTCGGACGGATCATCCTCGACACCCGCGCGATCCTGGCGCGGCTGCGGATCAACGCCGGGCCGCAGGTGGCCGGGTGGGTTTCGGTGGCGGTCATCGCCGTATTCGCGATCTCGCTCGTGCCGGCCACCCGCGGCCGGATCTCGTTCGAGCGCGCCGACCTGACCTCCCAGCGGGCACGCACCCACGAGTTCAACCTGCTCAGCGGGGTGGTCAAGCGTCTCGGTGCGTCGCGGATCCTGGCCTGCGGCCAGCCCAACATCCCGATCGCGTTCCAGAGCGTGCTGGCCTGGTACCTCGGCACCAACACCGGCATCCTGTACTTCGATCCCAAGCATGAGCGTCTGCATCCGCATTCGGTGGTGAACTTCTACCCTCACTCGTACGGATGGCAGGTGTTCCCGGCTCACCAGCAGACCGCCGCCCAGGTCGCGCGCTGCCGGGGTCTGACGCTCACGACATGAGCGTCGCCGGCGGCAGCCGCAGGCGCCCGGCTGGGCCCACGCGTAACGAGCGCCGCATGAAGCTGGTCCTGCTGGCCCTCCTGGTGGGGATCGCGATCGCCACCCTGTTGTCGGTGCTCGGGGTGGGACCGCTGCCCAAGCCCCCGCCGGCCCGGCCCGCCGCACCCGCCGCCGTCCATGATCCCTGGGGCTACGTGGCCTCCCGCGAGGCCGCCTACGTCGCCCGGGCGGCAGCCGGGAACGCCCACGCCCTGTTCGTCAAGAGTCCGGGCGGGGCGATGGCCACCGCGGCGCGGGTGGCCGCCTACCGCGGCCTGATCGACCGGGTCACCGCCGGGACAGGGATCGACCCGAACCTGCTCGAGGGGTTGGTGTTCGTCGAGAGCGCCGGCCGGCCGCAGGTCATTGCCGGCTCGGATCCGGCCGACGCCGCCGGGTTGACCCAGATCCTCGCCCAGACCGGCCAGCAACTGCTGGGCATGCACATCAACCTGGCCCAGAGCCGGACGCTGACTGCGCAGATCAATGCCGTCGCGGCCGGCACCCGAAGAGGCCAGCTGGGACCACTGCTGGCCCGGCGGGCGACGGTCGACTCCCGCTTCAATCCGGCCGCGGAGCTGGCGGCCACGGTTCGATACCTGCGGCTCGCCGAGGGTCGCTTCGGCCGCCAGGACCTGGCCATCGAGAGTTACCACATGGGGATCGGCAACCTCCAGCAGGTGCTCGCCGACTACGACGCCGGACGCGCGGTTCCCTACGCGCAGCTGTACTTCGACAGCTCGCCTGACCGTCACGCGGCCGCGTACCGGCTGCTGTCCGGCCTCGGCGACGATTCCTGGCTCTATTACTGGCGGGTCCTGGGCGCGGTCGGAATCATGCACCTGTACCGCACCGACCGCGCTGAGCTGGCGCGACTGGGAACGCTGCAGAACGAGGACGACGCCGGCGCCGAGGTGATGCATCCGCCCAGCGGGCCGTCTTTCTCGGACCCCAAGGCGCTCGCCTCGGCCTACCAGAGCCGCACGCTGGTGCCGCTGCCGTCCAACGCCGCGAGGCTGGGGCTGGCCTACAACCCCGGCATGGGCTCCGGTGCCAAGGCGCTGAATGTGCCCCGCTCGCTCTACGTGGGTCTGCGTCCGGTGGCGGTGCGGCTGCTGATCGAGTTGGCCGCCCAGGTGCGGGCGCTCTCGGGCGTGAACCGGCCGCTCGAGGTCTACAGCACGGTGATGGACGCCCACTACCGCCAGCAGACCGGCCAGGGATTCCTGGGCCAGACCACCGGATGGTCGTTTCAGATCGCGCGGCGCTACGCCAGCCCGGTGCAGGCGGTCGCGTTTCAGGCCGTGCTCGACCGGCTGCAGTCGCTGAACCTGATCGCGTGGGCGCGAGAGCCGACGGTGATCGACATCACCGTGGCCTCGGACGGGAACGCCACCGTCGGGCACGGGCTCTGAGCCCCGCAGGCGTCGCGGTGGCGGCGTCGGGGGTGCGCGGCCGTATAGGTTCTCGCCATGACCGACGCCATACGCACCCCCGACGAGCAGTTCGAAGGCCTGCCCGACTTCCCCTTCGCCCCCCACTGGCGCCAATTCGACGATCTCCGGCTGGCCCATCTCGATGAGGGCGACGGCCCGCCGGTGCTGTTCGTCCACGGTGAGCCGACCTGGTCGTTTCTGTGGCGCAAGGTGATCGGGCCGGTGCGCGACGCCGGCTATCGCTGCATCGCGCCCGACCTCCCCGGGTTCGGGCGCTCAGACAAGCCCGTCGACGCCGACTGGTACACCTACGATCGCCATACCGAAGCGGTCGCCGGACTGCTGGAGGAGCTTGAGCTTCAGGACGCCACCGTGGTCGTCCACGACTGGGGCGGCCCCATCGGCCTGCGCCTGGCCGTCGAGCACCCCGACCGGATCGCCCGGCTGGTGATCCTCGACACCGGGCTGTTCACCGGTCATCAGAAGATGAACGACGCCTGGATCGCGTTCCGTGATTTCGTGGACCGGACCGAGGACCTGCCGGTCGGCTTTCTGGTCCGCGGCGCCTGCAAGCGCGACCCCGGTGACGAGGTCATCGCCGCCTACGAGGCCCCATTCCCCAACCCGGCGTCGAAGGCGGGCGCGCGCGCCTTCCCGCTGATCCTGCCCACGGACCCATCGATGCCGGGCGCGGCCGCCGGCCAGCGCACGCTCGACGCCCTCCGCACCGACGGCCGCCCCAAGCTGATCCTGTGGGCCGACTCGGACCCCGTGCTGCCGCTGGATACCGGCGTGCGGTTCGCGGAGGCGCTCGGTACCGAGGTCTCACACGTGATCGAGGACGCCGGCCACTTCCTCCAGGAGGACGCCGGACCGCGCATCGGCGAGCTGATCGCCGACTGGCTGGCTGGTTAGCCAGCCAGCCTCATGGCCCCCACGCGAGACCTGTACGGATAAGTGCTCGCGCCCTACTGGCGGATGGCGGGCTCCGGCTCCGCGGCCGGCTCGGGCTCTGACCGTGTCGCCGCGTCAGCCGCCTCGATCGCCGCCGCCTCGGCGGCCGGATCGCCGGTGCGCAGCTCGTAGGCGCTGCGCACCATGTGGTCGGGGTTGACGAGCACCTGGTCGCCCTTGAGCACCTTGGAGATGAAGTCGGCCATCGAGCGCGGGACCAGATACATGAAGCGGAACAGGCCCTTGACCGAGCGGGGCACGTACACGTCCACGCGTCCGGTCTCGAGCGCCTCGACGATCGCGTTGGCGACGTCGTCGGGCTCGACCACCTTGACGCCCCGGCTCTTCTGCAGCCCCGAGCCCAGCTCGGTGTTGACCACCACCGGCATCACGATGCTGACGTCGATGTCGGTGGACCTGACCTCGGCGCGGATCGCCTCGCTGAGCCCGACCACGGCGTGCTTGGTGGCGCAGTAGGTGGCCCCGCCGGGGAAGCCGGCCTTACCGGCGACCGAGGCGACGTTGACCAGATGGCCCTGACCGCGGGGCAGGAAGCGCTCGAGCGCGAGCTTGCAGCCGTAGATCACGCCGTTGAGATTGATGTCGATCATCCGCGCGGCGGTCGTGTCGGACTCGGCCACGAACGGGCCGATCGGCATGATTCCGGCGTTGTTGATCAGCACGTCGAGGGGCCCGATCTGGCGCTCGACCTCCACGAGGAAGGTCTCGAAGCTGGCTCGTTTGGTCACGTCGAGCGGCAGCCCGACCGTGCCCGCGCCCAGCTCCCGCGCCGTCTGCTCGGCCAGCGGCGCGTCGATGTCTCCGATCGCGACGCGGGCGCCCTGGACGATCAGCGCTGCGGCGGTGGCCCGCCCGATGCCGCGAGCGCCCCCGGTGATGGCGACAACCTTGCCCGCGAGCGATCGTGGAGCTTTGGCCATGGACTTCCTCCTCGTGATCCGATGCTGGTGGCAGCGCAGAAGCTATCGCGCCGGCAGCCTCGGCGTCCGCCCGACTGGCTGATTGGCCAGTCAGCCCGCCGGATATCCTGGCCACATGGCCAATTTCCGGTTCGAGGGCCGGCGTATCGCCTACACGTCCTACGGTGAAGGGCCCCACGTCACCGTGCTGCTCCCGGGCCTGCTGCTGTCGCAGCGTATGAGCGAGCCGTTGGCCCGAGCCCTGGCCGCTCGCGGCAACTGCGTGGTCACGATGGACCCGCTCGGCCACGGCCAGTCCGACCGGCCCCGGGAGACCTGGGAGTACTCGATGACCGCCTTCGCCCATCAGACGGTGGCGCTGCTGGACCACCTCGAGCTCGAGCAGGCGGTGGTGGGCGGCACCTCGCTGGGAGCCAACATCACCCTCGAGATGGCCCTGCTGGCCCCGGAGCGCCTGCGGGGCATGGTGCTCGAGATGCCGGTGCTCGACGGCGCCATCCTGGCCGCCGGCGCCGCCTTCACCCCGCTGCTGTTCGCGCTGCGGTTCGGCGAGTCGGCGATGCGGGCGCTGGCCGGCGTGGCGCGGCGGATACCGCGAGCGCCGCTGCCGTTCCTGACCCAGATCGGCCTGGACTGGATCTCGCAGGACCCGGGACCGAGCGCCTCGGTGCTGGCCGGATTGCTCTACGGCCGCGTGGCCCCCGATCACAACCAGCGCGCGCACCTTCCAGACCCCGGCGCTGGTCATCGGCCACCCGCGCGACCCGCTGCACCCACTTTCGGACGCCGGCATGCTCGCCTCCGAGCTCCCCAACGGCCGGCTGATCGATGCCACGTCCATCCTCGAGCTGCGCGTCAGGCCCGAGCGGCTCACGCGCAAGATCGCCGCCTTCGTCGAAGAGTGCTGGGAGGCACCCGCCAAGCCGCGACGGCAGCCGCGCTCTTCGGCTAAGCGCGCCGCCAGCGGGTAGAACTACGGCCATGGAATATCGACCGCTTGGCAGTTCAGGCCTACGGGTCTCATCCCTGACCCTTGGCACGATGACCTTCGGCGGCCGGGGTCAGTTTGAGCAGATCGGCAGCACCGACGTGACCGGCGCTCGACGGCAGATCGACATGTGCCTCGACGCCGGCATCAACCTGATCGACACGGCCAACATGTACTCGATGGGCCACTCGGAGGAGATCATCGGCGAGGCGCTGCACAGCAAGCGCGACGACCTACTGCTCGCCACCAAGGTGCGCTTCCCCATGGGCGATGGCCCCAATGACGCGGGCCTGTCACGTCACCATGTGATCACCGCCTGCGAAGCCAGCCTGCGCCGGCTGCGCACCGATCACATCGACCTCTACCAGGTGCATGAGTGGGATGGCCAGACGCGGCTGGAGGAGACGCTCGACGCCCTGCGCCTCCTGGTCGACTCCGGCAAGGTGCGTTATGTCGGCGTGAGCAACTACGCCGGCTGGCAGCTGATGAAGGCGCTGAGCACCGCCGAGCGCGAGCATCTGCCCCGGTTCGTCAGCCAGCAGATCTACTACTCGCTGCAGGAGCGCTCGGCCGAGTTCGAGCTGATCCCGGTTGCCGTCGACCAGGGCCTGGGCGTGCTGGTGTGGAGCCCGCTGGCCGGTGGCCTGCTGTCGGGCAAGTACCGCCGCGGCCAGGACGCGCCCGAAGGCACGCGGCACGTCGGAGAGTGGGATGAGCCGCCGGTGTACGACGAGGACCGGCTCTACGACACCATCGAGGTGCTGGTCGAGATCGCCGACGGCCACGGCGCCTCGCCCGCGCAGGTCGCGCTCGCCTGGCTGCTGACACGGCCCGCGATCAGCTCGGTCATCATCGGAGCCCGGACCGACGAGCAACTGGCCGACAACCTCAAGGCCGCCGAGCTCACGCTCTCAGCCGACGAGCTGGCCCGGCTGGAGCAGGTCAGCCGCCCGCCGCTGCCCTACCCCTACTGGCACCAGCGCGACAACGCCAATGACCGCCTGGGGCCGGCAGACCTGGCGCTGCTCAAGCCGTACCTGGACTGAGCCCAGCTAGACGTGTGGCTGCGTGGTGCGGAAAAGCTCTGCCAGCCGGGCGCCGGCGTAAACGACAGCACCGAGGAGGAGTGCCGGTGCCTGGTAGGGATCACTGTCGCTCTGGCGTCGATCTCGCCTGCCAGTCGGCCGCAGGCCCAGTGACCCTCCCAGGCCCGAGAGCTCACCGGGGCCGGGGCGGCCCCGGCGGATCAACGATGTCGCGTCCGGTCGGCTGCATCTCGGTGTCGAGCTCGAGCTGCCAGAAGTAGCGGGTGAAGGTCACTCCTGCCCGGTACTCGCCGACGTGGGGCTCGATCCGCTCCCCGCGGGCCATGCGCACGATCAGCTCAGGGTAGGTGCGACCCGGCAGGGCGGCGTACATGGGCGCCGGGAAGGCGCCGCCGAAGCGGGTGTTGACGTCGGTGATGCCCAGGCCGATGTCGCGGTCGCGGAAGACCTGCACGGTGCAGGGCCCACGGCAGCCGAGAGCCTCGACCACGCGACGGGCGAGGTCGACCAACTCCGGGTCGTCGATCACCGTGCCCTTGATCGACTCCCCACCCCGGGACTCGATCATCGTGCGCGGGATCGCGTTCAGGCAGCGGCCATCGAGATCGGACAGGCAGTCGATCGAGAACTCGGGCCCGATCCATCCAGCGCTGGAGCATGGCCGGTTCCTCCACGTACTCGACCAGGAACTCGGCCGCGCGCGCGTCGCGCGGCCCGGTGGATGGAGCGCGCGCCCGAACCCCAGCGGGGTTTGACCATGACCGGGTAGTGCGAGACCGCCTCGCCGGGCAGCACCGTGGGCGGCGAGGGCAGCCCCAGCCGCTCGCAGCAGGAGGTGGGCCTCGTACTTGTCGAAGGTGGCGCGGGCGAACTCGGGGTCGGGCACGAAGGCGGGCAGCTGGCCGGCGACCCGCGCGTGGCCGAGCACCTCGAGGTCGAGGTCGGTCAGCGGCACCACCGCCCCCACGCCGAACTCCGGCACAGCGCCTGCAGCGCCGGCACATAGGCCGGGTCGTCGATACGCGGGACCGGGCGGCGGAAGTGGGCGGCGTACTGGGCCGGAGCCAGCGGGTTGGGGTCAGCGGCGATCACGGTGGCGTGCTGGGCGAACGCCGAGACGATGTCGTAGCGCTTGCCGACACCGGTGAGCAGGACCGCGGCGCGGACCCGCCGCCCCCGCCCGGGCCGAGCCGCCCGCCTGCGTCGGGCGCTGGCCCGTGCGGCCCGCCTACGTCGGCTGGTCGGGGGCTGCCATCCGCCGGTGGCTCCCTTGTAGATGCCGTGGCCGCTGAGCACCAGACCGACCGTGACGGTCCGCTTGAGGATCGCCAGGTCCAGGCGCAGCGAGCGGTGCTCGACGTACCAGAGGTCGAGCTCGATCCGCTCGGGCCAGGGCAGCGAGGCGCGCCCGTTGACCTGGGCCCATCCGGTGATGCCGGGCTTGACCGCCAGGCGGCCGCGCTGGCGCGGGGTGTACTGCATCGACCTGGAACTCGAGCGTCGGCCGGGGCCGACGATCGACATCTCGCCGCGCAGCGACGTTCCACAGGTTGGGCAGCTCGTCGAGCGAGTAGCGCCGCAGCAACGGCCCAGCCGGGTGATGCGGCCGTCGCCCTCGGCGATCGCCAGCCCGGCGCCGCTGGAACTCGGCGCCGCGGACCATCGTGCGCAGCTTGCAGATCTCGAACAGCTCGGCCGTCCTGGCCGACCCGGGTCTGGCGGTAGATCGGGCTGCCCGCCGACTCCAGCCTCACCGCCAGCGCCAGCACCGCCACCAGCGGCGCGGTAATCACGGCGGCCACCCCCGCCACCAGCAGGTCGAAGGCGCTCGACGACGTCGGTGAGAGCGGAGCCCCCGGCCACCGGCGGTGTACCGCCGGCCACTGGCGGTGCCGTGGAGGGGATGAGGCCTCGGCTGTCACGGGCGCCGAAGTACTGTTTTCAGCGTGATTGTGCTCGAGGTCGCTGTTCTGGGTCGCGTTGGCCGGCGCTGCTGTGGACCCACGCCGGCTACCCGCTGTTTGCCGCCCTGGTGGCGCGGATCCGTCCGCGGCCGGTGGACAAGCGCGACGTCGAGCCGACGGTGAGGCGATCTGGTCGCCGCCCACGACGAGGAGCGGTGATCGAGCGGCGGCTGGAGAACCTGCTCGCGCTCGACTATCCGGCGGCGAAGTCGTCGAGATCCTGGTCGCCTCCGACGGCTCCACCGACCGACACCGACGAGCTGGTCGCCGACCGTGGTCGCGGGCGACCAAGCGCGGGTGCGGCTGCTCCCGGCCCGCGGGCCGGCAAGGTGGCCGCCCAGAACCGCGCCGTACGCGAGGCGACCAGCGAGATCGATCGCCTTCACTGACGCCAACGCGCGCTGGGAGCCCGACGCGCTGCGCAAGCTGGTGCGCAACTTCGCCGACCCCGACGTCGCCTACGTGTGCGGGCGGCTGGCGGCTGGAGCGCGCCGACGGCACCAACCGCGAGGGGGTCTACTGGCGCTTTGAGCTGTGGCGCGCGCCAGAACGAGTCGGCGATGGGCTCGATCACCGCCGGCAACGGCGGCATCTACGCCGTGCGGCGATAGCGACTACATCGAGAACGACCTCGCACATCGGCCACGACCTCGGGCTCCCCTACCAGCTCGCCCAGCGCGGGCCGACGCGCCGTCTATGACCCGCAGGCGGTCGCCTGGGAGAAGCCCGTCGCGTGACCTCGAGGACGAGTACCAGCGCAAGGTCAGGATGCACAGCGCAGATGCTGGCAGCACGTGCTCTCCGGCCGATGCTGCGCGGCGGCGGCCTGCTGTACCTGCTGCAGATCGTCTCTCACCGCTTGCTGCGCTACGGCAGCGGGCTCCTGCACCTGGTCCTGCTCATCACCAGCATCGCGCTCGATCGGCCACGGGCTGGTCTACGTCGTCGTCCTCGGCCGCGCAGCCGCCTGGCTGCTGCTGGCCGCCGCTGGGCGACTGAGGCTGCCCGTTCCCGGCGCCGGCGCTGGCCTACTACTACCTGCTGGTGACCCTGGCCACGCTGGCCGGGCTGATCCGCTACCTGCGCGTCGGCGTGCCGGTGGTGTGGGAGAAGGCCGAGGGGACGCAGATAGAGAATAGTTGTCCCCGCAACTACCCTGCTATCGTCGGTCAGGACATGGAACTCGGACTTGCCACCTTCGCCGACCTCAGCTCGGGCGTCAGCCCGCAGCAGCGGATGCGCGACCTCATCGAGGAGGCGGTGCTGGCCGAGCAGGTCGGGCCTCGACGTGTTCGCCATCGGCGAGCACCACCGGCCCGGACTTCCTGATCTCCTCGCCGGCGGTCGCGCTGGCCGCGATCGCCGCGCAGACCGAGCGCATCCGTCTGTCGAGCGCGGTCACCGTCCTCAGCTCCGACGACCCGGTGCGGGTCTTCCAGCAGTTCGCCGAGCTCGACCTGATCTCCGGCGGTCGTGCCGAGATCATGGCCGGCCGCGGCTCGTTCATCGAGTCGTTCCCGCTGTTCGGCTACGACCTCGACGACTACGACGAGCTGTTCGCCGAGAAGCTCGAGCTGCTGCTGAAGATCCGCGAGGCGCCGCAGCGTGACCTGGTCGCGGTCGCCTGCGCGCACCGCTCACCGACGCCGGCATCTACCCGCGGCCGATCCAGGACCCGCTGCCGGTATGGGTGGCCGTCGGCGGCACGCCGCAGTCGGTGGCGCGCGCCGGAACCTCTGGGCCTGCCCGCTGACGCTGGCCATCATCGGCGGGCCAGCCCGAGCGCTTCGCGCCGCTGGTGGCCCTGTACCGCCGCGCGGCCGATGGAGGCCGGCCACGACGCCGGTCGCGCTGCCGCTGGCCATCAACACCCACGCGTTCGTCGGCGCGACCTCGCAGGAGGCCGACTCCGCGTTCGCCCAGCCCTATCTGGCGATGATGAACCGGATCGGGCGCGAGCGCGGCTGGCCGCCGTCGGGCCGGCCCGAGTACGAGGCGCTGCGCTCGCCGCGCGGCGCGGTCGCCGCCGGCTCTGCCTGAGCAGGTGGCGGAGAAGATCCTGTTCGAGCACCAGCTGTTCGGCAACACCCGCTATGTCGGCCAGATGAGCGTGGGCGCGGTCGCCCACACGGACGTGATGCGCTCGATCGAGCTGTTCGGGACCGAGGTGGCGCCGGTGGTGCGCGCCGAGGTCGCCCGCCGCGAGGCCGAGGCCGCGCCGCCGCGGCGCGATCACGACCGCGTGAGCCGCTCGTACAGCGCCAGCGTCTGGCGCGGCGGCCGCCTCCCAGGAGTAGGGCCCGCGCGCCGCCGCCAGCGCGGCCGCGCCCATCCGCTCGCGCTCCGCGGGGTCGGCGAGCAGCGCCGGCAGAGCGCGTCGTGCAGCGCCTCCGGATCGCCGGCCGGGACCAGCCGCGCGGCGCCCGTCGCCGCCACCTCCGGAAAGCCGCCCACGTCGGTGACGCACGCTGGGCCGCCCGAAGGCCAGCGCGGTGGCGAGCACGCCGGACTGGTCCAGACGCTCGGTTCGCGAGTAGGGCAGCACGACCAGGTCGGCGCGGCGAAACAGGGCGTCCGCCAGCTCGGCGTCGGACACGAAGCGGGAGACGAAGCGCACCGACGGTGGCGCCAGCTCCCGCAGCGGCTCGAGCTCCATCATCGGTCGCCCCACGATCCACAGCTCGGCGCCGGGCACGCCCTGCCAGGCGCGCAGCAGCGTCTCGACCCCCTTGTAGGGGCGCAGCAGGCCGAAGAACAGCACCACCGGCCGGCCACGTCGGCCACGCACTCGGGCAGCTCGACCGTCCGGCGCCCCGAGCACCGAGTGACGAACGCGCCGTGGTGGATCACGTGGACCTTGCCGGCGTCAGCACGCCGATGCCCGGCCAGCAGCCGCCGCCCGTAGTCCGAATGCGTGACCACCGCGTCGACCCGGTCATACAGCCGACGCTGGGCGCGGGCCTGGCCGGGCCGCGGCTCGCGGGGAAGCAGGTCATGGGCGGTCAGGACCACCGGGCGGCGACGGGAGCAGGCCGGCGTCGAGCCACGGGCAGCGCCAGCCACTGAAAGTGGACGACGTCGGCGGCGGCCGGCGTGACGGCGGTAGCGCAAGCATGTCGGGGACGTGCTGGAGGACAGCTTGGCGGCCCGGCGCAGCCGCGACCCCGGCGGCACCCGCGCGTCCGGCGGTAGAACAGCTCGCGCACCGCGTAGCCGTCGGGCGCCGGCACCGACCCGTAGGCAAAGCGGCTGGTGACCAGCTCGACCTCCGCGCCCGACCCGCCAGGGCCGCGCACAGGGCGTGGTCATAGGGCGGCGTGTACGCCGACGGGTCGACCACCTGAGACGCGCATCAGTCCGCAGTCCTGCAGCGGTCTCCCGGCCAGGGCCGCCAGCCGCGCTGGCCACGGCGGCGACGTCGCCGCCGCCGAGCGGATGGACTCGCGCGTGCTTGTCGCGTGCCAGGCGCCGCACCGCGGGGGCGAGCGCGGTCAGCCCCGGGCTCGCCGGACGCGGCGGCCAACCACGTCACGGGCGCTGCGCAGCGGGATGGCGCGCCGAGCTAGCGCGCACCGTGGCCAGGTCACGCGGGCGGCGGCGCCGTCGTCCTCGCGGTAGTCGACGATCAGCTCCCGGGCCACCGCCTGCGTCGACCGCCTCCGGCCGCGACGTCGCCTCGACCCGTGCGCCGGCCAGGCTGCGGGCGAAGTCGGCCAGCGGATCGCCGCGAGTGGGAAAGCGGTCGGCGACCAGCACCACGCGGGCGGCGCCCCGGGCCGGGCGATCGGCGGCGGGGCGGTTGGACAGCGCCAGGCCGGCCAGCTCCTCCACCCCCAGACGCGCGTCGAGCACCAAGAAGCGCCCACGCTCGAGCCGGCGCGGAGCGGGACCGGCGGACGGCCGGCGGCGGCCGTGCGCGCACCCGGCCGCGCCCCACCGTGGCCAGCACCCGGCGAACCGGCGCGGCGCAGCGCGGGCTCGGGCTCGAAGTCCTCGTAGCGCCGGCCCAGCCAGGCGCGCCCGGCGGCGTACCCGCGCCACTGGCGCCGCAGGCGCGCGCACGGTGGTGCGGTAGCGGTGCTCGACGCGCGCTCGCGGCCGTCCCACCATTCGCCAGCCGGCCAGCTGCAGGCGCCAGCTGAAGTCGGTGTCCTCGGCGGCGCGGACGCCCTCGTAGAACCCGCCCACCTGATCGAAGGCCCGCCGGCGCACCAGCAGGTTGGCCGCCACCGCGCGCGGCAGATAGGGGTGGCCAGATGGCCCTGCTGGCCGAGGAAGTTGCGCGCCGCGCCGTAGCGGGCGGCGAAGGTGAGGCCCTCCTGGGCGGGGACCACCTCGCCGGCCAGGGCGCCCGACGTCGTCGGCGATCGGCTCACCGAAGTACGCGTCGATCAGATCCGCCGGGGCCACGCAGTCGGCATCGAGGAACAGCACCCACTCGCCGGTGGCGTGCTCGGCGCCGACGTTGCGGGCGTGCGAGGGCGAGTGCTCCCCGGCTCGCCCGCACCACCGTCACTCCTCCTTCCCCGACGCCGACCACGCCGGCGTTGTCGGCGAGGATCAGCTCGTCGTCGGGCTCGGCGTCAAGCGCCCGAGGGCGGCCAGCGCGCGCCGACCGTCGGCCGGCGAGCCGGCGAACGGCATCACCACGCTGACCGCCGGCCGGGTCACGGCGCGCTCCCGGCCGGCGGTGGGTTCCAGCGACGCAGCCGCAGCAGCAGCGCCCGGGCCTGTCGCAGTTCGGCGCCGTGCGCGAACCCGGTGGCCAACAGCACCGCTGGAATCGCCGCCGCCACCACCACCCGGGCAAGCAGACCGACCGCGCCGTGGGTGGGCAGCGCCAGATTGCCGGCCACGGCCAGGCCGCCCATGACCAAGACGAGATGGGCCAGGCGACCCCACTCGAAGGCGACCGTGAACGCGCGCCGGGTCAGCAGGTACATGACCGTCAGCATGACCGCATACGCGCCGCACAGCGCGATACCGGCGCCGGCGATCCCCAGCGGCGGCACCAGCACCAGCAGCAGGACCACGTTGGCGGCCAGCCCGGCCAGCGAGGCGGGGAAGTTGCGCATGGTCACCTTGGCGCGCCCGGCGATGACCAGGAACACCACCCACAGGCCGTACATGGCCCAGCCCAGCGCCACCCACGGCAGCGCGCGATAGGCGCCGTAGTAGGCCGGTGCGGCCAGCAGCCGCAGCACCCACCGGCCCAGCAGGGGCAGCCCGGCCACCACCCAGCCGGACACGGCCACGTAGTACGTGGTCACCAGCCCGTACAGCCGGGCCGCCTCCACGTCATCGACCACCGAGTAGGCCAGCGGCGGCCAGGCGTACTGGAACGCGCGCACGATGAATGCGACCGCCCCGGCGAGCTTGATCGCGATCGAGTACAGCCCGGCCAGGGCGGGGCTGCGCTGGTGGTAGATGTAGTACCGGTCGACGATGCTGAGGGCGTACACCGAGGCCTCAGCCGGGACGGTCGGGCAGCCCGAAGCGCAGCAGCACCGACATGCGGTCGACGCGTCCGTGCCGGGGGATCAGCCGGGCGCGCAGCGTCCACCACAGCACCAGCAGGACGAGCGTCGAGGCGCCGTAGTTGGCCAGCAGCAGGCCGCGCGCCCCATCGCCGAGCCCGACTACCAGCACCAGCGACCCGGCCACGGTCAGCAGCACGTTGGTCAGCGAGGCGGTCGCGTAGACGCGCAGGCGCTCGTCGACGCGCAGCACGGCGTAGGCGAACTCGAGGTTGGTGAACGTCCATAGCCCGAGAACGGCGATCCGGAATGTGGTCGGGTCACGGTAACCGAGCACGAGCTTGCTGAGCGGGACTGCGGCGGCGGCCAGGATCAGGGCGGTGACGGTGGTGGCGATGAGCAGGAAGCCGGCCGTCCGCCGCACCAGCGCGTCGCGGCGCGCGGGATCATCGTCGGTGAAGTAGTAGCGCAAGAACGACTCGATCATCCCGAAGCGCACCAGGATGCTGATCAGGATCACCCCGTTGGCGAGCAGCTCCACCACCCCGTAGCCCGCCGGCGGGATGTAGCGCGTATAGACCGGCAGCAGCAGGACCCCGATCAGCTTGGAGACCACGTCGGCCACCTGGTAGGCAGCCAGCGACGAGATCAGGCGCTTCAGATACGACGTCACGGCGGCAAACGGTACGACCAAGTCCGGGCGCTGGTCACCGGGCCCGGACCCGGGCCGCGACGGTCAGGACTCGAGGGCGGCGCTGTGAGACCTGGCGGCGGTCACGAGCATCTCCACGCAGGCGTCCACGGGGATCACCGTCGAGTCGATCACCAGGTGGTACAGGCGGGGGTCGTGCACATCCTGGTTGTAGAAGTGCTTGACGTAGGCCTCGTGGGTGCGATCGGCCTTGGTCAGAGCCTGACGGGCAATGTCCTCGCTCATATCGCCCAGCGCCACCGCGCGGCGGATGCGGTCCTCGGCGGGACCGTCGAGACGGACGCGGAGCACGCGTGGATCCTCTCGCAACAGCACCGCACCGGCGCGGCCGAGGATCACGCCGGCGCCGGTCGCTGCCTGCCGGTTGATCACCTCTTCAGTGGCGCGGCGGAACTCGTCGGTGGAGACGTCGCCGGCGACGACCGGCACCCCCGTGCCGGCGTCGAGGGCGGCGAAGCTGCGCAGGATCCGCTCGACCCAGCTGGAGGCGATCTTCTGATCGTGGGCCACCGCATCGTCGACCGGCACCTCCAGGCGCTGTGCGACCCCGAGCGGGATCATCCGATCGACGAAGGGCACGCCCAGTTGCTCGGCGACGGCGGGTCCGATCAGACTGCCGGCCGAACCGTAGGAGGCCGACAGGGTGACGAGTGTGGCCATCGCCGGCAATCCTAGTGGTCGGCCCTGCCGGCACCTTAAGCCCGCGCTTATGTCAACGTGACCGAGCGGAAGTCGTAGCGGGAGGCGATCTCGCCCACCTGCGCGGAGCTGAGTTGACGCCCGTCGGCCGCGGCCGCTCCGAGGTCGCGCATGTAGCCCTCCCACCCGCCGGGGGTGTTGAAGTTCAACAAGCGCACCCGGCCGGGGCCGGGATTGGAGAACGTGTGGACGACACCGGGCGGCACGCACACGAAGGTGCCCGCCGGCGCCTCCGCGGTGTGCCGGGGTGTGCCGAAACTGCAACCGCCCGGCCAGCGTGCTGGACGTGCGGCATCTGAGGTACCGCATAGGTGTAACCCAGTTGCGTCACGTCCCCAGCGCGGACGCGGAATGTCACACCCGCGTGACGGCACGCTGAACGAACACAAACAAACGTGTCCGCATCGCAACGAGCTGACCGTCCGGCCGGTGACGTGGTTCATCTGGCTCGGCTATGCGGCGAGTAACTCGGACCACGTCCCCCTTGACCGTCCGGCCGCCCCCGAACGCGGACGGCTGCGTCCGCCACCCCGCGATCACCGACCCGAGATCACGCCCCAGACGCTGGAGACCAGCTGGCGGGCGTCGAAGTTGTGGGCCAGGCTGGCGCCGAAGCCGGGCAGCGCGATGTCGATCACGATTCCCTTCGACAGCCGGTAGCCGATGATGCTCGGGGCCGCCGTGGTGGCGCCGGCGACCGAGTCCGGCGGCCCGTAGCTGGTGGTGGGAGCGAAGCGCTGGTAGGAGCGGTAGCCGCGTAGGGCGCCCGAGGTGCCGGTGAAGATGTGCAGGCGGTCGCGTCCGGCCAGGATCAGGGCGCCGTGGCTGGCCACCACCGCGCCGGGTCGGGCGCCGAGTACATCGGTGGCGCGCGGGCGGGGTCGGCGCCGACGCCCGGCTGGCGCTGAGCCTGACCAGCCGGCGCAACGAGTCGATCCCCAGCGACAGAACGTGCCCGCCGGCGGCGGCGTAGCTGCGCAGCGCCTGGCCGAGCGATACCGGCAGCCACGGCTCGTCGCCGGCGAAGACCACGCCGCGGGCGCTCTGCAGGGCGGGGCCGACGCCCTGGGCGAGCCCGACGTCGGTGGTGAGATCAAACGGGAGGTGTGCGCCGTTCAGGTAGGCGAGCAGCCCGGTCAGGTCGGCAAAGCCGGCCGGCAGCCCGTGAGCCAGCGGGCGGTGAAGCTGGATCGGGTCGCCGGCCGACAGCGTGTCGGGCAGCCCGTCGCCGTTGTCGTCGACCGGGTTTCGCCCCTGCCAGGTCAGCGCCGGCATCACCACCAGCACGCCTGCGGTGGGCGTCGTGGGCGGCGGCCGCGACCAGCGGGACCGTCGTGTGGTGGCGCCCGTAGCGCAGCGACAGCTCATACAGGCCAGGACCGCCGCCTGGCAGCGGAACCTGCAGCTGGAAGCCGGTGGAGGAGCCGGCGGCGACCTTGGCGCCCGGGCCGCCGCCGGGCGCCGCCCGGTGCAGCGTCCAATGGTAGGCATGGCGGCGCGAGTCGACGTAGACGGTGGCTTTGGTGCCGGCGGGGACCGCGGTCAGCGGCGGCTCGGCGGCCAGGTAGCGCACGGTCACGCCGGCGTGCGCCGTGGTTCCGGGGACGGGTGGCAGTTCGGGCGGAAAGCGGCCTGTGTTGCAGGCCCGGTCGGTCACCTTGAGCCCCACCAGATAGGTGCCGGCGGGTGCCGGGCGGCCCTTGATGGTGCCGTCCCAGTGCGTGGTGCGTGCGCCGCCCCGAGGCGTAGCTCTTGACCAGTACCGGGCGCCCGGGCAGGTCGGTGCGGTAGATCAGCACGCGCGCGTTCAGCCCCTTGGTGCCGGTGGCGCGGATGGTGACCGCGCCGCCCGAACTGCTGGGCTGGGGAATCAGCGCCGGGGTGACGTCGGTGACCCTGGGCCGGGGCGGCACCGTCTCGACCGTCACCGGCAACGCCCCCGAGCTGTTGGAGATCAGCACCGTTCGCCCCTGGTGGACCAGCGACACCCGGATGAAGTAGTTGCCGTCCGCAGCCACGGTGCCGTCAGCCAGGCGCCCGTCCCAGGAGAAGGTCCGGCGCACCGGGTGGCGGCCACCCTGCATGTGGACGCCCGAGGCCAGCGTGCGGACGATCGTCCCGTCGTTGTTGACGATGTAGACGTCGACGTCGTCGGAGCGGTTGAGCAGATAGAAGGAGACGAACATCGACTTGTGAGAAACCGGCCTGACCGTCCCTTTGGGGCCTGTGGTCCGGCACACCTGTCCGTCCACCGGGTTGATGGCCGCCGGGGCCGGCGCCGGGAACCCGGCCAGCAGCGGCGTCGTCACCTTCAGGTGCTGCGTGAAGAAGAACGCAGCGACCGTCGCGATCGCCAGTGCGACGAATGCCGCCACCGGCAGCCGCCTCACAGCGGGACCACCGCCACGTTGGGGACATCGAAGTCGTGGAAGGCGTCCAGTCCCCGAGGATCACGCAGGCACATCATCACCCGGATGGAACCGCCATGGCACACGACCAGCGCCGGTAGCGCGGCAGCGGCATGGATGTCGGTGACCGCCGCCTCGACCCGCTGCTGCTGCTCGAGCAGCGACTCACCTCCCGGAAAGCGAAAGTCCGCGCCGCCGCGCATCCAGGCGGCGTACCGCTCGGGGTCCTCACGCTTGACGTCGTCAAACAGCCGCGTCTCCCACTCCCCCCGATAACCCTCGCGCAGACGGGCGTCGAAGGTGGGCTCGAGCCCGATGCGCAGGCCGACGATCTCGGCGGTCTCGCGAGCGCGGATCAGGTCTGAGGCGAACAGGGACCGGATCCCGTCGCCGGCCAGCCGCTCGGCCAGCTCCGCCGCCTGGGCGCGGCCGGTGTCGTTCAGCGGCGTGTCGGTGAAGCCCTGGAAGCGCAGCGGCGGGAGGTTGTCGTTCGTCTCCCCGTGACGAGCGAGCAGGACCCCGTGCAGGCTCATCCCAGCTGGGCGGTTCGGTAGCGCATCACTCGTCCACGTCGGCGGCGTCCATGTCGGCGACGGCCGTGTCCGAGCGCAGGCCCACCCGGATGGTCTCCAGCGACAGGACCTCCTCGGGGATGATGTTGCCGAGGTTGACGTCGGGGCCGAAGCGCCGCACGAACCACACCTGCTGGTCGCGGCGTGGGGCCTCGAACAGGATCTTGTCCTCGGGGATGGCGTGCACGATCTCGTCGATCAGGCCCATCCGCACCTCACCGTCGTGGCGGAAGATGCCGACGCTGCCGCTCTCGCGCGCCTCGGCGATCACCTTCCAGGCGCCGGCGTCGAGCTCGGCCTGGATCTGCTCGACCCAGCGGAACGGGGCCATGATCCGAGTGTTGTCCTTGGAGCCGACCTCGGACAGGACGGTGAACTCCTTGGCCAGGCTCTGGATCAGCTCGACCTTGCGCTCGTGCTCGATGGTGATGGTGCCGTCGGAGACCTCGATGTGCTCGAGGCCGAGTTCGTGGATCCAGGCCACCAGCGCCTCGAGCCGGTTCTGCGCGATGGCCAGCTCGGTCAGGGTGCCACCGAACATCGGCGTCATCCCGAGTTCCCGGTAGCGCTTGAGCTTGGCCTCCAGGTTCCCGGTGGCCACCGAGGTGCCCCAGCCGAGCTTGACGATGTCGATGTATTCACCGGCGACCTCGGCCAGGCCATCGACCTCGGCGACCGAGAGCCCTCGGTCGAGCACGTGGGTGAGGCCTTGCTGACGAGGCTTGGCAGCCCTCTCTGGGAGGTTGAGCAAGCTCCTTCATATGATGTTGGTCTCCTACTGAGTCTGGGTCGAGGCGAGATCAGAGCCGACAGTGACGACCACCTTGGCCGCACACGGAGTCGACGATGCCGGACAGGCTACGGTCCGGTTGCTCTGATCGACCGGCTGGACGGATGCCGAGCCCAGCTTGAGCGACTTGGCCACGAGCAGCGCGGCCGGCTTGTGGCCCGGCAGGTAGCCGACCACGGTGGCCGTCTGAGTCTGGTCGGCGGCGGTGGCGAGTCGCCCTGCTTGAACCCGGCCGCGCCCAGCCGCTGACCCACGTCGTGGGCGAGATTCGCGATCGAGGTGCCGTTGAGCACCGCGACCGTGACCGAGGCCGGCGTCACCACGGCCGCCCGCCGGGTGCGGGCACGACGCGTCGCGGCGGCCTTGGCGCTGCTGGGCGGCGGTGCTGGAGGACTGGCTGGGCTGAGCCACCGCTCGAGGTGGCGATCAGCAGCGACGACCACCACGGCCACGATCCCCAGGAGCGACATGCAGGATGATGAAGCCGCGGGTGACCCGCGAGCCGCCGCGCGACGCCGCCGCTGCGGCCTCCCGACCGCCACCGGGACGGCGCGGGGGCGGAGCCGGCCGAGGCGGCCGGCGGGCGGGCGGCCGCGGCCGGGCGAGCCGCGGGCGGCGGCATGGTGGCGCCGGTCTTGAGCCGGACGCGCCGTTGGCGGCCGTGGCGCCGCCGGCGGCGGTCGCCGGCGGCGGGCCGCCCGGCGACACGACGGCGGACCCGGCGGATCCGCCGTTGGTGTGGGCCGGCACCGGATCGGCCTCGGAAATCGGGATCAGCCTCGTGGCCGAGCTGAGAGCGGGCGCGCCCACGCCGGCGGGGGCGGCGGGTATCCCCGTCGCGGCCGCGGCGGGGCGGGTCGCGGCACGGGCGGCGACCGGGGCGCCGGCCGCGGCCGCGGCGGCGGCCAGCGCAGGAGCCGGCGCGGGGGCAACGGCGGGCCGAGCGATCCCCGGAGGAGCCGGAGCGGGGGCAGGCGTGATCGTGCCCGAGCCCACGCCGCTGCGGCTCAGCTGGGCCACGCGCAGCTCGAGCTGCTGCACCATGCTCGGCCGATTCGTCGGCCCGGTGGCGCAGCGTGGCCGTCTCGCGTGCCTGGGCGAAATACAGCAGGACGAGAATCGCCAGGCCAATGATGGCGGCGAATCCGGCGTCGGCACCCACCGAGGAGACGAAGTGGTGCACCGAGAAGGCAAATGGGATGGATGCCATGATGTGAGCGCGCAGTTTAAGGGGCGATACCGGCGCCTGAGCCTTCAGATCTGGTTACGCGGGCGCCGGAGAGCTCAGAGACGTGTTTCGCTAGGGCGGCAACGTCACCTTCTAGCACGAGCAGATTGATGTCGGCGAAGGTCCGCTCCACCCAGGCCGGATCCAGCCAGTCGTGGCCGGCGCGCAGGATCCGCTCGGCCGGCGTGGGCTGGGGGTGTTCGGAGGGGTTGAACAGCTCCTCGTGGAACTTCTCGCCCGGGCGCGCGCCCACGATCTCGATCGCGATGTCACGCTCGGGCTCCAGGCCCGGACAGCCGGATCATGGTCTCGGCCAGATCGAGGATGCGGATCGGCTCGCCCATCTCCAGCACGAAGATCTCGCCGCTGCTCTCGCCCAGGCTGCCGGCCCGGATGATCAGCTGCACCGCCTCCGGGATGGTCATGAAGTAGCGGGTCATGCGCGGATCGGTGACCGTCACCGGGCCGCCGGCGGCGATCTGGCGCCGGAAGATCGGCACCACCGAGCCCGAGGAGCCGAGCACGTTGCCGAACCGCACAGTGGCGTATTTGGTGTTGCGGATGCTTGACCGCCGCCGCCTCCACCGCCCACTCGGCGAGCGCCTTGGACGCGCCCATCACCGTGGCCGGGTTGACCGCCTTGTCGGTCGAGACCAGCACGAACGTCTGCACGCCGGTCTCGCCGGCGACCCGGGCCACCAGCCGGGTGGCCAGCGCGTTGTTGCGGATCGCCTCCACCGGGTTCTGCTCCATCAGCCCCACGTGCTTGTAGGCGGCGGCGTGAAACACGATCGCCGGGCGGTACTGGTTGAACACCTCCCGCATCCGCTCCTCCTCGCGGCAGTCGGCCAGCACCGGGAGCGGCGATGCGGACGTGGCGGTCCTCCTCGAGCTCGCGCACGATCGCGAACAGGTTGTCCTCGGCATGGTCGACCAGCACCAGATGGCGCGGCCCGACCCGGGAGATCTGGCGGCACAGCTCGGACCCGATCGAGCCGCCGGCGCCGGTCACCATCACCACCTGACCGCCCAGGTAGGCGCCGACGCGATCCAGCTCCTCGCGCACCGGCTCGCGGCCGAGGATGTCCTCGACGCGGACCTCGCGCAGCTGGCCGGTGACCTTGAGCTGGCCGGAGTTGTCGCGCAGCAGCTCGAACACGGTCGGAGTGGTCCGAACCGGGATCCCGCGTGCCCGGCAGGCGGTGACGACGCGGGCGCGCAGCGTGCCGGGGGCGGACGGGATCGCGATCACGACCTCGTCGGGCTCGACTTCGTCCAGGACGCGCTGGAGGTCGGGGGCGGAGGTCGTGCCCAGCACCTTGAGGCCGTGTTCGTCCTTGATCCCGAGCCTGCGCGGGTCGTCGTCGAGGAAGCCGACCGGGCGCATCAGCAGCTGCGGGTTGCGCATCAGCTCGCGGACCACCAGCCGGCCGCCGTCGCCGCCGCCGATGATCAGGACCTCGCGCGCGCCCTTGCTGACGCTGAAGCTGCGAACGCGACCCTCGGCGATCAGCTGCACCGCGAACCGGGCGCCGACCAGCAGGGCCAGCGTAAGCAGGAAGTACAGCGAGATGACGCTTGCGGGCAGGTTGACCGGGGTGGTCGGGCCCTGGGTGACCTTGTAGCTGGTGCGGACCAGGTGCCCGTGGTGGAAGTGGTGGACCGCGACCCGCTGGGTGGTCGGGCGCGGTCACCGGATGCAGCAGCGCGATCACGCCGACGACGACGACCGTGGCCACCACCACGCCCTTGATCACGGCCTCGTAGTCGCGCCGGCCGACGAACCGCCACAGCCGCTGGTACTGGCCGAACGCCCCCAGCGCGACCAGGGTGACCAGCACCACCCAACCCACGGTGACGTCGAACAGGTGCTGATAGCGATGGTTGCCGCCCCCGAAGCCGCCCTCGAAACGAAGCCAGAAGGCAAGGAAATATGCGGCCGCAACCAGTAGCCCATCGACCACCAGCTGTGGCAGTGCGTGGCGATGGACGGGGAAGGCCGCGGATCGGATCCGCCGGCGCATGCGCGGGAGATTCTAGTGCTGGCGCGGTCCACCGCAGGCTGCGGCGTAATACCCGGAGCGGTTTCCTACTGGCGGACCAGCACGCCGTGCGGGTGGCGCGCGGTCGGCACGTACAGCGACTTGAAGGCTGCGCACTGGGCGGCATGGCCCGCCGGATACCGGTAGGCCTGGACCGCCCAGCCGTTGGGCAGCGGCGTGAACATCACGATCGGATACTTCTGGCGCAACTCGAACTGGGGTCGGTGGCCGATCTTGCCGGTGTTCTGGTGGGTGTACCAGGCCATGATGCTGACGTACTCGACGTTGGTCACCGGGCGGCCGCACTCGAGCACCTTGGAGGCGCCACCGAGCGAGTTGATGGTCGCGCTCAGCCGGTTGATCTCGACCGTCCGCGCGCGCTCGTGCTGGAGGTCCTTGTGCTCGGTCCGGAGCTGGCTGATGGCGTCCGGGACCATGGCCACGGCCAGGATCACCGCCAGCGGGATACCCGCCCAGCTCGGCAGCGACGGGCTGTAGCGCTTGGCGTCGAGCAGCAGCCAGCCGAGGGTCACGCCGGCCAGCACCGCGGTCAGGCCGGCGGGTTCGAACAGGTAGCGTGGAACCCCTGGGAAGCCGTGCAGGGTGAAGGCGATCTCGACCGCCACCCACACCAGCACCGAGGCGCCCAGGGTCAGGTAGACCCAGTTGCGGCGCAGGTAGGCCATCACCATGCCGAGCAGGGCAGCCAGCTCGAGGGGGAGGAAGTCGAGCGCGGCGTAGCGGTCGAAGGTGCCGACGATCTTGTTGCTGTGGAGCTCACGCGGTGACTTGAGCGCCAGCTGGCCGGCGATGTTGGGCCGGCCGTTGGTGATCTCGGGCACGCCGAACCACAGGAATGCGTTGACCAGAATGCCGACGTACAGCATCCAGCGCATCTTCGGGATCTTGATGAAGCACCAGATGGCGTAGAGACCCGCGAACGGCCATACCTCAGGCCGGCCGAGAGCGGCCAGCGCCAAGAGCCACCACGCCCATCGGAACCGGCGGTACAGGTAGCAGTCGACCGCCGCCAGGCACATCGTCACCAGCATCGCGTCCGACTGGACACTGAGGACGTAGTGGAAGTAGTCGTCGATCCCGAGGACACAGGCACCGGCGAAGATCGCCGCGACGATCGCCACCCAGCGATGCTCGGGGTCGGCATCGGTCATCTTGTAGGCAATCCGGCCTCCGAACACCGCCCCGGCCAGCGAGATCGAGACCGCAGTCACCATCCAGATCCACAGGGCGAAGTGGCCGAAGATCGCGTACGGGACGTTGAACAGATAGGTGAACGGCTTCCACGAGGGAGCGCCGCCGAGGTCGAGCGAGCCGCGCAGGGTCTGGTAGCCCCAGTCCAGCCAGCCGTAGGGGTCATAGCCCGGCCGCGTCCCGGTGACGAGGATCATGATGATCGAGATCCCGACCACGGCCAGCCCGACGAACCACCAGACGTGGCGCAGCGCGAACGGCCGCTGGTCACCGTCGCCCGAGCGGCGCCCGGACGAAGTTCCGCGGCCCTCAGAGTTGAGGACTTCCTGCGTCTCTAGCGTGGTGTCTGACACGAGGAGCCCGGACGGTACCAGCCCGACTACTCGCTGCGATCCTGCGAAGAGCCGCCGTGAGCAGGTTCTCAGGCGCCGCCAAGACGACGTTAATCAAGCGCAAACGTGAGCATGTCGACAAGCAGCGCCGGGTTCCGGCGCACGCGGGCGACGGCCGGCGGCGAGATGCGTTTGGTCAGCTCGACGTCCTCGGCGCGGCGCAGCCGCTGCAGCCTGCCCTCGGCGATCAGGCGCTCGTCGACGGCGCCCAGACGGCCCTCGAAGACCGTGAACACGGGCGTGCCGAGCGCCACCGCCTCGCGGTTCATGCTGCCGCCCGCCGACACCACCAGATCGGCATAGGCGATCAGCGACTGGGCATCAATCGCGGTCGCGGGCACGATCCAGCCGCCGGCCGTCTCGAGCTGCTTGGCGCTGCTCGGGAGTCCTCGGGAGCACGACCGCCTGGTGGTTGCGCAGCCGCTCCAGGACCTGCGCGAACAGGTCGTTCTCGAAGCGGTGGTAGAGGCTGACCGCCGGCGGCGTGCGCACGACCGCAATCGGCTGCCCCGGGTCAAGCTGGAGTTCGTCGAGGACGGCTGGGTCGGGCTCGAAGTCCGACAGGTAGTACTCCTCCTTGAGCCCCGGATAGCGGTGCAGCTTGCCACGGGCGCCGAGGCGGTAAAGGCGCTCGGGCTCGATCGTGTCGGGCACCACCACCGCCTGGGTCAGCACGCAGTTGATCCTGTGCTGGACCGTCGCCCACTCGTAGTCGAACATGGTCGCGCAGGGCAGGTCCAGGAGCGCCGCGGCCACGGTCACGTCGTTTGAACCATGGCCGAGGGCCAGGTCGAACTTCCGGGGACGCGCCCATCGGGTCAGCTGGTAGGAACGCGCGGCCAGACCCTGTGACTTGGCGACGAGACCGGCGCCGCGGTGACGGCCGATCTGGGTGTGCTCGATCCCCCACCGCTCACACAGCTCGATCGTCTGGGCAAAGTCCCGCGCCGTCACCTGCACCTCGTGCCCGCGCGCCCGCAAGATCTCGATCACCGGCCGCATGACCAGCACATGAGGCGAATTGGTCAGGTCGATCCACACGCGCATCGGGAGCGCAACCCTAGTGCGACCGTCGCCGGACCCCCCGCTTCGGCGCGCTCGCGGCCCCCCGGCCCCCTCGGCGCCGCCGGGGTCACCTCATCGTTCGCGTTCGATGAGCGTCGATGCGCGTCCCTCCGGCCAACTGGCGAGCAGAAACCGGGCAAACATGACGGGAAAGTGCTCCCAGACGGCCGCTGGCGCCCGGCCCAACCCCGACCGGCAGCAGAAACCCGTCAAAGATGGCGGGAAAGTGCTGCCAGCCGGCCGCCGGCCCCCGGCCGCACCGCACCGGGCGCCAATCCCCAGCGCATCGACCGGGAGCAGAGCCGCCCGCGGCCAAGAACATGAGGAGGTTCTCAGGCGACGAGCCACGGCAGCTTCGGACGCCCACGCTACGCTCTGGCAGCCCGTGCTTCTGACGGTGGCCTCCCTCACCGAACCGCTGGTTCGGATAGCTACTCATCTGATCGCCGACCTCGGTTACGCCGGCGTGGGTCTGCTCACGCTCATCACCGCGGTGATCGGCGTCCCGGGAACCGAGCCGACGATGCTGTTCGCCGGCTTTGACGTGTACCAGGGAAACCTGAGCATGCCGGGTGTCATCATCGCCGGAGTGGCCGGCGACATGGCGGGCGCGTCGATCGCCTACTCGATCGGGTACTTCGGGAGCCGGGAACTGCTCGAGCGACAGGGCTCCAAGCTTCACGTGAGTCGATCGGGGCTGGACCGGGCCCATCGATGGTTCGAGCGCTACGGCTCGCCGGTGATCTTCATCTCCCGGATGCTGCCACTGGTCCGCGCCGCTTTCCCGTATGCGGCCGGCGTGGCGCGCATGCCCTATCTGCGGTTCCTGGTGTTCGCCACCCTCGGCAGCATCATCTGGATCAGTGCTCTTGCCTTCCTCGGCGAGGCCGTGGGCAGCAACTGGCCCACTTGGCGCCACCACTTGGAGTACGTCGACTACGCCGCGGCGGCACTGCTGGTGGTTGCCATTATCTACTTCATCGTCCGCCGCAACCGAAACCGAAACCGGCCCGGCCAGGGCGAGCCGGCCGCCGATGTCGTCCCAGACTGAGGCGCAGCCGGCCGGAGGCACAGCGCAGGCACCGGGGCACGGCGACCCCGTAACGCCTGGAGGCCCAGATGCCCCCGCACCCCAGCTGAGAATCGACCAGGCCCTGCTGCTGGGGGCGCTGCACGGTCCTGCCGAGCTGTTGCCGATCTCCTCCTCGGGCCATGTGACCGTGATCCCGTGGCTGCTGGGCTGGGACTACGACCGCCTCGACCCCGAGCTGCGCAAGTCGTTCGAGGTGGCCCTGCACGCCGGCACCGCGGCGGCGCTGCTCATCACCCTGCGCTCCGAGGTCAACGATGCCGTCATGAGGATGACGCCTCGCCTGGGCGGTCAGATCCTGCTCTCGTTCCTGCCCCCGGCGCTGGTCGGCTACAAGCTCGAGCGATTCATCGAGCGCTACTTCGGGACCCCGCCGACCATCGCCGCCGGGCTGATCGGCGGCTCGGTGGCCATGGCCTGGGCCGACCGCAGCCCGCAGACGCGCCGTTCGACCGACGCGGGCGCCAAGGACGCGCTGTATCTCGGCCTCGCCCAGGCCTGCGCGCTGATCCCCGGGGTGTCGCGCAACGGCGCCACCCTGGCCGCGGCCCGCCTGCGGACGTTCACCCGCGAGGACGCCAACCGCCTGTCGCGGCACGTGGCCCTGCCCGTGATCGCCGGCGCTACCGGGCTCAAGAGCGTCCGGCTTGCCCGCCGGGGCCTGCCGCCCGGCACCGGAGTGCCGTTCGCGGTCGGCGCCGCGGCCTCGTTCGTGTCCACGCTTGGTTCCACCTGGCTGATCCACCAGGTCGAGCGCGACCGCTCGCTGCTTCCCTACGCGGCCTACCGGATCGCCCTCGCCGGAGCTGTCCTGCGACGCCTGCGCAAGCAGCGCCAGCGGGTCCGCCCCATGTAAGACAATGGCCGCGTGACCGACGCCTACGCAGCCGCCGGGGTCGACACCCACGAGGCCGACCGCGGCGTCGCGGCGCTGGTCGATGTGCTGCGTGGCATCGACCCGGGGCGCTCGTCGCTGACCGTACCCCTGCCCGGGCACTACGCCAGCGTGGTGCGGATCGCCGCCAACCTGGGGATCGCGCTGGCCACCGACAGCGTCGGCTCCAAGGTGATCGTCGCCGAACAGGCGGGCCGCTTCGACACGATCGGAATCGACTGCGTGGCCATGAACGTCAACGACCTGATCTGCGTCGGGGCCGAGCCGCTGGCCATGCTCGACTACCTGGCGGTTGAGCGCGCCGACCCGGAGCTTCTGGAGCAGATCGCCATCGGCCTCAGGGCCGGAGCCGAGGCGGCCGCCATCGAGATCCCCGGAGGCGAGGTGTGCCAGCTTCCCGAGGTCATCCGGGGCCATCCCTCGCCCCACGGCTTTGATCTGGTCGGCTCTGCGTTCGGGACCGTAAACCTTGACCGCATCATCGACGGGAGCGCGTGCGGCCCCGGCGACGCACTGATCGGCCTGCCGGCGTCAGGCGTGCATTCCAACGGGCTCACCCTGGCCCGCCGCGCTCTGCTCGAGAAGGGTGAGCTCACGCTGCACAGTGCTCCCCCGGAGCTCCGGGGCGCCACCGTTGCCGATGCCCTGCTCGAGCCCACCGCCATCTACGTGCGTGCCATCCTCGGCCTGCTGGACGGCGACCAAAGCGAGGTCGACGTCCACGGCCTGGCCCACATCACCGGCGGCGGCGTCATCAACCTGCTGAGGCTCGGCGACGACATCGGCTTCAGCATCACCGATCCGCTGCCACCGCCCCCCATCTTCGAGCTGATCGCCAGGCTCGGCGAGGTCAGCGCCGCCGAGATGTGGGAGGTGTTCAACATGGGTTGCGGCTTCTGCGTGGTCGTCGGCGCCGACCAGGCGCACGCCGCGGTTGCGCAGCTGGCCGAGCACCACCCCGGCACGGCGGTGATCGGACACGTCACCGATCGCGCGGGCGTGGTCGCAGTCCCGGGCCGCGGGCTCGAGGGAACCTCGACGGGGCTTGGAGGCGCTTGATAGAAGCAGCGCCGCGGACCCTCCGGCCCTGGTAGCCCCGGACGATGATCGGTTGGCGCAAAATAGGGGCTGTATCCACTCGCTGGCACCGCTTCCCTAAACCGGTACAACGATGAGCACGCTGCTCGGCACCAGTCTCAACGGCCGCTACCGGCTGGAGGCGCGGATCGGCTCCGGTGGTATGTCGACGGTGTACCGAGCCCTGGACGTGACGCTCGAGCGCACGGTGGCGATCAAGCTGATGAACCGCGAGGTGGCCACCGACTCGGATCAGCTCGAACGCTTCCGGCGCGAGGCGCGCGCCGTGGCCCAGCTTTCGCACCCGCACATCGTCGGCGTGATCGACGCCGGCGAAGACGACGGACGGCCGTACATCGTGCTCGAGTACGTCGAGGGGGAGACGCTGAAGGACCGGATCCGTCGTCAGGGACGGCTGCCGATCGCCGAGGCGGTCGCCTACGCGATCGAGATCGCGCTCGCGCTCGGAGCCGCCCACGCCCGTCACATCGTCCACCGTGACGTCAAGCCCCAGAACGTCCTCATCGACGAGGAGGGGTCGGCCAAGGTCACCGACTTCGGGATCGCGCGCACACTCGAGGAGGACGGGCTGACCGCCGACGGGCGCGTGCTCGGCACCACCGACTACGTCTCGCCCGAGCAGGCGCTGGGCCAGCACGTGACCGGTCAGTCGGACCTGTACTCGCTGGGCATCGTCCTCTACGAGATGCTGACCGGCGAGGTCCCGTTCAAGGGCGAGAACCAGGTGGCGGTGGCCATGAAGCACGTCCGCGAAGAGGTGCCCGACGTGCAGATCCGGCGCCCCGAGGTGTCGGCGGCACTGGCCGCGGTCGTCGACACCGCCACCGCCAAGCGCCAGGAGAACCGCTACGCCGACGACGTCGAGTTGATCTCCGACCTCGAGGACGTGCTGGCCATCGAGACCGCCCGCGCCGGCAGTGCGACCGGGGAGGTGACGACCGTTCTGCGCACGCTGCCCACCAGTGCCAAGCGGCGGCTGCCGTTTCGCCTGCGCCACCCGGCCACCATGGTGGTGCTGGCGCTGCTGGTGCTGGCGGTGGTCGGCGGCGGCGTCTACTTCCTGGCCCAGCGCACCCACCACGGGACCGGGAAGCTGGCGCAGTCGGCGCCCAAGACCGCACCGACGCAGGTCCAGCTGTGCTCGACCTGCGCGCACGACTACAACCCGCTGGCACCGGTCGGGCCCAAGACCCAGCACCCCGGCGAGACCGGCCTCGCCATCGACGGCCTGCGCAGCACCGCCTGGACCACCGAGCAGTACTACGACGGACTGCAGAAGGCCGGGGTCGGCATCTACGTGGACGCCAGCCCGGGCGTCAGCGCCCGGTCGTTCGCTGATCGACACCGCCACCCCCGGCTACAACGTCGTCGATCTACGCCCGCAAGACCAAGCCCAACCCCAACATCTTCGACGTCGCGCCCGACCGGCTGGGTGAAGGTCGGGAGCGCCGACGCCGTCCGCGCCACCCAGACCATTCCCCTGTCAACCGGCGGCGTCCCGCTATCGCTACTACCTGGTGTGGATCACCAGCCTCGGCAACCACGACCAGGTGGCCGTCAACGAGATCGCGCTCTACACCTGACCTCGATACAGGAGCACCTCAGAACCGGTGTGCGCGCTCGGCCCGGTGGCGCTCGAAGGCGAGCTTGACCAGCCGGTCCAGCAGCTCCGGATAGGGAATCCCGCTGGCGTCGAACAGCGCTGCCGAACACGCTCGTCTGCGTGAACCCGGGCATGGTGTTGAGCTCGTTGACCAGGACGTCGTCGCCGACCACGAAGAAGTCGACCCGGGCCAGCCCGGTGCACCCGGTCAGCTGGAAGGCCTCGCACCGCCAGCTCCCGGATGCGCTCGCGCACCGCGTCGGGGATCCGCGCCGGCACGACCAGCTGCATCCCGCCCGGTCGAGTACTTGGCCTCGTAGTCATACCAGCCGCCCTCGCCGGCGGCGAGCAGGATCTCCCCGGGCTGGGAGGCCACCGGCTCGTCGTTGCCGATCACCGAGCACTCGACCTCCCGCCCCACCGCGGCCGCCTCGACGATGGCCAGCGGATCGTGCTCGAACGCTGTCTCGGAGCGCCGCCCGCAGCTCCTCCGCCGCCGCCACGCGGGCGATCCCCACCGAGGACCCCAGCCGGGCCGGCTTGACGAACATCGGAAACCCCAGCGCCGCCAGCGATCGCTCCGACGCCCGCGGGATCGACGCGGTAGTCCTGGACGCGCACCGCGCGGTAGTCGACCTGAGGAATCCCGGCCTGAGCCATCACCTCCTTGAAGGTGACCTTGTCCATGCACAGCGCCGAGGCCAGCACGCCGGCGCCCACGTAGGGCACGTCGAGGCACTCCAGCAGGCCCTGAACGGTTCCGTCCTCCCCGAACGGACCGTGCAGGACCGGGAACACGACGTCGTGGCCGTCCAGCCCGCGCCCGGGGTCAACGACGACCGGCGCGCCGTCGATCCGCCACATCCCCGTCGCGGGAGATCTCGATCACCGTGACCGCGTAGCCCGCGGTTCGCAGGCCGTCGGCGACCGAGGCGGCGGAGGCCACCGAGACCTCGTGCTCGGAGGATCTGCCCCCGGACAGCACGGCCACCCGGACCGGGCTCATTTCTTCTTGCCCGGCTTCGAGCCCGAGGTGGTCGAGGTGGTGCGTGGTGCTGGTGGAGGTGGTCGTGGTGCTGGTTGACGTGCTCGAGCTCGAGCCGGTGAAGCGGCCGACCACGATCGTCACCGTGCTGTCCTTGTTGGCGGTGCTGCCACCGGTCGGGCTCTGGGAGATCACGGTCCCGTCCTGACTCTGGTTGGTCACGTTCTTGGTCTTGCGCGACCACCTTGAAGCCCGCCGCCTGGAGCGCGCTGACGGCGCCGTCGGCAGGGTCGCCGACGACCGGCGGGACCGTCCCGGTGGTCGGCGCCGACGGCCACCACGATCGTGACCGTGGTCCCCGGCGGCTCGGTGGTGCCGGCATCTGGATTCTGGCTGATGACGTTTCCGGCGGTCGCCGTGCTCGAGGTCTGCGGTGGTCGGCCGACACCTTGAAGCCCGCCGTCTCCAGCGCGGAGGTGGCGTCAGACTGGCTCTGACCGGTCACGTCGGGGACGTCCTTGGGGGCGGGCCCGGTGGAGATGAACAGGGTCACACCGGTGCCGAACGGCACGGCTGGTCCCGGCCGCCGGGGTCGGTGCCGGTCGCCTCGCCGGCGCTCCAGCGGCTGGAGCTCTGGCTGCTCGACCCGGGCCACCTTCAGATGGGCGCTGCTCGAGCGTCTTCTTGGCCTCGGTCTCGCTCAGCCCCTGGACCGACGGCACCGGCTGTTTGCCGGGGCCGGTGGAGACGGTCAGGGTCACGGTCGAGCCCTTGTCGGCCTTCGGTGCCGGCGTTGGGGTTCTCACCGATCACGATCCCCGCGCGCCTGCGAGCTCGGCACCGAGATCGGGGAGCCCACCGTGAAGCCGGCGTTCTGGACCACCGTGCGCGCCAGGTTGAGCTGCTCGCCGGTGACCGCCGGCACCACCGCCTGCTTCGGCCGGCTGAGGAAGTAGGCGCCGGCGGCCGCACCGGCGATCAGGAGCGCCACCAGCAGCGCCCACAGCCACGGCGTCCAGTTGCGACCGCCGGGCTCATCGTGCTGGCGGCGGCGGCTCGCCCAGCTCGCCCGAGCCATTGCTGTCAGTCCCCGGGAAGGCGGCTCCGGTGCCCCGGCCAGGGCGGCGCCGGCGCCGGCGCCGGCCGCCCCTCCGGCGGCGGCCGCGATTACCGCGGCCATGCTGGCGGTGTGCTGGCCGGCGGCTCCGGCCCGGATCACCGCCTTGACGTTCTCCAGCGCCGAGATGAACTGATCGGCGTCGGCCGGACGGTCGCGCGGGTCCTTGTTCAGCGACCACAGCACGATCTGCTCGAGCTCGGGCGGCACCGCGGGGTTGATCTCACTCGGCGGCACCGGCGCCTCGGACACGTGCTTGAGCGCGATCGTCACCGGCGAGTCGCCGTCGAACGGAACGCGGCCGGTCAGCATCTCGTACAGCACCACCCCGATCGAGTACAGGTCCGACGTCGCGCTGACCGAGTGCCCCTGCGCCTGCTCGGGAGACAGGTACTGCGCCGTGCCCATGATCGACCCCGTCTCGGTCATGTCGGAGGCGCCCGCGCGCGCGATCCCGAAGTCGGTCACCTTGGCCTGGTCGGAGTCGTCGATGATCACGTTGTGGGGCTTGAGATCGCGGTGGATCACGCCGCGGCGGTGGGCGAACCGTGCCGCCTTGAGGATCTGGATGGTGATGTCGATCGCTCGCACCGGGTCCAGTGGCGCCTCCTGGCGGATCAGCTGCTTGAGCGAGCGTCCCGGCAGGTACTCCATCGCGATGTAGTAGGTGTCGTCGTAGGTGCCGCGGTCGTAGATGCCGACCACGTTGGGGTGCTGCAGCCCGGCCGCCGACTGAGCCTCGCGGCGGAAGCGCTCGACGAAGTCGGGGTCGGCGGAGAACCGGCCGTGCAGCAACTTCAGCGCCACCTTGCGCCCGAGCTGCTCGTCCTCGACCAGGAACACGTCGGCCATCCCGCCCGAGCCAAGCCGCGAGAGGACCTTGTAACGCCCATCGATCAGCGTGTTCGGGGTCGGCTCAGCCACCGTCGCTATTACTCGTCTCTGAAGTTACGGGACACAACCACAAACATCTACCGACCCTCCGCGAGCAGGGTCTGCACCACCGACTTGGCGATCGGCGCGGCCACCGTGCCGCCGAAGCCACCCTGAGAGCGTTCCACGGTCACCGCGATCGCCACCTTGGGGTCCTGGATGGGGGCAAAGCCGATGAACCAGGGCTGGGTCAGATTGAGGCCGGCCACGCCGACCGAGGCCGTGCCCGTCTTGCCGGCGAACTCGACGCCCGAACCCAGCTGCGCCGGGGTGCCCGTCCCCTCGTCGACGACCTTCTTCATCATCTGGGCGACCTCGGCCGCTGTGGAGGCCTTCATCACCTGGTGGTAGACGCTCGGCGTGATCGTCTTGACCGTGCGGCCGTCCTGATCGATGACCTTGCTGGCGAAGTGGGGCTTCATCAGCTTGCCGCCGTTGGCCACCGCAGCCGCCACCATGGCCATCTGCAGCGGCGTCACCAGCAGACCGCCCTGCCCGATGGCGATGCGGCCGATGTCCTCGTTGGGGCTGCCGGGCGGATACGGCCGGCCGCTGGGCGCGTAGGGCCGGCTGGTGTTGATCTCGCTCGGCGGGGTAATCGAGCGGGGGCTTGGAGTAGAAGCCGAATCGCTTCATGTACTTGGTCATGGTCGCGTCGCCCAGCGACTCCGCCACCTGCGCCCACACGGTGTTGACCGAGTAGGTCAGCGCGGTGGTGAGGTCGATGCTGCCGAAGCTCTGATTGTTGTCGTTGGACAGCGGCACTCCGGACACCGTCACCGGAGAGCGTCCGTCGACCGTCGAGTTTGGCGTGTACTTGCCGCTGTCGATCGCCGCGGTGGCGGTCACCACCTTGAAGGTGGAACCCGGCGGGTACTGGCCCTGGGTGGACCGGTTGAACGTGGTCGAGCCCTTGGCATGGGGGTGGTTGTCGTCGTAGCTCGGATTGGCGTACATGGCCAGGACGGCCCCGGTCTTGGGGTCGAGCGCCACCACCGAGCCGGCACGCCCCGCCAGTCCCTGCACCGCGGCCTGTTGCGCCTTGGGGTCAAGCGTGGTCTCGACGTCATCCCCGACCCGGTGTGTGCCGCCGAACTGGCCGAACACCGACGACAGCCCGCTCTCCTCGCCGCGCAGCTCAGGAGCCAGTGACAGCTCCAGTCCGGCGGCGTCGCCTTCGGCCGCGGTCGAGTAGCCAACCGACTGGGCGAACAGGGACCCGGTGGGGTATCTGCGGGTCCAGGTTCCCTCACCCGCCGGCACCGAGATCGCCAGCTTCTCGTCGTCGTCGGCCAGGATGCGGCCGCGCTTGATGCGCAGCTGGTCGATCAGCGTGCGCACGTTGAGCTGGTTGTTGTCGAGCGCGCCGGCCTGGAACACCGTCCAGCGTGACGTCCAGCCGATCAGCAGCGCGAACAGCAGCACGATGACGGCGAACAGCTTCACGATCTGCGAGGTCATGAGCGCACCTACCGCACGGGCCTTCGCGCTCGATCTGAGACCAGCAGCAGCAACGCCAGCAACACGAAGTTGGCCACGATCGACGAGCCCCCGTAGGAGATGAAGGGCAGCGTCACGCCGGTCAGCGGGATCACCCTGGTCACGCCACCGACGATCACGAACACCTGCAGGGCAAACACCGCCGAGAGCCCGACGGCCATCAGCGTCGAGAACGAATCCTGGGCCATGATCGCGGTCTTGAACCCGCGGGCCACGAACAGCAGGTAGGTGATGAGGACGGCGGCGGCGCCGAACAGGCCCAGCTCATCGGTGATGACCGCGTAGATCATGTCCGTCTGGGGTGCCGGCAGCAGCGGCGTGCCGTTGACCGTGGTTAGCACCGACTCGCCGAAGCCCTGCCCGAACAGACCTCCGGCGGCTTGGGCGAAGATCGAATTCGCCAGCTGGTAGCTGCCCCCGACCTGGTTGTAGAGGTGGGGATTGAACGGATGCAGCCAGGCGTCGACGCGGTCGTTGATGTGCTGGATGTGCCCGCCCAGGTACCACGCCCCCAGCGCGAAGGCCAGCAGCCCGATGAACACGAACGACAGCCTGCCGGTGGCCACGTACAGCATCGACAGCAGCGCGCCATAGAACATCAGCGACGACCCGATGTCGTGCAGCAGGAGCAGGATCACCATGGCCACGCCCCAGATGACCAGCACCGGTCCGAAGTGCTTGATCGGAGGGATGGTTATCCCCAGGAACCGCCGCGCGCCGACCACCAGCACCTCGCGGGTGTCACGCAGGTAGCTGGCGAGGAACAGGACCAGGCCGATCTTGGCGAACTCGGTCGGCTGAAAGATGAACACGCCCGGGATCCGGATGCCCAGGTAGGCGCCGTTGACCTGCGCCCCGATGCCGGGGACGCGGGGGAGCAGCAGCAAGCCCAGCGAGACGGCGACGATCGTGTAGCGGTAGCGCTCGAGCTTGCGGTAGTCGCGGAAGGCGATGATCGTGACCGCGAACAGAATCAGGCCGAGCACGAACCACTGTGCCTGCTGGCGGGCCAATGTGGAGTTGATGCGGTAGACCATCACCAGCCCAAAGCTGGCCAGCAACGCCACCAGCGGGAACATGTAGGGATCGGCGTAGGGCAGTGTCATCCGGATCACGATGTGGCCGGCCAGGCACAGACCCAGGAAGATCGCCCCGTAGGTCAGCGAGATGTTGGTCAGAGCGTTGGAGCGCTGGATGAACACGCCGGCGAAACCGGCGGTCACGAGCAGCGAGGCCGGTATCAGACCGAACAGCTCCCGGTTGCGCGCGGTCATCGGCTCAGCTGACCGAGCTCGGCGGCTTGCACGAGGCTGATCGCGTCCGCCTGGGAACGCAGCTGATGATTGAGCAGCTGCTTACGACGCGGCGCGGGGACGTCCTGGATCGGCACGCCGGAGGTGTAGAACTGCTCGTAGAGCTTGATCCCCAGCGGCAGGTCGTACGGAAAGCCCCGGAAGATCGCCACCACACCCTGAGAGTTGGTGCCGACGAAGAACAGCTGGCGGCTGGCCAGATAGCCGCCGCCGCCCACCAGCACCAGCACGATCAGGGTCGCCACCAGCGCCGCCAGCGGCTTGGCGAACCGCGGTAGCCGGCGTGGGGTCGGCTCCAGTCGGCGTCGACCCTGCGTCCGGGCCAGCGGGGGGCTGCGGCGCGCCTGGGACGGCTGGGACTGACGCGAGGGCTCGGGCGCGGTCATGGTCGCCCCCGCCGCCCTGGCGGGCTGCCGTGTACCGGCCGCAGCTTTGTTTGGCCCCTCCCCACTGACTCCCCCAACGTCGGCGTCCCCGACCGCCCTCTGGGACTCGGTGTCGGGACCGACACCGACCACGGTTGCCTCGTCGGCGCCGACCGGACCGCCGACGTCCTCGAGGCGGAACATCACCACGGTGATGTTGTCTCGGCCGCCGGCGGCGTTGGCCTCGTCGATCAGCCGCTCCCCGGCCCGGTCCAGATCTGACTCCTCGGTCAGAACCGCCGTGATCAGCTCCTCGCTGATCATCGAGGTGAGCCCGTCGCTGCACAGCAACACCACGTCGCCCGCGCGCGCCGGGTAGGTGCGAGTGTCGACCTCGACCTGCGGCTCGACTCCCAGCGCTCGGGTGATGACCGAGCGCTGCGGGTGCTCCGCGGCCTGCTCCTCGGTCAGCTTGCCCGCCCGCACCAGCGCCTCCACCAGCGAGTGATCCTGGGTCAGACGGACGAGCTTGCCGTCGCGGAACAGGTAGGCGCGGCTGTCGCCGACGTGGGCCACGGCGAGGTCGGCGTCGTCGATGTACACGGCGGTCAGCGTGGTCCCCATGCCGGCGCGCTCGTGCTCGGAGCGAGATATCTCGTAGATCCGCCGGTTGGCATCCTGGGCGCGATCGGCGAGCCGCTCCTCGGGGCTGCCGTCGACTCCCAGCTCGCGCTGGAAGGCCTCCACCGCCATCCGCGAGGCCACCTCCCCGGCCTGGGCGCCGCCCATTCCGTCGGCGACCACGAACAGCGGCGAACGCGCGAACGCGCTGTCCTCATTGTCGCGTCGCTGGCGCCCGGTGTCGGTCTTCCAGGTTGTCTGGGCTGCTCGGAGCATGGCTACAGGTGCGCTCTGCGGTACGTCATTGCAGGTAGGAGAACTCGGAGTCGCCGATCCGGATCCGGTCGCCGTCATGCAGCGGCTGAGGACCGTTCAGCGGCTGCTCGTTCAGATACGTGCCGTTGGTCGAGCCGAGATCCTCGATCACCACCACCTGACCTTCACGCGAGATGTGAGCGTGGCGCGAGGAGGCGAACGGATCATCGAGGCGGATCTCGACATCGCCGCGGCCGAGCGTAGCGCCCTCCATGAGGTCATAGGCCACTCCCGATTCGTGCCCGACGGCGTGCTCCACCAGCAGTCGCGGCTCGAACTCGTCGAGCTCGGCCAGGCCCGGGGAAGCGGCGTCATACATGCTGGTCGCATCCTGGGCGGTGACGTTTCCGGGCTGGACGGCGCCACCCCGTCCGCGCCGCAGATCGCGCAGGGCGCTCCACGCGACCCACATCAAGAACAGGTACAGGACGATCAAGAAGCCGTACTTCAGGGCAACTGAGACAGGCTCGAGCACCGGACGCGGCCTCCTACTCCAGTTCGAACTTGATCCGCGAAGTGCCGAGCTCCATCTCGTCGCCCGGTTTGAGCACCTCGGAGCCCTTCAGACGGCTGCCGTTGAGACGGCTGCCGTTGGTCGAGCCCAGGTCGGTCAGTACCCAGGACCCGCCGCGGGGACGCACCTCGGCGTGAGTGCGGGAGACGTTGGGGTCGTCCAGCATCACGTCGCACTGACGGCTGCGGCCGAGCGTCACCCCGGCGGGGCCGACCACCAGCCGCTTGCCGTCGTACAGCAGCAGCGCCGTCTCGTGGCGCGTTCGCGCCCGCTCCTCCAGGGGCTCGGCCATCCGGCCCGCCGTGCTGTAGACCATGGTGCGACCGGACTCCTCGGCCGCCGGCTCGGCTTCTCCGTCCTCGGAGGGCGGGCTGACCACGCGGGTCTGGATCCCGAACTCCCCCAGGCCCAGGCGATCGTCGGTCTCGAACTCGACCACCGGCCGCGACATGAGCACCAGCCGCTCACGGCGAGCGTGCTCGAGCAGGTAGCCGGTCAGCTCGGTGGCCAGCGCCTGCTCGTAGTCGGCGAAGCGCTCGCGATCACGCGGCGACAGGTACACGCGGTACTCGTTGGGCACATAGGTGCGTGACACCGAGAACGACTTGTGCTCCTCCATCTCACGGGCCAGTTTGCGGGCGATCTCGACCGGCCGGACCTCCGATTTGAAGGCACGGCTAAACGTGCCTTCGACGAGGCCGGCGATCTTGCTCTCGAGGCTTCTGAGCACACTCATAGGAACGCCCCTGGGGGCTGATCCATGCTACGGAAATCCCGGCTGGGACCCCCCAGCCAGACGACTCCTGCCGCGCCAGGCGGCAAGCGCCGACGGCGCCAGTGCGACGGCCGCCGCGGCCACCGCTCCGAGGGTCGCGCTCGGCGCCGCCCCCAGTGCGCCGTGCCCGCGCGCCGCCGTGACCGTGGCCGCCGTGGCCGAGACCAGGAATGCGCTCCACACGACCGCCGCCGCCAGGTCCCAGGCCAGAGACCGTCCCCGCACCAGCCACGGCAACACCGCGGCCCCGAGCGCCCACACGGGCACCGGGGCCAGCGCACCCGACGTGACGATCGGCACAAGTACCTGATGAAAGGCATCGAACGCCGATCCTCCCCACGCGCGTGGGCGGCGGAATCCCGGAGATCGGCGGCAGATACAGCACCCGTCCGGCCAGTGGCGTCGCCAGCACCAGGAAAATCCAGCCCGCAGCCCCCAGCGCGGCGCGGCGCCACGGGGTCCCGGCCCGCCCCGCCAGCGCCGGCCACGCTCCGGCCAGACCAAGCACGCCCAGCGCCGGCGCACCGGCGGCCAGCGGCCACGCCGTCGGCCGCAGCACCATCAGCACGACCGGCACCAGCATCGCGATTGCGATCAGAAGCGCAACCCCGGGCTGGCCCTCGGAGATCGCCGTGGCGGCCGCGGCCGCGGTCAGCGCCAGCCAGCCGACGCGGGGGAGCACCAGCGTCAATCCACCGGCGATCAGGCCGACGGCGGCCGGAGCCAACGGAGACGGCGCCAGCGGGACCTTGGCCAGCCAGGTCGCGCATCCGGCTGCCGCCATCCCGGCCACGCCGCGGGAAATCCACACGCGCCGGGCGGCGTCGGTGAATTCCTCGCCCGGGGTGGCGCGCTCCGCCGTGGCCGCCGGCGGCGCGCTCTGAGAGGGCCCGGGCTGCCGCCACCGTTCCGCGGCCTCGGCCTCGGCCTCGGCCTGCTGGTCTGCCCGGGTTTTGGTGATGGTGCGTGGCCAGGGATCGGCGACCACGCCCGCCTCGTCGCCGACCAGCGGGTGGGATGCGACCAGCGCGCGTCGCAACTCGAGGATCGTGCCGCGCTCGCGCGGGCGCGGCCGCAGCGCCAGGTCGACGCCGGTGGCCAGTTCGCGCGGAAGGTCGCGGCGCTGGCGCCGCAGCGGCGGGAGGTGGGCGCCAAGCCGCCGGGCGTGTCGAGCGGCGGTGCCGACCCGAACCGGGTTGATCCCGGTGAGCGCCTCGTACAGCACCAGGGCCAGCGAGTAGAGGTCCGCCGGGGCTGCGGCCTCGAGCCCCTCGGCCTGCTCGGGGGCCATGTAGGCAACGGTGCCGATCACGTCTCCGGTGCGGGTCAGCCGCTTCAGCGAGTCGCCGCCGACCACCCGGGCGACGCCAAAGTCAGTGAGCTTGGCCAGCTGCGACGGCGTCGACGGCTGCTCGGGCACGAGCACGTTGGACGGCTTGACGTCGCGGTGTACGACGCCCTGGGCGTGGGCATGAGCCAACGCGTCGCACAGCGCCACGCCGATGGCCACGATGTCGCGGTCAGACAGCTGCCCCTCATCCAACAACTGGTCGAGCGTGGCCCCCCGGACCAGCTCCGACACCAGGTACGCCCCGTCGTCGTCGACGGCGGCTTCGTATAGCGTCACGATCCCGGGGTGCGAGAGGCGAGCGGCGGCCCTGGCCTCGCGCTCAAAGCGCCCGCCCATGACCCGCTCCCTCGGCAGGACTTTGACGGCGACCTCGCGCTCGAGCCGCTCGTCCCGCGCCCGCCAAACGACCCCGAACGCGCCGGCGCCGAGTTGGCGATGGAGCCGGTAGCGGTCGAGCACCAACGGCCCGGAGACGCCGCCGCCCTCGCTCCGGCGGGGCTCAGTGCCCGCCGTCGGGCCGTCGGCCTGGGCGTGCATCGTGCGCGCAGTCTGCGGCCGCGTCGTGCGTGCTGTCTGGGCTTGGCTGCGGCTCACAGTGCGGTCTTCCCCATGCCGACGGGGCTCACGAGGGGGTTTTCCACGTGGCGCCTGCGGTCCCTGCGGGCTCGGCGGCGCAGCGACGGGGCATTCCAGCCGTGCCGCCGGTCATACTGGCGTCTTCACAAGTCCCGCAAGGAGCGATAACGCTTGTCGTTCTTCGACGAGACGGACGAGCCTCAGGCTCCGCCGCCTCGCACAACGCCACGGACATCACCGCGGAGACGCCGACCATCAGGGACCGGTCGCCGCCCACCCAGCGACCAGCAATCCATCCAAGCGCGGCGCGCGGTCGCGATTGTGGCGGTCCTGGTGGTGATCATCCTGATCGCACTGCTGGTCCACGGCTGCCAGGTCAGCGCCCGCAACAACTCCCTGCGCAGCTACACCGGCAACGTCAATTCGGTCAACCAGCAGTCTGTCGCTACCGGAAAGTCCCTGTTCGGCGTGCTGGCCAACGCCGGCGCCCAGAACAACGCCACCAGCATCCAGAACCAGATCAACCAGACGCGGGAGAGCGCCCAGGCCGAGTACAGCAAGGCCCAGCACTTCGACGTTCCCGATGAGGTCAAGACCGCGCAGCAGTATTTCCTGCTGGCGCTGCGCATGCGGCTCGACGGGATCACCAACATCGCTTCCCAGATCCAGCCCGCCCTCGGCACCGCGACCAGCCAGGACGCCATCAACTCGATCACCGCTTCGATCGCCCGGTTCTATGCCTCCGACGTCCTCTACAAGGACTACACCACCACTCAGATCGCCAGTGCCCTGCACGGTGCCGGGATCGCCGTCGGCGCGCCCAACGGCGTGACCATCAACGGCGACCAGTTCGTGCCCAATGTCGAGTGGACGCAGCCAGATTTCGTCACCAGCCAGCTCAAGCCGGGCGCTGAGACCACCGGAAAGGTGGCGCCCGGACTGCACGGCCACTCGCTGGACTCGGTCAGCGTCGCCGGCACCACCCTGCAGACCGGCTCGACCAACACCATCCCGGCCAAGCCGCCGCCTACGTTCCAGCTCAATTTCACCAACGGCGGAACCAACAACGAGCACAACGTGGTCTGCAAGGTCAGCGTGACCGGAGCCAGCGTCAGCGGCCAGACCGTGGTGCCGCAGACCATCGCCGGCCAGAAGGCCACCTGCAAGGTCACCCTGACGTCGAGCCCGTCGGCGGGGACCGACACCGTGGTGGCCACGATCGAGCCAGTTCCGGGCGAGAAGAACAAGTCCAACAACTCGTTGTCCTTCCCGGTCACGTTCCAGTAGCGCCGCGCCTATCCTTCCAGCGGTGCATGACCTGACGAGCACCGTCGGCATCGTCGCGCTTGCCGCCGCGGCGGTGGCCGTGGTGGCCCTGATCCTGAGCACTTTTCTGGCCATCCGCCTGCGGCGGGTGCGAGCCGACCAGCGCTTGGTACTGGGAGAGCGGCGCGAGGATCTGGTCGCTCATGCGGCCACGCTGCAGTCGCAGTTCGAGGTGCTGAACAACTACATCCAGGACGTCGCCGAACGACTCGAGGAGCGCATGACCACCGCCGAGCACCGCCTCGACGGGGCCGTCGCCTACCGTGCCCTGGTCCGCTACGACGCCTACGGCGAGATGTCGGGCCGCCAGTCGACCTCAATCGCGCTGCTCGACGCCTCCCGGTCAGGCGTCGTGCTGTCCTCGATCCATCACCGCGACCAGGCTCGCCTGTACGCCAAGCAAGTCAACGGCGGACGTGGTGAGCTGGAGCTGTCCCCCGAGGAGAACGAGGCCATCCGGCTGGCGCTGGAAGGGGACCCCGGCCAGCCGCAGAGCGGGTAGTGCGAGTCGGCTACTTCGGTCCCGAGGGCACCTTCACTCAGGAGGCTCTGCTGGCGGCCACCAGGGGCATCGAGCCCGACCAGGTGCCGCTGCCGACCATCTACGACGCGGTGATGGCGGTCCACGACGGCGTCGTGGAGCGGGTGCTGGTCCCGATCGAGAACTCCCTGGAAGGGTCGGTCAACGCCACCCTGGACGCGCTGGCCATGGAGACCGAGGACGTGGCCATTCTCGGCGAGGTGGTGCATCCGATCCGCCACTGCCTGATCGCCCGCACCGAGCTGGAACTGACTGACATCGAGGTCGTGATCTCCCATCCGCAGGCCAGCGCCCAGTGTGCCCGCTTCGTCCGCACCCGGCTTCCCCAGGCGACGGTGATGACCGGCAGCTCGACGGCCGAGGCGGTGCGCACGGTGGCCTCCGAGGACCGGCCGTGGGCCGCCCTGGGCAACCGGGTGGCGGCGGCGCGCTATGGCTGCGTGGTGCTGCGGGCGGGGGTGGAGGACGTGTCCGGCAACGAGACCCGGTTCGTGTGGCTGGGACCGGCGGGGGCGACGGCCGGCGGGCCGGGCGTTGACCGCCCGCTTGGCCCCTGGAAGACCGCGATCGTCTTCTGGGGCATAGGCTCCGAGGAGCCCGGGTGGCTGGTCGCCTGCCTGTCGGAGTTCGCGCAGCGCGGCGTCAACCTGACGCGGATCGAATCACGGCCGCGCAAGCAGGGCCTGGGGCGCTACATGTTCTTCGTCGACATCGAGGGGCGCGACACCGAGCCTCACGTCGCCGCCGGGCTCGAGCGCCTGCGGTCCCACGTCGAGACGCTGCGGGTGTTGGGCTCGTTTCCGGCCGCCTGAGACCGTTCGGCACCGCCGCTAGACTGCCGCGTGCGAAGCATGGCCGTCTCCGTACCACCAGCGCCACTGGGGTCCGCGCCGCTCTCTGAGCACAAGCGGCGTGGGCGTGAGGTTGGTCGAGTGCTCGTCTTGAACGCCACGTTTGAGCCGATCAACGTGTGCACGGTGCGCCGCGCGGTGGTCCTGCTGCTCAAGGACAAGGCCGAGGTGATCGAGCACGCCGACTGGGAGCTTCACTCGGTCAGCACCTCGATGGCCCGCCCGGTGGTGATCCGGCTCGTCACCTACGTCCGCATCCCGCGCGACACGCACCGCCGCAAGATCACCCGCCGCGCCGTGTTCGCCCGCGACGACTGGACCTGCCAGTACTGCGGGTCACGCTCCAACCTGACCGTCGACCACGTCGTTCCCCGCTCCAAGGGCGGCACCTCGAGCTGGGAGAACATCGTCGCCTCGTGCGCGCCGTGCAACCGGCGCAAGGGCAACGCGTTGCCGCGCCAGGCAGGCATGAACCTGACACGGCAGCCTAGGACTCCGAGCCCGCACGTGTTCATCCAGGTCGCCTCGCCGACGATCCCGGCGGCCTGGCGCGCCTACTTGGCCGCCTGAGCACGCCGGCGCCCCCGGCGCCCCCGGCGCGCCGCCGAGGGTCCGAGCCGGAGACGATCAGGCCGCGGCGTAGCGCTCGGCGGACCGGGCGCGGGCCTTGGCCGCCTCCGCCTCGCGGTTCTTGGGCGGGGCGGACGTGGTGAGGCTGTCGAGCAGCTGCATCGAGGCGGCCGCGACGGCCTGCACCGCAGCGTTGAATGCCTCCTCGTTCGCGCGCGAGGGTTTGGTGGAGCCGCTGATCTTGCGCACGTACTGAAGCGCGGCGGCCTCGACCTCAGCCTCGGTCGCCGCCGGCTCGAAGTTGTGAAGGGTTCTGATGTTTCGGCACATCCCTCCAGAGTAATACCCGCCGCCGCCGGGCCGCCCCCTGAACACAGGAAGGGCGCCGCCGAGTGGCGACGCCCTTCACAAATTGCTGACTGGTTACCCGCGACGAGCGTACGTCCGCCGGAGGGACTAATCCCGGCGCTCGTCGACGGCGGTGTCGCGGGGGGACTCCGCTAAGCGGGGTCAGCCTCCGACCTAGCGGCCGGACACCTCCAGGGTCCCGCAAAGACTGTCAGACAAGTTCGGACCACCTCCTTTCTCTGGTAGCGATCAGGTTATCGAATCCGCAACCCGGATTTCCACGGAGATATGCCTCAGTCGCGCGACGGGATCTCCTGGACCGACCAACCGTTGCCGTCGGGGTCGCCGAAGAAGAGGAACCGGCCCCACGGGAAGACCTGGATGTCGCCGACCTCCACCCCGCGGCCCTGAAGGTCGGCCTGCGCCGCCTCGATGTCGTTTACCACCAGTTGCAGCCCCTTCACCGATCCCGGCTCGGCGTCGGTGATGCCGGTGCCGAGCACGATCGAGCACGCCGACCCGGGCGGCGTCAGCTGCACGAACCGCAGCTCCTCGCTGACCCGATGGTCATGGTCGGCGTTGAAGCCGGCCTGCTCGGTGTAGAAGTCCTTCGCGCGGTCCACGTCACTGACCGGAACCGCCACCAGCTCGAGCTTGTAATCCATCCTGCACCTCCTGTCGGAACGGATCATTCTGTTCTGTGCATCGTATCAGACTGGAACGTTCCGTTCCGGTGCTTAGGCCATCCCGTTCCCGAAGCGCCGCCGGGGCCCGGGGGGCCCGGCTGGCAGCACTTTCCCGCCGCATGTGGCGGATTTTCACTGCCAGCCACGCCGAAGCCACCGAATCTGAGCGACCGGTGGCCAGCGTGTCCACAATCCGGCACGCGCCGATTGGGGACGTTCGGCAGGTCAGGGGGAGCGCGTGGAGCCGCTCAGGCGGCCGACGGCGAGCGTCAGCTACCGGTTGGCGCGTCGCCGTCGCCGTCAACCGCGGCATCGTCGCCGTTGGTGGCGTCGTCGCCGTCGTCAGCGGGACCGCCATCCTCAGCGGCAGCACCGCCATCGTCAAGCGGCAACTGCTCGTCACCAGCCACCGGCGCCGCCGTGGCCGCGTCGGACTCGACGACGAGTGCGACCGCGCTGACCTGGTCGTCCTCGCGCAGGTTCATCAGCCGACGCCCTGGGAGGCTCGGCCGTAGCGGTTGATGCCGCGCACCGAGGTGCGCTGGACCATGCCGTTCTGGGAGATGAACACCAGCTCCTGGTGCTCGCGGACGACCAGCGCGCCGGCCAGGGCGCCCTTGTTCTCGGTCAGCTGGATCGTCTTCACGCCCATCGTGCCGCGACCCTTGACCGGGTAGTCGGAGATCGGCGTGCGCTTGCCGTAGCCGTTCTCGGTCACGCACCAGCAGCTCCTGGTCGTCGCGGGCGACGTCCATCGCCAGCACCGCGTTGTCCTTCTGAGACACGTTCATGCCTCGCACGCCGCTGGTGTCACGGCCCATCGCTCGCACGGCGTCCTCGCGGAACCGTGCCGCCTGCCCCGACCGCGACACCATGATGATGTCGTCGTTTCCGCTGGTGCGGCGCACGGCGATCAGCTCGTCGTCGTCGCGGATGTTGATGGCGATGATCCCGTCGGCCTTGATCGGCGTGTTGTAGGCGCCGAATTCGGTCTTCTTGATCATCCCCTTGCGGGTGGCGAAGACCAGGTACTTGCCCTCGTTGAAGTCGCGCGTGGCCAGTACCGACTGGACCCGCTCGCCCTCGCGCAGAGGGAGGAGGTTGACCAGGGCGCGGCCCTTCGCGGTCCGCGAGGCCTCGGGCAACTCGTACACCTTGAGCCGGTAGACCTTGCCGCGGTTGGTGAAGAACAGCAGGTAGTCGTGGGTCGAGGAGACGAACAGATGCTCGATGTAGTCGTCGTCCTTCATGTCCATCCCGGTCACGCCGATCCCGCCGCGGCGCTGCTGGCGGTAGGTGGACAGCGGCAGCGACTTGATGTAGCCCGAGTGGGTGATCGAGATCACCATCTGCTGATCGGCGATCAGGTCCTCGATGTCGATCTCGCCGTCGGCGTGGGTGATCTCGGTGCGGCGCTCGTCGCCGTAGGCATCGGCGATCTCGGCGAGCTCGTCCTTGATCAGTGCGTTGACCCTCTCCTCGTCGCCGAGGATCTCGCGCAGCTCCTTGATGCGCTCGACGAGGTCGGCGTGCTCCTGCTTGATCTTGTCGGCCTCCAGCGCGGTCAGCCGGCTCAGCGTCAGCTGCAGGATCGCCTGGGCCTGAACCAGCGGTCAGCTCGTAGCGCTCGACCAGGCCGGTGCGTGCCGCCTCGGGGTCGCGCGAACCGCGGATCAGCTCGATCACCTCGTCGAGGTTGGCGAGCGCGATCAGCAGTCCCTCCAGGACGTGGGCGCGGTCCTCGGCGCGGCGCAGCTCGTACTTGGTGCGCCGCACGATCAACCTCGCGCTGGTGGTCGACGTAGTGGCCGATCACCTCGCGCAGCGACAGCGTGCTGCGGCACGTTGTCGACCAGCGCCACCATGTTGACGCCGAAGGTCGTCTGCATCGGCGTGTGCTTGTGCAGCTTGTTGAGCACGACCTTGGGGATCGCGTCGCGCTTGAGCTCGATCACGATCCGCATGCCGTGACGGTCGGACTCGTCGCGCAGATCGGTGATCTCGGAGATCTTCTTGTCGATCACCAGGTCGCGGATCTTCATGATCAGGCCGCCCTCGCCGCCCTTGCGCACCTGGTAGGGCAGCTCGGTGACGATGATCGCCTCCTTGCCCTGGCCGATCGGCTCGATGTGCGCCTTGGCCTGGACGCGGACCCGGCCCCGCCCGGTGGCGTACGCGTCGCGGATGCCCTCGCGCCCGAGGATGGTGCCCGCGGTCGGGAAGTCGGGGCCCTTGATGTACTTCATCAGCCCCTCGACGTCGATCTCCGGATCGTCGATGTAGGCGAGGGTGGCGCCGATGACCTCGCGCAGGTTGTGCGGCGGGATGTTGGTGGCCATGCCGACCGCGATCCCGGAGCCGCCGTTGACCAGCAGGTTGGGGAACCGCGCCGGCAGCACCAGCGGCTCGGTGCGCGTGCCGTCGTAGGTGGGGGCGAAGTCGACGGTCTCGGCGTCGATGTCGCGCAGCATCTCGGTGGCCAGCCGGTCGAGGCGCGCCTCGGTGTAGCGCATCGCCGCCGCCGAGTAGCCGTCGATGTTGCCGAAGTTCCCGTGGCCGTCGACGAGCGGGTAGCGCATCGAGAAGTCCTGCGCCATGCGCACGAGCGTGTCGTAGATGGCCTGATCGCCGTGCGGGTGGAACTTGCCCATCACCTCGCCGACGATCTGCGCGCACTTGACGTGCTTGCGGTTCGGCTGCAGGCCGAGCTCGTTCATCACGTGCAGCACGCGCCGGTGCACCGGCTTCAGCCCGTCGCGGACGTCGGGCAGGGCGCGCCCGACGATGACCGACATGGCGTAGTCGAGATACGCCGAGCGCATCTCCTCCTCGAGCCCGCGGGGCTCGATGTTGCCGCCGTCGAGTGTGTCTATCGCTGACATGCGTTACCTGCCTACACGTCGAGGTTGCTGACGAGGCGAGCGTTCTCCTCGATGAACTCCCGCCGCGGCTCGACCTGATCGCCCATCAGCATCGAGAACACCAGGTCGGCCGAGGCGGCGTCCTCCATGGTCACCTGGACGAGGGTCCGGGTGGCGGGATCCATCGTGGTCTCGCGCAACTCCTCGGCGTCCATCTCGCCCAGGCCCTTGAAGCGGTAGTAGTCGATGCCCCTCTGGGCGATGCCGAGCACCTCGTCGCGCAGCTCCTCGAACGAGGCCGCGTCGGTCGCTGTTCTCGCCCAGCCGGACCGTGAACGGCGGCGTGCCGGTGAGCCCGGCCAGGTCGCGGTGCAGGTCGGCCAGGCGGCGGTACTCGTGGGCGTCGAGCGCCGCGCGGCGGACGCGATGGGTGGTGGCCAGGCCGGTCTTGGCCTCGATCGTGCGGACCACGATCTCCTCGTCGCGCTCCTCGACCAGTGTCAGCTTGTACGCGTGGCCGTCGCCGTTGTGCTCGTCCTGGCTGACGTGGCGCAGCAGGCCGTCGACGTCGGTGATCTGCTCCTCCAGCAGGCGCGCCTGCTGCATGAAGTCGACGACGCCGTGTCCATGGGCGGCGCGCAGCGCGGCGGCCCACCCCTCGTACTGCTTGAGCAGCTTGGAGAAGCGCTTCCAGCGCGCCTCGGTGAGCTTGAACGGCTTGTTGTAGCGGTCGAAGATCTCGAGCTTCTCGAACTTGTCGCCGAGCAGGATGTCCTCGAGGTCGGACTCGCGCTCGATGTAGCGGTGCTTCTGACCCCGGGTCAGGCGGTACAGCGGTGGCTTGGCGATGTACACGTAGCCCGCCTCGATCAGCGGCTGCATCTCGCGGAACAGCAGCGTCAGCGCCAGCGTCCGGATGTGGGCGCCGTCGACGTCGGCGTCGGTGAGCAGGACCACCTTGTGGTACCGCGCCTTGGCGATGTCGAACTCGTCGCGGACACCGGTCCCGATCGCGGTGATCAGAGCCTGGACCTCGGTGTTGCCCAGCACCTTGTCGATGCGGCTCTTCTCGACGTTGAGGATCTTGCCTCGCAGCGGAAGGATGGCCTGGGTGCTGCGATCGCGCGCGCTGACCGCGGAGCCGCCGGCCGAGTCGCCCTCGACCACGAACAGCTCGGCCAGCGACGGGTCCTTGACCGAGCAGTCGGCGAGCTTGCCGGGAAGCGTCGAGTTCTCCAGGGCCGACTTGCGGCGGGTCAGGTCGCGCGCCTTGCGGGCGGCGGACCGCGCCTGGGCGGCGGACACCGCCTTGCGGATCACCGCGCGGGCGTCCTGCGGGTTCTCCTCCAGGAACTCGACCAGGCGCGAGTAGACGACCGACTGCACGAAGCTCTGCATCCCGGGGTTGCCGAGCTTGGTCTTGGTCTGTCCCTCGAACTGGGGATCGGTGAGCTTCGCGGAGATGACCGCGGTCAGTCCCTCACGCACGTCCTCGCCGGAAAGGTTGTCGTCCTTCTCGCGCAACTCGTTGTGCTCACGCGCGTAGCGGTTGAGCGCGCTGGTCAGCGCCGAGCGGAATCCGCTCAGATGGGTCCCGCCCTCGATCGTGTTGATGTTGTTGGCGAACGAGAACACCGACTCCTGGTAGGAGGAGTTCCACTGCATCGCGACTTCGAGGGCGCCCTCGTCGGATTCACCCTCGAAGGAGATGATGTTCTTCTGGATCGGCTCCTTGTTCTGGTTCAGGTAGGCGACGAAGTCGACGATGCCGCCGTCGTACTTGAAGTCGACCCGGTTGCCCTCACCGCGCTCGTCGACGATCGTGATGTGCAGGCTGCGAGTGAGGAACGCGGTGTCTCGCATCCGCTCCTCGAGCGTCTTGAAGCTCAGGTCCAGCGTCTCGAAGACCTCGGCGTCGGGGAGGAAGGTGATCGTCGTGCCGGTCTCGTCGGTGGCCTCGCCCTTCTCCAGGTCGCCTTGCGGCTTGCCGCGCTCGTACGACTGGCGGAACACGTAGCCGTCGCGTCGGACCTCGACCGTCGAGGCGCTCCGACAGGGCGTTGACCACCGAGACGCCGACGCCGTGCAGGCCGCCCGACACCTTGTAGCCGCCACCGTCGCCGAACTTGCCGCCGGCGTGCAGCACGGTGAGTACGACCTCGAGGGCCGGGCGCTGCTCCTTGGCCATGATCCCGACGGGGATCCCGCGGCCGTCGTCGTACCACGGTGACCGAGTTGTCGGGATGGATCGTGACCATGACCTCGGTGCAGTGACCGGCCAGCGCCTCGTCGACGGCGTTATCGACAACCTCGTAGACGAGGTGGTGCAGACCGCGTTCGCCCGTGGAGCCGATGTACATGCCCGGACGCTTGCGCACCGCTTCGAGACCCTCGAGGACGGTGATGTCCTGAGCGTCGTAACTTGAGTTCTCCTGTGCGCCCGAGCGAGCGCCATCGTCGTTCGCCACGATCCTCCGATGACGTTGAGACGCTCCGGTCCCGCGCCATGCGAGGCGCTCCGGAGCGTCGAATGTGTTGTTGTAAAGAATAGCACAGGGAGCGGTCATACTCGCCCCCTTGTGCTGAAGGTTTTGCCTGCAAAATGGCGTAAAAGGCAGCGCGCGGCGCGGGCGCCTCAGCGGCGCGGGGCGGCGGCCACGCAGCGCAGTCGCCGGACCGCCGATCGGCCCAGTGCATCGTTGAGTCCAGCCACGATCTGAGGCGCCATCAGATCGAGCTCCTGGGCCCACACCGACGCCGCGCAGGAGACGGTCACCACGCCGCCACGCTCGGCCGTCGGTGCCGCCTGATCGGCGATCGAGGAACCCACTACGACGGGCCACGCCCGCTGCACGTCGGCAAGCAGCGTTTGCCGGTGCAAGCTCCTCGGCCAGGCGGCCGAGGGCAGCGGCCATGGGGCGCGGGGAACGCCGGTGAACCGTCACGCCGCGACCTCGGACAGCACCTGACCGCCGGACACTTCCAGCCGCGCCACCCCGTCCTCGTCGGCGCACGGGATCTGCTCCAGGTCGGTGGCGGTGATCACCGACTGCCCGCCCGAGGCTCGCAGCAGCTCTACCAGCGCGCGACGGCGCTGGCGGTCGAGCTCACTCATGACGTCATCGAGCAGCATCACCGGGGGCGTCTGGCGGCGGGCGCTCAGAGCCTCACGCTCGGCGAGCAGCAGCGCCAGCAGCGCCAGCCGCTGTTGTCCCTGGGAGCCGTAGGCACGCAGCTCGCGACCGGCGCGGCGAGTGCCGACGTCGTCGCGGTGGGGCCCATGGCCGGTGAAGCCGCGTTCGACATCACTCTCAACAGCAGCCTCGAGCTCAGCCTGAAGCTCAGCCGCGGTGGTCGCTCTTGACCGCGGGCGGTAGGTGATGTCCGGCTCGCCGTCGAGCCCGAGCTCGGCGCAGACACGGCCAAACGCTGCGGCCATCGTCTCCACCGCTTCGCGGCGGTCGCTCATCAACTCGATCCCCCGGGACGCCAGTTGGGCGTTCCAGCTCTCAGCGACCCCCGGCCCACCGGCGCCGGCTCTGATCCGCGCGATCAGCGCGTTGCGCTGCGCCAGGGTCTGGGCGTAGCTGCGCCGGGTGGCAACCCGCGCCGGCCACAGCGCGGCCACGAATTGGTCCAGATGGGCCCGGCGCAGCGCCGGCGGTCCCTTGATCAGCTCCAGACGATCGGGCATGAACACGCTGACCAGCGGCCGCTCCGAGACCTCGATCAGCCGTTCGACGTTGGCGCCGTCCACCCGCATTCGCTTGGGCTCGCCCGGGACGAACCCCACCGTCAACTCGTGCGCCCCGTCCTCGCCCTCGGCGGTGACCACCACCCGGGTGGCCTTCTCGCCGAAGCGGATCAGCTCGCGCTCGTTGCTGGTGCGGCAGGAGCGTCCCGTGCAGCCGAAGTACAGCGCCTCGACCAGGTTCGTCTTTCCGGCCCCGTTGGGCCCGGTGATCACGGTCAGGCCGGGCCCGAACTCCGCGCTGGGCGTCGTGGTAGCTGCGGAAGTCACGCACGCTGACGCGGACGACCCGCACGGCCGGGACCTTTCCTCTAGACGTTGAGCCTGATCGGCATGATCAGGTACCGGAAGCGGCTTTCGTCGGCGGCCTCGATCATCCCGGGCCGCAGCGGGCTGATCAGCTTGAGGAGCACGTCGCCCTGGTCGATCGCCTCCAGCCCAGCACGAAGGAACTCGGGGTTGAAGCCGATCTCGAGCGCCTCGCCCTGAAAGGCCACCGGCATCGACTCCAGTGCCTCGCCGACGTCGGGCGTCTGTGCCGACACGGTCAACTCACCCTCGGCGAAGGCCAGGCGCAGAGGGGCGTTCTTCTGCGCCAACAGGCTGATGCGGCGCACCACCTCGGTGAACTCGCCGCCGGCCAGCCTCAGCTCGTGCTCGAAGCTCTCGGGCAGCAGCTGACGGTAGTTGGGGAACTGACCGTCGATCAGCCGCGAGGACAGCACGACACGACCGAGCGTGAACAGCACCTGGTTCTGGCGGACACTGACGCTCAGCGGATCCTCGCCGGCGTGCGCCACCAGGCGCGCGAGCTCCTGCAGGGCCCGGGCCGGGACGTTGACCTCGAAGCCCGAGGGCAACGCCGTCTCGAGCGTGGTCTCCTTGACGCTCAGCCGGTAGGAGTCGGTCGCGACCATGCGCAGCTCCCGGTCCGACGCCGAGACCAGGATGCCGGTCAGGACAGGACGCGTCTCGTCGCGCGAGGCCGAGCCGGCCACCTTGAGCGCGGTCTCGACGAACGCCGCCGCCGGCAGCTCAATCGCCGAGTCGGGGTCCGGTTCGGGGAACGGCGGGAAGTCGTCGCTGCGCAGCGTGCGGATGTGGAAGGTCGCGTTGCCGGACACCAGCTCCACGTCCTGCTCGGCGGAGCGAAGCTCGAGGGAGACGCTTTGGGCTGGCAGTGAGCGGACGACGTCGAGCACCAGACGCGCCGGCAGGACCACCGAACCCTCGCGGGTCACCTCGGCCTCGAGCGGAACCCGCAGGCCGACGTCCATATCGGTCGCGCGCAGTTCGGATCCCGATTGCGCGGCGGCGAGCTGTACGCCCGACAGCGCCTGGATCGCACTGCGAGTCGAGGCGACTCGGCTGACGGTCTGCAACTGCGCCAGCAGAACGTCGCGCTCGAGGGAGATCTTCACGATGAATACCTCAGAAAGGGATTAGAAGTCATAGGGAGAAGAGAAGCTGTGGAGAAGTGGGCGTTCGCTCGCAGATTCCGGGAAAGTTGTTGCGTCTGGCGGACAGGCAAGTCTGTCAGCAGTTGCGGTCGGCTTGACCGCCGCACACCAGTTCCTTGATCTGCGAGAGGTCGGCGCCGGCGTCTTGATCATCGCGCAGGCGCTCTGAGACTCGCTTGCAGGCGTGCAGGACGGTGGCGTGACTGCGCCCGCCAAAGGCGCTGCCGATGTCTTTGAGCGAGACGCTGCTGACCTCACGGGCCAGGTGGATGGCGAGTTGGCGCGGCCAGGCGACGCGTGCCGCCCGCGAGGGTGAGATGAGTTCGTCGACCGTCAGGCCGAAGTGAGCGGCCACGGTCACCTGGACGTCTTCGATCGAGGGGACGCCGGAACCGCTGAGCGGATACATGACGTCCATGACCTCCCGGGTGAGGGCGAGGTCGAGCGGTCGCCGGGTCAGCGAGTGATGGGCCACCACCCGGATCAGCGCTCCCTCCAGCGCCCGGACGTTGGTGGCGACGCGTTCGGCGATCAGCTCCAGGACGGCCTCGTCGGCGATCTCGAGTTGATCGAGCTGTGCGCGCTTGCGCAGGATCGCGACCCGTGTCGCCTGGTCGGGGGCGCGCATGTCGGCGACCAGCCCGGCCTCGAAGCGCTCGCGCAGCCGCTCCTCGACCGCGACCAGCGCCCGCGGCAGCCGATCGCAGCTGAGCACGAGCTGGCGGCCGTTCTCATACAGGGCGTTGAAGGTGTGAAAGAACTCCTCCTCGGTTCTGGCCTTGCTGGCCAGGAACTGGACGTCGTCGATGAGCAGCACGTCGGCGTTGCGGTAGGCCCGCTTGAACGGTTCGAGCTCCTTGGCGCCGAGCGCCGCGAGGAAGTGGTTGGTGAACGCTTCGGCGGTGGTGTATCGCACGGTCGCGCCGCCGCCGAAGGCTCTGACGTAGTTGCCGATCGCCTGCAGAAGGTGGGTCTTCCCCAGCCCTGGGGGGGCGTGTAGAAACAGGGGGTTGTACGCCTGGCCCGGCATTTCGGCGACCGCGAGTGCCGCGCCGTGCGCAAGCCGGTTGCCCTCGCCGATGATGAACTGCTCGAAGCTGTAGCGCGGGTTGAAGGCGCCGCCGGTTTCGGCCTGGGCCGGGCCGAGCGAGCGTTCGGCGGCGCGAGTGGCGCTCTGCTTGGGGCCGTCGAAGGCGACCCGGGCTTCGGCGCCGAGGATCTGGCGCGCGCACAGCTCGAGCACCCGGCCAAATCGATCCGACACCCACCGCTGCGGTGGCCGCCGGCGCCTTCAGCACCAGCAGCTCGCCGTCCCAGGCCTGACAACCTCGATCGGCGCGATCCAGATCTCGTAGGTCGACTCGCCGACCAGCCGCCTGATCTCGGTGCGGATCGCCCGCCATTCGAGCAGGGGCTCGGGTTGCGCTTGCAGCGCCAATCGACTCCTCCCGGAGAAGATCCGAAACGAAATAATGAGGGCCGGGCGGAAACCGCTCGGGGGCGGCGAATATACAACGGCGTTCTGGGCCTCGGACGGACCCTCCGGGGGGGTTGACGCAAAGCGCGGGAAAAAGTGAACGTGGAGTGGCCAAGATGTGTAGCGACGACGCCGACGGCCCCCCAAGCGCGGCCCCGCGGAGCGTCCCCAGCCGGTGCGTATACTCATTCGTTCCCGCCTCGGCGACCCCGTCTCGGGCCGTGATCTATGAAACGCACCTATCAGCCAAAGAAGCGCAAACGCGCGCGCGTGCACGGGTTTCGAGCCCGGATGCGTACCCGCGCCGGGCGCGCGACGCTCAAACGACGGCGCGCAAAGGGACGCAAGCGCCTGACGGTCTGATGGGCCTGCAACCTGGCTCTGGGCAGCGCCCAGGACGGGGACGGCTCTCGCGCAGCGCCGAGTTCGACCGGGTGTTTCGGCACGGTCGTTCTCATGCCGGCCGCGACCTCGTGCTGTACGTGTTCCCGCGCGGCGGCGAGGACGGCGGCCGGCGCCTCGGACTGTCGGTGTCACGCAAGGTCGGGGGAGCGGTGGAGCGCAACCGCGTCAAGCGGCTGCTGCGCGAGGCCTTCGCCGCGCGAGAGCGCGCGGCTTCCGGCTGGCACCGATGCGGTCGTGGTGGCTCGCCCGGGCGCTCGCGAACTGGCCGAGCGCGACGGCCTGGCCGGCATTCAGGCGGCGCTCGCCGACCTGATCGGCAAGGTGCCAGGGGCCGCGGCGGCGGCCGAGGCTCCGGGAACGGCTCGCTGCCGAGCCCGCCGCCCAGGAGGCCCTGATGAAGGCGGTGCGATGGCTGGCCGTGCTTCCGATCCGCGTGTACCAGAAGCTGCTCTCGCCGATGGTCGGACGAACGCTGCCGCTACTACCCCTCGTGCTCGGAATACGCGGCGCAGGCCATATCCAGGATACGGCATACTCCGCGGGCTCGTGCTGGCCGGGTGGCGTCTGCTGCGCTGTAATCCTTTGAGCCACGGAGGCTTTGATCCGGTCGAGGAACAGCGGCTGTTCAAGCCCCGAGCGCCCGCATCGACCGCCTAACCCATGCTTGTCGCCGCGAACATCTTCCAGCCGCTGATCGATGTCTTCCAGTCGGTCCTGACGTTCTTCCACAACAGCGTCGGGGTGCCGTGGGGCTGGTCGATCGTGCTGTTGACGATCTGCGTGCGCGCGGTCCTGCTGCCGCTGACCATCAAGCAGTTCGGATCCATGCAGCGGATGCAGCAGCTGGCGCCGGAGATGAAGGCGATCCAGAACAAGTACAAGGAGGACAAGCAGCGCCAGCAGCAGGAGATGATGAAGTTCTACAAGGAGAACGATGTCCATCCGTTGGGCTCCTGCCTGCCAATGGTGGCGCAGCTGCCGGTGTTCATCTCGCTCTTCTACATGCTGCGCCAGAGCCTGCGCGTGGACATCTGTCCCGACGTCCAGCGAGCGCACAACCACGGCGTTCTCAGCACCGCGCACACCGTTCCCTGCGGTGCCAACCACGGCGCCAATTTCCTCTTCATTCCGGACCTGACCAATAAGGCGAGCGGCGCCGTCCTCGTCGTGCTGATCGTGCTCTACATCGGGACCCAGCTGGCCTCGAGCCTGATGATGTCGAGCCCACGATGGATCCCACGCAGCGGAAGATCATGCTGTTCATGCCGCTGTTCTTCGTCCTGTTCGTGATCAATTTCCCCGCCGGGGTGATCCTCTACTGGATCACCACCAACACTTGGACCATGGGCCAGCAGTACGTGATCCGAAAACGGATCGGGCCCACGTGCGCCCCTGTCGCTGTGACGGGGGGTGGTGGCGGGACCAGCGTGGTGCCGCAAACGGGCGGCGGCGGCTCGATCTTCGCCAGGGCCAAGGCGCTCATCGAAGCGCCGACGGCGCCGCCCGCCAGCAAGGCCGTCGCCACGAAGACAGCCAACGGCAAGCCGGCGAACGCGAAGTCGGCAAATGCGAAGTCAGCGGATGTGACGACGGCAGACGCCAAGCCCGCGAACGCCAAGCCCGCGAATGCGAAGCCCGCGAACGCCAAGCCGGCGAACGCCAAGCCGGCGAACGCCAAGCCGGCCAGAGACAAGCCTGCCCCGAAGCAGAGGACGGCCAAGAAGCCGGCCACCGCAGCGGCCAGCGACGGCAACGGCTCGAGCAGTGGTCTCAGCGGGTTGCTGCGAGGCCGCGGCAAGCAGGACGAGTCCGAGAAGGCCGCCGTTGCGGCCCCGGCGGGACCTCCCCCGCGCCCGCCGCGCAAGAAGAAGAAGCGCTCGGGACGCCGGAGGTAGAGCCGTTTCTACGCAGACAAACGATCCGGCGGAGGCAGTCCGGGAACTGCTCGAGCGGATCGCCGACGTGGCCGGGATTGCAGCGACCGTCGAGATCCACGAGGGTGCCGACGGCCTCATCGCTGAATACGCCGGGGACGACCTCGGGCCCCTGATCGGTCATCACGGTCAGACGATCGACGCGATCCAGCATCTCGCCTACCGCTTCGCCATGCAAGGCGACGGTGAGCGTAAGTCGGTCACCGTGGATGCGGCCGGGTACCGCGAGCGCCGGGCGGAGACGCTGCGGGCCACCGCCGACCAGGCCGCCGAGACGGCGGTCAATCACCGCCGCGCCGTGCCCCTGGAGGCGATGAGCGCGCTGGAGCGCAAAGTGATCCACGAGCACCTGAAGACTCGCCACGACGTCGAGACCTACAGCGAGGGCCAGGAGCCGTCGCGTCGGCTCGTCGTCGCACCGCTGGTGGACTGACGCGCGGCCTCGCGCGTTTCACGTGAAACAAAAGCGTGTCGTTTCACGTGAAACCCGTCACGCCATCGACCACCGGCTGCTTCCATTGCCTCCCTCGCGCGGCGCTATGAACTTCCCGAGCTCGCCGAATCGAGCCTTTCCGTGTTGATGAAGCTTGTTGACAACTGATCCTCGCGCCCCGACGGCGGTCCGCGACCCCCGGCGCGCGCTCGACGATCATCTCGCCGACTCCCTCGTTGCGCTCGAGCTCGACGAGGTCCGCTCGACCGGGTCGATCGCCGACATCGGGGCCGGTGCCGGCCTACCGGGCCTGCCGCTGGCCATCGCTCTCCCTCGCGCGGAGGTCACCCTGGTCGAAAGCAACGGCCGCAAGTGCGAGTTCATTGCTCGCGCGATCGACGCCTGCGGCCTGGCCAACGCCCGGGTCGCCTGCGTGCGAGCTGAGGCGTGGCCGGACGGACGCGAGCGGTTCGACCTGGTCACCGCGCGGGCCCTGGCCCCGCTGCCCGTGGTGGCCGAGTACGCCGCTCCGCTGCTGCGACTCGGGCGGAGCGCTGCTGGCCTGGCGTGGCCGGCGGGATCCTGCCGAGGAGGACGCCGGCCGCCCGCGCCGCCGACGAGCTCGGCCTCGAGCCGCGCGAACCCCAGCGGGTCGAGCCGTACCCCGGAGCGCGTCAACCGCCATCTGCAGCTGCTGGTCAAGACCGGCCCGACGCCCGCCCGCTTCCCCCGCCGCCCGGGCATGGCACGCAAGCGTCCGCTGGGGGGTAAACAGGAGCGGGAGTCGACGTGAACGCGCGCAGAACCATCCCTCGTCTGACCGCTCGCGGCGCTAGCTTGGAGTCTCCAATGGGGACCGTCTACGCGATCGCCAACCAGAAGGGCGGGGTCGGCAAGACGACCACCGCCGTCAACCTCGCCGCGTGCGTCGCCGAGGCCGGCTACGAGTCGCTGCTGGTGGACATCGACCCCCAGTGCAACGCCACCCTCGGGCTTGGGGATCGACAAGCACCTCACGCCAACCGTCTACGACGCTCTGCTCGGCGACGTGCCGCTCGCCGACGCGATCGTGGTCACGCGACATCGCCCACCTGTCGGTGGTGCCTGCCGGGCCGGACCTGGCCGGCGCGACCGTGGAGTTGCCGCGGATGGCCGGATCGGAGAACCGCCTGCGCGAGGCCCTGGCGCCGATCCGGGACGGCTATGCCTTCACCCTGCTGGACTGCCCGCCGTCGCTGGGCCCGCTGACGGTCAACGCCCTGGTCGCCGCCGACCGGGTGATCGTGCCCGTGCAGGCCGAGTACTTCGCGCTGGAGGGACTGGCCGGCCTGCTCGACACGCTGTCTCTGATCCAGCGCGAACTCAACCCTCGCCTGACGGTGGCCGGGATGCTGCTGACCATGCACGACGGGCGCACCAAGCTGGCCCAGGACGTCGAGCGCGAGGTCCGCGAGCACTTCCCCCGGCTGGTCTTCGACACCGTGATCCCGCGCAACGTCCGCGTCGGCGAGGCGCCCAGCTTCGGCAAGCCGGTGATCCACTATGACCCGCACTGCGCCGGTACCGACGCCTACTTCGAGCTTGCCAAGGAGGTGGCCGCCCGTGGCTGAGCGTCAGCGGGGCATGGGCCGGGGCCTGGCGGCGATCCTGTCGGTGGCGCCGCGCGAGGACCCCGAGGAGCTGCGTCACATCCCGCCCGAGCTGATCTCGCCCAACCCGCTCCAGCCCCGTCGCCACTTCGATGAGGAATCGCTGCTGGCGCTGGCCGAGTCGATCAAGGTCCGCGGCGTGCTGCAACCCGTGCTGGTGCGCCCGGTCGCGGGCGGCACCTACGAGCTGATCGCCGGCGAGCGCCGCTGGCGCGCGGCCCAGCTGGCCGAGCTGGAGGAGATCCCCGCCATCGTCCGCTACCAGGACGATGCCGCCTCGATCGAGGTGGCGCTGATCGAGAACATGGCGCGCGAGGACCTCAATCCGGTCGAAGAGGCCCGCGCCTGCGCCGCCCTGACCGAGGAGCTGGGCCTGTCCCGCGAGGAGGTCGGCGCTCGCGTCGGACGCAGCCGGGTGGCGGTCTCGAATCTGATCCGTCTGCTGGACCTCCCCGACGACGTACTCACCCTGATCGAGGGCGGCCAGCTCAGCGAGGGCCACGGCCGCGCTCTGCTCACCGCCGCCGACCACGACGATCGCCGCCGTCTCGCCCGGGCTGCCGTCGACGGCCGCTGGTCGGTACGTGAACTGGAGGACCGCGCCCGGCGCAGCAACGGCTCCAGCGCCGGCCGTCGCGCCACGCCCCGTCGCCGGCCGCTTCACCCCGACCAGGAGGCAGCCGCGCTTCAGATCAACGACGCCCTGGGTTCGGCCCTGGGCCGCGAGGTAGACGTCACTCCCGCCGCCGCCGGCGGCTACCGGGTGCACCTCAACTTCAGCTCTGTGGACGAAGCCCTCGACCTCGCCCACAGGCTCAGCTCGGGCGGGAATTAGCCGGACGAAGGCCCGCGCGTGGCCTCGCCGGTCCCGCGCCGCTGACGGTCCACGAGCCAGACCTCCGCGGCCGTCCGACCCCGCCTTCCGCCCCCACGGGACCACCGTTAGAATCGCCGTGGACGGGCGATTAGCTCAGTCGGTTAGAGCGCTTCTCTGATAAGGAAGAGGTCCCAGGTTCGAGTCCTGGATGATAAGGAAGAGGTCCCAGGTTCGAGTCCTGGATCGCCCATTCTCCAGAAGTTCCTGGTGCATTTGGGGTGCATCAGCATCCGCCGCTGAGGACTTGGCCAGTTACGACCCACCGGCGCCCAGCCTTTGTGACGATCGCCACAAAGCGCCTGGAGCAGTCCCGCCGGCGGGTAATCGAAACCAGACGCTCTAGGAGCGGGCGTCCCTCGCCCGCTGGGGTGCTCGCGTGGGTCGGCGTTCGGGTTCTCGCACCCGGCGGCGCTCACGCGCGGGCAGCGTGTCGAAGAGCCGTTCGTGCCCGCGCAGGCGCTTGCGTGCAGGCTGGGCATCGTCGAGCGGGATCCCGCCCCGCGGGGGTGCGGGCGGCTTCGGTGGCGGTGGGGGTGGTCGCTTGCGCCAGCCGTCGCCGGGGTCCGAAGAATCTGACTGATCGCCACCCCCGCGCCGGCGGCAGAAGAGCACGGGCGAGAAGAGCACACCCAGCACCACCACCAGGTTCAGCAACCCGGCGATGTCGACTCCATTTACCTGGCTGCCCCGCGGCACCCGAAAATCGTAGCGCTCGGCGACACCCGGCCGCTCGGTTAGCTCCCGACCTCCACGGCGACCGTTCCGCGGAGCGCCACCGGGGCCGCAGAGCCGACCCTCACCGTGCGCCGCGGCCACCGAGCAGTTGCGCACCCGCCGTCCGCCGCCGCCCGGACTCGAGTAATCCCATTGCACGGTTCGGCTGGCCGGCAGGTCGACCTCCACCGCCAGCCCGCGCCGCGACCAGCGCGGCAACGCGATCGCCACCCGCTCGGGCTCGACCATGACCCGCACCCCCCGCACGGTCTCGGTGGCGCGAACCCGTCGCACCGCGCCGTCCAGAGCGAGCGCGCCGGCCGGTAGCCAGGGCGACAGTGTCCGGCCCAGGCGAACCCGGACGAGGATCAGGTCAAGCCAGCCGGCCGGATCACGAGAGCCGAGCCCGGGAACGTGCAGCCAGATCCAGCGGTCGGCGTGGTCGGCGCCCCAGTTGTGGCCGACCATCCCCCGCCATCCCGCCACATCGACCGAGCTCCCGGCGATCTCCAGCGACCCGGCGAAGGTCGCGTCGGGGACGATCGCGGCACCATTTGAGCGGGGCAGGCGGCGGTCGTAGAGCCGCTCGGAGGGGAGGTAGGCCAGCGGCTTCCCGTTGCCCCGCCAGGTCACAGCCCAGGAGCAGTCCGCGAGGCCGCCGCTCGCCGCCCCCGGCCCGATCCACGCGTCGCCCACCTCGGCCCACCGGTTCGGGGCTGGCGAGGTCAGGGTCTCCGGGGTAGCCGTCCGGCGCGCGTGAGGTGCCCCCTCCGCGGTGAAGTACGTGCACCACAACGTGCCACGCGGCTCCTCGCCGCGCTCCTTCAGCGCGGTGTAGCGCAACCACACCGCCCGTCCACCGCCCGGGTCGGCGGCGGTCAGGTAGTGGGACTCGTACAGAGGCGCATCCCGCGGCGCCGCCGGCGCCCGGGGCGCATCGAGAGAGGCGCGCACGCTCACACAGCGCCGAGCAGGCGATCGGTGTGATCGTCAACGGCGCCGCCGTAGTACCGATCCAGAACCTCGGCGAACAACGCCTCCTCCGGCGCGGCGCGGTGAAACAGGGTCATCGACGACCGCAGCTTGAGGGCGTCGATGGAGCCGAACACCTCCTCGGCCGTCCGTCCGCTGAGCGCGGTGAGCGCCCGCGCGGACTCGAGCAGCCGTGGCCCCAGCACGGGGTGGGCAAGGTAGGCCCGCGCCTCCTCCAGCGATGAGATGGCGTAGGTCCGCGCCACGGGGCTGTGGCCGAGTCCGGCGATCTGGGGAAACACGAACCACATCCAGTGGCTCGTCTTGTGACCCCGGTGCACCTCGCTCATCGCGGTGGCGAACGTTTCATGGCGGTTCTGAGCCTCCACGAAGCGCTCCAGGTGGTGGGGATCGGCGGAACTGGTCACCGCGGCGGGCCACGTTATCGCCCCGCGGGCCGCTGGTAGAGTGCCGCCCCTCCTAAGCACGGACTGGGAGAGGGAGAGGGAGAGGGACATGGCCGAGCGGATCCTCACTACGCATGCCGGGAGTCTGCCGCGCCCGGACGATCTTGCCGACCTGATCTGGGCGCGCATGGACGGCCAGGAGGTCGACGATGCCGAGCTGGAGTCGCGCATCGCCGCCTCGGTGGCCGATGTCGTGGCCAGGCAGAAGGAGGCCGGGATCGACATCGTCTCCGACGGGGAGATGAGCAAGACCGGGTTCAGCACCTACGTCAACGAACGCTTCTCCGGGTTTGACGGGCGCTCGGAGTTTCAGGCCGACGACGTGGCCGACTTTCCGGAGCTGGCCATGCGTCTGTTCAACACGCCGGCCATGGCCCACCTGGTGTTTGCAAACTGCGTCGGACCGGCAGAGCTCGCCGACCGGCAGGCGGTTCACGAGGACGTCGACCGCCTCAAGGCCGCGCTCGACGGCGCCGACCCGGCGACCGCGTTCATGGGCGCGATCAGTCCAGGCCAGATCGCGTTCAACTACCCCGACCAGTACTACGGCTCGCATGAGAAGTACCTGGCGGCGCTAGCCGATCAGCTGGCCTACGAGTACCGGGCGATCGCCGACGCCGGCTTCAGCCTGCAGATCGACTCGCCGGACCTGGCGATGGCCGCCCACTGTCGCTCGGTGGGGTCAAGCGTCGGGGACTGGCACCAGCACTTGCCACTGGCGGTCGATGCTCTCAACGCCGCCCTTGACGGCATCCCCGCTGACAAGGTCCGCCTCCACGTCTGCTGGGGTAACTACGGCGGTCCGCATCACAAGGACGTGCCCTTGGCCGACATCATCGAGCAGGTGCTCAGAGTTGATGCCCAGACCATCTACGTGGAAGGCGCCAACCCGCGCCACGCGCACGAATGGCGTGTGTTCGAGGAGGTCGACCTGCCCGCCGACAAGCACGTGATCCTGGGTGTGATCGACGTCAAGTCCAACTTCGTCGAGCATCCCCGCGTGGTCGCCGACCGCTTGGTCAACCTCGGCCGCGTGATCGGCAAGGACCGGTTGCTGGCCGGGACCGACTGCGGCTTTGACACCTTCATCCGCTTCTCGCTGGTCGACCCCGGGGTCGCCTGGCTGAAGCTGAGATCGCTCGCCGACGGCGCCGAGCTCGCCTCCAGCGAGTTGTAGGCGGCCCCGCTCGCTCACGACCCCCGCCGACGCCTCACTGCGTCTTACGGTCCCCGACCCGGAGGTTGTCGTGCGCCAGGCCCGGCCCGAGGACCGGGCGGGCACGGCTCGTGTTCGACGCTGCCCCCGAGGCCTATGTCGGCGTGGCCGGCTCGGCGGCACGGGCGCGGGAGGCTCTGGAGCGCGTGTGGCCGGTGCCCGGGCACTCGGCGAGCTTTGAGCATGCGCTGGTCGCCGAGCTCGACGGGAGGCTCGCCGGCGTCCTGATCGCATTCCCCGCTCGCCGCCGCTACCGGCTCCATCTCGCGCTGCTGCGCCGCGGCCTGCCCTATACGAACCCGCGACGTTGGCCACTGCTCCTGCTCGCACTGCCGCTGCTGGTTGCGGCCACCCCGCGTCCGCCCGCAGACGCCTACTACATCGGCACGATCGCGGTGGCTCCGTTCGCGCGGCGCCGCAACGTCGCGTCGACGCTCGGCTACTACGCGGAGCGCGCAGCCGCCGAGAGCGGGTTTGCGCTGGTGTCGGCGCACACCGGCACGCGCCACCTGCCGGCACGGCGGGCGCTCGAGCGCTACGGCCTGCGCGCGGTCAAGCGGCGCTCGTGGGGGTTCGTGCTCTACGTCAAGGAGGTCACGTAGGTACGGATCCTGGGCTAGGGCCCTGGACATGGGGCCAGGGCGCTTGCACCGATCGGCGTCGGAGATTAGGCTCGACGGCTATGGGACCGTGGGGGATCCTGAGCGTAGGAGTGGTGGTGGTTGTGGCCGACCAAGTCACCAAGTCGTTGGCCGCTAGGCGCTTGACGCGCCGCAGCGGTCAGGGGGGAGTACTCAGCCTGTCGATCAATCGCCGACTGCCGTTGACGTCCTACAGCTCCGCACCGATGCTGGCGGTGATCTGGTTGGGCGCGGTGTCCTGCGCTGCGCTGGCGCTGACGGTGTCGCCGGCCCTGCGCGCCGACCCGGTCGCGGTCGCCGGGATGACGGCGGCCATCGCCGGAGCGACCAGCAACCTCGTCGACTGGCTCCGCGCCGGGGCGATCGTCGACTTCATCTCACTCGGTTGGTGGCCGGCGTTCAATCTCGCCGACGCGGCGATCGTGACCGGAGGCGGCCTTGCGGTGCTGTCACTGTTCATCTGACGCAGCTCGCCGGGCATTGGAGGCGTAGGCGCGTGCGGCCGGTCCTGTTCACGATCCGCGGGCGTAGGGTGTGGAGCTACCCGGCTCTGCTGTATGCCGGTCTGGTCTGCGGGTTCTACGTCATGTACGCGATCGCCCCCACGCTTGGGCTCGCTCCGGAACCGGCGGCGGCAGCGCTGTTGATCCTGTTCGTGCCGGCGCTGGTGGGGTCGCGCCTGTGGTTCGTACTGGACCATTGGACCACATACCAAGACGAGCTGCCGCGAATCTGGCGGCGCTCTGAGGGCGGGATGGCGCTTTACGGAGGGCTGGTGCTCGCGCTCCTGGTCTCACCGATCGTCCTCGGCGCTTTCGACGTCGGCTTCGCCGCCTTCTGGGACGCGGCCACGTTCGCGATCCTCGTGGCGATGCTGTTCACGCGGGTGGGCTGTCTGCTGAACGGCTGCTGCTCGGGACGGGCCAGCAGCGGTCGGGTGGGGCTCCGCCTGCCCGACCACGCCGGGCACTGGCAGCGACGGTACCCGGTGCAAATCCTCGAGATGGCCGGTGCGCTGATCGTGCTGCTCGGGGCGGCATCGCTACTCGCCCTCGGGCCGCACCACGGGGCGATCTTCATCTTCGGGCTGGCCGGTTACGGCTCGGTGCGCCTGGTGCTGGACCGTCTGCGCGAGCGGCCCGAGCCGACTGTGAGCACTCACCCGGCGGCACTCACGATGTTCGTCATCTGTTCGCTGGCGCTATTTGCCGCTGGCTGGCTGATGGGCGGCGGATAAAACCAAGTCAAATCCAAGGAGGTAGCGGTGGCAACCCTTAACGACGCATACAACCAACTGGTGGAAGCAAACGCCCAGCTGACGACCCTGCGATCCGACGTGCAGGAGGTGAATACCTCTGTACAGGCAGGCACAGCGGCCACCGAAGCCGGGTTCGCGCAACTGGCCAACCTGGTCCAGTTCACCAATCAGCTGCTCGCCTACGAGGTCGAGCAGAACCAGGCGATCATCTGCAACCTGGAGAAGATCGCCAAGCAGACCTGTGAGCTCGTCAATCAGGCGGTGTTGCAAACGGCTGCCCAGGAGGCGATGCGGGGCGACCTTGCCAATCTCGAGCACCTGTACGAGCTCAGCAACCCGGCCGCCGCCGTCGAGCAGCACCGCCTCGAGGCGCTCAACCGCAAGATCGAAGCATGCTGCCCACCACCGGTGGCGCCGCCGCCGTGCCACTACGAGCCGTGCAAGTCGCCGGGCCCACCCCCCGACAACAACCCGCCCGTCATCCAGTAGTCATGCCTGACGCGCTCATCTTTGCTGCCCCGCTGCTGATCGGGGCGATCGTCCTGACCCTGCGGTTTGTCGGCTGCGGCTTTCAGCCCGGCATGGCCGCCCAGGACTACAGCGAGGTGGTGCTCGGCACCACTGGCTTGGTTAGCTTCTGGCGCCTGAACGAACAGTCGGGAACGACGGCGGCCGACAGCGAGGACGGTAACCCCGGGACCTACGAGAACGGGGTGACCCTGGGCGGCCCGTCTCTGATCTCCACCGATACCGACAACTTCGCCGCCAGTTTCGACGGGGCCACCCAGTTCGTGCAGGTTCCCGTTGCCGCCAACGTCAACCCCCCGCAGTTCACCATCGAGGCGGTAGTCAACCCGAGTGCCGTGGGGAGCGGAGCCGACGATTTCCACACGATCGCCAGCTCGCGGTCCGATGACTCCTCGGGCAATGCCTTCGGTTACACGCTGTGGCTGTTTCACAACGAGTTCCAGATTCGCGTGGGTAGCGGCACCTCGCAAACGCGGGCCGTCACCGTGGCCGCCGACGCGGTGGCGAACGGCGGTCCCTATTACATAGCCGCGACCTACGACGGAACGACACTTACTCTGTACGTCAACCCCGTCGATACGTTTGACCCTGGAAACCCAGCAGAGACCGCTCAGCAGCAGGACTCGGCTGCGGTGACCTACTCGCCCAACACCACGGTGGACCTGCTGATCGGTGCCACCAATTTTCCCGGGCCCGCCGAGCAGTTCTTCTTTCCGGGGGTGATCCAGGACGTGGCCATCTACGACCAGGCGCTTGATTTCTCGACCATCCAGGCGCACTTCTTCGTGGTCATGGCCGGATAGGGGCGCGCCGAAAGGCAGCTTTACGCCGAGAACCATCGCCGGGGCCAATCCGTCATGAGCGTGATAGGCATTCCCTATGGCCGACGCCCACCCTCCTGGCTCCCCTTCCCGACGGTGGTTCTCGCCGCAGCCCAACCTCCCCGGGCGCGGGATCCTGGCCGGGTACAGCGCGCGCTTCTGGGCGCTGGTGGTGGTGATCGGCATCGCCGCCGGGGTGGGGGCGTCGGCGATGATGGCGCTGCTCAAGCTCGCCGAGCACCTGTCTTACGGCTACCGGCCAGGCGCATATCTGGATGGCCTCAGCGTCGGCTCGGGCCTTCACCGCGTGATCGTGCTGCTGGTGGCCGCCCTGCTGATCGGTGCCGGAGTCACGCTGCTGCATCGGCTGCCGATGTCGGGCGGAGCCGAGATCTCCGAGGCGCTGTGGATTCACGCCGGACGGCTGCCGTTTTTCGCCAGCATCGCGCGCGGGATGCTGTCGATCGTCACCGTCGGGATGGGGGTCTCGCTGGGGCGGGAGGCGGCCCCGCAGCTCGCCGGCGCGGCGGCGGCCAGCTCGCTTTCGCAGTGGGCGCAGCTGCCGCAGTGGCAGCGTCGGCTGCTGGTCGCCTCGGGCGCCGGGGCCGGATTTGCCGCCGTCTACAACGTGCCCCTGGGCGGGGCGCTGTTCGCGCTCGAGGTGCTCCTGGGGACGGTGGCGCTGCCGCTGGTGTTGCCGGCGCTGGCGGTGTCGGTGATCGCGACCGTGGTGGCCTGGACCACGCTTGGGACCGCGCACACCTATCACATGCCGAACTATGAGCTCCACGCGTCGCAGATGGTGTGGGCCGTGCTGGTGGGGCCGCTGATCGGCCTGGCCGCGCTGGCCTGGGTGAGGATCGTGCAGCTGGCCAGCACGCTGCGGCCCAAATCGACCGCTGGCCACTTCGTCGCGCCGCTGGTCGTGTTCGGCCTGCTGGGGGTGGTCTCGATCAAATACCCGGCGCTGCTGGGCAACGGCAAGGAGATCGTTCAGGTGGGGGTGCTGGGCGGGCTGAGCCTGGGAGTGGCGGCCCCGTTGCTGGCGCTCAAGCCGCTGGCCACCGCCAGCTGTCTGGGTGCCGGCGCGCTGGGCGGGCTGTTCACGCCCACCCTGAGCATCGGGGTGATCCTGGCCGGGGTGCTCGAGGGGATCTGGTCACATATCTGGGCCGGAGCTCCGAGCGGCAGCTACGCGCTGATCGGCGGGGCCGCGTTCCTTGCCGCGGCCATGCAGGGACCGCTGTCGGCGATCGTCCTGGTGCTCGAGCTGACGCGCCACTTCGACCTGCTGATGGCGCCCACGCTGATCGCGGTGACGGAGGCTACGGTCATCGCCCGGCGCCTGGGCGCGCCCTCGATCTACTCGGCCCGGCTGCGCCCCGATCCCTACGCCGCCGGCGGCTCCACCCAGGCGGCGGCCATCGCCAGCCTCGATGTGGCCGGCGACGGAGAGGAGGACGAACCCGGGGACGAGACTCCGCCCCAACCAGAGTCCGGCCCCGGCGGGCACGAGGCCCGGCCCGGGGCCGGTTCCGACTGAGGTTTTGGGGGCCCGGTCAGGCGGCCCGGCGGAGCTCTTCGAGCCCCGAGCTGCGAGCGAGCCGGGTGAGGCCCTGCTGCTCGAGCTCGCGAGCCTTGCCCATCGGGATGCCGAGCTCGATTCCGGTCTGGCGCAGGTTCAGCGGCTCGGTTCCGGAGAGTCCGAAGCGGAGCCGGATGACGTTGCGCTCGGGCTCGGGCAGCTGGTCGACGGCGCCGTTGATCAGCTCCTGACGCTCGGCGGTCTCGACTTCCTCGGCCGGCTCGGGCCGGTCGCTGGCCAGCAGGTCGCCGAACGCGGTCTCGCCGTCTTCGCCGATCGGCTGGTCCAGGCTGGTCAAGCCCCGGGTCAGCTCGCGCAGCTCGGCCACCTCATCAACGGGGAGCTTTGCCTCGGCGGCAATCTCCTCGTCGGTGGGCTCACGACCGAGCTTGGTGCTGAGCTCGCCCTCAACCTTGCGGACCTTGGTCTGACGCTGGGCGACATGCACCGGCAGCCGGATCGTCCGGCCGTGGTTCTGCAGGCCGCGCTGAAGCGCCTGGCGGATCCACAGCGTTCCGTAGGTCGAGAACTTGAACCCGCGCCGCCAGTCGAACTTCTCGACTGCGCGGATCAGGCCGAGCATCCCTTCCTGAACCAGATCCTCCATCGGGAGTCCGTGGCCCTGGTACCGCCGCGCCTGGGAGACCACCAGCCGCAGGTTGGAATTGATCATCCGCTCCTTGGCCTCGAGGTCGCCGCGCTCGATGCGCTTGGCCAGCTCGATCTCCTCGTCAGCGGTCAGCAGGGCATGAGCCCGGGCCGCCCGCAGGAACTGATCGAGGGAATTCTCGCTGAGCGCAGACGTCGCCACCCGGGACTCGGCGCCGGTCTGGCGGCGTTCGGCAGTATGTGCCACCCGGCGGCGGGGGTGCCGCCCACGGGGCGCCGCCGCGGCCTTGGCCGCGTGCTCCCCACGCTTGCGCGAACGCTGGGGGGCCTCTTGATGCTCGCTTCGGCCCTGGGCCTCGCGAGGCTGGGTTTCAATGGTTTTCAGGTCATTCTCCGTAATTCGCATGATTTTGCTCCGAACCAAATCATAGCAAAAGTTCGATGATCATCGAACTATGCTTCGCGGATTCTTATCCGCGGTCCGCTTATTGCTTCCACGAGGGTTTTGACCCTGACCGAGGCCGTTTCGGTTCGCCGGCGAGAGTCTGGAGCGCGGTCCGTAGCAATCCTTTCCGGACCTCTACGGAATAAACCCCCAAGCGACGCGGAGGTAACAGGCGGCCACCGCGACGGGGCCTGCGGGATCGGCCTGAACGCGGGCGGGGGCGCTCGGCCGGCTCGGCCGAGCGCCCCCGCCGCGAGAGTGTTCAGGCTCCGCTGACGAGCTTGGCGATGTCCGGCGTACCCAGGCCGGTGACCAGGTCATAGCCCGGTCCGGCGGTGTAGAGGCCGTTGGCGCCGATCGTGATGTCGTGATAGGCGCTCGACGGCTCGGTCGAGTAGAGGATCGGGCCGGCGAACGAGAGCCCGCCGCTGTGGGCGCCCTCGACCCGGGCCCAGATGCCCTGCCACGACGGTGCGCCGGCGCTGGTGCCACCGATCGTCTCGACGCTGCCGTCGACGACGACGTCGTAGCCGCTCTCGGGGTCGGCGTCGATGCTGACGTCGGGCACGCCCCGGGTGGGCGGTGGCGTCACGCCCAGCACCGGCGTGTTGGCCTGGAACGAAGCTGTCGGCTCGATCGGGCTCAGCCCGCCGCCACCGGCGTACCAGGCGATCTCGGACGGTCCGGGACCGAGCACGCTGGTCCCGCCGACACCGATGCCGTACGGGCTCGAGGCCGGGTAGTTGGTGTCCGGAACGCCCGCCGGGACTCCGTTCTCGCCGACGATCGCCGGGCACTGAGACCCGGTGTCACCGCTGGAGAAGAACATCGTCTGGCCCTGAGCGTCGGCCTCCTTGAGGATCGCGTCCAGCCCGGTTGTGAACCCGGCCACGTCGGCGAGGATGTCGCACTCGCCGGCCGAGAAGCTCCCCTGCCGGCTGCTGTCGTCGGTCACCCACTTGGTGACCGCGGTCAGGATGTCCTGATCGTCGAGCGACGGCGCGACGTAGACGTTGAGCTGGCTGACGCCGGGGGCAAAGCCGGTGGAGTACTGGCTGTCGAGATCCCACTCATCGTCACCTGAGGTGTCAGTCGACGGCGTGCCGACGTTGATTTGGTGCCAGGTCACGGTTGGCAGTCCGAAGTGCTGCTCGAAGGTGGCCAGGTCCTTCTCGGGCTGGCTCACGTCGCCCTCGGTGATGATCGACAGCTGCTGACCGCTCCCGGTCTCCGACGACGGGGCGTCGTACAGCGACCAAAGCCCCTGGGGCCCGTAATCGGCAGGGTAGTTCAGCGAACTGGGGAGCCCGGGCGTGGCCAGGACGTGGTTGAGGTCAGCGCTCGACCGGTGCGCCGGATGGGTGATGGTGACCTTCCCGAGGCTCGACAGGCCCAGCACCGCGCTCACCTGCGAGGCCAGGCTGGACGGCAACTGAGCCGTCCCGGTCGGCTTGTAGAAGACGCCGTTGGCGGCGGTGGTGTACCGATCCAGGGAGGTGTGGAAAGCGCTCGCCACCGACGTGGAGGACCCGGTGAGCGACACCAGCATCCGGTTGGCCGAGACCGAGCTGACCTTCAGCCGGTTGGCGGCGGCCCAGTTGCCAACCGCGGTGACCGCGCTTGCCGCGGGGGCGAAGCGGGCGTTGAACTGCGCTGGCGTGAGCGCCGCGTGCGGCGAGGAAACCAGCGTCTTGAGCGCACTGGCGTTGCGCGGGGCAAGGACCAAGGTGACATTCATCGTCTGGGGCGCGAGCGCACCGAGATCGTGCTCGGCGGTGACCTGCCAAGCGGCCGTGCCGGGGGTGGACGCGGCGGCAGCGAAGGCCGGCGCGATCATGATCGCTGCCGTGGCGGCAGCGATTACTGCGGTGAGAGCGGCGGCGCGGCGCGCCATCCGTCCGGTGATCATCAAGCCCTCCCGAGGATGTGGGGAATTCGTGAAGCTCGCGGCCCGCTTCAATCGCGCCGCGCGCGGGTGGCGCTCCGGATCGCGCCACCGGCGATCTACCCGGAATTGGTAAGAGTTACGCCACCTGGTCTTGAGGGTCCGTTGGGATCAGATTTGCGCCCACGTAGGTTTCCCGTGCGAGGTCGAGGAACTCGGCCGCCGCCGGAGCGTGGCGGCGTCCCTCGCGCCAGGCCAGGGTGATGTCGCGGTGCAGTGACGGCGCCACCAGTCGCGCCACGCTGACCTGCGCGCCGGGGCCCTCGGCGTCCGAGCGCGGCAGGATCGCCACCCCCAGCCCGCGGGCGACCAGCCGGCGGATGCGCTGGCTCTCGTTGGACTCGAGCGTCACCCGGGGGTCAAAGCCCGCCTCGCGTCCCGCCGACACCAGCAGCTCGCGCAGCCGCGCGCCGGTGCGGAAGCTGATGAACTGCTCGTCGGCCAGCTCCGCCATGCGGACCTGGTGCCGCCCGCCCAGGCGATGCTCGCGGGGGAGGACCACCACCAGTTCCTCGGATACCAGCTGCTGGAGGCCGAGGCCGTGGCTCTCCACCCGTTCGGTCACCGATAGAAAGGCCAGGTCGAGCTCGTCGATGCGCAGCATCTCGGCCATCTCCTCGCTGGACTGCTCCCGCACCGTGAGGTCGACGTGGGGGTGGCGCTCGTGGAAGATGGCCAGGGCCAGCGACAGGTCGACCGGGCCCATGGTGTGCATCGCGCCGATCGTCACGTGTCCGGTGTACACCCCGCGAAGCCCCTGCAGCTCGTCCTCGACCGCCTCCAGCTCGGCCAGGACCCGGCGGGCCCGGACCACCAGGAGCTCGCCGGCATCGGTCAGCGAGACCCGCCGGGTGGTGCGCTCGACCAGGGCAAGCCCGAGCTCGGCCTCGAGCCGGCGGATCTGCTGTGACAGCGCCGGCTGAGCGATGTGCTCATTGTTGGCGGCGCGGGTGAAGTTGCGCTCCTCGGCGAGCGCGACGAGGTAGCGCAGCTGCCGAAGTTCCATAAGCACAGCTTATAAGTACTCGTGAGTAATCGTCTTGGACTTCTAGCGCCGGCGGCGCCATCATTGCACTCGCAGTACCTCTCCTCCCTCGAGCGCGCCCCGCAGAATCGGCCTCATATCCCGCCGATTCCGGGGCGCTCTCACGTTAAGCGGCCGGTTCAGACGCCTTTCCCGTCGGGAGCCAGGCCCAGCAGTCGCGCGGCGTTGTCCTTGAGCACGAGCGGACGCACCTCGTCGCGGATCGGCAGCTTCTCGAAGTCGGCCAGCCAGCGGTCGGGTGTGATCAGCGGGAAGTCAGAGCCGAACAGCATCTTGTGGCGCAGGCGGGTGTTGGTGTATTGGATCAGGATCTCCGGGAAGTATTTCGGCGACCAGCCGGAGAGGTCGATGTAGACGTTGGGCTTGTGCACCGCGATCGCCAGCGCCTCCTCCTGCCACGGGAACGAGGGATGGGCGAGGATGATGTCCATCCCGGGGAACTCGGCGGCCACGTCGTCCACGGCCATCGGGTTTGAGTACTTCAGGCGCACGCCCCCGCCGCCGGGCATTCCGGCGCCGATCCCGGTGGTGCCCGAGTGAAACAGCGCGATCAGCCCGGCCTCGGCGATGACCTGATAGAGGGCGAAGAACGAGGTGTCGTTGGGCCAGAAGGCCTGCGTGTTGGGATGGAACTTGAACCCGCGCACGCCGTTCTTCACGAGCTCGCGAGCCTCACGCACGGCCAGCTTGCCCTTGTGCGGGTCCACGCTGCCGAACGGGATCAGGACGTCGGGGTTGGCCCTCGCCGCCGCCAGGACCTCGTCGTTGCCCAGCCGCCGGCGGCCCATGCCGGCCTCGTCATCGACGTTGAACACGATCGCGAGCATGTTTCGCTCGCGGTAGTAGTCGGCCACGTCCTGGGCGCTGGGCTGGGGCGGACTGCCGCCGAAGTACTTGCCGGCGGCCTCGAGCAGCTCGAGCGTGACCGGGTCCTGGGGTTGGTCGCTGTTGCGCTCGGCGTGGGTGTGGACGTCGATCGCGACCACGCGATCGAGGTCGATGGCGGCGGAGGCCACGGTCCTCGGCTCAGCCGCCGCCGAACAGGCGGACCAGGCACTCGGCGACCAAGGCCGGCTTCTCAGATCCCTTCACCTCGATGGTGGCCCGCAGCTTGACCTGCAATCCACCCGGGACCTCGTCGACCGAGACGATCTCGCCACCGCCGCGCCACTGCGCGCCCACCGGCAGCGGGGCCGGGAAGCGGACGCGATCCAGTCCGTAGTTGACCCCGGCGACGACGTCGGTAACCCGCAGCAGCTGCATGGTGACCGGCGCCAGCAGGGACAGGGTCAGATACCCGTGGGCGACGGTACCGCCGAACGGGGAGGCCTTGGCGCGCTCCACGTCGACGTGGATGTAGTTGTGGTCGTCGGTTACGTCGGCGAACTGGTTGACCCGCTCCTGGTCCATCACCTGCCAGTCGGTGAAGCCGAGGTGGGTGCCGACATGGTCCCGCAGGCCCGCCATGTCGGTGACGAGGCCCGAGGTCTCTGAAGTGCTCAAGCTGCTTCCTCCGGGAGTTGGGAACGCGGACAGGATCGCCGACAGCGGCGCGCGCGGCAAGGGCACAGTAGTTGCTACGGAAGCCCGGCCGGGAGTTGTACGGACCCGCGACTAGAAGACCCCTGAAAAGGGTCGGGTGTGAGGCTGGGGCGGCAGCGTCCCGAGCCACGCTCGCTGTCGGGCAGGTGGGGAACGGAGGGCGGCCCCGGCGCGCGCTCGCCGTCGAGCATGCAGAAGGTGACAGAACCGCGCACGCCGACCGGCTTTGTCGCAATCTCGAGGCTGAGCCTGCAGCTGGCGACAAATCGCCCCGCCCTCCGCGGATTTGTCGCCTCATGCACGTGCCAACGCGACCCCCGGCCTGCTTCGCTTCCAAAGCGGTCGTTTACGCCGGCCGCCGGCACGAACAAAATCGCGCCCAACCTGGCCCCGAATCGCCAGGGTTGTGCATCAGGCACCGCCCGAGCCACACCCACGCCGCCTTCGTTGCGTTCGCCCCGCGCCCCCGTGACCCCGCACCCGCCTCGGTGCGCCGCAGCCTGGGCACACGCCGGCTACGCGCACCTTCACAAACGCCGCGGTCGCTGACACCACGCCGGCGCGGAATCGGTCATCTAGCCCGCGCGGCTTCAGATCGTCCCCTCGGGGATCCGGTGCACGCTCGCGAAAGCCAGGCAGGGAAGGGAACGACGCGCCCAAGTTTGGGATGCCCGACAGGTCCTCGTCCCGGGTCCCCGCCGGGTCTCTCTGCTCCATCGCCGTAGTTCGGGAAGGGCACCCGCGTGGGCTAGTGGGCCGGCTGTTCCTCGGGCCGCTCTGCAGGACGGCGTCCGCCCTCGGAACTGCCGTCCAGCGAGACGACGCGGTCGGCGTGCTCGATCAGCAGCGGATCATGGGTGGCGCAGATGACCGTCTGCCCGGAGCGTGCCGCCTCGGCCAGCAGCCGGGCCACCGCCGCCGCGCTGGCGGTGTCCAGCCGCGAGGTGGGCTCGTCGGCGATCAGCAGCCCCTCGGCGCAGGCCAGCGCCCGGGCCAGTGCCACCCGCTGTGCCTCGCCCGCCGACAGCCTCGTCACGCGCTGATCGCTGCGATCGGCCAGTCCGGTCATGGCCAGGGCCGCCCGCGCGGTCGCCGCCGCCGCCTCCGGACGGCGACCCCGGACCTGGAGCGCCAGGGCCACGTTCTCGGCGGCGCTGAGAAATCCGACGGGCTCGGGCTCCTGGGGGAGGTAGCCGATCCGCCGTCGCCGGACCTCCGCCAACTCCTCGGCGTCGGCGTCGCGCAGCGACACCCCGTCGAGCCGAAGCTGTCCGCCATCGGGTCGCTCGAGGCAGGCCAGCATCTCCAGCAGGGTCGTCTTGCCCGAGCCCGACCGTCCCGTGACCACGGTCAGGCGGCCGGCGTCAAAACGGATGCTCAGCGCCTCGATTACGGTGCGCCGGGACGCTCCTTGTCCACGGCTGCGCGAGACGCGGTCGAGCTCGACCAGCGCCGGCGGGCCGCTCCGGGCTGGCGGCGCCGGCTGGACGCCTGCGGGCCCTGCGACGCCCCCGCTGCGTCCGCCTCGCGCCTCCGCCCCCGTCGCCGGAGGCCGTCAGCAGCAGGCCGTGGTCGGTGACCGCGGCCCGGGCGTGGCCGGCGATGCCGACCTCATCCAGCAGGGGCTCGGGCAGGCGGATCCAGCCGTCGTGGCCCACCACCAGGCTCGCGGCGCCGTCCCGGCGTTCCTCGACGACGCGCCCGTCGCGGATCCGCACGACCCGCCGCGCGCCCGCGGCCAGCGCCGGGTCGTGTGAGACCGCCACCACCGTGGTGCCCTCCGCCTCGGCCAGCTCGTCGATCAGCGTCGCCATTGCGGCGGCCGAGGTCTCGTCGAGCTCCGCCGTCGGCTCATCGGCCAGCAGCAGCGGCGGGCGATGGGCCAGCGCGGCGCACAGGGCCGCGCGCTGGCGTTCCCCGCCGGACAGCTGGCTCGGTAGCGCGTGGGCTCGGTCGCCGAGGCCGGCGGCGTGGAGCAGGGCGGTGACGCGGGAGCGACGGTCGGCGCGCCGCGCTCCCCGCAGGGCCAACGGCAGAGCGACGGCGTCGGCGATCGGGAGCTCGGGAGGCAGGGTGGCTTCAGAACGCTGATCGAGGAAGCCGATCAGCCGATGGCGAAGCCGGGCCCGCTTGCGCGGCGGTTGGCGGCCGATGTCGGTCCCGAACAGCAGCACCGATCCCGACGAGGGGATCTGCAACCCGGCCAGCACGCGCAGGAGGGTGGTCTTCCCGGCGCCGCTGGGGCCGAGCACGCAAACGCGCTCGCCGTGGCGCAGCCTGAGGTTGATCCCCTGGAGCGCCGCCGCATCGCCGTGCGCGGTGCGATGTACGCAGAAGACGCCGCGCACGTCGACGGCCATGGCGCTCATCGCGTTCCCCCCGGACGCACCAGAGCCCGGGCAGCCAGCCATCCCGCCATACCGAACACCGCCAGCAGGGCGAGGGCGCCGAGCGTCAGCTGTGCCCATGGCGACACCGCGACCAACGGCGGCCGCGGCGCCTGTAGCGTCGCGCCCGCCTGCACGGCGGCGATGACCAGCCGGGTCAGGGCCGCCGCCAGCGCGAGGCCGGCCACGACGCCGAGCCCGCCGGCGAGGAGAAAGCGCCACCGCAGCTCGCTGCGCAGGGCTCGTGGACCCAGCCCCTGCACCGCCAGGTCGCGTTGTACGCCTGGCTCGCGCAGCGCCCCCACCAGCGCCGCGAGTAGACCGACGAGCGCCAGCGCCGCGGCCAGCCCAGCGGCGGCGGCCAGTGTCCCGAGCGTGCCGACGGCGATCGGCTCGGTCCTCAGCGCCCGCTGAACGGTGGCGCGGAAGCTGGTGCCAAGCGCCGCGAAGGGCGGGCTGCGCAGGACGGCGCTCAGCCTGTGCGGGCGTGGGGTGTCGATCCACAGCTCGTCGGGCCGGCCCTGACCGGGCAGCGAGGCGTCAAGCGCGGAGGCCAGCGTGGCCTCGTCGGCGACCACGAACCCGGGCGCATCCGGCGCCAGGGTGGGGAAGCGCCGCAGCACGCCGACGATCCGGCCGGCAACGGGAAGGCCGTCGATGTTCAAGCCGATCCGGCCGCTGGCGGAGGCCGCCGACGCCGTCGCCGGATCAGTCAGGACGGGAACCGGCCGGGTGTCGCTCGGCTGAGGTGGGCGGACCACCCCGGGGGCGCCGCTGTCTTCGAAGTGAAGGCGGACCCGCGCGCCGCTGCCCCCGACGCCACCGGCCGCGCCCCCGCCACCACCTGCCGCGCCCACGCCCACCCACCGCCCCAGCCCCGCGGACTCAATCGGGGTTCCGGCGGCATCTCGGACCACCACGGGACCCAGCGACACCGCGGTCGTGAACTGGGTCGCCGCCCCCGGGTTCTCGGCCAGCTGATGCCCGGTGGTGGCCTGCTCGCCGGTCGGCTCGTCGAGCTCGAAGGCCTCCAGCTCCTGAGGCCCGGGTGGGAGCCGCACGGTGACGGTGCGGGGATGGGCGGAGGCGATCCCGAGCGGGAGCTGGGTGACGGCACCGGCCTCGTCTCTGAGGTCGGCGGTGACCTGCACGGCGGAGGCCGCGGCAGCCACGGTCACCGACAGCCTCCGCGCCGTGCCTGGGAGCTCCGGCCCCCGGTTCCTGACCGGCCCCGGTGCGATCAATCGGTGAGCCAGCCGGGTGAGCGATCCGTCTCCGGCGCGCCAGCCATGAATGAGGCCAAGGCCGGATGCGGGCACGCCGAGCGCGGGCACGTTGGTGCTGGCGGGGCCGCTCGTGTAGGTCGCATACGTGCGCCGGACGGGCAGGACGGGGCCACCGGCCAGCGCGCGCCAGCGCGCCAGCGAAGCCACCTGCAGCGGAGTCTTGAAGGTCTGTGACTCCGTTACGGTCGCGTCAAGCGGGACCTGGTCAGCCGCCTGATCGGCAGTGCCGCGCAGCAGCGTGTCCCGGTAGGCGAGGGCGAACCCGGCCAGGCCGGTGCTGACGGCGATGAACGCGATCGCCAGCGCCGGGCCGGTCGGCGACCGCGCCAGGCCGATCAACGCCAGGCGCGCGGGCAATGGACCGTGGCGGGCGACCCGCTCGCCGCCCCGCAGCAGGGCCGCCGCGGCGCGATAGATCAGTACGCCACCGGCCAGGCAGGCGAGCGGGGCAAGCAGAATCGGGAGCGGTCCGCCGGTCCTCGCGCCCCGGGTCAGGGCCAGAGCCAGCGCGGCGGCCGCGGCCAGCGCGAGCCCGTCGACGGCCCGCCCGGTCGGGGCCACCAGCACGGCGCCGATCACCGCAGTGGCAATCAGCCAGCCCCCCACCAATGCCGCCAGGCCGGCGCCGCTCGCCAGGCTGTGGTCGAGCACCCCGCTCGCCGGAAGGCCGGCGCGCTCGGCCAGCAGCACGGCGGCGCCGATGCCGAGGGCGGCACCGACGACCACGGCCACCGCCGCCAGCGCCGCCGCCTCGCCGAGGGAGAACGACAGTAGTTGGGCGGTCCGGGCGCCGGCCAGGTTCAGGCGGTCAACCTCGGCCCGCTGCTCACGGCGCAGCCCATAGGCGGCCAGAACCACGAACATGGCCAGAGCCGCCAGGGCGCCGCCGCCGGCCGGCAACAGGCGCCGCGGGGCGGCCGCGGCGGCGGAGCGAGCACCGTCCAGGGCCGCGAACGGGGCGCTCAGCGAGAACTGGCTGTCGCTCTGCAGCAGCGCCGCCTGAGCGCGCAGCAGACGTCGCTCCAGCGCGGGCAGCTCCCAGCTCTGCAGGTGCGAGACGTCGAGCGGCGCCAGCCAGCCGTGCGAACGGAACACGCCGCTCAGCCCGCCGAGCGCGTTGAGGCCGGTCAGGTCGCCCGTGACCAGCAGCGGATAGCCGCCCGCCTGCGCCGGCGTGTACCCCAGCGGGGCGGCGGAGCGCAGCGTGGCCGTCCCGGCAACCTCGATTCGCACTCCCGCTGTGGTGAGGGTCCGGCGTGGCACACGGCCGCCCCCGGCCAGCAGCATCGGGCACCGGTGGGCGGTGCAGGGACCGAGGCCGCCGGGCCCCCCCGCGCCGTAGATCCAGGGGCTGAGCGGGGCGATCGCCGCCGGCCTGACCAGGATGCCGTCCAGGCGAACCGGGCTCAGCAGCGCCACCCGCGTCGGCGCGGGCAGGCCGAAGGTGCTCAGCAGTTGGCGCGCCCGCCTGTCGGTGGTGGCGGTGAGCGGTCCCTCCCAGTCAACCCGCACGCTGCGTTGCAGCGCTCCCAGCCCGCTCAGCTCGGCGCGGGCGGCGCGGTCACCGGCGATCACGCCTTCCGCAGCGACGCCACAGGCGAAGGCGGTGGCGAGCGCCAAGCCTACGGTCGGCAGCAACCACCGGCCGGGGCGGCGGCGCGCACGGGCGGCAACGAGCAGCAGCGGGGCCGCCAGCGCGCGCACGAGCGTCACGCCTCCCTGGCCCGGCGGCGCCGGTAGTGGCGCTTGGCCTTGGCCCGGCCGCCGCACACCGACATCGAGCACCAGCGACCCGTCCGGTTACGCGACGTGTCGTAGAAGGCCCAGCCGCAGTGATCGCCGGGACATACCTTGAGCCGCGACCAGGAGCCGTCGGCCATGGCCTGGGCGGTGCTGGCCAGCAGGCATCCCAGAGCGCCGTCGAGGCCCGCCTCGGGAGCGGGCGCGAATTGGGGTCCGCTCTGGCCCAAGCGGACCTCCACCCGCGTTCCGGAGGCGATGCGGTCGAGCCGCTCGAGCGCGCTGGCGCGTGCCTGGCCGTTGTCGTCAGCGGCGGCGAGGGCGCGCAGGCCCTCGCGGGCGGCGAGTGACCGCTCCAGGTCGGCGGCCGACAACGATGTCGCGGGCGAAAGCAGGCCGGTCCGGGTGAACCAGGCGGCGAGCGCAGCGGGCGAGCACAGGATCTCGGCGCCGTGCTCCTGCACCAGGTCGTAATGGGTGTTGATGAACGCCTGCACGATCGCCAGGCGTCCGGGCGCCGGCGGGCGTCCGCCCGGCTGGGGGCTCTCACCGGTCATAGGCTGTTGGCGGTTAGAGTATTCCGCGACGGCGCCCCCGTCGAGCCCTATCGCCGGTCGGCGCGGGGCATGGATCAGCCCGGTCGCGCCGGTTGGCGCCGCCCTCCAGGTCGACCGGTCCCGCCGGTAGGCGCCGCCCCCCACGTCGACCGGTCCCCGCCGCTCAAGACCCGCTCAGCAGATGGGAGCGGCGCCCTATACTTGCCCAACCCCTATCTAGGAGCGACGCGTGCAGGAAATGGTCATCTACGGCGTTAGCTTCGACATGGTCGGCAAGCAGCCGATCGTGCTGCTGAAGACCGTCGAGAGCAACAAGTTCCTGCCGATCTGGATCGGCCATCCCGAGGCCGCCGCCATCCTGATGAAGCTGCAGGGCGCCTCCACGCCGCGTCCCGATGACCCACGACCTGCTCTCCGAGATGCTCGGCGAGCTGGACGTCGAGTGCACCCGGGTCGCCGTCACCGAACTGCGCGAGAACACGTTTTACGCCTCGATCAGCCTCCGCGCCAACGGCCGCGAGCTCGAGATCGATTCGCGCCCCAGCGACGCCCTCGCCCTCGCCGTGCGCTCCGGCGCGCCCATCTTCGCCGCCGATGAGGTCATCTCCGAGTCGGCGATCGAGTTCGAGCACGAGGTCGAGGACACCGAAGAGGTGGTCGAGAAGTTCAAGGACTTCCTCGACCGCGTCACGCCCGAGGACTTCGCCTCCGACGAGTAGGTGTCGGCGACGGTTGTTCCGTATCCGCGGCTTCGGACTCAGCCAGCGAAGGGCACGGCGGCCAGGATTCGCTCGACGAGCTGGTCGAAGGAGATCCCCGCCGCTTCGGCCGCCTGGGGCAGCAGGCTCGTCTCGGTCAGCCCGGGAATCGGGTTGAGCTCGAGCACGAACAGCTCGCCGCCGTCCCGGCCCATCATCAGGTCCACGCGGGCGAAGCCCGCGCACCCCAGCAACCGGTACGTCTCGAGCGCGATCGACGACGCTCGCTCCGCCACCGCGTCGTCGAGCTGTGCCGGGCATTCAAATCGGGTGCGGCCGATCTCGTAGCGGGCCTCGAAGTCGTAGAAGTCCTCCTCCTCGGGGACCGCCTCGACGATCGGCAGCGCCGCCGCCCGTCCATCACCGTCGGCCAGGATCGAAACGGCCAGCTCGCGCCCGCGGACGTAGCGCTCGAGCAGCACCTTGCGGTCATAGGAGAAGGCGGCCACCAGCGCCGCCGGCACGTCGGCCGCCGTCCGCGCGAATTTGATCCCGAGCGCCGATCCCTGCCGGGCCGGCTTGACCACGATCGGAAACTGGAGCCGCTCCTCGATCGCCGGCAGCGCCTGGGCCGCCCCGAGCCCCTCGAAGGCGGTGTCGTTGAAGGCGTAGAAGTCGGGCGTGGGGATCGCACCGTCGCGCATGGCGTGCTTGGCCAGCACCTTGTCGGCCGCCCGGATGCAGGCTGATACCCCGGATCCGGTGAACGGAATGCCGAGCACCTCAAGCAGCTCCTGGACGGTGCCGTCCTCACCGTCGCGGCCGTGCAGGGCGACGAAGGCCACGTCGGGCCGCCGGTCGCTGAGCTCATCGACCAGACCCCGGGCCCACGTCGATCGGCACCACCTCGTGGCCGAGGTGCTCCAGAGCGTCCTCGACCCGAGCCCCCGAGCGCAGAGACACCTGACGCTCAAGCGAGCGCCCGCCCTTCAGGACCGCGACCCGGCTCACGGCGGCGAGTTCGCCTCAACCGGCGCGTTGGCGCTTGGCGGGCAGCCTCAGGATCTTGGCCAGGTCGGTGCCGGCGCGGCGCCTCGCCCTCAGCGCCGGTCGGCGGCGGGCGCCTCGCCGGCGCCGCGCGCTCCAGCCCGCGCTCGGCCCGACCTACCGCGCCGCTTCAGGCCGCGGCGGGCGCACGCCGGTGAGCGTGCCGTACATCGCCACCTGCTCGCGCACGACCTCGCCGATGCGGCGGATCCCCTCGCGGATGTCGTCCTCGCCGACGCCGGAGAAGTTGAGCCGCATCGCAGAGCCGCCGCGGCCGTCAACGTAGGCGGCGCGGCCGGGAACGAAGGCGACATAGTCCTCCAGCGCGCGGGCCAGCAGGTCGGTGGTGTCGATGTATTCGGGCATCGTGGCCCAGATGAACAGCCCGCCCTGGGGGTGGGTCCACTCCGCCTCACGCGGGAAGTGCTCGGCCAGCGCGTCGAGCATCACGTCGCGCCGGCGCCGGTAGATCTCCAGCAGCGAGCGGACGTAGTCCTCCCACGGACCGGCCTGGAAGTAGGCGTCGACGAAGTACTGCGAGATCGAGGAGGAGCACAGGTCCGAGGCCTGCTTGCCGATCTGCATCTTGGCGGCGATCGGCGCCGGGGCCACCGTCCAGCCCAGCCGGACCCCGGGCGACAGGATCTTCGAGAACGTGCTGGCGTAGATGACGAAGTCGTCGTCGAGCGAGTGCAGCGTCGGCAGCTGCTCGCCCTCGTAGCGCAGCAGCCCGTAGGGGTTGTCCTCCAGCACCAGCAGCTCCCGGTCGCCGGCGATGCGCACCAGCTCGCGCCGGCGCTCCAGCGACATCGTGACCCCGGCCGGGTTGTGGAAGTTGGGGACGGTGTAGATGAACTTGGGGCGCCGCCCGGAGGCCTCGAGCTCGTCGAGCAGGCCCTCCAGGTCCTGGACCTGCATCCCGTCACGATCCATGGTCAGCTGCACCACGTCGGCCTGGTAGGCGCAGAACGTGGGAATCGCCCCCGGGTAGGTCGGCGCCTCGGCCACGACCACGTCGCCGGGGTCGAGCAGCGTCTTGCAGACCAGGTCGATCACCTGCTGGCCGCCGGTGGTGATCAGCACCCGCTCGGGGTCGATCTCCATACCCTCGGCGGCCATCACCTGGGAGATGCATCGCTTGACGCGCGCGAAGCCCTCGGTGGGTCCGTACTGGAGCGCGCGCGCACACGACTCAGACGCCACCGACTCCATCAGGGCGGCGTAGGAGTCGGGCGGGAAAGTGGAGGTGTCGGGCAGGCCGCCGGCCAGCGAGATCACGTCGTCGCGCTCGGTCAGCGCCATCAGGTCGCGCATCGCCGAGGAGCGCATGACCTTGGTCCGTTCGGCGAACAGCGCTGCGTAGCGCTCGATGTCTCGGGCTGTGGACCGCGGGCGCTCGGGCACCGTGCCACCGCGGCGCAGGCCGGTGTCGCCCTCGACGGGGCTCACACGGCCGTCTCGTCTATCGTCACGCCTCGTCACGGTACAGCACGGTGCATCTGGTCTTCGACATATTCCAGGGGGTCGGCGTCGCCTCGGCAGTGGGGATTCGGCCGTTCCTGCCCGCCCTTGCGGTCGGCGGCCTAGCCGCCGGTGACGTCCAGATCGACTTCTCGCACACCAGTTTCGATTTCCTGGAGAGCGTTCCTTTCCTGATCGGAATGGCGGTCGGCGCGGTACTGCTGTTCCTGATCGAGCGCCGCGCCCGGGGGGAGCAACTGGAGCGGGGTCCGGTGGCGCTCACGGTGGCTGCACTCGCGCTGGCCATCGGCGCGCTGATGTTCGCCGGCTCGCTGTGTCGCGGCGGCTATGAGATCTGGCCGGGACTGATCGGCGGAGTCGTCTGCGCGGCGGTCGGGATCCTCGCCACGCTGCCCCTCCTGGCCCGTGTCCGGTCCCGCCTGGATGAGGACACCCGGGGCGCTCTGCCGCTGTTCGCCGAGGCCACCGCCGTGGTCGCCGCCGTGCTGTCGGTTCTGCTGCCGCCGGTCGGGGTGATCGTGCTGGCCCTGCTGCTGTGGCTGCTCCTAGCCGGCCGCGGCCGGGGCGAGCAGAAGTACGCCGGCCTGCGCATCCTGCGTTGATCGCGGGGCGAACCAAACGCCAGGCGACGCGTTGACCGAGCAGCCCAAGAAGCTGGTCCTGGTGATCATCGACGCGCTCAAGCCCGGCATGCTGGAGCGGGCGATCGTCGGCGGGCGAGCCCCGGCCCTGGCCCGAATCCGCGAGCAGGGGGTCTACGTCGGCGACTGCGTCGCCGCCTTCCCGTCGGTGACGCCGGTGTGCGCGGCCACCATCACCACCGGCGTCGGGCCCGACGAGCACCACATCCCGAGCATGAACTGGTACCACCGCGAGGAGGGCCGCTACATCGAGTACGGCTCGAGCTTCTCGGCCTCGCGCCAGTTCGGCGTGGTCCGCTCGCTCACCGACACGGTCTACCGGATGAACGACGAGCACCTGTCGCACGACGTCGAGACCGTGTTCGAGTCCCTCGACGATGCCGACATCCGCACCGCCGGCACCACCTATCTGATCTATCGGGGTCGCCACCAACATGAGGTGGCCAACGAGTCGGCCCTGGCCCGGATCGTCACCTCGACGCTGTTTCGCCGCACCATCTACGGTCCCAAGGAGCTGTTCTACGCCGACATCTACGCCTCGCGCCGAACCGGGTGTCGCGGCCAGCTGGGCCTGCCGGGCGCCCGCGATCAGCACACCGGTTGCGTGGGTGCCTACCTCGCCGAGCACGATCTGTTCGACTTCCTGCTGTTCTCGCTGCCCGACAACGACGCCTACTCGCATCGCAACGGCCCCCATGCCCAGGTGACCTCGATCGCCGCCGCCGACCGCCAGATCGAGCGCCTGATGCACGCCGCCGGCGGGCCCGACGAGTTTCTCGAGACCCACGCCGTGATCGTCGCCTCCGACCACTCGCAGGCCCCGGTCGAGGAGCGGATCCGGCTCGACCAGGCGTTCGCCGACTACGACGTCGCCACTCCCAGCCCGTCGCGTTCGATTGGCGCCGAGGTCGCGCTCAGTCCCGCTCAGCGCTCGGCGATGATCTATGCGCTCGATCCCGACCGCGCCGACCAGGTCGTCGAGCGCGCCATCGAGACCGCGTGCGAAATCGACGGGGTTGACCTGGTCATGTTCCTGGCGGCCGCGACGCCGATCGACCCGAGGCGGTCGTCCGCGGCCATCGCGGCGAGCTGCGCTTCACCGCCGGCGGTGAGCTCCAGGACCGCCGCGGCGAGCGCTGGAGTGTCGAGGGCGACCTGTCCGTCCTGCGCGCCGATATCCAGGACGGCCGCTTTCTCAGCACCGAGTACCCCGACGCGCTCAGCCGGATCTGGTCGGCGCTGCGCTGCCCCAATGCCGGCGACGTGCTGCTCTCGGCGGCGCCCAGCTATGAGTTCGTGGACTGGGGCGGATCTGACCACGTCGGGGGCGGATCCCACGGCAGCCTGCATCGTTCGGATTCGCTGGGGGCACTGCTGTGGTGCGGGACCGGCCCCGACAACCGCGACGTCCGCGATCAGTGGTCGCTGCGGGACATCACGCCGATGATCCGCCGACACTTCGGACTTGAAACCGCGGGCGACGAGGATTAGAACCCCGTTAGGCGGAATCTAGTCTTACGGTGAGCCGACAAACTGCCGATACATTCGCCAGATGCCCGAAGAGCTGACCTCCGCGGTCGAGCTGCCGTTCCGCCACCGTGTCCGTCACGGGGTTCGCAGGCCCCACAACTGGTTTCAGCTGGGGCGGTTCGTAGCCGTCGGCGCCAGCGGTTACATCGTCAACCTGGCCGTGTTCGCGCTCTGCGTACACGCGCTGTCGATCGACTACAAGGTCGCGGCGGTGCTGTCGTTCGTGGTCTCAGTGCTGAACAACTTCTGGTGGAACCGGCACTGGACCTTCAGCGCCAAGGCGGCGCATCCGGTGCACCAGGGCGTGCGCTTCTTCGCCGTCTCACTGGTGGCGTTCGGCTTCAGCTACGTGCTGCTGATCTCCCTGGTCGACGGAGCCGGAGTGGCCAAGGTGGTCGCCCAGGCGATCTCGATCGCGGCCGCCACGCCGCTCTCGTTCATCGGGCAGAAGCTCTGGAGCTTCCGCGCGTAGAGGCCACCGGCCGCCTGCGCCCCGTGCCCCTCGCTTCTCGCCCCCGCCTCGGCCCCCTAGCTCTGGCCGCCGTCGTCCTGGCGGCGCTGACGCTGCTGGTGTCGGCCCGGCGCCGCGCAGGCGATCACCGGCGACATCGCCATCCCGGGCAACCCCACGCTCGTCACGGCGATGAACAAGCCTCCGGCGGGCTACACCCTGACCGCCGCCAAGGTGCTGGCCATCGCCTCCGCCGACCCCCGCGTCAAGGCCTACCGGCGACGCCATCCCAAGGCGCTGCCCTACGAGTACGTCAAGAGCGAGGGGACCTGGCAGGTGAGCTGGTTCTCACCCGGCAGCAAACCCAAGGAGCTGCTTCAGGTCTACGTCGACGACCGCACCGGCGCCGTCGACCCAGGTGTGGTCGGGCTTCCAGGTCGCCTGGTCGATGGCCCGCGGGTACGCCGGCGCCTTCGGCCGGCGCGTGAATTCCCTGTACCTGTGGCTGCCGCTGTGCGTGCTGTTCGTGGCCCCGTTCTTCCCGTGGCGGCGTAAGCCGTCGCTGCTGCATCTCGATCTGCTGATGCTGCTCGGCTTCTCGATCTCCCTGGCCTTCTTCAACCATGCCGAGATCGGGTTGTCGGTGCCGCTGGTCTACCCGTTCCTGGTCTACCTGCTGGCGCGGATGCTGCTGCTGGCCTTCGGCAAGGGGGTGCCGCGCAGTCCCCTGCGCCTCAACGTGCCGGTCAACTGGCTGCTGGTCGGGGCGATGTTCCTGATGGGGTTGCGGATCGGCCTGAACGTCCTCAACTCCAACGTCATCGATGTCGGCTACGCCGGCGTGATCGGCGCCGGCAAGCTGATTCACGGCCACCTGCTGTACGGCCTGTGGCCCAAGGACAACGCCTACGGGGACACCTACGGTCCGGTCAACTACTTCGCCTACGTCCCGTTCCGGCTGATCTTCGGTTGGAGCGGCCGATGGGACGCGCTCCCCGCCGCCCACGCGGCCGCGATCGTCTTCGATGTGTTCACCGCCGGCGGCCTGTACGTGCTCGGTCGCCGGATGCGCGGTCACGTCATGGGCGTGGTGTTCGCCTACGCCTGGGCCGCCTACCCGTTCACGCTCTGGGTGCTGAGCTCGAACACCAACGACTCGCTGGTGAGCGCGCTGCTCGTCCTGGCCCTGCTGGTGATCGAGCTCGGCGCCGGCTCGCGGGGTGGTGGCGGCGCTGGCCGGTCTGACCAAGTTCGCGCCCTTCGCGCTGGCGCCGTTGCTGCTGCGCGGCGTGGGCGACCGTCCCCGCGAACGCTCCGTCTGCCGCCTACATCATCGCCTTCGCGCTGACCGTGTTCGCGGCCATGCTGCCGGTGGTGCTCAACGGTGATCTGAGCTTCTTCTGGCACGACTCGGTCGCCTACCAGGCCGGCCGCGTGACCCCGTTCTCGATCTGGGGCCTGTGGGGCGGCCTGGGCGTGTTCCAGCACCTGCTCCAGGGTGCGGCGGTCGCGCTGGCGATCGCGGTGGCGGTGGTGCCGGCCCGCCGCGGCCTGGTGGAGGTGGCGGCGCTCGGCGCGGCGGTGCTGATCGCGCTCCAGCTCACGGTCAACTACTGGCTGTACGCCTACATCGTGTGGTTCTTCCCGCTGGTCGTGGTGGCGATCTTCGCCAGCCATCCGCGGTGGCGCGCGGTGTACGACGCCGAGGCCGACGGCTACGAGGCGCAGCCCCGGCTGGGAGCGCCACCTCCGGGTGAGCCCGTGCCCGCCTAGCTCGGCCCGCACCCTGTCCCTTCGAAAGCAGAAGTTCGGACCCGGCGAGCGGCCCGTTGCAGTCTCGGCACACGCCGACGCAGTCTCTCCAGGTTTCCGGCCCGGATCCCAGACGTGGTGCGAGTTACTCGCGTATGTGACGACTCAGACCGACCACGTCCGGCGCCCCGCGGGTTGCGTCACAGTTCTGGCACACGCCGACACGAACTCGTCACGCTTCAGCCGGGATCCGGGACGCGGTGCGATCCACTTACCCATGCGGTAAGCCAGGCGACCGCACGTCGCGTCCACCGGCCGGCTGGCAGCACTTTTCCGCCCCCAGTGGGTGGTTTCTGCTGCCAGCCACCCAGACCGCCAACGAAGTCGTGCCGCCGCGTGTCGAGTCCGCAACGGTCTGAGCCAAATCCACCCCTCCTTCGTTGCTGCCTTGTCCGCCGGCGGCGCAACCGACCACCGACGCATGCAGCTGACCGCGGGCTCCCTTCGTCGGACCCGGCCTCACCCGCCCGGCTCGGCCCTCACCGTCGAGGGCTCAAGCACCTGCTCGATCGCGGACGCCCGCATCGGCTCGGGCCCGGCCGTGATCACCACCGCGTTCAGCCACGGGTCCTCGGTGGAGGTCTCGAAGCGGACCGGCATCTTGGTGGCCATCGCCTCGATCGCCAGCTCGCGCTTGACGCCGATCACCCCGCCGCGCGGCCCGGTCATGCCGACGTCGGAGATGTAGGCGGTCCCGGCCGGGAGCACCCGCGCATCGGCGGTGGGGACGTGGGTGTGGGTTCCGACCACGGCCGTGACGCGGCCGTCGAGGTACCAGCCCAGCCCGATCTTCTCGCTGGTCGCCTCGGCGTGGATGTCCACGAGCACGTGGTCGACCTGGTCCCGAAGCGCGTGCAGGGCGGCGTCGGCCTCGGCGAACGCCGGCCGTCCGACGTCCATGAACAGAGTGCCCGACAGCGACACCACCCCCAGCCGGATGTCGTCGTGCGTGACCACGCACCACCCGTGGCCGGGCTGGACGCGCAGGAAGTTGGCGGGCCGCAGGATGCGCTCGTGCCGGTCGAGGTAGGTGTAGATCTCGCGCCGGCGGTAGGTGTGGTTGCCGAGCGTGATCACGTCGACCCCGCCCTCGAACAGCTGATCGGCCAGCTTGGGTGTGATCCCGAAGCCCCCGGCGATGTTCTCGCCGTTGGCGACCACGAACGTGGGATTGAAGCGTTCGCGTAGCTCCGGCAGCAGCTGCAGCAGGGCGCGCTTTCCCAAGCCCCCGACGATGTCGCCGATGAACAGGATGTTGGCGGACTTGTTCATGGTCGCTCGGGGCTCATACTGTGATTTGTATGCGTTTCTGGGTCCGTACGCGCACAGCGGCCCCCAAGACGCCGGCTGAGGACGCCGCCGGCGCCATAGCTGCGAACGGAGATCGGGAACGCGGCGTCGACGAGGCGAACGGCGAACCCAGGCTCAACGACGCGGGGGAGCCCACCCTCGACCAGCACGGCCAGCACGGCCAGCACGGCCAGCACGACCAGCACGACAAGCACGACAAGCACGACCAGTACGACGAGCCGACCCGGCCACACACGCCGCTGCACCCACCCCAGCTCGAGCTGAGGCCCATCGCCATGTCCCCGGCGCCGGTGGTGCTACCGCGCTGGATGCAGTTGGTGCTGCTTCCGATCGCCCTGCTCGGGCTGTGGGCGCTGGCGCGGGCGGCCGGCAACGTGCTGCTGATCCTGATCGTGGCCAGCATGGTGGCGCTGATCCTGGCGCCGCCGGTCCGCCTGTTGTCGGCGAAGCTGCCCCGCGGCCTGGCGATCCTGCTCGTCTACCTGGCCTGTTTCGCGGTCCTGGTCGGGATCGGCTTCCTCCTGATCAGTCCGGTCACCACCCAGATCACCCACTTCGAGCACAACTTCCCCACCATCGTCAGCAACGCCAACCAGGACCTCGCCAACGTTCAGACCTGGCTCAACCAGCACGGCATCAACGTCCACATCCAGAAGCAGGGGCAGACCGCGCTGCAGACGCTGCAGAAGGACGTGCTCAAACGCTCCGGGGACATCATCTCGTTCTCGCGCGACTTCCTCTCGGGGCTGGTGACGATCGGCTTCGACCTGGTCCTGGTGCTGGTCTTATCGGTGTACCTGCTGATCTACGGCAAGCAGATCGGTGATCTGGTGCGTCGGATCATGCCCGCGGGTGACGGCACGTCCGAAGACGACTACCCGTCGCTCGTCCAGCAGGCGGTCTCCGGTTACGTCCGCGGCCAGCTTCTGTTCAGCCTCATCATGGGCGCGAGCGCCGCCGCGGCCCTGGCCATCTTCGGCATCATCGGGATCTTCCCCGACGGCGAGCGTTACGCGGTCTTCTTCGGCGCCTTCTACGGGCTGATGGAGTTCATCCCCTATATCGGGCCGATCATCGGGCCGATCCCAGCGGTGGTGGTGGCACTGTTCACCGACCCGATCTCCGCCATCTGGGTGGTCGCCATGTTCGTGGCTCTGCAGCAACTCGAGGGCCACGTGGTGGCGCCCCAGGTCTTCCGCGTCTCGCTGCGCATCAACCCGATCCTCATCATCCTGGCCCTGCTGATCGGCTACCAGCTGTACGGGATCGCCGGCGCACTGGTGTCCCTGCCGGTGATCGCAGTGATCCGGCAGACCGTGCTCTACCTGCGCCGTCACATGGTGCTCGAGCCGTGGGGCACGCTGGCCGGGCCCGGGGTGGGGCTGATGACGCCACCCGCGCCGGATCGATGTCCCGACTGCGGTGCCGCCGCCGGCCCCGGCGACACCTTCTGCCGGCGGTGCGGCGCTTCGCTGGAGCCGAGCGTCCGCAGCTCGAAGTGAGGCTGGCCGCAGTTCGGGCTGACGCTGGCCGTACTTCGGTCTGACGCTGGCCGCAATTCGGGGTGGGGCTGGCCGCAACAGCGATGAACTAGCCTGCTGCGGGGTGTCCACGGCGGCGTCCACAGGCCAGACCACGAGCACGCTCGCGGTCCGCTCGCTGACCAAGCGCTTCGGCACGCGGGCGGCTCTGAACGCAGTCAGCTTCGAGCTGCACCAGGGCGAGCTGGTGGGGATCGTCGGCCCCAACGGGGCGGGTAAGACGACGCTGCTGTCGATTCTCGCCGGGGTGCTCGAGCCCGACGAGGGCGACCTGTCGGCCCCGGGCCGCGACGTCGGCTGGGTCCCCCAGCGGCCGTCGCTGTACGCCAAGCTGTCGGTGGCCGAGAACCTCCGCCTGTTCGCCCGCCTGGAGAAGGTCCCAGACGTCGAAGCCGCGGTCGACCGGATGCTGTCGCAGACGGCGCTGAGCGACCGGGCCGACGAGGAGGTGGGGCGGCTCAGCGGCGGGAACCAGCAACGCGTCAACATCGCCATCGGGCTGCTGTCCGAGCCGACCGTGCTGCTGCTCGACGAGCCGTCGGCGTCGCTTGATCCGCGCCAGCGTGAGCGGCTGTGGGAGTTCATCTCGGGACTTGCCGACCGCGGCCACACCGTGGTCTTCTCCACGCACAACGTCACCGAGGTCGAGCGTTATGCCAGCCGCGTCCTGCTGCTGGCCGACGGCGAGCTCCTGTTCACCGGCACGCCGGTCCAGCTCGAGCAGGCGGTGGGCGGCGACCCACGGGACTTCGAGACCGCGCTGAACCACTTCCTTCACCAGCGCGGTCACTGACAGGCGCTGAGCACCGTGCGCTGGCTTCTCGTCAAGGACCTGCAGATCCTCAAGCGCTCACCGTTGCTGGTGGGAGTACTGGTCGTGTACCCGATCGCGCTGGCGCTGATGATCGGCTTCGCGCTGTCGAGCCCCCCCGGCAAGCCCAAGGTCGCCTTCTACAACGAGGTGCCGCCCGGCAAGGGCAAGATCAACTTCGGCAACCAGCAGATCAACGTCGCCCAGTACGCCTCCGAGTTCCTCCAGTCGATCCAGCCGATCAAGGTCCACTCCGAGGCCGAGGCCATCGCCAAGGTCAAGTCGGGCGAGGCGCTGGCTGCCGTGATCATCCCGGCCGAGCTGCCACAGGAGATCCAGGACCTGGTCACCCAGGGGGTGGGCAGCCCGACGGTCAGGCTCTACCTCAATACCAAGGACCCGGTGGAGAAGCAGTTCGTCGACCAGGCGATCTCCTCGCGGCTCGCCCAGGTCGAGCAGCTGGTGTCAAAGCAGGTGCTGCGGGTGGCGGTCCAGGACCTGCAGGAGGTCCTCGGCGGCGGCACGGTGCAGATCGCGGGCTTCAACGTCCACCTGCTCGGTCTCAAGAACGCGCGGACGATCATCGAGGGGACGATCGCCTCGCTGCCGCCCAATTCCCCGTTGCGGGTGGCGCTCAAGCAGGTGGTCGGCTTCGCCAACCTGGCCATCCAGGGCCTGGGCTTCGCCAGTCCGGTCCTGGGCTCGATCGGCACTCCGCTGACCGTCGACGAGACCCAGCTGGCCGGACGGACCACGCCGACCGACACCTACGCCGCCGCGATCGCGGTGATCGTCTCACTGATGTTCGTGACCGTGCTGCTGGCGGCGGGGATGCTGGCGCTCGAGCGATCCGAGAACGCCTACGCCCGTCTGGTCCGCGGTCTGGTCACCCCAGGGCGGCTGCTGTCGGAGAAGATCTTCCTGTCAGCGGGCTGCGCCACCCTGCTGACGCTGTTGATGGCCGCCTTCGTATCGCTGTTCGTCCACCTGGACTGGTCGCGCTTTGAGCTGTGGGTGGCCGCCCTGGCCCTGGGCGGTCTGGCCTTCGGAGCCCTGGGGGTGGCCATCGGCGGCGTCGCGCGCGAGGTCAGCGCCGCCTCGCTGCTGGCCTTCCTGATCTCGCTGCCGGTCGCCTTCGTCGCGCTGGTCCCGGCCAACGCGGTGTCGGGCACACTGAAGACGGTGCTCGACGCGATCGCCTTCGTGTTCCCGTTCAAGGCCGCCCTGCAGGCGGCATCAAACGCGTTCAGCGGCACCGCGCCCGGGATCGGGCTGCCGCTGCTTCACCTGGCCGTGCTGACGGTGGTGTTCGGGCTGCTCGCCCGGCTGGCGTTGCGCCGCTTCGCTCAGACCTGAACGGCGATCCAGCGCCCCGATTCGCGACGCTAGCGCTTGCCGGTGGTGCGCTGGAAGCCGTACATGCAGATCGCGGCCACGATCAGCGCAATGATCGGCAGCGTCCAGGTGACGATGCCGACGACCGCCAGCACCAGGCTGACCACGCCGACCGCGCCGGCGGTACCGCCGACCAGTGCCAGCCGGTAGGCCCGCTGCTCACGCACCCGGCGCGGGGTGTAGCCGGGGCGGCGATCAAGGTTGCTCATCACCGCCAAGCGTATCGCGCGGCGCGCTACGGTTCTTCATCAGATGGCCGCCGACCAGCACCTGTTGCTCCTGTACCAGTACGTGGACGACATGGTCGACCGCCGTGCTCCACACCGAGCGGCCCACCTGGAGCGGATCCGTGCCGAGCAGTCGGCCGGTACGGTCACCCTGGCCGGCGCTCTCGGCAATCCCCCCACCGGCGGGGCGATCGTGTTCAAGGGCGTCGAGCGCGACCACGTAGAGCAGTTCGTGGCCGGCGATCCGTACGTGTCAGGCCGAGCTGGTCACCTCCTGGCGCGTCGAGCCCTGGGGCCTGGTCTGAGCGCCCGGCCGGGTATCCGGTCGGTATCTCGAGCCATGCCGTTTCCCCAGACCCGCCTGCGTCGCCTCCGCTCCGGCCACGCGCTCCGCGGCCTGGTCCGCGAGACCCGCCTCCAGCCCGCCGACTTCGTCTACCCGATGTTCGTCGCCCACGGCATCGACCGCCGCGAGCCGATCCCGGCGATGCCCGGCATCGATCGCCTGTCGATCGCCCACGCCGTCGCCGAGGCCGGTGAGGCCCATGAGCTCGGGATTCCCGCCGTGCTGCTGTTCGGGATCCCGGCCGCCAAGGACGAGGAGGGCTCGGGCGCCTGGGACGACGAGGGCATCGTGCAGCTGGCCACCCGTGCCATCAAGGAGGCCCACCCCGAGCTGTTGGTGATCGCGCGACCTGTGCCTGTGCGAGTACACCAGCCACGGTCACTGCGGCGTGCTCCGGGAGGGTGCCGGCGGAATTACGGTCGACAACGACGCCACGCTCGAATTGCTCAACCGCACCGCCGTCTCGCAGGCCCACGCCGGCGCGGACATCATCGCCCCCAGCGACATGATGGACGGCCGGGTCGGCTCGATCCGCGCCGCGCTGGACGACGAGGGCCTGGTCGACACGCCGATCCTGGCCTACTCGGCCAAGTTCGCCTCCTCCTTCTTCGGACCGTTCCGCGACGCCGCCGACTCGACCCCGAGCGTTCGGCGACCGTCGCGGCTACCAGATGGACCCCGCCAACGCCAACGAGGCCGTCCGCGAGGCTCGCCTTGACGCCGACGAGGGCGCGGACATCCTGATGGTCAAGCCGGCACTGCCCTACCTCGACGTGATCCGCCGGGTCAAGGACGCGACCGAGCTGCCGCTGGCCGCCTACAACGTCAGCGGCGAGTACGCCATGCTGAAGGCTGCCGTTGCCGCCGGCTACCTCGAAGAGCAGGCCGCGGTAATGGAGACCCTGACCTCGATCCGCCGCGCCGGAGCCGACATCATCATCACCTACCACGCCAAGGACGCCTCGCGATGGCTGCACTAGACGCCCCTGGGACCGCCGACCAGATCACCCCGGACCCAAAACCGAGAGCTCCCGCCACGGGCCCAAGCTGCGCATGCCGCACCGAGGGCGCCGCGATCGCGCTCACCGACCTCGACAAGCGCCTGCTGAATCTGATGCAGGGCCAGTTCCCGATCGCTCCCCGTCCGTATCGGCACGTGGCGGCCGAGGCCGGGATGACCGAGCAGGAGGCGATGCAGCGGGTGCAGGAGTTGCTGGACGCGCGCATCATCCGCCAGGTCACGCCGATCTTCGACACCCGCGCGCTGGGCTACTCCTCGATGCTGGTGGCGGCCAAGGTCGACCCGGAGAACCCGTGGCGGGCCGCCAACGTGATCAACGCCCATCCCGGGCGTGTCGCACAACTACCTGCGCAACCACGAGTTCAACATCTGGTTCACGATCGCCACCGAGCCCGATTCGCCGCTCGGCCTCGAGCGGACGTTGGAGGTCCTGGCCCGGGAGGCCGGGGCGGAATCGGTGCGCCAGCTGCCCACGCTGAAGCTGTTCAAGATCCGCATGGACCTCGAGATGCAGGCCGGGACCGAGGCGCTGGCGAAGGCCGCCGAGGCCGCCGAGCCCGCCGAGACCCGGCCCCAGCCCTACGACGAGTTCGACCGCGACGTGATCCGCGCCCTGCAGGGCAACCTGCCGGTGATCGCCGAGCCCTACGCGCCCGCCGCCGCGCAGCTGAAGATCCCCCAGGCCCGGCTGCTGGAGCACCTGGCCGGGATGCAGGAGCGCAGGCTGCTGCGCCGGGTCGCCGCCATCCTGTTTCACCGCCGGGCCGGCTTCAGCGCCAACGGCATGGGCGTCTGGAAGATCCCCGACGAGCGGATCATGGAGCTCGGGACGCGCATGGCGTCGTTCCGCGGCATCTCTCACTGCTACGAGCGGCCCACCTACGCCGACTGGCCCTACTCGGTGTTCACCATGGCCCACGGGCGCTCCAAGGAGGAGTGCGACGCGATCCTCGACTCGATCGCCGCTGACACTGGGATACACGAGCGGTCCACGCTGTACTCCTCCACCGAGTTCAAGAAGATCCGCCTGCTCTACTTCACCCCGGACTACCGCGACTGGGAACGCGAGCACGCCGGCGTGTGAGCGAGCTGACCGCTCACACCACCGCCACATCGACCGAGCTCTACGAATGGGCCCAGCGGCGCCTGCCCGGCGGCGTTAACTCCCCGGTGCGTGCGATGCGCTCGATCGGCCGGGATCCGATCTTCATTGCCTCGGCCCGAGGACCGGTTATCACCGACGTCGACGGCAACGACTACATCGACTGGGTCTGCTCCTGGGGCCCGCTGATTCTCGGCCACGCCCACCCGGCGGTGATCGCCGCCGTAACCGAGGCGGCCAACCACGGCACCACCTTCGGCGCCCCCACCCGCCAGGAGATCCAGCTGGCCGAGGAGGTGGCGGGACGGCTCCCCTCGGTCGAGATGATGCGCATGACCTCCTCCGGGACCGAGGCCACCATGAGCGCGATCCGCCTGGCCCGTGCCGTGACCGGCCGCGACAAGGTGCTCAAGTTCGCCGGCGCCTACCACGGTCACGTGGACGGTCTGCTCGCCGAGGCGGGCTCCGGCTTGGCCACACAGGGAATTCCGGCCAGCCCCGGCGTCCCGGCGGCCGCCGCCGCCGCGACCGTGGTCGTCCCTTGGAATGCGCCGGAGGCCCTCCCGGACACCGGCGACGTGGCGGCCATCCTGGTCGAGCCGGTACCGGCAAACATGGGACTGGTCCCGCCCGCCCCGGGCTTCCTGGAGAGGCTGCGCCGCGAGGCCGACGACCACGGAGCGCTGCTGATCTTCGACGAGGTGATCAGCGGGTTCCGGGTGGCCCGCGGCGGCGCTCAGGAGCGCTACGAGGTCATGCCGGACCTCACCATCATGGGCAAGATCATGGGCGGCGGACTGCCCGCCGCCGGCTACGGCGGGTCCCGCGAACTGATGGAGCGGATCGCCCCCGCCGGCGACGTCTACCAGGCGGGAACGCTGTCGGGCAACCCGCTGGCGGTCGCCGCCGCGCTGACCACCCTGGCCCAGCTCGACGACGCCGCCTACGAGCGCCTGGCCAAGACGACCGGCGCGCTGGCCACCGGCATGTCCGAGGCGGCCGCCGCCGCGGGCCTGGCCGACGCGATCCAGGTTCACAGCCTCCCCGGCCTGATGACGGTGTTCTTCAGCGAGCGGCCGGTCCGCGACTACGCGGCCGCCCAGGCCTGCGACACCGACGCCTACGGGACCTGGTGCCGGGCCTTGCTCGAGCTCGGCGTGTACCCGCCGCCGTCGCAGTTCGAGGCCTGGTTTCCCTCGCTGGCCCACGGCGAAGCCGAGGTCCGCCGGACGGTCGAGGCGGCCCGGGTCGCGTTTGAGCAGGTGGCGTGCGGGTGAGGGCCGCTGACGACGGGATCCGGGAGCTGCGCCGGGCGCTGTCAGAGCACGGGGGCACGCTGGCCGACTCGCTGCTCAGCGAGGCCCGCGACGGCGAACCAGACCACCGCCAACCCGGACCCCCCCAGCTGGCCGCGGCCGGCCCCCGGGCGGCCGGGCACCGGTCCGAGTACGAGTTGCTGTTGGAGATGATCCTGGAGGGGACCCTCCTGCACTACGGGTCGGCGCGTGTCCTACGCGACGACGACCGCGACCTTTCGCTGCTGCTCGGCGACCAGCTTTACGCCCTGGGGCTGTCGCGGCTGGCTGAGCTGGGCGACCTGGAGGCGGTGGCTGAGCTGGCCGACGTGATCTCCCTGCTGGCAGCGGCCCGGGCGGCCGGCGATGAGGAGCTGGGGGAGGCCGTCTGGCGCGCCGGAGCCGCCGCCATCGGGTGGGGCATGAGCCCAGACCACGAGGCCGCCAAGCAACTTGCCCGCCGCGGTTGCGAGGACGCCAAGACCGCCTTAGAGACGGCTGTTACGAAGCGGGCGCCGCTTCATTGACTGTACGATTTGCAATACGTTCAATTCGGCTTTAGCCGCCGTTGATCGAGACCAAGTGGCAGACCGACACAAAGAAGGCAAATCCAAATACACGCTCGACCGGCAGATGCCGGGTGCCTTCGAGGGGGAGACGGTCACGCGGCGTCGCCTCATGCACCTGGCCACCAACGGTGCCGGCCTGGTGGCAGCGGCCGCGTTCACGCTTCCGGCGCTGGGGTTTGCCATCGGGCCGATCTTCAGCCGGGAGCCGTTCAACTGGCAGCCGATCGGCCCCCCCGACGACTTCGTCGACAGCACCTACGTGGTCCGCGTGGTCACGATCGTCCAGGGGATCGGCGAGGCCGGCAACTCGATCGCCTACGTACGCAAGCGCAATCCCGCGATCGACACCGAGCCCGAGGATCAGTACAACCACTTCATCGCGCTCTCCTCCCGCTGCATGCACCTGGGCTGCCCCGTCCGCTATGTAAACGCGGCCGAGCGCTTCATCTGCCCGTGCCACGGTGGCGTCTACGACTTTCGCGGGATGGTCGCCGGTGGCCCGCCGGTGCGCCCACTGGATCGGTTCTACACCCGGCTGAACTCGACGAGCGGACTGGTCGAGATCGGGCCGCGGTACTCGGTCGACTCTGAGCTGCACCGCTTCTCGCCCCGTGACCCCGGCCAGCCGCTGGACGGGATCGGGCAGTACCTGTACCCGGCTCGCTTCGACACCTCCGTGCTTCCCAAGAACTGATCGGCCATGCCCAAGCTTCCCGCCCCACCACTGCCCAAGGCGCTCAAGCCGGCGCCCAAGCGTCCCGGGACCGAGCCCAACGGCAAGCCCACGCCGCTCGACGTCGCCGGCGAGGCCGGGATCACCGTCGTCGACTGGGTCGACGAGCGCACCTCACTGTCGCCGGCCATCCGCTGGCTGATGTTCCGCAAGGTCCCGCGCGGGATCAACTGGTTCTACACGCTGGGGTCGGCGACGATGTTCGCCTTCCTCAACCAGGCGGTGACCGGGGTCTTTCTGGCGATGTTCTACCGGCCGGACGCCTCCGGCGGCGCCTACGAGTCGGTTCGCTACATCACCGACGACGCCTTCCTCGGCCAGTTGGTGCGCGCCATGCACAAGTGGGGCGCCTCGGTGATGATCATCCTGATCTTCCTGCATATGGGGCGGGTGTTCTTCTTCGGCGCCTACAAGTACCCGCGGGAGCTGACCTGGATCATCGGCGTGACGCTCCTGATCCTGACTCTGGCCATGGGCTTCACCGGCTACCTGCTGCCGTTTGACCAGCGTTCGTACTGGGCCACCATCGTCGGCGTCAACATCAACGGCACGGGCCCGTTCATCGGTCCGTATCTGTCGGACTTCCTGCGCGCCGGACCGGAGTTCGGCGCCACCACGCTGTCGCGCTTCTACGCCATCCACATGTTGCTGATCCCCGGACTGATCGCGGCCCTGATCGGCGCTCACCTTTACCTGGTCACCAAGCTCGGAATCACCGCGCCGCCGTGGATCAAGGCCGAAGAGGAGCCCGAGACCCGCGAGGAAGAGATCTGAGCGGGGTGATCACGTGAACCAGTCCGAGAAGGAGTCATACCTCCGCGAGTACTCGCTGCTGAAGAACGAGGGCCATCCGTTCGTCCCCTACGCGGTCGCCAAGGACGCGATCATGGCCGTGATCGTCATGGCGGTGATCCTGTTCCTGGCGGCCATGTTCGGCGCCGAGTTGGGACCCAAGGCAGACCCGACGACCACGACCTACGTTCCACGCCCGGACTGGTACTTCTTCTTCCTGTTCGAGGTCTTGCGGGTCATGAAGAACGTCCCCAAGTTCACCGACATGGCCACCATCGGGGTGCCGACGATCTGCATGATCCTGCTGTTCCTGCTGCCGTTCTACGACCGCAGCCCGGAGCGCCGGATTGAGCGCCGCCCCGTGGCGCTCGTGGCCGGCCTGGCCACCATCTTCGCCATGGCCTACCTGACCTACTCCGGCGCCAACACCGGCTCGCCGAACTCGGTCGACATGAAGCCACCCTCGAATCTCACCGCGTCCCAGGCTCAGACCTTCCGCGCCGGCGAAGAGGTGGTCGGGCAGTCAGGGTGCCTGGCCTGCCACGTGATCGGCGACAACGGCAACAACGGACCCGGGCCGCCGCTGACTAACATCGGGGCGACTCTGCGTCCGGCGGCGATCGCCTCGACGCTGCGCAACCCCACCGCTCCGATGCCGTCGTTCGAGGATCTGGCCCAGCAGTCCCCCGAGAAGTTCAATAACCTCGTCAACTTCCTGGCCGAGCTGCAGTAGGCCGGGCGTCGCGGGCCCATGACGGCGAGTGCACCTCAGCCGCCAGGAGGGATTGTCCCCAGCCCGGGCACGCTGGACGAGCCCGAGGTGCGGGCGATGTTCGACCGGATCGCGTCGGTGTATGACCGCATGAACGCGCTCATGACCGCGGGGCTGCATCACCAGTGGCGCCGCCGCGCCGCCGATCTGGCCGGGCTGGCCCCCGGGGGCCGGGCGCTGGACGTGGCCACCGGCACCGGCGATCTGGCCTTTGAGCTCGCCGGGCGCGTGGCGCCGGGTGGGACCGTGGTGGCGGGCGACTTCTCCGGCGCAATGCTGGAGTTGGCCCGACGCAAGTCCGCGGCGCTGGCACCGGCCGGGGTTGAGCTTCGCTTCGAGCAGGCCAACGCATTGGCCCTTCCCTACGCGGAAAACGAATTTGACGCCGCCACCGTCGGTTTCGGCGCGCGCAACTTCTCCGATCTGGCCGCCGGGCTGAGCGAGATGGCGAGGGTGGTGCGCCCCGGTGGGCGCGTGGTGGTGCTGGAGATCACCACCCCCACCGAGCCGCCGCTGTCGACCCTGCTGGAGCTGTGGTTCGACCGGGTCGTCCCTGTGCTGGGCCGGCTGGCCGGCGATTCCGACGCTTACAGCTATCTGCCCAGCTCGGTCCGCCGCTTCCCGCCGCCGCTGGAGCTGGCGGCTACCATGTGGGGCTGCGGGCTGCGGCACATCCGCTACGTCATGACCGCCGGCGGGATCATCTCGTTGCACGTGGGCGAGGTCACGCCGTGAATACCGTCAGCGCTGTGCAGGCGGTGCTCGACGCCGGCGGCGCGCCGGCGGCGCGGCTGCTGGAGCGGCTCGAGCAGCGGATGGTCGAGCTGGCCGCCGGCCACGGAGAGCTGGTCGGCCGCCCCGCGGTGGAGACGATCTCAGCCGGAGGCAAGCGCCTGCGGCCGTTGTTGGTGTTCCTGGCGGCGGGCGCTCCGCCCCCTGAGACCGACGGGCTGCTGCGGGCCGCGGTGGCGGTGGAGTTGGTCCACAGCGCCACCCTCGTACACGACGACGTCCTCGATGGATCGCCGTTGCGCCGTGGGCGCCCGACCATCGTCGCCGCCGGCGGCCGCCGTCTGGCCACCGCCACCGGCGATCTGCTCTTCTCCCGGGCGTTCGCCGAGCTGGCCCAGACCCGCTCGCTGCCGGCGGTGCGCGTGCTGTCACGCGCCAGCTCCGATCTGGCCCGCGGCGAGCTCATGCAACGCGCCGACGCCTGGCGCGCGGTGGCGGTCCAGCGTTACCTGGAGCGCTGCCGCCTGAAGACCGCGGTGCTGTTCGCGGCCGCCTGCGAGCTGGGGGCGCTGGAGGGCAGCGGGCCGGCGGCGGAGCTGTCGGTCTTCGGGGAGCGGATCGGGGTGGCCTTCCAGCTGCTCGACGACATCCTCGACATCACCGGGCCGCCCGAGCGCACCGGCAAACCGCGCGGCGCCGACCTACTCGACGGAACCGTGACGCTGCCGGTGATCGTGGGCCGGGAACGGGACCTGGACCTGGCCGCGCTGGATCTGCGCGGGATCGTCACGCCCGAGGCGGCGGCGGACGTCTGTGACCGGATCGCCGCCACCGGCGCGCTGGAATCGGTGCGGGCGCAGGCGCTGGAGATGATCGCCGTCGCCAAGGCCGAGCTTCCACCGCTGGAGGTCAGGCAGCGCGCCGCGCTGGAGCTGGTCGCCGACGGCGTGGTCGAGCGCTACTCCTGACCGACCGCCACTCCTGACTGAGCGCCGCTAAGCGCCCGTCGCGCTCAGAAGTCCTCGGGGAGGATCAGATCGCGCGCCAGCGCGGTGGCGAATCGGTCGACCTCTTCGGCCATGTTGGCCTGAGTCAGCCGGCCGAGATCGGCGAGCATCTGGACCAGGCCGTCCTCGAGCTCTTCCTCGAAGGCGTCGACCTGGCGCTGGGAGAAGAGGCTGCAGGTCTCCCACTGGCAGTTGGGGCATCGGAGCGTCAGCTCCCAGAAGCCGGCGCGGCCCTCGTGCCACTCGGTTGGTTGCACCAGCGGTGAATCGCACTCGAGGCACTGGTGCAAGCCGCGGCTGGCGTTGTGCTCGAGGTGGTAGCGCAGGACCTCGAGCGCACGGGCGCTGGAGAGGATGATGCGGCGGTTCGAGGAGCCTTCTGGGTTCTGGTCGATCTCGGGCACGGCTGCTGTATCGGCCTGCCCGATCAGTACCTTGAGCTACTACCAGTCGCCTCTAGACGCATCGCTCGCTACCCTTGGTGATCCCCCATCCGGAGGCGGTAGCCATGTTCCGTAATCCATTGATCGACGCCATCGTCGTTGTTGTGATCGTGTTGCTGATCTTCGGCCCCAAGCGCCTGCCTGAATTGGGGAAGGGTCTCGGTAAGGGCATGCGCGAGTTCAAGGACGGCATCACCGGCGAGTCCAAGGACGAGCCGGGCGACCAGGCGACGCTCACCTCAGCTGCGCCGCCGACCAACCCCCCGGTGGCCACGGGCGCCGAGAACGTCCCCAGCCAGAACCGCGGGTCGGCTGAGGTCGGGTCAGAGCACCATTCCTGACGGTGGCTCCGCCGGGCGCACCCGCGGGGACCTGAGTGCCGCCAACCGCCCCCTTCGAGCGGTCTGACCGTACTGACGGCGGGCAGCGCTAGCTATGTCTCCTGTCCTGCGGCCGGTCGGCCACGACGACCGGCTCAGCATCATCGACCATCTCGACGAGCTGCGCAGCCGGCTGTTCGTGTGCGGCGCCGCGCTGCTGGTCGCGTTCGGCCTGTGCTTCTGGCAGAACAGCATCCTCCTGAACCTGCTCAACAAGCCGCTGCCGCAGTCGGCCAAGACCCAACCCAACCATCTCGGCGGGCTGACCAACGATTCGGTCCGGGCGGCCCAGGACATCGCCGCCAGCGCCGCCCTGTTTCACCAGCTCTCGCTGTCGCCCAGCGTCCCGCTGCCCGAGAGCGCGCTGATCGCCGCCGCCGCCAGCAAGCTCAACGACGCCGCCAAGGCCCTGCCGCAGTCAAATCCCAAGAACGTCCCCATCACGATCGGCGTCGGCGAGCCGTTCACCACCACGCTGACGGTGTGCTTCTACTTCGCCATCCTGCTCACCCTGCCCGTCCTCTTATACGAGGCCTACGCCTTCGTGATACCGGCGCTGACCACCAGCGAGCGTCGGGTGGCGATACCGGTGATGCTGGCGGCGCCGCTGCTGTTCATGCTCGGCGTCGTGTTCACCTACGTCATAGTGCTGCCGGCGGCGATCAGCTTCCTGCAGGGCTACAACAGCGCCCAGTTCAACGCGCTCGTCCAGGCCAAGCCCCTGTATCAGTTCGAGATCCTCACCATGGCGGCGATCGGGCTGGCCTTCCAGCTGCCGTTGGGAATGCTGGCCCTGCACCGCATGGGCGTCATCAATGGCAGCACGCTGACCCGGCACTGGCGCTACGCTACGGTCATAATCGCTGTGATCGCGGCGGCGATGCCGGGCGCGGATCCAGTCACCACCGCGCTTGAGACGGCGCCGCTGGTGGTCCTCTTCCTGGCCAGTATCGTGTTACTCAAGTTCGTTGATCGTCGTGACGCCAAACGGGCGCTGGCCGAGTTGACGACCATCGACGGCGTGGAAAGCGACAGCTAGTTTCCAAATGCTCTTCGATCTCCGCAGCCGAGGGCGCCGCCGCACCGTGCAGGTGGTCTACCTCGGGCTCGCCCTGCTGATGGGCGGCGGCCTGGTGCTGTTCGGCGTCGGTGCCGGCAACGGCCTCGGCGGCCTGCTCAACGCCTTTACCGGCAACGGCTCGGGCAGCAACCAGTCGCAGGCCGTCAGCCAGCAGGAGAAGACCGCGCTCAAGGAGACCCGGCAGACCCCCAACAACCCGGCGGCCTGGGCGGCGCTGCTGAACGCCCGCTGGATCAACGCCACCAGCAACTCCAACGACTACAACCAGTCCACGGCCACATTCACCGCCGCCGGCAAGAAGGAGTTGGCCAACACCACCGCCGCCTGGCAGCGCTACCTGACGCTGAGCAAGAAGCCCGATCCCGACCTGGCCGTGCTGGCCGCCCGCGCCTACGCCCAGCTCGGCGACTACGGCAACGCCTCCAACGCCTGGGAGATCCAGACCCTGGCCAACCCCTCCGCGGCCAAGGGATACGAATGCCTGGCGGCGACCGCCTACGCCGCCAAGCAGACCCGTAAGGGCGACCTCGCCCTCGACAAGGCGCTGACCCTCGTCCCCAAGCTCAGCCGCACCACGCTCAAGAACGAGATCTCGGCCGCCAAGACCACCCCCTCGGTCGCCCAGGGCTGCTGAGGTCGAGCCCTCGCGAGCCCCGGCTCGTGAGTAACATCGCACGCCGACCTAGGGCCGTTAGCTCAATTGGCAGAGCAGGGGACTCTTAATCCCAAGGTTGGAGGTTCGATTCCTCCACGGCCCATGGCAAAGCCCCGCTCTCGGCGGGGCTTTTTCCTTGCTGGCATGTGCCAAATCAGGAGCATGTCCCGAATATGTCCCCAGATCGGTGCGTGGTGGGCGCCGTGAGCGGCTCGTTCAGGCCTCCTGGTTTGTGGGATCTGGCGCCGGCCATAGCGGTTTGCCGCGGATAGCGGCGTCACGGAGGAGGTCGGCGCTGATTGTGGCTGTGGTTCGGTCGGTTCCGATCTTGGGCCATTCGCACGCCAGGACCAGATCACCCGGTGGCGGTAAGGGCCACCAGTAGGTCTGGCGCCATTTGCTGCGATTGCCTCCGCTGGCGAGGGGGCACGACGCGAGACCGTCGGGGGGCGCCCGGTCGCGCCGGTTCGCGGCCGATGAGATCCACTCGGAAGATGACGCCGGTCGGATACACCTCAGCGTGTCCAAGCCATACGGCGTGTCTGTCGCGGGGCGACCAGGGTCGAAGGCAGATCCTTGACGTCAGCGAGCAGACGGATCACGTCGCCGCGGATCTGTCCGGGATCGGCGCCCAGGTCGCGCAGGATCCGGCTCGCGACCTCGTCCTCGTCGATACGGACCGGACCGAGCAGCGTCCGGCTCAGGCCGCGATCGCCCTGGGCTGTGAGAGCAAGCAGGAGATGCTCAGTGCCGATGAAATCGTGGCCAAGGCTCAACGCCTCGCTCAACGACATCTCAAGCGTTCGCTTCGCCCCCGCCGTGAACGGAATCTGCCCCGAAGAGATTCCGTCACCGGAACCCACGATCTCCAGCACCCGCCCTCAAACGCGATCCACGGTGACGCCCAGCGACCCCAGGACCCCCGCCGCCAACCCATGCTCCTCGCGCAACAAGCTGAGCAGGATGTGCTCGGTGCCAATGTGGTTGTGCATGAGCGTCCTCGCCTCTTCCCGGGCCAGGACGACCGCCTGCCGGGCGCGCTCTGTGAACCGCTCAAACACCCATCAAGAATCCCAGCACCAACCACCTCCTACAAGAGCACGCCTCGCAGCCGCCGCCGCAACTGGCTCGCGCGATTTAGTCGAGTTGTGCGGTGAGCTTCTTGGGCGCGAGGAGCCTCTAGCTCTCGGTCACTAGCTCGCGGATCTCCTCCCAGTCTGTCTCGTCGGTGAGCCGCACGCCAACGCGATCACGATGACGATGGCCGGCCCGCGGGCTGAAGTACGGGTGGCCCACTGAGACCAACGCCTCACGATCCCATGGATCGACGCGCAACACGAGGCGCGAGGCAGGCTTGCCGTCCCGGCCCTTCACCGCCACGAGCAGACAGAACGACCTGCGGCGGATGTCAAAGGACCACGCTCTTGACCTTGCGCCGCTTCGTGACTCGTCGTTGCGCAACTTTGCGCGGATCGTTACGTTATTGCAGCTCAAAGGGAAACGGGTGGCGGGTGTACCGAGGGAGTCGTTCCATGGGCCGAGCCGCTGATCAGGCGTGTGCTGGTTTTGTCGCTGCTGTCGTCGTCATAGGTGGTTGCGTGAGCAGCGCTGCGGCCGGGCTGGCGTCGCGGTGCTCGATCCACCGGGTGAGAGGCCGGGCGTTTGCGCTTGGCCTCGTTGTCGTGGCCGGTCTGCTGTTGGCCCCGTTGAGTTCCGCGCGCGGGGTGGTCTGGTCGGTTCAACGGGCCTCGTTTGACGGCGTCCTTCTCGATGTGTCGTGCGTGTCGGCTGATGCGTGCATGGGTGTTGGTGGGGTGGGGTACAAAGGGGGGCCGGGGGCGATGAGTTGGGATGGTCGGCGCTGGACGGCGCTGAGCGTTCCGAGCCCGCCCGAAGGTGGGATGTCTGATTTGAGGGGGGTGTCGTGTACCTCGAGCACGGCCTGTATGGCGGTCGGGACCTACACCGATACGGTCGGCGATTCGCAGCCGATGGCGGTCGCATGGAACGGGGTTAGCTGGTCGCTTTTGTCCGCGCCGGGCGTGCCGGGTAGCGTGCTGGGTGGGTCGGCGAGTGGTGTCTCGTGCGTGTCGGAGAGCGCGTGTATGGCGGTCGGGGGCGGTTTGGCTGCGGACGGGTCGATACTGCAATGGGCTGACTGGTGGGACGGGAGCGGCTGGTCGCGTTACAGCGTGTCCACTCCGGGGGCTATCGCGGGGCTGGATTCGGTGTCGTGCGCTTCGAGCAGTGCCTGTATGGCGGTTGGCTCTTACTCGGTGGCGGGTGTGGAGATGCCGTTTGCCGAGCGTTGGGACGGTAGTGGCTGGACGTTTGAGCCGATGCCGTCGCCGGCGGGGATGCTCGGCGCTGCGCCGGCGCGGGTGTCCTGCCCCTCGCCGACGGCTTGCGTGGCGGTCGGCACCTCGGCGGTTAAGACTTTTTCCGGGGGGCTGGTGGAGCGCTGGGATGGGGTCGGCTGGTCGCTTCAGCCCGCGGCCGGTGAGTTTCCGCTGGCGGGGGTTTCCTGCGTCTCGGCGACTGCCTGCACGGCCGTGGGCGGCGATCTGCCTCCGCCTGCTCAGGGCCCGTTCGCCCAGCGGTGGGATGGGTCTACTTGGACGCTTGCTCGGCTCCCCGGTGAGGGTCTCCTGACGGGGGGCGTGTCGTGTTGGTCGGCCGAGCTGTGCACCGCCGTAGGCGACCTCGCCGGCAACGTGCTGGCCTACCGGTCGGCGCCCGTCAGCGCGAAGCTGACCGGCGTGCCCGCCGGGTGCGCGAGCGGTCGGTTTACCGTCCGCGTAATCGGACTGGGGATCTCATCGGTCACTTGGAGGCTGAACGGCAGACGGATCGAAGGCCGCATCGTTGCTTCCGGGAAGCGGTATGCCGCCCGCATCCGGCTCTCGCCAGGAAGACACAAGTTCACCGTCAAGGTCAGGTTTGCGGCGGCGGGCGACGCACAAGCACGCACGTTTCGCCAGGTCCTGCGGGGCTGCCCCGCCCACCGCTAGTCAGTTCACCGACAACGCACCACGTCCCCTGCACGTCCCTGGAATGTCACGCCTGCGTGACAGCGCGTGCCGTAGGCCAAACAAACGTGATGGAACTTCAAGGGCCTGGCGGTCGTAGGGGCAAGCAGTGCGAGTTTGGTGCGATATCGAGGGTGTCGCGTAAATGAGCGGCGCTATACGAGCGTGATGAACAGCGGGAGCGCTGGACCCGCGTTGGGGGTGGCCAGCGGGCGGACTGCCTGCGCCGGCGCCGTTCTCGCGAGGCGTGCCGTAAAACCGGCCATATAGTCCGGTTTCACGGCTGGGTTCAGGCGGCAGGCGACGGGTCGTCCGGCCCTCGTCCTGCGGGCCCAGCCGGCAGCACAAACCCGTCAAATCTGGCGGGAAAGGGCTGCCACCCGACCGCTACAGCGCGCCGGTTCACGCGCCGGCCGCAGCTGGGACCTTCGCATTTAGGCCTCGGCGCTTCTACCGGGCGCCGAGCGGTCCTCGGCAGTTGATAACGAGCCGCCCGCGCTCCCGACTTGTGCAACAGCCTCTATCCGCTACCAAATCGCACTGGTGGGGGGGCAAGAACGCGCGGTAGCGCCGGTCGTTGGACGGGCAACGGGGTCACTCACCTGGAACCCATGAGCCCCCGGGCGGGGCGACCGGCCGCTGTGGCGGCATCCGCCGGTCGCCCCCAATGTCGTCATGAGTTGCTGCTACTTGGACGCGCTGGGCCCCGTCGTCCCGCTGGGCCCCGTCCCGGCGGGAGCCGCGTTCGCCAGGGAACGCTTCGTGCTCGCGAGCGCGTCCTCAATCGCCTGGATCTGGCTCTCGGTGAAGCCGCTCGACGCGAGCGAATCGGGATCGAACGTGCCGTCCTGGATCGCGCTGTCAACCACGTGCCCCTGGGCCGGGGTGATCGTGCCGTTGGCGACGAGCTGGGTGATCGCCGCGAGGAACGGCTGCGGGCTGGGCGGCGCCTGCGGGTTGCCGTCGGTCGGCTTGGCGACACCCGTCGGCGGTGACGACGGCGCCATCGATTGCTTCACGCTTCCGAGCGCCTGCTGGACCGCGTCGGCCTGGCTCTGGGTGAACCCGGCTGCAACGAGCGCATCCGTGTCGACCCTGCCGGTCTGGATCTGGTCGTCGACGATCTGCCCCTGGGCCGCGGTGATCGTGCCGTTATCGACGAGCTGTGTGACCGCGTCAAGGAACGGCTGCGGGTTGGGGGCCGGCTGTGACCCTCGGGTCTTGACCGTCCCGGGCTGTGACGGCTGGCTCTTGCCCTGCACCTGGTCTGACGGCGACTGGGCCTTCGAGCCGTGCACGGCCGCGTGGTGGCGGTGCGGCCGGGCGTGCGGCTTGGATGCCAGCGCGGCGGCACTGGCGATTGCGCCCACCGCGGCGAGTGCGGCGAGCGCGCCGATCGCGGTCTGGCGGACGCGGACGTACCTGGGGCTGTGGTCGTTCACCTTGGTCTCCTCTCGATCTGGCCGCCGCGGCGGCGTCGTTTCGGACCAGGTCAGCGTCCTGCCGGAAGCTGAGATCGAGCTGAAGCGCGGCGCTTCTTCAGCTGATCTTCAGGTGGCGTCGGGGACAATCGCCAGGCGATGTGCGAGCCGATCGGCCGGGTGGCGGTGATCGAGGATGAGCAGTCGGTGCGCGAGGCGGTGCTCGACGCGCTGCGGGCGGAGCGCTTCAAGGTCGCCGCCTTCGCGGATCTCCCCCATCCGCGCGACGTGCTCGCAGCAGCGCCGGATCTCGTGATCCTCGACGTGATGCTGCCGCGCGGCAGCGGCTTTGAGCTGGCGAGATCGCTGCGGGCGCAGCACGAGTTGCCGATCATCTTCCTGACAGCCCGCGACGCCGTGGCCGACCGCGTCGCCGGACTGGAACTGGGTGCCGACGACTACCTGGTCAAGCCCTTTGCGCTCGAGGAGCTGATGGCGCGCGTGCGCGCCGTCCTACGGCGGCGAGGCGCGATTCCGCAGGTGCTCGAGGTCGAGCGGCTGCTCGTCGACGAGGAGCACGGCTTCGCCGCGCGCGCCGGCCGGGAGATAGCCCTGACCTCGACCGAGCTTCGACTGCTCGCATATCTCATGCGCCATCGCGGTCAGGCCCTGTCCAAGGATCAGCTGCTGACCCAGGTGTGGGGCTATGACGCGTACGACCACAATCTCGTGGAGGTTCACATCAGCGCGCTGCGGCGCAAGCTGGAGGCCGACGCGCCCCGCCTGATCCACACGGTCCGCGGGATCGGCTACCGCTTCTCGGCGTGAGGGGCCGGCGACCAGCGCGCATCCGACTGATCGCCGGCGCGATGCTGGGGATCGTCGCCGCGCTGGTGACGTTCGGCGTGCTGATCGCGGTGCGCTACCGCGACGGGCTCGAGCAACGTCTTCATACGGATCTGACGTCAGGGGCGAGCGCGCTGAACGCGGCTGCCCGGACGCCAGGGGCGTTCAAGTCGCTGGTCCTCTCGCTCGCCCTGGAGGGCATCTCCGTGGAGATCGGCCAGACGGGGACCGATGCCGGCACCAAGAGCCCGGCCGATGCTGCGGGCAACGCCCCGCCAGAGAGCCGGGGCAGCGCGCCGGCAAAGGGCCCGCCCTACGCTCGGGGCAGCGCCATTGCCAAGGGCTCTCCCAAGCGCCGCACCGTTCCGGTCACGCCCCGCAGCGCGCTGGTGACCGTGCACGAGGTGATCCCCCTCGACGGGCGGCCCACGCCCGTGGCATTGAGCGCCAGTCGTGCCGGGATCGACCGGCAGGTGCACAGCCTCGAGGTCACCGAGGCGATTGGCGGCGCGATCGCGCTCGCGCTGCTGGCGGCGCTCGCGTGGGCGCTCGTGCGGCTCGATCGCGCCGTCGCCGTGGCGCGCGCCTCGGAGGCGGCAATGCGGACGTTCCTCGCTGACGCCTCGCACGAGCTGCGCACGCCGGCCGCCGCGCTGCACGCGACCGCCGAGCGGCTCCTGCGAGATCAACCCGAGCGCCCGCAGCGCGACGCGATCGAAGCCCAACTGGCGCGTGACAGCGGTCGCCTCGGGCACCTGATCGACGACCTCCTGAACCTCGCTCGCCTCGACGCCCGCGAGCGACCGCACCGCGAGCCCGTCGACCTCGCCGACCTCGCGTCGGCAGCGGTGGCCGCCACACGCACGAATGACCCAGACGCACGCGTGGAGCTCATCGCGGCCGGTCCCGTTCCGGCCACCGGGGACCGCGAGGCGCTGCTGCGCGCCGTGCGCAACCTGCTCGACAACGCGGTCGCGGTCGCGGACACGGTCGTGGTCGAGGTCACCCAGACGGCGAACGGCCCGGCCATGTCGGTGACCGACAACGGGCCCGGGGTCCCGCCTGACCAGCGCGAACGGATCTTCGAACCGTTCGTCCGCCTCCCTCGCAGCCGGCGACGCGGCACGGGCCTGGGGCTCGCGATCGTCCGCCGGACGATCGAGTCACACGGCGGCACGATCACGTGCGATCCCTCCCCGAACGGCGGCGCGCGCTTCACGCTGCGACTCCCGGCCGACGCCTGACGACTGGCGCGAGGGGCGTTGACGACCACGAATCACGCTTCCAAGCCGCTGCCACAGTTCCGGCTGGTCTGATCTGGCGAAGGTGCCGTCACGAACCAGCGCGCAGCCCGGCGGCGATCTCGCCCGACGCTTGGGCAAGATCAACGGTCGGAGTCCAACCCCAGCCGAGGGCACGATCGGCCCGGATCCGACCGGTCCAGGCCGGCGCCTCCTCCCACACTGGATCGACTCCAAGAGCACCGGTGACGACCTCGAAATAATCGCGCTGGGTGGCGCGCGCGGCAGCGACGTTGAGAGGGGTGCACGCGTCGGCTACCGGTCCGGTTGCCGGGTCAGGGGCGTCGGGAATCCGGCCGCTGGCGAGGTCAGCGGCCAACGACGCGAGGTCGGCGACGTGCACCCACGCAAACGTCGCGTCCGCGATGGCCCGGCGGGCCTGCTCGTCGTCGCGCATCGCCGCGGGGCGCAACGTGTTCCAGGTGGAGGTCGGCCCAGGCCCGAGGACGGCGGGAGGACGCAGGAGGACCCGCGTGATGCCGTCAACATCGGCGAGCGCCAGGTCGGTGTCACGCTTGGTGACGGCATAGTCGTTGGCGTCGTCGCCGACCAGAGCCGAGGACTCATCGACATCTCCGATCTCGGGAGAGCGGTCATAGACCGCCGCGGTCGAGATGTGAATCAGCCGCGCGACACCCGCCGAAGCGGCCGCCCGGGCCAAAACGAGCGTGCCCGTGACGCCGATGCGCTGCTGCGTGACGCGGTCACTGCCCATCGGATGCACCGTGGTGACCACCGAGCTCGTGCCCGGCAGCACGCTGGCCGCGAACTCGGGCTGTGTGAAATCGCCGACCACCTCCGCGACCCCCGCAAGCCGAGGACCGCTGCCGGCGCGTCGAACGATCGCTCGCACGCGCGCACCACGCTCGACCAACGCCCCGCAGATCCGAGCGCCGACAAACCCGTTCGCGCCGCTGACCACAACCACAGGTGCTGTTAAAGACATCGACCAACTCTGGCACGGACGCAGCTCCTCGGTGTTGCGGCTTTCACCCACATCACGGTAATGACGCCGTCGCGCCCCGAAATTCGTCGCTCAATTTCCCTCGCCGCGAATGTCTCAACACACGAAACACCCACAAGCCCAAGCAAGGAGATTCAAGATGGGAAAGATCGTGGTCAGCGAGAATGTCTCGCTCGACGGCGTCGTCGAGGACCCGAGCGGCGAGCAAGGGTTCAGGCACGGCGGCTGGTTTGGACAGTTCATTGGCCAGGACTGGGAGGCGTGGGCGGAGGTCGAGCTCGCCGAGGCACAAGGCGCCGAGGCGCTGCTGCTGGGTCGCCGCAGCGACGAGTACTTCGGTACGCGGTCGCCATCCCAGAGCGGCGAATGGGTGGACAGGTTGAACAGCCTGCCCAAGTACGTCGTGTCCGCGACGCTCCAAGAGCCCAAGTGGACCAACGTGACCGTCCTGAGGGGCGAGGTAGTCAGCGAGGTGTCGAAGCTCAAGCAACAGACAGAGGGGGAGATCGTCGTGTACGCCAGCCGCCCGCTCGTGCACACGCTGATGGAGCACGACCTCGTCGACGAGCTGCGGCTGACCGTGTTCCCGGTTGCGCTCGGTGCGGGCGAGCGCCTGTTCGGCGAGACCAGCGACAAGCGACCTCTGCGCCTAATCCACACGAAGACCGTGGGGAACGGCCTCGCCCACCTGACCTACGAGCGCGCCCGGGAGGCCTGAGCGATCCCAGACGTATGCGCGGCAGGTGCTCGTCGATTTCGGCTCGCGAACAGAACGGCGGCTAGAGGACGGCGCGGTCAGACGCCGTTGGGCGTTATCCCTCGCCGGGCGGGTGGACGCCGCAGAGATCGGCCAGCACCTGGCCGGCGGCGTGTACCGGAAGGGCCCAGGTCTGCAGGCCGCAGATCCCGTCTGCCGTGATCCCGCCTGACTGTTGCGCTCCGCGTACCGCCTTGGTGGTTTCAGGGCCGTAGATGCCGTCGACGGTCAGCACCGGGTTGGAGCTCGGCGCGAACGAGCCGCGTCCCTCGTTCAGTGCCGTCTGAAGCTTCTTGACCACGTCGCCCTCGGACCCTTCGTTCAGCGTCGGCGGCTCTGGGCCATCACCGCCCAACGCACCCCAGGTAATCGGCCCGACGATCCCATCCACGGTGAGGTGGTCGCTGCGCTGGAACTCCTCCACGGCGTTCTTGGTGACCGGACCGAAGATGCCATCGATCTGGTTGTCGCTCAGAGTCCGGCGAACGAGGAGATACTGCGCCCACCTGACTGTAGGTCCGCTATCGCCTTCCGAGATGGTCGCGGGAGTGGTCATGGTTTGACTCCTATCCTCCGATGGTCAGCAGAACAGCCCAGGAAGCGTACGCCGCGTCCGCGCCCGTAGGCAACACGTCGGCTTTCGGCGGCCGGCGATGAGTTCTCGGACTGGGCCGAGTCCTATGCAGGGCGATGCCGACTGGCTCGATGGGGCGTTCAGCGCGGGCGAGCTCATGATGGTGTCGGTGCTGCTCAGGCTGAGACCTTCGGGCCTGCTGGACGAGTTCCCGAAGCTGGCTGCCTATGTTGCCCGCAGCGAGGCGCGGCCCGCGTACAAACGGGCCTTCGCCGCCCAATGGGCGATCAACGCCGGCAATCCGCAAGCTGAGTGGCGAAGTTCTGTATTGGTCGCCGTCGTTCCACGACCTGGTGGTCGCGGAGGTCTTAGTTGGCCGGCGGCAGGCCGCCCGGCGGGTCCTGGCGTCGACACCCGTCCGCGGTCATAGCCTTGAGCCGCGGGAACAAATTGATGTTCTGGGCCTGTGGAAGGTTGCGCGTGAGCGTCTGGTCGAGGTGATGGTGCGTATTCACGTCATGGCTCCCTCCCGCGTATCGGCAGCCGGCGCAGAGCCCTTGATCCTTGCCTCGAATGCGGTCTCTCCGCCGACTCGCCGGCGGCGAATGGATCAGCAACAGAGCACCGCCACCTTTAACCCCCTATAAAACGTGGCCGTCGCCGCTACTGACAAGGAGCCCACGCCGATGTCGCCCACGGCAGGCCAGCTCGTCACTGAGAGGTTTGAATATGACGGTGGACGGCGGGTCACGGCGTATGTCCCGCCGGCTTCGCCCGAGGCCATCGTCTTCGCCGGTGACGGCCAGTTGATCACCTCGTGGGGAGGCGTCCTCGAGGCAGCCGACCTACCGCCCACGATGATCATCGGTGCACACCGCCTGGACGATGAGACGCTGCGGCTGCATGAGTACTCATCGGGCAAGAGCACGGCCGCGTTCGCCTTTGACTCTGAACGGTTCGCCGCGCACGAGAAGTTCTTTGTCGAGGACGTGCGCCGTTGGACGCAGTCGCGGTTCGACGTCGCGCTGCCTGCCGACCGGACCGCGGTGTTCGGTGTCTCGGCGAGCGGAGAGCTCGCGCTCGCCATGGGGCTTCGCCACCCCGACATCTACGGCGCGGTCTTTTGCGCGTCGCCGGGCGCTGGTTACCAACCGCCTGCCGTGATGCCGAGCTCGCTCCCGCGCGCGTACCTCGTCGCCGGCATCCAGGAGCCGTTCTTCCTCGAGAACGCCACCCGGTGGGCGGGCGCACTGCGCGATGCAGGTGCGGACGTTGTCATGACCGAGCGGGTGGGTTCACACGGCGACGCATTCTGGAGAGAAGAGTTCCCGCTGATGGTGGCGTGGGCGTTTGGACGCTGAGCATCGCGGCGAGCGCGCGGACGCCGCTCAGTGCGGTGGCGAGAGCGGGCGCCATTGTTCTGTCATCTTCTGATCATGCAGTCCACCGGACAGGTCGTTGCGATCACGGGTGCGAGCGGCGGCATTGGCGCCGCCCTGGGGCGGCTGCTCGCCGCGCGGGGTGACCGGGTCGTGCTCGCCGCGCGCCGCGAGGAGGAGCTCGCGCGGGTTGCAGAGGAGATCGCGGCCGCGGGCGGAGAGGCGAGCATCTGCGTCGTCGACGTCACCCGCCGTGAGGATCTCGTCTCCCTCGTCGAGTACGCCACGGCTCGTTTCGGCTGGCTCGATGCGCTCGTGGCCAACGCCGGCATCGCGACGACGGGCCCGTTAGTCGGAGGTGACCCAGTGGTCTGGGACGCGATGATCGATGTCAACCTCCGCGGGGTACTCAACGGGATCGCTGCCGCGTTGCCGGTGTTCGCGTCTCAGGGGCACGGTCACTTCGTGACCGTCACCTCGACCTCGGCGATCAAGTGGGTGCCGGGCCAGGGCGTCTATGCGGCGACCAAGGCGGGCGTGCGGGCGCTGTGCGAGGTGCTGCGCCAGGAGGTCGGACCGGAGATCCGCGCGACGATGGTCTGCCCGGGCGCAACCGCCACCGAGTTCACCACCGATCCAGAGCTGCGCGAGAAGATGGCCGCCATCGCGATGGATCCCGGGGCCGTCGCGCAGGCGATCGCGTGGGCACTCGCCCAGCCGCCCGAGATCGACGTTGGCGAGATCGTCGTACGCTCCGCCGCCCAATCGTAGGGCGCGCGCCGCAGCGCTTGCCTCGCAAAGCGCAAGTCACGCGGTCGCTGGTCCGAGCGACTTGTCTTCAACGACTCGCGGCTCTGTCAGCCGGAACCGAGGATGCGCTGCTTCTGCTGCTCAAACTCGACATCGCTGATGACACCGCCGTCGCGGAGTTTCGCGAGACGTTCGAGCTTGCCGATCGGATCGTCGGATTGCTGCTCGCTCGTGCCGGAGCTACCGCCGGCCGAACCGAGCGCCTGCCCCACCTGCGCCAACGCCGCCTTCGCCTCGGGCGAGTCAGCGCCGAACACGTTGACGACTACGCCGGGTCGACCACTCGTACTGGGTGGCGGGTTGGCTACCGGGGGCGGGGAACTCGCTCCCGTACGCATCGAGGCAGCAACTTGTTGCGCCTGATCGCTCGCGGATCGAGCCACGTCAGCGAGTCTCGCTTCCGCGCCGATCTTCGCTTGCTTGACGAAGTTTGGATCCAGCTTCACATGCTTTGGGTTCTTGCGGTCAACCGTCACCGGCAGCACCGCGCCGCTCCGCAACGGCAGTTCTGACTGGGGAAAGTTCGTGATGAAGTCCACTGCCGTCGGTTCTAGCCCATCAGCCTGCACGACCACCTGAGCGTGCAAAGTGACTTCAAACCCTGGACGCGCGTTGTTCTCCAATCCGGGCGTCGTAAACGCCTGGTAGCTCGTAACCGTCGCCGTGCCTTCGGCAGGATCCTTCATGTGCCCAAACACCCGTCACCGTCCTTGCTCGGATAGGCGAGCTGGCAAGGCTACCCGAACGCCGAACGCGAAGACCCGACGGAAGCGAGCGTCCGGTGTGGCTGGATTCGGTAGAAAGCGGCGACTATTGACGGTCGCGCTCGATCACGGGTGCGCCGCGAAGACGTGGGCAACGGCTCCGCGGCTGAAGGCGATGGTGCTCACCGGCTCGATGGTCAGCGGTGCGGCGAAGAGCCGCTCCCCCGCGCCCAGGACGACCGGATGCACGACGAGCCGGTACTCGTCGATCAAGCCGGTCTCGACCAGCGACCGCGCGAACCGCGTCCCGCCCTGTGCCAGCAGGTATCCGCCGGAGCGCTCCTGCTTGAGCCGCGTGACGGCTTCGGCCAGGTCGCCGGTGGCAATCGTCGTCTCGGGCCAGTCCGCGGACGCGAGAGAGTTCGAGAACACGACCTTGGGGATCTCGTTCATCGGCTTGGCGAAGGGCCCGGCGGCGCCGGGCCAGAACGTGGCCCAGCGGGCGTAGGTCGCCGCGCCGATGAGGTGCGTGGCCGCGTTGCTCACGGTCTCGAGCGTCCAGGCGGCACCGTCCTCGGAGCGTCCCGCGGTGACCCAATCGCTGCTGCCGTCCGTTGGGGCGACGTAACCGTCGAGCGAGACGGACATCTTCAGGACTAGCGAGGCCATGCGCTGCTTCCTTTCCGGGATGGATGAGATGCCGCTAGGGACTCCGCCGACTTCGGGAACTCATCGGTGGCGGCTGCCACTCCTCCGTCTCACCTGGTCAGGTGAGCGAGAGCACGTGCGCGTTGTCGGGCGCAACGCGGCCGTCGAGTACGTCGACCCATGCGCTCTCGATTGCCTCAAAGCCATTGCCCTCGATTACCTCCAGCCAGCTACCGGCCCACTCGCAGAACGGGTCCCATGCATCGGCGACGCGGCTGCGCAGTCCTGCCGGGCCCCACTCAACTGACCGCTTCTTGGCGCGGTCGGGGGCGAAGAAGAACACCGGTGGCGGACCGGGCAGGTGTGCTTGCCCGGTAGCGGCCGCGGCGTCGCGGTGCGTGGCGCCGACGATCATGCTGTGGCGCAGCTCGTCTGCGAAGTGCTCGTGCACCGCCTGGCGCACCGCCGCGTCGCCCGACATGTCAACGAACGCCGCCGGCTGGCGCTCGAGCGAGTTGATCTGCTCGTATGTGATCGTGCGGTCGTAGATGCCGAGGCTCTCGATGAACGCTGCGCTGCGCTGCGAAGTGATCGCGATGGCTTCGGCGTCCGTGCGCTGTGAAAGCAGGAACGCCGCGGCGATCGCCGTCTTGCTCGACGCGCTTGCGAACAGCACCGGGCCCGAGGTCGCGAGCTCGGTCTGCGCCAGCTCATCGTCGATTAGGAACGAGGTGAAGAACAGAGGCCGCAGCAGCGCCTGCAGATCCTCGGTCGTGCCGCGATAGAACGGGTCATGTGTCGTGAGTTCGTAGCGCTGGTAGGCGGAAGCAAGTCCCGTGCGGTGAGCGGACCCGTCGGAGAAGCCGTGCCCGTCGACGTTGACCGGTTGCACCACCAGATGCGACGACGGCGGAAGATATCCATAGAAGCGGTGCCCCGGCTCAACCCCCGAAACAGCACTCTGTTCAACGCAGGCAAAGCCCCACATCGGTACCCGTCCCCAACCGTCTGCGGCCGGAAAGAAGCTCCAGTAGGACATGGCGTCGCCGAAGACCGCGTAGGTAACGTTGTTGGTCGTCAGCCCAAAGCGCTCGATTCTCAGCAGCGCCTGGCCGGCGTCCAGAGTTGGCGGCTCGCGTTCGCCGATACGGCAGGTGCGCAGATCATCGCGCTTTACCAAGAAGTCCGGCATCGGCGCAGATGCTCGCACAGTCTGAGCAAGACACCCCAACGGGTCGAGACTCGCAGGTGCCCGGGAAGATCACAACTCACCACCCACCACGATCACCCTCGCTGCTGGTACCTCCCGGTCGTGAGTCAAGTCCTGGTGGCGTGTCGCTCTCGCGATGCGCGAGCTGGCCGCAGAGCGCGCCAGATGATTCCAGGATGCAGAGCCATCCTGGGCCCGATTACGAGCGCGTCGACACTCAACGCGAACCATGGTCTTATGAACGGTCTGATTCGCCGGATCTTGCCGGCACCATCGAGCTCGAACACGGTGACGTCATGGCGTCGCACTCCTCCGACAAGCGACTCGCCCACCACCACGCAGCGGTCGCCGTCATAGGCGCGCTCGTGCCACCGCACCCTGCGCAGGCTGCCGTAGACCACCGCGAGCAGGACACGGAGATCGCTCCGGCCACGGAACACCATGCGGCCCGACAGCGGCGACACGAGCTCGGGCTCAGCCGAAAGCGTTTCGAGCAACGCGTCCACATTGAGTTCCTGGGCGGCAGCTAGATAGCGCTCAACCTCGGCTCCAGCCGCAGGCCCGGCCCCCGCGGACGATGCTTCAGCGGGCATCAGACGCCGAGCTCATCGCCTACCTGGCTCTAGTCAGCCCACCAGTTGCGCTGGCCATCGACGTCTTCGCGCGGAGCCTCGCCGAGATTGGGCGCGCCGATGACGAGGATCTCGAGTCCCTCCGACCCGGCCTCGTAGCCTCGCCACGTACCGGGCGCGACGCGCACGGCGTCCCATTCCTTGAGCTCGACGATGTCGTCGTCAACCTTCATCCGCCCGCTCCCGCGCACGACCACGTACACCTCTTCCTGCTTCTTGTGCGTGTGGCCGTACGGAAAGCGATAGCCGGGCGGGACGTGCTGGTAGCTCAGGCCGGAGTGCTCGAGTTCGAGCGCCCGGGTCGCCGCACGGAACTCCAGGTCCGGCGCGCCGTCGAACCTAGAGCCGACGTCCTCAAGGTCCGCCTTGAGGTTCCTGAGCGTGAATGGCACGGCGCAATCCTATGGCACCTCCGGCTGGGGTCGCCCGAGCTGGATGCGTCGAGCGCCGTGTGCCGGCCAGGCCTCCGCGCTCCGAGCCCGTGGCGGGCCTGCAATAGTCGGTCCTGCGTCAGCCCAACGAGTGGATCTTATGGGGCTCGATCGTGAGGATCAGACGTATCTGGTCACGCCCGCCATACCATGGATATGAGGTTCCAAGGTAGCGCTGGGCGAGCTGCTCGATGTGCTCGGCGGCGCCGTCGCTGGTGACACTCACGACCGTGCCACGAACCGAGTAATACCGGGCTGGGTTGTCCCGGTCCGAGACGGCCACGGCGACGCGGGGGTCTCGTCTGATGTTCTTGACCTTCTGAAAACCCTCGACGGTGTTAATCAGAATGCGCGCACCGTCTGTGTCGACCCACGTCTGGGTGAGCTGCGGTGAGCCGTCGGGCATCACCGTCGAGATGAAGCACAGGCTCGCCTGGCGCATCAGAGCAACTAGAGCTTCGGGCAGTGTCTCGGGCACTCGTGTCTCCTCTCTCTTGATCCTAACTGTGGGTGGGTCGGACGAGCTCCGCGCTTGCGGCCGAGATGAAGCCCTGCGCCACCGAGTCGCCGATTCCGCCCAGTGGGAGAAAGCGCGGAGCGTCGACGTTCGCGTCGAGGTCTAGGGTCAGACGCGTCTTCTCCCCGTCATGCAGTCGCCAGGTGACGTCGAACTTCGCATTCCCACCGACCTTGACGAGCTTGACGGTCGCCGGAGCCTCGACCGTGACCGCCATTACCAGGTCGAAGTCCTTGGTCAACGGCCCAAACGACAGGTGTAGCTCCGTTCGCGCCTGCTTCGGCAGGCCACTCGCGTCGCGCTCGAGCACCTCGACTGTGCGGACGACGTCCGGGTACCAGGTCGGGTATTCGTCAACGGCCTGGACCAGCGCCAGGCACCGTGCCAGCGGTGCGGGCACGAGCGCCGTCGCGGTTCCTCGCAACTCTTTCATGCCTGCAATCTATTGCGTTAGCCGAAGGCGGGCGGGCTCGGGCTCCCGCTTTCGGCGTTAGGCCCACCGCTTCTGCACTGTGTCGTTCGTTTGCGTGGTAAAGCCGGACAGTTTGGCGAAAAGAGGTGGATTGAGAAGACGGGCACATACTGTTGGACGACTGGCAGGCGAACCATGGTGCCTGTGGTTGACCATGTCTTTTTGAGAGGTCGCGTTCGCATGCCTGAAATTATCCGCGGTAGCCAGCGGCTCCATGCCCGATTTCGGTTCCGTAGCCATGTCCTCGTCTTCCTAGCCGCGGTACTCCTCGGCGGTCTTGTGCTCGTCCCAGCAGCTGGCGCGTCAAGCCCGGCGCGGCTCACCTTCACGCTAGCTCGCGTCGGGTCGCCCGGCAATCCGTCGGTGTCGGTGGTGCCGTTCCAGGATGAGGTCTACTCGTCGTGCTCGGTTGCTCCGCAGACGAAGGCAGGGTGCTTGAGCGTCGGCTCGGTTCCTTACACGTACGGGATCGGCGAGCTCGAGGTGACCGTGTCACAGTGGGTTGCATTCCTGAACACGGTCGATCCGACCGGGGCCGACCCCCATCACCTGTACTCGTCTAACGAGAGCGCATCGGCTTGGCCGCGGTATGGCCAGATCAACTTCTCCTCCCAGGCGCGGAACGGCTCGCACTACAGGATCGCCTACCCAGAGTGGGCCGACAAGCCGTTTGGCTTTGCCACCTTCCTGCGTGCCGCACGGTTCATCAACGCGGTGACCAACGGGAAAGTGCTGTCCCGCAGCGCCCGTCGCGCCGGAGCCTTCTCGTTTATCACCTACACCGTCCGCCTCTCCCGGAACACCGAGACGGGCATGTATAACCTCGCCCACCAGAAACGCACCGGGGCGACTCGTGCTCGCAAGCGCGGCTTCGTCGTGCCCAGCCAGAACGAGTGGATCAAAGCCGCGTACTTCGACCCAACCGGCGGCGGGACGCTGTCCTACTGGGAGTACCCGACCAATCCCGGGACGTTCGGTGACGGGACCGCATCTGCGCCATCCGTAACCACGCTCAATCCGCACAACGGAAACGTGACCAACGCCGCCACCACCCAGCCGCTGGCTAACTTCAAGCCCTCCAGCGGGACGGTCCCCTCGTGGTGTCCGTACCAGGTCTCGGCCAACACCTGCGCGACGGTGAACCCGTTCGGGCTCAGCCCGTCCGCCTACGCCAAGGCGTTCCAGGGCAGCCTAAGCAGCGTCGGCCAGGCGCGGACCCGCTCGCCGTGGGGCACGCTCGATCAGGGCGGCAACGCCGTTGAGTGGACCGACACGATTACTGCGCCTCCGTTCGGAGTCAAGGGTAAGCGCGTCTGGCGGCGTCTACACGGCGGGGTCCCGAACTCCACCGCGTATCAGATGTGGATCTCCGCGGTCGGCCTGCAGCCTCAGGACAACACGTTCTTCGTGCACACCTACCCGTGGCTGGGCTTTCGCGTCGGTTACATCGGCTGAGCTCCGCGCTGGGGTCAGTCTTCGAAGAGTTGCGCGAGGAATCGTTCCCGCGCCCCCAGGAAGCTGGACGTCAACCGCACGGGCTCGGCGTCGGAATAATCGATCTCGTCGAGGCCGGTCTCGGTGCAGCGGTAGATCATCGCGTCGGGGTAGGCCAGGATGATCGGCGAGTGAGTGGAGATGACGAACTGAGAGCCTGTACGCACGAGTTCGTGAATGCGTCGGAGGCAGGTCAGGCAGTTCTGCGTGGATAGCGCCGCCTCGGGCTCGTCGAGCAGGTAGAAACCATCGGGGCCGAAGCGGTTGATCATCACCGCCAGAAAGCTCTCGCCGTGAGACTGCTCGTGCAGCGACCTCCCGCCGTAGGCCCGCAGCGGATCGCCTTCGAGTTGTTCCAGATACGTCGCGGCGACAAACAGGCTCTATGCCCGCAGGAAGAAGTCGGTCTTGGGCCGGCGCGCGCCGCGGATCAGCCGGATCGCTTCAGCCAGAGCCACATGAGATGGGCGTTGCGAGAAGGCATACACCGATGCGCCCATGCCTTCGCCTGGAAAGGCGAAGTTGGAGGAACCACCCTCGGCGCTCATCCCGGCCGCCATCGCGATTGCCGCCAGCAGCGAGGACTTGCCGCTGCCGTTCTCGCCGATCAAATACGTAACCTTTGGATGCAGGTCAAGGCCGTGGGCGAGCTGGGCGATCGCCGGAAGGTCCCACGGATACCCCTCCTGGTCTGCGACTGACGCCGACACCAGACGGACGCACTTTACGAAGGGCTCGCTCACACCAGGAAGCTACCGACAAAGAGCTTTCACCTCTGCGTGCGGCCCCGGTGCGCATGTCTCAGTTCGATGAAGAATTGAGCTCGTCGAGGGTCAGGTCGCGGTCGACGCCGTGTGCGACGACCGTCTGGCCCGGCTCGAGATGGAGCTGCGTGCCATCGAGCTCGACCGTGATCTTGTCCGGCTCAAACGAAACGAGATCGCCGACACGCTCGACCTCGGTGTAGGCCTGGCGGTAGGACCAGGCGGCTCGGTGGGCGTCCCCGATGTCGTAGTAGCTGCACACGCCCTTGTACGGACAGAAGGTCTCGGTGTCATTCGCGGCCAGCGCGTCGTCGTCAATGTCTTCGCGGGCTACGTACCAGCGTGGCGCGAAGCCCGACTCAAAGAGAACGAGTGGCCGGCCGGTGTCGGCGATGATCCGGTCGCCGCTGCGGACCACGAGTCGGCGAGAGGTTTGGCGGATGTCGATGCGGTGATAGCGGTCGGCGGCGTGGCCCACGATGCGCTCGTCCTCTTCGTAGAAGGCGTCCATCGCCCGCCAGGCAAAGGCAACATGCTCGTGCAGATCGTGCGCGTACGCGGGGAGGTCGGTGTGCTCCCAGGCGCCACGCGCCGCGCTCTGGTCTCCCGCCCGCACGCGGTACCACTTCGTCAGACCGAGGTCGCGATGATGACTGGTGTGCTCGCTCGGTTGCAGCACGTCCCGGGCGATGTCGGCCCTGGGGAAGTACGCCACCGGATACCGCCCGGGCTCATGGAGCAGGACGATGTCTTCGCTGTCGGCGACCCACTCGTCGCCGAATCGAACGCGCATCCGCCGCCGGAGCGGTTCGGCGAACAGGAGCCTTTCCGGTAGGGGATCGGGGACGAGGAATCGTCCAACCGATCCCGGCGCCAATGGTCCCTGCTGCCAGGCGAGTCCCATGATTCTTTCCTTTCACGCGTCGCGGCGGCGGGCTCTGTCAAACGCATCAGTGGCAGGTCGCGCGACGGGTCTTACCGACGCCATCCAAGAAATTTGAGGCGGCGTGGGTTGCGGGTCGTGCACGCGAGGTCACCATGAGTAGCATCGACGTGAGTGGGACGCGTCGACCTAGCCTCGATTCGTCATTAGGGCGGGAGCGGTAGGGGCTGCGCCCGGGTCTGAAACGTCCGCCTGAGCAGGGAGGATCTGGGATGTCGAGTCGTCGATCCCCCCGCTCAGGAGGTTCACCGTGAAGGTGATGGGACGTTGGAGTGCCGAAACGGTAGATGTGCGGGCGGACGGCACGGGTTTGTGCTCGCGGGCGGGGACGTCGTTGTTGGCGCTGGTCGCGGATCGGGTCGGGCTGACCGGCGGGCTGTGCGACGCGCTCGCGGGCACGCGCGAGCGGCAGGGCGGGCATGACCCGGGCCGGGTGGTGTGCGATCTGGCGGTGATGCTCGCCGACGGTGGCCGGTGTGTGTCGGATCTGGCGGCGCTGGCTGGTCAGGAGTCGCTGTTCGGCGGGGTCGCGTCGGGATCCACGGCGCGGCGGGTGGTCCAGTCTGTGGGCGAGTCGGAGCTGACGGGGATCCGGGCGGCCCGGGCGCGTGCTCGCGCTCGTGCGTGGGCTCGGGCGCGGCGCCTGAGCGCGTGATCATCGACTTCGACGCGACTCCGATCGTGGTGCACTCCGAGAAGGAGCAGGCGGCCGGGCATTACAAGGGCGGGTTCGGGTTTAACCCGCTGATCGCCACCTGCGGGCGGGAGATCCTGGCTGGGATCCTCCGGCCCGGGAACGCCGGCGCCAACAACGCCGAGGATCATCTCGCCGTGCTGGATCTCGCGCTCGAGCAGCTACCCCACAGCGCGCTGGACGGGGAGATCCTCGCGCGCTCGGATTCTGCCGGGGCCAGCCACGAGCTCGCCGACGCCTGTCGCGAGTGCGAGATCCGCTTCTCGTTCGGCTACCCGCTCACCGAGACGGTCCGCCAAGCGCTGCTGCAGCTGCCGGAGTCGACTTGGCGACCGGCGATCGATCAGGACGGCGCGCCGCGAGACGGGGCATGGGTGAGCGAACTGACCGCCACGATCAACCTCCCCGACTGGCCCCAGGGCACGAGGTTGATCTGCCGGCGCGAGCGCCCGCACCCCGGCGCGCAGCTCTCCTTCACTGACTTCGACGGTCACCGCTTCCAGTGCTTCATCACCGACCAGACCGACCCCGACATCGCCGAGCTCGAGGTTCTCCATCGCCAGCACGCGGTGGTCGAGGACCGCGTCAAGACACTGAAGGCGACCGGCGCCAGCTACCTGCCCTTCCACAACTTCCAGGCGAACGCCGCGTGGTTCGAACTCGCGCTGACCGCGCACGACATGATCGTCTGGACCCAGGAGCTGTGCCTCGCCGGCGAGCACCGGATCTCAGAGCCCAAACGGCTGCGCTACCAGATCCTGCACGTCGCCGGGCACCTCACCCGCCACGCTCGCCGCCACACGCTGCACCTTCCCGCCGACTGGCCGTGGGCCCAGGCGATCCTCCACGCGTTCGCGCGCCTCCAAGCATTAACCGCACCCGGCTGACTCAGCAGCCCGGGGCGCGCCACGAACACGATCGACGGCCAGTCCGAATACCGCTGCCAACACACCCCCGGCCAGCCCACCCGCCAGTCGATCACCCACCACGATCGCTCCCAACACGCCATCCGACACCGAACCGCCTCCGGACCCCACCCAATCCTCACCCCAACCCCGCCCCGGCGACCGTTACTGACGAATCGAGGCTAGGCGCTCGGATCAGGCCAGGAGCTATGAGGCAACCTGCCCAAGCGGCGATCAAGTGATCTTGATGCAACCGGATCACGAGTCCGAGCAATGGATCGCGCAGCTACGTCGTGGACACCCGCGCCGCGACCAGGCGGTGGCGGCGCTGCACGAGGTGGTTCTGCGGGTGGCGCTGCACGAGCTGTCGCGGCGGAGAGCTCAGCTCGGCTTCATCCGTGGACCTGAGTTCGAAGACCTCGCCCAGCAGGCGGCCGACGACGCGCTCATGAATATCCTCGCTCGGCTCGACCAGTTCCAGGGACTCAGCCGGTTTACGACCTGGGCGTACAAGTTCGTCATGTTCGAGGTCTCGGCCAAGGTCGCGCGACACGCGTGGCGACGACAGCCACCAAGCCGCGAGGAGCTCGCCCTGGAGCGTCTGCCGGACGCGCTGGCGCCGCGGCCGGGGGACCGGCTCGAGCGCCAAGAGCAGCTCAAGGCGCTGTCGGCCGCGATCGGCGAGCTGACCGATCGCCAGCGCGAGGTATTCGTGGCAATCGCCCTCAACGACGTTCCGATCGACGTGCTCGCGATGCAGCTCGGGACCAACCGCAACGCGATCTACAAGAACCTGTTCGACGCCAGGCGTAACCTGCGGGCCAGGATGGCGGCCGCCGGACATCCCGTGCTCGAGGCGGACGCAGCCTGATGACCGATCCTGTGCACCTGGACCAGCTGCTTCGCGCCGTCGACGGAGATGCGGGATGCACGCCCGGCGAGGAGATCCTCGACGCCTATGTCGAGCTGGAGCTCGCCGGCGACGACCCGGCACGTGTGTACCCCGGCACGGCGATCCACCTGCGCAGTTGCCCGGGCTGCCGGGCCGATCACGACGGCCTCCTCGAAGCGGCCCGCCGATTTGCCGATCGGCCGCCCGAGTAGCGCGCGGGCCGTGCTCCCTTGGGTCTTGATCTGACTATCTCAGCAGGCGCGGCGGGCAGTTCGACGTGTCGGTGCCGCACAGCTCGGACACGCGCCTGCCCCCGGTCTTTCAGTCCGCTGTGGTCACATCTCCGCCGCAGTATCGTGGGCTTATGGATCGCTACGCGGAGGTCAACCGCGCCAACTGGGACGAGCGGGCCCCTGCCCACGCGGCCTCCCCCGACTACCACGTCAGCCGGTTCATCGAGGATCCGGAGTTCATCAGCCATGTGGTGCGCTTCGACCTGCCGCGGCTGGGTGACATCGCCGGGCGTCGCGGAGTGCACCTGCAGTGTCACATCGGCACCGACACGATCTCATTGGCGCGGCTGGGCGCCCGCATGACCGGGCTGGACCTGTCGCCGGCGTCGCTCGAGCAGGCGCGGATGCTCGCCGACCGTGCCGGGCCTCATGTCGATTTTGTCGAGGCTGAACTGTACGAAGCGGTGAGCGGTGCTCGGGAAGGGAGGCGTTTGAGTTCGTGTTCACCGGGATCGGAGCGCTGTGCTGGTTGCCGTCGGTCAGCCGGTGGGCGAAGGTCGTGTCCGATCTGCTCGTTCCCGGCGGGCGGCTGTTCTTACGCGAGGGCCATCCGATGCTGTGGACGCTCGACTACGAGCGACCCGACGGCCTGCTGGTCGCCGATTACACGTATTTCGAGCGCGAGGAGCCATGGTCTTCGACGAGAGCGGGACATATGTCGACACTGACGTGGTCTTCAACCACACCGTCACACACGAGTGGAACCACGGCCTGGGCGAGATCGTCACTGCCCTGTTGGAGGCGGGGATGGAACTGACCATGCTGGTCGAGCACGACAGCGTCCCCTGGGAGGCGCTCACTGGCCGGATGACGCAGATCGAACTCGGGGAGTGGCGGCTGACCGATCGACCGTGGCGGTTAGCTCACAGTTACACCCTGCAGGCCGTCAAGCGCGGGTGACACCCGTGGCCCGATCAGCGGGACTCCTCCCGCCCCCATGGCATCTTCGGCGTGCCGCGCCAGGTGCCCTCGGACATGCCCCCATCCGATGTGCAGGCACCCTCGGAGCTCGTCGTTTTGAAGATCCACGGCCAGCGTGGCCAGTTGGTTGTGCGCGGTCGCGGGGCGATCCAGGTCGTGGTAGTTGTGCAGCGCCACCGTTCGCAGCCGCGCCAGCGGGGACGCCAACGTCTCGGCCCGCTGACGCAGCTGCTGGTCCAGGGACGCCACCCAGCGCTGGGATAGGCGCAGGAACATCCGCTCCTTTGAGCCGAAGCGCTTGACGAACGTCGCCGCGGAAACGCCCGCGACCTGGGCCGCCTTGGCCAGCGTGAACGCCGACGGGCCCTCCGCGTCGAGCAGATCGTCGTCGGAGGTCTCGATCGGACGTGCCACGACCGCCTAGCGCTCCGTGCGCCATGCCTCCTCGAATCCCTCGGACCAGCGGCGTCTCTCCGGTCACCGTGGCGGCTCAGTCGATGCGGCTCCCGCGGTAGTAGATGAGCTGTCCAGTGTGCTTGGTCACGCAATCGATTTCGGCAGGCCGGGAGAGGCCGGCCTCGGACATCAGGGCCGGAAGCGGTCGTCCCAGTTTCGGCGAGGACGTGCTGCGCCCGCCGCCCGCCCTAACCGCGCCGACCCCAACCTGAAGCAGCCCCCGGCGCACACCCAAGACCTCACGGAGCGAAGCAATAGCCGGCTCAGGTTGTGGAACACACGCCGAAAACACCCCGCCAACTGGCATCAGGTAAGGGAGCCCGTCCCCGAACCACGCACTCGAGCCTCCCCGCCCCCCTTCCTTCCCGCCCCCGCCGCGAGGCCTTGGACCCGGCAGACCGACCACTTCCCCTGGGGCCCCACCCCCTACAAGCAGGCCCCATCCCCCGCCCCCCCCTCAGACACGGCCCCGCCCCCCCCGTGCCCCCCCCGCGGTGGGCGCCCCCCCGCACACGCACACACCACAACACCCCCCCCCCCCCCCCCCCCCCCCCCCCCCCCCCCGAGACACCCCGCTTCCACCACCCCGCCCCCTACCCCCCCCCCCCCCCCCCCCCCCTCCCTCTCCGCCCCCCCGCCCCCCCCCCGCCCCCCCGCTCTCCCCCCCCTCCCCAATTTCAACCGATCTCGGCCATGATCTCCGAGTCCGCTCCGAGCCGCTGCTCGCGGCGGTGTTCGAGTTCATCGAGGAGCACTACCAGGAGCCGATCTCGCTTGCCGACGTCGCCGCTGCGGTCGGGCTCACGCCTGGATACCTGACCACGGTCGTCCGCCGCAAGACAGGCCGTACGGCGCAGCGCTGGATCACCGAACGCCGAATGGTGCAAGCGCGCAGGCTCCTGCGTGACACCGACCTCACCATCGAGGTGATCTCCGCCCGCATTGGCTACCGGCAGCCCAGCTTCTTCATCAGGCACTTCCGCCGTGATCACTCGACCACGCCGGGCATGTGGCGGCGAAGCGCGAGCGGCAACGCTTGGCGGGCTTGAGAGCATATGGCGCTGAGGCATGTCAATGAGCGAGAACGAGTGGCCACAGATCGACGCCGGGCGCGTAATCGCTGACCTGCGCGAGCTCGACCGCCTGACCGGGGGTCCGGATGGCGCCCAGCGCCTGGCCTGGACCGAGGGATGGCGCGCGGGGCGCCAATTCCTGATCGACCGGCTGTCAGAACTCGGCCTGGAGGTCGAACGCGACGAGGCCGGAAACCAGTGGGCGTGGCTGCCGGGCGAGGGCGAGCCCGCGGTGGCGCTCGGCTCGCACGTCGACTCGGTTCCCTCCGGCGGCTGGCTCGACGGCGCCCTCGGGGTGTTCGCGGCCCTCGGCGTGGTCCGCGCCTGGGTCGAGTCGGGACGGCGCCCGCCGCGGTCGCTGGTGCTGGTCGACTGGGCCGACGAGGAGGGCGCGCGGTTCGGCCACAGCCTGTTCGGCAGCTCGGCGTTCGCCGGCACGCTCGATCCAGATGCGGCCGGCGAGCTGCGCGACCGCTCCGACCAACGGCTGGCCGATGCGGTCGCCGACGATGGCGTCGACCTGCGCCGGGCGCAGGATGCCGGGCGCCGCCGCGAACGGCTGGGCGCGTATCTGGAGCTGCACATCGAGCAGGGGCCCGTGTTGGAGCGCCAGGGTGTGCCCGTGGCGGCGGTGAGCGGGTGCGTGGGGATCGAACGCCACCGTCTGCGGTTCACCGGTCAGACCGGGCACGCCGGCACCACGCCGATGGACGCTCGCCGGGATGCCGGGCTGGCGGCGGCGACGTCGGCACTGGAGATAGAGCGGATCGGGGTCCGGGAGGGCGGTACCGCCACCACCGGCGTGCTGACACTGCATCCCGGGATTGCCACCGCGGTTCCCGGCCACGCCGAGCTGGTGGTGGATCTCCGCCACGCGGATGCCGAGCGGCTGCAGATGATGCTGTCGGCGGCCAACGACGCCGCGCGGGCAGCGGCTTCCGAGCGCGGCTGCGAGCTCGAGACTGACCCGATCTGGGCAATCGCGCCGATCGATTTCGACCCGACCCTGGTGGGGCTGGCGCGCGACGCGTGCCGCACCGTGACCGGCTCGGAGATCGTGCTGCGCAGCGGCGCGCTTCACGACGCGGCCGAGGTGGCGCGGGTCCTGCCGGTGACGATGATGTTCACCTCGTCGATCGCTGGGATCAGCCACGCGCCGCAGGAGGACACCGCCGAGGGCGACCTGCGGGTCGCGCTGGAAACCTTCGGCCGGCTGTGTCAGAGCGTCCTGTCGTCGGACCGGCTACCGAGCCCGGAGCCGATCTCATGAACACCCGGCGCGAGCCTGCGGAGGCCGCCCAGGAGCGGATGCGGCAGGCGGCCGAACCGCCCTTTTCCCGAGACCTCGAGGCGGCCTGGGGGGCGGCCTGGGGCGCCGCCGATGAGACCGGCCAACTGCGGCGGGTGGTGGTTCGGCGCCCGGGGAGTGAGTTCGACGTGATCGATCCCTCGCGGTGGGATCCGGACGTCGGCGCCATGGTCGATCCCGACGGGATGTGGTACTGGACCGACGACACGCCGCCCGACATCGCCGTGCTGCAGGCCGAGCACGACGGACTCGTCGCCACGCTGCGAGGGGAGGGTATCGACGTCGAGGTGCTCGAGTCGCTCGGGCCGCCGTTCATCAAATCGGTGTACATGCGCGACCCGTTCGTGATGATCCCCGGCGGGGCGATCGTGGGTAGGATGGCCGTGCGGATGCGCCGCGGCGAGGAGCGCCGGGTGACCCAGCTGCTCGGGAGCACCGGCGTCCCGATCCTGGGAACGATCACCGGCACCGGCACGCTCGAGGGCGGCTCGTTCATCAAGCTCGCGCCGGGACTGGCCGCGCTCGGGACCTCGGTGCGCTGCAACGAGGAGGGCGCTCGCCAGCTGGCGACGCTGCTCGCCCTGCAGGGCATCGAGTTGCGGGTGGTGCCGCTGCCCGGTTACACCGTCCACCTCGACGTCCATTTCGCGATGGTGGACGTGGCCACGGCGCTCGTCGACGTGGTCGGGTTGCCGTACACGTTCATGGACGATCTACGGCGCCGCGGCTTCGAGCTGATCGAAGCCGACCACAGCGAGCGGCCGTGGGCGCTGAACCTCCTCTGCCTGCGGCCGAGACGGGTGCTGATGGCTGACGGCACCCCGCGCACTGCCCAGCGACTCGCCGACCGCGGCATCGAGGTTCTCACCGTCCCGTACAGCTCGATCCAGCAGAACGGCGGCGGGATCCACTGTTCGACCAACGAGCTGATCCGCGACTACGAGCCGGGCGGGTGACCGAGCCGAGTGCCGGTGCGTGGTAGGGCCGGCCGAACTCATCGCTTGGGCTGCCACAGGGCAAGCTCGCCCGCGGCCGAGGTGGCTACGACACTGCGCCAGCCGCCGGGGCCCTCGCGCGGAGCGAGCATGACCTGAGCGCCCAGCCGCTGGGCCAGGTCGCTGGCCTCGCGGATGTCGTGCACTTCGACGTAGGGCAGCCACAACGGGTGGCTGATGGGGCATCCGACGATGCCGCCGCCGATCTGGCTTCCCAGTTCGACGGCGCGATAGGAGCCGGCGGAGGTGTGGACGTGTTCCTGGCGCCAGCCGCACAGGTCGGCATAGAACCGGCTCGCGTCCTGCGGGTGACGCGTGTGTAGCTCCAGGTGGACCACCCGGCCTGCGTCTCCAGTCTTCATTTCTTGGTCAGACTCGCGTGCTGGCGAAAACTCATCGGCGGGCGATGAGTTGCGTGCGCGGGAACGGTCTAAGCTCGTGATGGGCATGGCGAGCACTCGCAGAGAAGACACGGGCGACCAGGCTGTGCTCACCGCCGCCACCGCTGGGGACGAGGCTGCCTTCGCGGAGCTCGTCGAGCCCTATCGCCGTGAGCTGCAGGCCCACTGCTACCGGATGCTCGGCTCGGTCTATGACGCCGAGGACGCGCTGCAGGAGACGATGCTGCGCGCCTGGCGCGCGCTGGCGAAATTCCAGGGCCGCAGCTCCCTGCGCTCCTGGCTGTACACGATTGCCACCAATGCCTGCCTGACGCAGATCGGCCGGCGGCCCAAGCGGGTGCTGCCGCTGGACTACGGGCCTGCCGCCGATCCGCACACCGAGCCCGGGGTGCCGGTGATCGAGTCGGTGTGGGTGGAGCCCTACCCTGACGAGCTGCTCGGCGTCGAGGACGGGTTCGCCGCGCCCGAGGCCCGCTACGAGCAGCGCGAGGCGATCGAGCTGGCGTTCATCGCCGCGCTCCAGCACGTCCCCGCAAACCAGCGGGCGGTTCTGATCCTGCGTGAGGTGCTGGGCTTCTCAGCCAAGGAGACCGCCGACATGCTCGAGACCACCGTCGCGTCGGTCAACAGCGCTCTGCAGCGCGCTCGCGCCGCGGTCGATGAGCGCGTGCCCGAGCAGAGCCAGCAGGCCACCCTGCGATCCCTCGGAGACGAGCAGCTGCGTGACATCGTCGGCCGCTACGTCGATGCCTGGGAGCGCTGCGACGTCGAGACGTTTGCCGCCATGCTGGCCGCGGACGCCACCTTCGCCATGCCGCCGCTGGCGACGTGGTATCGGACGCGCGAGGGCATCGCCACCTGGGCGACGCTGGCCCCCATGTCGGGAGCGTGGCGGTGGCGCGCCGTCCTCACCCAGGCCAACGGTCAGCCGGCGCTCGCGTTCTACGCCTGGGACGAGCACGAGCAGGCATACCTTCCGTTCGCGCTCAACGTGCTCAGCTTCCGCGGCGACCAGGTCAGCGACGTCACCGCGTTCATCGTTCGCTCGACCGAGTCCACCGACCCCGAGGCCTACGTGCGCTTCCCCGAGCAGCCGTTTGACCCGCAGCGGCTGGCCGGCGCCTTCGGCCGGTTCGACGTCCCGGAGCGCCTCACCTGACTCTCCGCGCGCGCAAGCGCACGGCAGTACTGCTCGCGCTGGCCTGCTTGCTGACCGTTGGTGTGTCCAGCGCTCGTGCTGCGAGCGTTTGCGGCTCGGCACCATGGTGCAACCGCCACCTGGCGCCGGCAGCGCGGGCGGCGATGGTGGTGGCGGCGATGACCCCGGCGGAGAAACTGTCGCTGGTGGCCAACGGCAGCACCGGGGTGGCGCGTCTTGGCGTTCCCGGTCTGCGCGGTATCGATGGCCCCAACGGGATCGGCGAGGGGAACACCGGTGTGACCGCGTTTCCGGATGCGGAGACGATCGCCGCCTCGTGGGATCCGAGCGTGGCTCATGCCTACGGGCAGGCGCTGGGCGCCGAGGCGGCCGGCAAGGGGTGGGACTGGCTGTTTGCGCCGACCATCAACATCGTGCGCACCCCGCTCTGGGGCCGAGAGGCGGAGACGCTGGGCGAGGATCCGTTCCTGACCGCATCGCTGGCCGCGCCCGAGATCCGTGGGATCCAGAGCCAGCACGTGATCGCCCAGGTCAAGCACTACGCCGGCAACAACCAGGAGGTCGATCGCTTCGGCCAGCCGCTGGGCAGCGACGCGGTCAGCGATCAGGTGTCGGAACGGGCGCTGCAGGAGATCTATCTGCCCGGCTTCCGCGCCGCGGTTCAGCAGGGCCACGTCGGGTCGGTGATGTGCTCCTACAACCGGATCAACACCGTGTACTCGTGCCAGAACCCGCAGACGTTGGGCATCGTCAAGGGCTTCGGGCTACAGGGGTTTGTCGGCCCCGACGCCGAGCTCGCCGTTCGCGACAGCGTTGCGGCCATCAACGCCGGCACCGACAACCTGCAGCTGGGCAGCATCGCCGCTGCCGTCGGCGGCAACGAACTGGCCATCGTTACCAGCGCCTACAACAGCGGCCAGATCTCCACCGCGCGGCTGAACGATGCCGCCGGCCGGATCCTGACCGCCATGTTCGCCGTCGGGCTGTTCGATCATCGCCCCGGGGGCAGCGCGACGCGGTCGGTCAGCACGCCGGCGCACCTGCGGCTGGCCACCCGGGTGGCGGAGCAGGCCACGGTGCTGCTGCGCGACCGCAACGGGGTGCTGCCGCTGAGCCCGCGCGGCGGATCGGTCGCGGTGATCGGCCACGATGCCTCCGCCGGGACTCAGATTGAGGAGAACGGCTCACCGGCGGTGCTGCACGGTCCGGTGATCACGCCACTGGCCGGGATCCGGCGGCTGGTCGGCTCGCGCTCGCGGATCACCTACGCGTCGGGAACGCTGGGCGTGGTCGCGCTGCCCACCGTCCCGTCACGGGTGCTCAAGCCCGCAACCGGGTCCGGGCACGGGCTGAGCGCCAGCTACTTCACCGGTCAGAGCCCGAGCGGGACGGCCGTCGCCACCCGGGTCGATCCCACCGTCAACTTCGCCTCACGGCCGCTTCCGCTGGCCACCATCCCGGGCACGCCCGGCGCCAACTCCGGCGTGTGGACCGGGACGCTGACTCCGCCCCGGACGGGCGTCTACCGGTTCTCGCTGGAGGTGGCCGGCGTCGCGCAGCTGTACCTGAACGGGCGGCTGATCGTGCGCGGCAACGCCGAGTTCGCCCGCGCTGATCTCCCCGGCGGCTTCGTCCGCTCTCCCGGCGCCCCGACGGTCACCTTTCAGGGCCTGGCCCGCCTGACCAAGAACCGTCCGGTCTCGGTCCGGATCACGTACGCCACCGGCGCCTCGATCGGCGGCGCCCTTTTGCAGGTCGGCTGGCAGCCACCACAGCCGTCACTGCTCACCCGGGCGGTTGAGGCGGCCCGGCACGCGCACACCGCGATCGTGTTCGCCAACGACGTCACCAGCGAGGGCATGGACCGCACCTCGCTGCAACTGCCCGGCGACCAGGACCGCCTGATCGAGGCCGTCGCCAGGGCCAACCCCCGCACGGTCGTGGTCCTGCACACCGCCGGCCCGGTGCTGATGCCGTGGCTGTCCAAGGTCGCCGGCGTGCTCGAGGCCTGGTACCCGGGCCAGCAGAGCGGCACCGCGATCGCCGCCACCCTGTTCGGCCGCTCCGATCCCTCCGGCCATCTCCCGGTGACATTCCCACGCACGGGCAGGCAGGGCCCGGCCACCAAGCCGGCCCAGTACCCAGGGATCGACAACCTCGTCCACTACTCCGAGGGCATCTTCGTCGGCTACCGCTACTACGACCGGTTTCACCAGACCCCGCTGTTCCCGTTCGGCTACGGCCTCTCATACACGACCTTCTCACTGGGTCATCTCACGGTCGCCCGGCGCGCGGGTGGCGTCTATCGGGCGACGATCAGGCTGCGCAACACCGGGCGCCGGGCCGGGGCGCAGGTAGTGCAGGCCTACCTCCGGTTCCCGGCCTCGGCCGGTGAGCCGCCGCGGCAGCTGAAGGCCTATGCCAGGGTGTTCCTGCGGCCCGGCGGCGCCAGCACCGTCGCCCTGGAACTCCCGCGCTCGAGCTTTGAGTACTTCAGCCCCGGGCGTGGTGCCTGGACGCAGGCCCACGGCCGCTTTCGCCTCTACGTGGGGACGTCCTCGGGCGACCTGGCGCTGAGCGCTGCGCTCGCGGGTCGGTGACCAACGACGACCACCCTCGGGCCGTCACGGTTCAGCCTCCGAACCCCCGGACGTGGGGCGTTCACGATCACACCGCTGCGGCACTGCTTGGACTCGTCGCCTGGGCGAATTGCTCACCAGCGTTGGCCCCGGCGAACGCGTGATCGGCGTACAGGGTGTCCATGTACTCGCGGACGGATTGGATGCGACCGTCACGCACGGTGAACACTCCGATGCAACCGTTCTCGTAGGGCATGCCATCGCGGGTGCGGGCGCGACTGGTCCACTGCCGAACGACGCGATCGCCCTCGGCGATCGTCGCCGTCGTCTCGATCTGTACCGAGCCGGGCTCGTAGTTGGCCATCGCGGTGGCGAAGAAGCCGTCCATGATCTGGTCGCGTCCGGCCCAGGTGCCCGACATCGGCAGCTCTCCGGCGTGCAGGGTCCAGGTTGCGTCCTCGGCGAAGCACTCGCGGACCGCTTGCCTGTCTCCTGTCTGCAGCGCCGCGGTGTAGCGCTCCAGCAGTCGTTCGTTGTCGTTCACGTCGCTCATCGCAAGCTCCCTGGTCGATGGTGTGCCGCCACCGTAGGCGTGGCCCGGCCGGATGTGAAAGACCGGTTTGCGCTGTCTTCAGCACAGCGCGGCATGACGGGCTCTAGCCTCGATTCGTCGGTAGCGGCGGGGGCGGTAGGGGCCGCGACCGGGTCTGAAACGTCCGCCTGAGCAGGGAGGATCTGGGATGTCGAGTCGTCGATCCCCCCGCTCAGGAGGTTCACCGTGAAGGTGATGGGACGTTGGAGTGTCAGAACCGTAGATGTCCGGGCGGACGGCACGGGTTTGTGCTCGCGGGCGGGGACGCGTTGTTGGCGCTGGTCGCGGATCGGCTCGGCCTGACCGGCGGGCTGTGCGACGCGCTCGCGGGCACGCGCGAGCGGCAGGGTGGGCATGAGCCGGGGCGGGTGTTCTGCGATCTGGCGGTGATGCTCGCTGACGGCGGCCGGTGCGTGTCGGACCTGGCGGCGCTGGCCGGTCAGGAGTCGCTGTTCGGCGAGGTCGCGTCGGTGTCCACGGCGCGGCGGGTGGTCCAGTCGATCGGCGAGTCGGAGCTGACGGGGATCCGGGCGGCCAGGGCAGCGTGCTCGCGCTCGGCGTGGACTTTGGGCGCGGCGCCTGAGCGGGTGATCCTCGACTTCGACGCGACCCCGATCGTGGTGCACTCCGAGAAGGAGCAGGCGGCTGGGCATTACAAGGGCGGGTTCGGGTTCAACCCGCTGATCGCGAGCTGCGGCCGGGAGATCCTGGCCGGGATCCTCCGGCCCGGGAACGCCGGGGCGAACAACGCCGAGGATCACCTCGCGCTGCTGGATCTCGCGCTCGAGCAGCTGCCCCAGGACGCGCTGGACGGGGAGATCCTGGCGCGCTCGGATTCCGCTGGCGCCAGCCACGATCTCGCCGACGCCTGCCGCGAGTGCGACATCCGCTTCTCGTTCGGCTATCCGCTCACCGAGCCGGTCCGCGAAGCGCTGCTGCCCTGCCGGAAGCGGCGTGGCGGCCGGCGATCGATCAGGACGGCGAGCCGCGTGAGGGGGCTGGGTGACCGAGCTGACCGGCAAGGTCAACCTCCCCGACTGGCCCGAGGGCACCCGGTTGATCTGCCGGCGCGAGCGCCCGCACCCCGGCGCGCAACTGTCCTTCACGGACCTGGACGGTCATCGCTTCCAGTGCTTCATCACCGACCAGACCGACCCTGACATCGCCGCAGCTGGAAGCGACTCCACCGCCAGCACGCGGTCGTCGAGGACCGCGTCAAGACACTGAAGGCCACCGGCGCCAGCTACCTGCCCTTCCACAGCTTCCAGGCGAACGCCGCGTGGTTCGAGCTCGCGCTGATCGCGCACGACATCATGGTCTGGACCCAGCTGCTGTGCCTCGACGGCGAGCACCGGATCTGCAGAGCCCAAACGGCTGCGCTACCGGATCCTGCACGTCGCCGGGCAGCTCACCCGCCACGCCCGCCGCCACACGCTGCACCTCCCCGCCGACTGGCCCTGGGCCAGCGCGATCCTCCACGCGTTCGAGCGCCTCCAAGCGCTCCCCGCACCCGGCTGAATCAGCAGCCCCGCCGCCGCGAAGACGATCGACGACCAGCCCGATCACGGCTGCCGAGAAACACCCCAGCCAGTCCACCAGCCAGCCAATCACCCACCACGATCGCTCCCACCACGCCATCCGACACTCACCCGCCACCGCTCTCACCCACTCTTCACCCCAACCCGCGCCGCGCGACCGTTACTGACGAATCGAGGCCACCGCGGTGCGACCTCAGGTCCACCCCAACGACTCGGAGACCCCGACGGCCGTGGCCTGGATCCGGTCAACCACCGGAGCGCGATCCTGACTGCGGGCCAGCAGCCCCACCTCGAGGCTCACCGGCGGATCCAGCGGCACCCAGCACAGCTCGTCCGGAAGCCCCAGGGTCGAGGACTCGCCGACGATCGCCACCGCCTCGGCGCGCTGGATCGGCCCGTAGCCCAGGTCGAAGGTCATCGTCCGCAGCTCGACATCGGGCTCGAGCCCGGTGTCGCGGCAGAGCTCGATCACGGCGTCGTAGTGGCCCGGGTTGGCCTCGCGCAGTTCCGCTCCCGCGCGACCGCAACGAAGTACTGCAACCGACGCAGATCGGTCACCGCAATAGATGGTAACGGCGTGAACTGATTGTGGATTCCACTGGCAAAGCGGCGCCAGATCAGCGACGCTGAACAGTGGCTGGCCGGCAACGGCAGCCACCTATTCGTCGAAAGGAGTTGCAGTGACCGACGTTTTCGAAAAGGCGAGCGTCACCTCCGAGCTGGCGCAGCGGGTGATCGCGGCCGCGGAAGCCAAGGCCGCCGAGATCGAGGTTCCGATGGTGATCGCGGTATGCGACGAGTCGGGTGTCCTGAAGGCGTTCAGCCGGATGGACGGCGCCGCGCTGCTCAGCGTGCAGATCGCCCAGGACAAGGCGTACACCGCCGTCGGCTTCGGGATGCCCAGCGGCGGGTGGCATGAGTTCATCAAGGACGACCCCCCACTGGCCGCCGGCGCCGTCGGCGGGATCGACCGGCTGGTCGTCTTCGGCGGCGGCTTCCCGATCACCGTCGGCGAGCGCATCGTCGGCGCGGTCGGGGTCAGCGGCGGCCACTACACCCAGGACATGGAGGTGGCTGAGGCGGGCCTCGCGGTTCTCGGCTGAGACCGCGTCCGGCTATCGCTTGCCGAGGTGACGGGCGGCGGCGGCGTTGTCCGACCAATAACGGTTGAGCCTGCGGGCGTGAAGGTCCGTGTAGTTGTGCAGCGCCTCCAGCAGCCTCACCTCGGTGGCTGACAGGCCCGGGTGCCACAGATCGACGATCAGCACGATGCGATCCTCGTTGGTGTGGTTCCAGGCCTCGTGCTCGAAGAAGTCGTCGAATACCAGGCACCGGCCCTCCTGCCACCGGCGGGTCTCCTCGCCGACGCGGATGGCGCAGTCACCGTCAGGCACCTCGATCCCCAGGTGACACCGCACCCGCAGGTTGGTCGGCCCGCGGTGGGCGGCGATGTGGGTGGAGGGTCGCATGCGCGACACGTAGCTGAGGCCGGCCAGCGTCCTGACCGCCGGGTAGCCCCCGATCCCGCGCGCGGTGACCGGGCAGGTGGCGCACACGTCGTCGTGCCGGCGCCCCCGCTCGTAGAAGAACACCACGTCCCAGTCGCCGGTGCGGCTGATGCGCTCGCTTTCTGGGCTGAAGCGGGTGACATCCAGGCTCAGGATCTCGGCGCGAATCGCTGCGTAGTTGCGCTCCAGATAGCGCGCCAACGGGAAGGCGTCCGGGTTGTGCCACGGTCGGCCGTGCAGGTCCGGGTAGACGGATCCGGCGCCCGCGCCGTCACCATCGGAGAGCTGATCGACGTAGCGGTAAAAGCGCCGGCGACCGGCCGCAGCCTCCCGCGCCACGATCGCGTCGGCGGTGGTCGCCGCCGCGTCGGCGCGGGCGGGCTGGATCGCGGCTGCCGGCACGACCGCCTCGAACAGGGCACGGGGATGAGTGATCTGGTCGTGAGGCCGCGCAGCGGTTTCGTCGGGTGACCGCTGCAGGGCCTCGATCACCGCCAGCCACTCTTCGAACGAAAGCTGCCGATCCCAGGCCGTGCCGAGCTCGCGCAGGCGCCCGGCGGCCTGCGCCGCCCACGACCGAGCCCCCGCGCCGTCGCCGCGGCAGCTGGACAGAAACGCCAACCACACGCATGGTTCAGGCACCACCGAGCACGCCGCGGCCGCCAGCGCAAACCGGTCGGTCCGATCCTGGCCGCCGTCGCTGACGCCCTCGAGATAGGCCCGGCGAGTGAGCGCCTCGTCGGCGGGCGAGAAGGCGGCCAGATGGGCGATGAACTGGGGCCGCCGGACGATGTCGCGGTCGCGGTCGAGCAGCAGCTCAGCGACGTCACCCACGCGGGCCAGCCACTGACCGGGGCTCCCGTCCGGGGCGTGAGCCTGCTCGGCCAGGTTCGCCATGTGCAGGAGCACCAGGGCGTCAAGCTCATCCCGAGTGGCGTCGGCGTCCGCTTCCTGGGCTCCGTCCACCGGTTGTCCCGGCAGGCCGCGCGCCGGCCGGTACGTGCCCGCCAGCAGCGGTCCGCGAGGTGTCACCCCGAACAGATACGCGATGCGCTCGGCCCGCTCTCCGGTGATCACGGCCACCTCATCGCGCCGCAGCGGGGAGAGCAGCTGCCGGCGATAGGCGTCGGTGCCGTACACGCTGTGGATCAGGGCCGCGTGCGCCAACCAGGCCGGCTGACCCCAGCGGCGCAGAATGGCGTAGGTCCCGAGCAGATGATCGAGCAGGGTGCTCGTGCCCGCGTGGTGCAGGCTCGCCGCGCCCTCGCAGCGCAGGAAGCCCACGATCGCCTCGGCGGTGGGGTCGTCTGCGAACGCGCGCGTGTCCATCGCCTCAGAACGGAGTGGAGGCAGCTAAGCCCAGTGCCCGCTCTAGCTCGAACGGATAGGCGCCGTCCAGCAGCCAGGGACGCCCGATCCACAGATAGGCGTCGGCGAACCGGGCGGCCAGGGTCCGCTGCCGGGGCGACAGCTTCCAGCGGGCCAGAGCGGTGTGCCAGGTGGGCGGGATCCCGAGTGTCGCGCAGGTGTGCGCGTGGCGGTTGGCGCACACCGCCGGGTTGAGCTTGTTGCCCGAGTACCTGTAGCGCATGAACGGCGCCCCGTTCTCGGCCGTGTTGATCACAAAATGCATGTTCGGGATCCCGCCGCCGGCCAGCTTCCGAGCCACCGCGGCACCGAACGTCAGCTCGGCTCCGGTGCTGTCGTAGTGGGTGTCGTTGAGCGCGAAGCCGCGGGTGTAGGCGACCCCCGCGTGCTCGAGCAGCGACACCGCCTTCGCGACCGGCTCCCAGTCACGGGCGCCGCCGTCGATGTAGACCGTGGTGTGGGGCAGGGAGCTGAACACCTGGGCGGCGTAGGCGACCAGGTGCAGCGGCAGCAGCGAGCCGCCGGGGGCACAGGAGGCGAACGGCAGGTCGGGTTGAAGGATGAGGGCCACACGGGAGTCGCCGATGCCCGCCGCGAAGTTGTCGATCCAGGTCTTGTAGCTGGCCTGCTGGCGCGCGGTTGGCAGGTGCGTAGCAGGCGGGCTCCTCCCACGGGTCCAAGCGGAACACCGCGACCTGGGTCAGGGCGTCGGGCCGGCCACGGGTGGAGGCGCGGATGTACTGCCGGGCGAGGTCGGCGGCGGTGCCATCGGCGTCCCAGGCCCCGAACCAGTGGGCGGTGGGACGCAACGCGATCGCGGCCAGCAGCCGCCGGTTCCTACCGCGGGCGGCGCTGTAGGCGGGGTCGATGCCGTCCAGGGTGCCGTGGTAGACGCCCCACGGCATGCCCGCCAGCGGGTTGCTCGCCGGCGCGCCGGCGATGCCTGCGTTCGCGGTTCCCGCCAGCACTGGGGCGGGCACCAACGACAGCACCAGCAGCGCGCCCGCCAGCGCCGAGGCGAGCAGACAAGACATCATTCGGGCGATGCCGCTGAACGGTACCCACCGTGGCTGAACCCGCGCATCCCCCGGGATGGCTGCCCAAGGCCGAATACGACGCGATCTACCGCCGGGTCCCGCGCCTGTGTGTAGAGGTCGTGATCGTGTCGCCGCCGCGCGGCGTGGTCCTCGCTCTGCGCGACATCCCACCCAACGAGGGCGCGTGGCACATCCCCGGCGGCACGGTTCTGTTCGGCGAGCCCCTGGTCGAGGCGTTCAAGCGAGTCGCGCGCTCTGAGCTCGGCCTCGACGTCGGGATGGGCGAGCTGCTCGGCTACATCGAATACCCCAGCCACTACGACAACGGCCTCGACCACCCGGTCGGCCTGGCCTTCCGGGCTGAGCCCCTGGGCGGGCCGCCCGGCGACGACGACCTGCCGGAGGGCTGCGCCTGGTTTGGCCGCCTGCCCGCGGGGCTCTACGAGGAGCAGCGCGACTTCCTGGCGCGTCGGTTGGGCCTTCCCGGTTGACCTGGCGCCGAGGGCGGGCGGCCCGGAGGAGCCTTAGCAGGGACTCCAGGAACGCTGCAGGAACGACTCGTCCAGGAGCTTGCCCGAGTTCATGGTCAGCGTGACGCTCGAGTAGTACTGGCGGCCCGAGCACAGCCGCGGGTCAGCGAGGTGGATTGCGACCACCGCCGTGTGGACGGGGGCCGAAGCACAGTTTGGATTACAGCCGTGATACGAGGCGTTTCCGGTGCCGGTGGCCGTCGGTCCGCCCCAGGAGTTCCATTGGACCCCGGACACGGCGAGTGTGCCGTCGGCGGTGAGCTGCAGGGTCGAGGGGTGCTGCACCCGGCCGCCGGCGGCGCCCGCGAAGAAGATCGGGGAGGGTGCCTGCGTCGTCGTCGTCGAGGTCGTGGACGACGCCGTCACCGGAACGGTGCTCGACGACGTGGTCGGAATCGTCGTGCTCGACGTGGACACCGGCGTTGCCGGCGCGGTTGCCACCTTCGTCACCGTCTTGGTGGTGGTGGAGCCGCCGCAGCCGGCGATCGCGAGCGCCAGGACGACGGCACCAAGGGGGGGACGTAGCACGACGCGGGTCACGGAGTCAGAGGGTTGACGGGAGAACCTACCGCACCCGGACCCGCCGGTTCGCGGCTTAAGACGCCTAAAGGCGAGCGGTCGCCGGCGAGACTCTGGCCCCCTCGCCGTGTTGGAACCGGGATGGCGCACCTCAGGCGGATATTGGCCTGCGCGGCCGCCTGCCTGGCTGTCGGTGTGGTCGCCAGCGCGGCCCAGGCAGCGAATGCCGGCAGCGGAGCGCAGGCGCTGTGGGTGGCCAGCCCCACGCCCTACATGGGCTGGAACACCTACTACGGCGTCGGCGGCGTGTTCGACCAGCAGACGATCATCTCGGTGGCCAAGTCGCTGATCACCGCGGGCTGGCCCGCGCCGGCTATCGGATGGTGTGGCTTGACTTCGGCTGGGCCAGCGGCGAGCGAGACGCCAACGGCAATATGTCGTCGACCACCGCTCAGTGGCCGAACGGGTTGCCGTGGCTGACCGGCTGGCTGCATGCGCACGGGCTGCTGGCTGGGATCTACACCGATGCCGGGCGCCAGCGGATGCTACGGCCAGGGCGTCGGCTCGCTCGGCCATTACCAGCAGGATGCCGACACGTTCGCCGCCTGGGGATTTGACGCGGTCAAGGTCGACTTCTGCGGCGCCGGCCAGGAGGGCCTGGACCCGCAGCCGCTATACGCGCGTTTGTCGAGGCCATTAAGCACAACTCGAGTCAGCGCCCGATGCTGGTCAACGTCTGCAACTTCTGGGTGCCGGGGCAGATCAATGGTCAGCGGCCCTCGTTCGCGAACTCGTCGTATGCCAACGCCCTGTGGGCGCCACGGATCGCACAGAGCTGGCGTACCGACACGGACATCGGCGGCATCGGCAACATCCTGTTCGTCAATGTCCTGCGCAACCTCGACCATGACGCCGCACCATCCTAACACGGCCGGTCCTGGGCACTGGAACGATCCGGACTACCTGGGTCCGCAACTGGGGATGACGCCCGCCGAGGCCCAGGCGCAAATGACCATGTGGACGATCGTCGCCGCACCGCTGATCCTCGGGAGCGATCCGCGCGCGCTGTCGAACGGCGACGATCAGGATGCTGGAGAACCAGCAGGTGATCGCCATCGACCAGGACCGGCTGGGGGTCCAGGGCACCGCGATCGCCGAGGAGGGATCCGGGCAGGTGTGGGTCAGGCCGCTGTCCCATGGCGCCCGAGCCGTCGCGCTGCTCAACACCGGCACCACCGCCATCGACATCACCACTACCGCCGGGGCGGTCGGGCTTACGCACGTAGATCGCTACCGGCTGGCCAATCTGTGGTCAGGCCGCAGCCGCAACACGACCGGCAAGATCACCGTGCGGGTCCCGGCCAACGCCGCGGTGCTGTATCGGGCGACCCCGAACCCAACCGCGCTGGCTGCCGACGGCGCCAACCGCACGCGAGCACGCTGAGCCGAGCTGAGGCCGCTAACGTCGCCAGGCATGGCCGTCTGCCAGCGAGGTGACACGTTGACGATCAGGCCCGGCCGTGCCGAGGATGCCGGCGCCGTCGCCGAGATCTACAACGCCGGCATCGCCGAGCGCGTCGCCACCTTCGAGACCCGTCCTCGTACCGCGCGGGAGCTCGAGCGATGGGGCACTGACGGACGGCCGTTCATCGTCGCCGAGCGCGGACCCGGGATCCTCGGCTGGGCGCGGGCCGCTCCCTACTCGGATCGGTGCGCCTACAACGGCATCGGCGAGCACGCGGTGTACGTCAGCCCGCAGGCGCGCGGCGAGGGCCTCGGACGTCGGCTGCTACTGGAGCTGTGCGCCGAGTCCGAGCGCCACGGCCTGTACAAGCTCACCAGCCGCCTGTTCACCGACAACCTGGCCAGCCGCCGCGCCCCCGGGCGGCCGGCTTCGTGGAGGTGGGTGTGCAGCGCCGCCACGGCAAGCTCGACGGCGAGTGGAAGGATTGCGTGCTGGTCGAGCGGCTGCTCGGGCCGGCCGCGGCATAGCCTCCGCCCGGCCGGGGCAACCGTAAAGCGACCCGAGCAGCGAGCGAGAGGGAGGCAGATGAGCGAGCCCACCGAAGCCAGGACCGCGCCCTTCACCGGCGAGGAGTATCTCGACAGCCTGCGCGACGGCCGCGAGGTGTACATCGACGGCGCCCGCGTCGATGACGTGACCGAGCATCCAGCGTTTCGTAACTCGGCCCGCTCGGTGGCCCGGCTCTACGACGCTCTGCACGATCCCGCCCGCCGGGAGCTGCTGACGGCCGACGATCGCCACGGGATCCGGACCCACCGCTTCTTCATGCCCTCCTACTCGGCCGAGGATCTGCTCGCGTCCCGGGCGGCGATTGCCGAATGGGCGCGGATGTCATACGGCTACATGGGTCGCACGCCTGACTACAAGGCGTCGTTCATGGCCACCTTGGGAGCGGATCCGGGCTGGTACAGCCCGTTTGAGGACAGCTGCCGGGGCTGGTATCGCGACTACGCCGAGAAGGCGCTGTTCCTCAACCACGTTCTCATCAACCCTCCGATCGATCGCGACAAGGCGGTCCACGAGGTGCAGGACGTCTACGTCCACGTCGTCGACGAGCGCGACGACGGCATGGTGGTCTCGGGCGCCAAGATGCTGGCCACCGGCTCGGCCATCACCCACGCCACCTTCGTGGCCCAGAACAGCGCCGTCCAACTGGAGAAGGGCAAGGCCGAGGACTACGCGCTGGTGTTCATCGCCCCGATGGGCACCCCCGGCAAGAAGCTCATCTGCCGCCACTCGTACGAGCTCAGCGCGCGTTCGCCGTGGGACAACCCCCTGTCCAGCCGTTTCGACGAAAACGACGCCGTGGTCGTATTCGACAACGCGTTCATCCCCTGGGAGAACGTGCTCGTCTACCGGGACATCGACAAGGCCGCCGGCTTCTACGCGCAGTCCGGATTCATGCCCCGGTACACGCTGCAGTCGGGCACGCGGCTCGCGGTCAAGCTCGACTTCCTGTGTGGCCTGTTCCTGCGGGGCCTGAAGGCCAACGGCACCTTCGAGTTCCGCGGCGTCCAGGCCAAGTTCGGCGAACTGGTGGGGTGGCGCAACCTGATCTGGGCGATCACCGACGCGCTCTGCCATGACCCCATGGCGGGGCCGGGCGGCAGCGTCGTGCCCAAGATCGAGTACGCGGTGTTGATCCGGCTGTTCGGGACGATGGCCTTCCCCAGGGCCCGCGCCCTGTTCGCCGAGACCCTGGGTGGTGCGCCCCTGGTCGTGCCGTCCAGCAATCGCGACCTGCTCAGCGATGAGTTGCGTCCCGTGATCGACCGCTTCTATCGCGGCTCCACCGGCGACGCCCACGATCGGGTCAAGCTGTTCAAGCTGATCTGGGACGCGGTCGGGACCGAGTTCGGCTCACGCCACGAGTGGTACGAGATCAACTACAGCGGCAACCAGGAGCAGATGCGCCTGGACATGGCCCGCTTCTCCGGCGGGCGGGGGATCGTCGACGAGTGCGAGGCGCTGGTCGACCAGTGCCTGGCCGAGTACGACCTCGAGGGGTGGACCGACGACACCTGGAGACAGATCACCCAGGACGGGTGACGCCAGTTCACCCTGGTGCCGTCAAGCTTGGCGGCCACATGGGTTGCTTCCTCGCGTTGCTGGCTCTGATCTCGCCGCGGCTGGTCTTGTTCCTGCTCGCGCTGTTCAGCAGCGTGCTCAGCCGCGCCTTCAGCAGCTGGATCATCCCCCTGCTGGGCTTCTTCATACTCCCCTGGACGACGCTGGCCTACGCCGCCTTCTGGGACTGGGGTCCCGGCCATCACGTCACGGGGTACGAGTGGATCTTCGTGGCTCTGGGCTTCGTCATCGATCTGAGCTCGTACGCCGGCGGGCGCCGCGCCCGCAGCTCGCGCGGCTGAGCCGACGAGCCCACCCGGCACCTGTCGAACATCCCAAATCGGCCAGTCGCCACGCGATCCCCAGCGGCAGCACAAATCCGTCAACTGTGGGGGAGAAGTGCTGCCAGTCGCCGGTCCGGCGTCACCTGTCAGCCGACCAGCGCCGCGATAGGCTCCAGCCATGCGCGTAGCGATCGCAGGCGCCCACGGGAAGATCGCGATGCTGCTCTCGCGCCGGCTCGCCGGGAGCGGCCACGACGTGATCGGGCTGATCCGCAATCCCGACCATGCCGACGAGCGTCAAGGCAGCGGGCGCGGAGCCGGTCGCGTGTGACCTCGAGCAGGCCGACGTCGACGAGATCGCCGTCGCGGTGGACGGCGCTGACGTGGTGGTCTTCGCCGCCGGGGCCGGACCCGGCAGCGGGGCGCAGCGCAAGGTGACGATGGACCGCGACGGCGCCATCAAGCTGCTGCGCGCCAGCGACCAGAGCCGCGCACGCTACGTGATGGTGAGCGCGGTCGGTGCCGAGGATCCGCCCGAGGGCGACGATGTGTTCAACGTGTACCTGCGGTCCAAGGCCGAGGCCGACGCCGCGGTGATGGCATCAGAGCGCGAGTGGACGATCGTCAGGCCCGGTGGCCTGACCGACGACCCTGGAACCGGGCGCGTTCGCATCGACACGGCACCATTTCGGGGCCAGGTCCCGCGCGACGACGTGGCCGCGGTGCTCCAGGCGGTCATCGACGGCGACGCTGCCTCCGGGCGCGTGCTGTACGTCAACGGCGGCGACGATCCCGTCGAGCGTGCGCTGGCCACGGCGCTGGCCGCTTAGCGCGCGAACCTAGACGCGCAGGGCCTCGGTCGGGCTCAGCCGCGCCGCCTTGGCGGCCGGGTACAGCCCCGCGACCGCACCGATCGCAAGCCCGGCTATCGGCGCGGCGACCAGCGCGTACAGCGGGCACCACGAAGGGCTCGTTCTGGGCCAGCGCGTAGACCTCGGTGGCGGCGGCTCCAAGCGCCAGCCCGGCGACGCCGCCGAGCGCGGCCAGCAGCGCCGACTCGGTCAGGAACTGGGCGCTGATGTGGCGCTTGGTGGCGCCGAGCGCCCGCCGCAGGCCGATCTCGCCCCGGCGCTCGAGCACCGAGATCACCATGATGTTGGCGATCCCGATCGCGCCGACGAGCAGCGCCACCGCGCCGAGCCCCAGCAGCAGCGTGGTGAACTGGCCCTTGGCGGCGGCGCGCGCCTCCAGCGCGTCGGACGGCCGCGTGACCTCGACGCCGCTCGGAGTTCTGGGGGTCGGCGGTCGGGGCGAGCAGGACCGGCGACCTGGTTGACGTCGTTGACGTTGGCCCGGACGTAGATCTCCGACGGGTTGGGCTGGGTCTGGAACAGCCGCTCGGCGACCGGCAGCGCGATGAACACGGTGGAGTCGAGCGTCGAGTCGAGCAGCGCGGGCTTCATGATCCCGACGACGGTGAACCAGGTGTTGCCCAGGTACACCAGGACGTGGCCGCCGACCGAGTTGATCTGCAGGATGCTGGCCGCCTGGGCGCCCGAGCACCGACCTCGGGATAGCGGCTCGAGACGGCGTCGAGGAAGTGGCCGGCGGCCATCGAGGTGCCCATCACCTCGGGGAGGTTCTCGCCGGCGGCGTCGACGCCGATGCCGCCGGTCTGCTCGGACGGGCACGAACGGAGTGCGCAGCACGATCGCGTTGGAGACCTGGTAGACGGCGACGTCGCGCGTCGACGTTGCTGCATGTGGCCGATCATCGGCACCGAGGTGTCGGGCAGAACCTCGTTGTTGCCGGTGAAGGTGGTTCCCGGCGTGACCGTCAGCAGGTTGGTGCCCAGCGCGTCGATCGTCGGCCAGCAGGTTGGCCTGGCTGGAGGCGGAGACGCCGACCACGGCGACCATCGCCCCGATCCCGATCGCGATCCCCAGCGCCGACAGCGCCGCCCGCAGCCGGCGCGTGCGCAGTCCCTGCAGCGCGACGCCGATCAGCTCTCGCGGCGGCAGGCGCGCGCGTGTCGATGCGGCGCGCCGGGCAGGTGCGGGGAGCGGCGGCGGCACTCGCCGGACATCGTCTCCGACGATCTCGCCGTCGCGCATCTGCAACCGGCGGGGGAAGGATGCCGCGATCTCGGGATCGTGGGTGATCAGCACCAGGGTGGCGCCGTCGGAGGCCAATCCGTGCAGCAGGTCGATCACCTCGGAGCCGGACTTTGAGTCGAGGTTGCCGGTGGGCTCGTCGGCGAGGATGATCAGCGGCCGCTTGGCCACCGCGCGCGCCACCGCCACGCGCTGGCGCTCGCCCCCCGAGAGCTGCGGTGGCCGATGCGTGAGCCGGTGGCCGAGGCCCACTCGCTCGAGCGCGGCCCGTGCCGCCTGCTGGCGCTCGCGCGCGCCCGCTCCCGTGTACAGCATGCCGGTGGCGACGTTGTCCACCGCGGTCATCGCGTCCTGGAGATGGAAGGTCTGAAACACGAAGCCGATTCGGTGGGCGCGCAGGCCGGCAAGGTCGCCGTCGGACGCGGCGACGACGTCATGACCCGCCACTCGGACCTCGCCCCGCGTCGGCCGTTCGAGCGTGCCGAGGACGGTCAGCAGCGTGGTCTTGCCCGAGCCCGATGGTCCCAGCACCGCCACCTGGTCGCCGGCGGGGATCTCGACGCTGACGCCGCGCAGCGCCGACACGCCGCCGGGGTACTCCTTGACGACGCCGTCGAGCGCCAGCGCCACGGGCGACTCGCCGCTCATCCCTGAGAGTCGGTCACCTGCAGGCCGGGATAGATCCCCGCGCCCGAGATCTCGACGTAGCCGGCGGCGAACAGCCCGGTCGTAACCGGGATCAGCTTGTGCGGGGCCGCCGCTTGCGCAACGGCGTAGTTGCCGCCGGCGATTGCCAGCAGCGCGGTAACCGGTACCGACAGCACGTTGTTGGCCCGCTGCTCGGCGAAGTTCACACTGACCGCGGCCTGGTCGAAGCCGGCGCCCGAGTGGTGGCCGCTGAGCGCGATCGTGACCGGGATCGTCGACGACGAACCGCTCGATCCCCGCCGCCGCCGGCGCCGCCGCCGCCGCCGCCACCACCGGCCGATCCCCCGCTGCCGGAGCCGTTGCCCGATCCACTCGAGCTCTGAGCGACGGGGCTGACGGCGATGATGCGTCCGTTCACCGTGTTGCCGGCCGGCATCTCCACGGTCACGTGCTCGCCGCGCACCGCCTCGCTCTGGGACGACGCCGCCAGATCGACCGTGACCACCAGCCGGGTCGAGGACGTCTGCAGGATCGGCCTGGGCGCTCGCCGACCCGCCCGCAGAACCGCCGCCATCGGAGCCCCCGCCTGTCGACCCGCCGCCTGTCGACCCGCCGCCTGTCGACCCGCCGCCTGTCGACCCGCTCGCCGCCGCCGTCGTGGCGCGCGAGTGGCCAGATCCCGACCCACTCGTGCCGCCCTTTGACGAGCCTTGCTTTGACCCGTTGTTGGCGCTCTCGCGCCGTTCCGCCTTCAGCTGGGCGGCCTCGGCCTTGAGCTGGGCGCTCTCGGCCTTCAGCAGCGCGGTCAACGCGGCCAGCGTCTCCCGGGTCGTCGAGCGGTGGCGACGATGCCTGCGTCTCGGTCCCGTGTTCGGCGGCGGCGTGCCCGGGGGCGGGGCGCCTGTCGGTGGAGTGCCGCTCGGCGGGGTGCCGCTCGGTGCGGGGTCCTTGGGTTTCTCGAGCGAGACGAACTCCGGGCGAGGCGCCGGCACCGCGGTGTCCGCGCCGACCGGGTCCGACCCGCCGCTGCCCCCGCTCCCGGAGCCGCCGGTTGACCCCAGGGTCCCGTCCACCGTCGAGATCAGCTGCGCGCCGGGGAGGAACACGATCTGCCCGAGTGACAGGCTGCCGGTCTCGGACTCGCCCAACGACGCCTGCAGCAGCTCGACACCGACGGTGGTGGCGGCCTGCCAGTCGTCGTTGACGGTGATCCCGTCGGGGTTGAAGCCCAGGCGGACCAGGTTGCGGTTGAGCTGGAGCACGTCCTGGCCGTAGGTGTCGGCGGCGCTCAGGGCCCGGTACGCGGGCGTGATCCCGTCCATCAGGAGCACCGGCTCGCCGTCGACCCTGAACAGGGTTCCGCCCGGCTTGATCACCTGGCCCACGTTCGGCAGCCACGTGATGGTGCCGTTCAGCCGGTTGTAGACGGTCTGCGGATTGGCATAGCTGAGAGTGCCCGACTCGGTGTCGGTCTGCACCAGGTCACGACGCCGGACGGTCGCCGCTCCCGTGGCCGTGCCTGCGCTGCCCGACGTCGCGTTCGAGGGCGAGGAGCTGGAGCCGAGCACCACCACCACGATCACCGCGGCAGCGAGGATCAAGGCCGCTCCGGCGACCAGGCGGCGTAGGGTCAGTCTCGCCCGCACGCGGTGAGCGCCTTCTGAAACGCGGGCGACCCGTTGCCACCGCGGCGACTGGCACCTGACAGGATCATGTTCGTATCGTGGCTCCCTCGGCTTCCTGATCGGTGGATCGCTGTGGGTTCTACGACCTGGTCGGTCACACGGCCGTAACGTCGTTATGTCGCTGTTATGCGCGATTGGTCATCCTGAGTTCGCAGTCGCCGGCGCGGACGGGCCTGCCGTCCGCGCCGTCCACAGCAAGACTCAGGAGCATGGGATGAGGGTGCTGGTGGTGGAGGATCATCCGAGGCTCGCCCAAACGGTGGCGGCGGTGCTGCGACGCGAGGGGATGGCCGTCGACGTCGCCTTCGACGGCCGCGAGGCCCTTGCTCGAGTGGCCCTGACGAGCTATGACGTGATCGTGCTCGATCGCGATCTTCCCGGTGTCCATGGCGACGATGTCTGTCGTTCGCTGGTCGCCGAGGGCAATTCGAGTGCCGTGCTGATGCTGACCGCCGCCGGGGCGGTCGAGCAGCGGATCGAGGGGCTCGGCATCGGCGCCGACGACTACCTGTCCAAGCCGTTTCACCTGGCTGAGCTGGTGGCGCGCATCCGGGCGCTGGCCCGCCGTCCCCGGGCGGCGTTGCCCCCGACCCTGGTGCACGGCGACCTGGAGCTCGACTCCGTCCGCCGCGAGGTCACCCGAGCCGGACGGCCGGTCGGGCTCAGTCCCAAGGAGTTCGCGGTGCTCGAGCTGCTGCTTGGCGCCGACGGGGCGGTGATGTCGAGCGAGCAGATCCTCGCCCGGGCCTGGGACGACGCCGTCGATCCGTTCACCAACGCCGTCCGGATGACGGTCAGCCGGCTGCGGGCCAAGCTCGGCGATCCGCCCGTGATCGAGACCGTGACCCCGGTCGGTTACCGGATCGGAGTGTCGCGATGACGTTCCGGATGCGTCACCCCAGGACCACCGTTCGCTGGCGGCTGACGCTCATCTACGGGGCGCTGTTCCTGCTCTCGGGCGCGGCGCTGCTGGCCATCACCTACACGCTCGTCGAGCATGCGACCTACACCGGACCCAGGGCCGGCCACAGCTTCATCGTCAGCGGGCCGCCGCCCGCGTTCGTGCGCAGTGGGAATTTTCCCAGGACCCTGGACTTCCCCGCCACCAAGTCGCTCACAGCGCTCCAGGCCAGCCGGATAAAGCACCTCCTGGGTACCCAGACGGGCCGCGCCGTGGTCCAGATTGCCGGCTCCGGCCAGCGCATCTCGGATCTGCATCAGCTCGTCGTCGAGTCGGCCATCGCGCTGGCCATCATGGCCGTGATCTCCACCTTCCTTGGCTGGCTGGTGGCCGGGCGGGTGTTGCGACCTCTGCGCACGATGACCACTACCACCCGCGAGATCTCCGAGGAGAACCTCCACCAGCGGCTGGCCATGCAAGGTCCCCCGGACGAGCTCCGTCAACTGGCCGACACCATCGACGGATTGCTCGGGCGCCTGGAGGGCGCCTTCGACGCCCAGCGGCGCTTCGTCGCCAACGCCTCGCACGAGCTGCGCACCCCGCTGACCACCACCCGCGCTCTGCTGGAGATGGCGCTCACCGATCCCCGCGCTACCGTCGACAGCTTCCGGATCACCTGCCGGCACGCACTGGAGGAGAGTGAGCAGCAGGAGGAGCTGATCGACGCCCTGCTGGCCCTGGCCCACGGCCAGCGCGGACTGGACCATCCCGAGGTCATCGATCTCGCCGCCATCACCACCGAGGTTGTGCACACGCATGAAGCGGAGGTCGCGGCCATGGGACTGCACCTGGACCTGTCGCTGGCGCCGGCTCCGATGTTGGGCGACGCGCGCCTGATCGAGCGCCTGGTGACCAATCTGTTCGAGAACGCGATCGGGCACAACTGTGACGACGGACGCATCCGGCTGCGGGTCGGTCTCCGCCGCGACAGAGCGATCCTGACGATCGGCAACACCGGGCCCGTGGTCCCCGCCGATCAGGTGCAGCGGCTCCTGCAGCCGTTCCAGCGGCTCAGCCCCGAGCGGGTAGGCGGCGGTCTCGGCCTCGGCCTTTCCATCGTCGGCGCCATCGCCGCCGCTCACAAGGCCACGCTGCAGGCGCAGCCGGGCGTGGCCGGGGGGCTCGAGCTGCAGGTGACCTTCCTACCGGCGCCGGCGCGCAACGGGAGGCCGGCATTGCCCGCTCCCGCGATGGCCCCCGCCGTCGCCGCGGTTGACGAGTAGCCCACCCCGCCCTATAACCCCGGCGAGGTTGCGCAGCGAGGAAGGACGCGCGGGGCGAGCCAGTGATCCACCGAACGTTCAAACGGCATGTGGCCACCGCAGGCGAGTTGACGGCTGCGCAGCGATGGATCCTGTTGGCCTGCAGCCTCGCGGTCGGGCTCGCCTTCCTGGACGAGACCGCGGTGGTGACGGCGCTGCGCACGATCCAGCGCCAGCTCGGCGCGTCCGAACCCGAGGTGCAGTGGGTGATGGGCAGCTATCTGCTCGCGCTCGCGTCATTGATGGCCGCCACCGGCCATATCGCCGACCTGTACGGCAGACGCCGGCTGTTCATTGTCGGCGCGGCGCTGTTCGGGCTCGGATCCCTGGCCTGCGCGGTGGCGCCCAACATCGAGCTGCTCATCGCCAGCCGGGGGCTGGAGGGCGTCGGGGGCGCGCTGGTGATCCCGCTCGGCTACGCCAACGCCACCTCCGACATCCCGGAGAGCCGGCGCGGCTGGGTGATCGGAATCGTGTCAACGGGGGCCACGGTGTTTCTGGCCTTCGGCCCGCTGGTCGGTGGCGCCCTGACGGTGCTGGCCGGGTGGCGCTGGATCTTCGTCGTCAACCTGCCGCTGGTCGCCGCCATCCTGGTGATCGCCGTGCGCACGTTTCCCGAGAGTCGCCACGAGCGCGAGCCGCTCGACATCATCGGCTTTGCCCTGCTGGTCAGCGGCCTGGTTTGCCTTGTGCTGGCGTTGCTCAACGTGCAGGGCTGGGGAGCGGGGTCGCCGATCACCGTGTCGCTGCTGGTCGCCGCCGCGGTGTTGCTGGTGTCGTTCGTGACAGTCGAGCACCGCGTTGAGCATCCCCTGATCAATCTCAGGCTGCTGGCCATACCGGCCGTGCGCGGGTCGCTGTGCGCCCTGTTCGCGATCCAGTTCTCGATTCTCGGCTTGAGCGTGTACCTGACCCTTTACCTGCAGGGAGTGCTGGGCTACAGCCCGGCGGCCGCCGGCGCCCTGCTGCTGCCGACGGTGGCGGCGGCCCCGTTCCTGTCGGCTCCCGTCGGTCGCAGCACCGATCGGATCGGTACGCGGCTGCTGACCGCGGCCTCGATGCTGTTGGCGGCGCTGGCGCTGGCCGCGATCGCACTGCTCGCCGACCGCCGGGAGGTCCTGCTGCTGCTCCCCGCCCTCCTGGCCTTCGGTGTCGCTCGGCCGGTGGCCACGGTGGCGCCCACGGCGGGCGCGGTGGCCGCCATCCCGCGTTCTGACCGCGGGTTGTCGACGGCCCTGGTCACCGAGTCCCGGCAGCTCGGCGCGGTGATGGGGGTGGCGGTCCTCGGGCTGGTGGTCACCGTCATCGCCCACGACATCCCCGGCGGGCACGGCGGCGCGCTCACCGCGGCCAACTCGTCGGCTTTCCTGTCGGGCTTCCGCGGTGCGATGCTGGTCTCGGCGGCGCTGGCGGCGACCGCGTCGGCGCTGAGCTGGCGGTGGCTGCGCCCGGTGCCGGCGGCGACCGAAGAGCCGGTGGACGTGGCGCTGCCCGTCCACTGACGGGTAGGCGCCCCTTTTATGGTCCGGTTTCACAGTTACGCCGCCACCGGCGACACTTGATCACGATCGGAGGGAGAGCAGCGATGGCCGATCTCGGAGCCGTCTTCGATGAACATGTGGCCAGCGAATTCGTCGCCAAGGATGTTGACGCCACCATGCAGACAATGGTCGCCCAGCCCTACGTGTGGCATGTGCCGCCGCCGACCGGAGCCAGTGGAGGGGACGGGGTGAGGGTGGCTGGCGGCCACCCCGCGTCTAGTCAGGTCAGACGCTGCCGGGACCGATCCCGCCCGAGGAGATGAAAATGAACCAGACCGCCATGGCGGCGATCGCGACCACGATCGCCACGGCGATCACCGCTTCGACGACCGTGACGTGACGAGGAGCGTGTTCGCGGGAGGATCCGACCATCCTCCGGGTACTGGGCCACGAGCGCTGCGAGGGCATGTGGACAGTGTTCCCGGGACCGCCCACCTTCTATCCACCGGTTTCTGGCCCACTCACCGGTCCGGACAGTCCCGCAGGCGCGGGCGATTGAAAACGTCGTGCCCAACCCCCGGCGGGAGCCCTTACCGATCCGACACGCATATGGAGTCAGATCGGTAAAGGCGCCGGTTTTGCTTTCAGTCGAAGAGCTGTCCCCTCATGCCACGTGTCGGGCCAGGCACACGTAGGTGACGAACGGCATCTGAAACCCGTCCTCGGCGCCGTCGATCACACCGGTGATCCCGTCCAGCAACTGCGAGCGTCGGTTGGGCTCGAGCAAGATGTGATCCTGGTGGGTTTGCAGCAGCGCGGTGTACTCGGAGCCGCGGTAGTCGCGCGTCCACGGATGCAGCAGCACCGTGGGCGCGTCGAACGTCTTCGAACCCTCGATCTCGGCCGGCCAATCACCGGTCAACCGCGCCGGCTCGCTGTCGGGGTGCATGGGGAAGCTGGGCGCGAGCCCGGGCGCGTGGCGGCGGTAGACGGCGCCCAGCGCGGCCTGGAGCCGACAACTCTCCCAATCGGGGACCATCCAGATCGCTGCCAGAGTGGCGCCCGGGGCGAGTGCCTGATCGGCTTTCCGGTAACGCACCTCGGGCTCGATCCAGTGCCAGGCCTGGACACTGACCAGGGCCGAGAACCGCTCTCGGGGCTCCCACTGCTCAAACTCGGTCTCGACGATCTCGACCGCGGGGAAGCGCGCGCAGTTGGTCCGCGCCACCCGGGCCATCTCCGGACTCGGCTCAAGTCCCACCACGCCCAGTCCCCGCTCGGCGAACAGGACGGTGGCCTTGCCGGTGCCGGCACCAACATCGACAATTCGCATCGGCGCCGCCAGCTGGCCAAACTCGATCACCGCATCGACCGCGGCCGGCGGGTACGAGGGCCGCGCACGATCGTAGAGCTCGGCGACCCGCCCGAAGGCCAGCCGCTGGTCGGCGAACGGCTGGTTGCTCAATGCGCGAGCGTGTCCCGCACTGCTTCGGCGAACGTGTCCACGTCATCCTCGGTGGTGTCCCACGAGCACATCCAGCGAACCTCGTCGCGGCGCTCGTCCCATACGTAGAACGCGAACTGCCGGCGCAGGGCGGCGGTGGCTTCGGCGGGGAGGCTGGCGAACACCACGTTGGTCTGGACCGGGCGCGTGATCTGCAACCCCGGCACGTCGGCGACGGCATCGGCCAGCCGGGCCGCCATCGCGTTGGCGTGGCGGGCGTTGTCAAGCCACAGGTCATCGGTCAGCAGCGCCGTGAACTGGGCGGCCAGAAAGCGCATCTTGGAGGCGAGCTGGAGCGACTGCTTGCGCAGGTACTCGAACCCGTCGGCGAGCTCGGACGACAGGAACACGACGGCCTCGCCGCCGAGCAGGCCGTTCTTGGTCCCGCCGAAGGACACGATGTCAGCGCCGGTTTCGGTGGTCACGGCGCGCAGCGGCAGCTCCAGCGCGGCGGCGGCGTTGCTCAGCCGTGCCCCATCCATGTGAAGGACCAGCCCGCTGGCGTGGGCGTGGTCGGCCAGCGCCGCAACCTCCTCCGCCGTGTAGACGGTGCCGAGCTCTGTGCACTGCGAGATCGAGACCACGCGGGGCTGGACGGCGTGCTCATCTCCCAGGCGCTCGACGCGGGTGTCGACCAGCGCCGGGGTCAGCTTGCCGTGCTCGCCGGGGACGGTCAGCAGCTTCACCCCGGCGATCGACTCGGGCGCGCCGCACTCGTCGACGTTCAGGTGCGAGGTGTCGGCGCAGATCACCGCCTCCCAGGGGCGGCAGGCGGCGCGCAGTGCCAGGACGTTGGCCGCGGTCCCGTTGAACACGAAGAACGTCCGGGCGCCGTCGCCGAACTGTTGGGCCACGCGTCGCTGCGCCTCCTCGGTATGCGAGTCGTGGCCGTAGCCGAAGGTGTGGCCCCTGTTGACGGCGCTCAGCGCCTGCATCACCGCCGGGTGGACCCCGGCTGAGTTGTCGGACGCGAATCCGCGGGTGCTGGCCGTGCTCACCCGTCGAGCTTAACTGCGGCCAGGGAGAGGGGCCGAGTCGCTGGGTGACGCGACAAGCGGTCTGCCGATTCGTGCACGAACACGCATGAACGTGCAGATACGCTTATACTCATCGAGTGCTGACTGACGAGCGACGCTCCATCATCCTCGACCGGCTGAGTAGCCAGGGACGGGTGCTGGCGACTGATTTGACCAGGGAGCTGTCGGTCTCGCCCGACACGGTGCGACGTGACCTCCGTGACCTCGACGACGCCGGACTGCTGCGCCGCGTGCACGGCGGCGCCCTGCCGCGTCACGGCGACGCGGCGCCGTTCGCTGCTCGCGCCCGCCGGGCGCCCGAGGCCAAGGCGTCGATCGCCCGCCGCGCGGCCGCGCTGGTGGACGACGGCCAGCTGGTGGTGCTCGACGGCGGTACCACCACGCTCCAGCTCGCCCGAGCGCTGCGCGACGGTCTGCGCGCCAGCGTGGTCACCACCAGCCCTCCGATCGCGATGGCGCTGGCCGAGCATCCGGGCCTCGAGGTCACGGTCGTGGGCGGGACCCTCCGGAGCAGCGGCCAGGTTACCGTGGGCGCGGCGGCCGTCGAGGCGCTGCGGATGATCCGGGCCGATGTCGTGTTCCTCGGGGTGTGCGGCCTCCATCCCCAGATCGGGGTGACCACCAACGACCTCGAGGAGCGCCACGTCAAGGCGGCCATGATCGAGGGAGCCGCCGAGGTGGTGGCGCTGGCCGACCACGACAAGCTCGGCACCGCGATGCCGGTGGTGGTCGCGCCCCCGCAAGCCGTCACCCACCTGATCACCGATGCCGACGCGGGCGAGGACGCCCTGGCCCCGTACCAGGCCCTCGGGATCGAGGTCGTGCGGGCATGACCCCGGCCGACACGCTGCTGGCGCGCGCCGGCGCCCTGCTGGTCGACCTCGACGGAACGCTGGTGGACTCAACGCTGCCGGTTCGCCGCGTGTGGGGCGCGTTTGCCGAGCGCCACGGACTCGAGCCCGAGGAGGTTCACCACTTCGCCCACGGCAGGCCCTCCCGGGAAACGGTTCGGCTGCTGGTCCCGAACGTCGATCACGACACCGAGGCCGCCGCCTTGGAGGCCGCCGAGGTCGGCGACACGCGAGGTGTCCGCCCCTTGCCCGGCGCGGCCGCGCTGCTGGCCAGCCAGCTTCCGCTGGCGATCGTCACCTCCTGCTCGAACGTGCTGGCCACCGCCCGGCTGCGAGCGGCGGGCCTACCAGTTCCGCGCGTGCTGGTCTCCTCTGACGGGTTGGAGCGCGGCAAGCCGGATCCAGCCTGCTTTCTGATCGGAGCCCGGCGCGTGGGCGTGGAGCCCGCTCAGTGCGTGGTTCTCGAAGACGCACCCAACGGGATCAGGGCGGGCCGGGCCGCCGGGGCCATGGTGGTAGCGCTGCGTACCACCCACGGCGACGACGAGTTGTGCGAGGCCGATGCGATCGTGGACGACCTGGCCTCACTCACGGTGGCGTGACCCAGCAGTCCCACCACTCCAGCGTCTCGAACCCGAGGCGCTGGTACACGCCGTAGCCGACCTCGCTCGACTGCAGCCAGCCCCAGGATGCCCCGGCCCCGATGCCGTCGGCGAAGGCCCGGACGGTTGCGGCGGCGCCGTATCCGCGGCGCTGGTGTGGAGGCGTGGTGGCGACGTTGAAGATGCCGACCGCACCGCCGGCAACGATCCCGACCGCGGTGACCACCGGCTCGCCGTTGACCTCACCTACGTAGCCGCGCAGCTCGGGACGTGCGAGGGCCGCTTCGGGCACCAGCGCGGCGAACACCTCGGTTGGTGCGCCGAAGGCCTCGGCGGCGATCTCGCAGTGGAGGGCGGCTTCGTCGGGCGCGAGCCGCCGCAGCGCGAGGCCCTCGGTCGCTGGGGCCTCGAGCGGGCCGGTGGCGGCCATCAGGGGGACTGACACCTCGGCGACGAGGCCTCGTCGCCTCGGCACCTCCCGCGCAGCGGCAGCGGATCCGGGGCGCAGCTGGGCGCAGTGCGGCAGGCCGGTCGCCGCTACCGCGTCCAGTCCGGCCTCCACGTCCTCGCCGGCAGCGGCCTCATCGACGATCCAGACGCCGTTCAGGGTGGCGATCGGAACGCGGCTCACCAGCGCCATGGTTCCGCCCATCTCGCGGGCCCAGGCGCCCGGCAGGGTGTCCGCCAGCAGCTCCCAGGCGCATGCCAGCGCGTGGGCGGCGTCGTCGGCGGTGGGAGCGTGGTCGGTCACGGGCGTCTACCCGCGAACGGTGGTCACCACCCGCCGGTGCTCGCGCATCGTCTCCATCCCGTCGGCGCCAGGCTGACGGCCGAACCCGCAGTACATCGCCACACCGAAGTCAGGGAGGTACTTCGCCGCCGTGCGGTGACGGCGCTCGAGCCCGGCGACGCCGTCGATCGGCAGCACGATCCCCAAGAACACACGCGCGTCGCCGGCGGCGAGTTCGGCCAGCGGGGCGAAGAAGCTGTCGTCCTCGCTGCGCAGATATCGCGGCCCGGCCAGGTGCAGCCAGTCCACCGTACGGCCGGAGTTGGCCACCGCGTGGTTGGCCATGCGCACGATCAGCCCCATGTCGCGAGTCTCGTACATCGGCCACTCGGGAAACGTGCCGTAGCAGAAGTGGTAGCCGACCAGCACCTCCTCGGGGATCAGCGGCGTCAGGGTCGACACCGGCCGGGCGAAGCGCTCCCAGGCACCGTCCGCGGTCCAGGCCAGGACCCCCTCCAAGTCGAGCACCTCGTAGCAAACATCCCACTGGATGGCCAGATCGTGGGGCGGAATCTCGCTCGTCAGACGCTCGAGCTCGCGCCCGAACAGCTCCTCGAACCCGCGCTCGGCGATCGGGTAATCGGAGCCGAAGTCCGCCTTGAACCCGTTCATGGCGCTGGACGGGAAGGGGAGCCCGATCTGGAAGCGCAGACCGGCCGGGATAACGCCCTCTTCGCGCAGTTCGCGAAACTGCTCGTAGGAGGCGATCGCGTCGTCGATCCGTGGCCAGGAGTCCCAGCGCAGCTCGCTGACTCCGTCGCGGATCTTGAACACCGGCGTCTCGTAGGCGTGGCGGGGAATGCCGGTCGGCGACTCCGTGACCTGCGCCGTCTCGACATCGGGGTGCGGGCGCACCAGGCTCTCACGCTCGAAGCCCACCCAAGCGACCCGCGGCCCCGTCTCGCCGTCGGGGAGCGCGAACACCAGGTCGCCAAACAGCTGCGCGCCGGCGCGCAACGCAGTCTGGGTCGAGTCCGCCGGCAGGCTTCCGACCAGCAGCAAGTCCGCCGAAGCTCGGGACGTCATCAATGCCTCCCTCGTCGCCTGTCGACCGCCCCACGATGTCCGCCAGCGGCCGGTCCCGGCAGTCTAATCGCGGGCCGGGAACCCGTAATGGTCTGCCGACGATTCCTCTAAGGTATGGCGCCTCGCCCACGTCGGACATTCGCAAGGAAGCCTTACGCCCACCCGCGACAGCCCGCGTCGCTTTGAAACTGCAGGCGTCGTCGTGCCGTTGCTGCCGGAGTCGGTTTGAAGCCCTACCGTGATATCACCGACCCACAGGTCGCCAAGGCTCTCGCGCACCCGCTGCGCACTCGGATCCTGGTGGCGCTGGAGGGACGCACCGCCAGCCCCAGCGAGCTCGCGGCCGAACTCGACGCTCCCCTCGGCGTTCTCAGCTACCACGTTCGCCGCCTCACCGCTCTGGGGTTCGTCAAGCTCGTGCGGCGGGTGCCGCGACGGGGCGCGGTCGAGCACTACTACACCGCCACCGCCCGGCCGCGGATCACCGACGAGGCCTGGAGCGCGGTGCCGGCCGTGGTCAAGCAGGCGACGATCAGCGCCGCGCTGGATCAGGTCGGCGGCTACGTCAGTGCGGCGGCCGCCAGCGGCGGCTTCGATGCCGCCGAGGCTCACCTGACCCGGAGCCCGGTGACGGTCGACGCCGAGGGCTGGCGCGCGCTGGCGCGCGAACTCGATGCGATGACCGAGCGAATTCGCAAGATCGAGGCCGAGAGCGAGAAGCGCCTACGCCCCGGCCCCGGCAGCGCCGCCGCCGGTGCTGGTGTTGGCGCTGGCGCGGTGGACCGCCGCGACGCCTCGGTGGTGTTGATGCTGTTCGAGTCCGCTGCCCCGGGCCCCCCCGGCGCTGAGCACTCGGCTGGCCACGGCTCCGGGGCGCCGGCCGCGGTGTCCGATGGCGGCGGGAGGCAGCGGCGTCCGCGGACGCGGGCCCAAGATCAGGCCTGAACGTGGCCTACGTCGTGATCGCCCGGTGGACGGCTCAGGAGGGCCGGGAGGAGGAGGTCAAGCGGGCGCTGGAGCAGCTGATCGAGCCCAGCCGGGCCGAGCCCGGCAACCGCTGCTACCAGCCGAGCCGGGACCCTCTGAACCCCTGCGTGTTCGTGCTCTACGAGCTCTACGACGATGAGGCGGCCTACCGGGCCCACGGTGACTCCGAGCACTTCCAGAGGCTGGCGGTGCAGACCGCCATACCGCTGCTCGAGAGTCGTGAGCGGGAGTTCTACGAGACGGTCGGCGAACCGGCCTGAGCCGGTTCACTCCCGCGCGGAAGAATTCCTCCAGCGGCGTGTCCCCTCCGACGGCGCCGGTTCGTCTCGATATGACACGCAAGCTCCAACCAGGAGGAAACACATGAAGTACGCACTGCTGGTCTACTCGCCGCGTGACGCACACGATCTCCCCGAGGACGAGTTCAACCAGGTCTACGGCGAGTACGTGGCGCTGCGCGATGCGCCGGGGTACGTCGACAGCGCGCAGCTGCACCCGGCGGAGATGGCCACCACCCTGCGCCAGCACAACGGCGAGACGCTGACCACCGACGGGCCCTTCGCCGACACCAAGGAGGTGTTCGGAGGCTTCTACGTGTTCGACGTCGCCAACGTCGACGAGGCGCTTGCGATCGCCGCCCGGATTCCGGCCCTGCGCCTGGGCGGCTCGGTCGAGGTGCGGCCGCTGATGGAGGCCGGGTCCTGAGCGAGCGCCTCCGCGCAGTCGCCACAGATCGGCCGCCGGAGGTCCAGCCCTGAGCGCCGAGCCGGACTTGATCGAGCGGGTCTTCCGCACCGAATGGGGCCGCGTCCTCGCCTCCCTGGTCGGCTTCCTCGGCGACTTTGATCGCGCCGAGGATGCCGCTCAGGAGGCGTTCGCGATCGCCGCCGAGCGCTGGCCCCGCCAGGGCACCCCGGACAACCCGGGCGCCTGGCTGGTCGCCACCGCCCGCAACCGGGCCATCGACCGGCTCCGGCGCGAACGCGTCCTGGCTGACAAGACCCGGCTGCTCGAGGCGGCCGACCCGAGCAGCCGCGGACACCAGTCCGCCGCGGGGGCGTCCGCGACGCCGGCGGGGCTGGAGGAGAGCATGGACGAAGACACCTTCCCCGACGAGCGGCTCGAATTGCTGTTCACCTGCTGCCATCCGGCGCTGGCCACCGAGGCCCAGGTGGCCCTCACCCTGCGCGCGCTGGGCGGACTGAGCACCGAGGAGATCGCCCGCGCCTTCCTGGTCTCGCCCGAGACCATGAAGCGCCGGCTGACCCGGGCCAAGGCCAAGATCAAGGTCGCGGGGATTCCGTTCACCGTGCCGGCGCCGGAGCTGCTCCCGGAGCGGCTGACCGCGGTGCTGGCGATCGTCTACCTGATCTTCAACGAGGGCTACGGCGGCCGCATCGACCTCGCCACCGAGGCGATCATGCTCGGCCGCCTGCTGGCCGAGCTGATGCCCGATGAATCCGAGGTCCACGGCCTACTCGCGCTGATGCTGCTCCACGACTCCCGCCGCCGGGCGCGCTTTTCGGCCTCCGGCGAGGTCGTGCGCCTGGCCGACCAGGACCGCACGCTCTGGAATACCGCCCAGATCGACTCCGGCCGTCTCACCCTCGACCGCGCCCTGGCCCTGCGGGGCCGGGGCACCTATGTCCTGCAGGCGGCGATCGCCTCGCTGCAGGCCGAGCCCGAGCCCGACTGGCCCCAGATCGTCTCTCTGTATGAGGAGCTGTCCCGCCTGACCGGCTCACCGGTGGTCGAGCTCAACCGCGCCGTGGCGGTGGCCGAGGCGGGCTTGCCGGCGGAGGCGCTCGCGATCGTCGACGGACTGAAGCTCGACGACTACCGCTACCTGCACTCCACCCGCGCCGAGCTCCTGCGACGGCTGGGCCGCGGCGACGAAGCGGCCGACGCCTACCGCCGCGCGCTGGAGCTGGCCACCGCCGAGTCCGAGCGCAGCTTTCTGCGGACTCGGCTGGCCGAGCTCTGAACCGGCCCGCCGTCCCCCGGCGGAGCCCCTCGGCGGGCACCGCGCCAGGCGGCCCTCCGACCGGCGGTCCGGCGGCTAATCCGGGAGCAGCGGCACCCATGGTCCCTCGTCACGGCCGACCAGCGCCCCGCGGGCTATGGCCTTGGTTCCGAACCGCTCACGCACCGCATCCACCGCCCGGTCCAGCCCGCGGGTCCGGTCGAATGGCAGCGCGAGTTGGATCGCGTCCTGATCGCAGAGGTTGGTGAGCGCGACCCCGATCAGCGTCAGCCCGCGCCGCGCGATCACCGCGTTGGAGGCGGCGAGCAGCCCCCGCGCGACCTTGAGCAGCGTTGACGTCCGCGTGGTGGCCTCGGCGATGGTGTGCGACCGAGTCGCTCGCGAGAAGTCGTCGAAGCGCAGCCGCAGCACCACGGTCCGGCACGCCCGCTTCGCGGCCCTCAGCCGACGGGCCACCCGATCGACCAGCGTCATCAGGGAGGCCTCGATCTCCCCGGGCGCGCGGGCGCGCCGGCCCAGGGCGCGCTGGGCGCCGATCGACCGCCGCCGCCGGCGGGTGCGCACCTGCCGCGAGTCCCGGTTGTGCGACAGGGCGTGCAGCTGCCGTCCCGACGCGCGTCCCAGCATCGTCATCAGCTCCCCCTGTCCGAGCCTGGCCACCTGCCCGACCGTGGTCAGCCCTCGGGCCCGCAGCTTGGCCGAGGTGACCCGTCCCACGCCCCACACCCGCTCGACCGGAAGCGGATGCAGGAAAGCGAGCTCGCTGCCGGCGGGAACCACCAGCAGGCCGTCGGGCTTGGCCACGCCGCTGGCCACCTTGGCCAGGAACTTCGTGCAGGCAAGGCCCACCGTGATCGCCAGGCCCACCTCCTCGCGCACCCGCTGGCGCAGCTGCAACGCGATCTCCCTCGGCGTCCCGAAGATGTGCTCAAGCCCGCGCACGTCGAGGAACGCCTCGTCGATCGACAGCGCCTCGACCAGCGGCGACATGTCCTCGAACACCGCGAACACCGCCTTGCTGGCCTCGCTGTAGGCCGACATCCGCGGCGACACCACCACCGCATCGGGGCACAGCGCCCGCGCCCGCCGGCCGCCCATCGCCGTGCGCACGCCGCACGCCTTGGCCTCGTAGCTGGCCGCCAGCACCACCCCACCCCCGACGATCACCGGCCGCCCGCGGAGGCTCGGATCGTCGCGTTGCTCGACCGAGGCGTAGAACGCATCGAGGTCGGCGTGGATGATGGTGGGTTGACGCGGACACGAACATATGTTCCCATCCGCTCCGGACGCAGACTCGCGACGCGGGCGAGTCAAGCCGCGGGCAGCGTAAGGTGACCGACCCGGCGACCAAGGAGGAGAGATGGCAACAGCAGAGCAGATCATCACCGGCGTCGACTTCGTGGCCGTGCCCACCCGCGACCTCGACGCCGCGGTGGCGTTCTACGGCGACACGCTCGGCCTGCAGCGGTCCGCGTACCGCCCGGACCGATCCTTCGCCGAGTTCGAGACCGGCAACCTGACGCTCAGCATCATCAATCCCGCGCGCATGGGCATGGAGCACTACGTGGCTCGCAACCCGATCGCGCTGCATGTCGACGACGTCGAGGCGGCGCGGTCACGCCTGCAAGCGGCGGGAGTCGAGTTCCTCGGCGATACGTTCGACACCGGCGTCTGCCACATGGCCTTCTTCGCCGACCCGGACGGCAACTCCCTGATGCTCCATCACCGTTACGCGCCGCGGACGCCCGAGGCCTGACGAGGGCCGAGGTCACAAGCCCGGACTCACGAGCCCGGACTTACACCCCCGGGCTCCGGCCGCGTCTCACGGGCCGCCGGCGATGGTGAGCGCGCGCGCCCCGCACCGGGCCCCGATGCGGGCCGCCTCGGCCACCGGAACCCGCTGGGCGAGACCGAACGTGAACCCGGCGGCGAACGAGTCCCCGCAGCCGTAGTCGTCGCGGGGTGGTCCCGGGAGCGGTACCGGGTCCCATCGCCCATTCTCGGCCCCCCACCAGCGGCCGCCCCTGGACCCCTCGCTCTCGACCATCAACCGGGTCTGGGGCTCCATCCGCCTCGCCCAGTCGCGCTCGTCGCGGTCGGACGCGCTGTAGACGAGCGCGTCGATGCGGAGCCCGTTGGCCTCCAGCCCCTCGCGGGCCCGCGGAGTGGCCACCAACGCGTGCGCCGCGCGGGCCTTGCGAACCGCGGCCGCGTCCCCGGCGGTCACGTACACCGCATCGGCATCAGCCAGCCGGTCCCAGTCGAGGTCGTCGCTACCCCGTGGCTGCAGCCGCTCCCCGATCGTGATGATGCTGCGCTCGCCGCTGTCCTCCAGAAGCGTGATCACCCGCCGGGTCGGCGGCGGCCGCCAACCCACCTGCAAGCTGACGCCCCTACGGCGCAGCTCGGCCGCGGCCGCCTCACCGTTTGCGTCGCGCCCGAGGGCGCAGAAGAAGTCGACCTCGGCTCCGAGCCCGGCCAGCACGATGGCGGCGACCACACCGCCTCCTCCCGCGCGCGTGGACGCCTCGCGCGCGGCGACAACCTGGCCGCGGGCCGGGTACCGGTCCACGCCCACGAAGTCGACCCATTCAACGTGGCCCACTACCGCCAGTCGCGTCACGCAGTCAGCCTATCCCCACGGCGCCAGCCAATAAGGTAAGTCCGTGCACCCGACGTCGCAACGACTCAGACAGCGCTTGCTCGACCGCGGGCTCGACGTCGAGGTGGTCACGCTCACCGATTCGGCTCGCACCGCCGCCGAAGCGGCCGCGGCGGTCGGCTGCGAGGTCGGCCAGATCGTCAAGTCGCTGGTGTTCGTGCGCGGCGAGGAGCCGGTCATGGTGCTGTGCGCCGGCGACCGTCGCGTCGACGCCAAGCGGCTCGAGCTCAAGCCCGCCAAGGCCGACCTCGCCCGGGCGGCGACCGGGTTTGCCATCGGCGGGATCCCGCCGCTCGGACACGACACCGAATTGGAGACGGTGGTCGACGTATCGCTGGAGCGGTTTGACACCGTGTGGTGCGCGGGCGGCACTCCGCACGCAGTGTTCGAGGTCGCGACCGCGGAGCTGATCGGCGCCATCGACGGCGCCACCGTCACCGAGGTCAGCTGACCTCCCTTCGCACCGCGCCGGGTTCAGGCGGCCCGGCGGGCGGCCGGGGATTGGCGGACACGGGCCGGGAGCAGGGGCAGCACGCCGTGGCGGACGTAGGCGGCGCCGGCGGTGACCAGCGCCTTGCGTACCACCGGCGGCGGCAGCGGCGCAAAGCCGTACTGGGAGCGGATCCGGTCGGGCAGCAGCGCGATGGTGATGAAGTTGACGGTCTCCACCAGCGGCCGGACGCGGCTGGGGACGGGCGGCTCGAGCACGATCTTCCGCGCCCGCCGCTGCGCCCAATCGCCAACTGCCAGCTGCGTCGCCCTCGAGCATCTCGCCGGCCGTAGTCGCGCAGATCGCTCGTAGCTGCTGGGCATCTGCGGTCTTGCGCAGGCCGAACAGCCGCCCGACCACCTTGTAGTCCTCCCACAGAGCCGCCCGCTCGCTCGGGGCTCAGGCGGCCGACGTAGGTGGTGTAGACGACCGTGCACGAGTCGATCAGCGAGTAGAGGATCCACATCAGCAGCTCGGGGTCGTCGGCCCGGTAGGGAGTGCCGGCCGGGTAGCGCCCCACCGTCTCGGGCAGCTGGCCTCGCACCGCCCGGTGCATGGCGCGGACCTTCCGGGTCAGGCGGTCGGCTTCGGCGCGCGAGCCGAAGGTGATCGCGTTCATGATCTGGGCGGTGCGCGCGAGGCGGACGTAGGGGTCCTCGAGCGCGTTTGAGTGGGCCAGCAGCCCGGCGACGGCCAGCGGGTGCGCCGCCTGCATCAGCAGCGCCCGCGGGCCGGCCAGCGCCACGGCGCGCTCGCGCTGGACCCGGCGGATGAGCGAGTCGTCGGTGAAGTAGCTGGGGGTCGGCGTCGAACCATATCCTCAGGCGGCCGCCGGCTCGGGCTCCGGCGCGCTCGCCCAGTCGGCGGTGTCGTAGCGGGCCAGCGCCGGGAAGGCGGCCACGATCACCGCCCACCCCAAGCATGCACAGCAGCCCGCCGGAGACGACCGAGAAGCGCACCCCGAAGGCGCCGGCGACCGAGCCGGACTCGATGTCGCCCAGCCGTGGGCCGCCGCTGACCACCAGCGAAAAGACCGACGACATGCGGCCGCGCATGTGGTCGGGGGTGACCATCTGGTTGATGGTCGAGCGGCAGACCGCGCTGACCGAGTCGGCCGCCCCGGCGATCGCCAGCAGCGCCGCCGCCGCCCACAGCGAGGCCATCGTGCCGGCCACGGCCACCGCGGCGCCCCACACCAGCACCGCCCAGATGACGATCATCCCCAGCCGCCGGGCATGCTTGATCCAGCCAGTCAGCAGCGCCGCCACCGTGGCACCGGCCGACACGGCGGCGTACAGCACGCCGGTGCCGGCGGCGCCGGCGTGGTAGACGCTCACCGCCAGCACCGCGAACAGCGCCCGCGGCATGCCGAAGGTCATCGCCACCAGGTCGATCGCGAACGACCCCAGCAGGGCCTTGTTGCCGCGCACGTAGCGCAGTCCGTCGGCGATCGAGCGCCGCACGCTCTCGTGGTCGTCGCCCGGGACGCGGCGCCGCGGCTGCGGACCGATCGGCAGCACCGCCAGCACCATCGCGAAGCAGGTCGAGCGCGTCGAGCGTGTAGGCCGCCTGCACACCGAAGAGCGCCGATCAGGATCCCGCCCGAGTCCCGGGCCGACGACCTGGGTCAGGGCGTACAGGCCGTAGTTGAGCGCGAGCGCCTGCGACAGCTGCCGCGGTCGACGAGGTTGGGGATGATCGCCGAGCGGGTCACGTTCTGCAGCGCGTTGAAGCCGGCCAGCAGACCGCCGAGCACGTACAGGAGGAGCACCGGCGGATCGCCCGACGGCGGCCGCCGCCGCGAGCCCTCCGGCGCACAGGACGAGGCCGATCTGGGTCAGCAGCAGCAGTCGCCGGCGATCCATCCGGTCGGCGATCGCGCCCCCGATCAGCGCCATCGTGACCAGCGGGACGAGCTCGAATGCTCCCAGCAGGCCGACCAGCAGCGGCGAGTGCGTCTCGATATAGAGCTGGTAGGGAAGCGCGACCAGGCTCGCCTGCGCCCCGAGGCTGGTGACGACGTCACCGAGGATGATCAGCCGCAGGTCACGGCTCTGGCGCAGCGGCGAGAGGTCGGGACGCAGGCGGGGGAAACGCACCTAAGTCAGGCTAACGGGCGTCTGCCACAAGCCCACAGGCCCACAGGCCCACAAGCCCGCGGGCCCTCGGGCTCCACCGGAGCATTCCGGTGGAGCCCGCCAGGTCATGCGTTGGAGGGCGGCGGCCCGCCACCCTGAGGCGCCCCCGGCGGCCGGAGGTCGCTGGCGCAGGCCTTGCTGGCTGCCTGGAACTTGGGGTTGGACTCGATGTTGCGCGGGAACACCGGGCCGTTGCCAGAGAAGTTGGGCTTCGGCAGCTTGTAACCGTGCTGGGCCACGCAGGTCACGAACTTGTTGACCTCAGCCTTGCGGGCGGCCGGGTTGAAGGCTGCTCCGCCGCGGAAGTTGACGCCGCATGCCTTCAGGGCGGCCTGGAATTTGGGGTTGGCCCCGGCGCCGCCGCCGAAGAAGCCGCGTCGGCGCCCACCGAACCCGCCGCCGCCCCCGGGCGTGGTGGCTGACCCCGACGACGAGCCAGAGCTCGAGCCCGAGCCCGCGCCGGGAGGCCCGCCGGACCCCGGCGGCCGCGACGGCAGGGTCACGCCGTGCTGCTTGAGACAGGTCACGAGCTTGGCGCGCTCGGCCGGGTTACGAAAGAAGCCGCCTCGGCCCGAGGCGGAACCGGAGCCCGAACTCGTGGTGGAACTCGCGCTGGCCGCCGCCGAGCCGCTGCTGCTGGTTGTACTGCTGCTGCCGCAGGCGGCGATTGCCACGGTCGCCACCAGGGCCCCCAGCACGAACGCCCCGCGGCGGACCAGGTGTATGGACATGTTCATTACGTCGATCCTTTCGATGCTGGATGCGCCCGGCGATCAACCGCCGCCGCCGGAAGAGAAGAGCGAGCCGACGCCCGAGCCGCCGGAGCCGCGAGCCGCTGAGCCGCCGGAGCCGCTCGGAGCCGACCGGACTGCCGCCGCGAGCCGCCGCCGCCGAACAGGCCGCGGATACCGCTGGAGCCGGTGCCCGAATCGCTGACCGACGCGGCGGTGACGGTGCCGTTCTTGCCCGCGAGTCCCTGGATCACCACGGTGTCTCCTGGGCGGATGGCCTTCTTGGGCACGGACAGGCTCTTGGAAATCTTGGTCGAGGAGGAGAGCTTGACCTTGACCGTGTTGCCCGAGCTCTCGGTCACGTACATGGTGCCGCCGCGGACGCTCGAGACGGTGCCGAACGAGGCGCCGCCAAAGCCGCCGGCGCCTGGCGCACGCGCGCCCGAGGCTGCCCCCGCACCGGCGCCCGTCGGGGAAGCGGACCCCGCTGCCGACGAGCCTGCCGCAGCGGCGCCCGCCGTCCCGCCCGCAGCGCCTGAAGCGAACGCCCGGGCCCGGGCCGCGAACGCCGACGCGGCGCCACCGGCCGCGGTCGAGGAGCTCGAGACCTGCGACTTCTCGACCCGCACGCCGGCATAGAAGCCGATCGCGCACGTGACCAGAGCTGCCACCGCGGCGCTGGCGCGGTTGAAGTACTGGCGCCGCGGCCGTCCCGGCATGCGGTCCTGGTCGGGCGGCTGCTCGTCGTAGCGGTCCCAGGGCCCCTCCGCGGCGGTCGTAGGTGACTGCGTTCATCGTTTCCTCTGGATCTGGTTGGGTTGGCGATGGCGTGCGGACGGGGCGCGCCAACGGCCGCCGGCGTCGTGATGGCGTCGGACTCATTCGAACCTCAGTGCCTCGATCGGGCGCAGCGAGGCCGCGCGGCCGGCGGGATAGGTCCCGAAGAACAGTCCGGTGAGCACGGCGGCGCCGAAGGCCAGCGCCACCGAGTAGGGCGCGATCACCGGGTGCACACCGGCGATCGTGAACTGGCTGCCGACGACTCCGGCGATCACCCCGGCAATGCCGCCGAACAGCGACACCAGCACCGCCTCGACCAGGAACTGGATCAGGATGTCGCTGCGGCGGGCCCCCACGGCCTTGCGGATCCCGATCTCACGGGTCCGCTCGGTCACCGACACGAGCATGATGTTCATCACGCCGATCCCGCCGACCAGCAGCGAGATCGCTGCGACCTCGCCGAGCAGGGTGGTGAACACGCCGCTGGTGGAGTTGGACGCCTGCAGGATCGAACCCTGGTTGATGACGTTGTAAGCTGGGGGTGGTGGAGGAGCCGACCGTCGGATGGCGCTGCTGGAGGATGTCTGAGACCTCGGTCTGGGCGGCGTTGAGCTGGTCGCGGGACTTGGCCTGGACGGTGATCGAGTTGATGCTCCCGTAGCCGGTGAGGGTGTCCTGCACGGCGGTCAGCGGCGCGAAGGCGACGTCGTCCTGGTCGGTGGTGCCGTTGGAGCCCTTGGAGGCGGTCACGCCGATGACCTCGAAGTTGGTCCCGTTGACCTGCACCGTCTGCCCGATCGGGCTCTGGCCGCCGAACAGCTCGCTGACCACCGTCGGCCCCACCACCAGGACACGAGCGTGCTGGCGGTCCTGGGCGGCGGTGAACCAGGAGCCCGTCTGCATCGTGTAGTCGCGGGCGGTCTGGTAGCTCGGGCGTGGTGCCCACGAACGTGCTGGGCGAATAGGTGGTGCCGTTGTAGGTGAGGGTCACGTCGCCGGCGTTGACGACCGGAGAGGCGCTGGCCACGTCCGGGGCCTGCAGCTTGCTCTGCAGCGCGTTGGCGTCGGCCACGGTGAGCGAGTTGGTGCTGGTCTGCGCGCCGCCGCGCAAACCGCCCAGCGTCGGCCCGGTCGTGACCAGGAGCACGTTTGAGCCCAGCGACTCGATCTGCTTCTCGACGGCGCTGGAGGAGCCGGTGCCGACCGCCACCAGCACGATCACCGACCCGACGCCGATCATCAGCCCGAGGATCGTCAGCCCGGAGCGCAGCTTGTTGGCGGCCAGGCCGGCGAAGGCCACACGAATCGTCTCGGTCACGAGGCCGGCTCCGCGATGTAGGTCTCCTCGTCGGAGATCACCAGCCCGTCGCTGACCTGGATGACCCGATCGGCGTGGGCGGCGACGTCGCGCTCGTGGGTGATCAGGATGATCGTGCGTCCCTCGTAGCTGAGCCGCTCGAAGATGTCGAGCACCTCTCGCGTCGACGCGGTGTCCAGGTTGCCGGTCGGCTCGTCGGCCAGGATCATCGCCGGGATTGGTGACCAGCGCCCGGGCGATCGCCACCCGCTGCTGCTGGCCGCCCGACAGCTCGGAGGGGAGGTGCTGCACCCGGTCAGCCAGGCCGACATCGCCCAGCGCCTGCAGCGCGCGCCGGCGGCGGTCGCCACGGTGCAGCCCGGCATAGGACAGCGGCAGCTCGACGTTGGCCAGCGCGCGCGTGCGCGGGATCAGGTTGAAGCTCTGAAAGACGAAGCCGATCTCCCGGTTGCGCAGGTCGGCCAGAGCGTCCTCGTCGGTGGTGCGGACGTCGATCCCGTTCAGGCGGTAGCTGCCAGTCGGTCGGGTACGTCGAGGCAGCCGAGGATGTTCATCAGCGTCGTCTTGCCGCTGCCCGAGGCGCCCATGATGGCCACGTATTCGCCGCGCTGCACCAGAGCGTGATCCCGCGCAGCGCGTGCACGGCGATCTCCCCGATTCGGTAGGTCTTGCGTACGTCGTCGCAGGTCGATGACTGGCGGGCGGGCCATCGATCAACCACCACCGGCGCCGCCGCCGGCGCCCGCCGCACCGCCGACCCCGCCGCCGCCACCAGCGACCCCGCCGCCTCCGCCCCCGCCGAAGAAGCGGGCGGCGCCACCGCCGAAGCCGCCGGCGCCGCCGGCGCCGCCGAAGCCGCGGGTCCCGCCGAGCGTGCCGGTCGACGATGAGCCGGTCGCCGAGGACGAACCCAGGGCCGGGAGGGTCTGGGTGACCACAACCTGGGAGCCGGCCGGGAGCCCGCTGACGATCTGGGTGCGGTTGTCGCCCCTGAGGCCGACGACGACCGGCGTGGCGACGCTCTTGCCGTTCTTGAGCACGTTGACCGTGGTCAGCGAGCCGGTGCCGGTGATAGCCGTGTTGGGCAGCGTCACGCCCTGGGCCTGGTTGGTGATCACGCTCGCTGAGGCGCTCATCCCGGGCTTGACCCGGGAGTCGTTCTGGTCGAGGGACAGGGTCGCGTCGTAGCTGACCACGCTGCTGCTGGTGGTCCCGAGCAGCGCGATCGAGCTCACGTGCGCGGCCAGCTGCAGACCCGCTGATGGCGTCGAGCGAGACGGTGGCGGTCTGGCCGACCTTGAGCTTGCTGATGTCGGACTCGCTGAAGGCCACGGTCATGGTCAGCGAGTTGGTGTTGACGATTTCGGCGAACGGGCTGGTCGAGCTCGACGACTCGGTCGAGCCGGTGGAGCCGCTGGACCCGCCCAGGCTGCCGGCCGCCGACGTCGCGCTTGCACCCGAGCCGGAGCCGGAACCGGAGCTCGCGCTCGAGCTCGATGACGAGCCACCCCCGGCCGTGATCGGGTCACCGGGCGAGACGTCGGCCACCGAGGCGATGGTCCCGGCGGCGGACGCATAGAGCTTGGTCTCGTCCAGCGCCAGTCTGGGCGTTCTGTAGCGTGGCCTCGGCGCTGTCGACCGACGCCTGGGCCGAGGCGATGCTGGCCGGGGAGGGGGTGCTGCTGGTTGAAGCGCCGCCCGAGCCCGACGAGCCGGAGCCGGAGCCCGAGCCCCCGGAGCCCGAGCCCCCGGAGCTGGACTCGCCCGAGCCGGCCCCGCGTGACCGGCTACCGCTCGACCCGCTTGACCCGCCGCTCTGCGACGGCGTCGTCGAGCGGTGGCGTGGTCGAGGAGCTGCCTGTGGTCCTGGTTGAGCCCGCGGCCGGTCCCGGCCGGACTCGTGCGCGACGGCGTGCTCGTGGCCCCCGTGGTCGTGGTGCTCGACGGCGTGCTGGTGGTCCCGGTGGTGGTGCTCGACGCGGTGGTCGTGTCAGACACGAACTCGGCGCTGCCGGCCTGCACCGAAGTGCTGGCGTCGCTGCTTGAGCCGCTGGAACCGGTGGAACCGCTGGAACCGCTGGAGGCCGATGTCGTTCCGTCCTCCAGCGCGGTGAGCTGATCCTGGGCCGCGGTCAGGTTGAGCTGGGCCTGGTTGACAGCGAGCTGGGCCGAGGTCGGATCCAGCGTGCCCAGCAGCTGGCCCTCGATGGACGTGCTGGCCGACGTGGACGTTGATCGAGTTGAGCGTTCCGCTGGTCTTGAAGTTGGCGTCGACGTCGGTGCCCGGCTCGATGTTGCCGGTGCCCGACACCGTCGACTGGACCACGCCGGGCTCGGCGGTGACGATCTCGCGCGAGGTACGCGCCGAGCTTGAGGGAGCGCCGAGGTCGATCACGCCCGCGACCACCACCGCGACGCCGATGACCGCGAGCAGGACCAGGTGCCAGGATCCGCGGGGACGCCGCGTCATGCGCGCCTTGCGACAGGAGTGAATGTGCGCCGGTCGCCGGTCATCGACTGATCAATGTGCTGATCGCGAGTAAGCATCCGGTGAGAGAAGGCTGAGACTTTCCTGGGAGGCCGGATCGTCTGCCAGCGGCAGCGCGATCCGGAACCGCGCCCCGCCGCCGTCGGCGTTCTCGGCGCTGACCTCGCCTCCGTGGGCGAGCACGATCGCCCTGACGATGGCCAGGCCGAGTCCCGCCCCGCCGGGACCGCGGCTGCGCCCGGCCTCGGCTCGCCAGAAGCGGTCGAACACCCGCTCGAGGTCCTCCGGGGGCAGGCCCGGACCCCAATCTCGGACCTCCAGCACGGCCCGCTGGGACGCCTGGTCGCGCCGCAGGCGCAGCTCGATCGGCGGACTCCGGAGGAGTGTGGATGACCGCGTTGCGCATCAGGTTGGCCAACAGCTGGCGCAGCTGGTCGGGGTCCCCGGCCACCGCCACCGGACTCGCCCGCCTCGGCCACGCTGACCGAGCGCTCGGGGGCCAGCATCCGGGCATCGCCGGCGGCGTGCTCGACCACCTCCCTGAGATCGACCGACACTCGGCGTGGCTCCGGGATCTGATCGAGCTGGGCCAGCAACAGCAGGTCCTCGACCAGAACCCCCATCCGCGTCGCGTCGGCCTCGATCCGGGCCATCGCCCGGGCCAGCGTGGCCGGGTCCTCGGCCGCGCCCAGGCTGAACAGCTCCGCGTAGCCGCGGATCGAGGACAGCGGCGTGCGCAGCTCGTGCGAGGCATCGGCCAGAAAGCGCCGCAGCCGGTCCTCGCTGCGGCGGCGGTCCTCGAACGCCTGCTCGATCTGGGCCAGCATCTCATTCAGCGAAAGGCCCAGGCGCCCTACCTCGGTGCGGGGGTCGGCCGGGCTACCGGCGCGACAGGTCGCCGCCGGCGATCTCGCTGGCCACCCGGCCGATCCGTTCCAGTGGCCGCAGCCCGACCCGGATCACCACCCAGCCGAGCAGCACCAGGGCCAGGATCACGCCTCCGGCGACCAGCGCCTCGACCACCACCAGGCGATGCAGGGTCTGGTCGGCCTCGCGCAGCGGGACGGCGACGATCGCGGTGTCCTGCCCCGCCGCCAGCGCGATCGCCCGGTAGCGCACCCCGCCGGACGCGCTGACCGTGAACAGATGCGGCGAAGCGCCGCTGCGGCTGACCGGGAAGTGGGCCGGAAGCGTCGGCGCCGGCCCCTCGTCGCCGCCGTAGCTGAACGTCCGGCGGCGCAGGACCTGGCGATCGGGCCCCAGCAGCTCGCCGAAGGTGCCCGGCGGCAGGAACGTCGGGCGCCGCTGACCGGCCCGGCCGGGCGCCGCCAAATCCCGGCGGGGGGCGGCGACGCGGAAACGGCCCGAACTGCGGCTGCTCGAAGCGCAACGCCGCCGAGAACGGCACCACCGCCGACAGCACCTGCTGGTCGACGCGGGTGAGCAGGAACGACCGCTGCTCCTCGTAGGTGACGAACGCCGCCACCGCCAGCCCGGCCGCCACCAGAGCCACCATCCCGGCCAGCAGACGCGCTCGCAGCGACACCGCCTACTCCCGGGGAAGCCGCAGGACGTAGCCGACGCCGCGCACCGTGTGCAGGAGCGGCGGGCCGCCTGAGTCGAGCTTCTTGCGCAGATAGCTGACGTAGGTCTCGAGCACGCGAGCGTCGCCGCCGAAGTCGTAGCTCCAGACGTGGTCGAGCAGCTGAGCGCGTGTCAGCACCCGGCGGGGGTTCGACATCAGGTAGCGCAGCAGCCGATACTCGGTCGCCGTCAGCTCGATCGGCCGCCCGGCGCGCGAGACCTCGTGGGTGTCCTCGTCGAGCTCCAGGTCGGCGAAGGTCAGGCGGCTGGAAGGCTGCTCGAAGGCACCGCTGCGTCGCATGATGTTGCGCAGCCGGGCGATCAGCTCCTCGAGGCTGAACGGCTTGGTGACGTAGTCGTCGCCGCCGGTGGTCAGCCCGCGGACCTTGTCGGCGGTGTTGTCGCGGGCGCTGAGGAACAGGATGGGGACGCCGGCCTGCTGGTTGGCCAGCCGCCGGGCCACCTCGAAGCCCTCCATGTCGGGCAGCATCACGTCAAGGACCATCGCGTGCGGGCGCCAGTCGCGCACATGGGCCAGTGCCTGCGTCCCGGTGTCGGCCACCTCGACGTCATAGCCGTGGTGGCGCAGAGCCATCGAGATCACGTCGACGATGCTCGGCTCGTCGTCGACGACGAGCACCCGCAGCCGCTCGGTCTCCGGGGCGGCTGAGGCGGCTGAGGCGGCCGAGGATTCGGGGACCACGGCCGTAATCGTCCCGGCCGAACCTGGGAACTTCCTTAGAGCTTCCTCAGAGCTTTGTGAGAAGCCGGCGAATTTCTGATCAAAAATTTTGCGCCAACTCCGCATAGCCCTTCAGAAAGCGGGTAAAGGGTCGTCATGACTGCCACCGTAACCCAGAGCGGTTCCCTCTCTCTCACACACGAAGTAAGCACGCTGACTGCCACGGAGGACCTGTTCGTGCGCTGGCAGAAGCACGGTGATCCCCGTGCACGCGAGGAGTTGGTCAGGCGTTTCCTGCCCCTCGCCCGTAAGCTGGCCCGCCGCTACAGCGGTGCCCGGGAGCCCTTCGAGGATCTGCTCCAGGTCGCCAGCCTGGGCCTGGTCAAGGCGATCGACCGCTACGACGGCTCACGCGGCACGGCGTTCTCCTCGTTCGCGGTGCCCACCGTGCTGGGCGAGCTCAAGCGCTACTTCCGTGACCTGGGCTGGGCGGTTCATGTTCCGCGCGGCGCCCAGGAGCTGGCGATGAAGGTGGAGGAGGCGCAGCACCGCCTGAGCACCAAGACGGGCCGCTCGCCGACCGTGCAGGAACTCGCCCAGTACCTGGAGCTCAGCATCGAGGATGTGCTGGATGCGCTCGAGACTTCCCGTGCTCACCACGCCTCTTCGCTTGACGCTCCCTACGACGACGGCGAGGGCGAGACCGGGACCGTCGTCGATCGGTTTGGCAGCGAGGACCGCGACCTCCGGCTGGCCGACGACCGCCTGACGATCGGTGCCGCCGCCCAGCAGTTGGCGCCGCGCGAGCGTCAGGTGCTGATGCTTCGGTTCGTCCACGACTTGACGCAGACCCAGATCGCCGATCAGGTCGGGGTTTCTCAAATGCAAGTCTCGCGTATCCTGCGCAGGGCCCTCGCGCGTCTCTCGGACCTGACTGAAACCAAGTCCGAAGCGACCTAGTCCACTGCGGGCCGGTTCGTTTGACACAAGCCAGGCGTGGGCAGTGGTGAGAGCTGATGTGATCACGGAAACGCCCACTGTCCGGCTCGAGCTCGAGAGCAGGCCCCAGACGCTCACGATCGTGCGCGGGATGCTCGCCGGTGTCGCCGAGTTGCTCTGGATCGACCCAGAGCTGCTCGACGATCTCAAGACGGCGGTGAGCGAAGCCTGCAACAACGTGGTTCTGCACGCCTACGGCGGCGAGCCGGGACCGATGAGCATCCGGCTGTATGTCGCCGACAGCGTGCTGCGAGTCACCGTCACCGACGGCGGGGTCGGGATACCCGACGCCGTCCTGGCGGCCGATCGCGTCGACGGTATCGGCATGTCGGTGATCCGGGCGCTGGCTGACGAGGTCCGCTTCACCACCCCCGACGGAGGCGGCACCGAGGTGCAGATCGACTTCGCTCCCCGCGACGACGGCTGGAGGGTTCCGCCCAGTCACCGGGAGGCCGACACCGACTCCGGATTGGGGCCGTGGCCAGGAGGGCGACGTGGTGGTGTCCCTGTCGCCGGTGGCGCTGCTCACCGGTGTCCTCGGGCGCCTGGCCCGGACCCTGGCCGCCACCGCCCACTTCTCGCTGGATCGCTTCTCGGACGTCTACCTGGTCACTGACACCCTGGCCGCCCACGCTGCCACTGCAGCTTCGGGATCCCGGATCGGCGCGCGGCTGAGCGCCGAGGAGCGTCGGCTTGAGCTGACCGTCGGCCCGTTCCGGCCCGGTACCGGACGCCAGCTACGGGCCGAGGGCTCAGATCGCCCCGCGTCGCCGCTGGTGCTGCTCAGCGATGAGGTCTCGGTCGAGCAGGACTCCGACCGCGAGTTACTGCGGGTCGTGGTCATCGACCACCGCTGACCGCGCGGTCAGGGTCGCGGCCGTAGCGCCAGGGCTGCGATGTCGTCGTTGGGGGCACCGCCCCGGAACGCGGTCAGCTCCACCTCGAGCACGCGCAACAGCTCGGCCGGGGACGCTCCCGCGTTGTCTGACAGAAGGCGACGCAGGCGCTCGGCGCCGAAGCGGTCCTCCGCCCCGGCATTCTCGATCACGCCGTCGGTGTAGAGCAGGATCATGCCGGAGGCGTCCAGCGGGACCGCGGTCTGGTGCCAGTCGGCGTCTTCGAACGCGCCCAACAGCGGCCCGGCCTCTGGGGCCTCGGTGACCGAGCCGGCGGCGTCGACGACCATGGCCGGAGGGTGGCCCGCGGAACACAGGACCACCGCGCCCTCCTCGATCCGCGCGCACAGCGCCGTGCACAGAGCGTTCCCGGGGCGCCCCCGCAGCTCCTCGTCGAGCCGGCGCAGAATTGCTGCCGGCTGGGGCTCGAGCCGGCTGGCGAACCGGGCCCCATAGCGCATCATCGAGGTGAGGGTCGCGGCCGTCACGCCGTGGCCGGTGACGTCGCCGATCAGGGCAAACGAGGACGATCCAGCGCTGAAGACCTCGTAGAAGTCACCGCCGATCTCGACCGGCAGCTCGGCCCCGGCCGGGCGATACAGCGATGCGATCTCCCAGCCCGGCACCTCGGGCAACTCTCGCGGCAACAGACTCGCCTGCAGCGTCTGGGCGACATGGTTCAGCTGGGTGTGCATCCTCGAGTTCTCGACTGCCACCGCCGTGCGGCGCCCGAGCTGCTCGGCCAGGGCGACGTCGTCCTGCGCCAGCCGGCGCAGCGACTCGCTGGTGGCGAAGGCCATCACGCCAATCGTCCGGTTGGGCACCCGCATCGGCACCACTACCGCCGAGCGGACGTCGAGCTCGCGCATCAGCCGCAGATGCTCGTCGCTGCGAGCGTTGCGGACCAGGTGTTCGTCGGGGACTCGAAGAACAGCTCGGGCAGGCCGCTGCGGAACACCCGCGCCGACACCGAGTCGGGCCTGAGCTGATTGGGCTCGAAGGCTCGCAGCTGCCTGATCAGCGCTTCGCGTTCAGGGCGCCGATGGGCGACCACCACGGTCTGACGGCGCAGCCGCTCGTCGATCAGCTCGACGATGCACCAGTCCGCCAGATCCGGCACGGCCACGCGGGCGACGTTGCGCAGAGTCTCCTCATAGTCCAGCGAGGAGGCCAGGAGCCGTCCGGAGTTGGCCAGCACGCGAGTGTGTACCTCGGCCGTCTTGACCGCGGTGATGTCCTCGATCACCGTCACGGCGGCCGCCATCTGCCCGTCGCTATCGCGTAGCGCGGCCGTCTTCAGACGCTGCCACCGCGCCGCTCCGGTCTGGCGGTGCACGGTGTGCAGCAACAGCGGTTCGGCCTCACGGCCCGCCAGCAGCCGGACCGAGGGCACGTCGCTCATGGTCAGCGGCTCGCCGTGCTCGTCGTGGACCACGTAATCGTCCATGATCGAGTCGAGCGAGCGCTGCTGGAGATCCTCCAGCGTCGCAAAGCCAAGTTGGTCGAGCGCGGCGCGATTGGCGAACAGGATCCGGTGGTTCGGGATCCCGGATCGTGACGGCCTCGCCGAGCGTCTCCAGGAGCTCCGTGAACTCTGGCCCCCGACCGCGCATGATGCGCTCGCCGAGTGGGATCTCCCTCAGCAGCTCAGTCCCCGCTCAGCAGCTCTTCCGGCGAATCGACGAGAGGCAGACGCTCGGCCACCCCGGTCAGGTCCAGCAGCCGCTGAACCTGAGGCGTGCCTCGCACGAGAGCCAGCTGGCGACCGGCATCGGCGAATCTCTGGTGGGCCTTGACGATGATGCTGAGGCCGGTGGAGTCCATGAAATCCACCTCGCGCAGGTCAATCACCAGCAGCTCGGTGGGCTGCTCGGCAAGCTGCTCGAGCGTCTGCTCGAGCTCGGGACCCGAGGCCAGGTCGAGCTCTCCGCTCACCACGACTACGGCCGCTGTGCCCTCGCTGCGGACTTCTACGCGAAACTGACCTTGCACGCTGGGCCGAGCCTACTGATATTGGCGGTGGGGTGTTGTGCCTGCGGTTGCAGTTTGGAAGCGGTCAATGCTGGAAACCGTACTTGACACGGAAGGAGGCACCGCATCTAGTCAAAGGACACGCGCCCGTGCAGGGGCTCCCGCGTCTGGTAAACGAGGCTCTTCTCTATCACGATGAGGAGCAGCTCGGCAGTAT